>CAVQND010000013.1:0-232502 GCA_963713735.1 uncultured bacterium
TCTTCTCAACGTCACGTCTAACTGCCCGCCTTCCAAGTTGAGGTAGCCGGTCCTCTCCACAATCATCGCCAGCGCCGGCACGACCTCTTTCTTCCGGTCATAATGGTTCAACAACAAGCGGCACATCTGGGCCTGGAGGTTGCAGGCAAACACCTTGATGCAGTCCAGGAATCGTTTCTTCTCGTGGTTGAGTCGCACCAATTTTTCCCCGCCATGAGCCTGGTCGAAGCGGATCTCGGCCGGCAGTTTGTCCAATTCCTGATCGGTTAACAGGATCGTGCTCTCGGCCACCGCGATGTCGTCCAGCACCTCCTTCTGGCTCCGGGGTGCGGGCCGGCGTTTGTGGGCCGGCGGCGGCGGCGGAAGCATGTGGTTGGCTAATTCAACCTTTAAGCGGTTTAATTCGCTGACCAAGCCCGCTCGCTTCCGCTTGAGTTCCCGGATCTGCGGGTTGTCCACCATCGGTTGCTCTTCCAACTCCTCGGCGACGTAACCCGGCGTGTAGTCGATCAGGTGCTTGTGTAGCAGCTCCTTGATGGCATTCTCCTCTCCCCAGCGCCAACAAATCAATTGCACAATGGGCTCCGCCCCGATTTCCTCGGCGGCGCCGTTGGTGTAAATGGCCGCTCGCTTCTTGTCCCTTCCATTTTGGATCACCACGGCCCGAATCTTGCCGTACTTGCTCATCGTGCGCGTGGTCTCCAGGTAGGGGATCGCTTCGGCCTTCCGGATCTCATAAGTCACCTGCGCCACCCGGTTGAATTGCTCCTCCGCCAGATCGTTCACCCATTTATCGGAATATTTAGCCCAACTGATGAACAGCGCCCGCCGTTTTCCTGCTCCCTCATCCCGGCCGTCCAGGTAGCGGTAGACTCCGCGCTGTAGCCCTGCCGATCGAAGACCACAATCAATTTGTCCAGCCGCTCCTGACTCACTCCCGCTTTGGCCCCGAGCTTTTTGGCTTTCTCGATCAACTCCGGTATCTTTTGCAGCAGGTCCTCCCGGCAGGACCGGATTAGGAACAGCCACGGGCTGAAGTGCTCATCCACGGCCAGAAAATTGTAGCTGCCTTTCATCGGCATCTGGCGCACCCCATGCCAGCCCTTGCTGATCGGGTATAGCCCATAGTAGGGCATGAAATGGCCATCAATATACATCACTCCCCACGCGGCCAGGCCGGACTTCAAATAGGCGAGGGCAAACTCGTCGATCAAGGCTTCGCCTTTGGCCAACTTTCTCACCTTGTGCAAGAACCGCCGCAGCGTGAACAGGCTCGGACTTTGCGTGCGCCCCATCAACACGCCAAACTCTTCGGCGTAGGCACGCTTGAAGTCCTCCAGCGACCGAAACCCAAACACATCCATGTAAAACAACGTCAGCCCCAACTCTTTCAGGCTGTAACCTTCGTGGGTCGCAATCGTGATGGCTCGGCTCAACGTCGCAACAAAATCATGGCGCGCCAGAAACGGCGCAAACAGCAGCCCGCCAGCATACGCGTTGTAAGCGCCTTGTTCCAAATGATCCAAATAGACTCGCTGTGCCGGCGAATAGTGATCTCGCCGCCATCCTCTCCCCAGGTCTGCGACTCCGGCCCCGCCTCCCGCAGCGTTGTCGTTTCCCGTTCCGCTTTCCTGTTCCCGCACGCTGCTGGTGCCGACTTTCTCCACGGGTTGGGCGTCAAGACCGCCCAAAGGCAGAACCAACTGCGGCTCCGGCTCGAGGGCAAAAAGCTCACCTTGGATCACTTTGTCGCCCACGCCCCTGGTGGTCGGTTCGCCCAGCCCGTTTTCCTCCAACACTTGTTGGATGCTCGGCACGCTCACCGCTTCATGCCAGGCTTCCAGCAATCGCTGCTGAATCGTTTCCAGTTTCCAGATGCCTTGCCGCAAAACGATCAGCAAGATTTTTGTTCCGCTTCACGCTTTTCTGGGAGAAAAGTATCTTGATAATCAAGGAGGTTCGACAAAGGCGTATCAAGATAGTCGAGGAAGCTGGTGGCTTGGGTAAGGGGCGGAGAGGCGGATGCTGCGCGGCACACCCCTGCGGCGGGGCGAGAGGCCGTTTTGGCGAAGGGATGGGGCTCAGAACAGGAAGGCCTCTTCGCGGCGGTCCGGTGGCAGGCGCAAACGCATTTGTGGCGAACGCCGGGCGCGTTTGATGGATAGCTCCAAGACCAGCATAGCCTGATCGAGGCGGCAGTCGCAGGTTGAGGCGCTCGGCCCAGCGCTTCGGCGACGAGGCGGTGAGCGATTTCAAGCTTTTCGAGGATGGAAAGGTCCAGTGGCATAGGCTCTTTAGCGAAGGGTTTCTTTGAGTCGGCGCAGTTGCTCCAATGCGCGTTGTCGGCCGCGCTCCTGTTGCGCCGGTGAGCAGGTTGGCGGCAGGAGGGCGGCCGGGGTTTTGGGGGGTGGCGGGGCCGTGAGGCGAACCCGGCTGATGTTGAGGTCCTCCTCGAAGCGATCCAGTTGCAAGAGGTTGGAGAGCTTGAGGGCGCCAACATTGCGGCGGGTGTGGCGGATTTCCTTTTGCAGATAGCGCACGACCTGGAGGAGGTCGGCCTGGGTGAAGCCGGCGCGGTGGAACTCGAACCAGAGCCGCTCCCGGTCAAAGCCCAGGCTGAGGGTTTGGCCGGTGAGCTGGCAATAAGTCTGGTGGAGTTGGAGCAGGGTCGCCGGGACCGAGCCTGGGGGTGGCCCGTTCACCCCGTCAGACAAGCCTGACGAACGGGCCGCAAATGGGGGCTGGGGATAGCTCACGGGGGCTCATGGAACCAATTGGGCGACCCAGGGCAGCAGTTCCAAGGCGCGCTGCACGTGAGCGGCGGTAACGGACCGGGAGTTCTGCCCCGCGGCTTCTTCGAGGGCGCGCTGGGCCAGGTGATTGAGCAGCCGGGGCAGGCCGTTGCCGGCGCGAATGAGCAGTTGGAGGGCCGCTGCGTCAAAGGGGTTGGCGTGGATGCCGACCTCCTGCAGGCGGGCCTGGACGTAGCCGGCCAGTTCGTCGGCCGTCCAGAGCGTCAGGGGCAGGCAAAAGCTCAGGCGGGCCAAGAGCGGCGCGTTGATGCCCATTTGCAGGCGCGGCAGCAGTTGCTCGTCGCCAACCAAGAGCAAACTGAAGGGCGGCTGGGTGTCGCGCCGGTCGCAAGAGAGCAGGCGCACTTCCTCCAGGGCGGTGGCGCTCAAGTTCTGCGCCTCATCAATGACGATGACCGGCCAGAGCCGCTCCAACTGCTGCCAGCCCTGGCGGATGAGCAGCACGTTGTCGGAGCGGCGCATCCGGGCGTTCTGGCCCAGTTCGGCGCAGAGCAGGCGCAACAGGTCGGTGCCGGTGACCGAGGAGTGCGCCACCACCAGGGGCTTGAAGCGTTTGTCGGGCAGGCTGGAGAGGAAGTGCTGGATTAAGAGGCTCTTGCCCACGCCGTTGGGTCCGTGAAGTAATCCGCAGGCGCGCACGGCCACCAACTGTTCGAGCCGGTGGCGGGCTTGCTGGAAGCTCTGCGCGGCATAGGGTTTGGGAACGGCGGCGCCAAAGGGCATGGCGGTGGCACCCCACAGGCTCTTGAGGGCAACGTCCAGGTCAGGCGGATTTATCGGGCCGTTCATAATCGCGGTCGGTATAGGTTTTGGCGTTGAGTTGTTTATCGCACCGGCGAGCCTGGGCGAGGAACTTGCCCTCCCACCAAATCTCCAGGCGGCGCCAGGCGAAGGGGTCGAAGCGGATTTGGATGAGTTGGCCGCGCAAATGCACGGGGGCTTCCCAGAGTTGGCCCGCCAGGCTGAAGGTCGCGTCCAGGCGCACGCGCCGCTGGGCTCGGCACAGGAAGAGGGCTTCCCAGTCAGTTTGGGCGTCGGCGGTGCGCAGGTTGGAGGCGCGCTGGGCGAAGCGTTCGGCCGGGGTTTGGCCGCCCAGCGCACTGTGGGGCCGCTGATGGTATTGGCCCTCGATCCAGCGCCAGAGCCGCGCGTTGAGTTCTTCCAGGCTGTGGACGGGGTCAATCACCAGACGGGCCTCGAAGTCCATCTGGAGGGTCCGGTCCCGGCGATCAATCTTGCCCTTTGAGAACGCGGCATAGGGGGCCGCGTGGCAGAGGCGCACGCCGAGGTTGGCGCAAACAATCTGCAGGTGGTAGCTGGTGAAGATTTTGCCCTGGTCGGTGTAGAGCTTTTCGGGGAAGCCGCGCCGGGCCAGGCCTTGCCGGAAGCAGTCCAGGAACCAGCAGAGCTTCTCCGAGTCGTAATACTGGGCGTGGGGGACCAGGCGCGAGCAGTCGTCCAGGAGCGAGAAGAGCCGGGTATGGATGACCTGGCCGTCGGCCAGCTTGAGCGTGGGTCCAAACATCATGTCGGTCATCCACAGTTGGTTGGCCAGGGCACACTCGAAGGCCTTGGTCGGGCCGCTCAGTCCGGCCGGTGGATTGGCCTTGAGGGAACGAGCGTCCAGGTGGTGGGCCGCCAAGACGCGGTAAACCGAGGGCAGGCTGAAGGTGCCCAACTGGAGCGTGCCGTTGTCGAGCAACTGGCGCACGATGCACTTGACCGTCAGGTCCCGATATTTTTGGCGCCACTCCACCAGGGCCTGGCAGGCTTCCGGGCTGAGCGCCTTGCGCGCGCCTTTGTCTTTGCGGGGTTGTCGGTGCAGGGCCTCGAACCCCTGGTTGCGCCACAAGTAATACCAGCCCTCCAGAGTGGAGGCGCCGTAGAGCTTGCCGCCCCAGGGCCGTTCGCTGGCCAGGGTGGTGGCCCGGGCCAACGTGAAGTTCTGCGCAATGGCTTCCTGTATCCAGCTCGCGGCGGCGTGCCGGGCCAGGGCCGATGCTTCGGAATCGCTTGGTTGATTCATACGCTCGCGAGTCTGGGGCCGGTCTCACGCACTTGGAATAGCAAGGGTGTGTGGGGGTTAACCGGCGCCCGACTCCCGGGCGGGGGCTCCTCATGCAGCCCGAAGCGGTCGCCGCTGATGGCAGCGGTAAGTCCCGAACAAACAGGTGTGATATTGCTGGACCAACTCTCGGGTGGCGCCGGCCAGATCCCCGCAGCGCGCCAGCAGGACGTTCCAAAACTCCCGGGCCGTGGGTTGAAGCGGCAGCGCCCCGAACGCGTTGCCCACGATGCACAAGAGCGCCGGCAGATGCCCTTGATACCGGCGCCAGTAAACCGCGATGGCCGTGCCCCAATGCTCGACGGCCCGGTTCTGTTCCCGGGTCCGGGTCTGGCCGCTGAAACCGGCCGCAATGGTCTCGCTATTGACCGCCCGATACGGCTGGGCGAAGTCCGGCAGGCAACTCACGCTCACTCGGCAGTGCCGGCACAGGAACCGCCGCACCCAAATCATCAGCACGCCCGTCAGCCAACTGACATACCGGTGGTAATACGCCAACGCCTCCAGACTGTGCGCCCGCCCGCAGTTCAGGCAGTTTTCCGGCGCCTTGACTTGCTTATGATACTTCCGATCGGCATACTGCTGCGGGGTCAGTGAGGTTTTGAAGATGTTTTGCATGAACCCTCTATAACCAAGCTGGCCCCGCCTGAAAACCTCGTTTCACCAGCCTCCCTCCATCTTGGCGGCCCCGGTTGCCTGCGCGACAACGCCCCACCGAGCCCGCTCTCGCCTCACGCTCGCAACGGAGATCTCGCCACCCCCTCCTGGTTAAGTGTGAAGCAAACCGCCTCCGACTTCAGTGATTTCCGCGAAGCGGAACAAGATTTTCCCGCGCAACTCCGGGGTGAGCTTCCACCGACCTTTGGGACCCCGGCGCTCCGACATCAAACCCCGGATTCCCTCGTCAGCAAAATCCTTCAGGTATTTCTGTACCGAGTTGACATGCCGTCCAAACGCCTCCGCCAAATCCTCCTCCGTTCCCAACCCGCACTCGTACAACTGCGCAATTGCCAGCCGAACGCACCCTTCATCGCCTGAGTGCCAACTCATATACGGTTTGCCCTTCACGAGCACGCGAGTCCGCCCATTGCCCTCGACCACCTGGATGGACCTCGCTGGCCGCCAGCCCGGAAAGTTGACATCATCCATCGCGCGAGTCCTTTCTGGGTACCTCATACCAGAAAACGGCCCGGCGAAAAACCCACAAGAAATTATTTTAAATCAGCCCCATTGTAAGTGCTTGCCGCAACGTGACTTACGAAGGCACCTTTTTCAGCCTGATTGTTTGCTCAGACCTCTGTGTGTGGAACGTGGAGGTGTGACCCCATTCCTACGGTGGACCGAGGGCCTGGACGCGGTAGAACCGCGCGTTGGCTCCGCTGGTGGTCGAGTCAGTGAATTCCAAGGTTTGGCCGGAGGCCGTCAGCACGCCCCCAGCGCTCATCCAGGACGCGTTCGCCAGCGCCTCTTTGCACCACACCTGGTAGCGCCATCCAGGAACCGCGCTCCACGTCAGTTGTGGCAGGCCGCTAACCAGCACAATTTCCAACTGGGGCGCGTTTACTTCCTTCACGATGACCGTGAAGCTGTTTGTGGCGCTCAGATGCGGGTTGGCCGGGTCATACGGATTTGAGTTGGTGACCACGGTCGTAACCAGGTTGGTGCTCGGGCTTTGGTTCTGCTGCGGTGTCCAGGTGATGATGCCATTGGCGCTGATGGTCATGCCGGCCGGCGGGTTGACCAGCGCGTAGCCCAGGGTTGAGTGGATGTTCGATTCCGTGGCCGTGTTGGTCACGGTAAGCAAGGTCAGTTCGTTCACGGCCTGGGTCGAGACAATCGGCAGCATCGGCGGCACGTTCACTTCCAGCACTATGACGCTGAACGTGTTGGTGGCGCTGTGGGGCGGGGTAGCGGAATCGGTTACTGTTGTCGTAAGCACGTTCGTGCCGGGCGACTGCGCCTGGTTCGGAATCCACGTGATGATCCCATTGGTGTCTATCGCGGCCCCAGAGGGGGCGCCAAGCAGCGCGTAGCTGAGGGGGTACGCGGACGGATTCGGCTCTATGGCCGTATTTGTGACGACCATCATCGTCAGTTCATCGACCACCAGATTCGTTTGCTGAGGCAGTGCCAAGAATGGAATCGTGATCGTCGTGCTGGCCTGCGCCATGGACGGGGCGGCCTCGACAAGGCCCACCCCATCGTGGGCTACGCTGTAAAAGCTGTAGTTCATTCCGTTCTGTCCCGTGAACGTGGCGCAGGTGTTGGTCGTACCGAGGAGCCACGGTGCCCACGGGCCGTTGTTCGTGCAAACGTAAATGTCGTAGCCGACGATCCCCGGGCCAATGTCCGTTCCGGACCAGCAAACGGCAAAGGCGGCGGTAGTTTCGACTGCTGGCAGACTGCTCACCGAACTTACGGGCGGGGTGCTGTCGATCGTGAGCAGGCATTCCCTGGCCGGGTCGGTGCCCGCCGCGGGGTTCGAGTCATTGACCTGGTCTGTGGCAATCTGGGGCTCCTCGTCAAATGAGATCAACGCCACGTTCGTCAGTTGCGCGCCGGTCGCCAAACCGGCCTTGGCGCGAATCGTATAGGCAACGTGGCCTTGTCCGCGGCCAGTCCCGTCTTCCGGAGGCAGAAAGCCGATGCCCGCCGGCGGCGGCAGGCCCGTTGCCGGGTCAATAGATTGAAAGTTGGCGTAAACCAGGCCGGTTGTCGGCCGGATGCCGATCTGGACCTGCACTTGGAAAGCGGTTGCGAGATAGCTGAACGGCACGTTCGTCTGCACATACGAGGTGCCAGGCGGCAAAGCCACCACCAAATCGCCAAACCCGAACTCGGAGACGTTGAAGGTGCTCCAATCGTAGTTGCCGCTGAGTTGATCCGTGATATTGACCTGCTGAGAGGGAGCGGATGCGTTGGTCTCGTTCTCAAAATCGATCCGATACGACAGCAACGCATTGCCAGCGATATACCCAGCCGGGCCATAGCCTGCCGGACCGATCAGCCCGTTTGGATCATGTGTTACGGTGACTGTATTTGTGCCGTTTGGGCCACATCCGATGCAGGGAAGCGGAGGCGGGGGCGTAATCGGGGCTGGTCCGGGTTGAGGACCCCCGGGAGGTCCTGGTGGCCCGGGTGGAAATCTGACACAACCACCTACACTAAAACCTGCGCCACCTCCCCAGCCGATGCCCACAGAACCTTCGACTCCGCCCGGAGATTCAGATGCGGACCCTCCAACGACAATACCGGCCCCTCCCCACGCGCTCTGGTAAGCGCCCGCAGCCGGGGAATCCGTCGTCCAGGAAATACCAAAATCAAAGAGAGTGAGCGACACGCTCACGTTACCGTCGGAGCCGAACATCAAATAACCTCCAAATGGCGTCCCAATAAATCCGCCTCCGCAAACGATCGTCTCGCCCGTCTTGGGATCGTAACCGCCGGATGCTTCACCTCCAGGGAAGGAAATGCCAACCATCGTCGTCCCAGAGGGATCCGAAAAGCTCAAAGGGTTATTGCCCGTGAAACGGTACAGGTTCAGGTCATGACCACTCAGGCTAACCGGATCGTTGGCATAAAACCGGCCCAAGCCGGTCGCGTAAACCCGCGCCCGCATAAAAATGTGTCCATCGTCGTCGCTTTGCACACCATATCTGCCGTCGAATCTGAATGGATTTGGAACGACCTCGACGGTTTTCAAGGAACTTCCGAAAGGCGAATACGCATAGTAGTTCTGTGAGTAGCCACTTCCTGCTACCAGCTGCTGAACGCTGCCCAGAGCATCCAGGATGTAATAGCCGATATTATTTCCATCATCGCTACGACTAATCAACTCTAAGGAATGGTCATAATGTGCTACCAGGCTCCCGCTTCCGTCATACTCTCCAACAAGATTACCTCGATTTATAGGGTCGATTATGTACCTGGTCAATGCCGCCCCAGTTGTTACGGAGGCACGATCACCCAGCCCATTATAACCCCAAGTATACATTTCTTGGGGCGTCGTCATAGCGATCAGGCGGCTCTCATCATCGTAGGTGTACGTGGTTGTCCCCAGTGGCGACACCTCCCCAATCAAATTCCCGTCCGCATCAAACGTGTAATTCGTCTGGCCCACGGAGACATACTGGTTCAGACTGTTGGCCGTGTATGAAGTGGTGACCCCGTTCTCGATCGTCTGAGTGCGGTTGCCAACTGAATCATAAACGTATCCCAAATCCTGATTGGCGATGTGGGGTGCGACTGATGCAAACACCGCGTGAACCAACTGGCCGAGGTCGTCGTAGGAGTATGTCCAGTCACCATCGACGGAAGCCATCGACGCCCGGCGGCCTCGGGTGTCGTATGAATAATTAAAGAACGAAAGCAGCGTGCCGTCAGTCAAGGCGTTGGTCAGGGTCAGGATTTGTCCCGCCGGGTCATACTGGTAGGTAGTCAACATGCCATTCCCGACCGTTTTGGTGGCGATCCGCCCAGCGGCGTCATATCGGTAAAGCACAACGAGCGAGTTCAATTCGTTCGTCATGCTAACGAGCCGCCCTGGCTGGTCGTAATAGTAATTCAACGTGTGACCAAGCTGGTCCACGCTGGAAAGGCGGCGGCCGTTGGAATCGTAGGTGAACGAGAGGAACTTCCCACCGGGGTAATCCATACGTGTCAAGTGGTTGCTGGAATCGTAGGTCATGGCGACGGACTCCAAGGGGTTGAGCGCCGGGTCATACGTGGTCGAGTTGGTCAGGTTTCCTTGTGAATCGTAAGAAGACTCCGTGGCAGAACCGTCGGCAAAATGCTTGCCCGTGATCTGCCCATTGTCCTTGACCGTATAAGCGGTCTGGTGCCCGCGCCGGTTTTTCCAGGTTCGCGGGTTGCCTTCGGAATCGTAGCTCCAACTCTCGACGCTGCCGTCGGCGTAGGTGGTGGACTCAAGGTTGCCGTAGGCGTCGTAAGAATAGTGCGTCGGATTGCCTTTGGCATCGGTCACCGAGGCGAGGCGGTTGTACGGGCCGGCAAAGGTGAATTGGCTGTTGTTGCCCATGGGGTCCGTGCTGCTGATGAGGTTACCCAGGTTGTCATAGCCGTAGTTATAGGAACGCCCCGCGGGGTCCACTAAGGAAACCAGATTGTAATTCTGGTCGAAGTGCCTATAAACCGCGTTTGCGTTGGCGTCCACTGTTTTGGCCAGCAGTCCACGATGGTCGTAGAAGAATTGCGCCGGGTCGCCTAGGGCGTCTGTCGCCGTGATCTGGGCGCCAGCGCCATGGCTGAAGGTGACGGCTTGGGCATTGCCGCCAAGATAGGTCCCGGTGAGCTGGCCCAGGGTGTCGTAGGTGAAATACCGCCAATTGCAGCATGAACTGGAGGCAGCAGTCAGCTCGTGCAGTTGGGCGGGCGACCCGCTCGTGTTGTAAGTGTACGCGGATGTGCGGCCATCAAAAAACTGGGCGCCCGTCAGGTGCTGATTGGCGGCATCGTAAGTGAGGAGCGTTTGCCGGCCGAGGTTGTCGGTGACAGTCTGAATCAGGCCGGCGCCATTATAAGAAATCTGCATGCTTTGGCCGGCCGAATGGCTAAGGCTGGTGAGCAGGTTTCCAGTGTAGCCGAGAGTGACGGTGTTGTTGTTCAAATCCTGCACGTAACCCAGTTTGCCGTCGGAGCGATAATAATAAAGCAGGCCGGTCTTTTCCGTGAGGGTGAAGGCGCCGCCGCCGGCCGGGCCAAGCGTTCCATAGTCGCCGGCTTGGTTGAAGTATCCGCCCCGCGTGTCCGGCTGGAAGAGGCGCCGCGAGCCGCCGGGGCCGAAGACCGTGATGGTTCCATCGGAGCCCTGCTGCAAGGAATACTGCCAATTGTGCGACCAACCGCGACCGAATGGGCCGAGGGCGTACCGTTGTGAAATTCGCTCACCATAAGAGCGGCTGAACGTCAGGGGCGATCCCGGAGCGGGCACCGAGGCATCGAGAGAGCTCGCTAGCGTCTGGAGCGGGCACAGCCCGTCCGCCTGCATAAACTGGAAGGCCAGGAGTTTGCCGACATCCACCACGTCGAGGCCAAGCCGGCCAAGGTACGAGGCATTGTTGTCCAGCATCGTCACATAGCCACCCCAGGCGGAACCAACCTCATTGGTGAATGCCTCGAAGATGGCATTCCACGCATCGGCTAAAATAGTGGCCGGCTGCATGTTGGTTCCGACCGACGCCCAATTGACCGGTGCTTCATTGGTCGTCTGGAGCGAGCCCAATGTCCAGGCCACGGGTGGGTAACTGAAATCCCAAGGTTGTTGCCAGCCGGCATAATAGACCGGCACCCTCATAGACTCGCCCGGTTGCAGCACACCGGGAGTGTTCCCGGAACCCAGAATTTGGATTGCATGACTAAACCCGGCCGGCTCGGCCGAGGTCCAAAGTCCCTGGGCAATCAATGAGCTGTCCAGCGTCAGAAACGCGCCTTCCCTTCCGTCTTGCGTGGCGGTCAATGTCAGCAAAGGCGCCGGCATGGCCGCATTGCCGGTGTTGCCGTATTGGACATAGATGGTGGCGGGAATGTGATAGCCAATTTGCCCCGGCAGGGTGATGGACGTCACCAGATTGGGCGCCGCGGCAGGCAACACCTGGAAGGCATTGGTCAGTGTCGACGAAGCGCCTGAGGCGAGGGAGACGCTCAGGGAGTACATCCCCGGCGGCAAAGCGCCCGCGCCTTCGTTGACTGTCATTTGCGTAAACGAATCCACTGAGATTGAGGTTGCGGCATAGGCGTTGTTGGATGCGTCAAGGAAGCGCGCAGAGCTTGAGGCGTCGAACCCCGCGCCCGACAAGGTAATCGTAAACGGCTGGTTGGCGCCCGAAGTGCTCGGGACCAACGAGCTCAGGATCACGGCGGACGAAGACGCCATGAGGGTGTAGGGGCCCGGCGTTTGGATGCTGTCGCCGTAAACCAGCGCGTAAAAGGTGCCGCTCACGGCCTGCGGCATGAGAATTTGCTGGCTGGACGAATTTGCGACAGCGGCGGCGTAATTATAACTGGACAGTGAAACGTTCTCGCCTCGCCAGAGCGGTTCAGGCGGTCTGTTTATCTTTGGCTTGAGCCACCTGGAGGGCTAATCCAATCCACTGTTCCGTAAGCCGCCGAAACTGTTTGTAATTGGCCAGCTCAGTCCGCACCTGGCGGAGGATTGCTCGGCGGATGAACTGGGAGGTCTTTTTTCCGCGATAGACGTAGTTGAGCTGGTAATAGGGGCCGTGTTGGCGGGGATGTTTGGGGTCCTTGCACCGGCAGCCGGATTTGCCGCAGACATTGTATTGGCGGGAGAGGCTGCCCGGGCGCATCGCTCCGTGCTTTTGGAGTTGGGCTTTAATTTGGGCGATTTGAGCTTCCAGTTTCTTAACCGTTTGAGTAGTCTTCATATCCGATAGCATAAATATACTATCGGATATGCGCAACCTCTGTTTTCGCCCCGCCTTTCCCAAACGCTCGCACCTCCTGTGGCTGGCCTGGCTGCGCGCCCTCCGCCCCCTCCGCCCAGCCTGCTCCCGCACCACCACCTTCCTGTGGCTGGTGGTCGTCCTGGCGGCTTTGTGCCTGCGCCCCGACTTGGCCGGCGTGACCAGCCTGATCCGCAGCCTCGGCCTCTCCGACGCCAGTTATTACTGCCTGCTGCACTTCTTCCATTCTCCTGCGCTGGACCTGGACCGTTTGACCCAATTGTGGCGGCAGACCCTCCAGCACTTGTTCCGCCGCTGCCTGGTGCGGGTCAACGGCCGCCCGGTCGTGCTGGCCGATGGCCTCAAGCGCCCCAAGGAAGGCCGCAAAATGCCGGGGGTCAAAAGCCTGCACCAGGAATCCCGCTGCAATGCCAAGGCTTCCTTCATCATGGGGCACTCCTTGCAGGCCGTCGCCTTGCTGGTGCAGGTGGCCGGGGTTTGTCTGGCCGTGCCGGTGGCGGCTCGCATCCACGAAGGCATCGTCTGGAGCGCCCGTGACCGGCGCACGCTGTTGGACAAGCTCAGCGCCTTGCTGCTCGGATTGCATTGGAACGGCCCTTTGACCGTCGTGGCCGACGCCTATTACGCCGCCGCCAAATTCGCCCGCTCGCTACTGGCCGAGGGTCACCACCTGGTCACGCGCGTGCGCTCCAACGCCGTCGCTTATTTCCCGCCTTCCCCACGGCGTTCCCGCAAGCCGCGCCGCGGGCGACGCCGTGCCTATGGCCACAAGACTCCCCTCCAGGATTGGTTTCGCTACCGCGCGCAATTCCTCAAAGCCCCCAGCCCGGTCTATGGGGAATCCGGCGTCAGCCTCCGCTATCTGAGCCACGACCTGCTGTGGCGCCCTTTGGGTCAGTTGGTGCGCTTTGTTTGGGTGAGCCACCCGACTCGCGGGAACTTGATCCTCCTCTGCACCGACTTGACCTTGGCCCCGCTGGAGATTATTCGCCTTTACGGCTGGCGCTTCAAGATTGAGGTCAGCTTCAAGCAGGCCATTCACACCGTCGGGGCCTACGCGTATCACTTCTGGATGCAGGACATGAATCCCCTCCACCGCGGCAGCGGCAAGCAATATGTGCAGCGCAAGTCCGAGCTTTACCGGGAGCACGTCCGCCGCAAGCTCGCCGCCTACGAACGGCACATTCAGTTGGGCCTCATCGCCCAGGGACTGCTCCAATATCTGGCGCTGAGTTTCCGGCGCGTGGCCTGGTTCAATTTCCACTCCTACATCCGCACCGTATCCCCGCAAAAACCGCCCTCCGAGTGGGTCGTCTCGCAGGCCCTCCGTCACACCTGGCCGGATTTTCTCTGTGGTTTACCCCAAAACGCCATCCTCAAGAAATTCCTTGCCACTAAAATCAGTCCAGCCCGCTGCGGCTATCTTGACGCCTTTGATCTGGACATCGCTGCATGAACGTTTCACTGTCCAGTAACTCCCCCGCGTGGGCGGGCTGCCCAGTCCGACGTAGAGTGCCGTTACATTACCGGCGCCCGCGTTCCCGAGGGTGAGCAGCACTGGGGTGGCGTTCGTCACCTTGAACACCAAAAGTTGGGCCTGGCCGCTGCCGGCAAAATTCCCCGTGAAAGTCGAGCCCAGCGCCAGGTTGGTCTGGGCCGTCGTGACCAGATCATAGGCGTAGGCGATTCCGTAACCGCCACCGGTTTCGTGCGCTGTAAGCGTGTAACCGCCCGTGTAGGGAAGCGTGATCAAATCCGAACTCAATACCAAATTGCTGAATCCGTTCCAGCCGTTCGGGCCATTAAGATCAAACGCAACGCCGGGGGAACTCACATTCACCAGGTTGAAGCGCACCTGTTGATCGGCGTTGGCGGTGAAGTTCCATTGGTCCACGCTATAAGGTGTGGTGATGCGACCGCTCGCCATTTGGTTAAGAACGAGGGACGACGCGTTGGGTGTCGTGTCCCAAACCGTTACCAGGTAGTTGCCGGTGCTGCCGGATTGGTTTGCGGGGCCACGGACGAGAACGCTGTAGGTCCCGTCGGCTGACAGGGGCACGCTCAGGAGCGCGACGGTTTGTCCCGGCGCCGAGTTGCTCGCTCGGGCCAGGAGGTTTGTGGCCGGGTCGTAAAGCTGCACTTGGGCGTAATTGAGCGGCGGCGGCAGCACATTGCCGCTCCCCGGGTCCACGGTAACGGTGACACTCTGGCCAGCCCGGCCAAAGAAGGTCCATTCATCGAGCGCCCCGGCAGCCGAGATGGTTCCCGGGGTGGAGGAACCCAAGGTGACGGGGCCGCCCTCGTCTGGCACCTGGGAGACGTTTCCGCCCGTGACGCTGCCACCGATCTGGGTCAACCGAGCGTAGAGGTGCAGGCCGTTCAGGCCAAGCAAGCTGCCGGGAGGCACTATTATGGAGTTGGCATAGACGCATTCGGGCGCGGAACTGGCGGTATTCTTGGATTGATCGACAAGGGTGACTTGGGCTCCCGTATCCAAGCTGACCAAGCCGTAGGCGAAGTTCTTGACGTAGCCAGCGGAGACATTGCCGAAATCCTGGCTCATCGCCTCCAATTGGTGCGCTCCCGCGGTAAGGGATAAAGTCCCTGCCGGCTGCCACTGATCCACGTTTCGGGTGTTTCCCAAGAGGTCGCCGCCGACCCGCAATGTGCATCCAGATTGCATTGAAAGCGCATTGGGATCGTTAAATAGCACGGACGCGTTAACACTCAATGTCGCCCCTCCCAACATCGAGATGTTGCCTTGGTTGGTGAATGACCCGCCGTTGACCGTAACTGCTCCATTGCCGGCAACCGAAAGCCCGTCAAATAACACCGGCGCGGTCAACGCGAAGGCGCCTTGCTCGACTTCGATTGTTCCTCCGACATTATAAAATGGCACAGCGACGGAGGTTGTCCCCGGGCCGGCAGATTTGACGACTGTTCCCATGTTCTGCCAGCAGGCGTTGGTGTTGGTGCAGGAGGAACTCATGGTCTGATCACACCAAATCGCCCACAAAGCTCCGGCCGAATTAACTATCGACGCGGCATTTGCGGGGCAGTTGCTAAGAACAATGTTGCCACCCCCCCCAAAATACGGATCCTTCGTTCGTCAAGGCATTCTCCAAGTACTTGGCGGCGCTTCCGGCGATGCCCAGCATCCCGCCCGTTGCAATTGTGAGGGGGCTCCCTGTTAGAGCGCCACCGAGCCAATTGAATTGGCCGTTGATGGTGACGGGCGCGCTTAGGTTGATCGTTCCACCGTAGAAGCTGATGACCTCGCCCGCTTGCCCGTCGGGAACGCCCGCTGGGCTCCAGTTGGCCGGGCTGAACCAGTCGCCTCCAGCCTCCGGTCCCACCCAGGTGTATGAGTTGGTGGTCGCGGGAACAGCGGCGAAGGTTACGCCACTGGGCAGATTCATGTCCACTCCCTGAGTTCCCCAGCCATTCTCCCGAAATTGAAGCTCAAAGGGGTTACTTCCGGCATTGAGATAGACACCCACCGTCGGCCCGCCGGCAGGGTGATCTCCTCCATTGCTGATTGCCATGCTGCCATTGACAAATAGGTACGAGCCATCATCGGAAATTAATTGGATGTTGTAGATGCCAGCGGCAGCCACGGTCAAATACGCGGTAAAGTCTGCGCCCCACCCCCCCGACGGGTTGCCTACCGAAGTGCGATTCGGGTCGGTGGCGCCAGGAACGGGATCCCAGTACCACTCCAGGCTGCTGCCGAACTGGATGTTAGGAGAAGTAAAGGAATCAATCAAGGTGCCGGCAGTGAAGGCGATATTGCTGCCCGTGTCATTTGCAGAGTTATAGACCTGCACGAGGACAGCGGGCGGCGTCGGCGTCTGGACGACGGAAACAACCGCTGCCGCGCTGGTGGCGACGCCGTAGAGATTTGTGACTAGCACCTGGTAAGGCCCGGCGTCCGACGGCAGCACGCCGCTGACCCATAGGGAGTCGGTCTGGCAGCCGGTAATGCGGGCGCCATCCACAAGATTCGTCCCGTTGAACTGCCACTGGTAAGCCAGTGGTTGCTGGCCGACGGCGCTCACACTGAACACTGCGTTGGACCCGGTGAAAACACTTTGGCTTTGGGGTTGGCTAAGAAGCGTGGGTGGAACCTCCTGGCAGATTCCATAAGAGCCGGCAAGATAGATCGCCGCGACTTGGTCGAAAGACAAGGCGCGGTTGTAAATGGACACTTCGTCAATCAATCCTGGAAAATTATCTCCGGCGCAACAGACCTCTCCTCCAATTCGCAGGTCGGTACTGTCGCCGACATAACCGGGATCCACCGGGGCGGAGGCCTCGAGCACTCCGTTGACGTAAATCGAACGCATTGGTGCCGTCACATGTTCCGGCGACGTGGTACCAGGTGCCCGCCGAAACCGCCGCTGAGGCGGTAGTAGTTTGAGTGCATCCTCCGGCTCGGCGGCTGACCACGCCAAATTGGCCGCTGGAAAGAGCAATGCCCCAATCGTGGCAGTTATTCATGACGCCTGCAATGGCGCGCCTGCCGCTCGGAAGGGCGGAGGGATTAACCCATGCTTCGATGGTCCACGTGCTTCCCACGCCCCAAGCTCCCAGATCAACATAACTGCTGATGCCGTCGAGACTGAACGCCTTTCCGACAAAGCCAGGCGCAAAAGCGGCTCCGTTTGCGAGAACGCCATCATGTCCGCCCAGCAGGTCGTTTGCATTGCCGTCGCCCGGCCACCATGCGACCAATCCCAAGGGGGGCCTGGCGCAGTTTGTGCCTGGATTAGCCACTAGGAGATGCGCGACACTGCTTGTCACAGAGCCGTAGGCATTGGTGATAACGACAAGATAAACTCCGTTACTGGTTGACTGAACGTTCGTAAGGGCCAGCGTCGCATTCGTTGCGCCTGGCAGATTGGTGTTGTCAAGCTGCCACTGGTAGCCCAGAGGCGGCGTGCCGGTGGCCACCACGCCGAATGTGGCTGTGCCGCCCGGCGCGACGATCTGGCTGAGAGGCTCGGTGACAATTTCGGCGGCTGGCGGCGCGTAGGCGGCATTGAAGCTGGCGTAGTCCACCGTGTCGAGGAAGGCGAGTTTATTGAACGGAGGCGTCGGAGTCGGATCGTTGTTGTGGGCGGTCTGACAGATGCCGATGTAGACGGTAGCCGGCAAGGCGGCCATGTCGCCAACGGTGGTCGGGTCGTCCCAGCCATGCTGCACCCAGTTGGCGCCGTCGGTGCTGTAGTAGGCGGCGAGCGAGGCGCCGGTCCTCTGGAGCCGGACCCAGGCATTGGGATACGCCGGGGCCATGCCGTTGCTCACGACTTGCCAACTGGTGCTGGCGCCGGCGGTGGTGTTGCGGCAGTTGCACTCGATTTCGTTGGCGCCAGTGCCGCTGCCATCCGGGGCCGCGATGCCGTCGGAACTGTCCGGGTCGCAGACGATGTTCCAGTTGCGGCTGGCGGCATCGAGGGTCTCGCGGACCATCAACCCGGCCTTGGACCAGTCGGAGGTGTGCGCGGCGTCCTTGACCCTCACGACGACGTCGAAGTCGCCCGAGACCTGTTGGTAGGCGAAATTGAAGCCGTCGGCGTTGTTCCAGATGTCGCTGCCTTCGCACTGGATGGTGTAGCTGCCGGGGCCGTTCATCCAGAGGACGCCCGGGACGGACGGGTCATGCGCAGACCGGGTGCCGACATCAGCATCAACAAGCTGCGCCTGCTGAGCGATGGTGGCGGTGGCTGTGGGCATGGCATTGCCCCAGGCATCCTCGGCGCTGCTGACGGTGAGCGTCAGCGGGAAGGCGGGGGAGCCGTAAACGACTACTTGAATGCTCGCGTATTGATCCAAGGTGGGCACCTCGGAGGCCGGCGAGAGATTCTTGGAGCCGTTGGTGAAGACGTTCATCGCGCCGAGCGTACTGCTGGGGAGGGTATAAGTGGCGTTGAGCAGGGAGGCGGGGTTCATTGGCTTGTTGAACCTGATGTCCAGGACGGTCTTGCCGCCATTTTGCCGGAAGACGCTGGCGTAGGAGATGGCCGGCACGGTGCTGTTGGTGGCGACGGTCAGAACAGCGGGCGCGCTGTTGCTCCAGATCGGGCTGCCGGCCCCATTCGCATAGCCCAGCGCCCTCATCTGGCACACAATCTGCGCGTTGTTGAACCACGGATCGGCTACCATGCTGAAGCTGCCGGTCGTGGCGCCCGGGACGGGGGTGCCGTTGATCGTCCACTCGTAGAGCATGAAGTTATTCGTGCCGGCGGCAGGGTCGTTAGTGCCCATGATGCCGGTCTGTGAGTCTGTGATGCCACCGGCGGTAAAGCCGACCAGCGTGAACGGGGCCGCGTTGGTTACGCTGGCAGGTTGGTTGGTGAAGGCCACGTACGCGCACCTGGGGACGTAGCAGCCGACGAAGCCGCCTGTGAGGACGGTATCGGCGCCATTGGCGGGAGGGAACCCGGTGGGGGCGGCGTGGCCTCGCAGTTGTCGCCGCCTGTCCCGTTGTAATGGTCAAGCTCGAGATAGTACTTCCGGCCGGCGTCCAGGTAAATGCCGTTGGCATAAGGCGGCGCTGTGCCGGCAGGCGCGCCCGGAGGGACAAACCCGTCGGAACATTTCTGAGCCGCGGTGCTGCTGCCGCCGCCAACCGCCAGCCATTGCAACGGGCCGCTCCAGCCCGTTTCCTGGGCGATCATTCGCTTGTCTTCCGGGCTGGAGTCGGTGCTCAAAAACAGGTCCGCCCCATCATCGGAGCTAACATAGAAGCTATAAGCGCCGCTGGCGGGCGGAACGACCCAGCCCGTTATTCGGCCATTGTCCCAGGCGGGGCCGGTATCGTTTTCCCTGGCTGCAAACTCGGGCGCCGCGACGGCAACCTGGGCAAGGCCCAAACTGCCGCTCTCGAGGGCTGCCAGATTGTTGAGCTCGGTGGGGTTGTTCGTATTCCACCATTCGACCTTTACAAAGCCCGGTTCCCAGACGGCATTGGCAACCAGGAGATTCGCGACGCTGCTCGTCGCAGAGCCGTAGGCATTGGCGACAATGACGAGGTAATCTCCGCTATTGTTTGTCTGGACGTTGTTGAGGGCCAGCGTCGCATTCGTTGCGCCTGCCAGATTGGCGTCATTACTCATCAGTAAATAGCATAAGACACACTTGGAGCCATAAAAAAAGACCGGACCAGGCTCCGATCCTGCTTGATCTCAGCTAAGTCTTGCTCGACGCGCTGTCGAAGCGCTTCATTCTTGCGCAAGGGCTTCTTACTCGTGCCGTTCTGCTTTAAATGGCTCCAGGCGAATTCGTCAGGGTTCAAATCTGGAGCATAGGGTGGTAGGAAATGCAGCTCTAAGCGGCCTTTGGTGGACTGTACATATTTGGCAACCGACTTAGCCTTGTGCGCGGGCAATCCGTCCACGACCAACATTACCGGCTTCTTGCGCCCTTTCATAAGGTCTTTGAGCATCACAATGAACAATACGGCCCTCAACGTGCCGCCGTAGACCTTGTACCAGAAGGCTCCCTTGGCATTCACCGCACTGATCGCGTTAATCTGCTGGCGCTGCCCAGAGGTTTTCACCACCGGTGTTTTGCCTTTCAGTCCGTAACTCCGCCCCAGCGGGCTATCAGATCGCACGCCCACTTCATCGAGAAAGAAGATGTCCGCACCCCTCTGTTTAGCCCGTTTCCTCAACTCCGGATACTTCTCCTGCTTCCACTGGCTGATCTCCGCTTCATTTCGTTCGTAGGCTCGGCGCAGTGGCTTCTGGGGCGTTATGTCCAGCGAAGTCAGCAGACGACCTATCGAGGGAAGAGTCAGCGAGACTTTAAACCTATCCTGGATCATCGTGGCGACGATGCTTCGGGTCCATAATCCGAAATCAAATCCGTATTGGCGTGGGTCCTTGCCGACGATCCAACGCCTAACCCGCCGCTTTTGGCCTTCCGTTAGCTTGGGCGCCGGCCCTTTAGCAGTCGTGCTCCGCAAAGCTTCGCGTCCACGCTTCCTACGCGCGCGCAGCCACTTATAGATGGAAGTCCGATAGATTCCGAACGACTTCGCCACAACACTGGGCCTCTCGCCAGCCAAGACTCGGTCGGTGGCGAGCATCCGCATGTGCTCCAAGACCTTGTGGTCTAAGGAACGATTATCGATCTTTGCCATGACGGAGTGAGCATAGCACGGCTCCATCTAGTGTGTCAAATCCTATTTACTGGTCAGTAAGCTGCCACTGGTAGGAAAAGGCTGGCGTGCCGATGGCGGCAACATTGAATGCCACGTTCACGCCCGGCGCCACGAGTTGGCTGACAGGCTGGGTGACAATGGCAGGCGCTGCCGGCGCGAATGCGACATTGAAGCCGTCGTAGTCCACCGTGTCGAGGAAGGCGAGTTCATTGAACGGCGGCGTCGGAGTCGGATCGTTGTTGTGGGCCGTCTGGCAGATGCCGATATAGACGATGGCCGGCAACGCGATCTTGGGGCCAACCGTGGTCGGGTCGTCCCAGGCATGCTGGACCCATTCGGTGCCGTTGGTGCTGTAGAAGGCGGCGAGCGAGGCGCCGGTCCTCTGGAGGCGGACCCAGGCATTGGGATACGCCGGGGCCATGCCGTTGGTCACGACTTGCCAACTGGTGCTGGCGGCGCCAGTTGTGTTGCGGCAATTGCACTCGATTTCGTTGGCGCCAGTGCCGCTGCCATCCGGGGCCGCGATGCCGTCGGAACTGTCCGGGTCGCAGACGATGTTCCAGTTGCGGCTGTCGGCATCGAGGGTCTCGCGGACCATCAACCCGGCCTTGGACCAGTCGGAGGTGTGCGTAGTGTCCTTGACCTTCACGACGACGTCGAAGTCGCCCAAGACCTGTTGGTAGGCGAAATTGAAGCCGTCGGCGTTGTTCCAGATGTCGCTGCCTTCGCACTGGATAGTGTAACTGCCGGGGCCGTTCATCCAGAGGACGCCCGGGACGGACGGGTCATGCGCAGACCGGGTGCCGACATCAGCATCAACAAGCTGCGCCTGCTGAGCGATGGTGGCGGTGGCTGTGGGCATGGCATTGCCCAGGCATCCTCGGCGCCGCTGACGGCGAGCGTCAGCGGGAAGGTGGGGTACCGGACACCTGTACTCTGAATGCTTGCGTACTGGTCCAAGGTGATCGCTTCAGAGGTCGGCGAGAGATTGATCGAGCCGTTGGTGAAGACGTTCATCGCCCCGAGTGTGTAGCCGGGGAGGCTGTAAGTGGCGTTGAGCAGGGAGGCGGGGTTCATCGGCTTGTTGAACCTGATGTCCAGGACGGTCTTGCCGCCATTTTGCCGGAAGACGTTGGCATAAGAGATAGCCGGCACAACGCTGTTGGTGGCGACGGTCAGGACAGCGGGCGTGCTGTTGCTCCAGATCGGGGTGCCGGCCCCATTCGCATAGCCCAACGCCCTGATCTGGCACACGACCTGCGCGTTATTGAACCACGGATCGGCTACCATGCTGAAGCTGCTGGTGCTGGCGCCCGGGACGGCAGTGCCGTTGATCGTCCACTGGAAGAGCATGAAGTTGTTCGTGCCGGCCGCAGGGTCGTTGGTGCCCACGATGCCGGTCTGTGATTCGGTAACGCCAGCGGCGGCAAAGGTGACCGGCAGGAACGGGGGCGCGTTGGTCACGCTGGCGGGTTGCTCGGTGAAGGCCACGTACGCGCACCTGGAAACGTAGCAGCCGATGAAGCCCCCTGCGAGGACGGTATCGGCGCCATTGGCGGGAGGGAACCCGGTGGGGGCGGCGGTGGCCTCGCAGTTGTCGCCGCCTACCCCGTTGTAATGGTCAAGCTCGAGATCAGTACTTCCGGCCGGCGTCCAGGTAAATGCCGTTGGCATAGGGCGGCGCTGTGCCGACAGGCGCGCCCGGAGGGACAAACCCGTCGGAGCATTTCTGAGCCACGGTGCTGCTGCCGCCGCCAACCGCCAGCCATTGCAACGGGTTGCTCCAGCCCGTCTCCTGGGCGACCATTCGCTTGTCTTCCGGGCTGGAGTCGGTGCTCAAAAAGAGGTCCGCCCCATCATCGGAGTTGACATAGAAGCTATAAGCGCCGCTGGCGGGCGGAACGACCCAGCCCGTTATTCGGCCATTGTCCCAGGCCGGGCCGACATCGTTTTCCCTGGCCGCAAACTCGGGCGCCGCGACGATAACCTGCGCAGGCCCCAAAAGGCCGCTCTCGAGGGCCGCGAGATTGTTCGCCTCGGCGGGGTTTTTCGTGTACCACCATTCGACCCTCGCAAAGCCCGGTTCCCAGATGCTGTCCGTCGTGGTGACTGTGAGCGTCACCACCGAACTGGTGATCGACGTCAAGCCTGGCTCCGAGGCGACGACGAAGAATTGGGCGCCGCTGTCGGCAGGAACAGGGAGTCCCCAGGTCGTAAAGTGTTGCGGTCGCCCCGGCCAGGGGATGGCCGCCCCGATACCATTGATAAGTGGGAGCGAACTCAACGTCCGAAACAGCTTGGGCAGTGAAGATGGCGGGAGCCCCTTGGCCGACGCTCAGGTTGGTCGGTTGTTGCGAGAATATGAATTTCGGCTGGGTCGCCTCCCAGGTGGCGAACATGATGTTGCCGTTGGTGCCCGCGATGAGGGTGGCGCTGCCCTGGAAACTGGTGGACCAGCCCGCGACGAGGGTTTCTGCGACCGTCTGGTACGTGACGCTCATGTCGTCACCCCCGCCGCCCTGGTGGTGGACCAGTTCGATGTAATAGGGCTGGCCTTTGGTCAGGGCAATGCCGCTGGCATAAGGAGGATTAAGGCCCGTAGCGCCAAGGGTCCACCGGTCGGAGCGCTTTTGCGGGGCTGAGGTTGTGGCGCCGTCACCGGAGACGAGCCAAGAGTCAAACGGGCTCCAGCCGGGCTCCTGGGCGATCATTGTCTTGTTCGCGATGCTGGCATCGGTGCTCAGGAAGAGGTCCGAATCATCATCGCAGGCGACGAAGAAGACGTATTTGTCGGTGGCGGGCGGGATGAACCAGCCGCTGTTGCGGGTCACGTAGTTGTCCCCCAGACCGCCGGGATTGTCAAAAGACGGCTGGACGCCGATCCGGGTGGCGGGTCCAACGTTGCCGGCTTCAACGTCGGGGCGGACGGCGTTGGCAAAGTACTCGAGTTTGACGCCGTTGGTGTAATAGGCCGTGGGCGACAGGACGGTGAGCGTATTGGTGGTGCTGTAGAGCGTGCTCTTGAAATTGGCGTTCCAGGGCGGCCTCAGAGTCACCCCGCAATAAACCTCGGCCCCATTCTCCGCCGTCACGTTGGAAGGATCGATCAGCCACGTAAGGCTTGTCCCCGTGGCGCCCGGCACCGCCGTGCCGTTCTTGTACCATTGATAGGCGGTGGCCCCGGAGTAGGTCTGCGGGGGCGAGCCGTTATTCGTCGTCGCGAAAGTGAAAGTCGCTTCGCACCCGGCGTAGTTGGCGAAATCCTTGAGCGGGACGGAGGTGTAGAAGGTGCTGGGGACTTGGGGGAAATACACCGCCAGGCCGGAAACCGTCACCGAGGCGCTTTCGGCGTTGTTGTGCGCCGTGACGGCGATGCCGGCCGTGACCGACAATGGCCAGGCCGTGCCGAAGCTGGTCCCGTTGTCGTTGCCCGTGAAGGCATTCGTCGAGGTATCGATCTCGATGGCATCGGTCCAGTGGACGTTGTCCTCGCTGTAATAGAACGAAAACAGGCTGCCGTTGCGGAAGAGATCGATCCAGACGGGGGGACTGTAGGCCGGTTGGTTGGTGTGATACCAGTCCGCGTCGCCGCCAACGGCGGTGCGGAACTGGTCAATGAGCCAGTTCGCCCCGCCGGGTTTGGTGTACATCTGGGCGACGAACGGGTCATTCGCCGCGGGACCGGCGCTCGGATCGGACCCGCGGCACATCACCTCGCACTTGGCCCAGGTCGCGTCGCCGCCAACGATGTCCGAATCAATTTTGATCTGCATCAACCATTCGGATTCGGTCAGCGTGGTGTAAAAGTAGGTGCATTGGTCCGAGACGTTCCAAATATCGCCGCCGCCGCCGGTGATGGTCATGGAGCCGTCGGCGTTGGTCTTGACCGACCCGGCGATTCCCGGGCTCCCGAGATCAACGAGCGCAAAGGGTGGCACAGTTTGGGCGTTAAGGCTCGCGCAGGTGGCCATTGTTGCAGTGACAAGGGCGGCGCGGGCCAGGCGCCACCGTTTGCGGATTGTAGTTGCTTTCATTGTTTGTTCCTGTGATTGACTCGACGGCAGCCAAGCCTGCCGCCGGATGCCTCTGATGCTCGTAGGGGTGCTTGCGTACTCGGCTGGAACTGAATAAGCTGCCGCGCGGGGGCAGCTTAGGCGCCATGGCCTCGCCGCTTTCGCATCGGCCGACATTTTGCGCGCGGCGAGCGCAGGGGAGAATTCATTCGTGGTCGCGCTCATGGTGCTTGGATCAAAGGAAGGGCCGGTGCCCTTCATGGACAGGGGATCAGGCGCCGAACGTGGGTATAGAATCCGGGATGGTGAGCGGTCAATAGACGCACACCCAAAGCCGATCTCTCCATTGCCGCTGCCCATTTCACAACCAACTCCCCACGCAAGTGAACCGCTACGGAACCAGCAAACCCGGACGGCCCACTGCTGATTTCAGGTCTGTGTTCGCCTGACTTCATCACAATGCAAAGGAGTTGTCGAGAACATTTTATTCGCAGGTGCTCACACGCTCACACTTCTTGTTCCTTTGACGGCAATAAATGTTCCATCGCATTCCGGAAGCGGCGGGCGGATGACCGCAAAAATCCTTTTCCAGCGGGCGACGATCCGCCGTCAGACGAATGAGGTTCCTGGCCAGCGGTTGAGACATGGCGCAAGAGTGGCCTGCGCCCCCCAGGGTGCCAGAGCGCAGTAAGGCGCCTGCTTTGCCAGGGTGTTACCCTGAGTATGCCGCGCGCTTTCAGAGCGTGCTCCGCGGGCAGCCCGGGCGCGGCACGATTCGGCCAGCAGCCGCCGGGAGCGTCCGGCTCGGTTGGCGGGCACTTCGAGGCCGGCGCCCGCCGCGCGTTTGGAAGCGAACCAGAAACTGTTCGGGTCGGATTGTGGGGACGGTCTGCTGCCGGCGGCGCTCTGCCGAGACGCCGCTACGCCCTCCTCGCCCGCGTGGGCGTTTCCCCCCGTGTCGCTTCCTGCCGCCCGGTCAGGGCTGATTCAAGATCGCCCCGGAACTGTAGGAGCCGGCGTGAGGAGGCTCGGTATTTATTTTGAACCCCGATCAGAGCCTCCTTACGTCGGCTCCTACAGGATCTTGGGTCGGCCCTGGTGCCCGGTGGGCTTTTCTCTCCCGCGAAAGTCCTGCTCCGGGTTCACGGGGCACTGAAACACCTGGTCTAAGGCCTCGCCCTCCGCCCGCCGGACCTCAACCTTCGGCCTTCGCCCTTCGCCCCTCGCCCCTCAACCCCCCACCGTCACCTGATCAGCGGCAAGATCTGCCGAAACTCCTCTGTGCCGGCCTGCCCGAGCCATTCGAAGAGTGCCATTTCCGTGGACACGATGACTGCCCCGGCCTGGCGCATGCGGTCCAGGCCCAGGCGGCAGTTTTCGGGCGTGCGCGATGAGACGGCGTCGGCCGCTACAAAGACCCCAATTCCCTGTTCGAGCAGGTCCAGGCAGGTCTGTGTGATGCAGACATGGGCCTCGATACCGCAAAGCACGGCGCTGGAAATCCGCTTGTCCCTAAGCGCCGCCATGAAGGCAGGCGCGCCGCAGGCGCTGAAGGCGAGTTTTTCGATTGGCGCAAAATGGGCGATGCCCGCCGCCACTTCCGCCACCGTGGCTCCCAGACCCTTGCGATACTGCTCGGTGGCAAACACCGGCAGCCCGAGGATGGCGGCGCCTTTGGCCAGGCGCACGGCATTTTGGACCACGCGCTCCTTCTCGAAGATGGCCGGCAAGAGCCATTCCTGGATGTCCACCACGATCAGCCCGGTCCCGGCCCGCTTCAAGCGGAGTGATTGAGGTTCAGAACGCATCTGTTCAAGCGTTACTCTTGCGCGGCGGCAAATGCAACAATTATGCTTTACAACACCTGCCCCAGGACCTTATTGTCTATCCCGGAATTGAATAATTTATGCGAAATCGAATCCCTTTCCTGGCCGCTCTCCTGCTGACGGGCGTCCTGGCCGGCGGCTGCGCCAACTCCGAGAAGAAACTCGGGCGCGGCATGAGCAATACCTATGAAATCATCCGCCTGGGCGAATTCCGCCGCACGGTCGAGCAGTCCTGCTTGTTTGACGGCGCCGGCGTGGGCTACACCACCGGAGTCATTCGCGGGCTCAACCGCACGCTGGGCAGGACCGGCATCGGCCTCTATGAGATTGTCACCTCTCCATTCCCGCCCTACGACCCGGTCTTGACCGATTATTTCGCTGCCAGCCCTGTGTTTCCGGACAATTACACGCCCGGTCTGATCGAGGACCCGGCCCTGGCCACCGACACCAACCTGGGCTTCAGCGGCGGCGACATTCTCCCGATGGTGCCTAACAGCCGTTTCCGGGTCTTCGAGACCCACTAATTGCCTCGCGCGGGCCTGATGTGACGGCGCCAGCACCCCGCAGGGCCAGTGACCAAGTTCTCTGCCAACCATTGTA
Organism: uncultured bacterium; assembly: GCA_963713735.1. GTDB lineage: Bacteria > Verrucomicrobiota > Verrucomicrobiia > Limisphaerales > UBA8199 > CAVQND01. The sequence goes on from CAVQND010000013.1 coordinate 26,927, forward strand.
GGAGACGACGTAAGGAGTCTCTGATTGATTCTTGGCCACAGCGGAAGCCCGCCCCCCTTCGGAGGCCGTTGATCAGAGACTCCTTACGTCGTCTCCTACGACCGGCCTATGACCCTTGAAAAAGAGTCCCCTTGCAAGGTCAACTTGCTGCTTAACATCCTCGGCCAGCGCCCCGATGGATTTCATGAACTGGAATCGCTCCTGCACCCCATCGGTGTGTATGACCGTCTCACCTTGACCCGGACTGGCCAGGGCCTTGAAATGACCTGCAGCGAAGCCGCTCTGCCGACGGACTCGCGCAACCTGGCTTATCGCGCCGCCGAGATGTTTCTCGAGGCCGCCCACATCCGCGAGGGCGTCCGCTTGCACCTCGAGAAACGAATTCCTCTGGCAGCCGGTCTGGGCGGCGGGAGCGGCAATGCGGCCACGACTCTTCTGGGTTTGAACGAACTCTTTGGCGGCCCTCTGGGCGCCGAGGCCCTGCATTCTCTGGCGGCGCGCTGCGGCTCGGATGTCCCTTTCTTCCTCCACTCGACCCCGGCCCTGGCCACGGGCCGCGGCGAGCAAATCCAGGCCTTGGGGGCCTTTCCGGCCCTGGAGGGGACGGCGTTCCTCCTCATCCACCCCGGTTTTGGCATTGCGACCGCCTGGGCCTATCAGCAGCTTGCGCGCTTCCCGGAGGCCCTGCATGGCCGCCCCGGACGCGCCCGGAAACTCCTCGCGCTCCTGCAGACCGCGGACCTCAAGTCCGCCGGGGCGGAGTTCTACAATTCCCTCGAGGCCCCGGCCCTGGAAAAGTATCCGATTCTGGCCTTGTACCAGGAGTTTCTCCGCGCCAACGGCGCCGCTGCCACCCTGATGTCCGGCAGCGGTTCCACGACCTTCGCCCTCCTCGACACCCCCGCCGCCGCCCAAGCCCTCGCTGAGAACTTCAAGGCCAGGTTCGGCCCTGCCCTCTGGATGGCCGTCGTGCCGGTATGACTCACCCCACCATTCTGCTGAAAAACCCCTCTGGTCGAAAAGATTAAGACCCGACCCTTATGAATGAACCTCGCTTCTCCCCGTGGCTCCTGCTCTCGCTCTCACTCGCCTGGGGGCACGCCGCCCAGGAACCCTCGCCCGAGCAACTTTTGCTCAAAGACTTCAAGCCGCGCTCGATCTACAACGTGCCGGTGACCCTGGTGGCGAAAGCTCGATTCCCGGTCATCAACCTGCATACGCACGATTACGCCGGGACCCGCTCGTTTATGGCACAGACATGGGCCGCGGCAAACAGATGTATTTAACGACCTTCCGCATCCTGGAAACCGAGGATGAACATTTCTATGACTGGGATTTATTCACCTATCACTGGCCGCTGAGCGGGTTTGGGCTCGAGGACAAAATCTTGAAAAAGGTTTACTCGGGCAACGCGCAGAAGATACTCAAACTGCGCGACTAGAACACCGCCAAATACGCATGTCCCACAAGCTTTTCGCCTTTCTGCTCTCGGCGGCATTGCCGGCTTTGGCCGCAGTTGGGGTCGCCGCCCCGGCTCCACTGACGCTCTACGTCGCCACCAACGGCAACGACCATTGGTCGGGACGCCTGGCCACGCCCAATGAGGCGCGCACGGACGGCCCGTTGTCCTCCCTGGCAGGAGCGCGCGACCGTATCCGGGCGGAGAGGCTCGGAAATCAGCCGGTGCCGGCGCAGGTGCTGGTGCGCGGCGGCGCCTATTCCCTGCCCGCGCCCTTCGTGCTCGAACCACAGGATTCCGGAACGGCAGAGGCGCCGGTCCTGACCGAATTCGCGCGCCTGGCGGGGAATCCGGAGAAAGGCCAGTTCGTGCGGCACGTGACCCTGCGTGGGCTGACGTTCCAGCACGCGGACTGGCTGCTCGACGCCAAGGGCAACAGCAGCACGCAGGCGGCGGTGGAGGTCCCCGCGACCATCACCGCGGACGGCGCCTTGAATTGTGCGCTCGAGGGCTGCGAAGTCGCGCACGCCGGCACTTACGGAATCTGGTTCCGGCGCGGCTGCAAGGATTGCCGCCTTTCCGGCTCAAGCGCGGCTCGCCGGCCTTTGACCTCGGGTTCCGGGAGTTCGAGTTCAGCCAGGCCGGCCTTTATGGCGACGCCGCCTGGGCTACGGAAGCCAGCCACGCGCACTGCGCCAGTCCCCGCCGTTGACTTTGGCCCAGGATTCAAGAACCCACACCTATCTGCTAGACAAGGCCAGCGGGAGAAACGACGATGCGCCTGATGAGCCTATGCCTAAGCCTCCTGATCCTCCTCGGCGCCGCGCCGCCGGGCCGCCGGGCGCCTCGAGCTTGCCGGCAGATTCCGCCGGCGCCTTGCTCCCCGCCGGCTTCCTGAGCGCTCGCGGCAGCCAGATCGTCGGCCCTGACGGCGCCCCTGTCCGCATCGCCAGCGTCGGGTTGACCGGGATGAACGTCGTTGGCGGGCGGCTGCAATTAGAGGGGCCGTTCAAGGGCCTCGACGGCCACGCCGCCGCGATGCGGGCCATGGGATTCAACTGCGTGCGCGTGGACTGGATCGATAGGACCATCGAGCCTCCATATCCTCACAGTTCAGTCATCGAGAGCATTGCGTGGCACTGGGAGACATACACCACCGCCGCGCCAGGCAGCGATCTATGGCCGGTGGCGTGGGGACCGGATGATCACCTCTACGCCGCCTGGGGCGACGGTGGCGGGTTCGGTGGCTCGGATTCGGATGGGCGCGTGGCGCTGGGGTTCGCCCGCATCGAAGGCGGGCCCGAACAATGGCGCGGTGTCAATGTGAATGGCGGGAAAACGCCCGAGCACCCAGCCTCCTTTCCCAAGAAGGGCAAGACTGCTGGAATCGCTTTTGTCAATGGTGTCCTTTACGCCACGATCAACTTGCAGGACGGGACATGGCCCCAAGTGAACCACGCGCTCGCCTGGTCCACGAATAACGGGGCAACCTGGACCAAGGCCGACTGGCTTTTTGCCAAGGGCGCGGGCAGTTTTCAGCCGGCGAAGTTTCTTACCTTCGGAAGAGATTACACCGGGGTGCCCGAGCCGCTGGCGGGATACGTTTATATTTACGGGCCTAAGCAATCGGCCAGCCAAGGAAGCGGCAATCGGCTCTATTTGGCCCGGGCGCCCAGGGCCAGGCTCCGAGAGCGCACGGCCTACGAGTTCTTCCAGAGAGTTGATGCTGCCGGGACGCCGGCATGGGTTGCGGAAAGCGCCCAAGCGCAGCCGGTGTTCACCGACCCCAATGGCGTGACGCCGGGTTCAGTCGTTTATGATCCCGGGTTAAAGCGCTTTCTGCTCACCTGTTTTCATGCCGGACCGGGTCAACTTGGCCTCTTCGACGCGCCGGGCCCCTGGGGTCCCTGGACAACCATTGCCTATTATGAGGATTGGGGCGAGATGGGGGCCGCCGGCGAGGGCCTGACCTGCGGGTTTCCACAGAAATGGATGAGCGCCGATGGCCTGACGCTCTGGGGCATCTTCAGCGTCTATGGCGAGGGCGCAAAAAAGGGCATCAACGCCCACGACCGATTCAACCTGGTCAAAGCCACGCTTAAACCTCTCGCGCAAAGACCCCACGAACCCTGATGAAACCAAGAACAAGCTGATGATCTTGAGTTTTTGGCGGGGCGCATCTTGCCAGTAACACTAGTCGCCAGGATGCTCGCGTTGGTAGCGCAGGTTTCCAAACCTGCTGTATCGCCGGCTTCCAAGTCGGCAGGCTGCAACTGCTTGGCCGCATCTGCGGATTGGAAATCCGCGATACGGCAGACTGGAAGTCTGCGCTACGGTGGTACTGGCCAGATGCGCCCTTTCCGGCTTTCAGGTCTCCAGGGCGTTGCAAAACTGCTAAAAAGGGGCATAATAGTAAGTAGTTGTATGCCTAATTTTCTAACACCAAAAACATAACCTGTCAAGAGAAAGGCGCTCATGAGTAAACCGAAGAAAGCCACGGTTGCGAAGATCATCTGGTTTGAAATCCCGGCGGACCAACCCGAACGCGCGAAGAAGTTTTACGGCGCGTTGTTTGGCTGGAAAATCAATCCGTTGCCTGGAATGGCGGATTATTGGCACATTGACACCGACGGCGGCGACAACACTCCCGATGGCGGGCTGATGGCGCGCAAGCACACGCAACAAACCATCACTAACTACGTCAGCGTGGCGTCGGTGACCAGATCCATGGCCAAGGTCGAGAAGCTCGGCGGCAAAGTCTGCAAAGGCAAAACCGCCGTGCCCCAGATGGGATACTTCGCCATTTGCCGGGACACGGAAAACAACGAATTCGCCCTCTGGGAAATCAACCGCAACGCAAAATAAGGGCCTCGCGGCCGAAGAGCTCCGGGCCAAACCCCGGAACCCCGGATGGCACACCCCTGATCGCCTTCACTTGGCATGGACACTGCTTACTTGAGGAAGAGCCTGGCAGTCACGCGCACTCTTTTGCGAGCTTGACGCGGGGCTTGATTTTTGAACGGTTGTGTCCATTAGAACACTGGCGACTGTCTTGTTTCTGGCCTCGGCGCCTGCGCTGACCTCCGCTCCTGCCGCAAACGCCGGGCCGGACCGGATGATGCTCTACGGCCATGTGCCGTCACCAGTGGCGCAGCTAACCGCGAAGGGTCGTTTGCCGGCGACAACCCAGCTTTCCCTCGCCATCGGTTTGCCGTTGCGAAATCAGGCCGCGTTGGATGATTTGCTTGAGCAGATTTACGATCCGCAAAGCGCGAGTTTTCATAAATTCCTCACCACGCCGGAATTCACGGCGCGCTTCGGGCCGACGGAACAGGATTATCAGGCGGTGAGGCGATTTGCGGAGGCCAATGGCCTTGCCGTGACCGGCACGCACGCCAACCGCCTGGTGCTGGACGTGGCGGGCAGCGCGTCAAACGTCGAGCAGGCGTTTCACGTCACGCTGCGCACTTACCGGCATCCGACGGAAGCGCGCGATTTTTTTGCGCCGGACACAGAGCCTTCCGTGCCGGCGGATCTGCCGGTGGCGGATATGTGGGGCTTGACCGATTACGGACTTCCCAAGCCGCTGTCACACAAGGTTGATCCGTTGAAAGCCACGCCGTCAAACTACAACGGTTCAGGCCCGGGCGGGTCTTATCGGGGCGGCGATTTCCGCAACGCCTACGTCCCCGGAGCCGGCCTGACCGGAAGCGGGCAGATAGCGGCGGTAGCTGAATTTGACGGCTATTACGCAAATGACATCACCGGCTACGAAAGCCAATGCGGCTATGCCCATGTGCCGCTGCAAGATGTTTTATTGGACGGTGTCTCCGGAACCCCCGGCTACAGTGGCGCCGCCAACGCCGTGGCCGAGGTCTCTCTGGACATAGAACTGCTCATTGCCATGGCCCCAGGATTGTCCACCCTCATCGTTTATGAAGGCAGCTCTCCTTACGATGTTTTTAATAGAATTGTCACCGACAATTTGGCCAAGCAGGTGAGTTGTTCGTGGTCCTGGTCGGTCGGGCCTGCTCGTAATTGGGGCCATCCCGGAACCAAAACCCTGGATTCGCAGTTGCAGCAGATGGCAGCGCAAGGGCAGACCTTCTTTCAGGCCTCCGGTGATTCCGATGCTTACACCGGGAGCCAGGCTTTGAGTTCCGCCAGCGGCCCGATTCCCGTGGATAGCATTTTTGTCACCAGCGTCGGGGGAACCATCTTGAGCATGAACGGCGCCGGCGCTTCCTGGTCGTCGGAAACCGTTTGGAATTGGGGTGGCAACACCGGTTCCGGCGGCGGCGTCAGCCCTAATTACGCCATCCCCGGCTGGCAGGCGCAGGTGGATATGTCGGCCAACAACGGTTCAACCGTCAATCGCAATATTCCGGACGTGGCGTTGACGGCGGACGGGGTTTATGTTGTCCATGACAACGGCGTTACCGGCGCTTTCGGCGGCACCAGTTGCGCCGCCCCGCTGTGGGCGGGCTTTTGCGCCCTGGTCAACCAGCAGTCCCTCGCGACCGGCGGAACCACCGTCGGGTTTTTGAATCCTGCGCTTTACGCCATCGGCGCCGGCTCCAATTACTCAAATTGCTTTCACGACATCACCACCGGCAACAACGTCGGCACCAACACGCCGGGTTTGTTTAACGCCGTCGCCAACTACGACCTTTGCACCGGCCTTGGCACCCCGAACGGAACGAACCTGATCAATGCCCTCGCGCCGCTTGCTTCTCCATATTTCATCGCCCAGCCGAGCAGCCAAACCGTGACCAACGGCGCCGACCTTGCGTTCACCGCCACCGTCGGCGGCCAGTCACCGTTGAACTACCAGTGGCTTTTCAACGGCACGATTCTCGCCGCCGGTGGCAACGTCGCCGGCACCACCAGCAACGTGTTGTCCATTACGGCGGCCACGACCAACAACGCAGGCAATTACAATCTCGTGGCGGCTAACAGCTACGGTTCCGTGACCAGCCATGTCTCCACGCTCACCGTCGTTCTGCCCCCGGCCATCACGAGTTCTTCGCTCACGAACCAGACCGTTGAATGCGGCAACAACAACGTCAGGTTCGCCGTGGCCGTGTCCGGCACCGCCCCGCTCACGTTTCAATGGAGCTTCGACGGCACGCCGATTCCCGGCGCGACCAACACCAGCCTCTCGCTGACTAATGTGCATCTGCCCAACCACACCGTCACCTTCGTCGTCACCAACCCTTATGGCAGTCTGGCCAGCAACGCCGTGTTGACCGTCCACGACACCATTGCTCCGGTCATCACCTTGAATGGCGGCAATCCCATGTTCGCCGAGTTGGGTGGCGTCTTTATCGATCCGGGCGCAACCGCCTATGACGCTTGCGCGGGCACGGTCGGAGTGGCTGCCAGCGGCGCGGTCAACAGCAGCGTGCTCGGAACGAACCTGCTGGTCTATACATCCGACGATGGCAACGGCAACACCAACACCGCCACGCGCACTGTCATCGTGCGCGACACCACCCCGCCGACAATCCTGTGGAGCTTCACTAATCTGGTGCTGGCGGCGGACAACACCTGCGGTGCCCAGCTTCCCGATGTGACCGGCACCAATTTCATTCTGGCCGCCGACCGGTCCGGCGCGCTGGCGATTTCCCAAAGCCCGACCAACGCCGCGCCTTTGCCACTGGGGACCAACGTGGTAGTCATCACCGTCCGGGACGCCTCCGGCAACGCCGCCTATTCGACGAACACCGTGGTGGTGCGCGACCAGACGCCGCCGGTCATCACCTTGAATGGCGGCAATCCCATGTTCGCCGAGTTGGGCGGTGTCTTTATCGATCCGGGCGCGACCGCGTATGACGCTTGCGCGGGCACGGTCGCAGTGGCCGTTAGCGGCGCGGTCAACAGCAGCGTGCTCGGAACGAACCTGCTGGTCTATACATCCGACGATGGCAACGGCAACACCAACACCGCCACGCGCACCGTCATCGTGCGCGACACCACCCCGCCAACAATCCTGTGGAGCTTCACTAATCTGGTGCTGGCGGCGGACAACACCTGCAGTGCCCAACTTCCCGATGTGACCGGCACCAATTTCATTCTCGCCGCCAACCGGTCCGGCGCGCTGGCGATTTCCCAAAGCCCGACCAACGCCGCGCCTTTGCCACTGGGGACCAACGTGATAGTCATCACCGTCCGGGACGGCTCCGGCAACGCCGCCTATTCGACGAACACCGTGGTGGTGCGCGACCAGACGCCGCCGGTCATCACCTTGAATGGCGGCAATCCCATGTTCGCCGAGTTGGGCGGTGTCTTTATCGATCCGGGCGCGACCGCGTATGACGCTTGCGCGGGCACGGTCGCAGTGGCCGTTAGCGGCGCGGTCAACAGCAGCGTGCTCGGAACGAACCTGCTGATCTATACATCCGACAATGGCAACGGCAACACCAACACCGCCACGCGCACCGTCATCGTGCGCGACACCACCCCGCCGACAATCCTGTGGAGCTTCACTAACCTGGTGCTGGCGGCGGACAACACCTGCGGTGCCCAGCTTCCCGATGTGACCGGCACCAATTTCATTCTCGCCGCCGACCGGTCCGGCGCGCTGGCGATTTCCCAAAGCCCGACCAACGCTGCGCCTTTGCCACTGGGGACCAACGTGGTAGTCATCACCGTCCGGGACGCCTCCGGCAACGCCGCCTATTCGACGAACACCGTGGTGGTGCGCGACCAGACGCCGCCGGTCATCACTTTGAATGGCGGCAATCCCATGTTCGCCGAGTTGGGCGGTGTCTTTATCGATCCGGGTGCGACCGCGTATGACGCTTGCGCGGGCACGGTCGCAGTGGCCGTTAGCGGCGCGGTCAACAGCAGCGTGCTCGGAACGAACCTGCTGGTCTATACATCCGACGATGGCAACGGCAACACTAACACCGCCACGCGCGCCGTCATCGTGCGCGACACCACCCCGCCGACAATCCTGTGGAGCTTCACTAATCTGGTGCTGGCGGCAGACAACACCTGCAGTGCCCAGCTTCCCGATGTGACCGGCACCAATTTCATTCTCGCCGCCGACCGGTCCGGCGCGCTGGCGATTTCCCAAAGCCCGACCAACGCCGCGCCTTTGCCACTGGGGACCAACGTGATAGTCATCACCGTCCGGGACGGCTCCGGCAACGCCGCCTATTCGACGAACACCGTGGTGGTGCGCGACCAGACGCCGCCGGTCATCACCTTGAATGGCGGCAATCCCATGTTCGCCGAGTTGGGTGGCGTCTTTATCGATCCGGGCGCAACCGCCTATGACGCTTGCGCGGGCACGGTCGGAGTGGCCGTTAGCGGCGCGGTCAACAGCAGCGTGCTCGGAACGAACCTGCTGGTCTATACATCCGACAATGGCAACGGCAACACCAACACCGCCACGCGCACCGTCATCGTGCGCGACACCACCCCGCCGACAATCCTCTGGAGCTTCACTAACCTGGTGCTGGCGGCGGACAACACCTGCGGCGCCCAGCTTCCCGATGTGACCGGCACCAATTTCATTTTCGCCGCCGACCGGTCCGGCGCGCTGGCGATTTCCCAAAGCCCGACCAACAACACGCCTTTGCCACTGGGGACCAACGTGGTGGTCATCACCGTCCAGGACGGCTCCGGCAACGCGGCCTATTCGACGAACACCGTGGTGGTGCGCGACCAGACGCCGCCGGTCATCACCTTGAATGGCGGCAATCCTATGTTCGCCGAGTTGGGCGGTGTCTTTATCGATCCGGGCGCAACCGCCTATGACGCTTGCGCGGGCACGGTCGCAGTGGCCGTTAGCGGCACGGTCAACAGCAGTGTGCTCGGAACGAACCTGTTGGTCTATACATCCGACGATGGCAACGGCAACACCAGCACCGCCACGCGCACCGTCATCGTGCGCGACACCACCCCGCCGACGATCCTGTGGAGCTTCACTAACCTGGTGCTGGCGGCGGACAACACCTGCGGCGCCCAGCTTCCCGATGTGACGGGCACCAATTTCATTCTCGCCGCCGACCTGTCCGGCGCGCTGGCGATTTCCCAGAGCCCGACCAACGCCGCGCCTTTGCCACTGGGGACCAACGTGGTAGTCATCACCGTCCAGGACGGCTCCGGCAACGCGGCCTATTCGACGAACACCGTGGTGGTGCGCGACCAGACGCCGCCGGTCATCACCTTGAATGGCGGCAATCCCATGTTCGCCGAGTTGGGCGGTGTCTTTATCGATCCGGGCGCAACCGCCTATGACGCTTGCGCGGGCAGGGTCGCAGTGGCCGTTAGCGGCGCGGTCAACAGCAGCGTGCTCGGAACGAACCTGCTGGTCTATACATCCGACGATGGCAACGGCAACACCAACACCGCCACGCGCACTGTCATCGTGCGCGACACCACCCCGCCGACAATCTTCTGGAGCTTCACTAACCTGGTGCTGGCGGCGGACAACACCTGCAGCGCCCAGCTTCCCGATGTGACCGGCACCAATTTCATTCTCGCCGCCGACCGGTCCGGCGCGCTGGCGATTTCCCAAAGCCCGACCAACGCCGCGCCTTTGCCACTGGGGACCAACGTGGTGGTCATCACCGTCCAGGACGGCTCCGGCAACGCCGCCTGCTCGACGAACACGATCGTCGTCCAGGACCAAACTCCGCCGGCGATTCTGAGCCAGCCACAAACCCAGACGGCCATCGCTGGCACGACCGCGAATTTCAGGGCCACCGCGACCGCCTGCACGCCGTTGGCATACCAATGGTTTTTCAACAGCGCTGTTCTTTTGACCAACCAGACCAACAGCAGCCTGACGATTGGCCCAGTGAGCGCCGCCAATGCCGGAGATTATTCGGTTATCGTCCGCTCGTCCGGCGGGTCCTCCACCAGCGTCGTCGCCACCCTGACGGTGAATTCAATTTCCACGAGTGTCGCGCTGAATTCGTCCACCAATCCCTGCGGCTACAAGGATGCTTTGAGGTTTAGCGCCGGTGTTGCGCCGGCGAACGCCACCGGCGCCGTGCAATTCCTGACGAACGGCGTTCCGTTTGATGCAGAACCGCTGGTCGCTGGACAGGCCGTCAGCACCAACCTGGCTTCCTTGCCGCGCGGCACAAATCTCATCACCGCCATCTATTCCGGTGACGCGAATGATTTGCCGGCCACCAATACGCTCCTGCAAATCGTCACCAATCATCCGCCGATGGCGGCCGCCGCACTTTACAGCCGCGTGGCGGGCTTTCCGTTGAACATGGTTGTCGCCGACCTTGCGACCAACTGGACGGATGTTGACGGAGATGCGATTTCACTGGCCCAGGTCGGCATCAGCACCAACGGCGTGACGCTGACCAATAACGCCGGCACGCTGGCCTACTGGAATTCCAACAACGTGGCCGACCAGTTTGTGTGCGTAATCAGTGACGGCTGGGGCGGGACCAATTGTCAGACCGTCAATATCGCAATCCTGCCCGCCCCGAGCATCGCCGGCATCGCGAGCAATCCCGGCGGCGGTTTCAATTTGAAGCTGGCCGGCGCACCCGGCTGCACCTACGTCTTGGAAACGACAACCAAGTTGCTTTCATCCGCCAACTGGCTCCCGGTCGCCACGAATACCCTTGGCGCCAGTGGTGTCTGGCAGTTCAACGACGCGCAAGCCACCAACTTTCAGCAACGGTTTTATCGCCTCACACTGGTGCCGTGAGTGGCAGGGTCGTGGTCGTAGCGGCCCTACAGCGATACTTGTGACCCGCGGGCTGGAGCCAGGGTGCGCTTCGCCAGCAAAAGGCCGGAGTAACTGTTCAGGTGTGTGGCAGACCTGAATAGTTACGGCCGGATTTGGCCATATCAGTATTGTCGCCGGTCCGAGGACCGCGCATTATCCCGGCATGGCCTTTCGGATACATGATAGCCTCGTGCGCGGTGAGGTTGATAACCGCGCGAAGGGCATCGTGCGCGGCAAAATCTGGGTCGAGGGCCGCGCGGAGCCCGTAGTGCTCGAACTCAAGGGCAACGCCTGGCCGGACCTTGCCGGCTGCCGGCTCACGTTCACTAACCCGCAGAAGCGCATCCCCCATCCGCACCTCGATTCGTTCCAGCCCCTCCAGCGCGGCAGCGCGGGCGACCTCACGGCCTCGCGAAAAGTCCGGGTGTTCGACGTGCCGCTGCAGGAAGCGCTCGAGCGGATTCGCCGAAAGGAGAAGCCGCCGGAGCATATAGCCAATTGTCTTTATCTCGAATGGTTCAGCGAGGCCAATGGGCGCGTGGTGATCGAGAGTGCGGATTATGAAGTGACGATCTCCGCGCCCGAATGGCGGATGACGCCTGAGGAAGACGCCGAGCGCGCCAGGCAAGCCGCCGCGGGCCTGGCTGATTTCATGGGAAAGCTCACCGAGGCCCTCGAGCGGCAGCAGCGCGGACAAAAAGACCCCGAGGCGGAATGGAACGAGCACGATTACGAGAAGTTCCTGAAGGAGTCCGACGCGCGCACGGACAAATACCTGGAACTGCTGGATAAATACGGCGATTCCGACGAAGCCGAGGCGAGGATCGCCAAGGAGATGGGCTGGGATCGCAACGAGGACGAGAACGAGAACGAGAGCGGGAACGAGGACGAACGAATGTCCATTGAGGAGGTCAATGCGATCTGCGAAGCTGCCGCGAACGAACCACCACCGGAGCCCGAGCCGCACCGCGAAGGCATTGACTGGATTCGCACCGAGCGCGGCGATATTTGCCACCCGCTGCAACATCGCTGCCTTGAAAGCGCGCTTAAGTTCTGGCGGCAGGCCGGCCAATTGGGCCTCGAAGAGTCAGTGGACAAGGATCTGCAGCAGTTCGTATTTGAGTTTCAAACCACGGGCGCAAAACTGGCCGGGGCCTTGAACAGCATCGCCCGTGGAGCGGGCTTTCCCGACGCTGCGTTGACAATCGCGTTGCTCAAGCGCGCGCTGGATCATTTGTTCAAGTCACAGGCCGGACTGGAGGCGGTCGCGCCGAAGAAGCTTCTGCCGGAGGGGATGATCGCGGAAGCGAGAAAGGAGTTGTTCGACATCCGCGAAGCCATCCTTCGCCTGATGGACGAGTTTCGCGGACGCAGACAAGGCTGATCCCGATGGCCCTGATTTCCAGCCAGCACTATGGCGAAAAATTGGTTCTTCTGGAAAGCCTCCTTTCGCTGTTGCGGATGCATTGGGGCCATGAACCCGGGCGTGGCGGCGTGGCGGCAGAGCGCCGCCGTTCCCCGGAACGATTCGAGCGGCGCCCTGCCGAGACGCCGCTACGATGGCACGGTTCATGGCGCCTCGGTGACCGTCAGTGAGCCAACGACGTTTCCGCCGACCAGGAGCAGTTGGGTGAACAGATCCTGGCGATCCACTTTGAACTGCCGCAACAAGGCATCCAGTTGCTGTCCCTCCGGCAGCAACCCTTCGAAGACCGGAGGGAGCCGGTCGAACTCATAAGGCTCGGGCCGAACCGGCAGCGCGAGTGAGACCGGTTCGCCGGCATAGCCCGGCGCATACGTGAACCGATAATGCTGCCGATCTGTTTCCTCGAGCACGCCGGCCAATCGCCCTTGCTGCTGGACCTCGGCCTTCCTCATATCAGGGGCTCCGTTGTCGCTTGTTTGGCCATGCGTTCGAGGACTGGGCTGTGCAGCTCCAAGCGAATGTTCAGCGCGGCCAGCACCTTCTTGAGAGTGTCGAGCTGCACCGTTTGCTTGCCGTGCTTGAGATCGAAGATCACAGTCTTGCCGACACCTGCCAGCCTGGCCAGCCCCGCTTGGCTCAGCCAGCCCAGGAAATCCCCGGCGAAATCGGGGTTGTCCGTGACCTGCTTGTAGAATTTGAAATTGCTGTCGATCATCTCCTGGAGCCGGTCGTTGACGACCTGGTTAAAGGTCAGGCGGGCGTCTTCCGGGGGATTGACGCGGATGCTGGCCTCCAGGGCCGGGTCGTTTGTGAACGCGCTGCTCGAGTTGCCGGATGAACACCTTGTCTTGCTCGGTGAAGTCTGTGCCGAACCGCTCGTTAAGTTCCTTGATGATCTGCGAGAGGGGTTCCAGGTCCTCCGGCCTCAGCCCGCCGTCTTTTGGCGTCATCGGCTCAAGTTCCTGCGTCCCCTTCTCCAGCTTGATGCCGGCGCTGCCGGTCCTCTTGAGCCGGAACGCCTTCTGGATTTCCTCCGCCTCGTTGGCGAAATCCAGGACCATCGTCTCGTCCTTGTCGGGATGATTCCGGTTGAACCGTGAGAGCGTCTGCACGGCGTTGACGCCGCCGAGTTTCTTGTCCACATACATGGTGTGGAGGAGCGGCTGATCGAAGCCGGTCTGGAACTTGTTGGCAACGATGAGCAGCCGGTATTCGTCCTGCTTGAACGTCTCCGCCGTGGCCGTCTCCGGCACCGCCTTGCCCGCCAACGCCGTGTTCATCCCCGTTTCCGTGAAGTCCACGCCGCCATCCCTGACCGTGCCGGAGAAGGCCACCAGCGCCCTGAACGGGCAGCCCTTCTGCCTGAGGTATGCGTCCACGGCCAGCTTGTAGCGGACGGCGGCAAAGGGCTCGGCCCATAGTTTGTCGTTTTGGCATGGTTTCTTAACCATTCCCTGCCGCGTCTCGCTCTGGCGTGATGGCCGGATCCGTGTTGGCTCGCATCCATACACGCAGTTTCGCCTTGGCGCTTTTTGAAGTTCCCAGCCGTATTCGAACACCTGAAGAACGGCGTAAATTCGCACGACGTAGAACCAAGCTTTGGGTTGACCCTCCTCTTGGTGGAGGAACTCCCGCACCCAGCGCGGGTTTCTCTCCGCCTGCCCCGCGGCGCTCGCGTCCCGGGTCCTGCCCCGGCTGGGCCGAAAGAAACTTGTTGACGGCAACATCACCTATATGCAAGTATATGCAATCGTGAACGCCAGAAACCACGCGAAGCGACTTTCTACGGCCGAAGTGGCAGAAATGGCCGGCGTCCACAGGGACACCCTCTTGCGGTGGCTCAGGGCCGGGGACATACCCGAACCGAGTCGAGACCGGCATGGGTGGCGCGTCTTTTCAAGAAAGGAAGCCACCGCGGTAGTTTCATACGCAACCTCAACCCAGACCGCACCACGCCACCCCGCCGAGTTAAGGGACAAACCCGGCCCCCCACCGACCGTCGAGCGCCTTCAAAGGATCGATTGGGATTTCCACGACGCCAAAACCAGCTACCTCACCCACGGCCTTCACCCTTACCCCGCCAAGTACATTCCGCAGATTCCCAACGCCTTGATCCAGGAATTCTCAACAGTCGGCGAGACTGTGGGTGACATTTTCTGCGGCAGCGGGACAACGCTCGTCGAGGCACTTCTGCTCAAGCGGAATGCGGTTGGCTTAGATGCCAACCCGCTCGCCTGCCTAATTTCCGAGGCCAAGACCGCCCGTTTCGCCGAGGGAGACAAAGAGACCCTGCTCGCGCTCGCAGAGCGCGCCGTCCAACTCGCCAACACGATTCCGGAGGATGACCAGCCAACACTGTTCCCCTCCGCAGAGTTTCTCTCCAAAGCTCCTAGGCCCGCCCATGAAGCGCTCGGCTTCTGGTTCCAGCCCTTCATCGTCGAGGAACTCGCCGAGGTCCTTCAGTGGTGCCGCGTACTCCCAAAGCAAGCCTGCCGGAATGTCGCACTCGCCTCCTTCTCGTCCATCATCGTCAACGTCTCGAAACAGGACTCCGACACCCGTTACGTCAGGCGCGACAAAAACCTCACACCAGGAGACGCGTTGCGGCGATTCGCCCAAGCCCTCGTTGAAAATGCCAACGCGGTTGAAAAGCTCTCTAACGTCCTCGAACCCAACGTCACTTGCCGCGTGATCCAGGCGGATATACTCAGCGCCCCTCAAATCCCCATGCTGGACCTCGTCGTCTGCTCCCCACCATACCCTAATGCTTACAGCTACCACCTCCACCACATGACCAGGATGGTGTGGCTCGGGATGGACCAGGCCGATTTTAAAAAGCGCGAGATCGGCAGTCACCGCAAATTCAGCAGCAAGGGCAAGAACGGCGCTACCGTCGAGACCTTCAGGACCGAAATGAGCAAAGTATTCCTCTGGCTCAAGACCTCCCTGCGCCAGGGTGGCCACGCCTGCTTTGTCGTCGGAAATTCTATCATCCGCGGAGAGAGCCACGATAATGCCGAGGTTCTGAAACAGGCTGCCGTGTCAGCGGGGTTTGCGGAAGTTGCTCGCCTCAGCCGGCGGAGGAGGAGGTTGGAACAGGCCGCCAGCGGAGAAACCCGTCAGAAAATCGTTGTCTTCCAGAGAGAGTAGTTTACAAAGGAAATCACTATGAATGAAAACGTTGTCCAGTGGGTCATGCTCCGCGAAACAGGCTTTCTCGCAAGACATCTTCGTCTGCCCCTGAGGCGCAAATTGGCCGAGTATCAAGCGACGGACCACGGCATCATCAACTTTGCCTTCGATACCGCCAACGACGAGGTTGCGGTCGTTGAACTGGAAACTGAGGTGGCAAGCACCAGCAAGCTCGAATTCTGTCTTGAGCAGAGCATCCGGTCCAAAAAGCTCGCCTCGCAGGTCCGGCGCCCACTTCGCGTATTCATTCTTTACGACGAGCTCGGGACGCCGCCGCAATTTGCCCGGCGCCTCGATGACGAAAGCCAGAAGCACGGTTTGGAACTGCGCACGTATTCCATGCTGGACATCAAGGAGCTCTACCAGAAGTGCATGGAGCAGCTTGAGCGCACAAGCGGCATTTATCTCGGCCGTCCAGTGGCTATGAACCTCACTCATTTGCGCCTCATGAATCGGCTGCTGCTGGCACTCTGGAAACAAAACGTCATCAGCCTGCCCGAAGCCGAAGTAGCTGCCAGCTTTAGCTAGCAGGGCTTCCGCACAATTTTCCGCGTTCGCCGCACGATGGCGGAGCACTTTGGCTTGATTAGTGCGGAGCAAGCCGCGAATGGCAAAAGCCACATTCAGCTAACCGAACTCGGCAAGCGGTACTGCGAGAGCATGTCGTACGAAGCCTTGGCACGAGGCCACGAGTTTGATTTGAGCTACGGTCAGCGTCGGGTGCTGCTGGAGTCCCTGACTGACGGCCACTTTACGAAATCAAAAGTGAACACCTACTATCTGCTCAGATTCATCCATATCACAAACGGTGAGTGGATCCCAAAGGAGCACGCCAACGTCGGGGTAGATCGGCTGACCTATCTGAACAATTTCCTCGGGACAAACTGCAGGCCCGGTCCGCTGACCCGGTTGGTCCGCTTTACCTTCAACCAGGCTGTCGAACTCGGGCTCGTGGACGCGATACAAACGCCTTGCCACGAACCGACCTTCAAAGCCTTTCTGGCATCACTTGGTTCCCGCGTGCTCGGGTTCCTCAAGCTTTACCTCCATCTAAAGCGGGAGCAGTTGCAAATTCCGCTACAGAACTAATTTCACTGCCATGGAGACGCCGCTTAGCGTGGTCGCAGAGGAGTCCTCCGCATGGAGCCAGGATGAGTTCATGCAGCGGGTCAGGCTTTTCTGTGACCAATTCAGCCCAGGTCACCCGGGATACGGTTTGCCCAAAGACTTCACCTGGACTTTCACCGCGAGATTCAAACTGCGCCGGCTCGCAGGCGCCGCCAACGAGTGGGTGCGCTGGTCGGCTAAGGAAAAGGCTGCGTGGGCCGAGGACTTTACTCCGGAGGTGGATAAAGAAATCGAAGCGTACTGGCTGCCAGAACCCTGGCTGGAGCCGGTCATCGTTGTCGAGGGTGCTGACGGCGCGTTTTACGTTTGGGATGGCAACCACAGAATTGGCGTCGCATTTACCGCCGGGCTGGCAACTGTTCCCGCCATCGTGGGTTTGAGGAACGTCCCAGGTTCCAGGTTGAGCCTCCAACTCGTCGCCGCCACGACTGAGCCAGGTCGTTGTCCAGCCAGCGGCTGAGGGCCGAAGGCCTGCGTAAGTTCGCGAGTTGACTTCCGAGGCTCGAAAGGAGATATTCGGCCGGACGACAGGCTTCCGCAAGGAGCCGTGCCAAAAGAAATGAAAAACGCCAGGAAAAGCGGCAAGCCGAGGTCAAATGGAGGCTCGATTCACACGCAGGGAACTGCTCGCGGCGCACCAACGCGCCCTGAAGGTTGCCGAAAGGATGACTGCGCGAGAAGGTTTCCATTCGCTGGTTGCTGCCGGTATCATCACACCCGCCGGTAAGTTGACCCCCGATACGGCGGCTGAGGGCGGCTGAAATTCGGCCCGCCTTGTTTGCCCGGGCGAGCAGCCATTGCACTTCGCACAAAGGCCGTGCTCAGCAAATCACGGGTCGCCTCGATAATCTGCTGAGTCAGGCCGGAAGAACTCGGCAATGCATTTCGTATCCCTCACCGCGATCTGAATGTGCGACTTGAGCGCAATCTCCGATCCAGGGAAGGCCGGGCCGCCCTCAAGGAAGACGCCTCTCACCGTCTGGTAACTGATGCGCTCCGTGTCAGCAAGCCGGCTCACCGTGTAGTCAATGACGGCGCAGTCCCGGAAGCGTAGCAGTTTGTCACCACGTCGGCTGCCAGCAGCATCCCGGTTCTTGGGTATTCGGATCCCGTTCTGCCGCATGGAACGGCGGAACCTGGCGTACCACCAGCCCAGCAACCGCGTATTGGCCGTGTCCAGCAGATCCAGGCACAGCCCAAGGTTGATTTTCGCCGCGAGCACCGATGGGTTCCTGACCTTCGCGCCGCCAAGTCTCGCTTTCTCGATCGCCCACTCATACGCCCTCCGTGGCCCATGCTCCCAAAAGTAAACCCCTTCGCCGAGCCAGTCGTAGGCGTTGGTACTCAGATTCAGCCCGGCCTCTCCAGCCAGCACTCTCTCGGCAACGGCGGCGTCGCAGCCATGGTAGCCAACAACGGTGCGCTGATATGTCAAGTGCGCCATGTGCACAGAGCTTACAGGTTGAGGACCTGCTCTCAATCCAAAAAGCAAGGGTCCCCGTTGCTGTCGCGCCTACCACCTCGCCGGTGCTGCGCGCCGCCGCAAGCCGCAACCCCTCGTGAAAGGATCCCGCAGTTTGGCATTTCGCAGCCGAAAATCACTCTTGTCCGGCCACGTCATCATGTTCACGTGTATTACGTGCCCCCCGAGCACCATGGGCACGTTCGTTCGGTCGTACTTGCCGGCCTTTGACGGGTCCTCCACAAACAGGTCGCTCCACCCCCAAAATTTCGGATTCGCGTCGCGAGCGGCCAACGGAATAAAGATCTCCGGCGAGCGCCTCGAGGTCCCGCGTGTGGTCTGCCCCACGCCAACGTCCGTCTGCTGCAGGGTCATAAAAAAACCCGTAAGCCCGCTGTCCTTCCCCGCCGCACCCTCTGCCTTGCCGGCCGCTCCGCCTTCTGCGCCTGCTGCGGCCTTCGGGGCCGGTCGAACCGCCTTGGACCGAAACGGGCGCTTGCCCTGCCTTTGCTTCGCACCGGAGCGTAGCCTCGTCTCGGTCTCGCGCGAGGTCTGGGCAATCTGCGCCTCCGTCGGAAGAAACCCCTTATCCACCAACTCCTGAATCAGTGCCCGTCTGAGCTTCAGTGCCACACCCTCGCTTGCATCCGTCCAGGTGTTCAGCATGCTCTCAAGCCGCGCGAGCACGGCTTTGTCTTGTTCCCTGGACTTCTCTAGCTTCAGATGCACGAACGCCTCATAGTTCGTGTAGAGTCCCCCCTCTGTCAGATTCCCCGACCCGATGAAGCACTCAGCGCTCGTGGCGTTTTCAAACAAGTAAACCTTTGGGTGGAACGTGGACCTCCGGCGCGAGTTCTGAAAAACCCACCCCTCGCCCTTGGTCCCGAGCGCCGCCAGCAACTCGGTCAAGCCCTCCTTGCTGGTGCCCGCATGGTCAATTCCCGCCGAGATCTTGGCGTCGCCCTGCGCCAGGAATTTAGCCAGCGCACCCTTGATATGCTTCACCCCCGAGTTCTTCACGAACGCGACCGCCGCCCGGAACGTAGTCCACTTAGAGCTGGACAGGTTCTCGATCAACACGTCTCCCAGGCGCTTTTCATCGTCCGGGTGGTGAATCAATGCGATCATTCAAACCGGTTGTGCCGTTTGCCGCCCCGATATTCAAAGCAAAAATGGAGCCTAACCACCGTGCCCGCACCGCGCCACCGCTTGCTCTCTCACCAGCCGGTCGCTGCCGTCAAAGGGCTGGCCTCGCAAGGGGCAGCGGCCATGAGGACATCCACCAAAGGCCCTGGGTACCATGTTTTTGTCGCGGCCGGCATGGCCGCGTTCGGCCTCGGCCTCGACGGCAGTTTGATCCATCTTCCATTCCTTGCCGTAGGGGGGATTGGCGCACTGGTAATCGTAACGCCGGAGGCCGAGCTGCCAGTTGGAAAGCGTGCTGCCGTATTTGATATTGTCCGCGTCCCGCCCGTCCGCCGACACCAGGTAAAGGTCGGCCTTGCAGAGTGCGAATGTCTCCGGCTGCGATTCGTGGCCAAACAAGTGGACTTGAGCGTTGGGATTGATCTGCCGGATTTGTTCCTTCGAGGTCGTGAGCATCCCGCCCGTGCCGCAGCACGGATCGCAAACCGTGCGGACGATGGCCTGGCGCTTGATGACCTCCTGGTCCACGGCGAGCAGGAGCAGCCCCATGAGCCGGACTACCTCGCGGGGCGTGAAGTGCTCGCCGGGGTTCTCGTCGAGCGCCTCGTTGAAGCGCCGCACCAGCTCCTCGAAAATGGTGCCCATCTCATGGTTGCCGACCTGGTCGGGGTGGAGGTCAACCACGTTGCTGGCAAACCGCTCCATGACCAGGAACAGCAGGCCGTATTCGTCCAGTTTGGCGATGGTGTTCGGGAAATCGAACTTTTCCAGGACCTCGCGCATGTTTTCGGAAAAGCCGTTCAGGTAGGCGTGGAGGTTGGCGGCTAGGTTCGGCGCGTCATCGAGCAGTTTCTCGAAATCGAACCTGGACGTGTTGTAGAAGGCAAACCCGGAGGCCGCGCGGAGCTGCGAGTCGAGGTTTTCCAGCTTTCCCTTCAGCCTGGCGTGCTTCTCCAGGACTTTCTCCTTGGTGGGGGCGAGCACGCAATCAATGCGGCGCAGGACCGTGAAGGGCAGGATTACGTCCTGGTATTTGCCGCGCTTGAACCGGTCGCGGAGCAACTCGGCAATGGACCAGATGAAGTTGACCTTCTCGCCGAAGTTGTTCATGGCCGTGAGTCAGATTCCCTCCAGCACTTTGGTCGTCTTCGCCGGCATTAGGAAGGTAATGCCGGAAAGGGCCAAGATCGGCAAAAGGATTTTCGAGACCTATGATGGGTGTGGCCAAGCCCGCCGCCCGATGGGGCACGGCGCACAGGCCTGGCAGCCCAGTCCATAGATGCCGGGGCTGGCGAGTCCGAGGCCGCGCGCGCCGTAATTCCCCGAGACGCCTCGCAGGGCCTGCGGCAGCCTGCGCTGACGCCTTGGGCGAGGGCTGCCAGGGCCTCGCCGCCGCCGACTTTCCTGGAAGTCCACGAACACCGAGGCTTAAGCGGGGCGCTCCAGGAGGCTGTGCGGACCACCGTCGCCGAGGCCAAACCTGGCACGGAACTGGCTAGGCCATGAATTGAATGCAGCAGAATCGCAGTCGTATGATTGACCTGGTAAAAGCGACCATCATTTGCGGCGCATTCGATAAAACGTGATCGCCGTAAACAGCCCGACTTGCCCCAGGAAAACAGCCAAGACGCCCCCACCGAGCCAGCGCCAAATCGCAACCGAAACCAACACCGACAGCCCAGCCCACGCCAGGCCTGAACTCCCCTCAAATTCACCGGCGCGATAGAAGAACACGGCACAAACGATCAAGAGTATGAAGGTGAAGGAATAAAATGGCAGCATCTGGACATTGTAAACACCGCGCCTTCAGACCAGTTCCGGCCTAAGCTCATCGGGCAAAACCCCGCCGCAATCCTGCGGGCTGGATCGCAGAATGTGAGGGACGATCTGGGTCTTGGATCCTTCGTTTCCTTCGTTTCCTTCTGTCCTCTGCCTGCACCCCGCCGGCTGCGCACAGGAATGGAACAGAAGGAAACCAAGGAAACGAAGAGGCGGCCTGGTGCGGCGGCATTGATCGGGTCGGTGCCAGTTGGTATCTGGATTCCTAGACACCCTTTGTGACGAAAGCCCGGCAAAACCCATTTTGTGAAGATTCTTGTCCTACGCCCTGGGAGAAGGCCCGCCGCCCGACGGGGCGGGGCGCACAGACCTGACGGCAGGCTTTCCCCTGCCCATGCTCGCGCTGACCAAAGCCTGTCGGGCCAAAGTCCGGGTTTAGCATCAATTCTTCTGTCCCACCGCCCTCCGGGGCGGTTATCCTCGGTGAGCCATGAAAAAGCGAATCTCTATGGGTTTTTCCGCTGGGACTTTTGCCTGCCTTCTGATTCTGGGATGTGCGTCCACCGGGAGGGCTGCCGCCGATCGAGTTTTTCATCGGACCGTTGACCTTCGGGTCGGCGAGGGGCAGGACGTTCCTCTCCCGGACGGGAAGGCGGTGCATGTCAAACTCCTCAAGCTCGAGGAGCGTTGCGACAAGGTCAACGGCGCCGTGCGGCAGGCGGAGGTCCAGGTCGAGGTGGACGTGGGGATCGAGTGACATCCTATGAAGCCGAAGCACGTAACTCCCTGGCGGCCCATTCATAGCCTGGCCGCGCCGTTGATTCTCCTATCCTTCGCGGCGGTTCTCCCTGCGGCCCCCGAACCGGCAGCCGCGCAGCCCGCGTCCAAACCCGGCAGCACCTGGCCCCAGGCCTACTCCGTGCGGCGGGACGACGGGGCCGGCGTTTTGACCCTCCAAACTCCGTTCTATACGTTCGAGCACGACCTGAAGAGAGGCGGCACCATCACCCGGATTGCGCTCAAAAACGGCCGCTCACCCAACCTTCTGGTCCGTCCGCTTGAGGCCCGCGTTCAGGACGAGGGCGGAGCGGTGCTGACCGACCTCAGAGATGCCATGCCCCAGGTCACCCACCGCCGGGCAGGCTTGAACGAGAATCGTAACCGTCGAGTGCGCGCTCCGGGATGAAGGCGGCCGCGCCTCGGGTCTCCGGCTCAAGACGAGGTTCGAGTACCGCTGGGGGTACGTCAAAATCCATCGGGAGTTCCTGGCTCCGGCCGGTGGTTTCCGCGCGCGCGAATTGTGCCCCCTGGCGACCCTCCTGGTTCCGAGCCTCTGCGGCTACGGCTACCGGGAAGGACTCACCGAAGAGGAAGGCGCCCCTCCATTCTCGTTCGGGAGCAACCGCTGGGGAAAACAGCGCCTCGGCCAGCCGTCGGACCCGCCGCTCGAGTTGCGCTTCGTGCCGCGCTCCATGATTTTCGTGGATTCAGGAGTCGAGGGCCTCGAGTGGTTTGCAGGCTCGGACCTCTCCCCATGGGAGCGGGGGCCTGCCGGGCGCCGCGGCCAGGGCAGATGCCTCCTCAGGCCCAGCCAGGACCCGCCCGGCCTGGGGCTCTCGGTCTCTCCGTTCTTCAGCACCAATGCCGCCGCAGCCTTGCAAGGCACCTGCGCCTTCGATTTCTACCTCGCTGTCCCGCTCCTGGAAGGGCGCGCGTTCCAACCGTGGTTGCACACCTCCTTCAACCGCAACCAGGGCAAATGGGTCGCCGCCGAGGAAATCCGGCGCTGGGCCGAACAGGGCCTGCAGACAGTCCACTGCCATAACGACGGCGATTATTACGATGACGGGCTGTTCTGGCGCGACGGCTCCTATCCGCCCTATCCGGACATGGACCGCTACGACCAGGTCCTGCGGGATTGCCGCCGCGCCGGAATCCGCACCGCAACCTACTTCTCCAACAAGGAACTGCACCCCAGCACCCAGGCCTTCCAGGAAAATGGCCCCGCCTGGGGACGAAAGAATCGCCAGGGCGACCTCCAGCATAATTTCTTCCGCGGCCAGAGCGAGTTTGGCGCGCAAATGTGCCTGCGTTCAGGCTGGCTGGATTTCTTGAAGTTCTCGATCAACCGGGTGCTCAAGAACCATCCGCTCGACGGGGTCTATTACGACTGGAATGTCGCCCTGTTCTGCTGCAATCCGCTGCACGAGGCCAAGAGTGGCGCCAACGCCCCGGGCCATTGGGACATCAATGAACTGCTGGATTTGATGGAATGGACGCGGCAGCGGGTCGGCCCCGACGGCCTGGTCATCCTTCACAACACCACCACCCCGATGTTCGCCACGGAGAACTTTGCCAACTTCGTCGTGGCAACCGAATGGGGCTACCAGAAGTGGACTGACCGCGCCCCGGACCTGGAGGATTTACCCCTGGAATGGTCGCTGGCCGGCGCTCGTCCTCGGGGCGTTATCAGCTACGGCACCCTCGACAGCCAGGCGCCCCGGCGGCTCCACAAGCTCTTCGCCCTCGAGGCCTTCCTGGGTGGCGTCACCCCCTGGCCGGCCAGCCCCGAAACCTTCGAGTTGCTGCCGCTCCTCAAACCCCTGGGCGAGCCTCGGGCCTGCCGTTTCGCCGATTGGCGGAACGAGGCGGTCAGCCTGTCCGACCACCGTTGCGCGGCGGTCGTTTACAGCCGCCCGGGCGAGTCTTACCTTCTGCTCGCCAACCTCGAGCCCACTCCGCGCGAGGTCACCTGCGTGTTGCATCCGGATAAGCTTCCTTATCCGTTGTCCCGCCTGACCGCAGCCACGCGGCTCGTGGCCGGCTCCACGGCGGCTGCCGGTCCGGATCCCCGGGCCCCCTTGGACCTGGATGCCCGCCGCCTGGCCGGGGATGGCCTCAAGCTCACACTCCCCGGCGACGATGCCGTCCTGGTCCGCGTCCGGTAAAGTGGTTCATCAGATGCTCTGTGGGTTTTCGGCTGTCCGGCTCTGGTGCCAATAAAGGAAAACTCCGCCAATCTCCGGCGCCCCGAAGGGGCAGCGAGATAATAGCCCAGGGCAAGGCCGGCCGGAGCGTAGCGCAGGCGGGCCGCCGCCCTGGGTAGATGCCAAGCGACCCCAGCTTCCCTTTTCCCGAGCTTTGTTTTTTCCAGGCTTCAAGCCTGGAAAAAACAAAGCTCGGGAAAAGGGAGGTATTCACACTGGGCTCCTTACCCAGGGCGGCGCTCGTTCCTCGCTTGCCCTGGGCTATTATCATGTCGTCCCCACGGGACTTGGCTTTGGCTCGCTCCGCTCGCACAAGGGCCATATGGGCAAAGTCCAGCTTAACTCCAGACCCCAACTACCCGGAGGAGCCCCTTTATCTCCGTTGCTCATCACGCGAGCTTTGGCACCGCGAAGGGCTGGCGGTACTGACGCTCAGAAAGCGCGTTGGCCTGGTCGGCGAAGTCGTTGACAAACCGCTCCTGCTTGGGGTCGTAGGTCACCCAGGGGCCAAGAACGGCGGGTGTAGCGCCCAGGTCAACGCCATTGTTGCCCAGGTACTCGCGGCAACGCTCGAAAGCATCCAACAGCTCCCGCTTCCCCTGGGCTGCTTCCCGGATCGCCTCCGGCGCTGACGGTTTGCCGAGCCGATAGGACACGTTAGCCAGATGGCAGCAGGCAGCAGAGAGGTGTCCCTGCAGGGCCTCGGCGGCCAGGTCGCCGGCTTTCCGGCTGCGAACCGCCGCTACGAAGTTGGACAGATGGGAGGCTTCCAGCCGCCTCGAGCTGCCGTCGTCTGGAATGTCCCTGATCTTCTTGCCCTGGTTATCGAAGAGGGCTCCGCCCGAGGCGTCGCCCGTGAAGTAACCGCCTTCGCAATCAATCACCAGGCCGCTGTTTCGGTTCCGGAACTTGCCCATGCCCTCCGGGCTGTTGGCGGCGCGCACGTTGCGGATTTCACAGATGACCGGGGCGGGTTGGTAATCCAAGAGTGCAATGTGGGTGTTGGCCGTTTCGCCGCAATCGTCGAAAGCGAACCGGCCGCCGATGCTCATGGCCCGGGGAGGCAGCCCGCTCTGTCCCAAAGCCCAGCGGCAAAGATCAATGTCATGGACTCCATTGTTGCCCATCTCGCCGTTGCCGGTGGCCCAGAACCAATGCCATTCGTAGTGCAGTTGCTTGCGCATGAGCGGCCC
Source organism: uncultured bacterium (assembly GCA_963713735.1). Taxonomy (GTDB): domain Bacteria; phylum Verrucomicrobiota; class Verrucomicrobiia; order Limisphaerales; family UBA8199; genus CAVQND01. The sequence goes on from CAVQND010000013.1 coordinate 52,408, forward strand.
CTTGGGCGCGGGACCGCACCAGAGGTCGTAGTCCACCGTGGCGGGCACGGGCGTTGGCGCGCTGACCTTGCCGATGCCGTCACGCGCCCGGTAAATCAGGGCATGGGCAAAGCGGAGGGGACCCAGCTCACCCCCGCGCAGGGAGTCAAAAACCTGGCGCAGAAATGAACTCGAGCGATTTTGCGTGCCCACCTGGACCATGCGGCCATATTTCCGCGCCGCGGCGACCATTTGGCGGCCTTCCCAGATGTTGTGCGAAAACGGCTTTTCGACATAAACATCCTTGCCGGCCTGGCACGCCCAGACGGTCGCCAGCCCATGCCAGTGATTGGGCATGGCGAGGACCACCGCGTCAATGCTCTTGTCGTCCAGAAGCCGGCGCAGGTCAGTGTAAGTGGCGACCTCTTCCCCCCGGTCCTTGAATGGCTGGACTTCGCGGTCCAGGAACGCCTGGTCCACGTCGCACAAAGCGACGATTCTTGCCCCCGGGACCTCTGGCAACCGGGCAATGAGCTGGTGCCCTCGCCCGCCCACACCGCCGACGGCCTTGGTTGCGCCGAGCCCCACCACCGCCAGCCGGACCGCATCATTGGGTGCGACGGCCTTGGATGGGCCCTCGCCGCCGATTGCCATTCTCGGCAACCCAAGCGCCAGCCCGGCCGTCATCGAACTTTTCAAGAAATCTCTGCGTGTTGTTGGCTTCATGGGAGCCGAGTGTAGGCGTTCACGGGCGCAAGACAATGAGGAAACTTACCTCGTCGTTGCCACCGGCGACGATGGCCTCCCGGTCATCTGTGCGGACAGTGGGGTCATTACTTCGCGGCTGGTGTAGCAAATCATCGCTTGAGCCTGGCCACACTCAATCAACCGCCGGTGCGAACATTCGCCGGTGAAGCCGGTTCGGTGCATTGGGTCCAGTGAATCGACCGCGAGATCGGTGGCGGGTTGCACGCCCTCTGTTGCATGAAAGAGAAAAAGCCCGTTTCCCGCCGCCAGGTTTCCGCGAGTTGGTGGCACTTCTCTGCCAGGCCGCTGCGCGGGCCTGCCTGCGCTTCAGAGCCGTTGTCGGACAGCGACTCCACCATCTGGAGCACCGCCGTCTGCGTCGAGTCCGGCAGACCTTGGAGCTTCTGATAGATCAGTTCGGCCTTACCCATACTGGCAGGCTCGCATCTGCCGACGGTTACGCCAAGATCTCCCGAGGAGGCGGACCGGAAACTGGCCAAGCTCTTTCAGCGCGAGAAGTGAATCCTGCTGCAGATCGGATTGCTTTTAGGTTGCCCACTTCTACAATGGCCGCCGATTGATGCGCGCGAGCTACGAAGCAAAACCGGGATCGGTTTCAATTACGATCCTCCGAACGCGCTCCTGACCCCATGAAAACACCAGGCCCTCCTTGCGGCGAAACCGTTCAACCTTCACCCGCTTCGCAGCGCGTCTGCCCGGCCACGGGTCGGTCTTTGGAACCACCACAGCGCCAGCTCAGGTTTCTCGGCTGGCTTTTTTCCGGCCTGGGCCTGGCTTCCTTGCTTTGGTTTCTCGTACGCGTCATCCCCAAGCCGAGCCGGGCGGCCTACCCGTGCCAGAGAATCGCTTTTCCGGTGGCTAGCAGCTTTGTGGTTTGGGTGCTGGCGTTGGCAGGGTCGGCTTTTGCCTGGCGCAAGGCGCGGCACCGGGGAGCGCGGTTCTGGAAAGCGTGCCTGTGGGGAGCCGCCGCCATCGGCGGGTGCGTCCTGGTGCTGGCCAGCCTGCCTGCCGCCCGGAGTTGGGCGGGAAATCCGCCCAACGCGCCCGTTGGCCAGGCCAGGGGCATTTTCCCAGGCCGCGTCGCCTGGGTCTATGCGCCGGCAGCGGTCAACTGGGCCGGCTACACCTCGGCGGAACATTGGTTCGACACCAATCACACCGATATTTCGGTCGTAGAACAGATGATGTCCAAGGCACTGCAATCAGTGGGTGGAGGGGCTCGGATGCGGCGGCCTGGGACGCCATTTTCAAGTATTTCAACCAGAGCCACGGCCATGGCGCGCGCGGCTATCAGGCCGGCGAAAAGGTGGCCATCAAGATCAACCTGACCACCTGCAACGCGCGCTCGGGGACCGACACCGTTGACATCGGCGGCACTTATGAAAAGCAGAACAGTTACTCCGACGGCCAATGGCTCAACACGATTGACAATTCGCCCCAGATGCTCCTTAGCCTGCTCCGTCAACTGGTCTATACGGCGGGAGTTGACCAGACCAACATCTTTCTGGGCGACCCGACCGGCAACTTCCCGGCCTACGAGTGGAACAGGCTGCACCCCGAATTCCCAAACGTTCATTATTTCGACAATTTTGGCGGGTCAGGACGCCTGCGCGCCGAGTTTTCGTCGGTCCCTTTCTACTGGAGCCGTACCAACGCCACCGCCGGCCAGGCCGTGGTTCAAGACTATGTGCCTGTGCCTTTGGCCCAGGCAGACTACCTCATTGATTTTGCGGTTCTAAAGGGGCACGCCGTGGGCGTGACTCTCTGCGCCAAGAACTTTTACGGGGCCTTGCTCCGCTGTCCCGACGGCTACTTCCGGGATGCGTCGGGCCCGAACCGGGGCGGCATCCTTAATTACAACAACATGCATACCAGCACGCCGGACCCGAGCCTGCCCGGGACTCCTGGCCTGGGGCATTACCGCGCCCTGGTGGACCTGCTGGGCAGCCCCGTTCTGGGCGGCAAGACGCTGCTCTTCCTGGTGGACGGCCTCTTTGGCGGTTATTTCTGGGACTCCCATCCCAAGAAATGGAACACCGCGCCGTTTAACGGAAATTGGCCCTCGAGCTTGTTCGCCTCCCAGGACCCGGTAGCGATTGATTCCGTGTGCTATGATTTCCTCCTCGCCGAGTGGCCCAATGTGGTGGCCAACGGCAGCGACAGCCCCGGCTCTGCGCTCCAGGGCGGGGCCGAGGATTACCTCTACGAAGCGGCGCAAGCCAACAACCCCCCTTCGGGCACCTTTTATGATCCGGGCAAGACCGGCACTCGCCTGTCGAGCCTCGGCGTGCACGAACACTGGAATAGCCCCGCCGCCAAACAGTACAGCCGCAACCTCGATCCGGTAAACGGAACCGGTATCGAGCTGGTTCAACTGACCGCCGCCAAACCCTTGGCGACCCTGGCTATTACTCAAGCCGCCGGCCAGACAGTTGTCTGGTGGCGAAGCTCCCTCCTGGAATACAAACTGCAAACTGCGACCAATCTCTGCTCCCTGCAGGCCTGGTCGGATGTCGGCGCTCCGCCTGCCTTGGTGCAATGGTGGAACACCCTCACGAACAGCTCCAGGGAACCCTTGCGGTTTTACCGGCTGAGCCAGTAAACCCTGGCCGCAAAGAACGCAGAGAACGCAAAGGCCCGAGAGAAACAAGGCGTTTCTTTGTGATCTCTGCGTTGTTTGCGGTTAATCTGGCAACCGGCTCTACGGTTTCCCGTGATTTGCGCCGATTCGCGGTTCCCTTCCTGTTTGAAACCGGGCCTTTTCGACCTTCACAGGTTGGCCTTCCGGAAGACGGCGTTTGCTCAAACCCAGTAAACCCAATAGAGTGTCACCCGGTCCGCGCTCCGGAATATCTGAAATCAGCGAAGAAGAAACATGAAAACGCAACGTCCTGCCACTTCCCGATTATCAACGACCGTGGCCCTGATGGGAATTCTGACCATATCCATGGTGGCTCAAGAGCCTGGCCGCGGACCCGATGGCCCTTCTGCCCCCAGGGGACCGGGAGGGCCGGCAGGCCTCAACCAGCGGCCAGCCCAGGCCGGCCAGACGCGCCCGCTCAAGGTGGGGTGGGCCACGGCCGATATCACCCCCACTCGCCCGGTTGCGCTCATCGGCCAATTGTATAAGCGCATCTCGACCGGCGTGCGTGATCCGTTGACGGCCACGGTGCTGGCCCTGGAAACTCAAGGCGGAGACAAGCCGGAACAGGCCATCCTCGTCTCCTGCGATCTGCTGTTCATTCAGCGGGCCATTCAACGGCGCCTGCAGGAAAAGGTCCGCGCTCAACTGCCGGAGTTCGACAGCGCAAAACTGTTCCTCAACGCCACCCATACCCACACCGGACCGGGCCTCGTGGACAGCACATTCAAGGATCTTTATGACGTGAGCCAGGACGCGGGTGTCATGAAAGCATCCGAGTATGGCGAATTCTTTGTGGACCGCGTTTCGGAGGCGGTGATCCGGGCCTGGAAAAACCGGGCGCCCGCAAGCATGGGTTGGGCGCTCAGCCAGGCCGTGGTCAGTTTCAACCGCCGCGCTGTGTTCCGCAATGGTTCCGCCGTGATGTACGGCAACACGCGAGCGCCCGACTTCGCCTACGTCGAGGGTCCGGAGGATCACGCGGTGAACCTGCTGTTTTTCTGGGGAGCCAGGACGAATTGGACCGGTGTGGTGATCAACCTGGCCGGCCCCGCGCAGGAAACCGAGCATTTATACGAGGTCTCCGCCGATTTCTGGCACGACGTGCGCGAGGGATTCCATCGGCGGCATGGGGCGGAACTCTTTATATTGCCCCAGTGCGCGCCCGCGGGCGATTTGTCTCCCCACCCGATCTACCGGCAGGCGGCGGAGCAGGTTATGGATCGGAGACGCGGCCTCTCGCGTCGCAAAGAAATCGCGCGCCGGATTGCAAACGCCGTCGACAACGCGTTCCCTGTGGCCGGGAATGCCCGGCAGAGCGAACTGGTCTTCCGGCATACCGTGGCGAGCGCCAACCTCCCGGAGCCACAACCAGTCCCGGAACCGTTTTACGAAACCGACCCGGTGCAGCCAATCAAGTTCCACGTGCTGCGTCTGGGCGATGTGGCGATGGCCACCTGCCCTTTCGAGCTCTACCTCGACTACGCCATCCGCATCCAGGCGCGCAGTCCGGCGGTGCCGACCCTGCTCGTCCAGCTTGCCTGTGGCGCCAGCGGATACTTGCCCACGGCCCGAGCGGTCCAGGGCGGCGGCTACAGCGCTGACAAGTTCCGCGTCGGTCCCGAGGGTGGCCAGGTGCTCGTGGAAGAAACCCTCCGGCAAATCAATGCTCTGTTCCCTGCCGGCGCGTCCCCTGCGGAAAGTGCTGGTCCTAAGTGCACGGTCAACGTTTCCCGGCCCGGAGCCATTGTTGCCCCGATTTGCAGGGGCCAGCAAATCGAGGAGTTCAACCACCAGTTTGAGGGAGGCTTATACGCCCAGTTGATCAACAATCCCTCCTTCGAGGAGCTGAAAAACCCGGTCGCTGGGTGGAGTTTAGTCAAACCAGGAACCTCGAATGGCAATTTATCCGGCCAAACCTCCGCCGAGACCGCCCTGCTGAACAACCGCCAAAATCATTGCGCTAAACTGGAGGTGACTTCGGTCGCGTCCGGGAGCGTGGGCCTGGCAAATGAGGGGTACTGGGGAATCGCGTTAAGGAACCATACGACCTACAGAGTTTCCTTTTGGGCCAAGAAAGGCCCGCATTTCACTGGGACCCTAAAGGCGACCTTGGAAAGCAATGGCGGCGCCGTTTACGCTCAGTCGCCCGAGCTCGAGCCGACGGCCACCTGGCAGCATTTCACCTGCGACCTGACCACCACCGGCATTGCCAGTGTTTCCGGCGCCAACCGCTTTGTAATCTATGCCTCAGCCACGGGCGATGTGTATTTTGACGTGGTTACCCTCATGCCGCCAACCTGGAAGGACCGTCCCAATGGCCTGCGGCTCGACCTGGCTGAGAAGCTGGCGGCCTTGAAGCCCAAGTACATACAGTTCCCGGGCGGCTGCACCGCCGAGTCCGCGGGCCTGGATATTTGCTGGAACTGGAAGAACTCCATCGGCCCCATCGAAGAAAGGCCCGGGTCCACCAGAAACAACTGGGGTTACAAGAACGACCTCTATTTCGGTTTGGATGAGTACCTGCAATTATGCGAAGACCTGGGGGCGGAACCGGTTTATGTCTGCTCGTCAGGGATCAGTGAAAATGCCGACAACAAAGAATGGTTTGGCATTTGCCCGCTCGATCAAATGCAGCCGATTATCGCCAATATCCTGGACCTGCTCGAGTATTGCAAGGGATCCGTCTCAGCCAGGTGGGGCGCCCGGCGCGCGGCCAACGGCCATCCGGCACCCTACCATCTCACATTCATCGAGATCGGCAATGAAAACGGCTGGCAAACGCTAAAGGACTACATTCCCCGCTACACCATGATTCACGAGGCGATATTGGCCCATTATCCCGATATGAAGATCATGTTCAATGCCACCGGTGTCCCTTCACCGGCGCCCGAGAGTTTCCTGGATTTCGCCGATGACCATTTCTATGAGAAGGACCTCTCGCATCTGTATGACAAATATGACAGCATCAACCCGGCCTGCAAAAAGATATGCGTCGCAGAGTATGCGTCCTCCCTCCGCGGCAACGGAGGCGATGCAATCGGAAATTTCGGCGATGCCCTGGGAGACGCGGCCTTCATGCTGGGATGCGAAAAAAACTCTGAAAGAATGTGGTGGACGGGTTATGGCAATTATGCCGGGCTGGTGGGTCATGGCAATTTTGGTCCCTGCCTTGTCTGGAATGACGCGGTGACCGCCTTTGCCACTCCCTCATACTACATGCAAAAGATGTTGTTTGTGGACAACGCGGGGTCACGAGTCCTGCCTTTAACTCAAAATACGGCGCATTGCTACTGGTCCGCATCTGTGGACACCGAAGCGGGCAGGGATGACGTGCTGTTGAAGGTTGTAAACAAGTCGGACGCGCCCGAATCTGTCAGCATAACTCTCAATGGCGCCAGGGAAGTTGATCCGGTCGGGCATTTCACCGTCTTGAGCGGCGCCCTGGACGCCGAGAATTCATTGGCCGGGCCAAACCGGGTGGTCCCGTCGTCGGGCACTTTTACTGCCGGCGCCGGTTTTCAGCACCTTTTTCCAGCCCATTCTATCACCGCGCTCAGGGTAGGACTCTTAAAATGAGTGCATGAAAATGCATGCCTCATGGTCAACGAGTTCTTGGGCGGCAATGATGCGCCGTGTGCTGATGCTGGCATCGGGGATCACCCTTCTCGGGCTGTGCACACCCATGCCCCTGGCTGGGCCGGCAGGCGACGGGAGCGAGTTTATCAACCTGGAGAGACTGTCGAGCCGCGTGGCGCTGGCCTACTGGGTGGGCACGGATCGGCGGTGCAACCTGACCGCGATCCGGACCTGGAAGGGCCTGGTGATTGTCGACACGGAGATGTCGCCGCGCATCATGGCCCCGATCAAGGCCAAACTCGAGCAGGTCTTCGGGCGCACCAATTGGGTGTATGTGATCAACACGCACGCCCACGACAGCCATCCCGGCGGCAACAGCTTGTTCAAAGACGCCGTCATCGTCGGCCACGAAAACCTGGCGGAGGACATGCAATGGATCGTTCGCCGGCAAACCTCGCCCGCCTGGAGGAAGCGGGACCTCGAGTGGGCGCGCCAGTTCACTGAGCAGCTCCGGGCCGGGTTGCCGGAGGTCGCCGCCCGCAGCGCCGTCGAGGCGAGAGCGGTTCGCGGGGAGATCAGGTTCTGGGAACTCCATAGCCAGGATCTGCGCGAGGGCTATGAGGTGGTCAAACCGTCGCTGACCTTCAAAGACCGGCTCACGCTGGACCTGGGCGATGTGCAGTTGGAGTTGGTGTTCTTCGGCAAGGGCCATAGCCTATCGGATACGCTGGTGTACGTGCCGCAAGAGCGGCTGCTGATCACCGGAGGCATCGCTTACCAGCGGGCCCATTTTCCCGAGATCGGCGAGCAAACCAAACTCGAAGACGTGCGGCGGTTTCTGGCCGTACTGGACAGGTTTCTCGCCCCTGAGGTGAAGATCGATCACGTGGTCCCGTCGCACAGCCCGCCCTTGCTGAAGCAGGACCTGGCGCCGGTGCGGGACTACTATCAGCGAATGCTCCTTGGGGTCCGCGCGGCCCAGCGGACAGGCCTGACGCTGGACCAGGCCAAGGAGCGGCTCGCCGCGAGCAAATTCCCCGCCCTCCGGGAGACGCCGCCCGGCAGTTGGTCTCACGGCATGCACGAGCGCAATCTGCGTAATCTCTGGCGCATCCTGCAGGAAGAGAAGGAGTGATGCATTGACAGCCTGCTCGACCGCCAGGAGCACGCCTGGCCGACGGCCACACTGGCAGCAGACTCTCGCATTCCCACCGTCGTATTCGCGCCGGTCGGCACGGCCTTCACCACCAACACCGCCCCGCTGGCAGCAGCTTCGTCAAGATTGGCGTTGGGCTGCTCGAACGCGGAGCCGACGACGAATACGGCTTCTGGAAAATCTCGGCGTCTTTCCATTCCACGCCCATCAGACCGCCTTCGGCAGCCGCTGCACTTCAATGCCCACCTTCCTCGCCGCGTAGGCCACCTCGCGCGCCCAGTCGCCATAGGCGATCTGGCAGTGGAACCCGCGCAAGCGTCGTTCTTGGTCATCAGGTCGCGAAACAGTTCCTTGAGCAGGAAGGCCTCGGCGACGGCGTCCTCCCCGATCCGGGACGTGACCCCGTGGGCGGCCATGTAACTGCGGGCCTCCCGCTTGCACCGGCTCACCACGGCGGCAGCTTTCCGGGCCGACTCAATCAGGGCGTTCACCTCCGGCACCGGCACCGTGACCATGTCCAATTGGAAGCGCCGGCGAGCCCGCTCGGGCGCCTGCGGGCACGACCAGCCGCCCGGGCCCCCCACGCACACGATGCGGCGGCCCACCGTGTTTTTCAGGCCGTATAACGCCCGCAGGCGCCACAGGACCTCCGCCGGGTCGTCCACCACCACGTCCTCGAGACCGGCGGCGGTCTGCTTCACTTCATCGGTGTGGCTGCGCAGGAAGCGCGAGTCCACGATCTCGTGCCACAAGCAATAGGGGCCTGACTTCTCGCGGACAAAGATCACCATGGGCTTGCCCAGTCCAGCCAAGGATTCCAGCACATCCGTGCCGCTGCCGGAGGCATAGACCACCAGCGCGTCAGGTTTTGCGTCCTTCAATGTGTCCACCTGTTGCCGGGTGCTCAGCCTGGCGGTCGGCAACAGCCGCAGCCCGAAATCAGCCAGGCCGGCCAGACGTTTCAGGTCACCGTTGATGCGCTCGACTTCCGCCGCCACCGCGGCCTCGGTCTGGACATCGCCCCATGGCCGCCAACTTCCCTTATGCCGCTCGGCGAGACCTTAAATCAGCACAGGTTGGACCCGGAGGCCGCTGGACCCAAGGCGCATTTCGAGCGGTTCGGCGGCAAACACCTGCGGGCACAGTGCCCCGCCAGCCGCCGCCAGGCCAATCGTCGCCGTGGCCTGGAGGAATTCGCGGCGTTTCATCTCATTGGAGTTCATGGTGATCGCAGTGCGTTGTTTCTTGTCGGCTAATTGCAGCCCTTCCATATGCTTTTTGCGGGCGCGCGCAAGCAAAGTCGTTCTTGCTCTGCGGGGTGCCACCAGCCGTTTAGCAAGAAGCGCATTGCCTTCAAGGGCCGGGTTCTGATAGGGTGCTGCCAGAGTTCAACGGCCTGCGTGGAACGTAACCGGCAGGCTTAACCGCCTCCGTCTTATGCAGACTTGTGGAACGTGTGACGCAACCAGATGTCCGGCAACCTTCAGCCGGCGTAGTTTCCTGAATAGAACGGCCCGCGCGACCATCGTGACGGCCGCCGCACAAATGGAATGGCTCGATTTGACTGCTCGTTTGTTTGGCCAGGCGCCCGGAATTGCCGGGCAGCCGGTCATCCAGGTAGTGTTCGTCCGTCCGGAGGAAACCCCGGTAGTGAGCTGGCCCGGAGGCAACTGCAACGTCAAGGCCCAGCAAGCTTTGTTCACTGAGACCCTCCGGCATGCCGCCAAGCGATTCGATGTTCGCCTGGCGGTGCGGGACAAGCCACTGGAGAAGCCGGAGGAGGTCAGCGAGTTCCTGGTCCAGTTCAAGAACTCGCCGCCAGATGGCCTCCTGGTCTGCGCGATGGAACTCACCCTGTGGGGACTGGTTAACGAGATCGTCACCCGTCGAGGCGACATTCCGACCATCATCTATAGTAACCTCAGCGGCTTCACCTACCAGCTTCAAATTGGGCGCAGCACACCGCGTGTCTATGTCGGCGCGACCCAGGATGTCGGCTGGCTGACCACCGCCACAAGCCTGCTCAGCGCGATCTGGCGGATGAAAAACACACGCATTCTGTTCGTCGCGGGCACTGCCACCCGCGACCAGGTGATCGAGGGTCTGGGGACCGTGTTTCACTGGATCCCTAAAGCGCGATTCGCGGAGGAGTTCAGGCAGGTTGCCGTCACCGAAGAAGTCCGTTCGCTGGCCAATTTCTATAGCCGCCAGGCCCGCAAGATCCTCGAGCCGAACGCTGCGGACATACTCGAAGCGGCGAAGAATTACGTGGTCTGTCGCCGGCTGATGGAACGGGAAGGCTGTCAGGGAATCGCCATTGACTGCCTCGGTTGGAAGAACCCCGTGTGCATGGCCTATTCCAAGCTGCGGGACGAAGGCATCGTCGCCGCCTGCGAGCAGGATGGCAACGCGACCATCGGCATGCTGATGACCCACCTGCTCTGCGAGCGGCCCTGTTTTCAGCAAGATCCCTCCCCCAACACCGTCAATAATACGCTGATTGGCGCTCATTGCACCTCGCCGTTGCGGTTGGAAGGTTTCGAGCAGCCGTACCGGGCGCCTTTCCTCCTTCGCAACTATCACACCCGCACCGGGGTTGCGCCGCAGGTATTGTGGCCGGTAGGCAAGCCGGTAACGATTCTCCAGGCCGACGTGCATCCGCTGTCCATCATGATCGGCACCGGTCGCGTCGTCTCCAACATTGACCAACCGCCATCCGGCTGTTGCCGCACGGCGGTGGAAATCGAGTTGGACAACGTGGCCGACACGCGCGACGTGAAAGGTTTCCACCAGTTGTTCGTGTTGGGTAACCTGGAGCGGACGTTTAAAGCCTACGGTCAACTTGCCGATGTCCCAGTGGCGCCGATTTGCGGCTGAGCTGTCAACCCATGCCTCTTTGGGCCCGTGAGGTGGACGGTTGGTCAGTGGAGTAAGTGGCCGGTGACATGCAACCTATGCCGATTCTCGTTATAGCCGCGTATCACTGCGAGGTGGCCGGAGAGCCCACTGGCAGTGTTGATTATCAGGTCAGGTACTTTAACTCGGACTCGCTTGAGGAGGTCAGGTCTCGACTGCACAGCGAGGAGCCGCAAGCGTACAAGAATGTTTACAAGCAAGAGGTCCGCTGGCTTTTCGACAACACCGTGGCAGTCGAGTTTGAGCCGGAGCTTGAGGACGGGAAGGAAGTGATTGGGTTCATCACCGGATGAACAAAGAACATTACCGAGTCGCATCGCCGGGAGGGGCGCTTTCCCGGCCCTCACGCCACCTGAAAAGCGGGTCTGCGTTCGGCGGGGCGGCCCCCGCCGTCCCGGAAATTTGCGGCACTTGCCCCACCAACCAGCTCTCGGCGTTGCGCCTGCTTGCACCTTTTGTCACCAGCACCAACGCGACGGTCACCTGGCAGAGCGTGGCCGGGGTGAACTATTTTCTGGAGCGGAGCACGAAGGGCGAAAGGCTTGAGTTGCTATTCCCCGGCGTCCTGCTGTTTCACCGCCCACAGGTAATTCCTTGAGGGAACGTAGAGCGTTCCGTTCGCCACCACGGGGGTTCCCCACGCTGGCCCACCCAGGTTGATTTGGCTTAGGAGTTTCAGCTTCTTTCCGGCAGCCAGGATGTTCAGACACTTTTCGTTGGGCAGGTAGATTTTGCCGTCCGCCACCATCGTCGAGGCAATCGTCCGGCCCTTGGAATCGTAAACCCAATATACTTTGCCGGTCTCCGCGTCCAGGCAGTGCAACCGCCCGGCCACGTCCGCAATGTACAGCAGGCTGTCGGCGATGGACACCGTCGAGAGTGAGCGGTCGAGTCCCTGGTAGGTCCAAAGCTTGCCGGTCCTGGTGCTGTCGCCGGCCTGGTTGGCATCCAGGCACAGAAGGGCGCCGCGTCCGCGTCCGTGGTCGGGATCACGCCCGATGGCCACATAGACTCGGTTCTTGTAGAAGACCGGCGTGGCGATGATCTCACTCAGGCCTACGAACGACCCGTCGTTGAGTGTGTTTATGGTATCTTTGCGCCGCTTGTCCCCGAGTGTGTAGTGGACCATCAGGTCCATGCCGCCGAACGAACGGTATTCCGGCGGATTGCAGTCCACCCACCAGGCGGTCTTCAGTGTGACCGGGTCTCCGGGCACGCCGGCAAGAGCCTCGAACGCGTAGCAGTTGCCGTCACCACCTCCCAGGAACACCAGCTTCCGCCCTTGCACCGTCCCCAGGGACGGCGACGACCACTGCCCGTGCAGCATGTTAGCCGGGGTAGGCGCGGTGTCCCGGGCCAGAAACCGGCCAGTCCGTTTGTCCAGCACGATGAGGGTGGGTGCGTTGGGCGCGAAACACCGGCGCGCCGCATCCTTCTCGATGGGCACCTCGATGATGCGGTCGACACCGTTGGCGGTGGTGACGTAAAGCAAGTCGCCGTCAATCAGCGGCGAGCCGTTGCAGGCGTCTGACGGGCGGGACCCCACCGCTTTGTCGGCGTACATGTCGAACGTCCAAATCACTTTGGCTTCGCCTGCCTCCGCGCCTGCCGCCGGCGGTTGGCCCTGGGTGTCGAGGCACTCAACCACGCAGTTCTGGTCCACGAAGTAAAGCCGGTCACCGACGACCGCCGGGGTCGAGCAGACCCCCAATGACTTCGGAAACTGCCGGAAGTTCATCGCATCCTCCTTCAAATCGGAGCGGCACGGCTTAATCCATTGCCAGAGCAGCTTCCCCGTCGCCTCGTCGAAACACTTCATGACGCCCTGCCTCTCGACCATCCCGCCGATAAACACCTGGCCGCCGGCCACCGTTGGGGTCCCGCAGGAGAAGTTGCCGAGCCGGGCGGCCCACCTCACATTCCTGGCCGTGGCAAGGAGAATTCCTTCGCCCTGCGTTCCCTTTTCTCCCGGCACGAAGGTCTCTGGCAAATGTCTCTCCGGTGAAACCATGTTCTTGGACGCAGTTCCTCCCCATTGAGGCCAGTCAGCGGCGTGAAGGAGGCTCCATGGAGCCAGCAGCAAAACAACGAGGAGGAGACGGGGTGGTCGCATAATGGCTTCGCAATCGGAGACGTTCGGTTTCATTTTGTCGGGGCCCGCCGGCCCGTGCGCCAGGGCGGGACTCTCAGACTCAAGAGCCAGGCTCGTTTCATGGCGATGATTTAACCGAAACGATTGGGGCTTGGCGAGTACCTGAGGGCCGGGCAACGGGTAGACGCTCCACGAATTCTCAAAATGGTCGAACGGTTCAGAAGCGATGCCCTCGACGGCGGGGGCGAAGACGGGCTGCGTCCCTTGCGGGATGGCTTGTCGGCGCGTGGGAGCGGGCTCTCGAATCTCTACGGCTCGGCCCCAGTTCGGACAGGTCAGCCAGGGGCGTTTGAGGGGGCGTCGCGTGATGGGGTGAGCAGGACATTTGACCGAGGACATGTTATGCTGTCATTAGTCGCCCATGATGATGCGACCAAGAATGGCAGGTCATTGGCCATGAATACACGCGATCCGGCGCTCGAAAGTGCGGCTGAGGCGGTCGAAACGCCGCCGCGCGAATTGGCGCCTTGTCCAGAGGAAGCACTGCGGCGAAGCGCCGATCAGCTCTGCCTGGTCATCAACGGACAGACCGCCGACATAAAAGCCCGCAAATGGGCGGAGGGGTTCCTCGCCGGGGAAAAGCGGGTGCTCGAAATGATCGCCAAGGGGAATCCGCTGCCTTCGCTCCTGGAGGCCTTGTGCCGGCTTGTGGAAGAGATGTCGAGCGGGTCTGTGTGTTCGATTCTGCTCCTGGACGCGGAGGGCAAGCAGCTTGGGCACGGTGCCGCACCCAGTCTTCCGGCCAGCTACGCCAAGGCCATCAACGGGGTTGTCATCGGCCCGGCGACGGGGCCCTGCGGGAGGGCCGCCTACCTGAGAGAGCCAGTCATCGTCTCGGACATCGCCAGCGACCCTCTGGGCTCCGGGTATCGCGAGTTGGCTTTGGCGCATGGGCTGCGAGCCTGCTGGTCCACGCCGATCCAGTCCTCGGCCGGAAAAGTGTTGGGCACCTTTGCGATTTATTGGCATGAACCGTGCAGCCCTGCCGCCCAACATCAGAAGATCATCGAACAGGTCACGGATCTGGCGGCGGTTGCGATTGAACGGAAGCGGTCTCAGGATGCGCTCCACGCGGCGAAGGCCCGATTTGAAGGCATGCTGGCGATCGCCGAAGACGCGATTATTTCTGTGGATTCCAGCCAACACATCGTTCTGTTCAATCAAGGCGCCGAGAAGGTGTTTGGGTATGCCGGGACGGAAGTCATCGGCAAAGCGCTGGATATCTTGCTGCCGCAACGATTCGCGCGCGCGCACCGGGGGCACATCGAGCAGTTTGCGGCCTCTTCGGAAGTGTCGCGCTCGATGGGGCAACGTTGCGAGGTATTTGGCCGTCGGAGAGACGGGAGCGAGTTCCCTGCGGAGGCTTCTATCTCCAAACTCGATCTCGGCGCCGAAGTGGTTTTCACGGTCATTCTGCGGGACATCACGGAACGCAGGGGGGCGGCCGAGGCCCTGCGCGCGTCAGAGCACCTTGCGCGGGGTCAACTGGACGCCCTGACTGGCACGCTGGATTCACTGGCTCAGGAGTCCGACCCAGACAAATTGCTGGAGCACGTGCTGCACACCATCGCCCGGCAATGCGGGGCGCATAGTGTGAGCGTGTGGGACAGATATGATGAGGGGGGCTGGCTGCGTCTGGTGGCAGTTATCGAGGAGGACCGGTTTCAGACCCGAAATGACGGGGTCCATCCCGCGGCGGAACTGCCGATCCTGGCACAAAATCACCCCGTGTGGAGCGAAGTCCTGCGCACAGGCCAGCACGCAGTTTTGGAGGACATCGACCAGGAGACGGCCCGGATGCGTGTCGGCTCCGAACCGGATGCCCCGTGGCATCGGGTGATGGAAGACACGGATCCGGACCCGGCCGTCGCTTTGCTGAAAAGACACCTGCGGGGCCTGGGGGTTTGCGCAATTCTCGCAGTACCGATGTTGATCGCCGGGAGGGTCGCCGGCATCATCGCTATCCGCTTCCAGCGGAAGCGCGTCTTTCGCAGGGAAGAAATCGAATTGACGCGGGCGCTGGCGCATCAGGCGATGCTCGCCATCCAATTGATGCGCCTGGCCCGGCAAAGCCGCCAAGTGGCCGTGACGGCGGAACGCAATCGCATGGCTCGCGACATCCACGACACGCTCGCGCAAGGTTTCACGGGCGTGATCGTCCAGCTGGAAGCGGCAGAGGAGGCGATGTCCCAGAACCTGGCCGCGGAGGCCGCTGGACATCTGCATCGCGCCGGCGAACTGGCCCGCGAGAGCTTGCGCGAGGCGCGGCGCTCCGTGTGGGCGCTTCGTCCCCAGGCGCTGGAGGAGAAGGACCTGTGCGACGCCCTGAAGGGTTTGCTTCGGAAGCTGACCGCGGGCACGGGTTTGAGGGCGGAATTCATCTTGGAGGGCGAGCCAACGGAACTTCCGCCGGAATGGGAAGAGAACCTCCTGCGCATCTGCCAGGAAGTGTTGACCAATGCCCTCCGTCACGCGCAGGCCAGGGAGTTCAAGGTGTGGCTGGTCTTCGAGCGCCGGGAGCTTCGCCTGAACTTGCGCGACAATGGCGGCGGCTTCGATCCCGCGGGCAGGCATGACGGCTTCGGTTTGCAGGGGATCGGAGAACGGGTCGAGGGGATGGGAGGCCAACTGTCGATTCAGAGCGCGAAGGGCAAAGGCACGGCGGTTTCCATTGTCCTTCCGTTCCCCGGCGATCGCGAACCAGCAACGGCATGATGAGCGACTTCAAAGCACGACGCAAGCCAACAGCTTCCGTGCCGGCGCAGTCCGAAAACCGGGAACTGAACGAGCGGGCCGGCCCGGTCCGGGTGCTCATTGCCGACGATCACGTGACGGTGACTGCGGGGCTGGCGTCGATCATCGGCATGCAACCAGACATGACGGTCGTCGCCGAGGCCGCCAATGGCCGCCAGGCAGCAGACCTGTGGCGCCAGCATCGTCCCGACGTGGCGCTGCTGGATCTGCGCATGCCCGTGCTGGATGGAGTGGGTGCCATTGAGGAAATCCGCCGGGAGAATCCCGCAGCCCGCTTTATCGTCCTCACCACGTATGACACCGACAATGAGATCTACCGCGCGGTCAAGGCGGGAGCCAAAGGCTATGTTTTGAAGGACGCGCGGCGCGAGGAATTGCTGGACTGTATCCGACGGGTGAGCAGAGGGGAGATTTGCATTCCGCCGCCGCTTTTGGAGAGACTGGCGGCGGGGCTCAGCAGCGAAACGCTGACCGGCCGGGAGATGGACGTGCTGACATTGCTGGCCCGCGGCAAGAGCAACAAGGAAATCGGCGCGAATCTCTACATCAGTCAGACCACGGTGAAAGCGCACCTGCGCCGCATCTTCAGCAAGCTGAATGTGCTGAGCCGCACCGAAGCCATCACCGTCGCCAGCCGGAGGGGTCTGGTGCAGCTTTAGCTGTGCCATGGCCTCCGCTCAGTACGTGCCTTCCTCGCGGAGCTTTCTCCTCAAGCGGATCGCGTTGTGATTTTCCGGATCAAGCTTCAGCGCTTTTTCAGCGTCTTGGAGAGCCGATCCCACGCGACAATACAGACCACGACCCTCAACTTATTGGAGACGGCAGGCCGCACGCTGGCGTCCAGGAATAGTCTCACTGGCCCTCTCGGAACCGCTGCATATCCGCCTCATCCCGCGCAATCCAACCGGCGATTTGTTCGCGGGAGAATTTGCGTGGCTCGGGCAGCTTGGCGCCTTGCGCCCGCAAACGGGCCGCCAGGAACAACAAGAGCTCCTGCTTCTGCTCCGGGGTCAGGGCCTCTGCTGCAGCTTCGATTTCGGAGAGCGTGCTCATCGCGAAACAATACCCTTGCCCCCTCTACACGACAAGCGGGGAAACGAACTGTCCGCCTGGAGGTCCGAGAAATCCAAATCTTGGTGATGAGAAAGCGCCCCGCCGTTTGTGCCACCTGGGACTTGTCCGTCCAATTCGGGGCGGCAAGTTTCCCCTTCAATCTCCTGAGGCCGCTTTAGTCCGAAAGGAGGAGACGCAAGTAGTCCCTTCGCAGTGCAGAAATGCGCCCACAGGGTCAATAGCCACAAACCCCGGAGGAGGCCAACTTCTTCCTGTGATTCAAGCATACAGGACCAGAATGTCATGAGCATGAGTTCGACCGACAAAGGGCTGCTGACGCCCGCCAATTGCGCGGTAATCTTCATCGATCACCAGCCGCAGAATGTTCTTCGGCGCGGCCAACACGGACTGGGAGGACTTGCTCGAGAATGTGCTGGTGCTGGCAAAGGCGGCGAAGATGTTCGGCGTGCCGGTGATTCTGACCGCGGTCGAATCCGGGGAATTCAACGGCAGGCTCGCGCCGCAATTGCTCGCTCTTTTTCCCGGCCAGCCACCCATTCAACGTTCCAGCATGAACGCGTGGGACGACCAAAGGTTCGTGGCCGCGGTCAGGAACACCGGGCGGAGGAACTTTCTTATGGCTGGGTTGTGGAGCGAGGCGTGCCTGGCGTTTCCGGCTCTGCAGATGTTGGAGGAAGGGTATGGCGTTTATGTCGTCAAGGACGCGTCCCATGGCACTGACAAGGCGGCGCACGATACGGCGCTCCGGCGCGTCGAGCAGGCCGGCGGGGTCTCGGTGACGGCGCTGCAGGTATTGCTCGAATTCCAACGCGATTGGGCCAGGGCGGAGCATCACGACGAGGTAACGGCAATCGTGAAGGAGCGGTGTTGCGGTTATAGCCCGGGCGCCGGACACGCCACCACGATGGTTCGAAAAGCTGCCGCCAGCGGCAACCGCCGGGGAAGCCAACGAACAGTGAAAGGACAGGAAATCAACAAATGAAGGCGATCACGACGAAAGACGGAACGCAAATCTACTACAAGGACTGGGGCTCAGGGCAGCCCGTCGTCTTCAGCCACGGCTGGCCGCTGAGCGCAGACGACTGGAACGCACAGATGTTGTTCTTCGGCCGGCAGGGCTACCGAGTCATCGCGCACGACCGGCGAGGGCACGGCCGCTCCACCCAGACGTGGGATGGTAACGAGATGAACACCTACGCCGACGACCTCGCGACGCTGGTTGAGAAGCTTGACCTGAAGAACGCAATCCACGTCGGACACTCCACCGGCGGCGGAGAAGTCGCCCGTTACATCGGGCGGCATGGCACAAAACGCGTCGCCAAAGCCGTGCTCATCAGCGCGGTGCCACCGCTGATGGTGAAACTGGTGGTTGCAGGGGATGGCGGGAGGAGTAAAGGCTCATTACGATTGCATCAAGGCATTCTCGGAGACGGATTTTACTGAGGACCTCAAGGAGTTCGATGTGCCAACCCTCATCCTTCATGGCGACGATGACATGTGCACAACTAATGCGGACCAGATCAATGCCGACCTGCTCGCCTTCTTCAAATCGTGACGCTATGAAAAGAAAATGATTATGAGCACAAATTCAAAGAAACTCACCGGCAAAGTCGCCGTCGTCCCCGGAGCCTCGAAAGGCATCGGCGCCGCCATCGCTAAACTGCCCAACACTTTGAGCGAAAAGGTTTGCCTGGCGGAGCATCTCGTGGATACCCCACAGGTCCTCGCCGACTGAGATGGAAAACCACGAAAACACGGAAAGGAAAAGACACCATGAATCAATACCACAAACTCTACACGCCGGCAGATTCTGCCATCGTGTTCATTGACCATCAGCCGCAGATGCTCTTCGGCGTCGCCAATGCCGATCGCGCCACCCTGATCAACAACGTCACACTCCTCGCCAAAGTCGCGAAGGAATTCAACGTGCCCGCCGTGCTCACGGCGGTGGAAACCGAATCGTTTAGCGGTTACGTCTGGCCGCAGTTGCTCGACGTTTTTCCCGGCCAACCGGTGGTTGAACGCACCTCCATGAACTCGTGGGACGACCCCGGTTTCCGCAAAGCCATCGAAGCCACGGGCAAGAAGAACATCATCATGACCGGCCTCTGGACGGAGGTGTGCGTGACCTGGCCGACCCTCGAAATGCTGGGCGCCGGCTACAACATCTACGTGGTCGAGGACTGCTGCGGCGCGACTTCCCCTGCGGCCCAAGAGGCGGCGCTCTCCCGCATGGTGCAGGCCGGCGCAGTCAGGCTAACCACGATTGCGGCCCTGCTCGAATGGCAGCGCGATTGGAAAAACCAGGAACACTACAGCGCGCTGATGGACCTTCTCAGGCGGCAGGCTGGTGCCTACGGCATCGGCGTCGAATACGCCTACACGATGGTCCACCATGCCCGGCAAACGGCGCAGAAGCCACAAATCGTTCCCAGGCATCCCACCGAGTTCCGCAAGGCAGCCTGACCCATTATGAAAGCCAAACTTTTTGCGCTCAGCCTGTTCTTAGCGGGGTTGGTGGCCAGTGCGAGTGCGGCTGACTCGACAGCAACCCCGAAGGAGACGGTTTTTGACAAGAAACCGCTGGGCATCAAGGTGTCCATCATGATGGTTGGCCCCTACATGCAAGAGGCGGACCTCCAGGTCATCTGTCTCTTCAAGCACAAGCCCACCGGCGACACCTATCAAGGCGCGGCAAAGGACACGGACGGGCATCTCGGCGGCATTCTTTCCGCGTTGCGAAATCGCGGCGAGTTTGTCGGTGAACTGGGCGAGACCTTTCTTTTCACACCGCCCAGAGGCTCCATCCCCGCGAAACGGTTCATGGTGATCGGATTGGGTGAGGAAAACGCTTTGTCCCTCGATTCATTGCGAGTAGTCGGGCGCATCGCGGCGCGGGAAGCGGTTCGCCTTAAGGCCAGCCGCGTCGCGTGGGCCCCGGTCATCCGTGACGAGGGCAACTCGACTATTGATGTCGGCGAAGGCGACCGCGCCTGCGTGGAACAAATGCTCCTGGCTTACGACACCGAAAAGCGCCTGCAAGCACAAGGGCTCGCCGCCCCATTCACCATCGAAGAATTCGTGGTTGAAGCCGGGCCGGCCTTTTTCGACAGCGCGGTGAAGCAGGTTGGCACCTTTGGGGACCAATCCATTCTTGCCTGGACCGTAAGCTCTGCGGTCCGTTATAACTTTGATACAATCTGGCAGCCCCAGCTGGGGCTGAGAGCCGATGTCGCCAGCGGCGGCCGCAATGCGCATGACGGTCAACAAGGGACCTTCGATGCGCTGTATCCCAATCCCGAGTATTTCAATGACGCCAGCCTGATTCGTCCGGCCAACCTTATCGATGTCCACCCATACCTCTCGGCGAGCTTTACTCGAACCGTATCGGCCAATGGAGGAGTAGATGTCTTTTGGCGGTACTCAACCAGCCTATCCAAAACAAGACTCTTATGAAGACATCAAACTATCCTGACCTCATCCTCCACAATGGGCATATCACGACCCTCGACCCGAGGCGTCCCGAGGCCACCGACCTGGCGGTCAAGAATGGGCGCATTACAGGGGTGAACGACGCGGAGGAATACCAACCAGGACCGAATACGAAGGTGATCGACCTGAATGGCCGGCGCGTGGTTCCCGGTCTCAACGACTCGCATCTGCATGTCATTCGCGGCGGCTTGAACTACAACCTGGAACTCCGCTGGGATGGAGTGCCTTCGCTCGCCGATGGGCTGCGCCTGCTCAAGGAGCAGGCGCGACGCACTCCGCCCGGGCAATGGGTTCGCGTCGTGGGGGGCTGGAGCGAGTTTCAGTTCGCGGAGCACCGAATGCCGACGCTGGCGGAGATCAACGCCGCGGCGCCCGAAACGCCGGTCTTCATCCTGCACCTGTATTGTCGGGCGCTGCTTAACCAGGCCGCGCTCCGCGCCTGTGGGTACACGAAGGACACGCCCAATCCGCCGGGCGGGGAAATCCAACGCGACGGCAACGGCAATCCCACCGGCCTCCTCATCGCGCGCCCCAACGCCTCGATCCTCTACGCCACGCTCGCCAAGGGCCCGAAGTTGCCGCCGGAGCATCAGATGAACTCTACCCGGCATTTCATGCGCGAACTCAACCGGCTCGGCCTGACGAGCATCATCAATGCCGGCGGGGGCTTCCAGAACTACCCGGAAGATTACGCCGTCATCGACGAGTTGCATCGCAAGGGAGAGATGACCCTCCGCGTCGCGTACAACCTCTTCACCCAGAAACCGAGGGCCGAGAAAGCGGACTTCGCGCGCTGGATCAAGAGCACGGGGCCGGGGAAAGGCGACAACTTTTTCCGCTGCAACGGCGCGGGCGAGATGTTGGTGTTCTCCGCGGCGGATTTCGAGGACTTCCTCGAACCTCGTCCCGACCTGCCCGCGTCCTTGGAAACGGAACTCCAAGGGGTGGTGGCGCTGCTGGCGTCGAACAGGTGGCCGTTCCGCCTTCACGCCACCTACGACGAGAGCATCAGCCGATTCCTGAACGTGTTCGAAGAGGTGAATCGCGATGTGCCGTTCCAGGGGCTTAACTGGTTTTTCGACCACTGCGAGACGATTTCCGACCGCAACCTGGCGCGCGTCAAAGCGCTCGGCGGCGGTATCGCCATCCAGCATCGCATGGCTTACCAAGGCGAATACTTCATGGCTCGCTACGGCAGGAAGGCTGCGGAGCGCACTCCGCCGGTGAGAAGAATGTTGGACCTCGGCATCCCCGTGGGCGCCGGAACCGATGCCACCCGTGTGGCGAGTTACAATCCTTGGGTCGCGCTCTACTGGCTGGTGACCGGCAAGACCGTGGGCGGCGTTTCGATGTACCCCGACCAAAACCGGCTCAGTCGGCAAGAGGCGCTTCGTCTTTACACGGAAGGAAGCAGTTGGTTCTCCAGCGAGAGCGGAAAGAAGGGAGCCATCGCACCCGGCCAATTGGCCGACCTGGCCGCGCTCACCGAGGACTACTTTTCCCTTCCAGAAGAAGGCATTAAGGGCATCGAATCGGTTCTCACCGTGGTTGGCGGGAACATCGTGCATGCGACAAATGAATTCACGCCATACGCTCCGCCCGTCATCCCGGTGTTGCCGGAGTGGTCGCCTGCCAAATTCTTTGGCGGTTATGGCGCGCCACTGAATGTGCGCGCAGCGGCTCGCGCGGGTGTTCCGATCCATGACCGTCAACACAATGCCTGGCGTCACCTCCACGGCGGCGCCCGTGCGGCGCACCGACTCCTCGCTGGAATCGAGACCGCGCGAAACCGGTACGCCGGGTTTTTCGGCTCGGGCTGCGATTGCTTCGCGTTCTGACACGAAAGAAATCTATGAATTCAACACTCCAGCGGCTTCTCCGAGCCACAGCGGCATTGCTTTGCTTCGCCGGCTGCAAGCACAAGCCCCACGCGACGTTGCCGCTGCCCCCAATCGTGGAGGTTGCCGCCGTAATCCAGGCCGATGTGCCGATTTATCACGAATGGATCGGCTCGCTGGACGGGCTGGTGAACGCCCAAATCCGCGCGCAGGTCACCGGTTACCTCCTGGCCCAAAACTATCGCGAGGGCGACCCGATCAAGAAAGGCGACTTGCTCTTTGAGATTGACGCGCGGCCTTTCCAGGCGGCGCTCGACCAGGCGAAAGGTCTTCTCGCCCAGGCCGAGGCCAGACTCGGCAAGACAGAACTGGACGTCAAACGCTACGCCCCGCTGGTCAAGGACCGAGCCATCAGCCAGGAAGAATATGACGACGCGGTCCAAGCGGACCTGGAAGCCAAGGCCGCGGTAGTCTCCGCGAAGGCCCAGGTGGAGCAGGCGCAACTCAATCTTGGGTTCACCAAAATCACCTCGCCGATCGACGGCATCGCCAGTATCGCCAAAGCCCAGATCGGCGACCTGGTCGGGCCGGCCACCGGTGAGTTGACGACCGTTTCAACGATTGACCCGATCAAGGCGTACTACAACGTCACCGAACAGGCCTACATCAACTTCACCAAGCTGTTTTCCACCGAAACAGACCGGAACGAACGGCTTAAGCAGTTGGAAATCGAGTTGATCCTCGCCGATGGCACGGTGTACCCGCTCAAAGGCAGAATCTACGCTGCCGACCGCCAAATTGGCCCCACCACCGGCGCCCTCAGACTCGAGGCGCTCTTTCCCAATCCGGGCAACGCGCTTCGGCCCGGGGAATTTGCGCGCGTGAGGGTGAAATTTGACTTGAAGCACGACACGTTGCTCGTGCCGCAACGCGCCGTGTCAGAGTTGCAGGGCAGTTATCAGGTCGCCGTTGTGGACGGCGACAACAAAATCCACGTCCAGCCGGTGCGGGTCGGCGACCGCAGCGGCAATCTCTGGATGATCGAAGACGGACTCCGCGCCGGCCAGCGCGTGGTGGTCGAAGGCATCCAAAAAGTTCGTGAAGGAATGGTGGTGAACACGACCAGTTTCACTGCGGAGTTCGCCAGCAAGCCGGGCACAGGCAAATAGCCGTATGTCCAAATTCTTCATCAATCGTCCGATCGTCGCCATGGTGATTTCGATCATCATGGTCATCGTGGGTCTGGTCACGATGCTCTCACTGCCGATTGCTCAATTCCCCAAGGTGGTGCCCCCTGAAATTTTTATTCAGGCGGACTACGTTGGCGCCGACGCGCAGACCATCGAGCAATCCGTCGCCACTCCCATCGAACAACAGATGAGCGGCGTGGACAACATGAACTACATGTACTCGGTCAACGCGAACAATGGTTTGATGCGATTGTTCGTGAACTTCGACCTCGCGACCGACCCGAATATTGACCACGTCCTGACCCAGTTGCGCTACGCGCAGGCGCGAATCCCAGTTGCCCACCGACGTGCGAACTACGGAGTAACGGTCCAAAAATCCCTCTCCGCCCCGTTCATGATCCTCTCGCTCAATTCGCCCAAAGGCTCGCACGGCGCAGAGTTTCTGGCCAACTACGCCTATATCAACCTCAGCGACCCCCTCAGCCGGGTGGCGGGCATTTCCCAGGTGACGATTTTCGGCGCCGGGCAGTACGCCATGAGGATTTGGGTGAAACCCGATCAATTGGCCAAACTCAATATCACCGTCCCCGAGATCATCAACGCGGTCAACAGCCAGAATGCCGTCAATCCGGCCGGCAAAATTGGCGGGCGTCCCACACCGCCCGGACAGGAATTCACTTACACCGTGCTCGCCCAGGGCCGGCTCACGACGGAGGACGAATTTGGCAGCATCGTTCTCCGCGCCACGCCGGACGGGGCGGTGGTGCGCCTAAGGGACGTGGCTCGCATAGAATTGAGCGCCGCAGATTATGACGTCGTGGGCCGTTACAATGGCAAACCCTCGGCCATTCTTGCCTTGTTTCAACTGCCCGGCTCCAACGCCATCGAAGCTGCAAAAGGCGTCAAAAAGCTCATGGAAGAGTTGAAGACCCGCTTCCCTTCAGACGTGGACTATCAAATCCCGATTGACACCACCAAGTCAGTGACCGAAGGGATTCGCGAAATCGGCAAGACCTTCTGGGAGGCGCTTGGCGCTGGTGATGCTGGTGGTTTTTATTTTCCTCCAAGGCTGGCGGGCGGCCTTGATCCCTCTATTTGCGGTGCCGGTGTCGCTCGTTGGGACGTTCGCGCTTTTTCCCTTGTTGGGTTTTTCCATCAATACGCTGTCGCTTTTCGGTCTGGTCCTCGCCATCGGCCTGGTGGTGGATGATGCCATTGTGGTTGTCGAAGCGGTGGAACACCACATCGGGGAGGGAATGTCGCCCAAGGATGCCACTTTGAAAGCGATGGAGGAAGTCTCGGGTCCAGTGGTGGCGATCGCGCTTATCCTGTCGGCGGTGTTTCTGCCCACCGTGTTCATTCCTGGCATTACGGGCCGGCTCTATCAGCAGTTCGCAGTCACCATCGCTATTTCCGTCCTGATTTCCGCGTTCAATGCTCTGACGCTGAGTCCTGCCCTGTCGGCGTTGTTGTTAAGACCCAAGGTCCTTGCACACGGCCATAAGACCCAAGGTCCCTTAGGCCGGTTCTTCGATCTGATTCAATCGCGCGTACGGCCGGCTGACCGACGGCTACGTCGGCGTTTGCCGGGCGTTGATTCGGAAATCCGCTTTCAGCCTATTGTTCCTTGGCCTCGTGGCGCTCGCCGCCGGTTGGTTTGGCAAAACGCTCCCCACAGGCTTCCTGCCGGAAGAGGACCAGGGGTTCCTCTATGTCAACGTCCAACTCCCCTTCGCCGCTTCGCATGGAGCGCACCGTGGCGGTTTGCAAACAGGTGGAGGACATCGATTCTGTCCACGCCGGGAGTCGAGAGTTGCACGACGGTCGCCGGCTTCAGCCTGCTGAGCTTTACGCGCAATACCTACAGCGCGACTCTTTGGGTGAGCCTTGAAGGACTGGGACAAGCGCACCCAGCGGGAGGAGAGTTACCCAGCCATCAAGGCGAACCTGGCCAGGAAGCTCTCCCGGGTGCCCGCGGCGATTGCCTTCGCCTTCCCACCGCCCGCCATCGCCGGTGTCGGCACGGCTGGCGGGTTCACCATGGTGCTCGAAGACCGGGCCGGAAAAGACATTCCGTTTCTGGCCGCCAACGTCGCCAAGTATATGGAGGCGGCGCGGAAGCGTCCCGAAATTGCCAGCATTAACACGACTTTCTTGCCGACGGTGCCCCAGCTTTACGTGAACGTGGATCGCGATCGGGTCCTGAAGCAGGGAGTGGACCTGGCGGAGGTTTACAAGACCCTGCAAACCTTCATGGGCGGGTATTTCGTTAACTATTTCAACCGGTTTGGGCGGCAGTGGCAGGTCTATGTGCGAAGCCGAAGGCGAATACCGGACTCGCGCCGAAAACCTGGGCCTGTTTTACGTGCGCAACCACGAATGGCGAATCCATTCCCATGTCAGCTCTGACCTCCACCAAGTCCATTTCCGGACCGGAATTCACGATGCGCTACAATCTGTATCGTTCGGCGCAGCTCAATGGCTCGGCGGCGCCCGGTTACAGTTCCGCGCAAGCCACGAAAGCCCTGGAGGAAGTGTTTGCCCAGACCATGCCGCCGGAGATGGGTTACGACTACATCGGCATGTCGTTTCAGGAGCAGAAGGCGGCCCAAGGCGTTTCGCCGGCGGCGATATTCGCTCTCTCGTTCCTTTTCGTCTTTTTGATTCTGGCCGCGTTGTACGAAAGTTGGAGCTGCCGTTCAGCGTTTTGCTGGGAACCCCCATCGCCGTCTTCGGCGCTTTCGCCGCGCTTGTGTCCCGGCAAATGGTGAACAACGTCTATGCGCAAATCGGTTTGGTCATGCTCATCGGCCTGGCGGCCAAGAACGCCATTCTGATCGTTGAGTTCGCCCGGCTGGAATACGAGAAAGGCAAGCCGCTGATCGAAGCGGCCTTGACGGGCGCCCGCATTCGCCTGCGGCCAATTCTGATGACTTCCTTCGCCTTTATTTTCGGCTCGCTGCCATTGTGGTTCGCCACCGGGGCGGGGGCTGTTTCGCGGCGCGTTCTTGGCACCGTGGTTATTGGCGGCATGCTGGCCGCGACCTGCGTGGCCGTCTGTCTGATTCCGGTCACGTTCTACGTGGTTGAGTGGCTCGCGCGCTCTCGGCCTGGGCTGAGGCCAGAAGGCAATGTCCCTGCGAGCGGCCAGGCGCCCGCGCAAAGCGCGGTATGAGGAACCGGCTCGACAGTGCTAAATTTCCTCGGCATGACGCACGCCGGCGCGAAGCGTTTGAACTGCGGGAGCTTGCTCCCGCTTTTGCGCGCGTCGAACCGCCCAAAAGCGCCGGCAAGCCGGACGCACTCCAAAGGCTTCGCCCTACCGGCGACCGCAACCGCATCCCGTGCCACCGAGCAAACTTAACATTGTCGAATCGGTCGGCCAGAAACCCAGCATCCACTCACGTGCTGCTGCTTTGTGGCATTAGCCTGCTTGCCGGCTGCGCTGTCGGCCCGAATTACAAGCGTCCGGTCATCGATTCGCCCTCCGGATTTCGTGGTGATGCCGCAGCCACCAACGGCCCATCCGCCGAGTTGGCCTGGTGGCAGGTCTATGAGGATGCCACGCCTTCAGGCCTTAATCCGCGAGGCCTTCACGAACAACTATGATCTGCGCATTGCCGTAGCGCGAGTTCAACAGGCCCGCGCGCTCGCCATGCAAGCCCGCTCGCAATTCGTTCCGAGCGTGGATTACAGCGGCACTGTAAGCCGCGGAAGAAACGATCTCTTCGGTTCGGCGTATCCGAACAATGCCGCCACTCTCAATACGCCGGCGGCCACGCTGAATGCGTTCTGGGAAGTTGACCTCTGGGGCCGTGTCCGCCGGCTGAACGAATCCGCGCGCGCGCAGTTTCTGGCATCGGAGGAGGCTCGTCGCGGCGTCCGCTTGAGCCTGTTGAGCGACGTGGCGACGGCTTATTTCCAACTGCTGGAGCTGGATCAGGAACTGGAAATTGCCAGCCGGACGACCAATTCCTTCGCGGAGAGCCTGAGGATCTTCAGCCGACGCGTCGAGGGCGGCACGGCCTCGGGGTTGGAATCAGCGCGAGCTGAGGCTGCCCTGGATGATGCCGCGGCCGCGCTCCCGGCAATCCGCGAGCAAATCTCGGCCACGGAAAACCAACTGCGGGTGTTGCTGGGCCGGAACCCGGGGCCTATCGAACGCCCAGCTTCGCTGCTCACACAGAGTATGCCCGAGATTCCGGCGGGCTTGCCCTCCGCGCTCCTGCAACGCCGGCCCGACCTGCGGCAGGCGGAGCAACTGCTGCGCTGGGCCAACGCCCAGGTGGGCGAGTCCGCCGCCGAGTTCTTTCCCAAGATCGGGCTGACGGCCTTCGTGGGAAAGATCAGCCCGGAATTGTCCGCCTTTACCCTGGGTGGCGCCAATGCGTGGGGCGTCGCCGCCCAAGGCAGCGGCCCGCTCTTTGAGGGAGGCCGGTTGGTGGGACAGTACCGCCAAACCAAGGCCGCGCGGAACCAGGCAGAACTACAATACCGGCAATCCGTCCTTAACGCCTTCCGAGAAGTTTCAGACACGCTGGTCTCGCGCGCGCAACTCGCTGAAATTCGCGAGCATCAGGCGCGCGAAGTGACCGCACTGGGAACGGCGGTGAAGCTTTCCTCAGAGCGGTACGTGGCCGGCAAGTCCAGTTATTACGAGGTTCTGGAGGCTCAGCAACAGCTCTTCCCGTCCGAACTCAATCTGGCGCGCACACGGCGCGATCAACTATTGGCCGTGATCTCCCTTTACAAGGCCCTCGGCGGAGGCTGGCAAGATGAAGGCGCCTCAAGCCTGGCGTCGTCTGGAAGTCATCATTGATTATGAAACCGGCAGCAAAACCACGAAACAAATCCGTGCAAACAGCGATTTCACACCCGGACGAATACGACCTTCTCGTGCTGGGCAGCGGCTATGTTGGGCTGAGTTGTCCCAAGCCATGCGCCGCTTCGGCAGCCGGGTGACCGTCGTTGAGCGCAACGCTCGCCTGCTCCATCGCGAGGATCAGGACATCTCGGAAGCCCTGTACGAGCTGTTCAAGGAAGAGGGAATTGACGTGGCCACGGGCGCTCGGGTCACCCGCGTTGAGGGAAAGTCCGGTGAATCTGTGAAACTGCGCGCGAAAGGAGCGAAACATGCTTAAAGTCAGTGCTACAACACTCAATGGGAAGCGCGGTATTGACGTGCTTCATGATCCGAAAGTCAACGAGTCCACGGCCTTCTCTGAACTGGATCGGGAGGCGCTCGGCCTGGCCGGACTACTGCCCTCGGGCATTGATACGGAGGAGACCCAAGTCCAGCGGGTGATGCAGCAGTTGGGCGCAAAGCCAACGGACCTGGAGCGGTATATTTACCTGATCGGGCTGCTCGACACCGACGAGACGCTCTTTTACAAGGTTTTGATGTCCGATCCCGCCCGCTTTCTTCCGATTGTTTACGACCCCACGGTCGGGGAGGCCTGTTTGAAATTCGGGCACATCTTCCGGCGCCCGCGCGGGATGTATTTGTCGCTCCGGCACAAGGGGCGGGTCAGGGAGGTGCTCCACAACTGGCCGGAGCGGGACGTGCGCGTCATCTGCGCCACTTCCGGCGGCCGGATCCTGGGCCTGGGCGATCTGGGCGCCAATGGCATGGGTATTCCCATCGGCAAGCTGCAACTCTACACCGCCTGTGCCGCGGTTCCTCCACAGTTTCTGCTGCCTTTGCACATTGACTGCGGCACCACCAACCGGGCGTTAATCAACGACCCGCTCTACCTGGGTCTGCGTCAGCCTCGTGTCCCGGCGGCCGAATTGGATGAATTTGTGGATGAATTTGTGGAGGCAGCACAGGAAGTGTTCCCGGGCTGTTGCATCCACTTCGAAGACTGGGCCGGGGTTGATGCCATGCGGCTGCTGGCCCGCTACCGGAGCCGGGTAAGCTGTTACAACGACGACATTCAGGGCACCGCTGCCGTGGCCCTTGCCGGGTTGCTCAGTGCTCTCCGAGTAACCGGTGGCAAGCTGAGCGATCAACGCATCCTGTTCCTGGGGGCCGGTTCGGCGGGTATCGGCATTGCGGACCTGCTCACCTCGGCTATGACGCTGGAGGGCCTGACGCCGGACCAGGCGCGCTCGCGCCTCTGGCTGTTCGACATCAATGGGCTGCTTGAATCGAGCCGTGCTGACCTCCACGACTTCCAGAAGCCCTACGCCCACCAGCACGTGCCCTCGCGAGATTTTCTCGCAGCCATCGAGTCGCTCAAGCCGACCGCCATTGTCGGCGTCAGCACCAAAGGCAAGGCCTTCTCACAGTCCGTCGTCGAAGCCATGGCTCGTCTCAACCGGCGGCCGATCATCTTTGCCCTCTCGAATCCCACCGATCGTGCCGAATGCACGGCGGAAGAAGCCTACCGCTGGTCCGAGGGGCGGGCGCTCTACGCTGCGGGGGTGCAGTTTCCGCCAGTCCGGGCCGGCAACAAAACCCTTGTCCCCGGCCAGGCCAATAACCTATACATCTTCCCGGCTGTGGGTTTGGCCATATATGCCACTCGGGCCAGGCGCGTGACGGATGAAATGTTCATCGCCGCGGCGCGTGCCGTCGCCGGGCAGGTTACCCAGGCCGAGCTGGACTCGGGGCTGCTCTACCCGCCGCAGAGCGGCATCCTGCCAACGGAAATCAATGCCGCCCGGCGCGTTGCCGAGGTAATTCTCGACCGCGGCCTGGCGGGCATCCAGCGGCCCGGGGATGTCCAGGCCTTCATCGAAACGCAACTCTACAAGCCCGAATACCCGCGCCTTGCGCTCGCGCAGCGGCAGACCACGATGGCCGCATAGAGACGCCGCTGTTTGCCAAAAGCGTTGAAAAGCGTACCTTGAATCGCAGGTGAAATCGGCACGCGATATGTCAAACGCCGCAGGTCTAAGCCAGTTCCGCGTCGAAGAAGACGCCCTGGGAAACGTCCAAGTTCCGGCAGACCACCTGTGGGGCGCCCAGACCCAGCGGTCTCACCTTAACTTCCCCATTGGGGTGGACCGCTACCGCTGGGGCCGGCCGGTAATTCGCGCTCTGGGCATTCTCAAGAAATGTGCGGCCCTGGCAAACGGGGAGTTGGGCCAGTTGCCGCGTGCGAAAGTCGAGCTTATCGTCCGGGCAGCGCAGGAGGTGATTGACGGGAAGCTGGACGGCGAGTTCCCGCTCGTCGTGTTCCAGACGGGGTCGGGCACCCAGACCAATATGAACGCTAACGAGGTGATCGCCAACCGGGCCATCCAGCTCGCCGGCGGGGTCGTGGGGTCGAAGCAGCCGGTCCACCCCAATGACGACGTCAACCACAGCCAGTCCTCGAATGACACCTTCCCGACCGTGATGCACCTCGCCACCGTCGAACAGGTGGAAGATGTCCTGGCGCCGGCGATTGTCACGCTGCGGGATACTCTGGACGCCAAAGCCAAGGCGTTTTCCAAGGTGGTGATGGTCGGCCGGACGCATCTCCAGGACGCCACGCCGATCACGCTGGGTCAGGTCATTTCGGGCTGGGTAGGACAGCTTGACCAAGCCCTCGAGGGCCTCGGCCGGGCGCTGCCGGACGTGTGCGCCCTGGCCATAGGCGGGACGGCGGTAGGCACCGGTCTGAATGCCGACCCGCGCTTCGGCGAGGCGGCGGCGCACAAAATCGCCGCGGAAACGGGGAAGCCGTTCTTCTCGGCGCCAAACAAGTTCGCCGCCCTTGCGGCACACGACGCGATGGTGAACGTCAGCGCGGCGCTGCGCACCCTGGCCGGCGCCCTGATGAAGCTCGCCAATGACGTGCGCTGGTACGCGTGCGGCCCGCGGGCGGGTTTCGCGGAGCTGAGAATCCCGGAGAACGAACCGGGCTCATCCATCATGCCGGGCAAGATCAACCCGACCCAGTGCGAGGCGCTGACCATGGTGGCTGTGCAGGTCTTCGGCAACGACCACGCCGTGGCGTTCGCGGGTTCGCAGGGAAACTTCCAGCTCAACGTCTATAAGCCGGTCATCCTGCACAACGTCCTGGAGTCCATCCAACTCCTGGCCGGGGCCGCGCGCTCTTTCAACGACCGTTGCGCCGCGGGTATCGAGCCGAACGAGAAACGCATCCGGGAGCACCTGGACAACTCGCTCATGCTGGTGACGGCGCTCAACCCGCACATCGGCTACGAAAAGGCGGCGCAGATCTCGCTCAAGGCGTATCGCGAGGACCTTACCTTGCGGGAGGCCGCGCTGAAGTTGGGCTTCCTGACCGCCGACCAGTTCGACGCCTGCGTCCGCCCCGAAGACATGACCCATCCGCGCCAACATCGCGAAAACGAAAAGCGCCACGCCCGCGGAGGTGGAACAGGAGTTCTTCCGCACTGTTAGGCCGAACTCACTCTGGCAGCGTTTTGCCAGAAGAGGAAACATAATATGAAGCCGTCCGAGAATTCAATAGCGTTCGGGGCGCCCGGAATCGAGCCGCGCTGGACTTCGAGCGCGAAAGAGGGCGTGGGCACGGCGTATCATACCAGTTGCCGGCTCTGGTTCACGCTCAGTCACGGCGTTGTCAATGAGATTTACTACCCGCATGTGGATCAACCGAACACCCGCGACTTCCAATTCCTCATAACGGATGGCGAGACCTTCTGCCACGAGGAAAAACGCGACCTGGACCACCTGATGGAATACCCGGAGCGCGATTGCCCTTTTTACCGCCTTACCAACTCCGAACGCCAGGGCCGCTACCGGCTGGTAAAGCACGTGCTCACCGATCCGCACCGATCCGTCCTGCTGGTGCGTACCAAAGTCGAAGTGCGTGACGAGTCCTTGCGCGGGAGATTGCGCCTCTACGCGTTGCTGGCTCCGCACATCGCCCGTTGCGGCGCTGGCAATTCCGGGTCGTGTTCCGAAATTGGCGCCGCTAACCTCATCCATGCCCGGCGCGAAGGCGTTCATCTGGTCATGGCCTGCAGCAGAAGTTTTTCCCGCCGATCCGTCGGCTATGTCGGCGCCAGCGACGGCTGGCAGGACTTGATGAGCAATTTCAAGATGGACTGGGAATTCCGCGCGGCCGAAAGGGGGAACATTGCGCTAACCGGCGAAATCCCTCTTCCGAGCAGCGGCGAATTCACTATCGCCGTCGCGTGTGGCGGCAGCTACCAGAGCACCGCCGCAAAATTGCTCCAATCGCTGGCCGAGCCGTTCGAGTCGCACCGCCAAAGGTATGTCCGCCAGTGGCAGCGCGCGGTTGTTAATCCCAAATTCGACTTCAGCAGTGACACGTCCGATGACGGCCACACCTACCGGTTGAGCCGTTGCGTGTTGCTGGCCCATGAAGACAAAGTCTTCCAGGGCGCGCTGGTCGCCTCCATGAGCATCCCCTGGGGTGAGACCAAAGGCGATAACGACCTGGGTGGTTACCATTTGGTCTGGACCCGAGACCTGGTGCAGAGCGCAACTGCGCTCCTGGCCACGGGCCAAACCAGCACCCCTGTCCGCGCCTTGATCTGGCTGGCGGCACTTCAGCGGGCGGATGGCAGTTTCCCGCAGAATAGCTGGATCGATGGCAGCGCCTATTGGTCTGGGCTGCAACTCGACGAAGTCGCCGCTCCGATACTGCTGGCCTGGCGCGTGCACAAGCAGGAGACGACGCTGGAGTGCTTTGATCCGCGCGTGATGATTATGCGCGCTGCGGCATATCTCATTCTGCAAGGGCCGGTCACCAGCCAGGAACGGTGGGAGGAAAACGCCGGCTACTCACCCTCAACGCTCGCCACCGTAATCGCCGGTCTGGTCTGCGCCGCGGAGTGCGGCAAAGAATGCCGCCAAACCGCACGCGCGGATTTCATTTTGGCGTATGCCGACTGGCTGGCGGCGCACCTCGAAGATTGGACGGTTACACGCCGGGGCGAGTTGGTCGAGGGGTTTCCTCGCCATTACATCCGCATCAATCCTACCGACCCGGTGGCGCCGGACCCACACGCCGACCCAAACACCACGGCGCTCCACATTGCCAACGGCGGCGGCCTCCATCCCGCGCGGAATGTAGTCGGTGCGGATTTTCTTCATCTGGTGCGGTTCGGTATTCGCGGCGCGGACGACCCGATCGTGCGCGACTCCATCCAGGTGATCGATCGGGTGATCAAACGCGACCTGCCGCGGCCCGGGCTGGCGGCGCTACAACCACGATGGCTATGGGCAAAAGGAGGACGGCAGCGCCTTCGATGGGACGGGCGTGGGACGTTGCTGGCCAATTTTGACCGGAGAACGCGGCCATTACGAACTGGCTGCCGGGCGCGATCCGATGCCATTCATCGCGGCAATGGAGAAGTTCGCCAACGAGGGTGGGATGATCAGCGAACAGCTTTGGGACGCCGATGACTTGCCGGACGTCAGCATGAGGCGTGGTGGCGCCACCGGCGCCGCGATGCCGCTGTGCTGGTCGCACGCCGAATATGTTTCGTTGGTGCG
Source organism: uncultured bacterium (assembly GCA_963713735.1). GTDB lineage: Bacteria > Verrucomicrobiota > Verrucomicrobiia > Limisphaerales > UBA8199 > CAVQND01. Next base: position 86,391 of record CAVQND010000013.1, read on the forward strand.
CAGCCGCCACGACGGCGTTCGCTTTGATCGCGTCGAACCGGCGTTCCAGCGCTATGTGGCCAACCCGGTCGGGAGCCGCCACGAGATTTGGACTCTTCGCCATCCGCTGCGGCGTGTGTCTCGGGGAAAAATCCTCAGGATAATCCTCGCGGCAGAGGCAACCATCCTCTGGTCAACGGATGGTTGGGCGCGCACCAACAAGTCGGAAACCACCCGCGAGAGCGGGCTTAACCTCTGGTTTGCAGATTTCCCGACCGCGGAGTGGCCGCACGGTTCGGTGCTGACATTTACTTGCTTTTGGAAGGGCGATCACCGCTGGCAGGGCCACAACTGGCAGGTGAGCGTTTTATGAATAAACTCAAATGAAAGCGACACAACTCCTGCACAACCTGGGCCAGAGCCTCTGGCTCGACAACCTCACGCGCGACTTGCTGAACAACGGCACGCTCAAACGCTACATTGATGACCTGTCGGTGACCGGGCTGACTTCCAATCCGACCATCTTCGATCATGCCATCAAGAACAGCAGCGCCTACGACCGTGCCATCCTCGACGGCCTGGCCGCAGGCCAATCCGGCGAGAACCTCTTCTTCGATCTGGCGCTGCACGACCTCACCCGGGCCGCCGACCTGTTCCGGCCGATCTGATGATCGGACCAACGGCGTTGACGGCTGGGTCTCGCTGGAAGTCTCACCGCTCCTGGCGCATGACACCGCCAGTACCTTGGCTGAGGCCAAGGACCTCTTTGGACGCGCGAGACGTTCCCAACCTGTTTATCAAGATTCCGGGCACCCGGGAAGGCCTCCCGGCGATCGAGGAGGCGATCTTCGCGGGCGTGCCGGTCAACGTGACCCTCCTGTTTTCGCGCGAGCACTATGTGGCCGCCGCCGAGGCGCACCTGCGCGGCCTCGAACGGCGCATCGCCGCCGGGCTCAATCCGCGCGTCGGTTCCGTGGCGTCACTGTTTGTCAGCCGCTGGGACGCTGCCGTGGCGGGCAAGGCGCCGGCCGCGTTGAACAATCAACTCGGCATTGCGGTTGCGCGCCGCACTTACCAGGCTTATCTGGACCTGCTCGGTTCGCCACGCTGGCAACGGGCGTGCAACGAAGGGGCCGCTCCGCAGCGACTGCTGTGGGCCAGCACCGGGACCAAGGACCCAAAAGCCTCCGATACACTTTACATCACAACCCTGGCGGCGCCGTTCACGGTGAACACAATGCCTGAGGCGATTCTGAACGCCTTCGCCGACCACGGCGAGATTGGCCCAATCATGGCAGCCGACGGCGGGGATTGCGAAGAGGTCCTGGCGAAGTTCGCTCAAGCGGGTGTCAATGCGGACGCCCTGGCGGTTCAGCTCCAGGACGAGGGCGCAAGGTCTTTTGTGAAATCCTGGAACGACCTCCTGACGGTCATCGCCTCCAAGAGCGCCATGCTCCGGCAGGCCGCCTAGCATTTCGGTCGCGCAGCACCTCGAGGAATTCCAGCCGACGTTCTGCAAGGTGCTCGTCAAGAATAGAAAGGGTTGATTATGAAAGAGAAGCCAACAGTGCAACTCGGAATGATTGGGCTGGGCCGGATGGGCGCCAACATGGTGCGCCGGCTCATCAAGGACGGACATCAATGTGTCGTCTTCGACCGTTCACCCGAGGCGGTGAAAAACCTGGTCAAAGACAACGCCATTGGCGCCACCTCGCCGGCCGATTTGGTGAAGAAGCTCGCCAAGCCGCGCGCCGTCTGGCTGATGGTCCCGGCGGCTGCGGTGGATAAGTTGATCGCCGAGCTGTCGCCACTGCTGGAGGCTGGGGACATCGTCATTGACGGCGGCAATTCCTACTACGTGGATGACCTCCGTCGCGCCAGGGAACTGGCCTCAAGAGGAATTCATTATGTGGATGTCGGCACCAGTGGCGGGGTTTGGGGTCTGGAGCGTGGCTACTGCATGATGATCGGCGGTGAAACGGACGTGGTGCGGCGTCTGAATCCCATCTTCGCCACGCTGGCGCCCGGTGTCGGCGACCTTCCGCGGACGCCGGGACGGGAGCACCTTGGCGGGACCGCCGAACAAGGCTACCTGCATTGCGGTCCGAATGGCGCCGGTCATTTCGTCAAAATGGTCCACAACGGCATCGAGTACGGCATCATGGCCGCGTATGCCGAGGGCTTGGGGGTTTTGAAAGCCGCCAACGTGGGAAAACAGCAAACCGCAGCTGACGCCGAAACGACGCCATTACGCGATCCGGATGGTTATCAATACGACCTCAACCTGGCCGACGTGGCCGAGGTCTGGCGGCGCGGCAGTGTCATCGCCTCGTGGCTGCTGGATCTGACGGCAACCGCGCTGGCTGCGGACGCGAACCTCTCGAAATTCGCCGGCCGGGTCGCCGACTCTGGCGAGGGCCGCTGGACGATCAAGGCGGCCATTGATGAAGGAGTGCCGGTGCCGGTGTTGACCACTGCGCTTTACGAACGCTTCGCCTCGCGCGGCGAGGCCGATTACCAGGACAAACTGCTTTCGGCCATGCGTTTCGGTTTCGGCGGGCACCTGGAGAAAACGGCGGATCAAAAGCTATGACTCACAACAACCCTGCTCATTCGGACACGTTGGTGTTCTTCGGAGCGACCGGCGACCTGGCCTACAAAAAGATCTTCCCGGCGCTGCAGGCGATGGTGAAACGCGGCACCCTCAACGTGCCCGTTATCGGTATGGCCCGGGAAGGCTGGAGCCTGGACCGCCTCAAAGCCCGGGCCAAAGACAGCGTGGAGAAACACGGGGGATTGGATCCGGAGGCATTTGACAAACTGTGCGGCTTGCTGAGGTACGTCGAGGGCGACTACAACGATCCGGCAACGTTTCAGTCCCTTTGCCGGCAGCTCGGTTCCGCGCAGTTGCCGGCCTATTACCTTGCCATTCCGCCCGCTGCCTTCGGCGCCGTCGTGGAGCAACTCTCCCGGACCGGTTGCACCCGCAGCGCCAGGGTCATCATCGAAAAGCCTTTCGGTCGGGACCTGCCCTCAGCGCGTGCCCTCAACCAAATCCTGCTCCAAACGTTTGACGAGAAGACGATCTTTCGCATTGACCATTACCTGGGCAAACAGCCGGTTCACAGCATGCTCTTCTTCCGCTTTGCCAATGCCGTGCTCGAGCCGTTTTGGAACCGTTCCCATGTCGAGAGCGTGCAGATCACCATGGCGGAGGATTTCGGCGTGCAGGGCCGGGGTTCGTTCTACGAACAGGTCGGCACCGTCCGTGACGTGGTGCAGAACCACCTGTTCCAAGTGCTCGCCAATCTGGCGATGGAACCGCCTGTCCGCACCGATAGCGAGTCTATCCGCGACGAAAAGGTGAAGGTCCTCAAGGCCATATCGCCGATTGAGCCGAAGAACCTGGTGCGCGGCCAGTTCCGTGGCTACCGCACGGAGCCGGGCGTGGCGCCGGATTCCAAGGTCGAAACGTTCGCCGCGCTCGAACTGCACATTGATTCCTGGCGTTGGCGCGGAGTCCCTTTCTATATCCGCGCCGGAAAATGCCTCGCGGTCACTTGCACTGAAATCCTGGTGCGCTTGCGTCAGCCGCCGACGATGTTCAAATACTACGACCTGGAATCGAACTATGTCCGGCTGCGGATCAGCCCGGACGTTGTCCTGGCCTTCGGCTTCAATGTTACCTCGCCCGTGGAGGAATCGCAGAGCCTGTTGTCGGAACTGCTGGCGAGCCGCCATCCTTGCGCCAACGAGATGGACGCCTACGAACGGGTGCTCAGCGACGCCATGGCGGGAGATGCCACGTTGTTCGCCCGCGAGGATTATGTCGAGGAGGCTTGGCGCATCGTTGACCCGGTGCTGAAGGCCGGCACGCCGCTCCATGAATACGAACCGAAAACTTGGGGGCCGACGGAGGTCGAAGCGGTCACGCCTCCGGGTGGATGGTCCAACCCGATCGTGACCGGTTGAAGCCAGACTAAACGAACGGAAACTTATGCGCATAGGAATCGCTGCCGATCACGGTGGGTTTGAGTTGAAGGAAACGTGCTTTGTCTGGGCGGACGAATCGAAGGACCGGAGCGGATAGTCGTTGCCGCTAAAGAACTGTTGGGCAGGGCCTCATCATGAACGACACCACTCAATTCCTCGTGAGCCATGGGCCGCCCCTGGTGTTCGCCGCGGTGTTTTTGGACCAGATCGGGCTGCCGCTCCCCGCCATGCCCTGGTTGCTGGCTGCCGGCGCGCTTTCCGCGACCGGCAAGTTTAGTCCCTTTTTGGGGCTCGGGGTTACTGTGCTGGCCTGCTCGATCGCGGACACGTTATGGTTTTGCCTCGGGCGATACCGCGGCCATCGCGTGCTGGGCTTGCTTTGCCGCATTTCTCTGGAACCGGACTCCTGCGTGCGCCGCACGCAGAATCTCTATACGCGCTACGGCCTGCGAGGGGTGGTGGTGGCAAAATTCCTGCCCGGTTTGAGCACTGTGGCTCCGCCCCTGGCGGGGATGTCCGGCGTCAAGGCCGGGCGATTTCTCCTCGCTGACGCGGTCGGCTCGGTGCTCTACGGAAGCTGCTTCATTCTCCTGGGCTATTTGTTCAGCAACCAAATGGAGCGGATCGGCGCCGCTCTGGCCAGCCTTGGCGGGAACGCCATGGGCCTGGTGCTTGGGCTGGCGACGATCTATATCGGCTTCAAGTACTACCAGCGGCAACGGATTCTGCGCCAGTTGCGCACGGCGAGGATCACGGTGGCTGAACTCCGTCAAAAACAGGATGCAGGGGAGGATTTGGTCATTATTGACCTGCGGCCCAGTGAGGAGCTGACCCTCGACCCTTCGCTCATTCCGGGCGCCATCCATTTGCGGGTTGACGAGGTCGAAAGTCGGCACCAGGAAATCCCGCGTGACCGGGAGGTCATCGTCTATTGTTCCTGCCCGAATGAGGTATCCAGCGCACGAGTGGCGCTATTACTCCAGCGCAAAGGCATCACCCGCGTCCGCCCCCTGCTCGGCGGGATCGATGCCTGGCGAGAACTTAACTATCCGTTGGAACCGGTTGGTTGTCCGCCGAAGCGCTTGACACCCCTCGCCCCGGTGGCGCAACCGGAGGGGACCATTGGTAAAACGATTCACAAAAAACCCCTGGAGGTTAATCAGGCGGGCGCTGCACCTCCGACCAGCCTTCCGAACGGGAAGCTCTGAGGGTTATGGAAACTACGCGCAGGATCACGAACCGGGAATTGCGAGCAGGCTGTGCTGGGTAGGAACGTAGAGGACGCCGTCAGCCGCGGTCAGGGTGATCGGACTGGTTTTGAGGCGGGTTTTGGAGAGGACCTGCAACTGTTTGCCTGTCCTCAAGACCCAAAGAGTTCCGGTTTCCGTGCCGATGTACACCTTGTCATCGGCCACGAAGGACGAAGCATAGCAGGTTGCGGCGCCCAAAGGGTGGACCCAATATCGCTGGCCGGTGCCGGCGTCAAAACAGTGGAGATTGCCAGTGGTATCCGGGATGTAGAGGAGACCCTCGGCCAGCGATGGTGTCGCCAGGGATCGCTCGACCAGTTCTGAGGCCCAGACTTTGGTTCCGGTGCCGGCATCAACGCAAGAGAGGCAGCCGCGTCCGTTGCCGTGAAGGGGGTCTGGCCAATGGCCACATACACGCGGCCCTGGTAAAGCACCGGAGTCCCGATGATCTCGCTCGGGCCATCCGGCCGGTTCTTGCTGCTCTTGGAATAGGGGACCGGCTGGCCATCGCGCACCCGGAAATCGGGCGGGTTGCAGTCGTAGGACCAGACCTTGTGGAGAATCCGGACCTGCGAGTCCGGGCGAGGCGCCGGAGGCTCGAAGGCATACAGGATGCCGTCACCGCCTCCGAAGAAGATCAAGGTCCGGCCATTGACCCGGCCGGGCGAGGGAGACGACCAATTGCAGTGCAACAAGCGCCGGCCGATTTTCTCATCGTCTCTGGCCACTAGCCGTCCGGTCCGCTTATCGAGGACGATCAGGCTCGGCGCATCGGGCTTGGGGACCTTCTCGTGCCGGTCATCAATGCCGTTGGAGGTGCAGGCGTAGAGGAGGTCGCCGTGGACCAGGAGCGTGCTGCCGCAAGCGTCGTGCAGCACAACGTCCAACTCGGGGATGAGGTCGTATTTCCAGATGATGTCGCCGTCGGTCGGTTCCAGTTTGGCACCCGGGGCGTTGGTGATGCCCATGTAGGCCAGTTCATCCTGGAAAGGGCCGTCATTGCCATTGGCCTGACCTTCCCGGTCCAGGCACAGGATCTCGCCCCGGCTGCCGATCACATAAACCCGGTCTCCGTCAACCACCGGGCCCGAGCAGATACCGCAATTCCACTGGTCGAAGTGATAGGGCGGCTTGACTCCGGCGAAGTAGCGCGGACTGGGCAACTGCCAGATCAATCTGCCGGTGGCCTGCTCCACACACATCAGAACTCCGCCGCCAGTGGGCTTGTAGCCCGTCCGCCGGACTCCGGTATCATTGGCGCCGAGGTAAATCCGGCCCCGATCAATCGTGGGAATCGAGTAAGTGTGCGAACCCAGCGTCAATTCCCATAAAGGGGCGACACTGCCAGGATCGGCCGGCAAACGCTTCGCCGTGCTGGCCATGTTGGGACTGGAACCGCCACCCCACTGGAACGGGAGGCCTGTTTCTTCCCGCCCTGCGGCGCCGCAGACCATGACTGCGGCCAGCGCCAAGGCGATGCTGATAACAAGGAGGGATAAACCGCCGGCGGCAAAACGAAAGGCTGCCGACCGCATTGAATTGTGGGATGCGTTCACGGTCGTGAAGCTTGCGCTGGCGGGAGTTGAGAAGTCAAGAGGACGAACACGGCCAACCACGAGAAAGAAAGCCGCAACCACTTTTGTGCTCCTCACCCACAGGCGCGCACCGGCCCGCATAAGGCCATGGCCCGGAGACCTCGGCAGTTGAGTTTGCGCTTGGCTCCACGTGCCTTCCGGGCGCATGCTCAGCCCGTATGAAACGGTGTGCTTTAACGGAACAAAATATGAACCGCCGACGATTCCTCCAAACGAGCGGCCTCGGATGTGCCGCGCTCGCCCTGACAAGATTCCCAGCGTTTTCCGCTGAGTTGGCCGACCGAAAAAAAAGGGTCGGGCTGATCGGCAGCGGCTGGTATGGCAAAGTGGATTTGTTGCGTTTGATCCAGGTCGCCCCCGTCGAGGTGGTCTCGTTATGCGACGTGGACAAACGGATGTTGGCCGAGGCCGCTGACATTGTGGCCGAACGCCAGTTGTCGAAGAAGAAGCCGCGCACCTACGGCGATTACCGTGAAATGCTCAAAGAGAAGGACCTGGACGTGGTGCTGATCGCTACCCCCGATCACTGGCACGCGTTGCCGATGATCGCGGCGGCGCAGGCGGGCGCCGACATCTATGTGCAGAAACCGATTGGCGTGGATGTGGTGGAATGCCAGGCCATGCTGGCCGCGGCGCGCAAGCACGGCCGCGTGGTCCAAGTGGGCACGCAACGCCGCAGCACGCCGCACTTGTTCGAGGCGCGCGAGCTGATCCAGGAGGGCCGCCTCGGCCGGATTGGGCTCGTCGAGACCTATTGCTACGGCCGGCGCGGCATCACCAACCCGCCCGACCAACCGCCACCGGAGACCCTGAATTACGAGATGTGGACCGGCCCGGCGCCGATGCGCCCGTTCCATCGCGGCATCCATCCCGGCAGTTGGCGCAATTACATGGAATATGGCAATGGCACGATCGGGGATATGGGCATTCACATGGTGGACATGGTGCGCTGGATGATGGACCTGGCCTGGCCCAAACGGGTCTCCTCTACCGGCGGCAACTATTTCCACAAAGAGGGCAAACCAAATATTCCAGACATGCAGAACGCTACTTTCGATTACGGCGACTTGCAGGTTACCTGGCAGCATCGCCACTTCGGGGCGAACCCGGACCCGATATACTGGTGGGGCGCCAATTTCTATGGAGAAAAGGCGACGCTCAAAGCGAGCGTGTTCATGTTTGACTATATCCCGCTGGACGGGGGAACTCCCATTCATCGCGAGTGGAATGACCCCAAAGCCAAATACCCGGTCGATAGCGATAAATATCCGGAAGACAAAACGGAGAAGGGCATCGAGTATCACGTCGCCCCGGCCATCCGCGAACACATGAAGGACCTCCTGCAATGCACCGCCAGCCGAGGCCGCCCCCGGGCGGATATCGCCGAGGGGAGCATGTCCACAGTCATGTGCGTGCTGGCGAACCTCTCGCTGCAGTTGAAGCGGACCCTGACGTGGGATGAAGCCAAAGGCCGGGTAATGGGTGACGAGGATGCCAATCAGTTATTGGCGCGTCCCTACCGACCCCCTGGCGCCATCCAACGCCGGAGGCGGCCTGATGCCAAAACCCCGTGGATTTCAAGGCGCCGGAAACGCTGGATTCGCACTGGCAAGCGGTCGCAAGGCTCGTCTCCAGGGCTCGCCCCGGCCTGTGCTGCTGTGCAGCATCCTGCTCCTGGCGACGGGCATGGCCGGCGTGGGGGCGCCCTTGGAACGGCCGACGCTGCGGCTCGGTCCAAAGCCAGCCGACGGCGCCCTCGAGCGGCGCGCCCGTCCGCAGCCAACGGTGCCAGACGGCGTCAAGGCGCTCCCTTTTGACGAGACCGCTCCCGAGCCGGCCCTCACCGAGCCGGAAAAGGAGCGGGGGTATCTCCTCTTCCAGCGTCCATTGACGGAAAGCATTTATCCTAATACGCGTCCCCTGGCGCACGAGCGGCTCGACTCCCTGGTCGCATTCGCCACGCCCGGCGAGTTCGAGCCCGTTACGTTTGCCCTTTATCCCGTGCGCCCCCTCCAAAACCTCAAGGTCAGGGTTTCGTCGCTCACCTCCCCCTCAGGCGAGATTCCGGCTGGCAGCATTGATGCGCGCCTGGCCACCTACTGGAATATTGGATACCCGACCTACACCACTCTCGGCACATACCGCCGGGTGCCAGAGCTGCTCGAGCGGGTAACGGTTCACTCCTCGCCCGCGGGCGAGTGCCAGTGGTACTGGCTGACGGTCCATGTCCCCGATGACTCAAAGCCCGGGTTATACCGAGGGAGCGTCAGCGTCTGGGACGAGGGCTTCGGGCAGGCGGTCGAGATCCCGCTGGCCTTCCGTGTTCTGGGTTTCCGGCTCCAGAAGGACCCGCGCAAGCACTTCTCGGCCTATTTCTACGTGCGGAACAGGACCCTCTATAAAGGCCGCGACGAGGCGTTCATCCGCCGGGCGGCCGACAAGGACTACCAGGCAATGGTTCAGTATGGTCTGGATATGCTGCCGACGCTCTACCTGGGCTGCCCAGACGGCAAGCGCATCGTCCTGGCAGAGTCGGGCGAACTCGAGCGGATGCTGGCGGCGAGTTTGAAGGGGCCGGCGCCGGTCACTGCCGACAACGTCATTGCCCGGATCTACCGCGACACGACGCCCGGCGGGAAGCGGGAGAACCACTGGCGGATCAACCCGCTGCCTGGGCCGGCGTTCTACGAGCGCGTCACCGACCTGTTCCGAGCGTTCGACGCAGAGCGTAAGGCAAAGGGCTGGCCGGAGTTCATTTGTTGTCCCATGGACGAGGTGGACGCCTCCTGCAAGGAATTTGGGGCGAAGGTCTATGCCGCGGTGAAGGCTGCCGGCCTCCGGACTTACGCCACCAAGGACCCGATCGGAGCCGACGCCGCGGATTACGCTCCGTATCTGGATGTCTGGTGTTCCCAGCCTTACTCGGTGCCGTACGACCGCATCGTCTCTCAGAACCGGTACGAGTACTGGTGCTACCCGAACCATAACGCCGGCGAGATCAAGGACCGCCGCACGATGTGCAAAGGCGGGCGGATGACCTACGGCTTCGGCTTTTGGCGCAGCGGATATACCACGCTGATCCCCTGGCACTGGTGCTGGCCGTCTGAGCCGGATCCGTTCGATTACCTCCGTGGCCGTTACTCCGGTTGCGGGCAGCGGGTGGACGACGACGGCGAGGTCATCCCTGCGGTTTATTGGGCCTGCTTCCGGGAGGGGTATGACGATGCGCGCTATCTCTACACGCTGCAACAGGCGATAGTGGAGCGCGAAGGGTCGAAGAATCCGGGCTGCCTTGCGGCGGTCGGCGAGGGACGGCGGCTTCTTCAGGAGACGTGGGACGCCATCCTCGTCCAGCCCAAGTATCTGGCTGATGGCATGTGGCCGTCGGAAGAGTTTGACGCGGTGCGGTGGCGTCTGGCGGCCCAGACGGCGCGGTTGCTCGAATACCCCGCCGCAGCCAAGGCGATCGCCCCGTCGGTTCTGCTCACCGAGCCCGCCCGGAACCAGCCCGCCGCGGAAACCCCGTCGCCCTACGAAAGAGCCGCCCGCGCGGGGTGCCTTGAGACCCTCGACCTCGGGGGCGGTTTCGCGGGCTGGAAGAACGGAACCGCCGAGGGGAGGACGGAGGTAACGGAAGCAGCGCGGCACATGGGCAAGACCGGACTGCGATGGACGGTGGTGATCGATCACCTCCATGACGGCGGCGAAGGTGGCAATTACCCAATCGGCTGGCCTCGACTGGCGCGGGACTTCAAGCCGGGCGAACTCGACCTGAGCCGGTATGACGCCCTCGAGCTCTGGCTCCGGATCGACTCCAACCGCAGTGAGGGGGCCGATGACCACACGCGAGTCGGGTTGGTTATCTCGTCGCACGCCAGGAAGAAGGCGCTCTATGAGAAGACTGTGGACTTGGTGGCGAGCAGCGGGTGTGGATCCCCCTGCGCTTTCCCGTGAAGCAGATGCTGGCGGCGGCGGAAGCGGGAGCGGAGCCGTGGAAAGCAATCAGCCGCGTGCAACTTTACATCTCCGAGGCCGACTACCGGCATGGGACGCGGCTCGTCTTCGACATCGGGGAAGTGTCGCTCCTGCGGCTTACGGCGCCGGTGATAGCAGGGCTGGATGCGCCCCGCCAACTGCTGCTGCCCCGAGGCACGCTGGCCTTCACCTTCGATGTGATCGGGACCGCCGCCGTCGCGAAAGGGAGCCACACGGTCGTAGCGTCGTGGGAGGAAGCCGCGGGCGTCATGTGCGTTCAGACCCGGCAGGACTTGGCGGATCCGCACCGGATGGCCCTGCCTCTGACGGCGACCAAGCCGGGGACCTATACGTTACGGCTGGCGATAAACGAGGCCACGGGCAAGCAGTGTTCTGAGTGGGCACAGCCTGTCACTATGCACGCCGGGCCGCTCTACTGAGAGGAGAACTCACATATGCGTAGAAGAACATTCCTGGCAACGCTAAGCAGCTTCGCGGCTCTGGAGGCTGTTCCGGCGCTGGCCGCCAACGATAAAGAAAGCGTCCGAACCACCTCGAGCACTCCTCCCCGAAAGGTCATCGTTGGCACCGCCATGCAGTCCTTTTGGGGCCAGTATCCCGGACTGTCCAAGCGCCTGGAGCAACTGACCGGGATCGTGGACCAAATGGCCGCGCAGGCCAAACAGGCTTATGGACGCGGTCTCGATCTCGCCATTCTGCCCGAAACGGCGATCACCGGCGAAGCGGGCGACGATGTCATGGCCCATTCGGTCTCGTTCGAGGGGGAAGTCAAGGACGCATTCACTCGGAAGGCCCGTGAGCACAGGTGCTATATCGTCGTTCCCACCTATTTGCTGGATTCGAGAGAAAAGCGGTTGTGCTCGAATGCGGCGATCCTGCTCGGGCGCAAAGGTGAAGTGCTGGGGACCTATCGCAAGGTTCATTTGGTCGTTTCGCTCGAACGCGGAACCATGGAAAGCGGCGCCACTCCCGGCGACGCGCTGCCCGTCTTCGACTGCGATTTCGGAAAACTGGGAATTCAAATCTGTTATGATATGGACTTCGGCGACGGCTGGGCCGAACTGGCGCGCCGCGGAGCGGAGCTGATCGCCTGGCCCACGCAATCGCCGCAGACGTCCCAACCCGCGTTCCGGGCAAGGGAGCACCGCTGTTACATTGTTTCCAGCACCTGGCGGCACAACGCCTCGATCTTTGAGCCGACGGGCAAGATTGCCGCGCAGATCAAGCCGCCGCAAGGCATCCTGGTCCACGAACTGGACCTCAGTTACGCTCTGCTTCCGTGGAGCTCGAAGCTGCGAAACGGCGAAGCCCTCCGCAAAGCCTATGGCGACAAGGTCGGCTTTCACTATTACGAAGACGAGGATTGCGGCATCTTCTGGTCCAACGATCCCCAGACAACGATCGGCCAAATGGCGCGGTCGATTGGCGTGCTGGAACTCGAGGAGGAAACGGCGCGTGTACGGCAGTTCTACCGGGCTGCGGGAGTGCGGAGATAGCAGCTCTGACCTGGTTTATGGCCGCTCCGTAGGGGCCTGGGCACGATTGGCGATGATACCCTCGGGGTCCCACTCGTTGGCATACAGCAGAAAGCGCACGAATGACTGCTCGTCATCCGGATCGCCGCCGGCATCCGTCTCGATGATGTAGCGGATGCGGCCGTCGGACCGTGGCGCCCCGCCGTTGGCGGCGAATGTGGCCAGGGCCAGGAAGAGCGTTGAGGCCACGCAGAAGACAGGGTTCCTTTTCATTTTGAGGTCACGGAAATGTCTGTCCAACAGCCCTGAATTACCATACACGTGTACAACGTGAAAGGCAGAACTGAGGCATTGATTATGAAAACAACGATCGTGACCGACCCATCGACAACCAGGCGCGCGTTTCTCGGCAGGGCGGCAGCCCTTGCGGCCTGCGCCATCGTGCCGGGGCGTGTGCCGGGAGGTGAAGCGCCATCCGGGGCCGAGGCCGCGCCAGGCAAGCCCAACTCTGTCTTCAACGGGGTGCGCATCGGGTGCATTACCTACAGCTACCGTGGCGGCATCAATTCGGCGGAGGATACGCTCAAGGCCCTGATTGAGGATGGACTCAGCGAGGTGGAACTGATGGGGGGCCCAATCCAGGCGTATGCGGGCTTGAGCGGCAGCGGGGGCCGGGGCCGCAGAGGCGGCGCAGCGCAGCAACCGGCGAAGCCGACCGACGCCCAGCGCCAGGCGCAATTGGCCAAGTGCCAGGAGTTGCGCAAAATGTATAATGATGCGGGCGTGAATATTCATCTTCACAAGATTGGCTTTGGCCAGTCGGATGAGGAGATTGACTTCAATTTCCAGGTGGCCAAGGCCCTGGGCTGCGTGGGCATTACCACCGAGCGTTCGGAGTCGATGGCCAAAAAGCTGGCGCCGTTCGCCGACAAGCACAAGATCTGGGTTGGTTTCCACAACCACACCAACAACTACCCGGTGATGGATGAGACGGACCCGATCCTGGCTTGTGGCCAGTACATCGGCTTCAACTTTGATGTCGGCCACTATTTCGCCGGCACCAAGGGACTGTCTCCGCTCCCCGTGCTTGAGAAGTACCATGACCGCATCGTCAGCCTTCATCTAAAGGACAGGACCGCCGACGGCGGGAACCTGCCCTGGGGCCAGGGCAAGACGCCGATCAAGGAGATCCTCCAGTTGATGAAAAAGGAGAAGTGGACGTTCCCTGGCGACATCGAGCTGGAATATCAGATTCCGGAAGGCTCGAACTCCGTGGCCGAGGTTGCCAAGTGCGTCCAATACTGCAAGGAGGCACTGGCCTAGCCGCTGGAGTTTGAGAGGCTCGAAGGGAGGGTTGATTCGCGATCTGGGTGGAGCACTTGCGAGTTACTCAGCGGCGCAAGGTCCAGGCGCAGGCGCAAGCCGCGCAGGATGTCGTGGTCGAAATCCTGGTCCACAAAGATGCGGAGCATCAGGAAGCCCCCTGTCCCTTGTTTGCGGCACGGTTCTGGAGGCGTTGGCGCATTTGGGTCAGGCCGCGTTGTTGGGCCGGGTCTGCCGCCAAACGCTCTCGCAACTCGTCAGCGCGCTGGCGCTGGCGGGTCATATATTCGTGAGTTTCTATCGGACCGCACGCGATGAAGAGGCCATTGGGCTTGGCAACTGACTCTGAAAGGCCGCTTGGATCAAGCATCGTTTCAGGGAATCAGTTTTCAAACGCCTGCAGCTCGGCGCAGGACGAAAACGCCTGCCGCGGATTGTCGCCGCAAGCGGGTTTGCCGATCACACGCACACCTGAGGCCTTCTCGGGCTTGTCCAGCCGCACCGTGAAGGTTCGGCGCGTCTCATCCACCAACGATGCGCTGTCCGCAGCCGTCGTGGCGGGATAATCTGCAATCTCCGCCAGCAGTTCCCATTTGCTGCCAGGCTCGCGCTGCACCTGGAGACGCGGCTTGGCGGCACTGGCATCGAACCAACCGCCGTCATGAAAGACATTGCCCGCAACGAACACCACGCGACGGATGGCCACGGGTTTGTCCAGGGTGACGGCGAACCAATCCTCATCTCTTTTGCGGTTGTCGAATGTGACCACGAATGAACCCGGGTCGCCGTCGTTGATGGAACCTTCCACGTTGCCTTGGCGCGAACGGCTCTCCTGGCCCCCTGCGAGCAAGGAACCGTTGCTCTTGATCGGGGTGCCGGGCGCCGGCAGCCACACCCGGTAGGTCCCGCGGCTCGACCCGGCATCCGCAAACGGGACAAACACGGCCGGCTTTGTGCCGGAGAGTCTCGGGGAACTCACCTCGGCAACGACTTGCAGCGCTCCGCGGTGCGTGCCCAGGCTCGCGGGTTTGTCGTTCGCGAACCCAAGCAGGCTTGCGGGCGGCAACTCGGAATTCAGCGCGGCGTCGTACGCCAGCACGAAAGGTCCCCACTCGAGAGCCGCCAACCCCTTGTTAGTATGCTCCCCGAACACTATCCGAGGGCCCAGACTATAGCCGATATCAACGCGGTCGCCGGCCGACCACTCGCGCGCTGAAATCACCGCCCAGCCATTCCGGACTGCGTATAACAGCGTCTTGCCGTTGACCTTCAATTCCAACGGGCTCGACCATGGGGCGACGCGGATGAGCATCGCAAAACGGGCGGGCTTGGAAGGCTGCACGCGCAACTCCGAGCCGCCCTCGAACGGAAACCGGCTCCGCTGCTCAACCCTCACCTCTGCGCCACCGAGTGCCAGAGCCGCCGACGAAGTCTCCAACGTGCTCACCAGCACCGCGTCGGCCCCCTCGAGGTTTTGTTTGAGATAAGCCTCGAAGGGCGCCAGCGCCATCCCTCGCGGGCCGCTGGAGTGACAGCAGTTGATCCCCGAATCATAAGGTTTCCTGCCCTCCAACGGCGTAAAATAACACCAATCGTCGCCGCGCGGATTCTGGGCCGCGGCCAGGTGGTTATAGAGAGTTTTTTCCAACTCGTTGGCGAACTTCGCCTCGCCTGTCAACCTGAGGAGCTGCAGATTCAACTGAATCCAGGTCGTCGTGACGCAGGTCTCCGCGACGTGCGCCCCGGTCTGGTTGGGCAGGTCGTAATCGCCGTGAAAATGCTCGCCCTGGCTGGCGCTGCCCGTGACGTAAAGGCGTTTGGTGACAATGTCTTGCCAGGCATTGAGCACGGGCTCGACCAGGTTCCGGTCGCCGGTGGCGCGAGCCAACTCGCACAAACCGACGAGGTTCGACAGCATCTCGTAGGCCTTGCCGTTGGCGGTCTTGTTCACCTGCTTGGCCGTGAGCAGCGCCTGGATGATCTTCGGGCCGTTCGGTTCATCCCAGGACTTCACGATGTACCGGGCAAAATCCAGGTAACGGGCGTCCCCGGTGCAGCGATAAAGCAACACCACCGGCTCGAGCACACTCGTCGCCGCCATGCCCAGATGCGTGCCCGCCGACAAGATGCTCTTCTTTCCCGGGCCGAACGTGTTGATCAGCAGGTCGCCCATCTTGCGGCAGGCTGCCAGCGCCGGTTCATTGCCCGTATATTGGTAATAGGTCAGCAATCCCATCAGGTTGTACTTATGCGACCAGACGTCCCAATCCGCGCCTGGATAAAGCCCAAAGCGCTTTTCGGGCACGTAGGTTCCGAGATAGCCGTCCGGTTCCTGTGCCGCAACCAACTCCGCCGCAACACGGTCCAGCTTCGTTCGCAAACGAGGCTCCCCGGAGTACGCCCAGGCAAGGGTCGCGGCGTGCATCCATTTCCCGACGTGCTCCCCGATCCACGGATGGACCCCGGGCTTGTGGCGGAACCCCGCCAGCAGCGGCTCGGTGTCCACTGTCAGCAACCGATTTGTCGCGTTGGCCATGATCCTTGCGCCAAGCCAACCGTCCACGTGGATGGCCGCCGGTGAAAGAACCTCCGCCGTGTCATTCCATCCGGCCACCGTCCGGAAAGGCAACGGCCCTGGCGCTCCAGCCCCAGCCAGGGTGAAGCTGAGCACCGGCGAAAAGAGGGAAGAGAATGAGTGCTTTCATAAGTCATTGTGCAGCTTCCAGATGACGGCCACTATACCGGCTCCCATCGCGGCTACCAGCCATTTTCACCGCACAGGCAATCGAAAGGTGGCAAAACGTCGCTGCTGAGCAACGGATGGCGCAACTCGAGACCGATGTCTTTCATCGCCTGGACAAGAAGACGCTTCACTCTCCCCTGGCCTCGTGCCAGAATCGCAGCCATGCACTGCTGATGAAGAGCATCCTCCTCTGCGTGGCGTCTTGTCTGGCGAGTTGTGCGGGCACCCTCGCGGATGACTGGCCCCAATGGCTAGGACCGGAACGGACCACGGCGTTTGCCGCGATAGGCGGTTAGGAAATAGGCCATGACCACCCCGCAGGTGAGGGCCAAGCCGGCCCAGAAGAGCGACCATTCGATGCCGCCGCCCCGCGTGCAGGCGGCGAACCAAGTCCCGGTGCCCAGGTAACCCGCCAGGTTGCCGACGCCGTAGTTCATGAGCCACATCAGGCCTTGCGCCCGCGCGCGCCAGGATTCCTCCACCCGTTCGTTGAGGTAGATTTGGGCTGTAATGAAGAACAGGGCGAACGAGGCGCCGTGCAGGAGCACCCCCGCCAGCAGCCAACCCGGCCCGTTCATCGCACAGAGCAGGAAACGCAAGACACCGAATGCCAGCCCCGCTGCGAAAACCCACTTGAGCCGCCACCGGTCAAGCAGCACACCCAAAGCGAAAAGGCAAACCACCTCCGTCACCTGCCCCAGGGACATCCAGGACGCGGTGTGCCGAAACCCGAGGGCCTCCAGGTGGGGCGGCGTGAAGGGAAAAAAGGCGGCCAGTGGGATGCTGTAAAGCGCGGCGGTGATGAACACCACGCGGTGGTCGGGGTTCTTCAACAGGCCAAGCGCATCCCACCCCAGCAACTCACGGAGCGTATGGCGCCCGGCGGAAGCTGGCGGCGGCACGTTCGGCAGCAACCACGTGAACGCGGCCAGGCCGGCCCAGACGGTCGCCGTGACGTAACCGGCCGCCGTTGAACTGTCCGCGCTCAAGGCGCTCACTACCCAGCAGCCGACCATCCACCCGACCGTGGCGGCGGCACGCACCGGGCCGAACTCGCGTTGGGAATTTCGCAGGCGCGAGAAGGCGATGGTGCTGGCGATACTTCCCGTGGGTGAGTAGAACAGCGCTTGCATTTGGATGACCAACAGCACTGCCACAGCCGGCCATCTCCCGCTCGACCGCCCAACCGGCCAGGCTCGCGGTGACGGCGCTGCCGGTGGCCAGCCAGCGCAGGACCCGCACCGGCGAGGCGTGCCGGTCCGCCATCGCGCCGAACAAGAGCGGAGAGACGAACGCCGCCACGGCGGTCGTCGCATAAGCATAGGAGCGGAGCGCGGCCAGACCGTGAGCTGCGAGCACGCTGGTCAGCGGCACCAGCCAGCTTCCTGCTGCCACCGACTGGAGAAAGAAAAGGCCGGCCAATTCGCCGGTACTCGACGGCCCGAACTCTCGATCTCAACACGCTGATAACCTGGCACAGCGAAACATCTAAGGTCGAGGCGAATTCCGAAGCACCGGCCTCGAGGCGGTCGCCGCCGTCCGCTTGACACACCGGTATGCTTCCGCCGGCGTGCGCTCCTGCATGAGCAAGGTGCTTCCGGGTGAGCTCTGACCATTCCCGGGGAGCCGGGATGAGCGTCGAGCGAAAAGAGCATGTGACCATTGTTTCTGTGTTCTTGCGCGACGGAGAAAACCCCGTTGCTCAGAGAGGGGCCGGCAAGCAGCGCATGCAGGACCGGCGGTCCTTCTCCGACCACGGCCAGGCTGTGGTCCCAGCCTCCCGCGACCGCGCGCACATTATGCAAATCTGGAGGAACGTCTGCCTGGCCGTAATCACTGGACCCCCACGCGATGACAATCCCGTCCGAGCGCAGGGCGCAACAGTGGTCGGACTCGGAGGCGATGGCCGTCACGAAGGCTTATCGCACATGACCTGTCGAGTCCCGGATGGCGAACGCGCAGCAAACTTCCCCCCTACCGGCATTAAGGGGCGAGTGACAGGTTGGACAGACGGGACCGGGTTGTTTTCACAACAACGTCAAAAATGCTTTGTTTTTGACCCCGACACCCGCAAAACGACAACGGTCCAGCCGAACGGTTGCGGGTTTGGTGGGCAGCGAACCTGGTACCTTACCACAAAGCCGCTCTACAGGCTTGACAATGCATCACGGTGATGCACTCTGATGCGTGTATGGCAGACGACAAAGACAAACCAGGCCCGAAGCACGCGAAGCGCCCGACGCGAATTACGGTGACACTGCCTCCTGAGAATTACGAGCTGTTGGTCCGGATGGCCAAAAGCAAGAAGGTCTCAGCCTCATGGATGGTGCGAGATGCAGTGGACAAGTATCTGAGCGCCGACGTGCCTCTCCTGAAGCCTTCACCAGTATGATCAACCATTCCACCACCTCGGAGACGCGCCGCTCGCTCTGTTAAACGCTCAATGGACCCGCGCCAGATCAATCTCATCGAGCCACAGGAACCGAAACCGGTCCCTGGCGGTTCGCGGCGTTCGGCCCCTAGCGACGGCACGTCCTTGGCTTCCGAAACTGAAGCCAAAGCATCGGGCGTCCGTGAAGCCGTGCGCCTTCTCGCGCGCTCCTTCGATCGGGCGGAAGTGGGGCCAATGTTCCACGCCAGCTTCGCCCCACGCTGTCGGGTTCTGGTTCCCACCTTCGGTCGGCCAGAGTCCGTCAACAACCGGGCTGCCTGGAACCTCGTGGCGCTCTGGTGCCTTGCCCAGGCTAGCAGCGATGTTCCACCCCGCTCCGGTTTGGCCGAGGCCGAGCGCTGGTTTCGGAGTTCGATTCAGGTCCCGGCACCACTTCTATCGAGTCTGCCGAACCAAGACGTTCTATGGCGCGCCCAGCAAGCACTCCTGTCCGTGCCTCTGGACCACGGCTTTTGGGACCTTTTCCCATATATATTGGAGGAGCACGGTCCTGGCAGCCGGGCCTCGGTGATGCGTGATCCGTCCACCGCTACAGCTCGGGCGGCGAAGCGCAAAGAAGGAGTCTTCTACACGCCCTCCGATGTAGCCGACTTCACGGTTCAACACCTACTCAATGCGTCGCCCGGCACGGACGGCAAAGCCAGATGGCTCGACCCTGCCGTCGGCACCGGTGTCTTTTTACTGGCGGTTTGCCGAACGGCAGCAAAGCGATTCACCCAGCCCGGGGGATTCGACTGCCTTGACTATGTGACGAACCGTCTCTTTGGGTGCGACATCAGCCCCCACGCATTGGATGCAGCCGCCTTCGTACTCCTCCGTGAGTCCCTCGCAGACGCACGCCGAAAGGGCCTAGCACCCTGGGCAGCCTGGCACGCGATCCGCCTCAATCTGGTTGAGGTTGATTCCATCATCATCGCCGCCACAGACGCAAAACAACCCCGGCCGGGAGCTGCAGACGCGAGGTCGGAAGCCAAGCAGCGCCTCATAGAGCCCACTACCGGCTGGATGGACTCTGCCGAAATCAGCGTCGATGAACTCGCGCATCCACCTAGGTCTGACCTCGGCCTTTCTGGAACATCGACCCTACCACTCTCGACAATTTTCCCCGAGGCAACCGGTGGCTTTGACGCACTTGTAGGCAACCCCCCATACGCTCCGCTTGGTCCCCGCCCCGACTATCGCTCGCTCATTTCCGATTACACCTGCCTCGCCCGCGGTAAGGCTGCCACCCGCGAGAACTGTTACCCGCTGTTCATCGAGATGATGTGGCGCCTGACCACTCCCGGCGACAGCGCTGCTGCACTGGTTACGCCTCTTTCAATTGCATTCCACAGCGGGTCGCAGTATGAGGATTGTCGCTATGCGATGCACTGGCACGGTGGAAAATGGCAGTTCGCCTTTTTCGACCGCGAGCCGCATGCTCTCTTTGGAGAAGAAGTTAAGACCCGCAACGCAATCTTGTTCAGGCTCGAAAACTCCAAGTTCCCGGCGCGTGGCCAACCCGCCGAGATCGAGACCGGCCCCCTGCGAAAATGGACAAGCCGAACCCGGCGAAGCCTCTTCGACTCCATAGATTTCACCCCGCTTGAAGCGACCAACATCATCCCAGGAATCCCCAAGCTCAAAGGTGCACAGCAGTCGCACGCGTTCGCGTTACTCCGCAAGTCGCCTGCTCGCCTCCCAAGCTGGTGCACAAGGGTCGCCACGTGCGACCCGTCAGAGGCTTGTTCCAATCCCACGCTGCCACGCGTTTTTGTCGGCGGCACCGCGTACAACTTTCTGAACGTGTACAGAGCCTTCTCCATCGACGACAAGAGTCCATACCCCTTAAGCGAGAGCTCCATCCACTGCTCTGCAGTTCCGGTCCGAAACGGAGGCTCAGGCCGCCTTCGCCATCCTGAGCAGTCGCTTGGTTTTCTGGCTCTGGCACGTGATGGGCGACGGCTTCCACGTCGCCGGCCGGCTGTTCGACCAAGTTCCGTTTGTTCGAAGCTCCTTCACAGACGCACAGCTCCAGCAACTTACAACCCTCGGCGCTGCCCTCTGGGCACAAGTCCAACAACATCGCATCGTCAGCGTGAACGGTGGCAAACAAACCGTCGCTTTTCGACCCCTCGCGCTAAACCAGGAACGCGACGCAATTGACAGAGTTCTGATTCAAGCAGCCGGCCTGGCTCCCTCATTTGCTGGCGAACTCTGGGATTTCATCCAGCAGACGGTTGTCGTGGATCCTAGCGACCGACGCCGCCAGCACCTCCAAGCGTACTTCAACGAAGAAAACAATTTATGTCCACGCAAACCAGCAAAGCGAGCAAAGAGAAAAGTAAACTCACCAAGGAAGAGTGGCGCGAGTACACGAAGACGGTTTGGCAAATAGCCAACGTCTCCGACCCGGACCACCCAGCTGTCTTCCCGCCGGAGATTCCGCGCCGTCTTATCAAGCTCTTTTCCTTCCACGGAGAAACCGTCCTGGACCCATTCGCAGGCACGGGTACGACCGCCCTCGCTGCGATCCCACTTGGCCGCCGCGCAGTCTGCTTCGACCAGAATCCGGACTACACGCGGATCATCGCCGAGCGTTGCTGCCCCCTAAACGGTGACGCCGCCATGGCCAAAATCGTCAACGGTGACAGCCGCAAAATGACCCAACTTCACTCAGACTCAATTGGGCTAGTGGTTACCAGCCCACCGTATTGGAACAAAGCCGACTATGGTGGGAACGGCAGCAACGTTGGCAACGAACCCATCTACACCCGCTTCTTCGACATAATTCGCCCAGTGTTCGAGGAATGTTACAGAGTCCTCATGCCGGGCCGTAAGCTCTGCCTGGTCACAGCAAACGTGAATCAGCACACCGAGCACGGGCTTCTCACTTTCCCTCTCGCCGCTGACTTTATCACGCTGCTCCGAAACATCGGCTTCGTTCTAATTAACGAGATCATCTGGTCCAAGGATGGCACCGGCGGCAAATGGGGGTCATACGGAAAACAGCGCCCGATTTTTGGAAGCTATCCCTATCCGCCAAATTTCTGCTTCAAGAACGTCCACGAGCACATATTGATCTTCGCCAAGCCACCTGCGAAGCGGACAAAGGGTAAAACAGTAGTGTCATATGACTACCTCACCGGAAGGTCTCCGAGCACCCACCCTCCGAAGAACCAGAAGCACTAACCACTATGTTCTACAACCAGCCGCTGGCACACCGATTCGGAAAAGCACTTTCCGACGACATCGAAAGCGGTCGATGGAACCACCTTGAGTTCGCCGTCGCCTGGGTCCGGCGGTCAGGGACCCGACACCTGGGCCCATCGGTCCACAAATTCCTTCGCGGCGGCGGCGTCGCACAGGTCACCGTCGGGGTCGACATCGAGAACACATCGCAGGAAGGCTTGACCGACCTTCTTGCCTGGCAGTCCGTAGGCTCAATTGAGACGTTCATCTACCACAACGAGTTAGACGCGACTTTCCACCCGAAGGTCTATCTGCTCCGCAACGATGCCGACGCGCGGCTCATTGTGGGTTCCAACAATCTCACTGAAGCGGGCCTGTACGTTAACACCGAAGCCGGCCTACAACTGGACGCGCCCCTGGCGGATCCAATGATCTCAGATGCTCGCACCGCCCTCGCCACTTGGTGCGACGAATCCACGGAGCTGGTCCGCAGGCTCGACACCACCCTTCTTAACGACCTGGTTACTCTGGGCTACGTCTTCCCGGAGATCGAGCTCAAACAACGCCGCAAAGTCAGTTCCGACCGGTCAAAAGCAAAGCGCCGTAAAGCAGGCCAGGCCCTCTTCAAAGGCGTTTGCATCACCCGCCCACCAGTTCGAGGCACAAGGCCCCCAACAGCCCACGTCCCCGGCACCGTGCTCCTAATGAGAGTACGTCGTGCGTCCGAGACGGAGCGGCGCACACAAATACAAATTCCGATCAGAGTGGTGCAGACAAACTTCTTCCATGACGCCCATGAGCTCGTGAGTGCCCACGACGGTCGTGCCCACGCAATCGTAACAGCCACGGCAAGGGGGAGCCTAAACACCATAAAAACCGAGATCCCCGAAATTGACCCAATGGCCGACCCAGTCCTAAGACTCGAGCGCACACCCACGGCTATCATCTACCGCGCGTTCGATGCCAACTCGATACTGGGAACACCGATCCGCCAGGCCCTGCTAAACGGGTTCGCCATGTCGCCTCAAGTAACCTTCAAGACTGTCGCCGATCAGGCAAAAGCCACATGGTGGCGGTTTATCTAATCGGCGCGGGTGTGTCGGTTTTGGGCGACCGCCGTGTATGCACACAACGAGAATAAAAAACCAAAAGCGCCAACGGTCATATCATGCATGCCGTTACGTTGCTCAGACCCGCAGGGACGGTCATGGGCCAGCAGGATGTATCGGGCGCCGGGGGGAAAGCCCACTTTCCCCAAGCGACGACTGTCCCGTCCGCGCGCAGTGCCAGACAGTGACCATCCCCGGAGGAGATGGCCACCACGTTATTCAGCGCGACGGGCGGATCGGTCTGGCCGACCGAGTTGTCGCCCCACACCGCCACTGTGCCGTCGGCCCGCAACGCCATGCCGTGCGCCAACCCGGCGGCGATGGCCACCACGTTGCTCAGGCCCACAGGGACATTCGTTTGGCCGAAACTGTTGTCACCCCATGCAACCACCGTTCCATCCGCCCGCAACGCCAGGCTGTGCGAGTAACCTGCCGCCACGGCCACCGCGTTGGTCAAATCAGGCGGGACATTTGTCTGGCCGGCGTTGTTCCAACCCCAGGCGACAACATTCGGGGCGGCATTCGCCGCAGCCGCGACAAGGACCGCCAAGCCAACAAGAACCGATTTCATCTGGACCTTCTTTGCATGAGGTCTATCACAGTTGACCGATCAGTGTCAAGCAGCCGTTGTCCGCGCGCTGGCCACCGACGGCGGGCGCCCGGGCTGCCGCGTGTTCGCCGGGTCGCCGGTGCGCTTGCTCCCGCAACGGAAACATCCTGTCGGCGGAGGCGGATCGAAAGACCGCCCTGCGCATCGGCGGCAAGGTGTTTCAACTCGAGGCCTACGCACCCGCGATCGTCTCCGGATCCACCGATGAGACATTGGGGCCCTTCCGGCGATTGCAGTCGAAACAGGCCAGGGCCAAGTTGTCAGGCGCGGTGTGAGCCGCGGTGCTGCACGGCCATCACATGGTCGGGCTCGTGAAGCGTTACAAAGACCTCGGCGATGAGACAGTATTCACAGCGATTTCGAGCGCGCTCGCGCACCAAGCCGCGCAAGATGTCCGGAATTTCGCTCACGAGGCCGCGGACACATGTTGCCAGGCGCGCGCCTTGATGAGGGCGAACAGGTGGTTTGCAGACTCGATCCCGTCCGGTTCCGCCTCCTCCTCGGGTGTGAGCGCGCCGGCGCATTGCGGGGCCGCTCTTTGGATGGTGTGTGGTTCGGCAATGTTGGGTTTTCGCGCAAAGCGGGCGTGTGCGGTCGCGTTCTGTCCCGGGGGGACACTTGAGAATAGCCCAACGTTTCAACGTTGGCTGTGGGCGTGTAGAAGCAGCATGAGTCCCGGAGGGACGGCTGAAAGAGCGGGCAGTTTCAGCCGTCCCTTCAGGACTCATTTGCCCTGGCGACCAAACCCAACGTTGAAACGTTGGGCTATTGTCGGATGTCCCTCCGGGACAGAAGCTTGCCGCAGGATGGCGACGGGTGGCGCGCCCGGCATTTCGCAGAGAATTCGTGCCTTTGGCGCGGACCTCTGGTAGAAACTCCGAAAAGACGGTGCCCGACGCTACCCTGCGTTGGGATCTGCCGTAGGATTCAAGCAACAGAACATGAAAGCCGAACACCTCCGAAGCCGCACAACAGCGCTGGCCTTGTCCTGCGCCCTCATCACGCTTGCCTATTCCTGCCCCGGCGAAGACAAAGCCTCCCCAAGACCTGCCGCGACAGGAGCCGTCCAAGTCCTCGTGGCCTATGACTCGCTCACCGGCAACACCGAGCAGATGGCCGAAGGAGTGGCTGAAGGCGTGAAACGGGTGTCTGGTGCGGTCGCCCACGTGAGAAAGGTGGACGAGGTCTCTCAACAGGACCTGGAAGCCGCCGATGCCATCGCCTTGGGGTGTCCGACTTACTACGCCAACATTCCAGGCAGGATGAAAGTCGTGATCGACGACTGGTCCTGGAAGCTGAAAGTGGATTTCACCGACAAGGTCGGCGGGGCCTTCGCCACGGGCGGGGGTCAGGTGGGCGGCAAGGAGCATGTGGTCGTCTCGCTGGTGATGTTCATGCTCAGCAACCGCATGATAGTGGCCGGTCCGCTCTACCGGAACGACAAGACCGGCAGCGTTTGGGGCGAGCCCGGGGCGGCCGCCATGACCGGTCCGCTCGATCCAGGCGTGAGCGAGGCCGAGTTGGACAGCGCGCGGCGGTTGGGCGAGCGCGTAGCCCGGCTGGCCCTCAAGCTGAGGCCGCCGCGCCCGTCTCAGCACGCGGGGAGTTAGCGGCGTGCTCATGGACGCAATGCGGAACCAACCCATTAAAACCTGGACTCGTGATATGAACTTCCATACGAAACTCCTCACCTTACTGCACTTCGTCATTTGCCTGGCGCTCCATGCGCCGTTGGTCTGGGCAGGCAACGTTCGTGTCTATCCAGCCCCGGCGGGCGAGGAATTGTCCAGGGATTTTTCCGTGAAAATCGAAGGACAAGAAGCCCCCGTTTATGTGGCCAAAGTCGCCCCGGCTGATCCCGCGCTCCGCTGGAAGGCCATGGACGACAAGGCCCACTCGGCCGATTATTTCGAGAGGGCCTCTTTTGCGTATTTCGATATGCAAGGGCCGGTCACCGTAACGGTGACCTGCGCGAAGGCCATTCAGTCCGTCAAGGTCCTTCCCTCCGCTCTGAAGATTAGTCCGGTCGTGCAGGGGAAGAGCGTGAGCTTGAGCCTGGCCGAACCGAGGCACCTGACCCTGGAAGTGAACGGCGACTGGGTCGGGGCGCTGCACCTTTTCGCCAATCCGCCCGAGACCGATGTCCCCAAGCCGGGCGACCCGGATGTCCTCTATTTCGGCCCCGGCATCCACGAAGTCAGCCACCTGGTGGTGACCAACAACCAGACGGTCTATGTGGCCGGAGGGGCGGTCGTGCGGGGCGTGATCCGGCCGGAGGAGCCGTTTCAGGTGAGCAGCTACAGCGGCCTGCGCACCTACTCTCCCACGTTCGTGCTCCGGGGCGAGCATATCCGGTTTCGCGGCCGAGGAATCGTCGATGGGAGCCTCTGCACGACCCACGCACGGCACCTGGTGCAGGTGCAGGGCAAGGACATTCTTCTCGAAGGGGTGATCTTGCGCGATTCGAGCACGTGGACCATCCCGATTCGGCGCTCGGAACGCGTAACGGTCAGGAACGTGAAGCTGCTGGGCTACCGCGCCAACTCCGACGGCATCGATATTTGCAACAGCCGGGAGGTCACGGTCGAAAACTGTTTCATCCGCACGCTGGACGACCTGGTGGTGGTCAAGACCGACAAGGGACAGGGGGAGGCGCGCCACATCGTGGCCCGGGGTTGCGTGTTATGGAACGAGGTCGCCCACGCCCTGAGCATCGGCGCCGAACTGAGGGAGAACGTGGACGACGTGCTCTTCTCCAATTGCGACGTGATTCACGACAAGGGACGGGAATGGACGCTGCGGGTGTATCATTGTGATTCGGCGCGCATCAGCCACGTGCGGTTTGAAGACCTGCGCCTCGAGGAGTCGCCACGGCTGATCTCCCTCTGGATCGACCAGGCCGTTTGGACCCGAGACAGCGAGCGAGGTCATATTGACGGGGTGGCGTTCAAGAACATTCGGGCCGTGGCGAATCCCTTGCGCGTGGAGCTTCATGGATTCGATGAGGCGCATGCAGTGGAAAACGTTGTGTTCGATGGCGTGGTCGTAAACGGAAAACCCCTCTCTCCGGCCGACGTAAAAACGAACGCCTTCGTGAGAAATGTGAGTTTCCCTCAGGCCCAGGCGGAAAAGGTGGCGGCCTTGCGCTCTACCCTGGCGGCCACGCGGGCCCGCGTCCGCGGCCTGGTGGCCGGTTCGGTGGCGCTCGAGGATTGGGCCGCGCGAGCGTTTGACGAGCTCGAATCGCGCGCCGCCGCCCTGGGTGAGGCGGTCGCTCACGCCGGGGCCGGCGCGCGGGAGACGGACCGTGCCGTGTTGTCGTTACAGGGCGAACTGGCGCGGCTCGAGTCGCTTGCCCGCCTTCGCGTTGCCTTCGAACCGCTCCGCGGCCAGGTCCAATCGGGGCCTGCGGCACGCGCCGACCTCGTCGTCGGGTTCGCCAGTTCGATGGAAAAAGTCCTGCCGCGCGGCGCGCCGGTTTCCGCCACAGCCACCAATCGCGTTCAAGTGAGCCTCGCGCGCAATGAAAAGGAGAGTTTCCAGGTGCTGGTGCTGCCGTGCAAAGGCCCCCTCCGCGAGGTGCGGGTGCGCGTTGGCGGCCTGCGCTCGGCAAGCGGCGCGGAGTTCCTGTCGGCCAACATCAGCGCCGTGCCGGTCGGCTATGTAGAGACCCGAACAATACCCCCGTATGGCTCGTCTTTGGTGGGGTGGTGGCCCGACCCGATCCTCGAATTCCTGGACGCAGCCCCCATCGCCAAAGGGGACTTGCAGTCCTTTTGGGTCCGTCTGAGCGCTCCCAAACAGCAGCCCCCGGGTCTCTACCAGGGCAAGCTGGACATCGTGGTGGACGGCGCGACCGTGTTCTCCTTCGACTTGGCCGTGACCGTCTTTCCCTTTACGTTGCCGGACCGTTCGCCGCTGCCACTGGCCATCACGTTCTCTCCGGAGGATAGTCCCCTGCCGGATACCCGGCAGAACCAGGAGGCCTGGCGGAGGTCGCCCGATTACCCGGTCAACGCCTGGAAGAAACACAAGCTGCGCTGGGCCGATTTTCTGGCCGACTACTATATCACCTACGACAGCCTCTACCATCACGGGATTCCCGACTACGAGGTCCTCACCCACCTGCGGGACCGGGGCACGTTGGACAGGTTCAACCTCGGCTACTACGACCATGTTGCCACCAACGCCGCGGCGGCGGAGGCCTGGAAGTCAAAGGAACTGCCCCGCTTTCGGGAAGCCTACGCGAAGGCCAAAGAATTGGGCCTGCTCCCACACGCTTACATCTATGGCTGCGATGAGGCCGCCGCCGAGTTCTTCCCCCTGGTGCAGAATGCCGGCCGCATCCTTAAAGCCGAGTTCCCCGATGCGCTTCTGATGACCACCACCTACGACCAGAGCTATGGGATGCAATCGGTTATCACGGCGATGGACGCCTTCTGTCCCTTGACGCCCAGCTTCGATGCGGAGAAGGCCGCGCGAGCGCGCGGCGCCGGCAAGCAGGTGTGGTGGTACATCTGCTGCGGTCCCCATCACCCCCATGCCAACATGTTCATCGAGTACCCGGCCATCGAGGGCCGGCTCCTCATGGGCGCTATGACCGCCAAGTACCGCCCCGACGGCTTCCTTTATTATCAGATTAGCATCTGGAACTCGCAAAGGCCGATCACTGGCGGCCCCTTTACCGACTGGGACCCGCGCAGTTGGACCACCTACCACGGCGACGGGTCCTGGACCTGCGTGGGGCCGGACGGCACGCCCCTGCCCACCATCCGGCTTGAGAACTTCCGCGACGGCCTCGAGGACTACGCTTATGTGCGGTTGCTCGAATCGGCCATTGCCAGAGTGGAAGCCTCGCCTGACCTGCGCGCGGCCCATGCCGACTGGCTCGGGCAAGCCAAGGCCTGCCTGGGGGTCCCCGCCGAGGTGCTCAAGAGCAAGACCGAGTTCACCCACGACCCGGCCGCGCTCTACCGCTGGCGCGACACCCTGGCCGCCACCATCGCCAAGGCACCCGGCACCCTGCCGAAATCGAAATGACCAGCATATTTGCTATTTCTCGAGCCCATCTACAACGGCCTGTTGAAAGACGCGGCGGACTTCGCTAGCGTCGCTGTTAGGGAAATTAGCCCGCTGCACCATGAGGACAAAGGCCAGGCCGCGCGCCGGGTCCATCCACGCCTGCGTGCCCCATGCGCCGCCGTGGCCAAAGGTGCCCGGGGAGAGCATCTCCGCCACGCCGGGGTGCGGCGCGCGCAAGATGCAGGTGCCAATCCCCCAACCATAGTTGGCGCCGTGGTTGCCATATTCAGCCGACTGGAAAAACCCCGTCGGCAGGTCGCCGGTCTGGACCGTCATCAACAGCTTCATCGCCCCGGGACTGAGATAGCGTTTGCTGCCCAGAGCGCCTCCCCCGAGCAGCATCCGGCAGAAACGCGCGTAATCAGGCCCGGTGGAGAAGAGACCCCCATTCCCAACCGGCGGATGACCCTCCTCACCGAAGCCGCCGGGAGGGGACACTTTCTCCAGCGCGCCTGTCGCGGAGTCCTTCCTGTAGGCAACGACCCGGTGGGCCGACGGTTTGCGGGCGGGATAGAAAGTCGTGCTCTTCATCCCGAGCGGGTTGAAGAGACGCTCCTGGAGAAACACGTCGAACGATTGGCCGCTGACGACCTCGACGATGCGGCTGGCGACATTGATGCCGGACTGGCAGTAGCTCCATTTTGCCCCTGGCTCGTACTGCATCGGCACGGCCAGGAATAGCGGGATGAGTTCGGCCAGGGTGTGCGCCTTGGCAGCCGCCTCCCAGGGGGCTTCACCCAGGCCCGACGTGTGAGTCAGCAACTGCGCAATCGTGACGTTGGCGGGCTGACCCGAGGGAGTTCTCAGGCCGGCGAACTCGGGGATATACTTGGCTACCGCGTCCGTAACTTTCAGCTTACCCTCGTCCTGAAGCATGAGCACGGCTACCGCGGTGACTGGTTTGGTCATGGAGGCGATCCAGAACAGCGAGTCAGGCGTCATCGGCTTGCCGGCGGCAATATCCGCCCACCCCGCTGCCTCGCAGTGGAGCACTTTCTTTTTGGTGGCGACCACGGTGACTGCGCCGGCAATCTCGTGGTTCTCAACTGCTTTCTGCATCGCCGCGCTCACGCCCGGAATTCTGGGTGAAACGCAGGAGGCGAGCAAAGGCACGCACAGGAGGCACGCATAGCGCTGTAGTTGCGTCGTCATGGTCTGGATTTAAGGGCCTTCCAGTGCCGCGAGCAATCCCAAACCGTCCCAACCCAAATCCTGGGCTAAGAATTCTTATGAAACCGCTCGAACCACTTCACCGCGGGGTCTCGAAGGCCCTTTTCCTCTCTTACCGGGGCATGGCCCGCCGCTGATAACCGGACTGGCCATGCTGCCAGGCCCTGTTAGAGTATTGTCGGAGCTCGGACAGGGATTGAGATTCCGTCCGGCTCGAGAAAAGGACATCGCTATGAACAGACGACAATTCGTGAAAACCGGAGCGGCAGCCACCGCCCTGCTGGACATGTTTCCGGCGACGCTTACATCCCTGGCGCGGGAGCAACCGCCGCAAGGCCTCGAAAAGCGGTCCCTGGGCAAGACCGGTGAGAAGCTCTCCATCCTCGGCTTCGGAGGGATCGTGGTCAAAGACGCCACGCCGGAGGAGGCATCGCTCCGGGTCCGGGAGGCCATTGATCACGGCGTGAACTATTTCGACGTCGCGCCGAGCTACGGCAACGCTGAAGAAAGGCTGGGCCCGGCACTGCAACCGTTCCGCCACAAGGTCTTTCTGGCCTGCAAGACCGAGCAGCGGCGCAAAGGCGAAACCGCTGCCGAATTGGACCGCTCGCTGCAAAGCTTTCGGACCGACCATATTGACCTGTATCAACTGCACGCCGTGACAACCCCCGAGGAAGTCGAGACCATTCTGGGACCCGACGGCGCCCTGCGGGCCTTGGTTGAGGCGAAGCAGGCCGGGAAGATTCGGTTTCTGGGTTTTTCGGCGCATTCGGTTGAGGCCGCGCTGGCCTTGATCGAGGGATTCGCCTTCGACACGATCCTGTTCCCGATTAACTATGTGACCTGGCACGCGGGCAACTTTGGGCCCAAGTGCTCGCCCGGGCCCAGGAGCGGGGCATGGGCATCCTGGCTTTGAAGGCCCTGGCCAAAGGGCCGTGGCCGGCTGGCGCCACCCACAGCAGCCCCAAGTGCTGGTATGAACCCCTCTCCCACCCCGAGGAGGCGCTCCTTGCGTTGCGCTTCACTCTGTCACACCCGGTTACGGCGGCCATTCCGCCGGGCGATGAAAGGCTGTTTCGCCTGGCGCTCGAACTGGGCGGGAAGATTACCCCGCTCGAGGCCTCGGAGGTGGAGGCGATCAAGAAAAAGGCCCTGTCGGGCGAGCCGATCTTCCGCTACCCGCGAAAGGCGTAGCGCCAGGGCAGTGCAAGGTTGGCCCCGGCTCAATGACCACCCCGCCCAGGTCGAACCGGTTGCCGGCCCCATAGCCGATGACACCTTTGCCAGGGCCGTGGCCAAAGTTGTCGAAGTGAAAGCTGATCCGTGCGAAAATCACGAAACTGTTGCTGATGAATTCCCAATCGGTCTTGCCGATCTTAAAGCCGATCGGGTCCCTCTCCACCTTCGGCTGATTTTAGCGACTCCGCCGCTTCTTTCGGGTTGCGTTTCCTCGGGCCGAACCATATCAGCGTCAAATCTGAGTTGCGCATCGCGAGGGGGTTGACTAGATTCGGGTAAGTTACGCGCAACGGATACTCGAGCGAGCATGGAGACAATTCGCATCCACAATTTTGCGGGGCTGAGGGAAGTTGACATCGCGGTGAGCCAAGTGACCGGCTTTATCGGTCCTCAGGCCTCCGGCAAGAGCATTATTGCCAAGCTGCTTTACTTCTTCCGGGGGATCGCTTCTCGGTTGCCAGATAGGGCCATAAGATTAGGCCCGGGCAGTGCCCACTACAAGGACTTCTGCATGGCAGGATTCAACCATTTTTTCCCCGCGAGCGTAACCGCCGGGGCCTCGGACTTCCACGTGACTTACACCAGCGGCAGCGAACAGGTAAGTGTGGAGTCTGCTCCTGACCAGGACAAACCGAGCTCCAGGAGGTTGGAATGGAGCGCCTTTTATCCGTTTGCGTTCGAGAGCTTGGCTGAGAAGTGGAGGGAGCATCGCAGCGCCTTGGGCGAGGCCGACGAGGTAGCCGACAACGACGCCAAGGAGAAACTGCTGCGCGAATACGACGAGGCAGCCAAAAAGGTCTTGGACCCATGGCCCATCTACCAGCACGTTTTCATACCCGCAGGGCGGGCGTTTTTCTCGCAATTTGCCGCTAACGTCTTCAGCAGCCTGCTACCCGGCGCGGACCTGGACCCTTTTATGGTGGCCTTCGGTGCTTATTCGAGCAAACGAGAGGATTTCTGCAGGAGGATCATCTGTTTGACCCCGTCTCCGCGGGCGCGGGGCGCTTCGGGGGGCTTCGCCCCCTGATGAAGAGCATCCTCCACGCGGAATTCGGCCTTGACGAGAAGAAAAAGGAGTACTTCCTCCAGCATGATGATGGCCGCCGAGTGTGGCTGGGCCAAGCATCCTCGGGTCAACAGGAAGCCTTGCCGCTTCTCCTGGTCCTCGCGCGCAGCTTCTCGCGGCCTCACGGGCGCGGACGTGCCTTGTACATCGAAGAGCCCGAGGCGCAGTTGTTCCCCCCAGCCCAAAAGGACTTCGTCGAGTTGCTGGGCCGCGTGTTTCGCAGCAGGCGCGACGAGATGAACCTCGTTGTGACGACTCACAGCCCGTATATACTTACCTCCATCAACAACCTGCTCCAGGCGGGAAAACTCTACAGGGAAACGAAGGCCCGGCCGGTCCACGCGTACCGGCTCTCGCAGATCGTCCCGAGTTCCTTTGATCCCGGAAAGGTCCTCTTCTATGCGCTCAAGGGCGGCTCTGCCAGCTCCATCATGGACCCCGAAACCGGACTGATCGATGCCGCCGTGATCGATCAGGTCTCGGCCGACATCGCCATCGAGTTCGACAAACTCCTCTCGAAGGCTGATGAAAAGCCCTGATGGCCGCGAGTGCAGCACTTTCCTGCGGCACAAGAAGATTGCGCTCACGGGCAGGAAAACCTCCACGCTTTATCTTCTGAACCCGCAACTGCGGCGGGTGGAGCGAGTCGAAGTGGACAATTGCGTCATCACCGAAGGGCGCCGTTGCGATTGGCTGGTCCGTCTGGATGACGCCACCTCGCAGGAGGAGATTTATGTGGAGTTGAAGGGTTCGGATATTCTCCACGCCGTTGATCAGTTGGAGGCCACAATTGACAAACTGTTGATTGATTGCAAGCAGTTGCCCAAGCGATGCCTTGTCGCGTGCTCCCGCAGCCCGCTGACCGGCACGGACGTTCAGAAATACAAAGCCCGCTTCCACAACCGGTTCAGAGCCGCTTTCCAAGTCGTTAGAGATGGGGCGGAGGTCCCTCTTTGAATGGGGGCGGGCCTCCGGGAGCGAGGCTCCGCCGCCTCGGACCCCGAGGACAGGACATTGGCTTGGGAGGCGCAGACCGCGGCTCTTGATGATGCCTATTTCCCAATCTGCATCAGCAGCCACGCGAACAGGATCAGCAGGCCGACCGCCGCCCAGGCCAGGAGAAAGCCAAACAGGTCTTCGCGGTAGCGACGGAAGAAGCCGCGCCAGCGCGCGGCGGTAAACCAGGCGCCGACATCGAGCAGGAGCAGCTCCTGGCCACGGTCGGCGGCCAGCGGTTTGGATTGGCCGTTGGGCAGGTTTTCCTTATCGGTCGAGCGCCGCATCCGGTCGAAGAACGCCTCCAGCCGCACGCGGTCCTCGGGTTTGGTCAGCAGGCTGACAATGACCAGGGTTGAGAAGCTCAACAGCATGGCCAATCCGAACGGCCCGGGCAGCCACTTATAGACCAGCATCCATCGGCCGGTTTGGAAATGGGCCCACCAATCGCCGGAGGCGACGAGGCGCGTGAAGGCCAGGGAAAGACCGACCGGCCGGGCCGCGGTGCCCGGCGCGCAGGTGGTGAGGTAAAGCGCCGCATAGTAGCTGAGGAACGCGACGATGGTGGCTGCGCCGGCGCCGAAGCGATTGGCGCGCCGCCAAAGGATGCCCCCGAGGAACATCACCCCAAAGAGGGCGGCAAGGGTTTCCATGAAGAGGAAGGCCTGCAGGACGTTCCCGACCATCAACGCGAACAGGACGGCGGCGGTGGTCAGCACCAGGCCGCTGAGCCGGCCGGCCCAGAGCAACTGCCGGTCGTTGGCGTAGGGGTTGGCGTAGGTGAGCCAGATATTGCGCGTGAAGAGCGCGCCGCTGTTCACCATCAGGTTCGAGCAGGCAGACATGTTGGCCGCCAACACGCAGGCGACCATCAGCCCCACCCACCCGGGCCCGAGCAGTTCGCGGCTGGCGTAACCGAAGGCATGCTCGGCGTCGGGCAACTTCACCCCGCGCTGGAAGACGAGCGTGGCGGCAATGAGGCCGGTGAGGGCCCAGCCGATGGTGCAGAGGCGTTTGGTCATTGAGCCGTAGGTCTGGCCGATGCGGCCGGCGCGCTCAGTCGCGCCGGTGGCGCACATCGAGAGCATGTGCGGCTGGGCGGTGATGCCGACGAACCCGTTAAGGGCGAGCATGGCGATGGTGAAGGCGTTCATGCCGCTGACGCTGCTGTAGAGGTTAAAGAAATCTGCCGGCAAGGCCTTGCGCATGCCGGCAAATCCGCCCACCTCGCGCAAGCCCAGCGGGATGAGCATGAACGACAGGAGGATGATGAGAAAACTCTGGACGAAGTCCGTGTAAGCCGAGGCGATCAGTCCGCCGAAGAAACTGTAGAGGAGAAAGGCCACCGTCATGGCCAGGACCACGCCGTTGGCGGAGATCATTTGTCCCCCCGTGGCGACGGAGATGACCTTGCCGGCACCCTTGAGCATGACGCCCTGGCTGAGGACGAAAGAGGCGATTCCGAAGAGGGTGTAGGCGAAGGCGAGCTTGCGGCCATAGCGGTCCTCGATGATCTCCGCGACGGTCGTGCACTCGCTGCGGCGATACCACGGGGCCATCAGCCAGTAAAGGGGCGTGATGAGCATGTTCTTCCACTGAAACCAGATGGTGGCGAAGCCCTGGCCGAAGGTCGCGCCCGCCTGCGCCACCGGCTGTTCCGCGTGGGTGCCCGTGCCGAAGGCCTGGCCAACCATCACCCACCACGGCAGTTTCCGTTCGCCGAGAAAGTAGCCCCCGCTGGTGCGGGTCTTGCGCGACAGCCACAAACCGAACGAGGTGATGCCGATAAAATAGCCGGCCAGCACCGCCCAATCCAACGCCCCGAAACTGGTTGCGGCACTCACGCGTCAAACACGTTGAGGTTGCTCAGCCCGCAGTCAGCGCCATTCCAGTCCGCGGTGACTCGGCCGGCCGTTTGGAGCCCGAGATACCTCGCCGGCTGGGTGGAGGCCATCGGCAGGACTTCTTCCAGCGGCAAGCCGGTGAATTCTACGGCCTTCGCCACACAGCAGTCCAGACTTGCCGAGGACCCGGCCAACCACGGTTTGCCTGGCTGGGAAACCCGGCCGGTCTCACTCAACACCACCGGCTCCCCGTTTAACTCATAGGTGCCGGGGACACACCCGGCGACGGTCACCGCATCGCTCACCAATAAAGTGCGTTGGGGCGTTTTTGCGCGAATCATGGCCTTGACAGTCGCCGGCGGCAGGTGGTGCCCATCCACAATGAATGAGGCCACCAAATCATCCGCCGCCAGTTGTTCCCAGATCACATTGGGGTGTCTGGGCAACTGATTGGCGCAACCGTTGCCCAAGTGCGTGGAAAGCGTTGCCCCCGCCTTGACCGCATCGCGAATCTGCTCCGGCGAAGCTGCCGTGTGTCCGATGGCGATGCGGATACCCATGCCCACCAGGTCCTCTATTAACTCAATGGCTCCGCCCGCCTCGGGCGCCAGGGTCACCAGTCTGATCCGCCCGGCGGCTGCTTCCTGGCGTCGCAAGAAGTCATCCCTCGAGGCGGCCACGACGTATTCGCGCGGATGCGCCCCGCGCGGGCCATCTTCGGCAGAGATATACGGCCCCTCCATGTGAAGGCCAACCATCGCAGGATGCCGCGTCTGGATTAGTGTCTTTGCACACTGGGCAAAGCGTTCAAAAGAGGACGTGCCGAGCGTCGGCAGAAAACGCGTCACACCCCTCCCGCGCAATTGCTCAATCGCGCGATGCACCTCTTCTGGCGTGGTCAGAGGGCTATTGAAGTCCACGCCGCCGAAGCCGTTGACCTGAAGATCGAACAATCCGGGAAATTCAATTTGCATAAGTTGGGTCCGATGGCCTCCAGTATAACGCCTCCAGTGCAATCGTCGAGATCCCTAATCGCTTCAATCGCTCAGGGCCGGTGACAAAGTTCTCCGCAAACCATTGTAGGAGACGACGTGAGGAGTCTCTGATCGATTTTTGGGCACAGCGAAAGCCTGCTCCCCTCGGAGGCCATTGATCGGAGACTCCTTACGTCGTCTCCTACAGTCAGGCAATGGGAGCCCGTTTCGGCGACTTTGTCAGCCGCCCTGTGCAATCGCTTCAATCGCGATACTGGCATGAGCTTGTTTTTCCCTCTCGCCAGCGGGCGGACCCCGTAGCGGCGCCTCGGCAGAGCGCCGCCGGTCCCTGTTCCCCCTCGCCCCTGGCCAGACGCCTTAGCCTTTATCCTTTTGCCTTTTCCCTCTCGCCAGCGGGCGGACCCCGTAGCGGCGCCTCGGCAGAGCGCCGCCGGTCCCTGTTCCCCCTCACCCCTGGCCAGACGCCTTAACCTTTATCCTCTTTGCCTTTTCCCTCTCGCCAGCGGGCGGACCCCGTAGCGGCGCCTCGGCAGAGCGCCGCCGGTCCCTGTTCCCCCTCGCCCCTGGCCAGACGCCTTAACCTTTATCCTCTTTGCCTTTTGCCTTTCCCCTTTTCCACTCGCCGGCGGGCGGACCCGCGTGCCATGCTGACCGCCATGCATACGACAGGAGTGACTTTGTCAGGTTTAATGCTGGCGCTCGCTCTGACCTCGGGCGCAGCGGAACGAGATTACCGCTTCGACGGCAAGATTTCTCGCGAGGTGCTGGAGAACTATCTTTCGCGCGCTGTCACGTTCACCGACTTCCTCCACGGCAAGGGCAGCGTCGCGGATAATCTCCGGTTCCTGACCAATACCGGGGCCAAGTTTGTCGGACGCGCCATCTACCGCTGGGGCGGTGAAGACGCCCTCCCGGCGCTGCTCGAGACGGCGAAGCCCATCGCCCGCCAGGCGCACGAGGCGGACCCGGACATGGTCCTTCAGGCCGCCTGCTTCGAGATCGTCACCACGAGCGTCGGCAAGTTGCCGGTGCCCGAGTGGCTGTTCCGCGAATTCGGCCTGCCGGTCGAGCAACGAACCTTCCGCTACGATGCCATGCTCTACCCGGACGGACGGCGCAAAGACCAATGGGGCAAAGGCGCGTCCGTGCCCGACATGAGCCAGCTCGAGACCCGGATGTGGTTCCTGTTCCTGGCCGCGGCCTACATCAACCTGGGCGTCGAGGCCATTCACTTCGGCCAGGTGGAAATCATGGACGAGCGGGACAAGGACCACGTCCACTGGGGCGACCTGCTGGCCCGCGTGCGCGCTTACGCGGCGCAACACGCCCGGCGTCACTTCGTCCTCTGTGACGCCCACGTGCCGAGCGGCGGGATCGCGCACGACGGCCGGCTGCTCCTGGATTTCCACTCCTTCCCGCTGCGCATTGCCGAGGTGCCGGACAGGCCGCAGGAAGGCGTGCTCAAAATGGGCCATCTGGACACCATTTATGGCCGGAGCAAGGGAGGCTTGACCCCGAGCGGTTGGTCTTGCGCGCACCTGCCTTACCTTGTCGAGCTGGACAACTACGGCGTCAGCCGGCGGCCGGGTCAGCCGGGCACGCCCTACTTCACGTGGGGCTATGACGAAATCAGTTGGTTTGCGCATCAGCCGGAGCCGTATCGGAACGATTGGCTGCGCTATGCGTGGAAGTGGTTGCGTGAGCACGACCCCAACGGCTGGCTTGAAATGCCGGGCAGCCGCACCCTGCACGCACCGATGGGCAACCAGTGGTGGTATTGGGCCAATACCCGCAGCCCAGCGACGCCACAGGGCTTCAACCAGGAGGGGACCATCAAGGCCATCTGGGCAAGCACAAGGTGAGAATTGAATTGCTGCCGGAGAAGAACCCACGGAGCACCGGCCACAAGTTCAAGGTTTTGGGCCTTGGCGCCGCGGGAGTCGAAGCGGCGAATTGAAGCCATCCGCGGATATACACAGGAGTTGGGAGGATAAGACATAATCCAGATAGCCGCCAAAAGGCACAAGAGGAGCAAAAGCCCTAATTTTGCAATAGTCCAATTTGCTCGCAGGCTACGGACATTTCTCACAGGAAGAATGAACCGCGGAATGCGCGGAAAACGCGGAATTCCGAAGCGGGCCGGTTCCCTTTCCGCGTGTTCCGCGTGTTCCGCGGTTGTTGCTTCGGTTGCGGCGTTGCCGCTCTGCGCCTCTTGCGCCTCCTCGCGGCTGCTCCCTTCCCGCTTTGGTGCCGTCCATCCCACGGACCAATCAGTGATCTTCACGCCCCCGTCGCCGGGTGTATCCCGCCCCCGGCGCCCCCAAGGTCCCGAGATCGGCTTCCATGTCAAGGAGGAGCCCCTTCCATACCGCGCCAAGAGACGTGCCGCCCGGGCGTGAAGCCCGTGCGTCATTTTTCCCGCCGCAAGTCCCGACACCCTGGAGCGCCGTCTTCCAGGCCAACGGCCTGGCACATACCAGCCCAGGGCAAAAGAGCAAAGCGACTGCCGCCCTGGGCAACCGGCCACCAAAGACCATTCCGAGCGCTGAAAGCGCGATTCAGCCGGGGATCGTGGCTACCCGCCCGTGAGCGCTTGCTTCTGGTCTGCCCAAAGGTTACTTTCCGGGCATGAGCGTCACGTTGGAAATCCCGGCCGAAATTGTTCAATGCGTTCGAGTACCGCCCCAGGAGCTCGAGGAGCGCTTGCGGCTTGAGATGGCGCTAGCCCTTTACGGGCAGAATTTGCTGTCCTCGGGCAAAGCCTGCGGCCTGGCCCGTTTGACGCGTTGGGAGTGGGAGGAACTGCTGGGCAAGCGCCAAATCCCCCGCCACTACTGCGAGGCCGATTTGGCCGAGGACCTGGCCTATGCCCAGAGCCGTCAGTGACTCATCCGTCCTGATTCACCTCGGTGCCATCGGGCGGCTCGATCTGCTCCCCGCGGCCTTTTCCGAAGTGATCGTTCCAATTGAAGTGTGGCGTGAAGTGGTCGAGCAAGGGGGCTCGCGGGCGGCCGTGGAGGCAGTCCAGACAGCGGCCAAAGGCGGATGGTTGCGAGTGCAGTCGCCAACCAACCCGGCCCTCATGAAAGTCCTGCTCCAAAACCTGCATCCTGGGGAGGCCGCCTCCATCTGCCTGGCCGTGGAGATCCGGCCCGATGTCCTGCTCATGGACGAGACTGACGGCCGGACCGTCGCGCGCAACCTGGGGCTCGAATACCCGGGGTATCGTCGGTTTGGTGCTCGAAGCTAAGCAGGCAGGACGTTTGTCGCTGGTGCGTCCGCTATTAACTCAACTTTCAAACGGTGGTTTCTACCTCGATCCTGCATTCGTGGCGCGAATCATCACTCAAGCCGGCGAATGACCTGCTGAATCGAGAAGATAGGACGCCTTCGCTCTATGACTCGTTGCGGCAACCAGATAGCTTAACCGGTGCCAGCGAAGCCCCGTGGTGGTCCGCCAGACCGCGCGCCCCCGCCCGGCGTGTCCAAATGAGCGGTGACGCGCCTGGCTGGCACACAGGTCTAGACCCTTTACACCGTAACACCTTCGGTAGAACCGAGAGGTTTTTGAGGCCAGCCCCGGTACTTGAGCCGTTACAACCCGTTACGCGATCCAGGCATGGGCCTGCTACGCTGGTCGGACACTATTTCGCGCTGAATGCTTCCGACGCTAGCCAGTTCCTTGTCGATCCCATCGGCTAGGGCCGGCGAATTGTGGCACTGCTTCGCCTCTTGGAGCGCCACGGCTGCCCGTTCCAGGTCGCCCTCGCTGCTGCGCCCACGCAGAAGGAAAGAGAGCTTAAACAACAACCAACCTCGACTGCGCTTGAAATGTTTCTTGCCCGCGGCGTCTTCCAAGATGCCAATCGCCTGGTCCAAGCCTTCCTTCCCACGGTGGCGAGTCAACAACCGGCATAGGCGCATGGTCAACCGCGCCGGGTTCTGCAGGGTTTCTGGGGCACTGACGGCTATCGCGTATTCCGTGATCGCGTCATCCAGATCACGCTGATCTTCGGTTTGGCGGTGGCGCCGAAGCAGCAAGGCACCGAGGTGGACGCGGAGCATGTTGGCGTTCCTCAAAGACCCGAATTTTGCAAACGCCTCGCGGATTCGGCGGATGGCCGTGCTCAATCCCCCCCTCTCGTCCTGCGCTTGAAGCAGGCTACCCAGCCGGATGAGCAGCATGGTCGGGTCGCGAGGTATGGGTTGTTCTCCCAGCACCCCCTCGACCAACTCGAGGGCTCGCTTGACGTCCCCTTGAGCATTTCGCGCCTGCAGCAGCTTCGCTTGGTGGACCAAAAGCGCATCCCTGTCCGGAATGTCCTCAGCATTCCCGAAGGCCTTATCAAGGGATTGGATGGCGCCCGTGAGGGCGGTCAGTCGCTGGGGCTCGTCACCATCGCGGCCTTTAACGGCAAGCAGGTCCGCCAACCGGATGGAAGCCTTACCGCAGTTGGGCAACGGCGGGGTGGTTGATGCCAGGCCCTCGATGACGGAAACCGCACGCTCCAAGTCGGGGGTGTGGCCACGCTTCACCAGGAGTTCGGACAACCTGAGGCCAGCCCTGACCTTATCTCCTGCTCCGGAGCGATTGAAGAGGCCGTCGAGCACTGCGATGGCATTGGCCAAATCTCCGTCCGCGTTTCGATGTTCAAGCAGCAGGCTCAGCCCGTTGGCAATGAGCCACGACGGGATCCCCTCATTCTGAAACTCCAACCACTGCTTAGAGAGCAGCACTATCCCCTCGTCCGCTCGCTCCCTCGAGTGCGTTTCGAGCAAACAGAACGCGAGCGTTTCGCAACACGCGGGCAGGCTCTTGCACCGTTCTTTGCCAAGGGCTAATGCTTCTTTGAGCAGGCCAATGCTGGCCTCAAGGGATCCCTCCATTCTCCACGCATAAGCCGCCGCGGACATGAAGTTGTTGTGCTCCTCATTCCGGATGTCATCAAATTCAGCGAACGCTCCAGCCAGTTCGTGGAAGGAAGTGGCGCCACGGATCTGTTCAGCGAAAAGCTCATGCCGGACGAAGCTCGAAGCAATGCGGAAGACGACCCGTTGGTTGCTGTCGTCTTCCATGTCACGAAGAGCATACAGGATCAACGCAGCGTCTTCGGCAAAATCGTTGGCGGCTTCCAACGCGCGACCTCCGTCATAGCACGCATTGAGGATGATCTCGGCGATGACAGAGTGGCGGGTCCGCCAAGCGATGGTCATGCCTTGCGCCCTCGCGGGCGTGCTGTGGAGGATTTCCCGGCAAGAGGCGCGTGCGTTTCGCCAGGACTGCGCGTCGTTGAGACATTTGAGAATGCGTCGGGCAGCCTCATCTGGAAGGTAAAGCCCGAAAGCGTGGAGGGTGGCCGCTGCTTCGTACAGCCGCCTGCCCAGGTCGGACGGGATGCCCGTCAGTTCATCTTGGACAATCACATCGAAGCGCTTGCCCGTGGTAGCCTCCCGTAGGGCGACCAAGAGGTGTTTGTCCGCGAACGTCTTGAAGAAATCGAAACGCTCTTGCGCGGTCTTCTCCTTCAGCACGCCGAGATTATCGGTTGCCTCCAGGCGCTGCAGGAGGTCCTGTATTTCCTGGTCGCTCAACTGCCCCAATCCGTACTCCTCAGCTTCTCGCGGAAGCTGATCGCGCTTGTTGCTCTGCTCTGCCAGGAAGCAGCACAGCCGGACCTGACTGCGGCGGGCCGAGTCCAGCAACGCGGTGATCCCGGCGGCGTGTGCGCTCGCCTCGTCAATGAACACCGCAACCACCCTTGCGTTGGCGTCCCTGAGCGCCTTGTGGCAGTCGTAGAGCAAGTCGTTCACGTCCAGCGGTGACTCCTTGTGGAGGCTAAGCACAACCATCTTGGGCCGTTTGAGGCGCGATAAATCATATCCGATCCGCCCCAGCACGGTCGTCTTTCCCGTGCCGCCCGCGCCGGTGAAGAGAAAAACCGGCACGCCGCGACGGGCAGCGGCTTCCTTTAGCTGCGGGAGAATCCGCTGTGTGAGCATATCCTCGTAGCGGATCGTCTTTCCGTTCCTGACGAAGGCGCGGCGGATGTCGCAGTTCGCAGCCAATTGGGAAGGCGTGATTGGCCAACCCTCGTAAAACGCCTTCGGGTTCGCCGGAGGATTTACGCGCTTCGGGAACATCAAATCCGTTGCCAGCAGGCTGGAACTCCAGGCCTCGGACCTGGCGGGTTGCGTGGGCGGGGGCAGGATTGGGCTCTGCTTCGCCGACACGACAGGCGCTCTCACCACCTCATCGAGAAATTGCTCACGGGCTGATTGGAGGGCCTGCGCGGTGATCGCTCCCTTGTCAGGCAGGTATAGGGCTCGCGCCAGCCACAACTGGAAGTCGATGCCCATCGTCTTGTGCTTCTCATCACCCCCTTCGTAAAACCGAGAGAGTTCTCTCCGGACCCCGTCCACAGCGTCCTCGGACGGACCCTCTGGCGGTAGATTCTCCCCGTGGTTAACCATCCTGATCTTCGCAACCACAGGTGGAAAGTCCCTGGTGACGACGTTCACCCTGTCTCTAACCCGGTTGCGGAGTCGTTGCCCGAGGGTCTTGCTGCAGGGAATGCTGTCTTCGCGTCGGCTCATAAACGGGGATCGCGAGGGCAAGTGCAGCGCGCGCCTTTGGTCCGGCTTGGTCCGCTTCGGTCCGACAGGGTCAATTTCGGCGGCTCGGAAACCAGCATAATTTTACAGCACCTGAATGGTCTGGTTCGCTTGGAAGCGAACCCGCTTCAGGCCGCGGAGAGCCTAAGCCGCGTGTGGCGCATAAGCAAGCGCAAATGGGCAACCCGAGCCATGAAAAAGCTCATTCGAACAAACGGTCACCGGCACGGCGCGGTGAATGGTGAAACTCAATACGCGTTGGCGCATTCGGCCCTCGCCAAGCGACTCCCGGTGGTGTCGAAAGCCCAAATCCTGGGCAACGGAGGGAAAAACCGCAAAACCATCGGACCCGCGCTGCTCGCGCGTGCCCTGGTTGCGGCCTGCCAGCAGGCTCGCCGATTTGTCGTTTCATCCCTCCGGCACGACCCGGTTCTACCCGCGGTAGTCGGGGGGACTAAAGACGCCACAACCTTGGACATCGGTGCTGCGGCCGTTTTTCGAGGCGCATTCCGGTCCTTCGAACGTGGCCGCCTGGCGGACACGCTGGTCCTCGACGAAGAGACGATGGGCTGCGGGCCGGCCTTGGACCTTTCGACACCGGTCGCCACTATCCTCGACCCCATTGACGGGACCCGGAACTGCTTGACGATTCGGACATGGTGGTGCGTGGCTGCGACCACCATCATGCCCGCCATGCCCGAGGGGCAGCGCATAGTTGCCTCCGCCGTCGTGTTCGAGGATGGCGCGTCCATGGTTTGGTCCTCCGATACCGGAGTGGTGTCCATCATCGAACGACGGTCTCGACGGCCTGTGGCCGGGCCGTCGGCGCGGACCACCCTGCAAGAAGCGGCCGTCTCGTTCGTAGGGCAGCGTTCGGCGGCCCTGATGCGGGGATCCGAGCTAGTCGCCGCGCTCGGTGCAACGAGTGCTCGTTTTTGGCCGTTGGGCGGCATCCCAGCGCTTTCGGTATTTTATCGATGTCGGCCAAGGCGGGTTGGGCCTGGATGCGGTCGTCGAACCGGAACCGGGGCAGGTGGCGCATGACGTGGTCCCCCTTCTTGTGCTGTCTTTGGCCGCTGGCGCTTGCGTCCGCCACCTGGATGGGCGGCCTGTGGCAATGCCCGAGCTGGAGCATCTCTTGCTCCATCCGGCCACGCAAAGGATCTCCTACGTTGCAGGGGCGTCGGCGGCCCTGGTCGAGACAATCGTGGCCCTCGGTGGCTCGAGTGCGCTGGTGGCGGCGGCCTAGGGCGGCTGGCCCGGTTTCGCGTGGCTGACTTCAGCCGGCGGGTCGGCCGGCATTGGCAGGAAATGGCGCCTCATAACGGGGCGCATCTCGGCGGGGCCGCCGAGAGGGGGGGAAACCCAGCCCCCTTACCCCCGCCCGTGCGCTCGGAACGCATGGTAGGGGGTCGTCCGTCTTGCTGGGTACCAACGGCGGCATGAGCACTGCAGTCGCTTGAGGTGCAAAAGTGGGCTCCGCTGCGGGCGACCGCAGCAGCATGGGGCCGCGGGGCAGTGCCAAAGCCGGCGTGGGTGGCCCCAATGATCGCCACGTTGTAATCTAAACCTCAGGCCCCTTCGCGCCTGACCCTGAAAGCCGCCTTGCTGCCTTTTGTTTCGCTTCCATGCCTCGT
Organism: uncultured bacterium; assembly: GCA_963713735.1. Taxonomy (GTDB): domain Bacteria; phylum Verrucomicrobiota; class Verrucomicrobiia; order Limisphaerales; family UBA8199; genus CAVQND01. Next base: position 130,728 of record CAVQND010000013.1, read on the forward strand.
CCGGCCTAAAACGTTGCGGTAAGGCTAGACAGAATCCGGACCTCAATGCCGGCCGAGAGAACATGGCGGCGCTGGGTAAGAGCGATCTCGCAGCCCCCGGCCACACAAGAGCGGGTCGCACGAGCGGCCTCACGGGCCGGTACCGATGTTGGTGATGGTCGCTGTCTTGTGCCGCGGCTGCCTTTCCGGATCGCTCAACATGCCGAGTGCTCTAACTTGTGCCCTGTGAAACTGCTGATCCTCCTATTCTCTGCCGTCTTGGCATGGGCTTCCTGGGGGGAGGACACGAATGTGGCTTTTTCGGATGGCTTCGAAACGCCCTCCCTGCAAAGCCCGCCATCCGGTTGGGCGATGTGGGGCGCGGAGGAGTTCAAAGTGCCTGCCAATTATGCGCGAGACACGACTCAGCCGCACGGAGGGCAGGCGTGTTTCCGCATCCATCACCCGGCCATGATCGGCCGCACGAGCCGGTAATTTCGCTCGCCGTCCTCGCCCTCGTCTCCCTCGCCAAGGCCTCGCCCAGCGGCCCCGCAAAAATGTAAGGCCTCAGTGGCGGCGGGAATTCCAACCACGGATGGACACGCATAAACACAGATAAGGTGAATTTCGAGGCGGTTGGAATGTTTTGTGTTTTCATGAGCCTGCCTTGCGGCAGGCTTTCAGAAATATTCCAACCGTTTTTTTTCAGATTTCTATGGGATGGCTGTGTACCGCTTACGTTGAAATTCCTGGCGATCGAAATCCCCAGCCAGCAATTCGTCCTCGCGGATGCAGCCCATCTCCTGCGAATGCTTGCGCACCTTCCGCACGGCGGCCGCACCGTAGCGACTTGGCACCTCGCGCCGCGGCAGGATGAAGCCGCGAAAGTCCAGACGCTGGATCATGCCCGGCCCGGTCAGCAGCGCCAGCACCGCCTACAGTCGACTGCTACTGCCGAGTAACTGGTGAGCTCGTGGAGGCGCCTCGATACTGAACTACCCAGCGCGGATGCTCGCCAGTAACGACGAACTCATCGAAGCTTTGAATCAGTCCAGTCAGAGTTTCAAACCCCAGGCTGTGCTGGATGGGTCATTTTTCGGGAAATCTTTCCGCGAGCGCAAAGCCGACAGCTGGCAGATATAACGGCCGTTGGTCCAGAGTGCTTCGGTCCATTAATTCGCAGATCGCCTGTTGGACCTCGGAACGCAGATTCCGGTCGCCAACCGTCGCTTGAACCGTGCAATGCTCCACGAACCAGTGGGGATGTACGCCGGTAACCTCGAAGTCATCGAAGCTGTTGATCAGGTCGGTCAGAGTTGCGAAGCCAAGATTGGTGTGGACGGGTCTGGCCTCGGGGAAGCAACGCGACAGTTCAAGACCCACGACGGGGAGATAGAGCGGCCGCTGGTCTGCTTCGCTCCTGTCAATCAGATCACGTATGGCGACTCCCACTCTGTCACGCAGATCGCCAGCCGCGGTTGCGTCCGGCTCGTTCCGATATTCCACCCTCCATTTAGGATGTTCACCAGAGATCGTGAAGTCGTTGAAGCTGAGAATTAGGTCGGTCAGGGTTTCAAAGCCAAGGTTGCGGTGTGCGGCAATTGTTCCAGGGAACCTTCGCGACAGTTCAGACCCGACTGTCGGAAGGTAAAATGCCCTCTGCTGAGAGATGCTCCGGTCAATTAGATTGCTGATAACCGTCCAGACCTCGTAGCGTAAGTTTCCCGCAACAGGCGCTTGTGCATCATCTCGGTATTGCACTAGCCATCTTGGATGTTCTCCAATGATGGCGAAATCGCCGAAGCTGAGAAGTAGATCGGTTAACGTCGCGAAACCAAGCTTTTCGTGGATTGGCTTCGCCTGGGGAAACCTGTCTCCGAGCTCGAAGCCCACAGCAGGCAGATAAAGTTGCCTCTGCTCGGAGATGGACCTGTCAACCAACTCTTTGATGACTCCCCAAACCTCATGGATCAAATCGCCCCGACCGGTTTCTCGGCGCTGCAGGGTAACGGGCTGCACCGGCTCGACGCGAACGGGTGTGGCGTAAGCGTAGAAGTGCCTTAGCGTATTGAAGGAGACCTCTTCGGGCCTCATAAGCCGTGTCAGGAAAGGGTCTTGCAGTTCGCGACCAGCTTGAGCTACGGCAGTCGTCAGCCAGAGGATCGCTTGTTCGATGTCTTTCGGCCGAGGTGTGCCGATCCTGTCAGCGTCGCGGTCATACTTGTCAAAATAGCCCAAGGCTACTCGGTCCAAAGTCGCAACACGGCCCAAATAGGCGACCGCTCGTATGCCAAGGGCAAATGGGCAGCTTTCCTGACTTTGGGCAAGCTTGCCAAAAGCCACGCCGAGGCCGCCACAGACAAATCTCACGTTCTCTTCCGTAATCGGCGCAGACCTGAACTGGTCGGAGAGTGCTATGCCTTGAAGCCAAGCGTCAGCGGCGCGATGTGTTGGGTCATTGCCGAGTGAGCCTTCTGAGACGCCCCATTCATGCCAGTAGCCACGGATGTGTTCATCGAAGTCGAGTTTGCTACGCAGGCTGGCAAGGCTATCCCGGAACAGCCTTACCGCGTCGGCGGGCTTTCCTGCTTCGCGGTAGGTTCTTCCAAGACTGATAATGCAGCCTAGCCAATCGGGTCGGCGCGCTACAGCCGCTCTTGCGGCAGCAATAGCTATCTCACTCCGCCGCTCCTCAGAGAACTCTTTTGGTAGCGCCTCCAGCAGACGGGGCCCAGCATAGAGAAGCATGCCGAAGGTGGAGCCAATTCGGACCTCTCTGCTTGTTCTCACAGTCTGGCGCACAAGAGCCGTCCAGACCTCTGCTAAATCCCACGTATGATCAGCTTCGACAAGTATGGCGGCTGCTACTTTGCTGTGGCGGGTCAGAACGTGGTTTGCGCTTTGGACCGCCGCAGTCTCCTCACCGAGCGGACGAACGACGAGGCTCTGAATCCAATCGCGTGGCACACCGACCAAGTCGGCGAGCACACTTGCGTCGAGGCCAGGAATGCCCACCGCGTGGCACGCAGCAACATAAACGAGGGCGTCGAACAGTGTGCGGTCGGTGCCCTGAATGGCATCCTCATTGAGGCGGCTGAGAAACCCCTGAACGTGGGCCTGCAGCCCATTTTGCCCAAAGCGCACTGCAAGCCGACCGCCGAAGAAGGAACCCTCGACATTAATTCCTCTCTCTCTTTGGACGTTTTGGGCGTGAGCTGCGTCCTGAACTTCGTCAACGAGGGCATCTACTTGTTCATCCAAGGATGCGAAGTTGGCGAGTTCTTTCAGACCGCGTGAACCGCACTTGCTCCAGGCCTCAACGACGGCTTTTGCGTCAACCCTATTGACGCCGCCGAGCATGATTGCCCGATTCCGCCTCACCCACGCCTGTATCAACGTTTCCCATGCTGGCCTGTCGCCAAACTTTGCCCACCAGTCGGCATCGCGTGTCGCCAGCAGGAAGTGGACATTCGAGCGTCCGGCCTCGTGCAGAAGTCGAGCGGCCTCGCTGAGTTCTTCGACGAGATTCTCCGCTTCATCGGTGACGATGAGCCATTGCTTGCCGGCATCCAGATTGACGACATGCTCCGGCGGTAACCTGATGTGGGACGATGGGCGCCACAACACCGCCCAGTTTCCGCGCTGGACGGCGTCGCTGGCAATCTGCAGGAGTAGCGTAGTTTTGCCCTCACCACCTGCCGCACGAATGAGTTGGAGGGAACAACCCTCCTGTCCGGAGCGGAGAGCTTCCAGACGAGCGGTCACCCCACGCACAGCTTCGCGGCGCGGAATGACCGGTGAAACGGCGTGGCGCCAAGTCGGAACGGCACCGTCGAAATACCGGATGACTTCGTCTTCGCTTAGTGCTGGAAGTGCGTCCAGGTAGCGTGCGTCTATCTGCACCCACCCGGCAAGTGGTGATCGTGGAGCCGCAGTGACAGAAGGCGGAGATGTCCGACGTAGCGTGGAGAGGACACTGCCAAAAACCGTATGGCAGTCAATGCCGCCGAAAGCCCGGAATCTATTCAAGACAATTGCTGGTGCGACGGCCTTCACAAGTCTTCCATGCCGCGCCTCAACCTTGGCAGGGTCATTTTCGTGGAAGCACCATGTCACATCGAGTGGAGCCTGTTCGTCGCCCATGAGCTCGACGAGAGCCGCTGTAAAGACATCGTCCCACCCGCCGTAGGCAGTGACAATGAGTGTCCTCTGCTGGAGCAGTCGTTGAAGGGATGCCTTGAGCTTGGGTCGGGGATTGTTTAACTGGGCCTGCGTGTGGAGCGTGTCGGACTCCCGCCAGAATCCGTGCAGATGAACAAGGTTGCAGATCTCGTCCTGCGCCAAGCCTGCGAGAGTTCCATCGGCAGTGAGAACGCGCCGTCCGGCTTGTCCACCTGCGTTTCGAATTGCCAGAGAGAGCAATGGGTCGAAGTTTGTGGTCAGAATCGGACCGAGGAACTTCTCACTTGTCAGCGGGCGGTCAAAACCAGCCACCAGTGGGCGAATCAAAACCAGCCATTTTGAGGTGAGGTAAATCGTTGCGGTCAGGGTCAGTTTGATGACCCTGCCCGGCGATGAACCAACTCAAAATGGACATACAGCAAACGATTAGCAGGTTGACCCGCAGTAGCTGGTCACAGCGCAGGATAGCTCGGGAATTGGGGATCGACCGTGAGACGGTGGCTCGATACCGTCGATTGGCTCGCCAGGTGGGGGGACCAAACCCGGCCATTCCGCCCGCCGGGTCCGAACCGGTCGAAGGGGCAAAATCAGCCACTGCGCCCCTCGGCTCGAAGGTAACGACGGCGCCGAGCAACCCTCCAGCCCAGCCGGCAAACCCGGCCATTCCGCCCGCCGGGTCCGAACCGGCCGAAGGGGCAAAATCAGCCACTGTGCCCCTCGGCTCGGAGGTGACGGCGTCACCGAGCAACCCTCCAGGCCAGCCGGCAAACCCGGCCATTGCGCCCGCCGGGTCCGGACCGGCCGAAGGGGCAAAACCAGCCACTCTGCCCCTCGGCTCGGAGGTGACGGCGTCACCGAGCAACCCTCCAGCCCAGCCGGCAAACCCGGCCGCTCCGCTCGCCGGGTCCGGACGGGCCGAAGGGGCAAAACCAGCCATTGTGCCACCCAGCTCGGAGGTGATGACGGCGCCGAGCAACCCTCCAGCTCAGCCGCCAAAACCAGCCATTTCGCCCGCCGGGTCCAAGCCCGGCCGAGTCAGTCACTGCGAGCCGTTTGTGAACTTCATCAAAGACGGTTTGGACGCCAACTTGTCCGCTCAGCGGATTTACCAGGACTTGGTGAGCGAGCACCGGTTCGCCGGCAGCTACGATTCGGTGAAGCGCTTTGTGCGGCAGTTGGACGCGGTCAATCCGCTGCCCTTCCGGCGGATGGAGACCGAGCCGGGACAAGAGGCGCAGGTCGATTTTGGCCAAGGGGCTTGGGTGGTCCAGGACGGGCACCGGCGCCGTCCCCATGTCTTGCGCGTGGTTTTGAGTCACTCGCGCAAGGGTTACACCGAGGCCTTTTGGCGGCAGACTACCGAGAACTTCGTCCGGGGGTTGGAGAATGCCCTGAGGCATTTTGGCGGGGTGGTCGCGACCTTGGTCATCAACAATCTGCGGGCGGCCGTCAAGAAGGTCAATTGGTTTAAGCCCGAGCTCAATCCCAAGGTGGTGTCGTTCTGCGAACATTATGGCACCGTGATCCTGCCGACCAAGCCGGCGATGCCTCGCCACAAAGGCAAGATCGAGGCCGGGATCAAATACGTTCAGGAAAACGGGTTGGCCGGCAAGCAGTTCGAGAGCCTGGGCGCCCAGAACCTGCATTTAGCGCACTGGGAAGAAACGGTGGCCGACACCCGCATTCACGGCACCACGCGCCAGCAAGTGCGCGCGCATTTCCTGAGCGTCGAAAAGCCCAAGCTCTTGCCGCTGCCCCTGAGCCTGTTTCCGGCCTTCAACGAAGCGCCGCGTAAAATCCACCGCGATGGCTACGCCGAAGTGGACAAGGCTTATTACTCGGTGCCCCCGGAGTATGTGCGGCGGAAAGTCTGGGCGCGGTGGGACGCCAAAATGGTGCGTCTGTTCAATGAACGCATGGAGGCTATCGCCGTGCATGTGCGGCAAGAACCCGGAAGATTCAGAACCGATCCGGCCCACATTCACGATCATAAACGCACCCTCATCGAACGGGGCGCCGAGTGGATCCTGGACCGCTGCCGGCTGCTGGGCTCGGGGGCGGAGACTTGGGCCGAAAGTCTTTACCAGCAGCGCGGCCCTGAAAGCCTGCGCGTCTTGCAGGGGCTCCTGGCCCTGGCCGAGAAACACCCCACCCCGCAACTCGACCACGCTTGCCAGTTGGCCCTGACGCATGGCGCGTGGCATCTGCGCGATTTGCGGGAACTCCTGGCCCGACCCGTGGCTCAGGAACAGTTCGCGTTTATCGAGACTCACCCGCTCATCCGCGACCTGAGCACCTATGACAATTTGGTGCCGGTCTGTTTCAGCCCGGCCTCCCAAAGCAACCCCAACCCACAATCCAATACTGATGAGCATTCCTAACCTGGAAACCACCCTCAAACAACTGCGCCTCTCCGGCCTGGCGGGCACCTTGAGCCTGCGCTTGCAGGAGGCCGCCGCCAACCGCCTGGCCCATGAAGAGTTCCTGGAGATCCTGCTCCAGGACGAACTCAACGTGCGCAAAGAACGGCTGCTCAGCCGCCGCACCAAAGCGGCGGACTTCCATCGCCTCAAAACGCTGCAGGATTTTGACTGGCGCTTCAACCCCGGCATCCCGCGCAAACAGATCTACGATCTGGCCGCCGGCCAGTTTATCCGCCAGGCCGCCGACCTTTTATTTATTGGCCCGCCAGGAGTCGGCAAAACCCACCTCGCTCAGGCCTTGGGCTACGAGGCCATCAAGCTCAACTTTCAGGTCCTCTACCGCTCCATCTTCGACCTGGTGCGCGACTTCCTGAGGGACGAGGCCTTCAACCAACAGGACCGCGTTCTGCGCCGCTATCTCAAGCCCGACCTTTTGATCGTGGACGACATGGGACTCAAAGCCCTGCCCAAACACTCCGGCGAATACCTCCTGGAAGTGGTCATGCGCCGCTACGAGAACCGCTCCACCATCATGACCAGCAACCGCCCCATCCAGGACTGGGGCAAGCTCCTGGGTGACGTGCCCGCCGCCAGCGCCATCCTGGACCGCTTCCTCCACCACGCGCAGACCATCGCCATCACCGGCCGCAGCTACCGCCTCAAAGATCAGAGCGCCGTCAAAGAAGAAAAACCACACACCAAAGCCGCGGAGGAACCCTCCCATGACTGAACCCGTTGGAAGCGCGGAAAAGCTCTCGGCGCGGCCTCTGGAGGCAATGGCCCGGGGGCTGGGGCAAGGATGTCGTCCGTCCGCCTTCAGCCCCTGGGAAGCTCAAGGCCCCATGCGCGGCGCTTTGAAAGCATGGACTTCGGAGATCCGTGGCGCGCCTATTTGTGCGGGCGAGGCGAGTCCGTTACGCGTGGCGACCGGCGGGAACGCGAACTGGAGGTTCGGAGTCCGTTCCCGCCGCTCGCCCGCCCGCACAAATAGACGGCGCGATTACGCCAGGAGACTTCGGAAAACACCTGGCGCCCCACGGGTCTCCGCGGGTCAGCAGAACCTCGCAGACCATAGCCGAGCAGAAAATCCCGTTTTCATCTTGAACCAAACCGAATAACTGATATGAAGTTCTCGCCTCAGAGTGGCTGGTTTTGAATCGCCCATAGGTGGCTGGTTTTGAACCGCCCGGTGACATTCTCACTTCCGCATGCCACTAATTCGCCGAGGCCGCAAGTGCCAGAAGGGATGTGCCATTCCGCTGGTTGCCCATCGCGCTCGAATGTTGCTGGTGCGTTAGGTTTACGAGCTTGGCGCACGGCTTTGTCAATGACGGCATTGACAGCGTCTTGCCCGGCATTCACGCCGAGCCAACGCATTGCCTCCTGGTAAGCATCAGCCCCTGATTTTCCGCTCAATGCCGTCTCGAAGCGGGGCAAAGCAAACGAAGCGCGCTCGCGAATCTCGGCGCGAACTAAAGTAAGCATCTCCGCCACCCCAGGGACGCCAACTCCGTCTTTGAGCGACAACGGGGAACCAACAAGGAATGCCACCGGTCGCCTCGTGGCGATTGCCGTGGTGATCAACTCCTCCTCTGAATGAAGTTCAATTGGCATAGGATCGGTCAAGGTGGGTCTGGTTCGTCGTCCCGCAACTCTGTGATCAGCCAGTCTAGTTGAGTGCGCGCCGCGCTGATGAGGGCCTCGTAACCGAAGGCCCGCAAACGCGGCGGGTCGTTCTGAATCAAGGCATTGGGGTGACGGCCTTTCCCCAGCAGGAGTATCTCAATCTCGCCGAACTTGGGTTCGAGTCCATTGCGGTATTCCTGCGCTTGCCTCTGGTCTTGCCGGTCAATCTCCTTCGACGGGCGCTTGAACTCGATAAGGAGATAGGCACCGCGGAGGTTTTGCGCGAGGAAGAGGTCAGGGCGCTTCAAAGCCCGATCGCCAGCGAACTTCGCCGCCGCGTATTCCTCGATAGTCTTAGCAAGCGTCTTGTTCGACGCGATGAGGGAATAGTCGTAGCCGAGCACCCAAAGGTTGCGCTCAATGACACTGTGAATACTCCTCTCAAGCGTCGCTGGGTTGCGAACGAGATCGTCAAGGTGGTCGAGGAGTTTGATGCGCCTCTTGCCTCGGTTTGCCAACAACACCGTGTCGAGCAATCCGAAAATCTCCAGCGCGGAGGCGAACGTTTTCACGTCGTCGCCTTCACTTTCGTCAATTCCTTTTAGGACCTTCCAGTGCTCTTCCTTTTGGAAAACGTCGAGGACAACAGAAGCGACACTTTCCACCTTTTCGTCGCTCTCACCGTAAAACTGTCTCATGAGCCTTTCGAGAGCGATCCGAGCGAAGCGACGCCTTTGCCCAGGTATCTTAGCCAGCCCTAGATCGATCTGGCGCTGGATGCGCGATCTCTGGAAATCAAGCTATGGGCTGATGGCCACCGTGGCGGAAGCGGGCGACATCCTCCGCAACGAGGACAGAATTTCAGCGAAAATCCCATGGCAGTCAATGCCGCCGAATGCCCGGAACCGGTTCACGAGGATCGCAGGCGACACGGCCGTCAGTAGCTTTTCAAACCGAGCCTCAACCTCGGCGTGAGTGCTCTCGTAGAAGCACCACAGGACATCCAGAGGTGCCTGCTCGTCGTTCATCAGTTCGACGAGAGCTTTTGTGAAGACATTGTCCCACCCGCCGTATGCAGTAACAATCAGAGTCCGCTGCTGGAGTAACCGTTGAAGGGAAGCCTTCAGCTTTGGCCGGGGATTGGTCAATTGGGCTTGCGTGTGGAGTGTGTCGGAATCCCTCCAGAATCCATGCAGATGAACAATGGTGCAGATATCGTCCTCCGCCGAACTCGCAAGCGTTCCGTCGGCTGTGATAACACGCCGCCCTGCGTGTCCCCCTGCATTTCGAATCGCGAGGGAGATCAGAGGATCGAAGTTCGTCGTCAGGATTGGGCCAGGAAAGCGTTCACCTCCGCGTGCCACCAGTTCACCGAGAGCTACGGTCCCGATCGGGATGTCCCAATCGGCTGCTTGGCCGTTGTGCGCGAATTCCTTCGGGGCGTTAGGTTTGCGGGCACATAACACCGTTGTCTCAATGACGGCATTGATGGCGTCTTGGCCGGCGTTGACTCCGAGCCAACGCATCGCTGCCTGATAGTCGTCCGCACGAGATGTCTTGGAGAGCGCGGATTCAGAACTCGGGAGTGCAAAGGACACGCGGTCGCGGATCTCAGCACGGACAAAATCGAGCATCTGTGCGACTCCTGGGACACCACGACCGTCTTTGAGCGACAACGGAGCGCCGACGAGAAACGCTACCGGACGCCTCGTGGCGATTGCTGCTGTAATCAGCGCCTCCTCCGAGTGAAGTTCAAATGCCATAGAAAGTTTGGGGCTTTCCCAGGGCGAGCTCTCCCCTCTCCGGTCGCCAGTTGATGTAAAGGAACTGCGCCAGGGAGCCTTTGATGGGGGCGTCGTCGAGCCGCAGGGGAAGGAAGCGGCGCTCGTCATTCAGCGGGTCGCGAAAGCGGAAGGGATAACTCTCCAACTGCGTCCATTCCGAACCAAACGCGTTGGCCGACATGCAGGCCACCGCCACGCGGGGGTGCTCAAGCACTTCCTCGATCTTCGCCGCCCTCATTCCTGACCCCTCTCCCACCCGATTGGCGAGGGGAACGGCCTGGTCGGTGAAGGCGTAGGGCAAGGCCCGCTGCCACCCACCCCAACTTGAAGTCACAAATTGTGACTTCAAGTTGTCGAACTCCTCGGGGGAGAGTTGGAGCACGAAGTCCTGCGGGAGACGGTTGTGATTGCATTTCACCGCCTGAATCAACGCCTTCACAGGCACGCCGTAGAGTTCCGCCAGTTGTTGGCCCAACAGGACTTTCTCTCCCCGCAGCAGCAAGATGAGCTTCTCAACGCGCCCAGTCGGAGCGACTTGTATCTCAGCTTGGCCATTCATGGATCGCTTGGTTTGAAATGCCAGTCGAGAACGCGGCGGAAGGCTTCGCTCCTCGAACGGTGGTTCGGGAGCGCGTTGATTCTGTCGCGCGTAAAATCTCCGGTACTCATGGCCAACAGGGGCACGGTAGGGCGGTGGTGGGGGCGGTGGCAAGGCTAAAAGGGTGACGACACGTTGGTTATGTTGGTTCAGGGGCGGCATCCAGGTGGGGGGGGCGTCCAGTGGGAGAACGAGGGCCGATTCTGCCGTCCCCGACGGGACTCGCCGCGAGCCTGATCGCGACCCATCCTTGAAAGGGTGGGCCATTGTCTTCCGCCCTGGCGGGCGGGGAGAGGTGGCGGGACGTGGTCAGTTGATGCAAAGGAATTGCGCCAGTGACCAGCTTGGATTTGAAAGGGCTCAAACCACAACTTTGCCCCTTGTGGAATCGCCGCCTCCATCCGTGTGGAAGAGTCTTGGCTTGCCCCTTTCTCTCGACTTTCTCGGGGGCGGCTTTACGGGGACGGGCTGACGCCTCCACGTCCCAGCCGCGGCGCTTCAGATCCCCAGCCAGGAGGCACTCCGGCTCTTTCTGCGCGGTTTCCAGCCGCTCGGGCGGTCAGCTCGCGGCGCCCGTGCCAAGCCCCCGCGTCCGCATGGCCTGGGGGATCCGCTCAACAGTGCGGCAAATCAGTTCCCAGTCCGTAGCGGAGAGACGACCGAGAGTGCGGTCCACCACTCAGTCCCGGCGTTTCAACGCCGGGTCAGCGAGCCGAAAGAGAGGTCCGTCCCGAAAGGGACGGCTGAGCGCAACGAGTAGTCTCAGTCGTCCCTTCGGGACGAGAGTCCCTATTCTGGCCTCCCCGGCGTTGAAACGCTTGTCATTACCCACATCTTTTCCCGAGTGGTATCAGTTCCACTTCTGGGCCCAAGGAACACCTCGTGGAGAGCCAAGCCGAGCAGCGCCCCGCGCCTGTGCAGGACGCCAACGGCGTCCTTCATACCAGCCCAGGGCAACGCCCTGGGTTTGTCGGCCAAAGACCATGCTGAGCGCTGAAAGCGCGACTCATGGTGCCGTGGGGTTGGGGTTCGGCGGTGTTCCATTGGACGGGGAGAGCGGCCCCAATCAACCCGATGAGGGAGGCCGTTGGCCTGCAAGAGGATAAAACGGCCCGAGAACCCAGGGCGTTGCCCTGGGCTGGTATGAGTCAGGCCGTTGGCCTGAAGCCCATAGAACCATGAGATCCTCTCAGTTTTAGCAGGAAAAGATGTGGGTAATGACAAGGCGTTGAAACGCCGGGCTATTGCCAGATGTCCCTCCGGGACAAAACTCCCGCGGCGCATGCGCGACGCCTTTAATCGCAGCCGGTTACTTTGCCTGTCACGGCAACGTTCTCTTAGTGCGAAAAGAGCATCCGGACGCCCCGGATGCTCTTTATGAAAGATTGCGGACGCGCTAGCCGAGCAACGGGTTTTCGCCGGCGGCAAGGAGGGGGAGGGGGCCGGCTCCTGGGCCTCGGGTTCTTCCTGGATCTCGACCAGGGGTTTGAGGCGGACCTTGCGGTGGTGGTCGAAGCCGGTGCCGGCCGGGATGATGTGGCCCATGATGACGTTTTCCTTGAAGCCGCGCAGATAATCAACGCGGGCGCGGGTGGCGGCCTCGGTCAGCACGCGGGTGGTGTCCTGGAAGGAAGCGGCGCTGAGGAAACTCTCGGTTTCGAGCGAGGCCTTGGTGATGCCCAGCAGGACGGGCTGGGCCTCGGCAGGCTTGCCGCCCATCTTTTCGACGCGCTGGTTCTCTTCCTCGAACTCAAGTTTATCAACCTGCTCGCCCCATAGGAAGTTGGTGTCGCCCGGTTCGGTGATGCGGACCTTGCGGAGCATCTGGCGGACGATGATTTCGATGTGTTTGTCGTTAATGGTCACGCCCTGGAGGCGATAGACTTCCTGGACTTCGTTGACCAGGTGTTCCTGGAGTTCCTGGGGCCCGCAGATGTCCAGGACTTCGTGGGGGTCAATGGGGCCTTCGGTCAACTGCTGGCCCTTCTTGACGTAATCGCCCTTGAAGACAATGACGTGTTTGCCGATGGGGATGAGGTGTTCCTCTTCCACGGCGGTCTGGTGGTCCTTGATGAGGATGCAACGCTTGCCCCGGACGCTCGGGCCGAAGTCGACGATGCCATCGATCTTCGAGATTTCGGCGGCGTCTTTGGGACGGCGGGCCTCGAACAATTCGGCCACGCGCGGCAGACCGCCGGTGATGTCCTTGGTCTTGGAGGTCTTGCGGGGCGTCTTGGCCATGAGCGTGCCGGCAACGATTTTGTCGCCCTCGGACGACCACAATGTGGGCGCCCGAGGGAATCGGGTAGTTGGCCTCCGGCTCGCCCCTCTCGTCCAGAATGACGATTTGCGGATGGAGGTCCTCCTTGTGTTCGATAACGACCATGGCCTCCTGGCCCGTGGTTTCATCCATCTCCTGTTTCATGGTGACGCCCTCGATGATGTCCAGGAATTTCACCCTGCCGGCCTTTTCCGAGAGGATGGGGACATTGTAGGGGTCCCACTGGACGAAGGTGTCGCCCTTCTTGACCTTCTGGCCGTCATGGACGGAGATGACGGCGCCGATGACGACCTGGTGGTTTTCCAGCTCGCGCCCGTCCTCGGCCAGGGTCGAGACCGAGCCGTTCTTGTTGAGGACGATGTTGTTGCCGTCTTCGAGTTGGACCAGGCGCAGGTCATTGTAACGGACGATGCCGTCATACTTGGCCCTGATCTGGGGCTGTTTGAAGACCTGGGAGGCGGTGCCGCCGATGTGGAAGGTGCGCATGGTGAGCTGCGTGCCGGGCTCGCCGATAGACTGGGCGGCGATGATGCCGACGGCTTCGCCGAGCTTGACCAGGCTGCCCGTGGCGAGGTTCCGGCCATAGCAATAGATGCAGACGCCGTGTTTGCTCTCGCAGGTCAGGACCGAGCGGATTTTGACCTTCTCGACGCCCGCGGCCTCGATGACTTTGGCTTTGACCTCGTCAATTTCGCCGTTGGCGTGGACGAGGATTTCCTTGGGGTTCTGAGGGTTGGCCACGTCATCGCACGAATAGCGGCCGACGAGCCGTTCGCTGAGCCGGACGACTTCGTCTTCGCCTTCGTAGATGGCCTGGACCCAGATGCCGTTGGTGGTGCCGCAATCGTCCTCGCGGATGATGACGTCCTGGGCGACATCGACCAGTTTGCGGGTCATATAGCCCGAATCGGCGGTCTTGAGGGCGGTGTCGGCCAGGCCCTTGCGCGCGCCGTGGGTCGAGATGAAGTACTCGAGCACGGTGAGACCCTCGCGGAAGTTGGAGAGAATCGGTTTCTCGATGATGTCGCCGGAGGGTTTGGCCATGAGGCCGCGGACGCCGGCCAACTGGCGGACCTGCTGGCGATTGCCGCGGGCGCCCGAATCAACCATGAGCGAGACGGGGTTGTATTCCCGTTTGCCGTGATTGGCCTCGAGGGTGCGGAGCATGACGTTGGCAATCTGGTCGGTGCAATGCGTCCAGATGTCGATGATCTTGTTGTAGCGTTCGCCCGGAGTGATGACGCCTTTGCGATACTGTTTTTCAACTTCCCGGATCTGCTTTTGGGCGGACTCGATTTCCTGGTCTTTTTCCTTGGGGATGATCATGTCATCAATGCCGATCGAGACGCCGGCGCGGGTCGCCTCGCGGAAGCCCAGCTCCTTGAGCTTGTCGAGCATGATGACGGTCTTTTCGTGGCCGCAGATCTTGTAGCACTTCCAGATGAGGTCGCCCAACTCGGCCTTCTTGACCGGCCGGTTGGGGAAGCCCAGTTCCACCGGCCAGATTTCGCTGAAGAACACGCGGCCGACGGTGGTTTCGATGACCTTTTTGTTGAGGTCGCCAAATTCGGTTTTCCGGCCGAAATCGGGGTTGGCCAGGCGGATGCGTTCGTGGGTGGTGATAGCGTCGTCGCTGTAGGCGAAGATGACTTCGGTCTTGGACCCGAAGAGCTTGAGCGTGTTCGGGTCTGCGGCGAGGCGGAGTGCGGGGCTCGGCGGTGAGATAGAAGCAGCCCAGGGTGATGTCCTGCGTCGGGGTGATGATGGGCCGGCCGCTGGAGGGGCTGAAGATGTTGTTGGGGGCCATCATCAGCAGGCGGGCCTCCAACTGCGCCTCGACGGAGAGCGGGACATGGACGGCCATTTGGTCGCCGTCGAAGTCGGCGTTGTAGGCGGTGCAGACCAGCGGGTGAATGCGGATGGCCTCGCCCTCGATGAGCTGAGGCTCGAAGGCCTGGACCGAGAGACGGTGCAGGGTCGGGGCGCGGTTCAGGAGCACGGGATGGCCGCGCGTGACTTCCTCGAGGATGTCCCAGACCTCGGTGGTCTGGCGCTCGATCATCTTCTTGGCGGAGCGGACGGTATGGACGTAGCCCAACTCTTTGAGGCGGCGAATGATGAACGGCTCGAACAGGACCAGGGCCATCTTCTTGGGCAAACCGCATTGATGGAGCTTGAGCTCCGGGCCGATGACGATGACCGAGCGGCCGGAGTAATCAACGCGCTTGCCGAGCAGGTTCTGGCGGAAGCGCCCGCTCTTGCCCTTGAGCATGTCGCTCAGGGATTTGAGGGCGCGGTTGCCGGCGCCGGTGACGGCGCGGCCATGGCGGCCGTTGTCGAAGAGGGCATCAACGGCCTCCTGGAGCATCCGTTTTTCGTTGCGGATGATGACCTCCGGGGTTTTGAGCTGGAGGAGGTTCTTCAACCGGTTGTTGCGGTTGATGACGCGCCGATAGAGGTCGTTGAGGTCGGAAGTGGCGAAACGGCCCGCCTTCCAACGGAACCAGGGGGCGCAGGTCGGGCGGGATGACCGGCAGGACGGTGAGGATCATCCATTCGGGCCGGCTCTTGGAGGACTGGAGGCCCTGGAGGAGCTTGATGCGTTTGGCGATCTTCTTGCGGATCTGCTTGCTCTTGGTCTCGGTCATCGCGTGCTGCAGATTCTCGATCTGCTTGGCCAGGTCCACTTTGGCCAGGGCATCGCGCACGGCCTCGGCGCCCATCTTGGCGACGAAGGCCTCGGGGCCGTAGGTTTCGCGGGCTTCGCGGTATTCATGCTCGCTGAGCAACTGGTGTTGCTTGAGCGGAGTCGAGCCGGGGTCCACGACCATGTAGTCCTCGTAGTAGATGACCCGTTCGAGGTTGCGGGCGGTCATATCGAGGACCAGGCCGATGCGCGAAGGCATGCACTTGAAGAACCAGATATGGCAGACGGGCACCGCCAGCTCGATATGGCCCATGCGCTCGCGGCGGACGCGGGCGAGGGTCACTTCGACGCCGCAACGGTCGCAGACGACGCCCCGGTGCTTGATGCGCTTGTACTTGCCGCAGGAGCATTCCCAGTCCTTGACCGGACCGAAGATGCGCTCGCAGAACAAGCCGCCCTTTTCCGGCTTGAAGGTGCGGTAGTTGATGGTTTCCGGGTTCTTGACTTCGCCCTTGGACCAGGAGCGGATGGCATCGGGCGAGGCCACGGCGATGGCGACGTACTCGACCTGGTTGACCTTGTCCAGTCCGAGCAACTCTCGGGCGCTTTCTTTTGTGCTAATCATAACGAATCAGGAGTGCAAAACGGGACTCATAAGGCCAGGGAGCTTAGACGGCAGCCAGGACGGTGGCGGGTTCGGCGGGTTGATCCACCGGGTTGGAGTAGCCGACTTTGACATCCAGGCCCAAGGACTGCATTTCCTTGACCAGGACGTTGAACGACTCGGGAATGCCGGCTTCGAGGCTGTTGTCGCCTTTGACAATGCTCTCATAGATGCGCGTGCGGCCCTGCACGTCGTCGGATTTGACCGTGAGCAATTCCTGGAGCGTGTAGGCGGCGCCGTAGGCCTCCATGGCCCAGACTTCCATTTCTCCGAAACGCTGGCCGCCGTATTGGGCCTTGCCGCCCAGGGGTTGCTGCGTGACCAGCGAATAGGGGCCGACGGCCCGGGCGTGGATCTTGTCGGCCACCAGGTGTCCGAGCTTCATCATGTAGATGTAGCCGACGACAATTTCCTGGTCGAAGCACTCGCCGGTGCGGCCGTCATAGAGACGGGTCTTGCCGTTATCGGGCAAGCCGGCTTGCTTGAGATAGCCGCGGATGTCTTTCTCTTTGATGCCGTCGAAGACGGGCGTGGCGAAGCGGAGGCCCAGAAGCCTGGCCGCCCAGCCGAGATGGGTCTCGAGCACCTGGCCCACGTTCATGCGCGAGGGCACGCCCAGCGGGTTCAACACGATGTCCACCGGCGTGCCGTCGGCCAGGAACGGCATGTCTTCTTCGGCAACGATCTTGGCGACGACGCCTTTGTTGCCGTGGCGTCCGGCCATCTTGTCCCCGACCGAGAGTTTGCGTTTGGAGGCGATATAGACTTTGACGGACTTGATGACGCCGCTGTCGACGCCTTCGCCGGACTCGGCGCGTTCGATTTCCTCGTCGTATTGCATCTGCAGGTCGTCGAACTTCTTTTTGAAGCTGCCGATGATTTCGTTGATCTTGTTGCGGATGGGCGAGGGATCGATTTCGATGCGGTCATAGACCTGCGCCAGCTTGCGCAAGAGGGTCTTGGTGATCTTGCGGTTGGCCGGGATGATGATCTCGCCGGTCTCGCTGTTGACGACATCGAGCGGGATTTTTTCGCCGAGCAGGATGTTGCTCAGGGCTTCGGTGAGCTGCTCGCGCAGCTCGTCGGTTTTCTTGCTGGTAATCGTCCTCCACCTCGCGGGCGTGGCGCTTCTCTTCGGAAAGATTGGCGCGGACTTCTTTTTCGGCGGCGTCCTTCTTGGCGGAGACCTTGACATCCATGATGATGCCGTAAGTGCCGGAGGGCACCTTGAGCGAGGTGTCTTTCACGTCGGCCGCCTTTTCGCCGAAGATGGCCCGCAGGAGCCGTTCCTCGGGGGCCAGCTCGGTCTCGCTCTTGGGCGTAATCTTGCCCACGAGAATGTCGCCGGGTTTGACCTCGGCCCCAACGCGGATGACGCCATCGGGTCCGAGGTTTTTCAGGGCCTCGTCGCCGAGGTTGGGGATGTCACGCGTGATTTCCTCGGGTCCGAGCTTGGTGTCGCGGGCGCCGACCTCGAACTCATCAATGTGGATGGAGGTGAAGACGTCTTCCTTGACGATGCGTTCGCTGATGAGGATGGCATCTTCGAAGTTGTAGCCATTCCAGGGCATGAAAGCCACCAGGACATTGCGGCCCAGGGCCAGTTCGCCGCCCTGGGTGCACGGGCCGTCGGAGATGACCTGGCCCTTCTTGACGGTCTCACCCTTCTTGACCAGGATCTTCTGGTTGATGCAGGTGGCCGCGTTGGAACGCATGAATTTGCGGACCGGATAGACAAAGACACCCTTTTGCGGGTCGTTTTTGAGCCGCTTCTTGCCCTCGGCCAGCTTGCCATCCTGCGTGATGATGATTTGGTTGCCGGTGACCGAGACGACCTTGCCGGCCTCCTCGGCGACGATGACGGCGCGGGAGTCGCGGGCCACGCGCTCTTCCAGGCCGGTCGCCACGAGCGGGGATTCGGTAACCAGGAGGGGAACGGCCTGGCGCTGCATGTTGGAGCCCATCAAGGCGCGGTTGGCGTCGTCGTGCTCGAGGAAGGGGATCAGGCTGGCGGCCACGGAAACAAGCTGCTTGGGCGAGACGTCCATGTAATCCACGCGCGCAGGTTCCACGTCAATGAAATCACCTTTGCCCCGGCAGACGACGCGGTCGGTGGTGAATTTGCCCTTGTCGTCAACGGGCGAGTTGGCCTGGGCGATGACATAGGACTCTTCGCGGTCGGCCGTGAGGTAATCGATATGGCTGGTAACCCGGCCATTGTCCACGCGTCGATACGGCGTTTCCAGGAAGCCGAAGTCGTTGATCCGCGCAAAGGTGGCCAGTGAGGCGATGAGGCCGATGTTCGGGCCTTCCGGGGTTTCCACCGGGCAGATGCGCCCGTAGTGAGAGGGATGCACGTCGCGGACCTCGAAACCGGCCCGGTCGCGGGACAAACCGCCGGGCCCAAGGGCGGAGAGGCGGCGCTTGTGGGTCAGTTCGGCCAGGGGATTGATCTGGTCCATGAACTGCGAGAGCTGGCTGCGGCCGAAGAAGTCCCGGATGACGGCCGAAAGGGCCTTGGGATTGATGAGCTTCTGCGGGGACATCGATTCGACCCCCTGGTCGAAGAGGGTCATGCGCTCTTTGACCAGCCGTTCGGTGCGGGCCAGGCCGACGCGGCACTGGTTGGCCAGCAACTCGCCGACGGTGCGGACGCGGCGGCTGCCCAGGTGATCGATGTCGTCGAGGGAGCCTTCGCCCTTTCTTGAGGCGGAGCAGGTACTTGGTGGCGGCCACCAAATCGGCTTTCGTAAGAATGCGCGAGTCGCCCCCTTTGATGCCCAGTTTCTGGTTGATCTTGTAGCGGCCGACCCGGCCCAAGTCATAGCGTTTGGGATCGAAAAAGAGCCGCTTGATGAGGGCGCGCGCGTTGGCCGCCGTCGGCGGGTCGCCGGGGCGCAGACGCCGGTAAATATCCTTGAGGGCCTCTTCCTCATTCTTGGCGGGATCTTTCTTCATGCACTTGATGATGATCCCGTCGTCGGCGGTCGTATCGACGACTCTAATCTTCGCCAATGCCCAGTTCGGCAATTTGTTTGACGACCGCCTTGGAGAGCGGCTCGAAGGCCCGCGCGACCACCAGGTTCTTGTCCAGGTCGGAAATCTCTTCCGTCAGGACCTTGTTGGGCAAGTCCTCGCGCTTTTCGGCCTCGCGGACGTTGAGGTCCTCAACGTCGTAAAAGAGCTTGAGGATTTCCTCATCGGAACCGCTCTTTCTTTCGCCGTCCTTGTCTTTGTCCTTGTCGGTTTTCTCGATGTTGGAGAGGGCGCGGAAGAAGGTGGTGGTGAGGAACTTGCGGCGGCGTTTCTTGCGGTCCAGATAGACGTAGAGCAGATCGCTGGTGTCGAACTGGGCTTCGTACCACGAACCGCGATCGGGGATGATGCGGAAGGAATGGAGGATCTTGCCGTTGGGGTGCTGAGTGGCCTCGAAGGCCAGGCCGGGGGAGCGGTGCAACTGGCTGACAATGACCCGTTCGGCGCCGTTGATGACAAAGGTGCCCTGGGGGGTCATGAGCGGCAGTTCCCCCATGAACACCTTTTCCTCCTTGGCGGCCTTCTCTTCCTTGAGCAGGAAGGTGACGTAAAGGGGAGCGCCGTAGGTCAGCCCTTCGCGCAGGCACTCGAGCCAGTCCACCTTGGGCTCGCCGATTTCGTAGGAGTGGAAATCCAGAACGCACTTCCCGTCGTAACTCTCGATGGGAAAGACCTCGGTAAAAACCGCCTGCAGGCCGAGGTTCTTGCGCCGCGAAGGCGCGATGTCCGCCTGGAGAAACTCCCGGTACGAATTGGTCTGCAATTCGATGAGGTTGGGCGGGGCAATGATCTCTTTGATCTTGCCGAAGTTAATTCGTTCAGTGGCTCGCGATGGCATTTGGACCTTTACTGCAATGGCTGGCGGTCAGGCCAGACCCTTGACTACTGATAAACGACACAAGGCAAGCGCGCTACGTTCAAGCGACTGCCAAAACGCCGCCTCGCGGTGGCCGCGCTGGTTTAATTCTTATCCGACTTTCGCTTTTCTGCTCTCGCCAAGGAGGCCTCAGGCGGAGCGGCGGACACCTGCCGCCGCCCCTAAGCGGGTCAGCCTCTTACTTGATTTCGACCTTGGCGCCTGCATCTTCAAGTTTCTTTTTTGCGGCGTCCGAATCGGCCTTGTTGGCGCCTTCCAAGATGGGCTTGGGCGCGCCCTCAACCAGGGCCTTGGCCTCGGCCAGGCCCAAACCGGCCTTGACCTCACGGACAGCCTTGATGACGGCGATCTTCTTCTCGGCGGGAACCGAGGCAAGGATGACGTCAAACATGGTCTTGGCCTCGGCGGCGGGCGTCGCGGCGGCGGCGGGCCGGACCGGCCGCCACCACCGGGGCGGCGGCGGACACTCCCCACTTGGATTCCAGTTCTTTGACCAGGTCGGCGATCTCCAGGACCGTCGCGCTGCTGAGTTCTTCCACAATTTTTGCTTTATCCAGAGCCATTTTAACCTTTCATTGCGTCTCGCCGTCGCCTGGGCTTACAGGCGGTTTGAGCTCGCAGCCGCGAGCCGGCGATTTACGTTGTTGTTTGTTGCATCCAGCCCCATCGGCTTGCTGGGACCGAAATTGTCTTTTTACACCTGCGTTCAGGCCGGCGCGGGCGCGGGCGCCGGCGCGGCAGCCGGCGCGCTCCCAAGCTTGTCCTGGCGGGCCTGGAGCACCCGGGCCATCTGGCTGGCCGGCGTGTTCAGGAGCCGGACCAGGGTCGAGGCCGGCGCCAGCAACAGGCCGAGCCACTTGCCCCGCAGCACCTCAAGCGAGGGCAGGTCCGCCAAGGCCATAATCTCAGGCTGCCCCAGGCGCTGGTTGTTGAGGTAACCGAATTGGATCTTCAAGCGGTCCAACTCAGCCCCGTAGCTCTTGACGACCTTGGCGGCGGTCGAAATGTCGCGTTTGCCGGTGACCACCGCCAATTGGCCGTCCAGGACACCGTCGAAATCACCAATCCCCGCCTCTTTGGCGGCGATGCGGAAAATCGAATTCTTGACGATGTGAACTTCGGCCCCGGCCTTGCTGAGGCGCTTGCGCAGTTCGGTAATCTGGCTGACTTTCAAGCCCCTGTAATTCACCACAATAAAGAAAGGGGAGGCATTCAGGCGCGCCAGGTATTCTTTGGTCAAATATTGCTTTTCGGGACGCATGCTTTGAAATGGTTCTATGGTTGCTTGGTTACAGCCGTCTCAGGCGGCTTAGGCGGTGAACTCCTTGAGGTCCAGGCGGACGGGCGGGCTCATGGTGGCAGAGAGGGTGCAACTGCTCACATAAGTCCCTTTGACGCTATGGGGCCTGGCCCTAACGATGGCCTCGATGACCGAACGGGCATTTTCCTCGATTTGGACCGGGGTGAAAGCGACTTTGCCGATCGGCACATGGACATTGCCCGCCTTGTCGGTCTTGAACTCGACACGCCCGGCTTTGACCTCCTTGACGGCGCGCGCGGTATCCTCAGTGACAGTGCCGGTCTTGGGATTGGGCATGAGACCTCGCGGGCCCAGGACTTTGCCCAGCTTGCGCACCTCGCCCATCGCCTCCGGAGTGGCCACGGCGACATCGAAATCGGCCCAACCTTCCTGGCATTTCTTGATCATGTCCTCGAAGCCGACGTACTCGGCCCCGGCCGCCTTGGCGGCCTCGGCCGCAGGCCCGCTCTTGGCAAAAACCAGGACGCGGACCACCTTCCCGCTGCCATGGGGCAGCGGGACAGTGCCCCGGACCATCTGGTCGGACTGTTTGGGGTCCACGCCCAGGCGGAAGGCGAGGTCAACGGTTTCGTTGAACTTGGCCTTGGGGAGCTTGGAGAGCAGTTCCACGGCCGACTTGAGCGGATAAGCTCTTTTGGCGTCGACCATGTCGAGGGCTTTGCGATATCGTTTGCTAGGCATAAGGAGATTATTGAGTCAAAAAGCTAGCCGACCACTTCGATGCCCATGCTGCGCGCGGTGCCGGCGACCACCCGGAAGGCGGCTTCTTCGGACGTGGCGTTCAAATCCTTGGATTTGAGTTTGACAATCTCCAGGACCTGCTTGCGCGTGACTTTGCCGACCTTTTCCTTGTTGGGCTCTTTGGAGCCGGCGGTGATGCCAGCCGCCTTCTTGAGCAGGACCGAGGCCGGGGGGGACTTGGTGATAAAACTGAAGGACTTGTCGGCATAGACGGTGATAACGACCGGGATGATCATGCCGGGCTGGTCCTTGGTCTTGGCGTTGAAATCCTTGCAGAAGGCCATGATGTTCACCCCGTGCTGACCGAGGGCCGGGCCCACAGGCGGGGCAGGATTGGCCTGTCCGGCCGGGATCTGCAGTTTGATTTGTCCGGTAATTTTTTTTGCCATGTCTTGGATTCGTTGACTGCTTCAATAGGCCCAAATCAGCCCTTTTCCACTTGCCAGTATTCCAGTTCCACCGGGGTATTCCGGCCGAAAATGTTCACGGTCACTTTGAGTTTTCCGCGTTCCGGCTCGACTTCCTCGATGACGCCACTGAAGTTCAGGAACGGGCCGTTGTTGATCTTGACCGTTTCCCCGACCTCGAAACTGACCTTGGGTTTTTCGTGCTCTTCGGAAGCGGAGATCTGGTTCTTGATGGACTCGACTTCCTCAGCCGGGGTTGGGGTCGGGGGTTCGCCGCCCACAAAGCCAATGACGCCCTGGGTTTCCTTGATAAAGTACCACGGCTTTTCGATGATGCGGTTGTCCTCGTCAAGGAGGACCATGTTGACAAAGACGTAGCCGGGCCAGAGTTTGCGGGTCGAAACGGTCTTTTTCTGGTTGCGCACCTCGACGACCTTTTCCATGGGAACCAGCACTTCCTTGATGAAGTCGCCCATTTCTTCGGGTTTGACTCGCTTCTCGATGCTCTCTTTGACCTTCTGCTCCTGGCCCGACAGGGTATGAATGACAAACCACTGGCTTCGCATACTCTTGGAAAGATAAGGGCAAAGGCTCAGGTTAGCCACCGGACAAAGACGGTGAAGATGAAGTCCACCAGGACCGTGAAGGCCCCCAGCAGGACAATCGAAATGCCGACCACGACGGTGGAGCCTTTGAGCTCGTCCCACGTCGGCCAGGTGCATTTGCGCAGTTCCTCGCGCGTCTGCTGGACATAGACGGTCAGGCGCGCCAGTTGGCCGGTCCGCCACAACCAGATGAAGACGCCGCCGACGACGACCACCCACACGGCTATCCAGATTGTATCACTCATATATTCTGTTGGCGGAGAGGGAGGGATTCGAACCCCCGTCGGCGGTTCACGCCGAAGCGGTTTTCAAGACCGCCGCAATCGACCACTCTGCCACCTCTCCGGCATTAACGGTTGGCAGGGCGGGAGGGACTCGAACCCCCAACCGACGGTTTTGGAGACCGCTACTCTACCAATTGAGCTACCGCCCTGCTCTCGTGCCGTCGAATATTGCTTTTCGTTTGTCAGGCAAAATGGGGAGGCAGGGCCAAACCCCGCGCTCCCGCTGGTTCCAAGACCGGTTACTCGAGGACTTCAGTGACGCGACCGGCGCCAATCGTGCGGCCGCCTTCGCGAATGGCGAACCGCTGCAATCTTTCCATGGCCACAGGAGCAATGACTTTGACTTCCACCGACACATTGTCACCCGGCATGACCATCTCCACTCCCTGCGGGAGGGTGACGGTCCCGGTGACGTCAGTAGTGCGGAAATAGAACTGCGGGCGGTAATTGGTGAAGAACGGAGTATGCCGGCCGCCTTCTTCCTTGGACAAGACATAGACCTCCGCCTTGAAATGGGTGTGCGGCGTGATGGTGCCGGGCCTGGCCAGGACCATGCCGCGCTCGACCTCGTCCTTCTTGGTCCCGCGGAGCAGCACGCCCACGTTGTCACCGGCCTTGGCCGAATCGAGCAGTTTGCGGAACATCTCGATGTCGGTGGCCACCGTCTTGCGCGTGTCGCGCAACCCGACGATTTCCACGTCGTCCATGCGCCTGAGTTCCCCACGCTCGACCCGGCCCGTAACGACGGTGCCGCGACCTTCAATATTGAAGACGTCTTCAATGCACATCAGGAACGGCTTGTCCACGTCGCGCACCGGCAGGGGGATGAAATCGTCAATCGCCTCCATCAAGGCCTGAATGGACTTTTGGCTCTCCGGGTTGCCGGCCAAGGCCTCCTTCGAGCTGCCCCGGATGACCGGCGTTTTGTCGCCTGGAAACTCGTACTTGTTCAGCAGGTCGCGAACTTCCATTTCAACCAGCTCGATCAATTCGGGGTCGTCCACCAGGTCCACCTTGTTCAAAAAGACGACGATGGCCGGCACGCCCACCTGGCGAGCCAGCAGGACGTGCTCCTTGGTTTGGGGCATCGGGCCTTCGGAGGCATCGACGACCAGGATGGCCCCGTCCATCTGGGCGGCGCCGGTAATCATGTTCTTGATGAAGTCGGCATGGCCCGGGCAGTCAATATGGGCATAATGGCGCTTGTCGCTCTGGTACTCGACGTGCGAGACTGCGATGGTGAGTGTCTTGGTCTCATCGCGGACGGTGCCGCCCTTGGTAATCTGGGCGTAGGAGACGGGAGTAGCCAGCCCTTTGGCGGACTGGGTTTGGACGATTGCGGCTGTCAAAGTGGACTTGCCGTGGTCAATGTGGCCAATGGTGCCAACGTTGACGTGCGGTTTCGTTCGTTGAAATTGCTCTTTAGCCATTGCTCTCTCCTAAATATTGTTTTCTCTGTTTCGCGCTGTTTAACTGCTCTAACCAAAAGGTTACGAACTGGAGCCCATGATCAGGATTGAACTGATGACCTCGTCCTTACCAAGGACGCGCTCTACCGGCTGAGCTACATGGGCGCCGGCCCCGAAGCCCTTCGGAGCTGGCCAAATCTAATCTGCGTTCCAGTCTGACGTCAATAAACGACAATAACCCTTCACCCCGAGTTTTCCCTTTTTTAAAGGCTTGGGGCTCCGGACTTTCGACTTTTTCGGCCCAACGACAACGGGAAATTACGGGACCCCCGGCAGGATGTCAATGGGTTTGTGAGTTTTTTTTAAATCATGTTGCCTGGCTGCGGCGCGGGCGCCACTGGGTCTTGGGCGGCTCGGGCAGGCCCTGGGCTCGCAGGGCGGTGCGGAAGTGCATTTTGGCCACTTTCGGGAGGTTTTCGGCGCCGTATTTGGCGACAAATTCACGCGCCGCGGCGTCCACGGCTGCGGAGGCGCCTTTGGGAAGGTCCATCTCGAAATGTTTCTGGAGGGTCCCCAGGCGTTTGACAAATTCGTGGCGCGCGAGAATCGAGGCGGCCGCCACGGCCAGGTCCTCCTCGGCACGGTGTTTCTGGACCAACTCGAGGCCGCGGCCCAGGGTCATCAGGGCTCGCGCCACGGTATCTTTGCTCGAGGCGAACTGGTCGCTGATGGCGCGCATCGGGGGCGGTGACATGCGGTGTTTCTGTCCCATCAGATTCTCGATGACGCGCGCATGGCCCCAGGCGAGCAGGGCGTTGAGGTTGTTGAACCTGGCGTAAAGGCGGTTGTAGGCCTCGTTGCCGATCGGAACCACGGTGGTAACGCACCCGGGCGTATTGCCAATCAGCTCAGCCAGTTCCCGAATACGGCTGTCGCTCGAGATGGTCTTGGAATCGCGGATGCCGGAGTCTTTCCAGGCCATGATGACTGCCTCGTTCACGTATGCGCCGGCGATGCACAGCGGGCCGAAAAAGTCGCCTTTGCCGCTTTCGTCCACCCCCAGGCGGGGGACGAGCAAATCGGGGTTCAGGACGGTCTCGTAGCCGAGGCGGGCCTCCTTGAGGATCTCGGGTTCGAGGACGAATTCGATGAAATCGCGAGTGCCTTTGCCCTGCACGACCAGCTTTCCGCTCTCGTAGAAGACCACGTTGGTCTTGTCCTTCTCGGCGGCGAAACGGGCGTAAGGCACCTCGCGGAAGCGGTAATCGCGGGCCTGGAGCCAGGCCCGGAGCGCCTCGGCCTGTCGATCCGTCAGTTTGGAGGTATAAGAAGTCAATGGTTTCATTGCGGCGCCTTCGTTTGCCGCCAAGAGGCATAACCCGCCCCGCCGCGTCGGTCAATGAGGAACCGGCCGGCGCGGGACGAAGGCTTGGGGATTATAGAAAATTGAGCATTGAAAATTGGTCAATGGCAATTAATATCCGGGATCGATGCGGCCCGGGTTCATTTACCAATAACCAATCCTCCGACAATCGATTCTCAATCAGATCCTTGCGAAAAAGACTGCCGCTGCTCGACGAAGGAGGCGACAAAGGTCGCGACGAAGGCAATGACACCCGCTGACAACCCTCCCCCACCCGCCCCGCTGCGCGGCAAAGCCAATCGCTACCCGCCCCAGATCAAATACATCATCGGCAACGAGGCCTGCGAACGGTTCACTTATTACGGCCTCATGGGTATCCTCGAGCTCTACCTGGTCAACCGGATGGCCCTGGCCGAGGCCCAAGCAACTCAGACCCTCCACCTTTTCGGCACCGCAGTTTACCTCCTGCCCTTGCTGGGCGGCTGGCTGGCCGACCGCTGGTTCGGGCGCTACTGGACCATCCTGTCAATATCACTCATCTATTGCCTGGGCTCCGGCATCCTGGCCCTCTTTGAAGGCCGCCCAACGGCTCTTTTCCTCGGCCTGGCGCTCATTGCCATCGGCGCCGGCGGCATCAAACCCTGCGTCTCTGCCTTCGTTGGCGATCAATTCGGCCCGGATCAGCAGCATCTCCTGCCGCGTGTCTATGGCTGGTTCTACTGGGCCATCAATCTCGGCTCCGCCGGCGGCTTCTTCATCATCCCCTGGGTCCACGCCCGCGCAAGCTACCGTTGGGCCTTTGCCCTGCCCGGCGCCGCCATGATGCTGGCCACCCTGTTTTTCTGGCTCGGCACCAAATACTACGTCCGCCGGCCCGCTGCACCCCCAAACCAGCGCCTCCACCTCCTCCCGGTCATCCTCTACGCCCTCACCCGCTGCCTCAGACGCAAACCCGGCGAAAAATTTCTCGACCCCACCCGCGGGCACTTCTCCCCCCAGGACATCGAGGGCGTCCGCACCGTCTTGGGCATCCTGGGGATATTCGCCTCGATTCCAATGTTTTGGACCCTCTTCAACCAGGTCAACTCCACCTGGGTCCTGCAAGGCAAGAACATGACTCCGTTCTATTGGCTCAACGGCGAGACCATGCAAGGGGCCGGGGCGGTGCTGGTGATGATTTGGGTGCCCATTCTGACGCTCGGGGTTTATCCCCTGGCCGAACGGCTCGGGTTGCGCCCCACCCCGTTGCGGCGGATGTCCGCCGGCATGGTGCTTGGGGCAGTGGCCTTTTTCATTAGCGGCCTCATCCAGACCCGGATGGACCACCACGCCGCTCTGAGCATCGTTTGGCAATTGGCCCCATACATCGTGCTCGAGGCGGGTGAAGTCATGGTCTCGGCCACCGCCCTCGAATTCGCTTTCGCCCAGGCACCCTCGCAGTTGAAGAGCGTTATCATGAGTTTCTGGCTGATGACCATCGCCGCCGGACATTTCCTGATTGCGGTGTTCACGCACCTGAACCAGCGGTTCCTCAAGGCCAAGGGCGCCTCCGAGTTCTGGTTCTACGCAACCCTGATGTTGGCCGTCGCCGCCGTCTTCATCTCCTTTGCCCGCCGCTACCGCGCAAAACCGCCCGAGACTGGCTGCGTGAAGGGTGAATTATGAATTATGAATTATGATCTGAGACAGAACGGCCACGCCGCCAGGTTCCGCCCTTCATACTTCATTTTAGAACTCCCAGTGCAGTCTCGCGCCGAGAATCGAGACCGGGCCGCGATCGCGGTTGTAGGCGGGGTCGGTGACGAACTGGTAATCGAGCGTGGCGTGGATTGTTTTCCAGATCTGAAAATCATAATAGGTTTCCAAGACCTTCTCCCACCCGTAATTGAGCGCTCCATCGCCCGCCAGGATACCTGTGCCGCCAGCCTCGAAGAATTCCTGATGAACGCGTGAGATGCCGTTGAGCACCCCGGCCACGCCGAGCGTGTCGTTTGGCCGCTGCCAGAACTGGCCTTTGACGCTGAGCCCCAGTGTCGCGGTGCGGTCCACGTCGGCGAAGACCCAGGCCTCGGTGTGGCCGTCGCTCCAGCCCAAACGCGTGAACACCCCAACGCCCTTGGCGAGTTCCTGTTCCGCATTGAATCCGAAGCCGTATTTGAACCGATCCTCGCGCATCGCCCAGATGTCCGCGGGCCGGGCCGGATTATCGAGGGCGGCCTGATAACTGCCCATGTGGGCTCGGTTGAGATAGGCCAGGAACCGGACGGCGCCGGGGTGGCCGCTGAGGGCGTAGCGGCGCTCAAGTTCTGCGACCATCGCCCAAGCCTCCAGGTAACGCTGGTCCTGGGCCATGCCGTTGGCCTCGCGCGGCATTTGGAAGAAACCATACCGAACCGCCCATTTGGGCTGATTCAGCTCGGCGGCCAACCCGGTCATATAGCCAAGGCTGTCGGCGGGGTAATCCCAGGCCTCGTTGGCCATCAGACCCCAGTTCATGAACTGGGTGCGCGGGTCATTGGAGTAGGCATTGTTGTCGAAAATGTCCTTGACGCTGATTTTCCCAAGGGTGAGTGTGACCCGCGACACATCCTGCTTGCCGGCAAGGTGAAGCTGGTCGTCCTCGACGGTTTCCTGCTCGCCGCCGAGGCCGAGGGTCTGGCGGATGAACACCCGCGCGAAAGTCACATTGGGAACCTTCGTGCCCAACCGGAAGGCCTCGCCGTTGGGAAACCCTTCCACGCCCCGCGTCGTGCTCAGCCCAAAGCCTTGCCACATCATGCCATCGGCATGCGCCTCGGCGCCCGGCCACAATCGCAGGCCCGCGAACAGGTCCAACGAGACCGTCTCCCGGATCTCTCCGTTGCTGTCCAGGCTGTTCGTGCCCGAGTATTTGGCGGGGAAGCCAGGGTCTCCCTGGACGGTGTCAGTGTTCTGAACATGCCAGTTCCAGGCTCGTTCCGGGGTTTCATCGGGGTTGATAACCACGGCCTCGGAAAAGGTCTTGTCGGCTGACGAACTCGGGGCGCTTGCCGCCTCTTGGGTCGAATTCGTTGCCGCTATCAAGCCCAGCGCGCTGCAGCCCAGCGCGGCCATCGTGGCAAGGGAGATAAACCTGCGGTGCGGTTTGATCGGGTGCGCGGTCATTTGCGCGTCGCTTTCATGCTGCTTGGTTTGTTGGGGACGCCATGACTTTGGCGAGCAGGCTGGCCTGCCAGGGTTTGAGCATCTGTTGCGCTTGGGCGAGGGCAACCCAGGCGACCCCCAGGATCTCACGCGTGCGCAGGCGTGGGTGCCTCCCGTGCTCTGAGCAGAGGTGATGCGCCTCGGATTTCCAGAGATAAAAGCGAACGTGCTTGCGGCTGTTGACTCCCCAGCCGACAAACTGCAGGGCCCGGGCTTCGCGACCGGTTTCTTCGCGGCACTCGCGCACGCCGGTTTGCTTGATGGATTCTCCGTCCGTGCGTTTGCCTTTGGGCAGGCTCCAGCGTCCGTTGGCTTGTTGGACGAGCAGCACTTGAGTTCCTTGGCCGGTTTCCTGGAGCAGGGCGATGCCGGCTTTGTGCTTTACCTTGAAACCCCCAACGGCAGGCGACTGCGCTTCAGGACCGCGCACCGTTGGTCTCTCGCTGGCACTCGTTGCCATTTCCATATTTATCGGCCAATCTTGAGTTCGCTGGATTTCTTTGACGCGGCCGGCTGCAACTCAGCCTGCAAGGACAGTGTAGCCGAAGGCCCGGGCCTGGTGTTACTGAAAATCGCCTGAAGAATTCTTAAGCAAGCTGCTTGAAACGGACACAAGGGACGGGATGAATCCGGGTCATGGTCCTACCCGGAACCGGAGGCCATCGAGGCAAAAAGAAACCCGGTAGCCGCGACTGCCGTCGGAGCGGATGGAGACCTCGACATAGTTGACCTCGGCCAGGATCTGCCGCTTGAGTTCCTGCGTGGCCAGGGCGATGGCCTCGGTCCCGAGACTTGGGTTGATGTATCCAAAGACGTTGGCCTCCCAATTGGTGCTGCCGTTGGCGGGGATATCAAAGACGGACCAGCCGCCAGGATCTTGAAAGGCAGGGTCCGCGAGGAGGTTGGCATACCGGCCATTTCTAAGGGGGACGAATTCGATGCGGTTGCCGCCGTTGGCGCAGAGGCGGACGACAGGATTGGCTCCGAGGATCTGTTCGGCGTGGAGGCCGGCTTTGATGGCGAGGCTGACCTGGCTGAGGTTGGACAAATTCCACCGGGCGTTGCGGGAGATGGGATAGAACAGATCGTTGCGGCCATCGGTACTGAAACCATTCCTGGTCGATGGTCGCCTGCACGGCATAGCGCCCCTCGCGGACCAGGGCCGGGCTCGACGTGCTCTCGACGACCGCTACCTGGCCGAAGGGCCCGAAATCGTTGCAGGAATGCCAATACCCCCACCACTGGCCGCTGGCGGTTTCGGTTCCGTATTCGCCGCTGATGGGGGCCACCGAGGGGGCGATGTCCGGGAACCCTTCAACGGGCCAGGTAATGGCGCGGCCGTCGAAGCGGTTGAAATCGAGTATGTAAGGCCACCAGTTGTTGAGCTTGCCATTGGCGACGCCGGGGTTGTGAGGCAGATGGAAGAACCACCATTGATGAAAGGAATCGGTGCCGAACCTGAAAGAGGCATGCGCCTCAGGCGAGGCGCCAAAGGCGGCCCCGTAGGCGGAGTCGCCTTCGGTGTAATTATTGAAGGCGCCGAAGTCGTAGCCGTTCAGTTTCCTGGGCGTCACGTCGAGGTTCGGGAAGGCCAGCCAGCCATCGGCTGCACAGTTGATGTAGCGTTGCCAGGTGAGCCGGTCGTAATAGGCATAGTTGCCGTCATAGGTCCCGCTGATGTCGCGCCGGGCATTGGGAGGGAAATGGCTTGAGCCGCAGTTGGCGTTGCCCTGAGAGGCATAGGCGCCGGTGCCGTTCCATTGATCGGCCAGGCGGAAGCGCTCGAAAAGGTGGAGGTTCCGGGGAACCGTGGTGGTGAAGTCGGTGCGGGTGAGCGAATAAACCTGGCAAGGGTAGGTCCGGGGCCAGTTGCTGGCATAGCCGTCGCACATGCTGCTCATCACGCCTTCGATGCAGTGGGCGTAGGCATCGTAGGCCCGGGCATCGCTGGAAGCGGAGTTGACGAAGAACGAGCGGGAGCACTTCACGGGAAACGGAGACCACCGTTCGCCCACGCCGGTGGGGTTGATGTCGTGGTTGCCGACCAGGGCATTCTCGCGGAAACCGCAGTTGTCCGGCGCTGCAAGGACCCAGACCAGGTCCACGTCCCCTTTCTCCACCAGGTCCACCATTGACCAGCCATCCAACTCCGGGTAAGGGGTGACGACCATCTTCGCGTAATTGACGTTCCGACGGCGCCCCCGAGACCAGGGGCGGGGCGGCGCGGATGCAGAGGAAGTCTCCCTTGTAAGGCTCGAGGATGGCGCAGTTGACCGAGGCGAGCCTGAAGAAATCGACCTTGTGCCGGAAAAAGGTCTTGGTGTGCGCCAACTCGCCCGCATCCGGCCCATTCGGGTAGAAGCCCAACGCCAGGACCGTGTATCGCGTCCGGATGCGGCTCGAGGAACCGGTCGAAAAGAACTTCTCCTCAGAAAAATGCCTGCCACCTTGGGTATCCATGGTGATGAGGAAGTAATTGTAGGACGTGTCCGGCGTCAGGCCCGTATCCAGGAAGTACCCGCAACGCCCCACAGTCTTGCCGATACAGGTCCGATCTCGAAAAACCCAATACTCGCCGGCGGTGGGGATCGGCGGCCACGTCAGTTGAATCGTGGTGGCGTCCGCCGCCAGGCAACTCAGTGCCATCGAGGTGTCCGCTTTGAGCCTGAAATAGAAATTCGAGCCGCCGGAAACAACGACAGCCTGTGTGTTCCCCGCCGGACCGAAGCCGAAACCGGTGTTCTGCCATTGGACCAGGTCCGCCGAGCTCTGCAGCAGGTAACCGGTGAAGCGCAACGGCGTTGAACAAAGGACCGCGCCCGTGGGACTGCTCAGGCAGATCGAAAGCGAGGCAGGCTCATACGGGGGCGGAACTTCAGCCGGCCAGGCCGGCCACTCAGACATCAAGGATAAAGACAGCGCGCCCGCGAACCAACCTCGAGGCAAGCGCCCGGCCCACCAGAACCCGCCCGCGAGAATTCATAAGGAACTCAATAAAGATCTCCCGAGGCATGTCAACGATTAAAATAGTTCTGACCAACGGGCGGCGGGTTGGTTTGGACTGATTGGGCGCCGGGGGCTGAGCCCTCCTGCCTTTGCGAACCGGAGAAGACTCGCGCGAACTTCAGGCCGATCAGCGACAGGAGAATCAGCAGGTAAATTCGCAGCGCCCAGAGGGCAATCCGGACCATGGGTGTCGTTTTGATGCGCGGCATAACTTAATGGGGAAGTTCGATTTTGGCGTTTTTCATCATGTCCTTGTAGCGCACGACACCCAGGAGGTGATCGTGCGCATCGACCACCGGCAACATGCGGAACTGGTATTTGGCCAGCAGCGCCACCAGGTCTCCGCGCAGGCAATCCTGCTCGGCGGTAACGACGGGCGAGGCCATCAACTCCCCGAGGCTGGCTTCCTCGGGCGCGATGACCAGGTCGCGCAGGTCCACCACCCCGAGCAGCAGTTTCTCCTCGCCCGCGATGACGTAAAGGTAGGAGATGTTCCTATGCTCACGGGGGGAAGTCCGAAGCGTCCGCAGCACCTCGCCGGCCTTGGCCTCTTTGGGAAAGGCCAGGAACCGGTCGCTCATCAGGGTGGAGGCCAGCACGTCGGCATTGGACAGGACGGCCTGCACGCGGGCGGCGCGCGGGGGCGCCAGGCATTTCATCAGCTCGGTCACCTTTTGATGGGGCAGATCGGAGAAGAGGTCGGCCACCTGCGGCACGGACATTCCGGCGAGCACCAGACGGGCCTTTTCCTCGCGCAGAAAGGCAATGAGCTGGCGCTTGGCGCGGGGTTCGGCTTCGACCAGCACCTCGGCGGCTTTGTCCGGGTCCAGTGCCGAGAACATGGCTTGTTGCTCGTCGCCGGAGAGGACCTCGAGGGCGTCGGCCAGGTCCTCGCCGGGCAATTCCATCGCCTGCTCGCGGGTGACTGAGAGGGTGACGATGTCCGTGCTGTGATCTTCAACGGAAAGGGGCTGAACGTAGCGCCAGGAGATCAATTGGTCTTTGCCGGAGATGAAGCGTTCCAGCCCCCATTTGCGGAGAAAACCGTTGAAGGAAATATCCACATGCACCAGAATCATGCGCCCTTTGGAGTAGAGCACGCGGACATCGTTGACGACCTCCGTGCGCCGGCTATCGATGTCCAGAATCGTCTGGCCCATCAGGTGTTGACGTGCTCGCCCATGAGCGGTTTGTCGTTGAGCAACAGGATGAGGAACATCAACGCCGCCGGCAGGAGCGTCACGGCCACCACCTGGACGAAGATGGTGATAATGTTCTGCAGATTTACCGAGGCGATGAGCGACACCACGCCCGCCGACATCAACATCAGGACGTAGGCCACATAAAACCAGGGCGCCTCGCGCACGGTCTTGTTGAGCGAGTGGGCCCAACCGAAGACCTCGCCCGGGGCCCAGCTTGTGGCCAGCGAAATGCAGAGCGCGCCCAGCAACCCCGCGTCGAACAGGCCGACGGCGAAGAGCACCTTGGCCCATTGCCCCCATTGGCCGTGGAGCACCTGGGTCATGCCGATGTATTCAGTGACCAGCGTCAGCCAGTTTATGACCGCCAAATCGAAAATGGAGAAGCAGCCCCAAAACTTGCCGAACCCATCGAAAATCGCCTCCGCGTGGCCGCGCTTGGTGACGGCGCCCAAACGCACGGTCATCTCCTGCACGTAATAGGCCATCGGGAGCAGGAGGATCATGGCCCAGAGCAGGCTAAAGCCGGTCTTGGCGCCGGTCTGGGCGTAGGTGGAGATGCCCCCGGCGTCGTTGTCGGCAATCATCGTGATAAGGCCCGGTCCCAGGGCCGCCAGGAACAGAATGGTGCGACGGTTGAGCCGACGGACCTGGTGAATACTCTTGCTTATCCAATACATCAAAAGAGCCGGAGCAAAAGAGTCAAGGTTCCGACCGCGCCGAAGCCCACGCCGAAGTTGGCGAGCACCAAGCCCTTGTGATGCTTGAAGAGCTCGCCCAGCACCGCGTGAGACGCCAGGAACAGGAAGCCGCCGCCCACATGTGCGACCACGGCGTCGAGCCAAAAACCGCTGACCTTCTGCAAGCAGAGCCAGCCGAGGACGCCGCCGAGCAGCGTCGTGGCCTCCACGGCGGCCACGCGGAGCACAGTCTGGGCGCGCTTGAATCCGGCCCCAAGCAAAAGAGCGCCCAGCGCCAGGCCCTCGGGAACCTTGTGCACGCACACGGCCAGAACCAGCGAGAGGTCCAGCACCCGGGCCCGGGCGCATGCACGGCCTCCGCCTCGTGGCCCGCCGCCAGCGCGAGGCCATCGGCGGTGCAGTGGATGGCCAGCGCCACCATCATCGCGCCGGCAATCTCGCTGAACCGGTGCGCGGTCGCCTCGTCGAAATGGCTGGCCGCACACGCCGGGCAGACGTGATAGACGTATTTGGTGACCAGGGCGAAGACGCCGTAGCCCGAACCCAGGGCCAGCAAGACGCCCCACCAGCGCAGGGCCTCGAGGCTCTCCGGCAGAATCGCGAAGACCGTTACCCCCAGCAGCGTCCCGGCTCCCAGGCTGATCAGAGCGCACAACCGCCGGTGCGATGTCCCCAACGACGCCCCAAGCGCCCCGCCGCCAACCGCCAGCGCAAACGCCGCCAAAACATATCCGATGGACAAATTCTCAGTCACCTTCGAGCCGGGCTATTCACGCTAAACCAAAGAGAGCACCGCCTTCGACCTAATGCAAGCAAGATCCCTTCCATTGGGCGCATGACGAGATTCTTCGCCTAAGCTGCCAGCCTGAGGCAGTCGTTCCGGGCAGCCCGGGCGTTCAGCCGCTCCTTCCAAAACTGATCGAGCCGGCGGCTGGAGTGGACGCAGCGCAACGCCAGGATATTTTCGGCCCCCGGCTCACTCCAGAACATGCCGGATTGTTTGCAGCGCGAACCGATGACCGTCTTGCAGCCGGCCTCGATTACACCCGAACCGATGAAGAGGCCTTGGCGGCGGAAGGTCCTGTACCGCATTCGTTCTACGTTGTGAACGAAGTAGTTCAACTGCTCCTCGACCGCCTGGGTCTGCGGTTTGCCGACACATTCCTGGCGGGTTTCCTTTATGAGGTTTTCGACCCCGTTGCCGAGCAAGCGCCGGACCCAGCGGCTGCGCCGGGCCTTGGTACTCGGGGTGCTCTTTGCTGCCCAGCAGCGCCTCCACCACCTTGCCACCGTGGTCGGCGCCATGGTAAAAGTCCACAATTGGGAGGGCATCACGAAAATTGAGACGGCCCATGTTCTCTAAGCCGGCAGCGCCGTCAATGAGCACCACCACCCGTCCGGCTTGGCCCATGTTGCGCCGAATAGCCTCTTGCCGCAGCATGGGGCCAAAGTCCTCCAAAGGACCCATACTGGAGACGTAGGTGCTCGATTCGTAGTCTCGAACGGGGCGGCCCTTCTCATCGCGCGTGTGCTGCGTGAAGACGCACCCCAGGTAAGCCGAGCGCGTCTTGGCGCTGCCGTCTGGTTGCTTGCCGGCTCGCCCCACCAGTTCTTCTTTGCGCATAGGCACCCCGGTGGCATCGGCACTGACATAGAGGATCGGCGCTGGCTTGCTGTCGGGCAGCGGCTTGAGCGCTTCTCGTTGCTGCCACTTCTGGGCCGCAGCCCCCACCCGCTGAACCAGGCGCTGAATCTGGTGGTAGCCCATGACAATGCCCCCGGTCTCGCGCAAGTGCTCTTCGGCCTTTTGGTAGCTGGCCTCGTCGGCTCCCTCCAAGCACGCCAAGCGGGCCAAGGCTGGGGTGTGGCCGCCCTCCAGTCCCAGCGCGGCATCGGCCGGGTAATGTCCCTCCTTTTTGCCTTCGTGGTAATAGTAGTCGCGCCGGAGGGGAAAGCTCCCAAAAGTGCAACGGGCGCTGATCGGCTCCCGGCCCTTGCGTTGTTGGCCCGGTTTAGGTTGATAGGCGGCGTTGATCTGGTCGGCGGCCTTCTGCAGCAGATAACCCACCACCTGGTTGGCCGATTTGAAGACAGCCGTGCGCACCAACTTCTCCAATTCCAACACGGCCGCGCCGCTGGGCTGGGTGGCCGCAAAACGGGCCATCAGCTGCTGGATTTCCTGGTCTTGGGCCACGAGGATTTGCGGCGCGGGCGGTATTTCTTTTTTTTTGAGCTGGCGGCCAGTTCGGCGCGGGTCTTTTCGATGACCTGTTGGGCGTATCGCCCGGTGAGGTCCTGAAATTTGTGATAGCCCTCGATGGACTCCCGGACGGTGGCGGCCTGCTCCTCGGAGACATGGCGGGAATAATTCTTGCCGTGCTCCCAGCCTGGAGCTTGAAGTGGGTCCGGTCAGAGCCTTGGCGCATGACGGAGAGTTTGCCGCGTTCCATGCGCTGGATTTGGGTTATCTGTTCGACCAAGTGGGCGGGCGTGAGCGCGTTCATGGGCATAATATCTATGATTATAGATATTATGTCACGAAAAACTTCAGTCCTTTCAGCATTTTTGAAGATTTCCGTCATGCGCCCACTTTTCAGCGAATCCTTCGAAGAAAATGGACAGGAAGAAGATCCCCTTTTACACCGTCAGTTTTGTTGCTCTTCCATTCTCAACGGTGGCACCGCCCGCGATACAGCGTGTCGGTCAGGGCTTTGACCGCCTGGTGGGCGTCGCGCTCTGGCCGATAACCGTAGCTGCACGGCAGGAAGTCCGCTTCATAGATGGCCGAGAGGATTTGCGCCCCTGCATATTGCACCAGCTTTTCCTCAGGTGCCGCGTGGACCTTGCGGCGGGTTACTATGGGCCAATCTGATTCCCGGCTTTCCTTCAGGAGGCTCTCCTTGTCGTTGAGCTTCCTTTCCCGCTTGGCCCCCGCAGTTGGTGCGGTGGGAGTCCACCGGGCTTCCCAGGTTCCGAGCTACGCCTTCGGCACGTGCCACGCTCTTCGACCCCGGCAGGCCGACGCTAACCTCACCTTTGGCGGCCAGCGTCTTGTTGGGTTCCGACAATGCAACATTGTCCCCGCCCGCGTCTGAGTGTTTCGAGGCTGGATTGCTTAAGCGGGGTGCGACACCCGCTTGCGGCCCGTGCTTGTCCCTGTGTACGCTTCCGGGAGGTTGTTCGGTTGGGACCCTGGATTTCGGGGTCTTGGCCTGTCCTTCCCCTCGGCAACACTCGGGTTGGGGCGGTTGGTTAGACCTTCCCACCCAGGCCTTTTCGTCCTGGGCCACTGTTCATGTTTTCGTGTTGTCGTGCATGTTCAGTCTGGAGGGGCTTTCACCCTCGGCGTTGCTCAGCTTCACCTGTGGCGCTCCGCATTTCACTTATCTGGGCAGCCGCTCCTAACCCGGATATTTCATGGGTTTCGCCAACCGGAAGGCGTAGCGCAGACTTCCAGTCTGCTGTATCGCGGATTTCCAATCCGCAGATGCGACCAAGCAGGTACGGCATGCCGACTGGAAGTCGGCGATACAGCAGGTTGGAAACCTGCGCTACGCAGCCTCGGGGGCCCGGTACCGCTCTTAGGCTATGAATTATCCGGGCTAATCGTAATCCTAATCCTGCTCCTAATCTCCTTCTTTTCATGGTCGAATAGGCGATTTGAAGCTCGGTTTGTGCTTTACCTTGAGAGAGGTTTCCGCAAACTGCCTGCTCAACAAACTTATTTTTATGAGCAACCCGAAATCCTCCGCCATGAATTGACGCCAGTTTCTCTGCGCCACGGGCCTGGGCGTGGCGATGTTCCACATCGGACCAGCCACTCTGCGCCAGGGGAGCCGGGCGCATTTCTGCCAATGACAAGATCAACCTCGCGGGCATCGGCATCGGCAGCCAGGGGGGCGGCGACATTGATGCCATGGCGGGGAAGGGCACAACATTGTGGCCCTGTGCGACGTGGACGACAACTATGCGGCGAAGAAGTTTGCGCAATACCCCAAGGCGAAACGGTTCAAGGATTTCCGGGTCATGCTCGAGAAGATGGACAAGGAAATCGACGCGGTGGTGATTGGGACGCCAGACCACGCGCACGCCGTGATCTCGATGGCGGCGATGAAACAGCGCAAACACGTGTATTGCGAAAAGCCGCTGGCGCACACCTACGGGGAGGTGCGCGCGCTGATGGCGGCCGCCAAGAGGATACAAAGTGGTCACACAGCTTGGGAACCAGGGCCATTCCAGCGGTTCCATCCGGCAGCTCTGTGAGTGGGTCTGGGCGGGAGCGATCGGCCAGGTGCACACCGGTACATGCGGGCTGCGACGCGTTCAAGGAGGTCTATTGCCAGCTCCGGAACCTGGACAAGCTCGACCAGCACTATGATGTGCCCAAGGGCCTGGACTACGATCTGTGGGTCGGCCCGGTGCCATTCCGGCCTTACACGCCCTTCTGGGTCCCGTGGAATTGGCGCGGATGGATGCCCTTCGGGACGGGCACAATCGGCGACTGGTTCTGTCACGTCATTGACCCCTCCTTCTGGGCGCTGAATCTGGACGCTCCTTCAAGCGTGCCGGCCGAGGTGACGGGACTATGACCCGGCAAAGCACTGGCTGACCTACCCGCCGGCAACCAAGCTCACCTTCAAGTTCCCTGCCCGCAACCAGCGCGGCCCCATCACACTGGTCTGGCACGACGGCAACACCCCAATCCCAACGCCGGCCGGATTTTCCAAAGATGACAAAGTCCCCGGGACCGGAGCTATTCTCTTCGGTGACAAGGGAATGATCGTGCACGGTTCCCATGGCGCGGGTGGCTGCTATCTCACCCCGGAAAAGCTGATGGACCAATACGCGGGCAAGAATGCGCCGGCGCAAAAACTCCCGCGCGTGAAGAACCATGCCTGGGATTGGCTGGAAGCGATTCGGACCGGCCGCCAGGCCGGCTCCAACTTCGAGTATGGCGGTCCTCTGACCCAGGCCGCCCTGCTGGGCGCAATTGCCATTCGCTTCTCCGGCCAACCGCTAGACTGGGACGCCCAGGCGATGCGCTTCACCAACCACGAAGCGGCCAACGCTTACGTTCAGCCCCCATATCGCGAGGGTTGGCGTCTCTGACAGGTTCCCCAGGTTATCGAGTCGTGCGAGGGCGTTGGTTTTCACCGGTTGCGCCTTCTGGACCGGTTGGCCATCCGGCGTCGCTGCTTCTTTTTTCGGGCCGCAGAGCGGGCTGGGGACCGCCCGAGTGCCAAATCGGCAGGTCGGCGAATCCCAGGCCATGACACCGCTTGTCTTCGTCGAAGATGTAGATCGGTTTTCGTCCGTTCCAGGTCTCAAACAAGGCGGGTTCCTTCTTCCCCAGAAAGTCAATCCCGATGACGCCTTGGTATTTGAAACCGGATTTCACGCCCGCAACGATGATTTCCTCGTCAATAATGACCGTGGGACACCTGGAGCAGAAAAACCCGGCTGGCGCCATCATTACCCGTGTGGCGCTGTCCGTGGCGTAGATGAAATGAGCGCAGTATTGGCGGGTGGGCGCGCCGCAACGCGGACAGGTAGCGGTGCCACCGGCACTGGCCTTGGCGTAACCGTGCCGGACCTCGCCCTCGAAAATCGGCCGTTCGTTTTGCTCGGCAAGCTCCTGATAGAGCTTCTCCCGAGACTGCGCAGAGAACGAGTCCATATCGATGCCTGCGCCGTGCGGAGTCTTCCAGACGATACCTTTCAAATCCAATTCGGCATCAGCGGCAGGCTCGACCGGGGCCGGTGCTCTGCGTCCAGACCAGAGGCGCTTGAGAAACTCAAACATAGTATTCTGTTTTCATGCGGGACATCTAATCCCGTAATAAGTAGTACCGCAACATGGCCTCGAGGTTTTCCGGCGGTGTTTGAGGCGCCAGGGTGCAGCCGGAGCTGAGCACGAACCTCTGACATCCGCAGGCGCGCGCGGTCGCCACCGCTCGCCGTGCCGCCTGGCGAACCTGCGCCGCCCCACCTTGCGCCAGCAAGCCCACCGGATCAAGGTTTCCCCAGAGCGCCACCCGTGGGCCGGCGAGCCGGCACGCGCGCCCCAGCTCGACGAAATGGTCTATTCGAGCACGTCCGCGCCCGAGCCGGCCATGTCCGCCAGAATCGGCA
This sequence comes from uncultured bacterium, assembly GCA_963713735.1. Lineage (GTDB taxonomy): Bacteria > Verrucomicrobiota > Verrucomicrobiia > Limisphaerales > UBA8199 > CAVQND01. The sequence goes on from CAVQND010000013.1 coordinate 171,176, forward strand.
AGGCGCGGCCGCAGATGTGCAGTGAGATGGGCTTGCGGGTGGCGGCCTTGAGTTGGGCGATCAACCGTTTTTCAAACGGCAGCGCCACTTCCCGGTAGGCCCGCGGTCCGACCAGGCCGGCCGGGGCATCGCCCCCGCTGAGCATGTCCGCGCCGGCGTCGCTCAACGCTCGGGCGTAGGCCGCGCCGTATTCGAGGCAGCGCTCCATGAGCGCGACCACGAACGGCGCATCCTCCGCCACCTTGATCATGATTTGGTTGATGCCTGCCAGGGCCGCCGCCAGCGAAAAAGGGAATTGATCGAAGCAGGCGACGACGAACGCTTCTTCGCCCAACTGCTCCACGACGCGCGCCAAGGCCTCGACCATCAGCGGGTATCTCCCTTGGCAACTCGGGTCCGCCGCCGGGACACGGTCGATGTCGCGCGCGGTTTGGATGAGCGGCGCACCCAGGCCGCCAAAGGGCTGATGGTCATCCACCTGCCCAACCCGCGCGCCCATCGCCTGGGCGCTCACCCAGGTGTCGGCGGAGACCCAGACCGCGTCCGGTTTGAACCGTTCATAATAGCGAACCACGGACTCGGCCAATAGTCGCGCGTGGGTGGTGTATTGCCTCAGCGAATGGCCCGCGACGGCCGCGCAGAAATGCACGGCCAGCGGGCCCGTTGGCGCGCGCGGAGTGCTCTGGCCCGACAACGCGCGGCCAACCAGTTCGCGTGAGCCGGTGCCGCCCGCCGCCCGCGGTTCCCCGGTTCCGGTCTCCTGGCCGCCTGCTCTCTCAACGGCTCCGTTCATTGGCCGGGCATTCTACCACGCCCACACTCGCCCGCATTCAAAATCGTGGCGCGAGCAGTTCCGGCGCGTGGGAGCTTTGAGCCTTGGTGCTTGCTCCCGCTCTTGTGCGCCCCGGCCGAACCGAAAGCGCCGGCAGGCTGGACGCACTCCACACGCTGCGCGATTCCGGGCTCCGGCAGCCGCCCCCAACGCCTCCGGACCTCCGTGACTGCGACCGCCGCTTTCCTTGACCGAAATCAAGGAACTCGCTCCGGCTCCGCCTTACAGTCAGGGCATGAGAAAATGTGTGGAATCGATGATGCAGGAGCACGAGTTGATCGTTGAAGTGCTGGCTTCGTTGCAAGCCCTGGCTGAAAAGTTGACGGCCGGCGGCCTGATCGCCCGCCAGGATGTGGCGGACTTCGGCAGATTCTTCCGCGATTTTGCGGACAAATGCCACCATGGCAAAGAAGAAGAAAGGCTCTTTGTCACAATGGAGGAGGCCGGCTTTCCCCGCGATAGCGGTCCGCTCGCAGTGATGCTGGCCGAACATGACGCCGGCCGCCAGGCCGTGCGGGGTTTGCTCGAAATCGGCGCCCGCTCCGGACCGCTCAGCGAGGCCGAGTGCGCGAGAACCATCAATTATGCCGGCCAGTTCGTCCCCTTGCTTTACGCGCACATCCAGAAGGAAAACAACATCCTTTACCCCATGGCCCAAAACACTATCCCGCCCCAGGAGTTTGACCGGCTGGACCAGTCGTGCGAGGCCTTCGACCTCCAAATCCGCGCCCAGCTCGATGTCGCCGGACTCAAAGAACTCGCGGCCGACCTGGCGCGCCGATACCCGGCCGACCCCGCTCACCTGGCCGTGTACGGGGGCTGCGGCGCTTGCCCGTCGGCTGCCTAGCCCGGATGTTTCAGGCCCGGAGGGGACCTCTAATTAACACCGCGGCTTTAGCCCGGTGAACTGAGGCGCAAGGGATCATCAGCCGTTTCAACGGCTTGCGTCCAAGGTGACAAACTGTTGGAACAGTTCGCACCGGGAGCGTGCCTTCTTCGGGCGCATCTTGTCAGGTCCCACCACCTCCAGCCAGGAGCGGCGGCTTGGGCCAACCCGGAGGGTTGCCAGAGGGTAGCCGGGGGTCACGGCATCGCCGCGACCCCCGGTTTGCGGCCAGAGGGGGCCTGCACCCCGGAACGGGGTGCCAGAAGGCTGCACAAAGGGAACAGGCCGCCTTCTGGCATCCCTATAGGATGCCGACCCACACCGCTGCTGAACCGGGGGTCTCGCCACGCTTCGACCCCCGGCTACCATCTGTCATCCCTCCGGGATGAATTCCTGGGCGGCGGGCACTCTCCCTGACCTCGTGGCTCGCATGGTAGTACTGACAAGATGCGCCCGTGGCAGATCACGTCAGGTCGGGAGGCTTGACGCTTTGGCTGCACCGGGTACAATGCGGCCTCGGAATGAGCACGACGCAAAACCAATTGTCCGCAGCTCAGGCAGCATCAACGGAAGGGCGGGGGAAACGTTCGCCTGACCGGCTTATGAAGAACCCGAATCGAAACTCAAACGGTTCACGGAGCTTGCGCCCCCCACGCGCGTTCACCCTCATCGAGCTCCTGGTGGTCATCGCCATCATCGCCATCCTGGCAGCCATGCTTTTGCCCGCTCTGGGCCGCGCCAGACTCAAATCCAAAGCCGTCTCGTGCATGAACAACAGCCATCAGATGATGTTGGCTTGGAGGTACTACGCTGACGACAACTCGGACAGGATACCTGCAGCCTGGACCTCCGCCAACGTGTATCCGGCCCTCTGGGTCACCGGCGAACTGAGCTGGACCGGCAACGCGATCACCGACGGCCAGAACCAGCATAATTGGGATGTGACTCTCGACCTGGCGAAAAGCCCATTGTGGACCTACTGCGCCAACAACCCCGGGATTTGGAGATGCCCCGGGGACCCCTCCATGGCCATGCCGCCCTCGGGACCCTTCAAGGGCCTCACCATGCCTCGCGTCCGCAGTGTCTCGATGCTCAGTTGGTTTAACGGCGAGGACGCGGACAGCTTTACCGGCTGCGCCGGCTACACCAAGTATAAGAGGATGAGCCAGGTCGTCAACCCGGGCCCCGCCATGACCATCCTGTTCCTGGATGAGCGATGCGATAGCATCAACGACGGCGAGTGGTGCACCAGCATGAATGGCTGGCCCAACAGCCCCCAGCAGTGGATCCTGATCGATTTCCCCGCCAGCTACCACGGCGGCGCCGGCGGCCTGGCCTTCGTTGACGGCCACGCTGAAATCCATAAATGGAAGGACGCCAGGACCATACCGCCCATAGGCCGCCTCGCGGCGCTGGACGTTCCATCCCCCAACAACCCCGATGTTTATTGGGTCATGGAACGCTCCACCCGGAAACCCTAACTGGAAACCAGCCAGCCAGCCGAATGAACCGCCGTCGTTTCCTCCAGCGCAGCGCCTTGGCCCTTGGGGCTCTGAACCTGGCGCCTTCGGGGGTGCTGGCAATGGGGGGGTCTCCCGGGGCCAATGGCCGTTTTGTGGTGGGGCACATTGGGGTCGGCGGCATGGGGATGACGCATGTCTTCAACATGCTCCGCTTTCAGCAAGAGGGCAAAGTCCGCATCGCCGCAGTGTGTGATGCGGACAACAATCGCCTGGAAGCGGCGGTGAACAACGCCGGCGCGCGAGTCATCCCTTATCGGGATTATCGCTACCTGCTCGAGCGAAAGGACATTGATGCCGTCCTCATCGCCACGCCTGACCACTGGCACGCGGTCCAGACTGTGCACGCCTGCGAGTGCGGCAAACACGTTTATGTCGAGAAACCGGCCTCGGTGACGGTTCGGGAAGGGCAGGCGATGGTGGCGGCGGCGCGGGCCAACCAGGCCGCGGTCCAAGTCGGGGCGCAGGCGCGCACGGCCAAGGGCGGCTGGCAGACCTGCCGCGCCATCCGCAACGGCATCGTGGGCAAGGTCAGCCGCGTCTCTTGCTGGCATTACGCCAATCCGGTGGACGAGAAGCCGGTGCCCGATAGCCCGCCCCCGGAAGGCTTGGACTGGGACCTCTGGCTAGGGCCCCTTCCCTGGCGTCCGCACAACAAACGGTATCAGCCGGCCAATTTCCGCTGGCTGCTGGAATCGGGCGGAGGCCAGATTCGCGACCGGGGCGCGCACCAGTTCAGCACCATCCTCTGGTGCATGAATGCCGACCACCAGACCTCTTTTACCGTTACCGCCACCGGGCGCGCGCCGGCCAAAGGTCTCTGGGACTGCCCCATCGATATGAATGTCCTCTATGAGTTCAGGAATCCGGACTGGACCCTGGAATGGGGCCAACCCGGCGACAAGGTTGGCCAGACCGAATTTGGCAACGCCTTTTGGGGCGAGCACGGCCGCCTCATCCTGGAATGGGAAGGCGGCTACAGGCCCGCCAACCCGGAGGCTATCAATTTCAAGCTTCCTCCGGGCGGACAGGAGGTCTATCGGACCGACGAATACGAGGACTTCAACATGAACCACAAGGCCGACTGGTTTAAGTCCATCCGCGAGGGGCACCTGCGCCCAGCCGTGGACATCGAGATTGGCCACCGCACCGCCACCCTCTGCAACCTGGGCAACCTGGCCTATGTGCTGGGCCGCAAACTGGTTTGGGACGGCCAAAAGCAGGAGGTCGTGGGCGACCCCGAGGCCAATCGTTTCCTGAGCCGGCCGCACCGATATCCGTATGTGTTGTGAATAGGAGCATAGGCATGAACGCGAATACCGGTGCGGCCAGTTCCCTTGCGGAGTTCATCGCCCGCATCCAGAGTCCAGACGACGGCATAAGCGGCCCTGCGTGGCAGGGCGCCCAAAGTTATGGCGCTGCTGCCATCGAACCGCTGGCTGGCCTCATGGGCAGCGGGGACTTTGAAGTCGCCCGGAATGCCAAACGGGCCTTGTACAAGATCACCCGCCACGCCGGCCGGCCCGGGGCGGAAAATGAGGCCAGAGCTGCTGAGAGCGCGTTGATAACCGCCCTCCGCCACGAGAAAACAACCGTGCGCCGCGAACTGCTCTGGATGCTCTCGGAAATCGGCGGCGACCGCGCCGTCAAACCGATGGCCGCCCTTCTGACTGACGAAGAAGCCCGCGAAGACGCCCGCGCGACGCTCATGCGTCTGCCGGGCAACAGAGCCACTGCCGCCCTCAGGGCCGCCTTCCGCGCCGCGCCCGAGCCGTTCCGGTATGCCTTGGCCGACGCCCTGCGAAAACGCGGCGCCCACGTCGAAGGCTACCCATCCCAAAAGCTCGCCCCCTTCAGACCGACCACCGTCAGACCCCTCGCCCCCGCCCGTTGAATATTGGGGTCGGATCTAAACTTTTTTACAAATGCGGCTCACGAAGCAAATGTAAAAAAGTGTAGATCTGACCCCAATCCTACTGGGCCTGGGCGCGGCGCGAGGAGTCGGGGGATTGGTGGAAGACGACCTGGCTCAAGCCGACCTTGCCGGAGGAGTTCCAGGGGACGATGTTTTCGAAGCGGACCTTGCGAGCGCGGGCGCCATTGAGTTTGAGCACCACCGGGGTGTCGTAATCGGCGGTGCCCTCGGCCTCGGCAAACTCGGCGCCCGAGAGCACGGTCTGCCAGGTCGAGCCGTCGGCCGAGACGGCAACATCGGCCTGGCGGATGCCGTTGCCGGTCTGCCAGTCGGCGTTGAAGTTCCACACCTGGACGGCGGCCAGGGAGACGGGCGCTGAGAGCTCGAACTCTATTTTGAGGCCGGGGGTGCAGGGGCCTTGCCACATGGTCGCGGGGTCGGTGCCGTGCTTGGGGAGACCGTCCTTGTCCGAGTGGCTCAGGCCGGCGCCGTTGATGATGGCCTTGAGGCCGGTTTCATCGGCGGCTGGGCTAAGCCGCACCGCTTCGACATGGGCGACAGGGCCAAGTTCGGGCGGCTTGCGGCCCTTGGGTTTGAGGGTCACCTGCCGGGTCAGCACCTGGAAGGGAGTGACAAATCCGACGGTGGCAATGACCGGACGTTGGACCTTTTGGGGCTCTCGCCATGAGAGCGAACAAACGCCGCCTCAGCCAAACTCGAAGCTGTTGGTGTAGCGGTATGAACCGTCCAGGCTGGTCAGCGTCAGGCGCGGCGGACGCGGCCGGTCGGAGTCCTTGGTGATCGCGACGCTTTCATTATACCGGCCCTCGAAGCGGAGGCTGAAGGAGACTTCATTGCCCGATTCGGAGGAATGCATGACCGCCCGAATCGGCTCGCCCATTTCGAGCGCCGCAGGTTTGTCGGCGGCCACATCGAAGTTGGCGGAGGAATTGAACCCGTCGCCCAAGAGCTCCCAGGAAGCGCCCCGCTCATCCTTGCGGTTGACGAGGTACCGGTTGATGCGGTAGCTGCCGACCGGGAGGGTCAATTCGCCCTTCACCGGCTTGCGTGTGAATTGCCCGTTCTCGCCCACGGCGATGAACTCTGAGATGGTTTCCGGCACGCGCACCTTGCCCAAGACAACGTCCTCGGCTTTGCGGACTTTGATGAAGGCGCCATCGCGGGCGACCTCGAGGCGATAGAACTGCCCGTCCACCTCGATCAACCGCCCCAGGCGCCGTTGGGCGCCGTCGATGGCCACCTGGTCGCAATCATCCGGATTGGCAGCCAGGTCGTTGAAAGCGCCGTTGACATTGCCATCAATCAGTTCGATCCGCCGTTTCCTGCCGCCCAGGTCCACGGTGCCGGAGTAGAAGCCGCCGGATTGGATGAGCGCACGAAGGTCCCGGTCCGAATCCAGGCTCATGGACCGGACAACCAGGTGGTAGGTGATCGGGCCGTCTTCGCCTTTGAAGACCACGCGTATCGGGTCAAAAAAGGCGTTGTACGGGTCGATGCGGATGGCGCTGGCGGCGGATTTGTCATCCAGGCGGCCGTTGCCGGTGCTGTCAATAAAGGCACGGTCATAAGGGCCGGATTTGCGGGAACGATCGAAACAGAGCCAGCGGCCCTTGGGGTCCAGGCCGGTGGCCCAGCGCGCAAAAAAGGGTTTGGCGCCCAGTTTGGGCAAGGCGACATTGGGCGGCCGGTTGGTCGTGAGTTCCAGCCAACGATAGGAGCGGCCCTCGCGGCTGGTGTGGTATTGGAGCCATTGCTCCGGCTGCGCCAATGCCGCGTCGGCCAGGAACAGCCCGGCCAGAAGGGGGAGCGTGTTGAATTGCCCGAGCAGTTTCATAAACTTGGGAGGACAAGATCCTCTGGGCCGGCTGCCGGCTGAAGCCGGCGTTCCGTGCTGGCGGGTGCAAGCGGGATGACGGGGGGCGATTCCGGGGCCAGGCGCAAGAGCTGGATGAGCCGTTCGCGAAACAGGCTGTTGGAGAAGGACAGGAGCAGGAACGGCAGCAGGATGCCGAAGCAGAGACTGGTCATGATCAGCACCGGCGGGACAAATTCGCCGACCGGCACGTTCTGCCCTCTGCCGGCCGTTTCAATGAGGAAGAGCGGCAGCATCACCAGCACCCAGAGGCCCAGCAGCATGAGGAGCAGCCCCGCACACAGGACGAGCGGACGATAGCGCCGGCGGCAGAGCAATCCGGCCAGGCCGGTCGCCACGGGAATAACGGCGGCGCAGACGACCAAGCCAATCCCGATCTGGACCGCCTCGACTCCGAGTTCGTTCCAGTCCTGCGTGAATAGAAGGATTACCAAACTGAAGCCCTCCAGGACCAACAGGAACCCCAGCACGTTCAGGATGCGGAACCGGGACTTGAGGTAGGTGGAGAGCAGCCATACGGCCGCCAAGCCGAATGCCAGCGCGACGACGAGGTCGTGCAGGACCTCGCCAAGTTGTGAAGGCATCGAAGGCCAGAAGTCCGGCAGGAAGCCGATACCGCAGGTCAGGCAAGCCAGCGGGGCCAAGATCCACCAGGCGCGAAGGAAGCGGTTAGGCTTGAAGACCAGCAGGAGCAGGGTCGCCAGCCAGGGCAGCGCCACGGGCAGCATGCTCGCCCGCATCCAGTTGTAAGTCACTGGCGGGCCTTGATTTGCGCCCAAGCCGCCCAACTCGGCACTCGCAACCACCTTTAACACACCTGCGCCTGTTAGCGGTACTCGCCATGAGTACGTGCAGGTGCTGCCTCAGCCAAATTGGAACCTGCCGGAGGCGAGCTGCTTGTCCCCGCTCTTGCCGGGGCGATAGATGGCGAATTCAGGCTCTTTGCGGTCCCCCTGCAGTTGATAAGCCTCGCCCTTGGCGCCGAGCAACTGGTAGCTCAGTGCCAGAGACCGCCCGCGCCGGGCCACCGCAACCGAGTTGGTGAGCGGACCGCCAAAGGCCAAGGTGGCCGCGTTGGTCGCACTGACCACCAGCGGCCCCGAGTTCTGGTTATAGAGCCCGAAGTTATTCGCCAGGGGACGAGCCTCGACCCCGCCCTGTTTGAGGGAAAGCTGAAATTGATAGGCGCCGACGGGAATTTTCACCACAGGCCCCGGGGAATCGAGGATGACCGTCAAAGACGGCGCCTGGGCCGGAGCCGAGCCCCCCACACCGTAGCGCCTGGCAAAGGCCGCTTGTGCGGCCGCCTGCGCGGCACTGCCGGGCGCCGGCGCGCCTCCCGGACTCACGCGCGACAAAACCAGCCGGTGGATGTATTGCCCGGTTATTTTCAACTCGCCCAATTGCTCGGGGCGTTCCGTTAAGTTGAGCCGATATTTGAAATGATTGTCCTGCTGCGCCGAAGCAATATCCAGGTGGCAGGCCCGCCCGCCGAAAAAGACATCGGCAGTCAATGGCAAAAAGTCCAGCGAACCGTATTGCAAATCAATGGCCCGGCCACGGTTTGCCCAGGGCCGGATGATGAGGGAGCCGTTCTCGGCAGAACCGAGCTTGCCGATAAGGCTGTCGACCAGGGCCAACTGCCACTCCTGTCCCCCCTGGGCGACTTTGGCTTCCCAGCAATAGTAGGGAACGGCACTGGCATTGAGAGTGGCGCGAAAGTCGTTGAAAAACAGCCCCACCGCCACTCGCTCCGTCCCCAGGGGCGTCTTGAAAGCCAGATGCACCCGGCCGAAGGTCTGAAACGGATTGTTGGGCGGGCCCATGCAGGCAAAGACCCCCTCCGCGTCATCCGTAAGGTCCTGGTTGCGATTGAGATCGAGGTAAAGTTTTCCCTGCCCCTGGTCCCAAACAAATGGCACGAAGGCCTCCGTGCTGTCCCCAAACTTGAGCGTCCCCCGGTAAACTTTGCGCTGCCCCCAATCCGGTTCCTTCTTAAAGGGCGCCAACTGGAGCGTGACCGGGATCGTCCAGTTCCCGACGCTGTAAGGCAACTCGCGGTATTCGAGATAAATCGATTGCGTCGAAGTGGCCGAGACGGCGGGCGCGGACGCATCCGCCGCGCTGACTGCGGCGCCGGCTCCGCCGCTCCCCAGCAGCCCGAACAGCATGAAAAACGCCGGTTTAATCCAGCCAAGTCTGTCGCTCATACGCCGAGTTCCCTTCCATGTGAGGGCTATCATACATCTTTGGACATCCCCATAGCAAGGTCGTTTCAAGAAAAAGCGGAACTGTTTCGACAATGTTAAGTTTCCTCGGAATGCTCCACAGGAGCGCGAAGCGTTTGGAGTGCGGGAGCTTGCTCCCGCCTTGGCGCGCGTCGAGCCGTCCAAAAGCGCCGGCAAGCCGGACGCAGTCCAAAGGCCTCGCCCGATTCGGAGGCGGTGTCGAGGTCGCGAAGCGTTTGGAGTGCGGTGCATTCCACCGCTTTGGGCCGCCTCCGTTCCCGCCGCACCTGTCACATCCCGAGGCCCAAAATGAGAACGGCTGCATAACGGGATTGCATTTTTGAACGCCGTGCCATAGACATAGAACCATGAAATCAATTCACGCTCTGCCATCACGACTTCCTCCAAAAACACCCCCTGCCGCTCGAGGCGGCTCTTCCGGGTTTCGGATTTCAAACCGGGGGGGATTACTCCTGGCTGCGGCAACGGCGTCGGCGCTGGTGTTGCTGGCTGCCACGGCCCAACGGGGCGCGGCTGCGGAATCCTCCGCGCCAGTGAATCCGCCGCCGGGATTTATGGCGTTGTTCAACGGCAAGGACCTCCAAGGCTGGCGCGGGGGCGAGACCTTCGACCATCGCAAGCTCCTGGCCATGACGCCCGAGCAGCGGGAGGCGCAAATCGCCAAGTGGACTGAACAAATGCAGGGCCACTGGACGGTCGAGAACGGCGAGCTGGTCAATGACGGCCAGGGGGCCTACGCCACCACGGAGAAGGATTACGGCGACTTCGAGTTGCTGGTCGAATACAAGACGGTGCCCAGGGCCGATTCGGGGATCTATCTGCGCGGCTGCCCCCAGGTGCAGATTTGGGATTACACTGAACAAGACAAGTTCTCGATCGGCGCCGACAAAGGCTCGGGCGGGCTTTGGAACAACAGCCCCGGGGCGCCCGGCAAGGACCCGCTGGTGCTGGCCGACAATCCGTTCGGCTTCTGGAATTCGGTCCGAGTGATCATGGTCGGCGCGCGCGTGAGCGTGTGGCTCAACAACAAGCTGGTGGTGGATCACGCGCTGCTGGAAAACTATTACGACCGCAAGACACCGGTCCCGCCCAAAGGCCCCATCGAACTCCAGACCCATGGCGGCGAAATCCGTTGGCGCAACCTCTTCCTCCGCGAAATCGGCTCCGATGAGGCCGACCGCATCCTGGCCAGCCACGGCGAAGACGCCGGCTTCAAATCGGTGTTCAACGGCACGGATTTCACCGGCTGGGCCGGCCCCACCAACGAATACCAGGTCGTGGACGGCGCCATCCAATGCCGGCCAAACAAGGGCGGCACCATCTACACGACCGCCGAGTACACCGACTTCATGGCCCGTCTGGAGATCAAGCTGCCGCCCGGGGGCAACAACGGCCTGGCCATCCGCTATCCCGGCCATGGCGACACCGCCTACGTCGGCATGTGCGAACTGCAGGTCCTGGACGACAACTACGAGAAGGCCACCGGCGAGAAGATCGATCCGCGCCAGGCGCACGGTTCGGCTTACGGCATGGTGGCCGCCGCGCGCGGCTATCAGCACCCGATCCGCGAGTGGAACTTCGAGGAGGTCACCGTCAAAGGCCCCAAAATCAAGGTCGAGTTGAACGGCACCGTCATCCTGGATTGCGACCTCTCGAAGGTGAAAGAGTACATGGCCAACAGTTCCCACCCGGGCAAGGACCGCACCAAAGGCTCCTTCGGGTTTGCCGGGCACAACGACCCCGTGGCCTTCCGCAACATCCGCATCAAGCCCCTTTGAATTTCATTCGTAACTCGCCGCGTTGAGCCGTTTGGCTATCTTGCGCACCAGGGCTCGATGCCCCAGGCGGGCCCCAAAGCTCAGGAGCCGATTGCGGAACCCGGGCACGACCACGAACCGGCCCTGGCGGAAACCCTGGTGCCCAATCCGGGCGGCCTCTTCGGCCGACATGGCTGCGCGCAGGAAGAACTTCGAGGTCCGCCCCCCGGCAACCGCGGTGAAGTTGGTTTTCGTGGGGCCGGGGCAGAGCGTGCTGACCGTTACGCCCGTGCCGATGAGTTCTTCGCCCACCGCCTCGCTGAAGGAGAGCACGTAAGCCTTTGTGGCGTAATAGACGGCCATGCCCGGGCCGGGCTGAAACGCGGCGGTCGAGGCGACGTTGAGAATGCCGCCGCGGCGGCGGGCGATCATGCCGGGCAGAAAAAGGCCGGTCAGGTGGGTCAGGGCCGTAAGATTGACCTGCACCATCTCAAGCTGGCGCTCAAGGGACAATCGGGCGAATGTGCCGAGGGCGCCAAACCCGGCGTTGTTCACCAGGACATCCACGTGGGTGCCGTGGCTCTCTAAATGCCCGAAAATGCGGGCCGGTGCTGCGGGTTCCGCAAGGTCCGCGGGCAGGACCTCCGAATGCGTCTTGCAGGCCTCCCTCAACTCCTCCGCCAGCGCCTCCAGTGCCTGGCGCTTGCGGGCCAGCAGAACCATCCGGCAGCCTTCGGCCGCAAAACATCTGGCCAGCTCGAGGCCGATCCCTGACGAAGCCCCGGTGACAAGAACCGTCTCGACGTTCATAAGCCCAGTGGCGCGGGCGCCTGCTCCCCTCAATCGGGTTCGGTGCCAGGTAATCCCAATGCGGATTCACCCGAGCGAGCCTGTAGCAATGCTGCGCGCATCCGCTCTATCGGTATGTGCTGCATCCTGCGCCACCTCCCGTACGGTTCAGGTTGCTTCTCACTCAGCTTTTCGAGCGCTCCCATCAGGTGAACGTCCCCGAGTCGTTCGATCAGACGGAAGGCGAAATACTGTGAAATGGCAACATGGGCCGGACTCTCCCTTTGGAAGGGACCGCCGGCGGAGGCGGCAGCGAAACCGAAGCCGGGTTGTCCATCGCAGTCATGTGCTTGGTGTTCCATGGCCCATACGGCAAGTTGGATGAAAACGACGCCCTTTAGATAACGCGGTTGGAGTTCAAGCAATGGCGCCAGAGCGTCGAGGACTGCGCTGTAAAGTTCAATGTGGCCGGACACTGGGTCGTAGCGACCGAGCAAGCTGCCTGTGACGAGCGTGTCCCCGTTAATTCTTTCACGAATCCAGCCACGAAGCTGAGATTCCTTAGCCATTAGCTTCTTGGCGTTGTCGCGCGTTTTTTGGTCCAGCCCTTCCAGCTCCCCCGACCAGTAGTGATCCTTGCGGAGTTTCTCCTCCCATAGGAGCAGTGGAGGCGGGTCTTCGCAGAGCCGAACGGGTTTGCCATGAAACAGCCGCCAGTGCACGATACGCAGTTTCCGGTCGTCTTCGTCGTCCCCCGCCTCGTCATCCGGCACTTGTGCTGCCGCGGACTCGGCATCTTCGAGGCTGCTTCGCACGGGGTCGTACCGCAATCCCATTACTTCCTCAGCCAGCAACCGGTAGCCGGCTAGACACGGAAGCCAGCCGGGGTGGATTGGTTCGCCAAGGTAGCGGCAGGCTGCTTCGACCGGCAGTCGCCACAGGAGCGGCGCGAACAATTCCTCGGCTGACAAGGCGGCTAGAGTCGAACCTCCGTACCCCATGTTAAGATGATGAAAGTCGCCGAAGTCAACAACGTCCCACCCGGGGAAAGACGCCGCGGCAGCGCGCCAGAGAATCTGCACGGCGGTCTCGATGCTCTCAGTTGCCGCGAGTCCATCCAGAATCTTACGCGCCTCGACTGGCCGCCATTGGCCACGACCCATCGGACCGGCGCTCATTGCCATGCACCCCTGCCACTGTGCGATCACCTCGGCAACCAAGTCTTCCTTGCCGCTGTGCACCGCCTGCAGGAGCTCATCGATCAACCGCATCCCCGGGTTTTTGTAGATCTCGAATTCCATCGGGGCAGGAGGGTCATGTTGATCGGCCGGCTCCAGCTTCTCTCCCCAACTATCGGGGCGAGAGTAAATCTCCTCCTCGGTCCAACCGCTTCCATGCGGCTCATCGCTTTCTTTTCTGCAAAGCAGGATCAAACAACGCGCCCTGCTGTGCTCCGACCAAAATTCCAGGGCCTCGGGCCGCTTGTTCTCGGGGATGTATTCCGCAATCAACAGCGGCTCGCCCTTCGATCCGCGACAAACGAGGTCGGCGTAGCGACTCATTGCAGACCGTTGTCTGGATTCGATGGCTACGCCCTCTTCAATGGCCGATTGTGCCCATGGTGCGAAGCCGCCACCGGCACCGGACCGTGAACCGCCCCGGCGCCGCTCGGTCAGCCTCTGTTTCAGCTCGGCGATCGCTTCCAGGCGATGGAGCACATCCTCTGCTTCCTTTCGCTCCTGGGGAAAGAGGTGCTGGAAGAGCTCAAGATGTGCTTTGTGCAGCACCGAGAAGGCGCTCGCATTCTGGTCGCCCCCGACGACTTTGCCCGTCGCACCGACGGCGCTGTCATGAGGGAGCGCGAGAATCTTAAAATCTTTCTTATCGTTCGTCGTGCGGCCCTCCGCGATCTCAACAAGACGGTCGATGCCTTCCGACGTTCGCCCTTCCACTTGAGGGACGCCACCAGCAATTCTTGCCGCTACCGGCACAATTCGTATGGGGCCGCGCCCCGTCCGCTGCGAGGACGCCTTGAGGGCTTCGACAATGGCCAGAGTGCCATCAACAGATTCCTGGTTCGGGACAAGAAGACAAACGACACAATCCGCCAGAGCCGTCGTGGCTAATCCTCCGAGTTCGGTGACGCCGGTCCTGGAATCGATCAGCAAATAGTCTGGCTTCAGCTCATCTTCAAGACGGGCGTGAAGATCGAGGAGAGCAGCAAGCCCTTTTCCGCTCGGCTCATCAAAACGAAGCCGCTCACGAAGTTGTTTTAACGCCGTCCAGTATTGGGTGCGCGGCGCTGGACCGGCGGGCATGAGCTGAAGCCAGCCGGCAGCGCCTTCCGGCAGTGCCAATTTGACCATGTGCTCCTGCAAAGGCGGCGGATCCTTTGCGCCTTTGGCAGTAGCCACCAGGTAAGGGACTGCGCCTCCGGTAAAGACCGTCTTGTTGCGTGGATCGGGCGGAGGGCCAAGCTTGTAGTGCAGACCAGGAGCCTCGACGTCCAGGTCCAGCGCAACGACACCCTTGCCGAGCATGCCGAGGAACCGGGCGGCGTTGGCGACCAGCAGCGAGCGCCCAACCCCTCCCTTGTATGAATAGAAAGCGATTGTTTCCATCGGGGTTAAGCCGCCAACTCGAACGGCCCGCGTTCCTGGTATAGCTTCACGAGCCTAAAGAAGTCGGTTGGCTTGTGACGCTTTGCCGCGTGAGGGAACTGCTCGGACAGGTCATTCACCCCGGCTTCGATAGTTTCGCGTAATTCTTTGCGCAACCCTTCTGAGCCGACATCCCGACCGTACTGCGCGACCAGGTTTTCGGCACGAGCAACGTCGTTCGCCTTTAACGCGGCGCGAACGGCCCCCCGCCTGGCGATGCGCCCTTCCGCCCGTTCGGCGGGTATCGTTTTGGCAAGCTCCTCCTCCAGCTTCGAGACTTCCAGCCAGGCCGAACACGCGGCTTCCAACCCTAAATCCTGAAGCTGTTCAGCGCGCCAGATGGCGCTGCTAACCAGGGAATTCAGCGTGTTAACGTCCATAGGACCTTCCCTTGGCGAGCCGGAGCGCGGCCTCAGGTTGCTCGAATCCGACTACGCCGGCGCAACGCTGATCAACATCGCGACTTTTCGCGACCTGGGCCAATTTCTCTTTCATTCGATCCACTATACTCCCTTTATCGACGCCACTCACCTCAAAGGCGACCAGCCTCCGCACCCCATCGGCTTGGTGCTCCAAGAGCCAGTCGGCGTGCTCTTCCCGCTGCATACGGCGAACCACACGCCAGGCCCTCGCTTTGTGCGCCACGGCGAGGGCGATAGCCTCCGCGCCATCCTCAGTGACTCGGTTGTAATCGTGCTGGTTGGCTGCGCCAGGGTCGGCAGCAGCCCACAGCAGGACGCAACCAGACACGGCATCCTGGATGGCCATTCGGAGATTTACTCCGGAAGAATGCCTGTTTCTTTGCAGGCCGAGCGCAGCTCGGACCAGTATGAGGGCGGCCACGTCGCCGGGAAGGCGAGGGTGCATTTCGCATAGGCGAGCGAGATCAATAGCAGTGCCGTCAGCCATCAACACCAGAATACCGGGGTAAACGGCAGTTGGAAAGGCGGAATTTGCGCCGGTTCAAGCTCAACGGGCGCGGCAAGGCCTGCAGGTTTTCGCTCAGACTGCCTGAGGTCTGCACCGCTATTGTCAGGTCCGTGCGAAGTCAATATAGCCCTTGTCCACATCAACCGCGGCCAGGCGTACGCGCACTTTGTCGCTCAAGCACTTGCACTTCCTGAATCGCTTCCTGCGGAAAGTCCGGATGGAACCCGGCCTCGAAAACGGCCCGGGGCGCCCGGGCTCGCAGGTCGTAAGGCGCATTTGCCATTTTGCAATACAGATCAGCGGTCCATTTCATGCAGCAGGACTTTGCCGGCATTGGTGGTAACCAGGGGCTCGGAGACGCCGGGGACGTGCGTGAACCTGACGGCATCCAGGTCGAGCCGTTGCACCCGGTCGGCCATGACTACGGGGCGAAGGTCGTCGCTGGCCAGGCTCAGGCGGACATCCTCAAGGGTCAGTTGCTCCACATTGCGGGCATAGACGCCCCAGGCAGGCAGCGGGCGGCAATCAACGCCGGGGCTTTTGACCTGCTGTTTGGCCTGCTCGGCCTGGCCGCCGCCGCTGAATTCGATGCTGGCGCCCCGGAGCACCACGTTGGTGATGGGCGCGTCCGACCAACTCTCGACCGACAACGCGGAACGATAGACGCCGGTGGCCGTGAGCCCCGTCACCGTGACCCGATTGACCGGGTTGCCCGGTTTGGTCCACAGGGTCACCGGCGAAGCGACGTTCTGCATGGTGTTGTTGGCCAGGAGGACTTCATCCAGCAATCCCTGCGTGCGGTCCCAGGCCCCAGGCTGCAGGATGATGCCGCTGAGCATATTCGAGCGGCTCGAGCTGCGATGCGGCTGCAAGCCGGGACCGTAAAAGAGGCAGTGGTCCACGATTAAGCGCCTGGCCGGGCCGATCAGCCGAATTCCGTTGCAGGACGAGTTCACGATGCACCCGGCGATGACGACGCCGTCCCAGTAACGGCCTGCAATCGAGTCGTCCCCGGTGTAGAACCGGCAACCGGTGATATTGACATGATGACACCACCGTCCAGGGGCGCCCCGAAAATGCACCCCGTCCCAGCCGCCCGTGATCGTCACATCCCGAATGTCCACGTCATCGCTCGCCTGGAAAAAGACGGCGTAGTTGGCCGAGTCAACAATGGAAACATCGCGCAAGGTGAACCGGCGGCAATTGGCGAACGTGATCGTGTGCGGTCCGCGCATGTGTTCTTCGCCTGCGGCATCGAAGACCTTGTTGCCGTCGATCACCCCCTGGCCGGCGATGGTGATGTCCTCCGCATTCTCCCCCACCAGCAGCCCCCGGTGCCAATTGCCCCATCGGGCCTCCGGCATGAATGACGGAACGGCCGGCGCCTGGTAGAGCGCCAGGTTGGTGGTCCCGGCCAACGTCGCTCCCGCGGC
This sequence comes from uncultured bacterium, assembly GCA_963713735.1. Taxonomy (GTDB): domain Bacteria; phylum Verrucomicrobiota; class Verrucomicrobiia; order Limisphaerales; family UBA8199; genus CAVQND01. Next base: position 188,041 of record CAVQND010000013.1, read on the forward strand.
CAGCCAGAGCGTCAGATGGCTGCGCAGATGGATTGTCCCGGAGACGTAGCGTCCCGGCGGGAACAGCACCTGCCCGCCCCCAGCGTCCGCGCAGGTGGCAATGGCCCGGTTGACGGCCTCGGTGTCCAGCGTCGCCCCGTCGCCCCGAGCCCCGTAGTCGCGGACATCGAACGCGTGCTTGCCGGCGGCGCCGCCGGTTGAGGGGACATTTTCCTCCGCCCGCGTCAACCCGGCCCCAGCCAGGACGGCACTCAGCCACGTCGCCAGGAGAAGAGATCGAATGAATGCTCCCGCCAAACTCACGATCACGAACGGCTGCGCCGCAGCAGAAACAGACCCAGGCCGAGGACGCCAAGGGCCAGCGTTGAAGGTTCAGGAACGGCAGTGACCGAGAAGTCGGCGAAATTCGGATTCCCCATAGTGGAGCGCCATCCGGCAAAAGCACTTAGCCCGGCGGCCGTAGAGGCGAAATCCGGAACCGTGACCGTCCCGGTGTGAGTTGAAGGATCCACCATGATCGTTGGAGACGAGGTGCCGTTAGCGCCAAGGTCCCACACGCCGACCGAATAATTGTATGTCCCTGCCGCTGGGTTCACTGCCGTCAACGTCAGGGAAGCCCTTAGCCAATCCGTGAACGTTACCGACCCCGCAGCCGCAACCGTGCTGCTCACCGTGCCCCCGGTCGAGGCCTTGGTTTGGAACCCGATGCTCCCGTCTCCAAATATGCGGTACGAGATAAAAGCGTAGTTAGTGAAGGGCGCGGTGAAGTTGAAAGAGCTGTTGGCCCCGGCCAAAAACCCAATTTGAAGCGGCTTGTCGCCCGAGCCGCCCGAGGCCGTGGTGGTCTTGAAGTCCAGCGAAATTGTCGAAAAAGGGGAAGAGGGGGAACCGATGGCGAACGTGGTGGGATTGTAAACCGCTGTCAGGTCGCCTTGGATGGCCACCCGCACGCCTCCGCCTGCAGGACTGCCCGGCCCTGCAGTTGCGTTCCACAGCCAATTGGTCGTGGTGTCGGTTCCGTTAAGGTTGACGGTGAAACTCGGGGTGAAGGTGTCGGTATTGAAGCTCAGGTTCACCGTTTGCGCGGAACTCGACAGCCCGCACGCCAACGAGGCAAAACCCGCCAGAACGAAGCCAAAAACATGATTTCTCATGTAATATTCTAAGTGGCAGCCAACTGCTTCACAACACCATGGGTGTTCTACGTCACTGGGCACGGGCGCGATTCTCCCATAAACGGACCCTGTGTCAAGTGCTAAGGTAATCCTCAGATGGATTCCCGAATCCTTAGCCAAGGCCGCGGCACGTCGTACGGCTGACGAGAGTCCCGGGACCGCTGGCTAATCTCGGAGCGGAACACGCCGGGGTCGCACCTCTTTGTCCCTCCCGAAGGCAGTTTTGGTCGTGGAATGACGCGATCAGCCGGTCCGCCCGCTTGCTGGGCAATGCGCGGGCACACCCCTACCTTCCCCGTCAGCCGGACGAGTTGCAGCAGTTGGACTGAAGGTTTTCCGCTAGCCCGAGTCCACCACCTCCAGGACCGGCCGACCGACCTTGCGCTTGGGCAGCCACTTGTCCACAAAGAGCCTCCACCACCGCAGCCAACCCGCCGGCACGCAGATGCGCGCCACTTCATAGCGGGCGTGCCGACTCACACTGACCGGCACGGTCAACAGATGCCGAATGATGGTGGGGACCCGCCAACCCTGCGCCTCATCAGGCAGGTCCAGCACTTTGAGGCTCACCAACAGGTTGTGGGCCAGCATCCCAACGGCGTAAAAGGCCTGATTGGCGATGAGGTCCAGGCAAGGGGGATGGTGCAAATCCAGGCCACTGAGCACGTCGCTGAAGCCCTGCTCCTTGGCCCCCTTGAGGCGATGCCGCTCAAAGACCGCTTGCGGCGTGTCCTTTTCCCCGGCTCGGCAGGCCACGTAAGCGTAGCGCCACATCAAGTCGCCGTCCTTCTTCCAGCGTACCGTGGCAAACTTCTGCACCTGCGCGCACTCTCCGGGCTGATGCTTGACCCAGGTATATTGTTCCTGCGCTTGGCCCGCCGGCGGCATGGGTGCTCCATTGGCTCTCGGGCAACTCGGCCGCCAACTTGTCCAGCTTATCGGTCCACTTGTTGTAACTGACACTCCAACGGCTAAACTGCCCCTGTTCAATCCGGTTGAGGAACTTGCCCGCGCTCGAACCACTGTCGGCGTAGAAGTAGTTTGGCCGCTCGGCCCAACGGTGTTGATGCTCGTCCAGAAGCACCTTCATGTGCTCGCTCACGTCGGTCGCCCCGTCCAGGATGCCATCCAGCAGCCAGGGGCCAAACCAGAGGGTCTGCCAACTCAGGGCCCAGTCGCCGTTGTAGTTGATGCGCGCCGCCTCGAACTTGTGTCCTTCCAACTCGATTTCCGTGTTGTCGAAAAAGTTCTCCACCTCTCCGCCGTGCAACCAACGCCCCGGCTTGGCCTGCTGGCTGGACCAGTCCACAAACTCGGCATTGATGCGATGCAGAGCCCGGACGCTCTCCGGGGTCTGGGCCCGCAACCACTCCCCCAGCGTGGTCTCGTCGGCTCCCTTCTCCAGGCCCACCAGACTCGTCAGCACCCGGTCCTTGCCCATGCGCTCGGCGTCGGCCAGAGAAGCCCCGCCGCTGGTCAGAGTAAAGATGATCTGGGCGATGTTGGCCACGGGGGAGAAACCGGCGCCGGTGCGTTTGCGCACCTCCAGCGAGGGCTCGTTGTGGATGCGCTCCCAAAGGCCGGCGCGGCGGCAGAGGGCGTTGACGAGGACTTGGCCTCCGTGGGCCGTGGCCTGGTCGGAGTTGGTCAACTGGATGTGCAGCTTGGTTTTTCGCTTTGTAAAGAGCGGCATGGCACAATATCACCATATAGGTGATATTCTGTCAAGCCCTTTTTCACCTAAAATTGCATTTTTCTTCACCAGGCTAATGATTCGGGATGGTTTTAGACAGCCTGCGTCTGGCCCGCGCCCCGGACTGCTCCTGCAAGTGATAGCTCTTGGTCTGCCTCTTCCGCCGCTTACAGCCCAATTTCCTGCGCCGGCGCTCCCGCTCGGCGACCAGGTGTTTCAGGCACCGGCTCGACTCTGGCGCCTTCTCACCGCAGATGATGCAACGGGCGTCGCGCCGCATCCGCAGTTGATACTTCTGCTGGCGGGACATTTTTAGGTCCGTGAATTCGTCCTGTATGGCCTTTGGCATATTACTTCTCGCGCCATCTTTACTGATCGATCGCCTGAATGCCGGCGGATGCGCCACAGATCTGCTGCGCCCACCGGTTTGCGCGCATTCACGGACCCACTTCTAACGCTCAAGCCTGCGGAGCGCAAGTCGAATTGCTTTTCCCACTGCAACTCAGACAGTGGGGGAAGGAACTGGGGGGCCGAGTGCGGGGGAGGGATTTCCAGCAGGGGGACCTGGGGACGTGAGGCGGGGGACGCTGTGGGGCGAGTCGGGCGGGAGGCGGCGGTCTGGCAGTCGGGCGATGAAGGCCAACCTGCCAGCCCGCACAGCTTGAGCCAGCAGCGCTGCCCTACCACTGACCTCTGAGGGCGGGTCGAACGGGCCGGTGGATCAGGAAGTATCGTCCTGTGGGTTCAAGAGGCTTTGCTCCAGTTTGCGGATCTTGGCCAGCGCTCTTTCCCGCGCCGCGCCGTCCAGTTCCAAGACCAAGCGGGTGAAGCGCACTAGCGGTACTTGCGCGTAGGACCGTGCCAGGTAAATCACCACATACTGTTTGCGCAGGTTGAGCCGGCGGCGCATCAACTCCGGGGTTTCCTGGGCGGAGCCTCCCCGTGCAGACGCCACAACTGCCATTGGCGCAGGGTGTAGCTCAGCAGAATGAACACCACCTGGGCGACAATCACGTTCTGGGAGCGCGACTTAAAATCACTCAAATCGTGGAAGCACTTCAGTTGGCGATGCCGTTCCTCAATCTTGGTGCGGTGCTGATAATCGGTTCGGGCTTGGGGCGGCTGGGGGTAAGGGCGGGTGGTCATCAGCGCCCATTCCTGGCAGTGCCCATCGGCATAGCGCTCGCGGATCAAAAGCACGTTGATGGGTACCGGCAGGGCGCTCCAACTGGTAAAACCTTCCAGCCAACAGGTCCTCGTGCTGCGTCAGGACCCTCGGCGGGATCGGGGGCCGGCCGCCGCCGCGCCAGCGTGGCCTGGCGCTTGGCTTCCCGGCGAGCGATGAGCGGCGGCCGTCCCGGAGCCGGGGGTTGGGCCGGTGGCGCGGCTACCGCCACCTTCTGCCAGGGCTCCCGCTCGCCCAGGGCCCAGGCATCGGTCCAAATGTCCATGTTGCGCTTCATGGGGATGAGCACGTCCACGCCCCACTCTTGCTTGCACCGACCGAGGTTTTTGCCGTTGATGAAACCCCGGTCCATAATCAGCAACTTCATCACCCCTTTGCCTACGGCTTGAACGAATTGCTCCACCATGGGACCGAGCACCGTGTCTTCGTGGACCTTGCCCGACCCGACCCGGAGCCCCGCATAAACGTAATGCTCCCCGCGCAGGTGCAGTAGGCTGACCAGCTTGTAACAGCGTTCCCGATGCGCCCTTTTGCGGTCCTGGGCACCGAGCTTGTCGTAGTCCACCGGGTGGTTGTGCTCATCAAACCACATCACCACTGAACCCTCGTACTGCCGATTGTCCGGCACAAACAGATAGGTGGCGTCGGCCACGAAAATCCCGCGGGGATCGAAAAAGCCATATTCCTGGAAGGCCGCTTGCACCGGTCCGTTGAACCACTCTTGCCAGCGCTCTGAGGCGACATCCTTGACCGCTTTGCGCAGGGTGTTGTCGTCGCAGGGCATCTTGCGGGGGTAGTGGTTCTTGTCGTTAAAGCCGCGGCATTGGATCCAAATTTGCTGGGTCTGCGCGTCCAGGTGCTTGCTGGCGAGGTCCGGTGGCATGGCGCTGAGCAGACCGCCACACTGCACGACCCGCTCGAAGGCGGAATAGGAGTTCTCCAAATGCAGCTTCAGACTGAGGTTGCCAGCCAGCTCAAACCAGAGCGGTACTTCCTCTTTCTTGCGCTCGGCGGGCATTGCCTCCGCCAGGCGCGCGAGGATCTTTTCCCGAAAGCACAACTCGAAGAACTCCTTTTCGTCGGCCTCGCCGATAATCTCGATCTGGTCGAACTCCCCCCGGCTAAAGGCCTCCAGGACCTGCTGCTGATGGTGTTCGATGATTTCCAGGTTCATGACGGTCCCGGCGGCCAGGGGACCAACCGGAGTTGGGCCAGTTGGCCGGCCAGGTCCAAGACCTGCGCGTGGCGTTTGGCCAGCAGGGCTCGGGCGCGATGGTAACGGCGGTATTCGGCGGTGAGTTGGCGCAAGCGGGCGCGGTCTTGGGCGGGGACCATGAAGGTGCGGGTGGCGCCGTCCTGGCTGCGGGTGATGACCCAGGCGGTGTGGAGTTGGCCGCGGGCGCAGCGGCAGTTGGGTTTGCCACAGCGGCGTTTCTGCAAATAGAACCAGCCCGGGGTCAGGGGTTGACCGCGGAGGAGGTGGCGGAGGATGGGGCCGGCGGCGTCATGGGCGCGTCGGAGTTGCTGGCGGAGTTTGCTGATGTCATCCGTCATTTGCACGTTATATATTATATAGCGTGCAGATATGCAAGCAAAAAAACGCGAAAAAGTGAAAAAACCGAGAAAAGGGGTGTTGGGGTAGCGGCGACCTCAAAAAAGCCCGCCTGGAGGCATTTTTGAGAGCCCTTCCCCACTGTCTGAGTTGCAGGCTTTTCCCAGGCTTTATATGGCACTGGGTCGTTTCCAGCCTCCCATTATCGTTTCGACGTGTCGGGCTACCGCCAGGACAAGGTCTTCCCGGAAGGGGGGCGCGGCAATCTGCACGCCGATCGGCAACCCTTCTTTCGAGGTCGCTGCGCGCACCGAAATCGCCGGCCAGCCGCTCAGGTTGTGCAGACATGTGTAACTGGTGTTTTTGTCAATGTCCTGGTGGAACTTGCCATGCGGTGTGGCCGGCATCGGCGTTACCGGGCTGAGCAGCACATCATAATTCTGCGTAAAGCCCAGTAAGACGCAGCGCAGCCCAAAGCGCCGCATGACCAGCGTCACGGTGGCCATGACCGATTGGGGCCTATACTGCCGCGCGACCTCGAAGGTTCGTTTCGTGAAAGGATGGATTTGCTTGGAGCCGATGCGGTCCAGAAACTTCTCAATGCCTTCGCCGCCATCGGTGCAAAGGGTGCCCCAAAAGAGGTCCACGACCTGGTCCACCATCGGCGGCCGGCTCTCTTCCACCTTCATACAGGTCTCCGCCAATGCCTTTGCCGTGGCCTTCACCGCAGCGGCCGTCTCTTCCTCGGCAGGCACCACTCCGTTGTCGGTGTAGAAGGCCACGCGCAAGTTGTGGAGATTAACCGTCCGCGGATCGGCTGAAGGCATGGCGATGACGGTCGGGTCCCATGGGTCTGGCCCGGCAATGATCGGCAGCACCAGCTCCAAATCCTCCACATATCGGGCCATGGGTCCAATGGCCGCCACGTCCAGGCCCATGCCAACCCCTTCCATCGGCACATGCCCGGAAAGAGGCACTCGTCCGAGGGTCGGTTTCAGGCCCGCTATCCCGTTGAAGGCCGCCGGTAACCGTATGCTCCCACCCGCGTCTGAGCCCAGACCGATGGGGGAGCCTCCGGCGGCAATGATCGCCCCCTCGCCTCCGCTGCTCCCGGCGGCGCACCGGTCCAGGTTATAGGGATTGTTGGTGCGGCCAAAGACCAGGTTGTCGGTTTCGGCAGCCATGGCCGCTTCCGCCAAATTGGTCTTGCCCAGCAGAATGGCCCCGGCTGCTTTCATTCGCGCCACCGTGCTGGCGTCGCCCTGCGCCACGCGGTTGGCGTACCCCCGCGTCCCGTCGGTAGTCCGCACACCCTTGGTATCGATGCTGTCCTTGACGGTCATGGGCACGCCGTGCAGCGGGCCTTTGGCTTCCCCGCGCGCCAGGGCCTTGTCCGCCTCACGGGCCTCGCTCAGGGCCCTCTCGGCCGTGAGTTCCACGATGGCGTTGAGCTTGGGATTGACAGTTTCGATCCGCTGGATGTGCGCCTTGACACATTCTTCCGAGGAGACGGTCCGCTCCCGGATTGCTCGAGCCATGCGCCTGGCCGACCAGAACACAAGCTCGTCCTTGGCTGCTGCCGCCGAATCGCCATTCAGGGCCTCAGCCGGCACGCAGGACGCAGCGACCGTCGCTCCTACGGCGGCAAGCCACTGGCGCCGGGACATGGATGGCGCCGTGCAACGGTCATGAGCTGGGATATTTGAGAGGGAAGTGCGCTTTTCAATCAAAGACATAGCGATCCTTTCTTTTTGCTCCATTCAAGTGGCAAAAAACTGCTTTTGGGTCCGCCGCTTCTTCATTGGGGCTGCGTGGATGACGCCACTGCCGCGTTCGATGTCTTGCCCACGTCCACTACCCGACTTAGAACGGCCTAATCAACCGAAAGAACCGCGCCGCGCCGGCAGTCGGCCAGTTGGTCGAGCCGGCGCCATCGGTCTGCGGATAGTCCTGCCACGAGCCGCTCGAAACGCCACCGCTGCTTTGGAGGTGAATACCGGGGCGCCCAAGCCAGGAGATCAGCACGTGACCGGGCGTGGACGCGCTGGCCTGCAAATTCCCGAACGAATCCTCAACCAACTGGTTGCCAAAGCTATCTTGCGGCAGAACATAGGAACCCACCTGACGGACAAAGCGGACGTGGTTCTGGCCGCCAGCCGCCTCGTTATCGGGGCCGTTGATGCTGTACTTATAAGTGACTTCCACTGGGCTGCCCACGGGCATCAGCACCTGCAAGCTGTAGATCTCGCTGCCAGGCGGATTGTTGGTGAGTTGGAACGCCGCCAGCGAGGTCGCATCCCAACCCACAAACCCAAAGACGCCGTTGATATAAACCTGGTCGGCCGATGGGTCGAAAGCGTGTGCGTCGGTGCCCACGGCATCGGTCATATCCACGCTGAAGGTCACCAGTGTATCTGCGGGCAAAAGGTCGCCGGGCGCCACGTCACTGAAGTACACCCGGGGCAGAATCTGGGCAGGACCTTTGATCACGCTCAGCGTTCGGTTCAGTTGCATTGTTTCCCAGCCGCTGTTGACCGCCACGGAGGCCCAGAACTTGTACTGTTCCGTGGCGCCAATGCCATCCACAATCCGCACCGCAGCCGTGTAGAGATTGGTATTCGCTGAGGCAATATCATTCGTGCAAAGAGTCTGGGTGGTTCCCCAACCGTTGAAATTGCCGCGCACTTCCACCGTGCCCGTGCTCGGATCGAAGCTCCCGTTTAGTACTTGGGCCGTCATGTCCACCTGAAACGTGACATCATTGGTCGCAATCGGCGAATAAGGCGCATCGTTGAAATAGAGGATCGGCAGCTTCTGCGGGCTGCTGGCGGCAACATTGAAGTACCGGTTGTTATTATTATCGGTGGGGTCTTTGCCCGGTCCGCGGCTCAGAGATTCCCAATTGGCGCCCGTATCGATGTAGAATTTGAAATCCAGGGTCTCGCCGGGAGAACCGGCAACGTCGTAGCTTGCGACATAAACATTCGAACTCACCAGCCCAAACTGGTTGGTCGTGAGGATCGACGGATCGCTGGTCATGGCCGTGCTGGCACTCCAACTATTGAACGTGCCCCTGACATAAACCGTGGAAGTGCTCGGGTTGAATGTTCTGATGTTAATCTGTTGGGCCATGTCGGCTTGAAAAGTAACCGTCGCCGGCGGCGTGCCACCGGGCGGAATATCGCTATAATAAACCAGGGGTGCGGTGACGCTGCCGCCGTTGGTCGCCGGCAGGTCCAGGAGACGATCGGCGATCGCCGTGGTTTCGTACCTTGACCCGGGTTCGATCGTGTATTTGTAAGTGATTACAATCCCGTTAGTCGGTATGTTGGTCGTGCCGGAATAGACCAAGGGATTGGCGCCCGAGGGATTGTTGGTCAGGTTAAACGCCTTCCAGGCATTGAACGAGCCGCGGGCCGCCACGGTCTGCGTGCTGGGGTCGAACGCGGCGTTGCCTGCAGCCACGCTCATATCAATTTGAAATGTGACGACGGAGTTGGCGGAAGCGCAGCAGGCAGCCCGGAGCAACAAGGCCGCGATGAAGAGCAAGTAATGCGCGTTCCTTTTCATAAACGGTAGTAGTTCGTTTTAAGACGTTTTCCCATGGCGCTTGATTTCCGGGAGAAGGCCGCCGCCCCTCTTTCTCCATGCGCGCGAGGTTACTCCCGTTGCGGGATGGGGCAAGACAAATCGTAACGGTTTTTCCGGTTGACGCGCGGACCCGATCGGAGATGATCCCGGTTCATGACGGCGTCCGTGCGATTCCATTTGCCTCGACGCTCGGGTTGGGCTCTGCTGGTGCTCGAGTTCATGTTCCTGGCCGGCGTTGAACACACGCCGGCAGAATTGGTGTTCACCAACTTCAGCGCCGCCAGGCCCTTGAAGATTATGGCGGTGGGAGACTCGATCACCGACGATTGCTCCATCAACGGAGCGTGGCGCCAGTACCTTCAACGGTTGCTCGATCAGAATGGGTATCCGTTCACGTTCGTGGGCCGCTGGGCGTCCAGCGGCAACCCGGCCTTCACCAAGACCCGGCACGAAGGGATGTGCGGGGCGGTCATTGCCGCCCCCGGGGTGATGACCAGCGCCGTCCATGGCTACAACGGCACCAACGTCTATTTGATGAAGAGCGTGCGCGACGCCCTGACGAATATTTCGGCCGACCTGGTCCTCGTCGTCATGGGAGCCAACGACATCGGCCGGGGACGCGACCCGGCCCGGGTCGCCTATACTGACATGCCCGCGTTGCTCGATCTCATTTTCTCCAACCTCCCCCAGGCGAACATCATCGTCACCAAACCCACCACCCTTCGGAACGCCGCCGACGGCTATTCGGCCTACGCCACCAATGTCTTCTTCTACAGCGACAACCTCCAGGTCATGGTCAACGCCCGGCGCGCCCAAGGCCAAAACGTGTTCCTGGCCGACATGTTCTCGGTCGTCGATTTCAACACCGGTTTCCTCAGCGACCATCTCCACCCGAACACCACCGGGCTCAATTGCATGGCCAAGGAGTTCTTCTCCCGTATCCAAGCCATTACCTTGCGAACGAACGTCTTTGATACCCTGCTCATCCCCGGCGGCTCAGACTGGAAATATTCGGATGCCGGCCAGGACCTCGGCACTAATTGGACGCTGCCCGATTACGACGACACCGCCTGGAGCCACGGGCCCGGCCAATTCGGTTATGGCGATCCGACGGTGGCCACGACCGTGAGCTACGGCACTAACGCCACCAACAAGTACACGACCACCTACTTCCGCCGGCAGTTCGTCGTGCCTGACAACGTGGGACTGGCCAATCTCGACTTTCACCTCCTTCGGCGCGATGGGGCGGTCGTTTGGCTTAACGGCGCGGAGGTTTTCCGCGCCAACCTGCCCGCCGGCGTCATTTCCTATACCAATCTGGCCTTGAGCCTGGCCGCCAACGAAGCTGCCCACAGCTACTTCCAGTCCAACGTGGTCGTCTCCTCTCCCTTGACGGGTACCAACGTCGTGGCAGTGGAACTCCACCCGGCTTCCCCGCTGGCCCGGAGCATTGGCTTCGACCTCGAGTTGCTCGGCGCCGGCTTCATCCCCCCGCCCCCCTCTCTTTCCATGGCCGCCAGCGCCACGAACCTCCTGCTCAGTTGGCCGGCGACCAACAGCGCCGGCTTCACGCTCTACTCCGCCACAAATCTATCCGCTTCACCCGCCTGGTCCCCGGTCGGCGCTCCGATTCAGACCAACGGCGACTTTTTGACCCTGCCGTGGTTGCCCGACGACGGACCGCGCTTCTTCCGGCTCCAAAAGCCATAACCCGCCTAAAGCAAAAGAGCCAAGAAGCGCCCGCTTGCACAAGCGGGTCGCCCATTTCAAAACCTCATCAACGTTCTCGAAGACCGGTGGGCCGGGACGGCGCCGGGGCCAGGCGCGCCAGCTTCTCACGCAGGAAAGCCACGCACCCGGGCACTTGCGCCTCGCTCAGCCCATGAAGCAGGAGCGGCCCCTTGAACCCGTACGTGTGCAACAGGTAAACATAGCGGTCGTAGTCGAGCTTGCCTTGGCCCGCGGCCAGGTGGCCTGCGTCGCCGTCGTGGTCGAGGTCCTTGGCGTGCGCCATCACGATGTCCTTGCCCACCAGCGCAAAGGCCTCGTCCAGAATCTCCCTCATCCGGGGCAGTTCGCCGGCGTGGAATAGATTGGCCGCGTCCATCGTGACCTTCAGATGTGGAGAGCCAATCTTGTCCAGCAGACGCCGTGCCTTTTGCGCCGAATCCACCACGTTGTTCACCTCGGGCTCGAACCCCAGGACCAGGCCCGTTTGCCGGGCGATGTCGGCCGCCTCGCGCACGCACGCGGCCATGTCCCGCCAGGCTGCCGGCAAATCGTTGTCGGGGTGGCGCCGCCATAAGTTCTCGCGGTCGCGCGTGCCGGTGCACAGGTGAATCCTCGAGGCCCCCAACCCAGGACATGCCTCGGCCAGGACCCGGAGCCGCCGCAGGCCGGTTCGGCGGTGCTCCGCGTCAGGGTGGCTCATGTTGAAGGTGCCCTGCACCGAGGCAATCGTGATTCGGCGGGCCGCCGCCTCGCGGCGAATCCGCCCGGCCAATTCCGATGAGACCTCCTCGGGCATCGCCGGCAGCCCGGCGCAGTCCAGGCTCAGTTGCACGCAGTCGAGCCCGCAGGCCCTCACCGCATCCAGCCGGGCCTCCAGCGTCGGCCCGGCGAAAGTTCCCAGCAGGATGCCGATCTGCACGAGCGGCGCCTGCTTCATCTCAGCCTCGCTGGGCGTGGAGCTTTGGGGAGTGGCGGCCGGGGCTTCGGGCCCGGCTGCCGCCAGCAGGCCCTGCCCACAAGTCGTGCCCACCGTTAGGGCGCCGGCCACATGCAGGAAATGGCGCCGGCTCGCGCGGGGGTCGTTTTCACGGATTGGATGGCACATAGTATTGTTGTCGGAGGGCAGGTTACAGGAATAGAGCACGAGCGCAAGCAAGGGCTGCATCCCACGTTGTCCAATCCGAGCGTTGCAGGCCCCGGGAAACCTCCTTTGGATGAAGCGCAAGAGGTGGGGCTCCTGCTTCAACCGGGGCGCCGGTCCGATTCCGACCCTCGCCTCCAGCCTTCGCTCGCCCGGAAGCGAGCTACGGCTCGGCAAGCCACCTCAGCAAACTCGGGACTGATCGCCATGCATCGCAACCGCGAAGGCTGCCGCGTCGAAGTCCCTCCGAGGGACGGAGACGGGCCAATTCCCATGCAAGCTTTTCATTACGTTTACATTCTTCAGTCCGACGCCAATCCGGGTCGCTATTACGCTGGCATGACAATGGACCTTCGCGACCGCCTCGCCAGACACAATCGAGGCAACGTCCCTCACACGTCCAAGTATCGGCCCTGGCGAATTAAGTCCGCCATCGCCTTCCGCGACGCCGCCCGCGCCGCAGCCTTTGAACGCTACCTGAAAACCGCTTCAGGACGCGCCTTCGCAAAGAAGCGGCTGTGACTACTGCCCAACGGCGGCAACGACAACGTCCAGCCCCCCCGAGCTGGCGAAGGCCATCGTGGCCCACTTCATTGCCCTCCGGGAGGGTACTGGAGCCGTGCAGGGGAGGCGGCGCGTCCGCCAAGGCCCTCCCCGATTGCGGCTGGTGCGACCTCGCTGCCGGCCGGGACTTCCTGGCCGCCAAGGGGCGCTGGGACTGGATCGTCAGCAACCCCCCGTATTCGCAGTTCCGCGCGTTCCTGCAGAAGGCCATGCAGGTGGCCGACAACATCGTGTTCGTCGGTCTGGCCCCCGCGTGGTTTGTACGCGCCCGCCAGGAGGACATGCAGAAGGCCGGGTTCGCCCTGGTCGAGCTTTGCGCGCTCCCCGCCGAAGTGGCCCCAGTTCGGCATCGAGCTGACCGCCGGATGGGCCCGCCGCGGCTGGCAGGGGAGCATCGCCCACACGAGGTTACCGGACCCCGGCACGTGACCCGCCACAGATGACTTGTACCCTCTCTGTGTCCATGTGGGAGAAGAACTCAAGGAACGTAAGATGCTGACATATCGAGAATAAGATCCTTGACAGTAAATGTCTGGCGGCGCAACATGCCCGCGTGTTCCGCCTTTTCACCGCCCGCAGCCTATCACCCATCGTGGTGCGCCGCCGGGGCAACGCGGGCCAAATCCGACAAACTCAAGTCATGAAACGATTCTACCGCTCACTGGGGAGATCTGTCGTGGCCGTGGTCCTTGCCATCCACTTTGCCAAAGAACCTGTCCTGGCCCAGACCGGATCCCGCGCTCGACATCCGGCCCTCGGGGCCCAGCCAAGTCCAAATCGCTTGGCCAGCCGGTACCAACTTCAACGTGCTCGAGGGGATCTTCGGGTTCGGCGGCACCAACTTCTGGCAGGCGGTGCCGGACGCGCCATCCGTCCTCGGTGCGCGCTACGCGATCTATCGGGGCGCGACCAACGCCGCCGAGTTTTACCGCCTCGCCACCCGCGGCATCTTAGGCCAAGCCACGCCGCCCGACCCGGCCAGCAACGCCCCGCCACTGGCGCCCAACACCTTCAACGACCTTGGGTCTTCCACCGCTTTCCTCTACACCGGCTCGAACGCGGTCCAGATTGGCATGGCGCCGGGCACGATTGCGCCGGCCCGCGCCGCGGTGGTCCGCGGCAAGGTGAAGCGGCGCGACAACACGCCGCTGGCGGGCGTGCGGGTGGCGATCGTGAATCACCCGGAATACGGCTACACCTTCACCCGGCTGGACGGCGTGTTCGACCTGGCGGTCAACGGCGGGCTTTACACCGTGGATTTCCAGGCCATCGGCTATTGCCCGGCGCACCGCCAGGTAGAGGCGCCCTTGCAGGATTTTCGCACCGTTCCGGATTTGGTGCTGGTGCCGCTGGACCCGGTCACCACGCAGGTCAGCTTCAGCCCCAACGCCCCGCCGCAGATGGCCGCCGGCAGCCCGCAGACCGACGCCGAAGGCACGCGGACCACGCGGGTCTTTCTGCCGGCCGGCACCACCGCCAGCCTGCTGATGCCGGATGGCTCGACACAACCGGTGAGCGGCCTGACGTTGCGCATGACGGAGTTCACCGTCGGCACCAACGGGCACAAGGCCATGCCGGCTGAATTGCCGCCAACCAGCGCCTACACGTTCTGCGCCGAGTTCAGCGCAAACGAGGCGGTGAACATGGGCGCGAAGACTGTTCAGTTCAACCAGCCGGTGTGGGGTTACGTGGAGAACTTCCTGAATGTGCCCGTCGGTATGGTGGTCCCCAACGGTTACTACGACCGGGAGCGGGCGGCGTGGGTTCCATCCCTGAACGGCAGCGTGCTGAAAATCCTGGGCGTTACCAACGGCTTGGCCCAAGTGGACCTGACGGGCAGCAACGTGGTTGCGGACGCGACCGCGCTGGCGGACGCCTCGTTCACCGCCGCCGAACTGCAGCAACTGGCTGCCACTTACTCACCGGGCCAGTCCATCTGGCGCGTCCCGCTGTCGCACCTCACGGGTTGGGATTGGAATTGGGCCTTCCAGATCGTGCGGCAGTTCATATATACGAACCTGCCAGGCGACAAGCCGCAGGTGAATCCGAAGGACACGACCCCGCCCAGATATGGGGCGGTGAACCTCTCGTCGCAGGTTTTCGAGGAGTCAGTGCCCCTGGTGGGCGTGCCGATGGCGCTGAACTATTCCAGCGCCCGCGTCCCGGATTACCGGGTCGCAGCCAAGGCAGTCGTGCCCACACTCCCCCCGCCCGCGCCGCCGGACATATTTGGGGTGGATGTCCAAGTCGAGGTGGCGGGCAAATACACCGACATTCAGAACGCGCCCCTGGATTTCGTCACCATCAGTTGGGACGGATACGACGTTTATGGACGCTATTTGGGTGGGACCCGCCAGGCGCATGTGGTAATCGCGGTTGAGGCCTTCCCGGACTATGCCGGGTGGGATATAGTTTCCATGTTGCAGAATTTGCTCGTTTCGCTCCCGCTATTCGGTTCCTTCGGGGACGCGGCCTTTGCCGGCGGCCACGGCTTACAGGGCGGGCACACGCTCTATACCGTCGGCGCAACTTTTAACCGCCTGCTGACCATCCCCGATCACCGCACCATCGGCCTGGGCGGATGGAGCCTCACGCCCCACCATTCCTACG
Source organism: uncultured bacterium (assembly GCA_963713735.1). Taxonomy (GTDB): domain Bacteria; phylum Verrucomicrobiota; class Verrucomicrobiia; order Limisphaerales; family UBA8199; genus CAVQND01. Next base: position 203,284 of record CAVQND010000013.1, read on the forward strand.
ATCCGGTCAGCCACTTCCTCTACCTGGGCGACGGCACGGTGCTCAAGCAAGACCGTTTCGGCGACAGCATGGGCCCGATGCAGGTGCCTGACGTGAACAAGTTCCTCAAAGTGGCGGCGGGACCGGATGGCACGCTCTATTTCCAGGCCTATTTCAACAGCTCCTACGGTTCCCGACTTTGCAAGCTGGGAACCGATGGCCAGTTCGCGTTCCTTTCGGGCCCCAGCTATGACCTCAGCGTCATCTACGTGGGCACGGAGCCAGGCTTCGCACAGGCGGACGGCAAGCCCGCGCTGCAGGCCTACGTTGATCTGGTGGGGGACATGACCGTGGGGCCGGACGGCTCGCTCTACTATCGCGACCAGGCTTATGGGTCGATCGGCCGCATCAACCCGCAAGGCATCCTGCACCGGGTGTTGGGCGTTGGCCCGCTGGTGTATCCGCCGGATGGCAGCCTGGCTCGCGACGCACGTTCGCAGTCAACCGATGCGACCGGGCACATCGCGGTGGGCCGGGATGGGACCGTCTATTACGACAATTTTTGGAACACGGGTTGCTTACCTGGAGACTACGGCTGCGGCACGAACTTCATCCGGAAGGTCGCGCCCGACGGCCGGGTTTACACCGTGGCGGGCCAGGGCGGAGCCCTCCTTGCAGAGGCTTTTCTCTCACCAACCAATGGCTGGCGCAGCCAGATGGGCCTCAAGGCGCATGAGGCGTTGCTCACGCCGATTCGGGCCATGGCGGTGGGTCCGGTGGACGGCACGCTCTACGTCTCGCCCGTCGCGGCGGGCTATGGCGTGGGGGGCATTTACAAGATCACTCCGGACGGCACGCTGGGGATGGTGATGAACGCGGTGCCCCTTCCCAGTGCTGGATTGGAACCGTACGGAGACGACGGCACGAACGCGGCGACCTTCGCCCCGTATTACGGGACGTTAGGCGGCCCGAACGTTCTCCAGGCCGCCCAAGATGGCTCCGTGACTTTTGCAGAGAACTACGCCGGTGTCCCTAGTGTGAGCGTAATCTGGCGCATCACGCCGGGTGGCATCTTGCAACGCCTGGCCGGCCGGGGCACCGGGACGTCGGTCTCCTTTCCCGACCAGCCCTCCCAGCAGGGCGCCAACCCGCTGCAGGTGGCGTTCGTCTCGTTCTGGCTGGATTTTGCCGTCGGCCCGGACGGCAGCCTCGCGGTGGTCAACAGCGCCGGCAACGCGTACCACATCGGCGCCGCCGCTGCCGGCTATACCGGGCCCGGGCAGCAATTGCAGTTCCCCTCGGAAGACGCCAGCGAACTCTACGTGTTTGACGCGCGCGGCTTGCACCTGCGCACGCTCAACACGCTGACCGGCTCGACCAACTGGTCGTTCGCCTACGACGCCAACAACCTCGTCACCCAACTCCGCGATGGCAACGGCCTGACCACTACGGTCGAGCGCGACGCCAGCGGCCTGCCCACCGGCATCGTCGGTCCCTACGGCCAGCGCACGACCCTGTCGCTGGACGCCAATGGTTTCCTCGCCGCCATCAGCAACCCGGTCAGGGAGGTCACGCGCCTGACCAACAGCCCCGGCGGGCTGCCGCTCTCCGTCACCGGCCCGCTCAACGACACTTACACGGTGGCCTACGATGCCGATGGTCTGGCGACCCAGGTGCGCGATCCCCTGGGTGGCGGCCAGGACCTGGCCTCCACCAACCTGGGCACCGAGGTCATCACCACCTCCACCACCACGCTCGGCAACGTGGACAAGCGAGATCTCCTTCTGCTACCCAGTGGCACCACGGTTCGAAACAACTTGTTCCCCGACGGCACCTCGACGGTCGAATCGCTGGCCGCCAGCGGTTTCCAGACCTTCACTAACAACAATGGCCTCGGGGGCTGCATGGATTTCGGCGGTGGCCCACGGTTCCCAACCGGGACAAGGCTCCCCACGCTCCTGGACATGGCAATATCGCCCGGCGGCCCGGAGGACAAGCTCACCTTGACTTACTCGGCAACCCTGTCGGATACGAACAACCCGTTCTCCGTGACCGCGCTGACAAACCAGACCACCGTCAATGGCCAGCGATCCCTGGCCACCTACGATGGCACTAACCGGGTATGGCTGTGCACTTCGCCCGAAGGGCGGCAGGCGATGGTAAAACTGGATGGACAGGGCCGGCCCATTCGAAGTCAGACATCCGGTCACGCCGCAGTGGACATCCTTTACGATTCTCAGGGCCGCGTGATCGAGATCCAGCAAACCGCCGCAGTCGGGCTCCGCCGAGCCACGTTGAGCTATGATTCGCTGGGCCAACTCGCCACGTTGACCGACCCGCTGGGCCGGACCAAGCAATACAGCTACGACGGCGCCGGCCGCTTGCAACAACTCACCCTGGCCGACGGCCAGGCGGCCAACTTTCAGAGCGATGCCGAGTTTCATCTCACCTCGGTGACGCCGCCGGGCCGGCCCGCGCACCGCTTCGAGCACAACGCCGTGGGCCTGGTCACCAATTACGTGCCGCCGGCCGTCAACGGCCTCGATGAATCCGTCCATTATGCCTACGACGCCGATGGGAATCTCATGCAGGTTTCGCTCCCCGATGGGCAGAACGTCCTTTTCACTCGCGGACCGGGTGGGCGTATCGACCAGCTTGTGCTGGGCACCGGACCCACGCTGAGCTATGCCTACGGGCAGGGCCCTGCCAGTGGACTCGCGACCAACATCGTTTCTACCACCGGCGACAGCCTGCATTTGGATTACCAAGGCCCCTTCACGACCAACATCACCTGGTCGGGCGCCATCACCGGCAGCCTCAGCCTGACGCTTAACGCCGATTTCCTGCCCGCGTCCCAATCGGTCAACGGAGCCGCCATCAGCTACAGCTACGATCGGGACCTGCTCCTGACCCAAGCCGGCAACCTGACCCTGACTAACGATCCCGCAAGCGGTTTCATTACGGGCACGAGTCTGGGCATCGTGAGCGACCAACGGCGGTTCGATGACCGCGGCCTGCTGACCAACTATGTCGCCAGCGTGTCCGGCACGCCTGTGTGGTCGGTGGCACTGGCTTACGACCTTGTTGATCGCCTCACTAACAAATCCGAGACAGTGGGTGGCACGAAGCGGAACTTCAGCTATGCCTATGACGTGGCGGGCCGGCTCCAGCAAGTCTGGCAGGATGGCGCGCTGGCCGCAACCTACACCTACGATGCCAACGGCAATCGCCTCACCCGCAACGCGGAAACCGCCGCCTACGATGCCCAGGATCGGGCGCAAGCGTGTGCGGCTCCACCTTTGGCTGGTCGCGCAACGGCACCCTCTCCAGCGTCACCACCGCAGGGCAAACGACGGCCTACACCTACGACGTGCGAGGCGCCCTGATCAGCGCAGCGCCGGGCGTCGGCCAGCGGATCAACTACCTGAACGATGCGGCCGGGCGGCGTATCTCCAAGAAAGTCGGAGGCATGCTCCAACGTGGCTGGCTGTGGGACGGCGACTTGCTCATTGCCGAATTGGACGCCAATTCTGCCGTGACCCTACGGTTCGTCTATGCGGAGGACAATCTCACCCCGTCGGTACTGCATCGCCGGCACGAACACCTACCGCATCCTCCAGGATGAGCGCGGCAGCGCGCGCTTGGTGGTCAACACGGCCAACGGGGCGGTCGCCCAGGAACTGGACTACGACGAGTTTGGCCGTGTGCTCTCAGATTCGGCTCCCGGTTTCCAACCTTTCGGCTTTGCGGGTGGTCTCTTCGATCCGGATACGGGTTTGGTCCGCTTCGGCGCGAGGGATTACCTCGCTGGAACAGGAATGTGGACCGCTCGGGATCCTCTCCTTTTCGACGGATTGCAATTGTCCCTTTACGCCTATGTGAATAATGACCCGGTCAACCTTACCGATCATTTCGGTACAGGCCCAAACGATCGCCGCAAAATCGAAAAGTTGGTTGCGGGTATGCTCTGGACCGCCGGTAATCGGTTCACCCTGCAGAGGCATGCTTTTCGGTGGCTAACTGATCCAGAGTTCTCCTGTGTCGCCGCGAGTGCCGCGCGCTCGAAATACTTGGCAGGGTATTTGCCGGAAAATGTCCGTATTCGATCCGTTTCAGCCGGTTATGTTTCGGCTTCCGGCGCCACCGTGATTTCCCCGCACACGTATAATGTAATCGAAATCCCGGGAACAGACGGTCAGACGCATTTACTTCGTGTCAATAACTACTTGTACGCACCTGCGGTAACCGATTTAGGAACGGGCCTCTCTTGGTTCGAGGCATATAATCCCGCCAACCCAACCTACGACGGAACGAGCCGGAACAACTGGTCCTACCATGGCAACTGACGATACCCTACAGGTCTGTTTTCCGTCGCCGCCAACTGCCAATGACGGAGCAGATAACCGAGGGATGGATGAAGATTCTCGGCCTCAAATGACTTATCGGGAGGCGCGGTCAGTCACCGAGAATGCAAAACCTCCTTCAGGCCGGACGGGGCTGGTGGTTGCGGGCGAGGCCTGGGCCGGAAATTGCGCAGCCAACGCCCTGGGGCGATGCGCCATGTCATGAACCCGGCTGGCCGGGGGCCGTGCTCCGGCCATGACCGCGAAGTGCGCGCGTATGGCTTGATGTAAAGTCAATAATATGAAACCAAAATTAGTGCTCTGCGGGTTTGCTTCGTGCCTTCTCATCACGACAGCCGCCGTGGCGGGTGGCGGCGAGCCGCCTGGCGCCGGCGATGGCGGGCGAAGCCGTGATGCCAAGGCCACGAATGCCCTGGTCATCAACGGTGAGCGGTTCACCGCTCGCGTCATAAGAGAATGGCAAACAGGACGGGTTGGCCGTGTGCGCGTTCTGGGCGCCGGAGAAGTGGCGCGACAAGAGCCAGGTGGCATGGGATTATGCGAATACCGGCAACCCGGCGGCGTACTCGGCCAGCGCGGAAAATCCCGCCAACGACAATGCCTATTTCGGGTATCCCCCTCTGGAGTTTTTCAGCCTGCGGCCCGACGGCAATTTGTATCGGCCCGGCCAGAAGTACTGGGGAAAGTTCTTCGCGCACCAGCCCCAGCCGGCGGCCACGCCCCTCCTTGCGTTCGTTCAACAGGTCCGGGGCGCTTGCACCAAATTCCATGTGATCGGCAGCAAGGACTTGCCCGACTTGCCCAAGGCCTTTAAGCTGGCTGCCACCGATAATCACCACGGCGTCGGCGTGAAAGTCGCCTACGAGCTCGACGGCAGGCCCGTGGAGGAAGAATTCTACGCTGTGTACTACTCGGGGAACATTCCCTACGACGGGCCTCAAGGCCGGGGCTGGCAGATCAACTGGGGCCTGGGCTGCCTGCACAGCTTCCGCGCGCCGTCCGGCACTTTGGAGCGGCGGCGGAGCCTCTTTGCGGCCATCGCCAAATCGTTCCGGCCGAACCCGGCCTGGAATCGGCGTGTGGCGGCCACCGCGAGCTACTTGACCGAGCAGTTTAACCGCCAACTCCAGGCCGGTTACGACACCATCGCCGCGGCCAAGCGCCTCAGTATCCAGGTCAGCGCCAACAACGACGCGATGATCGCTTCCATTGACCAAAAACTGGCGGCCTCGCGAGCCGCGGGCCAGGTAGCCGCCGGGTCCGCAGGACGGAGCGCCAATGATAACTTCGACAATTACATACGCGGCGTGGATACGGTGAACGACCCCTTATGGGGCACGTCACAGCATTCTTTCGCGGAGAAGTATCATTGGACCGATGGTTACGGCAACTATCGAAATGCGAACGATCCCACTTACGACCCGAACCGGCATGAAAATGGCGGCTGGCAACTCATGCAGCCCGCCCACTGAATCCGGCTGCAAACCAACTCGAAAGCGCTGAAAAGGGGCATCGAACGGTTACGTTGGCCTGTTTGTCCAAAGGCGCTACAAAGTGGCGGTTCACTCTCGCCCCACCCGTCGCTATAGAGGGTGATGCGATGCTCGTCACCAAAACGTGAACCCAGACGCGAACCCCGGGGCCGGTTTTCGCCTGGTTCGGCTACAGCCGGCCTGGACGCGCCTGGACGCCGCTGGCCGGGTTACCGGGGGGTGAAAGGGGCGAGGGTTGCCCGATTCCGACCCTCGCCTCCACTCGCGGATTTCCTCGAAGTCCCGCGAGCATCAAGGAGAGGCCGGGTGGATGAACCCGCCCGAAAGCCCCGACGGGCACCAAAACGGGCACCAAAATCGGCGGGCGCGCCAAATCCGGCTTAATCCGGCATAAGGCCCGGCCTATCCATTTTGGGGCGGCATCGCTCTTCCCTCATACTGGAAGAGCACGAAAGAGCGATACCGTGTGGTGAGGCGCGGCGAGCGGGGCGGCATGTTTTACTGCCTCGACACGCAGACCGGCGCGCGCCCCAGCCTGCGCACCAGGGGCCGCGAGGAGGCCGAGCGGCTCGTCCGCCACAAGAACGAGGCGGCCGAGCACCCGCACATCAACCGCAAGATCGGGCTGGCCTACCTGTCGTCGGCCGACCCGGATCTGGCCAGGAGGACCTGGACGACCGTCATGGAGGACATCATCCAGGACAAGACCGGCCCCACGCTCAAGCGCTACGCGACGGCCCTCAAGGACAAGGCCTACAGAATCATCGCGGACAAGCTCCTGGTCGAAACCATGCCGGCGGACTTCATGGCGGTGCTGCGGGCGGGCACCACGGCCACGAACGTCTATCTCCGGCGGTTCCAAAACCACGCCCTCGACATGGGGTGGCTTCCCGTGCCGATCCTGCCGAAGAAGAAATTCCCGAAGATCAAGCACAAGGAGAAGCGGGCCATCAAGTGGGAAGAGCACTGCCGGATCGTCGAGCGAGAGGGCAATCCCGAGCGCCGGGATTATTACGAGCTTTGCTGGCACTTCGGAGGCTCCCAATCGGATATCGCCCACCTGCATGCCGAGGACCTCGATTACGAACGGCACTGCTTCGTTTACGATCGCCTGAAAACCGGGAACCTGGGTGGAATGCGCATCGGCCCGAAGGCCTGGGAGGTCATCCTGTGGCGCCCGCGCACCGGGCCGCTCTTTCCCTACCTCATCACCGTGCGCGAGGCCGACCGGGCCACCGAATTCAGGCAGCGGTGCCAGGGCCTGGGCATCAAGGGCGTGACGCTCCACTCCTACCGCTATGCCTGGGCGGAACGGTCAGCCAACTCCGGTTACCCCGAGCGCTACGCCCAGCGCGCCCTGGGGCAGAACTCCAAGATCGTCCACCGCGCCTACGCCAAAAAGGCCCAGGGCCAGCTTCCCTCGCTCGAGGATTACGAGGAGGCCGTGAAGAGCGGGAAGCTCGTCTTCCTGCGGCCCGAAGCCGAGGCGCCTTCAACGGCGGGTGCGGCGCCGGGCGTGAATGCCTGATTGCTTTATGAATACGAAAATGTCCCTCTTCACTCTACAGGATTTTGAGCCGGTGCCGCCAGAAACCCGGCAAAGGCCGACGATCATTCTCCTGACCACTTATCACTGCCGTGCCTTCCCGAGCCAGCACGACATCACTCTGCGTTACTTGCCTCAGATTCTCGCGTGGCTTCGGGAGTTGCTCGATAGAGGGAACAAGGTCTTGATCGTCACGAAACCACACCTGGAATGCGTCGTTGCGATGTGTGCTGACCTTGCTTCCTATAAGCACAGGATTCTCTGGCGCTTCACAATCAATAGCCTCGACCCAATCCTCACGCGGTTTTGGGAACCCGGCGCCCCATCTCCAAGAGAGCGCATCGCCTCCTTGCAGTATGCCTTCCATCACGGTTGGCACACCAGCGTCAGCGTAGAGCCCATGCTGGCTGGAACCGAAGACGCCGTGCGGGCGGTCAACCGCGTGATGCCCCTCGTCACGGAGACGGTGTGGATCGGAAAAATGAACAACATCCGCCAGTACGTCTCGCGCGACACGCCCGCTATCGCGGCGGCCTGCCAGCTCGTTAAACAACTCCAGGCCGATCCCGCCATCTTGGACTTGGTGCGGCATGTCAGACATCACAGGAAGGTGCGATTGAAAGACTCCATCCACAAGGTGATTGCTCGTTGCCATCCGCAAGGACCCGGGCGCCTACTCGGTGTGGTCGGAACCTCGGGGCGACTGGCGGCCCCCAGGCGTTTTCCGCGGCGTCCACGGGCCACGACCTGCCAGAATCGGTTTGAGGGCCGCTGCCCTACCTTGCGGTCCCCATGGTTAGGGGCAGCTTCCTATTCCCTCCGGCCAGGACTGAATGGGTATGCGCTGCCGGGGCGCACAGCCGAAAGAAGTGGTCTCGCACACCCGTTTGCTGCCCAGCGTGGAACTCGCACCAACACTCAGTGGTTCCTCACTCCTGCTCAAAGCCCGGGTTCTTGAATTTGAGCGTCCGGCAGAGTCCAGCTAGTAGTGGGCTCCTCTGGGACGGCCTGCTCTGCCGACGCCTGGGCCGCCGGTTTCTCCGCTTCGAGCTGTCTAGCCGCAACGTCCGGTTTGACCAGCAGACCGGTGCAGTCAGCGGTCACGGGGATGAGTTTCCCAACCTGGAGCCCTACATATCGCTTTTCTGTAACCGTTCACACCTCAAGTTGTCACTCAGGAGGAATCGGCTAATAGGGGAGGAACCGGCTGTCCTTTGAACCAAGCGCTCAGGGCCTGACAAATCCAATCAAAGGGGGAGCGATGCTGTAGCGAGCAGGTGGCCATCACGGTCCAGAGTCGCTCACAAAACTGCCGCCCTCGGGCGCTACGGGTGCCTTGGGTCATGTGCCGATCCATCACCACAAAGCGCATGGCCTGTTCCGACACATTGTTGGTGGGTTCGATGCCCGGGGTGGTGATGAATTGAAAGTAGGCTTCGCCATGGCGGTAAAATCGCTCGGCCATGTTCCATATCAACCGGTGAAAGGGGCCGCCCGAACCCGGCAGGGCGGCGCGCCAGATTTGGTCGTGGGCGGCGGCCAGCTCCGACTCGAAGGCGCGGGCACTCAGTTGGTCCCTGCGGTGCAGCGTCCAGAACAGGGCCTTGAGGCCCGCCAACAACCCTTTGCCATAGCCTTGGACGCTGGGCTCGGGGAATTCGCACAGGAATTTGACGTCCCGGATCAAGTGCGCCATACAGAACTGGACCAGGACCGAGCATTGGCGGGCGTATTTGCGGTAGGCGGCATAATAGTCGCAGCCCAGAATGCCCTGGAACTCTTGGCCCAGCAGGCGCTGGAGAACCTCAGCGCCGCGCGAGGCCTCGATTTTGAAGACGACAAACTGGCTCGCGCGGAAGCACCAGGTCCAGAACCGGTGTCCGTTGTCTTTGTGTCCGGTTTCATCGCAGTTGAGGTGGCTCTGCCGCGGTAACAAGGCCAGGACCTGTTCCGCTTCACGCTTTTCTGGGAGAAAAGTATCTTGATAATCAAGGAGGTTCGACAAAGGCGTATCAAGATCGTCGAGGAAGCTGGTGGCTTGGGTAAGGGGCGGAGAGGCGGATGCTGCGCGGCACACCCCTGCGGCGGGGCGAGAGGCCGTTTTGGCGAAGGGATGGGGCTCAGAACAGGAAGGCCTCTTCGCGGCGGTCCGGTGGCAGGCGCAGACGCATTTGTGGCGAACGCCGGGCGCGTTTGATGGATAGCTCCAAGACCAGCATAGCCTGATCGAGGCGGCAGTCGCAGAGTTGAGGCGCTCGGCCCAGCGCTTCGGCGACGAGGCGGTGAGCGATTTCAAGCTTTTCGAGGATGGAAAGGTCCAGTGGCATAGGCTCTTTAGCGAAGGGTTTCTTTGAGTCGGCGCAGTTGCTCCAATGCGCGTTGTCGGCCGCGCTCCTGTTGCGCCGGTGAGCAGGTTGGCGGCAGGAGGGCGGCCGGGGTTTTGGGGGGTGGCGGGGCACTGAGGCGAACCCGGCTGATGTTGAGGTCCTCCTCGAAGCGATCCAGTTGCAAGAGGTTGGAGAGCTTGAGGGCGCCGACATTGCGGCGGGTGTGGCGGATTTCCTTTTGCAGATAGCGCACGACCTGGAGGAGGTCGGCCTGGGTGAAGCCGGCGCGGTGGAACTCGAACCAGAGCCGCTCCCGGTCAAAGCCCAGGCTGAGGGTTTGGCCGGTGAGCTGGCAATAAGTCTGGTGGAGTTGGAGCAGGGTCGCCGGGACCGAGCCTGGGGGTGGCCCGTTCACCCCGTCAGACAAGCCTGACGAACGGGCCGCAGATGGGGGCTGGGGATAGCTCACGGGGCTCATGGAACCAATTGGGCGACCCAGGGCAGCAGTTCCAAGGCGCGCTGCACGTGAGCGGCGGTAACGGACCGGGAGTTCTGCCCCGCGGCTTCTTCGAGGGCGCGCTGGGCCAGGTGATTGAGCAGCCGGGGCAGGCCGTTGCCGGCGCGAATGAGCAGTTGGAGGGCCGCTGCGTCAAAGGGGTTGGCGTGGATGCCGACCTCCTGCAGGCGGGCCTGGACGTAGCCGGCCAGTTCGTCGGCCGTCCAGAGCGTCAGGGGCAGGCAAAAGCTCAGGCGGGCCAAGAGCGGCGCGTTGATGCCCATTTGCAGGCGCGGCAGCAGTTGCTCGTCGCCGACCAAGAGCAAACTGAAGGGCGGCTGGGTGTCGCGCCGGTCGCAAGAGAGCAGGCGCACTTCCTCCAGGGCGGTGGCGCTCAAGTTCTGCGCCTCATCGATGACGATGACCGGCCAGAGCCGCTCCAACTGCTGCCAGCCCTGGCGGATGAGCAGCACGTTGTCGGAGCGGCGCATCCGGGCGTTCTGGCCCAGTTCGGCGCAGAGCAGGCGCAACAGGTCGGTGCCGGTGACCGAGGAGTGCGCCACCACCAGGGGCTTGAAGCGTTTGTCGGGCAGGCTGGAGAGGAAGTGCTGGATTAAGAGGCTCTTGCCCACGCCGTTGGGTCCGTGAAGTAATCCGCAGGCGCGCACGGCCACCAACTGTTCGAGCCGGTGGCGGGCTTGCTGGAAGCTCTGCGCGGCATAGGGTTTGGGAACGGCGGCGCCAAAGGGCATGGCGGTGGCACCCCACAGGCTCTTGAGGGCGACGTCCAGGTCAGGCGGATTTATCGGGCCGTTCATAATCGCGGTCGGTATAGGTTTTGGCGTTGAGTTGTTTATCGCACCGGCGAGCCTGGGCGAGGAACTTGCCCTCCCACCAAATCTCCAGGCGGCGCCAGGCGAAGGGGTCGAAGCGGATTTGGATGAGTTGGCCGCGCAAATGCACGGGGGCTTCCCAGAGTTGGCCCGCCAGGCTGAAGGTCGCGTCCAGGCGCACGCGCCGCTGGGCTCGGCACAGGAAGAGGGCTTCCCAGTCAGTTTGGGCGTCGGCGGTGCGCAGGTTGGAGGCGCGCTGGGCGAAGCGTTCGGCCGGGGTTTGGCCGCCCAGCGCACTGTGGGGCCGCTGATGGTATTGGCCCTCGATCCAGCGCCAGAGCCGCGCGTTGAGTTCTTCCAGGCTGTGGACGGGGTCAATCACCAGACGGGCCTCGAAGTCCATCTGGAGGGTCCGGTACCAGCGCTCGATCTTCCCCTTTGAGAACGCGGCATAGGGGGCCGCGTGGCAGAGCCGGACGCCGAGGTTGGCGCAGACGATCTGCAGGTGGTAGCTGGTGAAGATTTTGCCCTGGTCGGTGTAGAGCTTTTCGGGGAAGCCGCGCCGGGCCAGGCCTTGCCGGAAGCAGTCCAGGAACCAGCAGAGCTTCTCCGAGTCGTAATACTGGGCGTGGGGGACCAGGCGCGAGCAGTCGTCCAGGAGCGAGAAGAGCCGGGTATGGATGACCTGGCCGTCGGCCAGCTTGAGCGTGGGTCCGAACATCATGTCGGTCATCCACAGTTGGTTGGCCAGGGCACACTCGAAGGCCTTGGTCGGGCCGCTCAGTCCGGCCGGTGGATTGGCCTTGAGGGAACGAGCGTCCAGGTGGTGGGCCGCCAAGACGCGGTAAACCGAGGGCAGGCTGAAGGTGCCCAACTGGAGCGTGCCGTTGTCGAGCAACTGGCGCACGATGTTCTTGACCGTCAGGTTCGGATATTTTTGGCGCCACTCCACCAGGGCCTGGCAGGCTTCCGGGCTGAGCGCCTTGCGCGCGCCTTTGTCTTTGCGGGGTTGTCGGTGCAGGGCCTCGAACCCCTGGTTGCGCCACAAGTAATACCAGCCCTCCAGAGTGGAGGCGCCGTAGAGCTTGCCGCCCCAGGGCCGTTCGCTGGCCAAGGCGGTGGCCCGGGCCAGCGTGAAGTTTTGCGCAATGGCTTCCTGGATCCAGCTCGCGGCGGCGTGCCGGGCCAGGGCCGATGCTTCGGAATCGCTTGGTTGATTCATACGCTCGTGAGTCTGGGGCCGGTCTCACGCACTTGGAATAGCAAGGGTGTGTGGGGGTTAACCGGCACCCGACTCCCGGGCGGGGCTCTCATGCAGCCCGAAGCGGTCGCCGCTGATGGCAGCGGTAAGTCCCGAACAAACAGGTGTGATATTGCTGGACCAACTCTCGGGTGGCGCCGGCCAGATCCCCGCAGCGCGCCAGCAGGACGTTCCAAAACTCCCGGGCCGTGGGTTGAAGCGGCAGCGCCCCGAACGCGTTGCCCACGATGCACAAGAGCGCCGGCAGATGCCCTTGATACCGGCGCCAGTAAACCGCGATGGCCGTGCCCCAATGCTCGACGGCCCGGTTCTGTTCCCGGGTCCGGGTCTGGCCGCTGAAACCGGCCGCAATGGTCTCGCTATTGACCGCCCGATACGGCTGGGCGAAGTCCGGCAGGCAACTCACGCTCACTCGGCAGTGCCGGCACAGGAACCGCCGCACCCAAATCATCAGCACGCCCGTCAGCCAACTGACATACCGGTGGTAATACGCCAACGCCTCCAGACTGTGCGCCCGCCCGCAGTTCAGGCAGTTTTCCGGCGCCTTGACTTGCTTGTGATACTTCTGATCGGCATACTGCTGCGGGGTCAGTGAGGTTTTGAAGATGTTTTGCATGAACCCTCTATAACCAAGCTGGCCCCGCCTGAAAACCTCGTTTCACCAGCCTCCCTCCATCTTGGCCGCCCCGGTTGCCTGCGCGACAACGCCCCACCGAGCCCGCTCTCGCCTCACGCTCGCAACGGAGATCTCGCCACCCCCTCCTGGTTAAGTGTGAAGCAAACCGCCTCCGACTTCAGTGATTTCCGCGAAGCGGAACACTCCGGTGGCCTGTTGATAGCCCAGGTAGTGATACGTTCCAACCAGTCCACGGTAGAGCGCCAACCGCTTGGAGTCCTGGACTAACTGAATGCCAATCTGGTTTTGGAACTCTGGCAGCCTGCCCGTCAACGGCCTGCAATCCAGGAGATCGGGTGTCGAGGTTCCATTGCGATAACCGGGTCGTCGGGCCTCGCAGAGCTTCGGAGGCAACTCGATCAGTCCGCGCGCTTCCAGCCGACGGAGCAGGTTGCGGCAGGCAATCTGACGAAAGCGCCCATTGGCCTGGCGCCAGTTCCAAATCTCACAGAGGCGATTGGAAACATGGCTGCGTCCCTGAGCTCCCTCATCCTCGATCAACTGTCGGATGAGCAGCAGCTCGGCTTGCCGAACAACCCGGCGCCTAATCACTAAATCCTGGTCCACGGCCACGCACCCTAACAAGGGCCGCTCGGTAACGCCAGCAAAATCTACGGTCCGCTCAGATCATGTGCTCAAGCGGTGCGTCGAAAGCCGTGAACGGTTACAGATCCTCAGCCTCTATGAAGCGGACGTCCACGTGATTGTGCGCAAAAAAGCCGAGGCCGAAGTGGAGTTCGGCAACACGCTCTTCCTGGCCGAGAATCCCCAAGGGCTGATCCTGGATTGGGAGTTGTTCCGCCAGAGTGCTCCGGCCGACGCCGCCTTATTGCCGCGCACGGTGGCACGCATGCAGGAAGCCTATGCGCCAGGCCCCAAAGCGCTCGCGGGCGACCGGGGGTTCGATAGCGAGCTCAACCGCTTCGGCCTGGACCAAGAGAAGATCTTCAACGCGGTCTGTCCCCGTTCGCCCGCGCGGCTGCGCCAGCGGAACCGTTCCTGGAAATTCAAGCGCATGCAGCGGCGCCGGGCGCAAACCGAAGGCCGCATCGGCATTGTGAAGAATGTCTTCCTGGGTGGACGGATGCGCTGCAAAGGCTTTGAACACCGGGAGTTGACCGTGACCTGGACGGTGTTGGTGCATAATCTGTGGGTGCTCGCGCGCTTGCCGCGAGCGGAGGCGGCCGAGGCCCAGCGCCGGGCAGCCTGAAGCCCGCGCGGCTGATTCTCCGAATAAAGAACCGGGGACGCGGTGTGTACCGGAACGACCAATGTCGCCTGAAAAGGCAGTGGGCCGGGGATTAACGCCCACATCTACTGATAGCGAAGTGTTTGTGGATCACCAATACTCATGCGACTGCAGAAACTCGCTCTTTTGGGACAGGCTCTACTTACCCGTGTCGCAGCGCTAGGCGCCCTCTGGCTGCGGGACCTTAAAAGGTGCTTCGGATACCTCGGGGTGCTCGAAGATCCCAGAGCTCACGCAGGGCGGTGGCCCGCGGGTTGGGCCGTGCTTTCGCTGGGAGCGTTGGCCCTCTGTGTTGCGAGCGCCGATGCCCAGTGGAACGACACCGGCATCGGAGCGCCGGCGCTCAAGGGCTCGGCGACCCCAACGGGCAGGGGGAGCTGGACCATTGTGGGTGGCGGCGATGATATATGGAATACCTCCGACAATTGCCACCTCCTCTACGCATGGGGTGAAGGCCCAGCCTGGGACGCCATCGTCGAAGTAACCGCCTTCACGGGGCCGGATCCCTGGAGCAAGTGCGAGTTGATGGTCCGGGCCTCGGACCCGACGGTGGGTCCGCGGGGGCCGGACGCGTTCATTTCCATGATGGCGTGTCAGACCACCGGGGAAAATATCGTGGCTGATCAATACCGCTCGCACGCGGGCGGGGCCGTTGATTGGAAGCAGGTGGGTAGCAACCCGGTCCCGGTCTATCCCGGCACGTGGATGAAGATCCACCGCAACGGCTCGGTCTTCTCCCTCTATTATTTCTTAGGGCCAAAGACCCCTGGCGCGAACGATTGGAATCAATACATGGATATTGACACCTCGACCACGACGCTGGTTGGACAGGACCACCACACGGTATTCGGGACGCCGTTCCCGGATATCGTGGCTGTAGGCGTGGCGGTGACGGCTCACGACAACAGCGACCCGACTGGCGCGATTGCCTCCATAACCAATTTGAGCGCGACCTTCGTTACGCCTCTGCCCACGCTGACGATTGTCAACTCGGGCGGCGGCAACGTGAGGGTCTCCTGGAGTCCTGTGGGGGACGGCATACTGATGTCCAGCCCAGCCGTCTTTGGACCAAACGTGGACTTTCAACCAATCGGAACCGCCAACCCGGCCGTCATCCCGGTCACGGGTTCCGCCCAGTACTTCCGGGTGGTTGTTGATCCTGAGCCGGACGTTTACCTGCCGAAAGGTGCGGGCAACATCAACTCAAGGAGATCGCCCCCGAAGCCGCGGCCAATGCAGAACGTTTACTCGCTGAACGTTGTCGGTTATCTCAAGCTCACGCTCAATGAGGGTTACAACCTCGTGGCCAATCAGCTCGACCGGGACGGTACTGGCACGAACAACACGGTGACGACGGTGTTCGGGACGAACCTGCCCGTCCACACCACGGTCCATACCTGGAATCCAGACACCGCCATTTACAGCATCTCGGCGTGGACGACCAACCGGCAGGGCACGGCCAGGTATTGGACCAACCCGAATCTCGCGCTCAACCCGGGCGAGGGCTTCTTTGTGCAGATCCCCACTGGTGCGGGGCCCCGCACGTGCACGCTGATTGGCCAGGTCCTGCAAGGAACGAATTCCATCCTCTGCCCCGCTGGTTGCAGCCTTCTGTCCCTGATGGCTCCGGTCTCCGGCCTAATCCACACTGACTGGGGCTACCCCCCGGCCGCCGGGGACGCCGTGTACACTTATATCGGTTCGGACTTTACCGTCACCCGTTACATCGGCACGAGTTGGACACCCGCCGAGCCGGTGCTCGCAGTCGGCCAAGGCTTCTTCCTCAGTGCCAGTTCCACCACGAACTGGTTTTTTTACGTTCAATGTCCAATAAGCAGACCGCGAGGGCTGGCTTTACTCGATATCTGCGCACCACAAATCAAACAGGATTAGGCCGAACTATGAAGAAATTAGCCATCACTTGCGCATTGACCATTGCGTTCGCGGCGGGGGCCTTCGCTCAAGGGGCGATTTACCTGGACAACACAACTTCCGGTGGCGCGGTGACGGTCAATGACGCCCTCACGCTCTATTCCGGCCCAGTCACCATCGAGGTGTGGGAGTTGAACACATCGGCTGTGCCGGCCGGCGTCAACCTGCCCCCTGCACCAGGCTACGGTGTATTGGCCCACAATGTTCTGGTCGCTGCGGGTTTTACCCTCGAGGCCACCAGATCGCAGACGATCACCGCCGTCAGCGCGGGCAGTTTCTTTTTGGGCGATGTGGAGATGGCGAACGTGATCCCCAAGGGCGGCAGCGTGGTAATCGCCCTGGCGGCTTGGAATACGACTGCCGCGGATTGGAACACGATGTTGACAACTGCCACCGGCAACACGCGCGCCGGTGTCCTCGGGTTCGTGAACCCCACGGCGGACTATGAAGCCCCGGCAGTCCCGCCCGCGTTCCTGATCGGTTGGGATCCTTCGACCAGCCTGGTCATGATGCCCATAGCGCCGCCGGCGATTCTCAGCCAGCCCGCCAACGAAATGGTTCCGGTTGGCCAGAACGCCACCTTCAGTGTGAGCGCCTCAGGAGCCCAGCCGCTCGGTTATCAGTGGCGCTTCAACGGCACGAACCATGTCGGAGCAAACACTAACAGTTATACCCGGACCAACGCGCAGCCAGCCGATGCGGGGCTGTACGATGTGGCCATCACCAACCTGTTCGGCAGCATCACCAGCGCTGGCGCGACGCTCACCGTGGTGCAAGAATTCCCCTACACGGCCAATAATGGCACAGTCACGATCACGGGATACACCGGTTCTGGTGGGGCGGTGATCATTCCCGGCGCGATCACTGGGCTGCCGGTCACCAGCATCGGGAACTCTGCGTTCTATGAGTGCTACGGCCTGACCAGCGTCACGATCCCCAACAGCGTCACCAACATCGGCCGGTATGCCTTCACCTCCTGCATTAACCTTACCATCGTCATGATTCCCAGCAGCGTCACCAGCATCGGCGAGGGGGCGTTCGAGGGCTGCACCAGCCTGACGGGAGTCTCTTTCAAAGGCAACGCCCCCTCGTATGTTGACGTCGCTGCGTTCGACAATACGCCAAGTGTGACCATCTATTGCTTGCCTGGGACCACAGGCTCAGACCTCACTAACACCGGTGACCGAGGCATGAATCGCCCGCAAGTTTGATTCCTCCGGATCCAGGAGGTTTTGCGGCCAGCGACTCAGCCAGTTCCTTTGAGGCGGATTTCAAAATCATCCCGGTCGGAGAGGTAGAACTTTAAGGGTCGCTGGCTCCCGTCGGGCAGTCGGGGTTGCCTGGCGTTGAGTTGCTCGAGCAGGCTGCGGATGATCGCTTGCAGCGCAGGCGGGTAATTGACTTGGGGAAGCAAATGCACTTCAAAGGTCTGCCCGGTCCACCGCAGCACGCCGCCCGAATGGGTCAGTTGCCGAAAATAATCGTGATCGTCGCGATAGTTGTCATAGGCCGTTTTAAACGGCTTGAGCGCCTGCCGAAACGCATTGCTGGCCGCAATTTTAATCGCGTCCATCAGTTGTTTGTTCCGAGTGTCCAGCCGGTGCATCCCCTGGGCGATCAGTTGTTCCAAACGCGATTCCTGTTTTTCGACCGTCGCCCATTGCTGCCGGTTGGTTTGGATCTGTTCCTGTAGGGCCTGGATTTTTTTGCGCCGTTCGGCTCGGGTGGTTTCATAACGCTGGCTGGCGGCACGCAAGCGGGTCAGTTCTTTGGCCCCGTCGGTGGGCGCCTGGCCGGCGGGGTCGGTCGCACGTTTCTCCCATTGGGCCAGGACGGCTTGTCAACGAGCGTGTTGGACATCGGCCTGTTCCTGCTCGAACAAATAGCGTTTCTGCTGACGTTCCAAATCCAGCCGTGCCTGACTCAGCGCCTTGGCTTGGCCGCTTTTGACCTGCCGATCTTGCAGTTGACCCTTGAGCTTTTCGTAAGGCACCGTCCGGTAGCTGGTGATCTGGTTGATACCGAAATGCTTGTCTTCGTACTTAAAGTCATTCTCCTGCAGCCACCGGTTGAAGATAAGCTTGAGCACCTCCATCCCCGACGCCTTGGCCCAAGGCCGGTCCAGGTACCTGAAATGGTAGGTCCGCAAGTCCTGCGCACGATTGCGCGCCCGCTCGATGACGAACTCCCCCTGTTTTTGTTGCTCCTGCCACTGGCCCGGCTGATAGCCTTTTTCCCAGGTGATCAAATGCAAGCCCGGATCGGCCAGCACCTTGCCAAACACCTCCAGGCCGAACACGCCACGGTCCACCACCAAGGTAATGACCTTGTCCGAGCCCCACCCCAAGGTCTGGCGCAGGCGAAGCACGACCTCCCAGAGCCGTTGCCGCAGGTCGGCGAAATTGTCGGTGCATTCCCAATAGATGGCTTCCCCGCGCTGGGTATGCACAAAGTCGCTGTGCAGCGCCTTGTCCGCCCAGCGGATCGCCGGGCACCACCCCTTGAGGATGGACTGCTGGCCGGTGTAGTGTTTGGTGTGGGGGTCCAAATAAAAATCGCTTTCGCTCAGCGCCTCCACCTGCCCCGCGTTCCAGCGCCATACCGCCTGGACGGTGGCTGGGGCGGCCAGTTGGCTCAGGGCGTTGCGTTGAAGTGTCGGGGCCGCCGCCACCGGCCCCAACAGCAAACTTAACTCCTCCCAGTTGAGGTACTTGGTCTGGTCCACGTTTTGCGCGCCCAGCAACACGCTGGCCAACCACTGCTTGAGCCAGGACACCGGCGGGCTGAGCACGACCGCCATCCGACTCAACGCCTGCCAAAACAGCAGCAGGCCCAGGTGGTCGCACCAGCGGGCTTGGCCCTCGGCCCAGGGCTTGGTTGGCACCGTGAGCCGGCCAAGCACGGGCGCGCTCGGGGACCCCGGCGGGATCGCCACCGCCAACTCGCCAGGGTCCTCCGCCCCTTTAAGCCCTGGCGTCCCCGCTCCGGCTTCATCCCCGGCGCAAGCAGGGGCGGGCTGCTCTCGCGCTTCCAGGATGGGGGCAACCTGAGTTGGGGGAATGAGCTTGGGGACGCTGGGGGCCAGACAGGCTCCTTCCGCCGTCAACTCGCAAGGGTTTTCCACCGTTCCGACCTCTGGACCTGCCGCCTCGGCTTGTTCTCCGGGTAGCGGGAGGCTCGGTTCGGACCCCCTCCCCGAGGCAGGAACACCCCCCCCCTGCGGCTACCGCGCCGGACACCGTTGAGGCCCAACCGGGGCCAGGTTGGGCCGCGGCTCGCAAGGCGCTTAGCAGGGGGCGAATGGCTTCCCCCGATAACTCGACGCCAAACACCGCCAACACCTCCCGGCGGAGTTGGGCGCTGTACTGACCCCGATGTTGGCGATACACCTCCGCAAATCGGTGCTCAATGACCTGAATTCGACCTAAAAAGTGATCACTACATTAATCCTGCGCCCGGAGGAGCCGCTTGTCGATGGCCTTGAGGATGGTTTCCTGTTTCTTGGTTAGCGCCACGACGCGGGAAAGCCTGAAACCCCGCTTGGCGTCCCGAAGATAGACCTTATACATCGTGCCCAATTCCAGGAGTGCGGCTTCCGCGGTGAAGTCCGTACGGCGCAAGCGATAGCGCAGCAAAGACAAGAGCAGGTAGGCCAAATAGCAAACGAAGACGTGAGCATGCACGCGCTCGGCTAGCCAGTGGCGCACCGGCCGCAGGTGGGTGATACCCTTGAGACTGTGGAAGGCTTTTTCGACAATATCCTTGTCAAAATAGAGGGAAAGCATTTGGTCCTCGGATAAGGAGCGGGTACAGAAGATGCACGAGTAGCCGTCGAACTCTTCGGCCTCGGTCAAGACGGCGGGCAGCAAATGGCCGCGGGCATCGAAGAAACGTTCCAGGCCGGGTTTAATAGACTTGCCTTGGGCCAAGAGGTTTTGGGCGTAGAGGATCTCATCGCGGCGGGATTCGCGGGCGTCGCGTTGGTGACGCTCGTTCAAACACAGCGCCAAGCGTCCGCGCACCCCATCCAATTGGTAGGGGCGCAGGCAGGTGTAAAAGACGGTCGAACCCACTCGTTGCCGATAGGGCAGTTGCATCAATAGCTGGGGATCGGCATAAGGGCGCCAGAACTTTTTCAAGGCGTCGTTGAGGGGGACCCCGCAGAGCGTGTCCCAGTACAAGTGCTTGATGTCCTTGATGTTACGCCCGCTGGTGATACCCCGGTCGTAGATGAACAGCCCCGGTTCCAAGCCGTAGCTCGCAAAGAGGGTGACCAAGTCGTGCAAGGTGCGTGCATCATGGACGTTGCCGTCGAAGACCTTGTGAAACAAGGGAATGCCTTCGACCTGGGTCACGCCCAGACCCACCTGGATGAGGGGCCGCCCCTTGACCTCCTCCTTGTCGTGACCCGGTTTGCCCAGCGGGCAATGCCGGCCATAGAGGTAGGTGTTAGTCACGTCGTAGATGACACCGGAGGGCCGCAGGCGGTATTGGTGGCAAACCCCTTGGAAGAGCTGCCGCTGCCAGGCCTCCGCGTCGAGGCTTTCCAGGTGGTCCAACGCGCCCACCAGGCGCCTTTCGGTCAGGCCCTCCAGATCCAGAAGAAAGTTCAGGTCGGTACGTTCGAACCAACTGGGCATGTAGTTAAGGCTCCGATAGTCCAAGCAGTGGGCATAGACCAGGCTGAGGATTTCCTGGCTGTAGTCGCCCAGGAGTTCGGGCAGTTGGATTTCGGTGGCGAGGTGGTGCAGCACCAGCAGTGGACCGTAGAGTTTGACGGCTTCGACTTCGGCTTCCGAGAGGGAGGTCGATAGGATGGTGCGGCCGTCAGCCTCCTTGCCCACATAGCGAATAAAGCGCTGGACCACCTTGCCCTCGACGCGGCGGGTTTCGACCTCGGCGAGGTAAGTGCGGTCGCCTTTTCGGATCTTCCGAATGAAGCTCATGTAGTGACTATTATATACACTACCTCGGAGACGAGCAAGCGGTTTTTTGAGAAATCTGCATGTCATTGGGAGCCTGTAAAATCAGGCCGAAACCCCGATCGCACTCACTTTCGCCCGACTGTAGTGAATAAAATCTAGGTCGAATTCAGGCAATGAAGCTGCGGATCTCCGGCGTGAGCTTGCGGTAGCGCTGGCGGCCCTCCAAGGCGCGGGCTAATCGCTGCACGTCACCCGACTGCAAGGCCTGTCCCCAAACCCGCATCGTCTTGCGATCCACATCGAACAAATCCTCCGGTGAGCTTACCTTGAGGCCAGCGTTGTACAAATTGGCCACCAGGAGTTTGTACTGCACATGCTGCCGGTCAGCGGGCACCACCTGCAGCAACTCCAGCCCATAATACACATGAATCCGTTGCTCCGTATCATCCTGATAGAGGGTGAAGGAAGGATTGCGTTTGTCGGTGGGTAAAATCAGTTGGAGCGGGCGCGTGCAGTTCATGTGCAGCTTGGCGCCGAGGCTATCCGATCCGGCCAAGCCGGCCACGGTGAAAAAGCCTCGCCAGGCCCTCACCCTTGCCGCAGGAAATCCCCCGCCGGGACTATCAGCCCCGAGACGGTCCGGCGCGGAGTCCAAACACACCGTGGGCAAAATCGAGCCTCGATCGGCGGATTTAAACTTGCGACCTGTTCAGGTCTCAGGCGCACCGGCTACTGAGGTCTGAGGCTGGAGTGACTTCTCCGCCCACACCGGTCATCCGGTCGCGCTACGGTTCCTTCCGAACCCGCTCGTCCTAGACACCAGCCCCAGCTTTGGCGTGAGAAGCAACCGGTTCGGCTTCATCATCTCCTGGGCAACGAACCTCCCCATCGTGGTGGAAGCCAGCACCAACCTAGCCAATCCCGCCTGGTATCCGATGGCCACGAACATCCTTGCCGGCGGCTGGTCCTATTTCAGCGACCCCCAGTGGATGAATCATCCGGCTCGGTTTTACCGCCTGCGCTCGCCGTAAGGCGCAGGCATAAAGGGGTAAGGCGGTCAGCCCCGCATAATCGCATGTCTCGCCGTCCCGCTCAAGGTCTTGTGACTCGTCCTGTTGAGGGTTTGTGTCCCGCGTTTAATTCGTCGGGTCGCAGTTGGCCGCGCGCCGCTGCCGCCTGAAGGCGGCGTTCCGGTGTCCTTCTGTGTCCACAGGTCCATTAAGCCAGGCGGATGGACAGGGTTTGGCCCGCGGCGAGGGTCAGCGGCTGCTTGAGAGAAACCACCGCAGCGGCGGCAGTGAAGGCGAAGTCGCTTTCAAGGGGCCGGCCGTTGAGCTGGAGGTCTGCGGTCTTGGGCGCCGCCACGGCATCGAGGGTGATTTCGGCTACGGTGAAGCGGCCTTCCCGGACAATGAGTTGGTTGCGTTGGCCCTGGGCGTCACGGGTCTGAGCCAGGCTGCCCCAGCCTTGGGGGCCGGTAAACGGGCACTTGAAGCTGGCCGGAGTATGGCGGGGGCCGACACGGAGGGCGCGGCGCGGGCCGTCGTAGTTCCAGCCGGAGAGGGCCAGCAGCAGGGACCAAGAGGACATGGCGCGGGCGTAGTGGCCGCCGCATTCGATTTCATTCCACGGGTTGCGAGCGATGGGCGGACGCGGCAGTCCGTCGTAACGGTCGCGGGCGGCTTTGACGATGGCAAAGCCTTCCTGGATGAGCCCTTCGTAGATCATGTGAGCGGCAACCTGGTATTCGATTCCGGTCCAGACTTCGTCCGAGTAGAGCATGACGTGAGCGGGGCGTCCGCCCTTGGGCCAGGTGCAGATGATCAGGCCCTTGTCTTTGGCGCCGGCAAAGGCGCGCGGGGCATGTGGCCAGCCGGTGAGATCGGACTTGAAGTTGTACTTGAAGATGGCGCGCAAGGAAGCGACCACCTTGTCTTTGGGGAGGATGTAGCCCAAGCCGAGCTGGTGGGCCCACCATTGGCCGATGAGTTGATCGGCCATGCAGCCCGGGCCGACCTCTCCCTGGCGGTCAAGGTAGTCAGGGAGGTGCTGCTGGAAATACTCGCCGTTCCAGCAAAGCTCGACGAGCTTCTGCCGGCCTTTATCGAAGACGGCGCGGAACCGTTCGGCGGCGGCGGTCTCGCCCATGCGCCGCGCCCAGGCCTCGCCGGCAAGGAGGGCTGCCAGGTAGTAGCCGCTGATGAAGGTAGTGACGCCGTGCAGGGCTTCATCGTAGGTATTCCACTGGTCGTCCTGGAGAATGCCGCCGGGCTGGCC
Source organism: uncultured bacterium (assembly GCA_963713735.1). Lineage (GTDB taxonomy): Bacteria > Verrucomicrobiota > Verrucomicrobiia > Limisphaerales > UBA8199 > CAVQND01. Next base: position 226,642 of record CAVQND010000013.1, read on the forward strand.
GCCCGAGGTCTTGGCGTCGCGGGCGATCAGGTATTCCACCGCGCGGTTGATGTGCGGCCAGTATTCCTTGAGAAAGGAATCGTCGGGGTGGTTGAGGGCCTCGCGGTAGGCCTTGAGGATGCAGCTTGCATGGCCGTCGGCGAAAGGCTGCTCGCCCGATGGGCGCGGGGGCGAGGGAACATCCGTGCGGTTGTTGACGCCGCCGTCGGGGCGCTGCTGGCGCTTGAAGTCAATGCGGCGCATGTCCTTCTCGAGGTCCGGAAACAGGCGGGAGAGGGATTGTTCGTAGCCCCAGACATGGGTGCAGGTGGGGGTGCAGCAACCGTTGGAACCTTCCCAGCCATAGACATCGCCGTTGGCGATGCGGAAGACGACGCCGATGTGGCGGATGATGGCGAGATTGGCGGTGACGCAGTCCAGGAGCCAATGGGGCAGCGTGCTGTCATAAAAGGACCGGCGGAAGCCTTCGGTCCGGTCGCGGAGAACGGGATAATCGGCGGCAGCGGCGCGGATGACGGCGCGGGCATCGGCCCACTGGGTCGCGTAATGGCAGCCCATCCAGGTTTGGCTGCCGTTGTATTTGTTGGGATAGTGCCAGGCCAGGAGGAACGGCACTTGGAGGGTTGTGCCGGGAGGCACGCTCACAGTGGCCGCCACAGCGCCATTGATGGTGCGGCCAATGGGCGAGGGCGGACTGGGCTGGGCGCCCTCAGAGAGGGGCAAACCGGCCTGTGGTGGAAAACAAGCTCCAGGCCTGATCCAATTCTTCATACGCGGGCAGGACGGTGACCTCTCCGCCAAGGGCGGCAAGGGCCAGCGTGCCGAAGCCCGGCGTCTTGGGATGGAGGCCGCCAGGGGCCGAGTAGCGGGCGCCAACCAGGCCGCAAAGCAAGGCATAAGCGCGCTGGCGCTGATGGCTCAAAGCGGCGTGGGCCGGCTCGAGGATGGGACCGGCAGCGAGGGCTACCCTGCCCTGCCCAAGGGCGCGGGTGATGAGCCGAGGCCCCCTGCCGGAGCCGGGTCGCGGCTCCGGAAGTTCGGACTGGGTGGCCCCGGGCTGGAGGACCAGGTTGTCAAAGCCAACGGCCGGCGGCCTGCCCGGCCGGCTGTCCGTAGCGCCAAGGCCGCTGAAACGCGCCGGGAGCAGTTCTTCCAAAAGCACCATGACCGCGCGATCGCCGGGCAGGTCCGTGAATTCAATCTGGTCAACGTTGATGTGTCCCCAGCCGCCCTTCTCTTCATCCACGATTTCAATGTGGGCGGTCCGGCCTTCGTAGGGAGCCACGTCCCACAGTGCCGGTTCGAGCCGCTCGTTGTCCTTGCCGGAGGCGGCGCAAACGATTTTGCCATCGACCATGAGGCGGATCTGCGTATTGGCGTGGTGGCCGCCGCCAACGAGGAACCGGATGAAGCGGCGCTCGATGGTGAAGGTCTTGCTGACGAGACGGCCGGTCGTGGCGTCGCCATCGAGAAAACTGTTGACCAGACCGCGGCCGAGAAACCCGGAGACCGGTTGCTGATTGGGGAGCGTGCCGTGGGCCGGCTCTTTGCCGAAGGCCTCGCCTTCGACCTTCCAGTTTTCGTAGCCGTGCTCGAAGTCGTCGAAGAGGATGTCGGGCCGCTGCGGTGTGTCGGCGATAGGTTTGCCCCCGGTCCAGGAGGCGTAGGCCCGGAGCAGCGGCATGGCTCGGCCCGAAAAGACCAGCGTGGCGCCGGCCTGGACGGCATCACGGGCGGCGCGCAGGAAGGCGGCGGAGAGGTTCGTGGCGGGGTCTTCGAGCCAGACCACGGTATGGGCAGGGTCGGCGGGCTTTGCGGCGGGCACGGCCTGGCCCTCGAGAACCTGGACCCTGAGATTGTCAGGCCGGTCGGCCGGGGCGGCGGTGAGCGACTTCAGATTGGCCGCCGTGCAGAGGGTGACCGGCTTATCCAGCGCGGGGTCGCCGGCCGCCTGGGCGCGCATGAAGAGGCCGCGCGCGTCGCCTTCCTGGAGGATTTCGTTGAGGTTATTGCCGAAGCAGGCATTCAGGCTCGAACTGTTTTCACCGGCAGCATCATAGCCGACCGGGTTCTGCATCAGGGCAGCCAGGGAGACGGTTTGCGGCTGGGCGGAAGGATTGGTGATGGCGAAAACAAACACCGCCAACGGCATGGAAGAAAAGGCCGCATCCAGCGGCGCGAAAGGGGCTGAAGGCGCTCAACTGGATTTGGACCGGCAGGGCGGCGTCTAGAAAGCGGAGGCTGGCCAGCGGGTAATCGCCGGTCATTTCGATTTGCTTGACGCGCGGCCACTCCGGGCCGCCGGCGGTCTGGAGCAAGCGGGCGGTCTGGCCGGCCTTGACGACGAAATGAAACGGCACCTGGCCGTCGCGAAGGGTATTGAAAAGCTGCCAGGTCGTGAACTGGCCGTCAGCGCCAAGCTCGAAATTGCCGGTGCCGATGCCGCCCAGGTGCAGGCGCGCGTCGGTGTGCCGGTCGGAGAGATAGACGCGCGGTTTGGCCGGGGCGAACAGTTCGCGCCGCCAGCGCTCCAGTTCATCGGGAGGAAGCTCGAACGCGCCCCAGGCCGGCGCGGTCAGGAGCGCCGTCGTGCCGGCGCCCACCAGGCCAATGAACTCGCGCCGGCTCAAGCTCGCTGCCTTGAGGTCCACAGGTTCCGGAACAGTTGCATTTGCGCATAAGGGGTCCTTTTCGTTTGAGTTGTCGGCGCCAGGGTTCCCGCCGGACAGGCGGTTTGCAAGCAGAATTGCCGAGGAGGGAGGAGAGGCGAGGGTCGAGGAGAGGCGAGGCGAGGGGGGCGAGAAGGGTGTACGAGCGGAATTGCGCCATTCGCAGAGGGGGGGAATTGGAAGTGATTGATAAAGAGGCAATTGCGAAAAGTGAAGTAGAAAAGGTGAGGTAGGAACAGTGCAGAAGTGGTGCAGAAAACCGGCGCGATAAAGCGGCGACGGAAGCGTGGAGCGTGTCGAGCGCGTGGCGCGTGAGGCGTGGGGGAAGGATGCTGTAGGCTGGACGGGGACCGGCAGGCGGGTTCGGAGAGGCAATTAAGACGCTGAGACGCCATGGGCGCAGAGAAGAGATTGTTCGCAACGCGCGAGCGATTTGGGCGATGCGGGAGTGCGGAGTGTGGGGTGCAGAGTGCGGAATGGCCTCAAGAACCGGCGCGGCGGCGGCGGGCGGCACACCGGAATGCGCGGTGCTCCGACAAGCCGGGGTTTCGCTACGCTCGACGGCCTGTCCCGGCGGATCGGGAGGGGCGGCCGCCGGATCGTTGGGGTTCGCGGGCAGGATGCCCGCGCCACTGGGGGTTGGCGTGGTGTCGGGGGGCGGGGTCGGCGGGTCAATGTCTGGGGGTTCATGGATGCGGAGATTAGGAGCAGGATTGGGATTAGGAGGACGAGGCGCAAACGTGGGCGAGTAGGTGCCTGGGGGTTCATAGAGGGGGCAAAGGTCGGCGGCGCGGAGGTCGCGGATCTCATGGCGGAGATCGAGGTAGATGCGGACGAGTTTGTCGCTGTCAACCCAGGTGAAGTCGCATTTGGTGATGGCGGCTTCGACGTTGGTTTGGACTTTGGCGAGGCGGGCCAGGTCGGCTTCGCGGGAGGCGAGGGTTTGTTCGTGGAGGGCTTCGAGGTGGACGGCGCGGAGGGCGCGGATGTCCTGGGCGAGTCGGCGATTCCAGTCAACAAGGGTGCGCTGGGAGACGTGGAGATCGGAGGCGCTGCGCGGATGATGGCGGGGCCCCTTCCGGGACCGCTTCCACGAACCAAACTATGGCTGCCCCCTGCTGTGGGCGTCCGCCGGCCGGACCACAGCGGATTTCAGAGGCACATGGTCCGGTTTCAGCTCAGGGACCAGGTTGCCGAGGTTGGCGACTTCTCGCCCGAGGTTATCCTGGCCAACAGCCACGACCGCAGCGGTGGGTGTCGGACGCAAAGGCTCCCGCTCGCTCAGATGAGGGGACTTGAACCAAGGCAAGGGCGGTCTCGAAAGAGTCCGCCCCTTTTTCGCGCCGCCAGGGCACCGCCCTTGACCCGCCAGAGAGTGGCACCCTTCCGGACTTCCGGTCTCTTCCCGCTGCGCTCGGCTTTCACGCTTCGCGGCCTCTCCGGCAGGCGGAAAGGGGGGTGGATATGAAAAGGGCATGGTGGTTCGCAGGTGCGCATTTGCTGAGTAGCCTCGCTCGGCCGCTGGAAGACCCGCTACGGTCTGCCTCCAAGTGAAAGGCTATGGTCTGACCCCTCGCTGGCCGCCAACTTCTTGAGAGTTGGCTCAGAAGGTTTGCGGAAACGGTTCGACTTTCAAGTTCAGCCCCTCCGGTTCCAACCACTTCTTCTCCAGCGTTTCGACAGATGGCCTCCACTGCTTCCGGCCTATTCTGGACAACCAAGGTCTTGCATCGCCGGGCCTGCCGGAGGAGGGCGACTACATCATCACGGTCAATCGGCGCAAAGCTGTAGCCAATGGCCCATATTGTTGTCGCCTCGGCAACCAACCGGCCGGCTCTCTCCCAAACAGCCGGAATGTAATTACGGCATGGAAGTCGTGTCGGGATTCCGGGCGCGACGAACGGTTTTTCGTGGGGGAATACAATTAGAGGCTCGGGGTCCCCTTCGTGGGGATCGCGGTTAGGAATTTGCGGGAAGAACCGCTCATCATTGATCGGGTTGCCATCGCCACCAGGCTGGCCATCGTAATAGGTGTAAATGCACGGATCGCTATTACCGGCCGCGTTTGTGACTCGAATGCCAGCAGACCCACGGAGCTTTAGAAGTGAAAACCGATTAACGTCGAAACTTATGCTGGTTCCGGTTACGAAGTCCAGTCCGGAATTGAGAAGCCGCTTCCCGTAAAGAGGGTACTGCCCGGTGTCGGGCTTGAAGCGGCTGAGGAAAGCCATTTCGAAAAGCCTGTCGTAATTGAAGCTGAGAACATGACAGCGCGATTTCTGTGATGCCTCGGCCCAATTCACAAAGTTGCCAAAGAGCTCGGACAAGAAGTTATCGTGCCGAGGCAGACCGGCTTCCTTGGCTTTGGTCTCCAAATGCAGAAACAGAGCCGTTGTCGCGATTTTGGCGTCGCGAACCTGCCGATCTAGTCGGTTCCGCTCTGTGGGCGCTGTGGACCAGTTGCGGGCTTCGGCGGCGAGCCTCGCCACCAGCGTATCCAGGGTCTGCACCTTCTCCTGGTGAAGCAGTTTGACGGTCTCGTCAACTCGTGATTTGAGTCTACCGCAGTCGCCTCCTGCCAGCATCTTGTGGCTGAACTCATCGAGCGAGGGGGCAAATTCGCAAGCCAGCGGGAAGCCAGGGCCGGCGGGCGGTTGCCCAGCCGAACACCCGGCTCCGAGAATATATACTGTTTTCGTTTGGTTCTGCATGTCGGAGCCAGCTTAACCTTTTCTTTCCGATTGCAAAGTCCCCACTGGCCGCAGTCGAGCGTCGTTGCTGAGCGGATCGTTGGCGTGTTCCTGTAAGGCGGTCAAGGGGCATGAGCACTCGCAACGACTCCGCGCAGTATCAACGCCCGTAGAGGCGGGGCACTCGGCCCCGGTCACGGACAGGGCCTACAGCGCCGGAGGTCATGCGCCTCCCCTTCTCCGGCCAAGCCGGTGGAATGCAGAGCCTCACGGAACCGGGACCGCGCCGTCGTGGGTTCTGTAGCGGCACTTCGATTCCATCGTCGCGCTCGACTACGGTCCACCTCGTTGGCGACAATAAACTTGGCAAGCCTGCCTCGCGTTGCGTTGCCCACCAGATCGGAGGCACTCGGCTTCCAAAAATGCAGAAGCGAGCATCCGATGTTTTGTCCGCCCGATTTGAATTTCTCGTCCCCATGCTTCTGCATGGCTTTGATTCTTC
>CAVQND010000014.1:0-267682 GCA_963713735.1 uncultured bacterium
AGAGGATGGACCCGATGCCCAGCGAGACGTTGGTGCACCCCACTAACACCGTGCCGGCCTGGGTCTTGTCCACCAAGGCCTTGAGCGCCGCGGCCACAGTGCCCGCCGGCGCCAGGTTCAGTTGCGGGTTGTCCACGACGAACACCTTGTCCGCCGCGCCCAACTTGGCCGCCAGCGGCGCCGCTTCGCTGCCGAGCAAGGCGGCGTAGAGCGGGGCGCCCGACGCGCCAGCCAGCGTGCGACCTACTCCCAGCATTTCGTAAGTGATGTCGGTGATTTCGCCCCGGAGCTGCTCTGCCAGAATCAGAATTGCGTTTGCCATAAAGCTTGGCCTCCTTAGATCACGCCGCTTTTCGCCAGCACTTCCACGAGTTTATCCGCAACCTCCTCCGGCGCGCCTTCCAGCATTTGCGCCCGGCCGGCCGCCTCCGGTTTGTAGGTCCGCTCGACCTCGAGCTGCATCGGACGGTCGGGCGGTGGAAGGTCCGCCGTCTCGATTTTGGCGGACTTCATCACCGCCCGCACTTTGGCCACGGGCACGTAGCGGGGCGGTTTCTCGGCGGACTGAATGCCCAGCACCGCCGGCAGCGTGACCTCGAATTCCGCGCGCAGGCCGCCGGCAAACTCCTTCCGGACGGTGGCCTTGCCATCCGCCGGCACGATGCCGCACACGACGCCGACGTACGGCAGATTCAACGCGGCGGCCAGGAAGGGGGCCAACTCGCCCTCGAGGTCGTCAATTGCTTGCGAGCCGGGCAGCACGAGGGTGTCCGGCGTGATCTGGCCCGAGGCGGAGCCAAAGAACCCAGCCAGCACCTTGGCGGCGGCGACGGTGCCCAGGCCGGCCTGGTTGACGGGGATTTTCACCGCCCGGTCGGCACCCTTGGCCAGCGCCGTGAACAGCACGTCATCTACCTCCGGCGCGTCCAGGCTCACGACCGTCACCTTGCCGCCATGTTTTTCCTTGAGGATGAGCGCCTGCTCCAGCGCGTGCTCGTCCGGGTCGTTGAGTTTGAACCGTAGGAATTCCGAATCCAGTGACTTGCCGTCGGCGGAGACGTTGAGTTCTTCCACCGTATCGGGCACCATTTTGAGCAGGACGTAGAGGTTCATAGGTTGCCACAGGCTGACTTGCCGGCCAGGGCCGGTTCGGGTTTCCGGGCTTGGGTGATGGCGGGCATCACGGCGACCAACTCCGAGCCGATGCCCAAACGTTTGGGCGGGATGCCCAGCGCCAGACCAATCAACTGCGTGAAGTAAAGCACCGGCAGGTTGAACTCCGTGTTGAACTCGCGGTTCACCTGCTTTTGATAGCATTCCAGGTTGACCTGGCACAAGGGGCAGGCCGTCGCGATGAGCGCGGCGCCCGCCTTGACCGCGCATTCGAGAAGGTTGCGCACCAGGCTGAGCGCGGCTTCGCGGTTGGTGATGATCAACGCCCCGCTGCAACAGGTGAGCCGAAGAGGGTACTGGACCGGCACCGCCCCCAACGCAGCCACGAGGTCCTCGAAGAACCGTGGTTGCTCCACGTCTTCCTTGGCCTTCCTTGGCCGCAGGATCTGGCACCCGTAGTAAGGCGCCACCCGCAGGCCGCCCAACGGATTCGTCACCTTGGCTTTGATTTCCTTTAGCCCAACGTCTTGAACGAAGACCTCGATGAGGTGCCGCACTGCGGCAGTACCGGAGAACTGAAGGTCGTCCTCGGCCAGGGCGGCGTTGATGTGCTCGGCCAGGTCCGGGTCGTGCCTCAGTTGTTCCCGGGCGAAGAACAGGTTCTTGTAGCAACCGCTGCACGGGGCCACCAGGTTCAGGTTCTCCTTCTCCGCCATGGCGAGGTTGCGCGCCGACAGTGTGTAGGCGAGCAATTCGTCCACGTGGAAGTAAGCGGTGGCGCCGCAGCAGTTCCAATCTTCCAGTTCTTTGAGTTCCACGCCCAAAGCGCGCGTGGTTTCCATCGCGGAGAGGTGGTAGCTGTGCGCCATCTTTTCCAGCGAACAGCCCGGGAAATAAGCGTAGGTCTTCATTCAGCGTCTCCCAATGGGATGATATGCCGGATCATCCGCTTGAAGTTGTCGAGCCGCTTGATCCGGGCCGGCAGCAAGGGAAGCCTGCCCTTGAGCATCAGGGCGGTGGCCGTCTGCGCCTCCTGGATCATTTCCGGCAGGCCATAGGTGAAGACGTAGGTGGTGGCCAGCACCGGTTCGTAAGAACGACCGGTGCGCAGGATCATCTTCACGAAGGTCTCGGAGAACGTGGGGCCGATCAGTCCCTTCTGATATTGGGTCTTCCAGACCGTGTAGCGCTTGAGGGCGTACATCAGTTCGGCGATGTCAATGCCCCGGGGGCATCTGACCGTGCACTGGTAGCACGAGGCGCAATACCAATACGTGTTGGCGGCCAGTACCTGCTCCTTGAAGCCCGCCCGGATCATGGCAATGATCCGGCGCGGCGAATTGTCCATGAAGCCCCCGGACGCCACCGGACACGTCGCCGAGCACGTCCCGCACTGGATGCACGCGTTGATCGGGTTACCCTTGGCCGCGTACAGCAAATTGCTGATCTCCTCGACGAAGGGGATGCCGTCTTCCGGGGGGGCGCTCGTCGTCTCAGCGAGGGCGGCGTTCATTTGCTCTTGGCCTTTCGGCTCTCGGCGGCTTCGAGCAAGCCGCTGACTTTCGCCAGCAGCAGTTTGGGCTCAACCGGCTTCTCGACCAACTCGTCCACGGCCACAAAATGCGGATGCACGGCCTGGCCGGGAAAGAGGAAGGCCATCTGTTCGCGGATGCCAGTGATAATCAGCACCGGCAGCTCGCGCAGCTTGGGGTCTTTGCCCAGCTTGCGGGCGATCATTATCCCCTCCGCCCCGCGGCCCATCATGACGTTGAGCAGCAGCAGGTCATAGGCCTTGGATTTCAGGGCTTCGTAGCCGTCTTTAGGATTGTAGGCGGTGTCCACTTCGTACTTCGCCTTGACGAGGATGGACTTGATGCCGGCGACAAAGTCGGGGTCATCGTCAATGATCAGGAGTCGTTTCGGTTCGTTCATGTTATTAAACCTTGCGTTCAACGGTTGGACTGGATTCGGACTTGGCCCGCGCCACTGGCAGGTGAATCGTGAAGGTGCTGCCTTTGCCGGGCTCGCTCTCGGCGCTGATCCAGCCGCCGTGGACCTCGACAATCCGACGGCTGATCGCCAAGCCCAACCCGCAACCGCTCACGCCCTCGGGTTGCGTTTGGCCCCGCCCGAAATCCTGGAACAGGTGCGGCAGGTCCTCTTTGGCTATGCCCACGCCCGTGTCCGTTACGGACACGACCACCTCTGAGTTCCGGGCCTCGGCCCGCACCCGAACCTTGTGGTTCGGAAAGCTGTACTTCACCGCATTGCCAAGCAGATTCACCAGCACCTCGGTCAGGCTGCTCTCATCGCCGTTGAGCCGGGGAAGCGCTTCCCCGACGGTGGTCTCGATCTCAATGGCCTTGCGCGTGGCCTCCGGCTGGACCGTCTCTGCCGCCTTGGCCACGATTTCCCCCACGGAGATCGGTTTGAAAGTCTCCTTCAGCCGGTTGATGTCCACCGTGAAGACTCGCAGCCACGAATGAATCAGCTTGAGCAAGTCGTCCAGCCGGGTCTTCAGGCGCGCGAAACGCTGCTGTTGATCCTCGGAAAGCTGGCCTTCCAGCTCGCCCACCAGAGCGTAGAGGTTCTGTTGCAGCGCGCCCAGCGGAGACTTCAGCTCGTGCGAGACAATCGCCGCAAAGTTCTCCCGCAGCATCTCCTTCTCCCGGCGCAGCGCCACCGTTTGCTGCACCAGCCGGCTGTGCTCCAGCCCGCGCCTGGCAATCAGCCGCAGCTCCTCGGGCGTGAACGGCTTGGGCAGAAAATCGAACGCCCCCTTCTTCATCGCCTCCACGGCCGAACTCACCGTCGCATAGCCGGTGATCACGATCACGACCATCAGCGGCTGCCTGGCCCGGATTTGTTCCAGCACTTCCAGTCCCGAAAGCCCCGGCATCTTCAGATCCAGGAAGATCAGATCGGGCGGCGCCTCCTCCAGCCGCCTCAGGCCTTCGGCGCCGTTGCTGGCCGTCCTCACCCGGCAATCGCCGCCGTCCAGCACCTGCGTGCAGGAATCGAGCACCACTTCCTCGTCGTCAATTACCAGAATTTTATGCTTGGGCTGCACGCGGAGTGGTTTCCTGTTCGCTGCTCACCGGCAAGCGCACGGTGAAGGTGGCGCCCTGGCCTTCCTCGCTCGCCACGGTGATGGCGCCTTTGTGCTCCTGGACAATGCCGTAGCTGATCGCCAGGCCCAGGCCGGTCCCGTGCCCGATTTCCTTCGTGGTGAAAAACGGGCTGAAAATCCGTTCCAGGTCTTCTTCCTTGATGCCGTGCCCCGAGTCGGTGAACTCCACCTCCACCGCCCCGTCCGCTGGCACCCGCCGCGTCGTCAGCGTCAGTTGCCCCCCGCCCTTCATCGCCTCCGCCGCGTTGAGGATCATGTTCATGAAGACCTGCTGGATTTGCGACGGGTCCATGAACACCGGCGGCAAGTCCGGGCTGAGGCGTTGCACCATCCGGATGTTGTGAAACAGCGCCTGGTTGTCCACCAGCGACACACATTCCTGCAGCACGCGGTTCACGTTCGACAGCCGCTTCTCGGGCTTGCGCTGCCGCGAAAAATCGAGCAGCCCGCGAATTATGTCGCGGCACCGGTCGGCCTGCTTGACGATCTTCTCCAAAGACTGCCGCGCCCCGTTCTCCGTGGACGCCCGCTCCAGCAGCAGATGCGAGTAGGTCACGATGCCTTGCAGCGGGTTGTTGATCTCGTGCGCCACCCCCGCCGCCAATTGCCCGATGTGCGCCAGCCGCTCCGACTCCATGATCCGCCGCGTCGTAAACTCCCGCACCTTCTCGTCCCGCTTTTTCAGCGCCGCCGCCATGAAGTTGAACGCGTCCGCCAATTCCCGCAGCTCGTCATGCGAGCGAATCTCCACCCGCGCGTCCAGGTTCCCATGCGCCACCTGGTCGGACGCCAACGCCAGTTTCTTGATCGAAATCGAGATCTTGCCCGAGACGAAGGATGCCAGCCCAAAGGCCACCAGCGCCCCGACCAGCGTGACCGCCAAAAACACCATCACCGCGCGCTGCCGCAGATCCACATACTTCTGCTCCAGCACGCCTACGTACAGCATCCCGATGATTCCACCCGCCAGGTTCCGAATCGGTTCATAGGCGGTGATGTACCAACGGTTCACCACAAACGCGCGGTCAATCCACGGCTCCCCTTTCCGCACGACCTTCTCGTAAACGTCCTCCGCCACCCGCGTCCCCAGCGCCCGCGTGCCATCCTCATTCTTCACGTTGGTCGAGATGCGCAGGTCATCCTGAAAAATCGTGGCCGTGCCGATGTCTTTGCCCTTGTATTGAAGGCTTTGGAAAACAGTCCGTTTAATCCGATCCACAATCTCAAAGTTCCGGTTCAGCAAGACTCCGCCGTAAACGATTCCCAGCAGGTTCTTGGCAGAGTCGAGGATGGGAGCCGCGGCTTTGAGCATCATGCCGGCGGTTTCTTCCGTCTCCGGCCGCGCGCGAGCTTTGGGTGTGGTGATGAATTTGAAGTGGGCCTGGTCCGCCAGCACCGGCGCCTCCCGGCGCAGGTTTTCGAGGGAGACGATGCACGCGGCCAGCCACCGGCTCCCTCCGCTCGATGACGGCCCGAACGAGCTCATCGCCAGACTGGTCGTCACCTTCCTGGCCCGCATTGCCGGCGCGCAACAACACCCGGCCGTGCCGGTCGGTGATCGTCAGCACGTCCAGTTTCTCACGTTCCCTCGTCAGGCCAACCGCCGCGGCGGCTTGCCTGGCATCGCCGGACAACAACGAATTCATCAGCAGGATGCGGTCGGCGGTGAACCGCACCGCGTCGTTGACCGAGGCCAGCTTGTTCAGGTAGATTTCGCGCGCCGAATTGAGATCGGTCTGCACTTTGGCTTGCGCCTCGGCCACAATCCGGTTGCCAATGACTCGCACCCCAACGACGCCGAAGACCCCGCTGGTAAGCAGGATGATGAGCAAGAAGCTCAACATCAGCTTCGTCGTGATCCGCAGCCGGAAGCGGCGTAACCCGCCCAGCGCCGTCCTGGCAGGCGGTCCGCTGCTTAGGGAGACAAATATGTCCAACAGCCTCTTCACACCGGCGTCATCGATTCCCACGAATCAGGACATTAGCTTGCCCGCCTCGCATTGCGGAGTTTAGCGGCAGAGGATGCGAGTCTTCCAAATCCTCGCTCCCGGGTGCTTCCCTGACCCCTTTGCCGAAGCCCGTCACCCGATCAGCCTCGGTACTTAATCGTGCGTTCCGTTTCCATCATCCTCACTCATAGCGATTCAAAGGGAAAAATCTCAACATGCCTTGGCCAACCCTTTCCCTTTTTTGTGCGCGCCGCCAACCCTCGGTGGCCCCCAAAATCGCCCCCCAACGTATGTTTCGCTTAGCTTATTTTATCCGCCAGATTTGAACAGCTCATATTATGCACGGCTCAGAGCGCGTCCGGAAAAGCCCGGCTCCAAATCTTTGTCGCCGCCTTTGTCGCCACCCTCTGTCCAAAGACAGCCAATCCGACAAAGTTCACGACAAAGGACGCGACCAAGCCTTCATTTCGCCGGGTTCTTCGGGCGGTTCTAACGCTCCAACGTCCTGGCCCCGCCCGCAGGGCGCGAGGGAAGAGCACTCAGGTGGACGGATTTTTGCTAGACGGGTGCCCGCGATTGTCCTACCCCTAACTGACGGCTTGGGGCAAATGAAATCGGGGAAGGATTATTTCTGGGCAAAGACGACAACGGCGGACGGGAAACCGGGAATTTCGGTTCGCGACCACTGCCTGAACGTGGGCTGTGTGGCCGAAGGGTTGACGGCGCGGCTGCCTGTCTCATTCGGGGAGCGGGCCTTGGTGGTCTGGCTGGCGGCTTGTCACGACATCGGGAAGATCAGCCCTGGGTTCCTGCGGAAATGCGAGGTGTGGCTGCTGGAGCAAGGTTTGACAGCAGACGCGCAGACCATGGCTTGGACACGAGCAGAGCCAGACCACTCGAAGGTGAGCCAGTTCACGCTTCAGCATCTGCTGCGTAAGCGGTTCGGCATTGGTATGAGTGATGCGGCGTTTTGGGCCGCGACGGCGGGGATGCACCACGGCGCACCGCATTGGAAGGGGGAGTGGAAGGCAGCGGTGAGGTGTGGGATTCCGCCGGAGGACGCGTGGGAGCAGCGTCGGCGAGAGTTGGCGGTGGAACTGAGCACACTCCTCGGCCAGCCAACGTGTCCGTCGCATGTCGAGTTGGAGGATCTGTCCACGCTCTGGTGGACAGCCGGGTTCATCACCGTGGCGGATTGGATTGGTTCTGACGAGGCATTCTTCTCACCTGGTCGCAGCGATGCCCCGGCAGATCTCACGGCCACCCGGACCGTGGCCAGCAACGCCCTCAAGCAGATCGGGATCGAGCCCCCAGCTTCATGCCAGAGCGCCCGTTTTCGGACCTCTTCGGCTTCCCGCCCAACGATCTTCAAACGGCAGCGGTCACGGTCATCCGCGAGCCGGGGGTCTATGTGATCGAGGCCCCGATGGGCATGGGCAAGACCGAGGCGGCACTGGCGGCCGCCTATCAGCTTATCAGCCACGGCCGGGCAAGCGGCCTTTACTTTGCGCTCCCCACGCAGGCCACCAGCAACCGCATTCACGAGCGCGTCGCTGAGTTTCTCCGCCGAATCGGGGCCACCGCCCCGCGTTTGATTCATAGCGGCTCCTGGCTTGTGGAGAAAGAGATTCACTTCCCATCTTTCAATGCCACCCAGCCGGGCGATCAGCGATGTGCCGCCCGAGACTGGTTTGCTTCATCCAAGCGCGCGCTCATTGCGCCTTTCGGGGTCGGCACCGTGGATCAAGCGTTGCTTGGCGTCATTGCGGTGAAACACTTCTTCGTGCGGCACTTCGCGCTCGCGGGCAAGGTCGTCGTGCTGGATGAAGTGCATTCTTATGACGTGTTTACTGGCACTTTGATCGAAGCCCTCATCGGGGCCCTTGTGAAGCTGCGCTGCACCGTCATCATACTGTCAGCAACTCTCACCCGGGAGCGCCGCGAAAAGCTGCTGAGCCTGGCCGGGGTTGCGCATATAGTCCAACCGCCCGCCCCGGCGATTTCCTGCGGTGAAGCGTTTCCTCTCATCACGGGTCTGGTAGGTGGCAGGCCAATTCCCCCGTGCCCGGTCAGTGCGCCATCACCCATGCCGCCCGTCGCTGTGCGATTTCGCGCCGAAGCGTACCTCATGGTCGAGGCCGTTCAGGCTGCCCGCGCGGGTGCCTGTGTGCTGTGGATTTGTAACACTGTGGACCGCGCCCTTGCGACCTATCGCACTCTCTGCGCCGAGCGGCGTGAAGGCGACCCGCCCGTCGGCTTGCTGCACTCGCGCTTCCCCTTTTACCGCCGCCAGGAACTCGAGGAAGAATGGATGCGCAAGCTGGGCAAAGATCGCCGCTATCGTCCCCCGGGCTGCCTGCTCGTCAGCACCCAGATCGCGGAACAATCCGTGGATCTGGATGCGGACTTGCTCATCACCGAACTCGCGCCAACTGACATGCTCTTCCAGCGACTCGGCAGGCTCTGGCGGCATCACAGGGAAGCCGATGCGCCGCGCCCGCGCCCTCAGCCCGAAGTGTGGATCATCGAAGAAGCCGCCACGTTCGACGCCCTGAGGGGCGAGCGGGATAAGCAATCGCTCTGCAAAGCCCTCGGCAAGAAGGCCAGGGTCTATGCCCCATACGTGTTGCTCCGCACCCTGGAGCAGTGGCATGACCAGACCCGCGTCCACCTGCCCGGCGATATTCGCCCCTGGCTCGAAGGCCACCTACCGGCCCCGCGCCGAGGATGAACACCCCGGCTGGAAGCAGTTGTTGAGAGACCTCGATGAAAGGCGTCGAAAGCACACCGGGCAGGCCGAGACGATACAGAACGTCTGGAACCTCCCGGCCCTCAAGGACGAAGAAGGGATCGGCACCCGCCTGAACGAGTGCCCCACGCTGCCGCTCATCCTCGCGAAATCCGCGGATCAACAAACCGTCGCTCTCCTGGGGGGTCCGCCAATTCCTGTGCAATTCGTGCGCTTCGACTACCTCACGGCCAAAGCCCTCCACCGGAACATGGTTAAGGCGCCTGCCTGGTGGTTCGCCAACAAGCACCGTTGCCTGCGAACCGTGCCCGGCCCCGTCGCCAAAATGGTCGCTCTGCACATACGCGGCACTGTCGAGATGGCCATCGTTAGCGGCAACAGCGTCACTGCCGAGAGCCTCAGGGAAGGCGGCGCACTGGACTTTGACATCGACCGCGGCCTGTCCAGGAACCTCGGCGCAATGACCCAACCCACCCAATCCAACGATTACGACGATGAATCTTACGACTGATGATCTGAAGGATCCCCACGAGGGTGGGGAAGTGGCGCTTTTGTCGCACCCCAGGATGCGAACAGCGGACCATCCCCACAATGGTGGGGAGCTTGACATATTAGGGGCGCAGGGCCTCGTGTCATCAAGTTTCTTGGACGGTGAGCGCTAACGCGATGATTCAGTATCTCATTAAAACATCCAAGATGCAAACAGCTTAATAATCTCATTGACAGTTTTCGGCACCCGGTGTAATCTCCACGCATGATCGCGAATTCGATCCGTGTGTCAGCCCGTGCGGTGGCCGATTTTATGACATCTCAGCCTTCAACCCAGCGACGAATCGTTCGCACCAATAAGTACGGGTCAGCCGAGGAGGCGAAGGCCATAGTCGCTTACTACCGTGACGCTCGGATCGCAACTCAGCGATTCTTCGAAAGCGAAGGTGCATGTTGCGTTCTTGAAGGTGCCATTTGCCGCATTTCTGGTCTGGTGGCCGGCGCTCGACCAGCCCGAAAGACCCGTCTCCAGCAAAATATTCGAGCCATCCAGGATTTTCAGAAGTCAGCCTTTGCGGCAAAGCGGTTTCAGGCAATGCGCCGCCCGCACGTTGATCTGGATATCGGAGGTCTCGCATTGAGGGTTCGCCCATCTTTGTGCCTCCGCGACCAGACTGGGCACACCCACTGGGTCGCCATGGATTTTTCCGGTGGGCAGGTGGACACTCGGAGCGCTGAGATCCTTCTTCAACTGTTTCTCCAGGCTGCCCGCGCAGAGGCCCTCGATCTCGAACCCCGACATGCGGAATACCACCATCTTCACTCTGGTCTGCACCAGGTCTGCCGGCGGCATCGCGCAAGGCTTGAGGCGCAGATTGCTGCTGCATGCCAGACGTTCGCTGACATTTGGAAATCGATGTAAACCGACAAATCATGAATCTTACGACTGAACCCTGGATACCCGTCACCGACCCGCAAGGGCAGCCGCGACAGGCGAGCTTGCGCCAGGTTTTTGCCGAGGGCCGCACCCTCCATGATCTCGCTGTGCGGCCTCAGGAACGGGTGGCGCTCATGCGCCTGCTCACCTGTATCGCCCAAGCGGCGCTGGGAGGCCCTGCCGACAGCGATGCGCTGGAAACCTGCGCCAAACATTTGCCCGCCGCAGCCGAGCGCTACTTGGAGAAGTGGCAGGACTGCTTCGATCTCTTCCACCCGGAGAAGCCCTTTCTCCAATTCCCCGGGCTCTCAAGGCCGTCGAAATCTCCGAAGAAGAAAGCCAAGCAAGCCCCGGTTGCCCTTGACGAGACGGGCGGTGACGAGGAAGACACTGCTGCCAGCAAGCTAGACTTTGCCCTCGCCACCGGGAACAACAGTACCCTCTTCGATCACGGCGCGGCCGGCAGCGCGGTGCGCGTATTCAAGCCTAACCAGCTTGCGTTGATGCTGGTCACGTTTCAGTGCTTCTCACCCGGAGGCAGAATTGGTGTCGCTCGTTGGCGTGGTGCCGACACCCCGGGAAACGGAAGCAGCGGCCACGCTCCCTGCGCGCCGTCGGCAATGCTTCACGCGTATGTTCGAGGCGCGACCCTGCTCGACAGCCTTCATGCCAATCTTCTTTCCCGGTGGACGGTCACGAAGAACTACCGCCGTGACTGGGGTCGCCCCGTGTGGGAGCAAATGCCGCAATCCTTCAGCGACGCCCCAGCCATCGCCAACGCGACCACGAGCTATCTGGGCCGTCTCATGCCGCTCGCACGTGCCATACTGCTGCGCCCGGATGGCACGGGTCTGCTTCTGGCGAATGGCCTTGACTATCCCAGCCCACCGGAGTTTCCAGCGGAACCCACGGCGAGCCTCGTGAAGAAGCGTGATGAATCCGGCTATGTGCTTGTCGGCGCCGGCAACCGCCCTCTCTGGCGCGAACTGCCCCCAATCGTGGTGAAGCGCCTGGCCGGCGACGGCGTCGGCGGACCGCTGGTGCTTGGCGAACTCCCGGACGGCGCCTCATTCGACCTCTGGGTGGGCGCGCTGATGACCGACAAGGCCAGCATCCTCGATACCGTCGAGGGCGTGTATCACGTCCCCGCCCGCATGCTGAGCGACGCTGGCCGCCGTGCTTATGAGGGCGAGGTCAAGGAGAGCGAGAGCGTCGCTTACAGGCTGAGCGACGCCTGCAAGAACTACCGCCAGCACCTCGAACTAAAGCCCCAAGGCTACCCGGAACAAGCCCTCGCCCTCCGCCGGTATTGGACCAGCATCGAGCAACGGCTGCCGCTGCTCCATGCCTATCTGAATGCGCCGGACGGCACCGAGGAGGCGAAGTCAGCCCTTGCGCAGTGGCACTCGACTCTTTGGAAGTCAGCCCGCGATGCCTTCACTGCAACCTGCGCCAATGAGACCCCACGCCAACTCCGTGCACACGCCCTGGCCCTACGCTCCCTGGAGCGTCATCGGACCGAGCCCAGCTAAACCCCGCAACCGAACACTTAACCTCAATGACGAACCCATCCAATACTGAAACGAAAGACCTCGCCGTGCTCGGCTTCGTGCAGAGACTCAAGCACGATGATGACCGAGGAACCCTCGCCCTGTTGCGCGGCGCACTCACTGATTCCCCTGAACGCCAGATGCGAGCTTGGCGCGTGGTGGCGCGCTTCGGCGGCATCCCAAGCGACGACCCGCACAAGGCCGAGGTCGTGCGCACTGTGGCCGGGCTCCTGGCCCTGCCTCACCTAAGCCACGCACGCGGCCGGAAGAGCTTTGGCCACGCCTGCCTTGAGTTGCTCGGCGAGGACGAGCGCAAGTCGTTGCATCAGCCCGGCCAGCCCGGCCCCGTCGCCCGGCGTATGCAGCAGTTGCTGGCCGCCACGCGCGGCGAAGTCTGTGATCGCGTACGCCAGCTTGGGCGCAGACTTGACAGACTCGATCGTGAGAAACTCGCCCTGGACTTCAACCAGCTCTATTCCGATCTCCTCCGCTGGTCGGACTACACTAAGGCCCGCTGGGCCGCGGATTTCTGGGGGGCCTCTGAGGAAGAAGGAGCCACCGCCCCGGAGGGCACGGTATGAGCGAAACACCCACCTGCTGGCTCACCCGGGCCGTCATCACGCCGCGCACGTTGTTTGCCCGCGGCATCAAAGACGCATACACCTGGCATCAACTCGTCTGGCAGGCATTTCCCGGACGAGATGGGCAACGGCGTGATTTCCTCACCCGCCTGGATGACAAGCCCGGCGGCACCCAGCTACTCATGGTCTCACCCGCTGAACCGACCCGCCCCGATTGGCTGAGCGAGGCGGACGTTTGGGAAAGCAAGCCAATTCCGCCTACCTATTTCCAGGCTCGCCGCTACCGCTTCCAACTGCGCGCCAACCCAACCCACAAGCCGGTGAAAGACAAGGACGGCAATTACATCGCGGACGCGAAAAGGCGCAAACGCCGGGCCATAACCGGCGAAGCGGAGCTCGCTGCCTGGCTCCGGAGAAAGGGAGAAGCGGGTGGTTTCCGGCTCGTCGAGAGCGCTTCCCTCGCGACATGGAGTGACGTGCAACACTTCGAGAAGCGCCTCGCGGAAGGCCCGAAACACCAAGGTGTCCACGCCGTGGTGGACTTTTCTGGGGTCCTTGAGATCACGGATCCGGCGCTCTTCCTTACCGCCACCTTCGCCAAAGGCGTCGGCAGCGCCAAGGCCTTCGGCTTTGGCCTGCTCGTCATTGCGCCGTTATAGTGAACTGATGAGCCGCTGGTAATCCTTATGAGGCCCAATCCAGAACCAGACGAAACCCTCTGGCACACGGACCGCGACGGCACGGTAGTTGTCCCCAATGCGGGCCGACCAGGTGTTTGGGCCGACTCGCTTGAAGAGGAGGCCTGGATGGCGTGGGTCGTCTTTCCAGAGCCGATAGTTCTTCAGGGCCAGGCGGCAGAGTGCCACGGGCAAGGCCCGATAGCAGCGCCAAAACTCCGGCGCCGCGAACCCCTTCACGGCAGCGGTTGGCAGCGCCCGGCCTTGAAGTCCGCCGTCGCCTTCCGCGCCAGCCGGTCGAGTGGCCCGCCCGAGCGAGCGTCTTCTTCAATCTGCGCGTCCCAGTCCGCCTGGCACCGGCGGTCCAGTTCCTCTTTCAGCCGCCACAGCTCCTTCCGCGGCAGCTTGGAGATGGCCGCCTCAATTTCTGTCACCGTGCTCATGCCCACAGTTTACCCGAGCCCATTCCAACGATCAATTCTCGATCAATAGCAACATTAACAAACAACACGCCCAATGAAACTACTCGAACTCCACATCTTGCAGTCCTTCCCCGTCTCCTGTCTTAACCGGGACAACATGAACTCGCCCAAGACCGCCACCTTTGGCGGGGTGCAGCGCGCCCGTGTCTCCAGCCAGTGCTGGAAGCGCCAGATTCGCCTCGCGTGCAGCGCTCTCGACCAGGACGCGTTCAAAGGCCAACGCAGCCGCCAGTTCATTTCGGAGCTCACGGCGCGACTGACCAAAGACCACGGCAACAAGGCAGAGGCGCTCTCACTCTGCATCTCACATTATCTCGGTAAACTGGATCCCAAGAATCCCGGCAAGGTGAAGACCATCGCCTATTACAGCCCGGGCGAACTGGATCGCTTCGCTTCTGTCGTCTCCAGGTTGGCTAACGAGGACAAAGACAAGCTCGTCGCGGCCGTCGGCCAAGTGGACATGGCATCGCTCGCCAAAGACGAGGATACCGACAACGCGGAGGACACGAATAGCGCTGACAAGGCTGGAGCAGCGGACAAGCCTAAGGGGAAAGAAAAGGGGGGTAAGAAGATGACCGCCAAGATCTTCGGCAAGCTCGTGAGCGGCATCATCAAGCCTGCATTGAAAAAGGAGTTCAAGGATACCCCGATCGTCAAGGACGCAGCTGACATCGCTCTCTTTGGCCGCATGGTTGCGGCCGATCACAGCCTAACGCTCGAGGGCGCAGCGATGTTCAGTCACGCGCTCTCGACCCACAGGGTCAACAACAATATCAACTTCTTCACTGCCGTTGACGACCTGAACCCGGCTGACGACAGCGGCTCCGGGCACATGGGCACGACCGAGTTCAATGCGGCCACCTACTACCGCTACGCCGCCGTCAATCTCTCCATGCTCGCCGATGAGCACCACCTCGCTTCCATGAGCCTGCTGGAGAGGAAGAAAGTCATGGGTACCTTTATCCAAGCCACCCTTACGGCGGTGCCACAAGCCCGCCACAACAGCATGAACGCCGGGGTAATGCCAGCTTACGTTCTCGGCACCATCAAGGAAAAAGGCCAGCCCCTGCAGCTCATCAATGCCTTCGAGAGGCCCATGTCGTCGGACAAGACCGCTTCCATTCTCAATCGATCCATCGCCGGCCTTAAAGCTCATTACAGCGCGACGAAAACCACCTGGGCTATCACCACCAGCGCGGAGGTAGCCATCCCGGAGACCAACATCACCGACTTCATCCAACGCCTCACCGCCCATGTCATCTAACCCAACCGCCTGCCTCGCCCTGCGGCTGGAGGGACCGCTCCAGTCCTGGGGTTTCGAGGACCGCTTCAACCGGCGCAAGACGGGTCTGTTGCCGACCAAGAGCGGCATACTCGGCATGTGCTGTGCCGCCCTCGCGGCCGCCCGGGGATCTGAGCGCGAGCAACAATGGCTCCCACGCCTCAACGAACTGCGCTGCCTCCTCATCGCGCTCCCGCGCCACGCCAAAGACAAGCCCATCATTGTTCGCCGGATGGAGGACTTCCATACCGTGCAAAACACCCGCACTGCGGATGGCAAGACCAAGGATACCCACATCACCTGCCGTACCTACCTCAACGATGCCGGTTTCGCGGCATTGCTGACCGGGGATGCTTCCACGCTTGCGGAACTCAGCGCCGCCCTGCAAAACCCCGCGTGGGGTATCTGGCTTGGCCGAAAAGCTTGCATCCCCAGCGCCCCCGTGTTTCACAGCCTCCACGACACCGAAAGCGCCGCACTGGCTGCTGTCATCGGCGACAAGCCATTGGCCGCCTTTACGCGCCAACGCGAAGCGACCAGCTTTGCCGACGGGACAGATACCATTCAAGACACCCCCATCACCTTCGCCGATCCGCCCCAGTTCGCGCCCCGCCGCGTCAAACTCCGCCGGGACGGCCAGCCGGAGGACTGACCGCCATGCCTATCTTCGAACGCCCACCTCTGGAAACGCTCGCCATGGCGCGGGATCGTTGGACGCCCGTTTACCTCGAACACGGGCGGCTCGAGGTGGATGACTCCAGCGTGAAATGGATCAGCGCGACGGGGCTGCTCTGCCGGTTGCCGGTGGCAACCATTTCCGCCGTGCTCCTGGGCCCGGGCACGACGGTGACGCACGCGGCCATGAAGGCGTGCGCGGACTCGAACACGCCGGTCTGCTGGATCGGCGAGGACGGGCTGCGCTTTTACGCCTTTGGCCTGACACCCAATCACGCCAACGACATGCCGCGCCTTCACGCCGCCATCTGGGCCGACAAGAAACGCCGCGCCGACGTTGCCCGACGCATGTTTAAGATGCGCTTCCCGGACATCGACGTGGAAACCCGGTCCGTCAAGGAACTGCGCGGCATGGAGGGTTTGCGCGTGCGGACGCTCTACGCGCGGATGGGCCTCGAATACGGCGTCACTTGGAAGGGCCGCAACTACAACCCCAGCAACTGGGACATGGCCGACGGCATCAACAGGGCCCTTTCGACCGCCAACGCCAGCCTTTACGCCCTGTCGGCGGCGGTGGTTTGCTCGCTGGGCTACGTGCCGAGCCTTGGGTTCGTTCATGACTCCGGCACCCTGCCGTTCATGTACGACGTGGCGGACCTCTACAAGCACCTCACCAGCATCCCGGCCGCCTTCATGGCCATCCGCCAGAAACCCGACGACGACGGAGAACTCACGCGCAAGCTCCTCAAGCAGCGGGTCGAGGAGGAGAAGCTCCTGCAGCGCATGCCCAAGGACTTGGAATCGCTGCTGACCGATCCCAAGGAGGCCGCCGCGCCCGGAACTCGGCGACCGTCCGATGGAACATTGCCCTCCCTCACCCCATGACCGTGATTGTTGCCAACGACACCCCGGACGCCATCCGGGGAATGCTCAAACGCTGGTTCGTCGAACCCCGCCCGAATGTCTTTGTCGGCACCCTCAACCGGCGGACCCGCGACAAGACTCTCGACTATATAAAACGCAACGCCGAGGGCCTGGGCATGCTCATCATTTCCAGCGACAACAACTGCCAAGGTTTCAACATCCAAACCCACGGCGACACACACCGTCGCGATACGGAGATCTCTGGACTCTGGCTCGTGGCCGAACAGTGGGTGGAACCGCAAAACCAGCCCTTCTAAGAACGCCAAAACCGCTCAAAATGCTTTCCTAAGTCGTTGTGGATGCAGAGTTCTCCCCACCCGCGTGGGGATGGTCCGATCGAGCTGAACTGGACCTGGAACATGGCGGCTGTTTTCCCCACCCGCGTGGGGATGGTCCGGCTCGGCTTACGTGTTGGGTGCCTCGTTGTAGGTTTTCCCCACCCGCGTGGGGATGGTCCGCACAGCCACGCGCGCCGGCGCTGGTCGCGGCGTTTTCCCCACCCGCGTGGGGATGGTCCGCCGCTGTTCCTGGTCAAGGCCAGGCCCACCAAGTTTTCCCCACCCGCGTGGGGATGGTCCGTTCATGACACCGCTGTTCATCGCAATTGAACCGTTCTCCCCACCCGCGTGGGGATGGTCCCCGCGGCTGGCGACGCTCCGTGTTCCCTCATTGGTTTTCCCCACCCGCGTGGGGATGGTCCGCCGAGGCCATTTTCGATGTGCTGGTAAAGCCAGTTCTCCCCACCCGCGTGGGGATGGTCCGTGTTGGGTCATAGGTTTAGATACGCTGGCCGCGTTCTCCCCACCCGCGTGGGGATGGTCCGCCCCGAACGACGAATTCTGGTTGCCGGAATAGGTTTTCCCCACCCGCGTGGGGATGGTCCGGACACCGTTGGTATCCACCTTTGATGTAGCAGCGTTCTCCCCACCCGCGTGGGGATGGTCCGAGGCTCGCTGCTCTGGTTGCACCTGGTGAGGTTGTTCTCCCCACCCGCGTGGGGATGGTCCGAGATCGGTGCCCATCGGTGCGGAGATAACGTTGTTCTCCCCACCCGCGTGGGGATGGTCCGGTAGGAATATCATTTTTCTACGCAACACGATTGTTCTCCCCACCCGCGTGGGGATGGTCCGAAGCCCCTGGCGCGCGAGTAAAGAGCGCGCCAGTTTTCCCCACCCGCGTGGGGATGGTCCGGCAGTAGCCGCTCGTTTGACTGGGGCTGGTGTGTTCTCCCCACCCGCGTGGGGATGGTCCGATTAGTCGGATTTTGACCCCTAAATCAGTTGGTGTTCTCCCCACCCGCGTGGGGATGGTCCGGTTCGCTCCTCTGGTTGCATCTGGTGAAGTTTGTTTTCCCCACCCGCGTGGGGATGGTCCGCTACACCAGCAATACCGGCTACACCGGCTGGCAGTTTTCCCCACCCGCGTGGGGATGGTCCGATTGAGTGGCGATGCATAAGTGCTGGGATTGCGTTCTCCCCACCCGCGTGGGGATGGTCCGGTCACCGGTCAGCACAATCAAAGGTTCGCTCCTGTTCTCCCCACCCGCGTGGGGATGGTCCGGCTTGATTTCGGCCTTTACACGGTTACGCCACGTTCTCCCCACCCGCGTGGGGATGGTCCGGCGCCTGTGAAAATGCGCCTCACTTTAGTCAGTTCTCCCCACCCGCGTGGGGATGGTCCGAAATTTCCGGGACGGTTCAGTGAAGTCAATGGGTTCTCCCCACCCGCGTGGGGATGGTCCGAACGCCCTGATTCGCAATCCGCTCGCCAGGTCGTTCTCCCCACCCGCGTGGGGATGGTCCGTTTCAACGTTGGGTTCATAGACTTTGGATACTGTTCTCCCCACCCGCGTGGGGATGGTCCGCATTTCGATGCTTCTCCCCAACCTTTTGGGTCGTTCTCCCCACCCGCGTGGGGATGGTCCGCTACACCATGATAGTTACAGGAAATTGACCAAGTTCTCCCCACCCGCGTGGGGATGGTCCGACGGTGGATGCTTTCGAGGTATGGGAGGTGGCGTTCTCCCCACCCGCGTGGGGATGGTCCGCACCTGTTCCGTGCCCGCTTCCTGAATGATTAGTTCTCCCCACCCGCGTGGGGATGGTCCGTCTACATGATTGTGGCCGGCGATTCGATTCCGGTTCTCCCCACCCGCGTGGGGATGGTCCGGAACCCGAGCAAACATTGGTGCAGCCATCGTAGTTCTCCCCACCCGCGTGGGGATGGTCCGCTCCCCAATCGGTATCGGGTCCTCGAGAATAAAGTTCTCCCCACCCGCGTGGGGATGGTCCATTTCGCCCCGTCTCCTTCTGCGAAAATAAAAGGTTCTCCCCACCCGCGTGGGGATGGTCCGGATGCCGCCAATATCTTGCCGAACTGCCTGGAGTTCTCCCCACCCGCGTGGGGATGGTCCGTATCGGGCGTGCTTGTTAAGCTCGTACCGGGTGTTCTCCCCACCCGCGTGGGGATGGTCCGGCGCTGAGGCAGCATGCGGCGAAGAGGCGACAGTTCTCCCCACCCGCGTGGGGATGGTCCGGCGGACTTGTTGTTGTTGACGATGTTGGTAGCGTTCTCCCCACCCGCGTGGGGATGGTCCGACTCGTTGGCAGCGTCACAACCATCGAGTCAGTTCTCCCCACCCGCGTGGGGATGGTCCGGCTCGATGGTAGGCCATCATCGAGTCCAACTGGTTCTCCCCACCCGCGTGGGGATGGTCCGACTTACATCGCGGCCCGCACTGCGTACTTGGCGTTCTCCCCACCCGCGTGGGGATGGTCCGACAGTCCCAGTTGTCGAGGGCATTGTTTCCACGTTCTCCCCACCCGCGTGGGGATGGTCCGACGGGGTTCGCCGAGACGCACGGCTGGAATGCGTTCTCCCCACCCGCGTGGGGATGGTCCGCCAGCATCGGCAATTCCATTGGTTTGATATACGTTCTCCCCACCCGCGTGGGGATGGTCCGATGGAGACCGGCCCTGCACTTACACGCTACAAGTTCTCCCCACCCGCGTGGGGATGGTCCGGGCAATGCACAAATGAATCATTAACGAACACAGTTCTCCCCACCCGCGTGGGGATGGTCCGTTGGTCATGTAGAACGCAACCCGAACCGGCTGGTTCTCCCCACCCGCGTGGGGATGGTCCGAACGCAAAGAGGGAACGCGGAGCGTTGCCAGCGTTCTCCCCACCCGCGTGGGGATGGTCCGGTGAACCATCGCCTTTGGTTTTATCTCATATAGTTCTCCCCACCCGCGTGGGGATGGTCCGACGTTCAACCGTGGCCGCTGGATGCTGTGCGGGTTCTCCCCACCCGCGTGGGGATGGTCCGCGCCCCCAATAGGGTTGTTCCAAGCCCAACTAGTTCTCCCCACCCGCGTGGGGATGGTCCGTCGCGGCAGAGACAGCCGAGGAGGTCGAGCCAGTTCTCCCCACCCGCGTGGGGATGGTCCGAATGAACACAGCACAAAAAGCCAGTCTGTTTCGTTCTCCCCACCCGCGTGGGGATGGTCCGACGGCGCCGCCTCATTCTGGCCGGCCCGATTCGTTCTCCCCACCCGCGTGGGGATGGTCCGGCAAGGCATTCCGCTCCTTCTCCCCAACCTTTGTTCTCCCCACCCGCGTGGGGATGGTCCGCAGGTTCCGATGCCTCCACATGCACGAGCGCAGTTCTCCCCACCCGCGTGGGGATGGTCCGCCAAGCCCGCCCACGTAATCTCCAACCCCGAAGTTCTCCCCACCCGCGTGGGGATGGTCCGGTGCATCTCTTAATGGTTACGCCCCCAATGATGTTCCGCTTCGCGGAAATCACTGAAGTCGGAGGCGGTTTGCTTCACACTTAACCAGGAGGGGGTGGCGAGATCTCCGTTGCGAGCGTGAGGCGAGAGCGGGGCTCGGTGGGGCGTTGTCGCGCAGGCAACCGGGGCCGCCAAGATGGAGGGAGGCTGGTGAAACGAGGTTTTCAGGCGGGGCCAGCTTGGTTATAGAGGGTTCATGCAAAACATCTTCAAAACCTCACTGACCCCGCAGCAGTATGCCGATCAGAAGTATCACAAGCAAGTCAAGGCGCCGGAAAACTGCCTGAACTGCGGGCGGGCGCACAGTCTGGAGGCGTTGGCGTATTACCACCGGTATGTCAGTTGGCTGACGGGCGTGCTGATGATTTGGGTGCGGCGGTTCCTGTGCCGGCACTGCCGAGTGAGCGTGAGTTGCCTGCCGGACTTCGCCCAGCCGTATCGGGCGGTCAATAGCGAGACCATTGCGGCCGGTTTCAGCGGCCAGACCCGGACCCGGGAACAGAACCGGGCCGTCGAGCATTGGGGCACGGCCATCGCGGTTTACTGGCGCCGGTATCAAGGGCATCTGCCGGCGCTCTTGTGCATCGTGGGCAACGCGTTCGGGGCGCTGCCGCTTCAACCCACGGCCCGGGAGTTTTGGAACGTCCTGCTGGCGCGCTGCGGGGATCTGGCCAGCGCCACCCGAGAGTTGGTCCAGCAATATCACACCTGTTTGTTCGGGACTTACCGCTGCCATCAGCGGCGACCGCTTCGGGCTGCATGAGAGCCCCGCCCGGGAGTCGGGTGCCGGTTAACCCCCACACACCCTTGCTATTCCAAGTGCGTGAGACCGGCCCCAGACTCACGAGCGTATGAATCAACCAAGCGATTCCGAAGCATCGGCCCTGGCCCGGCACGCCGCCGCGAGCTGGATCCAGGAAGCCATTGCGCAAAACTTCACGCTGGCCCGGGCCACCGCCTTGGCCAGCGAACGGCCCTGGGGCGGCAAGCTCTACGGCGCCTCCACTCTGGAGGGCTGGTATTACTTGTGGCGCAACCAGGGGTTCGAGGCCCTGCACCGACAACCCCGCAAAGACAAAGGCGCGCGCAAGGCGCTCAGCCCGGAAGCCTGCCAGGCCCTGGTGGAGTGGCGCCAAAAATATCCGAACCTGACGGTCAAGAACATCGTGCGCCAGTTGCTCGACAACGGCACGCTCCAGTTGGGCACCTTCAGCCTGCCCTCGGTTTACCGCGTCTTGGCGGCCCACCACCTGGACGCTCGTTCCCTCAAGGCCAATCCACCGGCCGGACTGAGCGGCCCGACCAAGGCCTTCGAGTGTGCCCTGGCCAACCAACTGTGGATGACCGACATGATGTTCGGACCCACGCTCAAGCTGGCCGACGGCCAGGTCATCCATACCCGGCTCTTCTCGCTCCTGGACAACTGCTCGCGCCTGGTCCCCCACGCCCAGTATTACGACTCGGAGAAGCTCTGCTGGTTCCTGGACTGCTTCCGGCAAGGCCTGGCCCGGCGCGGCTTCCCCGAAAAGCTCTACACCGACCAGGGCAAAATCTTCACCAGCTACCACCTGCAGATCGTCTGCGCCAACCTCGGCGTCCGGCTCTGCCACGCGGCCCCGTATGCCGCGTTCTCAAAGGGGAAGATCGAGCGCTGGTACCGGACCCTCCAGATGGACTTCGAGGCCCGTCTGGTGATTGACCCCGTCCACAGCCTGGAAGAACTCAACGCGCGGCTCTGGCGCTGGATCGAGGGCCAATACCATCAGCGGCCCCACAGTGCGCTGGGCGGCCAAACCCCGGCCGAACGCTTCGCCCAGCGCGCCTCCAACCTGCGCACCGCCGACGCCCAAACTGACTGGGAAGCCCTCTTCCTGTGCCGAGCCCAGCGGCGCGTGCGCCTGGACGCGACCTTCAGCCTGGCGGGCCAACTCTGGGAAGCCCCCGTGCATCTGCGCGGCCAACTCATCCAAATCCGCTTCGACCCCTTCGCCTGGCGCCGCCTGGAGATTTGGTGGGAGGGCAAGTTCCTCGCCCAGGCTCGCCGGTGCGATAAACAACTCAACGCCAAAACCTATACCGACCGCGATTATGAACGGCCCGATAAATCCGCCTGACCTGGACGTCGCCCTCAAGAGCCTGTGGGGTGCCACCGCCATGCCCTTTGGCGCCGCCGTTCCCAAACCCTATGCCGCGCAGAGCTTCCAGCAAGCCCGCCACCGGCTCGAACAGTTGGTGGCCGTGCGCGCCTGCGGATTACTTCACGGACCCAACGGCGTGGGCAAGAGCCTCTTAATCCAGCACTTCCTCTCCAGCCTGCCCGACAAACGCTTCAAGCCCCTGGTGGTGGCGCACTCCTCGGTCACCGGCACCGACCTGTTGCGCCTGCTCTGCGCCGAACTGGGCCAGAACGCCCGGATGCGCCGCTCCGACAACGTGCTGCTCATCCGCCAGGGCTGGCAGCAGTTGGAGCGGCTCTGGCCGGTCATCGTCATCGATGAGGCGCAGAACTTGAGCGCCACCGCCCTGGAGGAAGTGCGCCTGCTCTCTTGCGACCGGCGCGACACCCAGCCGCCCTTCAGTTTGCTCTTGGTCGGCGACGAGCAACTGCTGCCGCGCCTGCAAATGGGCATCAACGCGCCGCTCTTGGCCCGCCTGAGCTTTTGCCTGCCCCTGACGCTCTGGACGGCCGACGAACTGGCCGGCTACGTCCAGGCCCGCCTGCAGGAGGTCGGCATCCACGCCAACCCCTTTGACGCAGCGGCCCTCCAACTGCTCATTCGCGCCGGCAACGGCCTGCCCCGGCTGCTCAATCACCTGGCCCAGCGCGCCCTCGAAGAAGCCGCGGGGCAGAACTCCCGGTCCGTTACCGCCGCTCACGTGCAGCGCGCCTTGGAACTGCTGCCCTGGGTCGCCCAATTGGTTCCATGAGCCCGTGAGCTATCCCCAGCCCCCATCTGCGGCCCGTTCGTCAGGCTTGTCTGACGGGGTGAACGGGCCACCCCCAGGCTCGGTCCCGGCGACCCTGCTCCAACTCCACCAGACTTATTGCCAGCTCACCGGCCAAACCCTCAGCCTGGGCTTTGACCGGGAGCGGCTCTGGTTCGAGTTCCACCGCGCCGGCTTCACCCAGGCCGACCTCCTCCAGGTCGTGCGCTATCTGCAAAAGGAAATCCGCCACACCCGCCGCAATGTCGGCGCCCTCAAGCTCTCCAACCTCTTGCAACTGGATCGCTTCGAGGAGGACCTCAACATCAGCCGGGTTCGCCTCAGTGCCCCGCCACCCCCAAAACCCCGGCCGCCCTCCTGCCGCCAACCTGCTCACCGGCGCAACAGGAGCGCGGCCGACAACGCGCATTGGAGCAACTGCGCCGACTCAAAGAAACCCTTCGCTAAAGAGCCTATGCCACTGGACCTTTCCATCCTCGAAAAGCTTGAAATCGCTCACCGCCTCGTCGCCGAAGCACTGGGCCGAGCGCCTCAACTCTGCGACTGCCGCCTCGATCAGGCTATGCTGGTCTTGGAGCTATCCATCAAACGCGCCCGGCGTTCGCCACAAATGCGTCTGCGCCTGCCACCGGACCGCCGCGAAGAGGCCTTCCTGTTCTGAGCCCATCCCTTCGCCAAAACGGCCTCTCGCCCCGCCGCAGGGGTGTGCCGCGCAGCATCCGCCTCTCCGCCCCTTACCCAAGCCACCAGCTTCCTCGACGATCTTGATACGCCTTTGTCGAACCTCCTTGATTATCAAGATACTTTTCTCCCAGAAAAGCGTGAAGCGGAACACCAATGACGTTCTCCCCACCCGCGTGGGGATGGTCCGAGATCGCGCTTGCTGGACTTGAGCGATGGCGAGTTCTCCCCACCCGCGTGGGGATGGTCCGTGCTCGGCAACCAGCGTCTGCAGGGCGGGGAGGTTCTCCCCACCCGCGTGGGGATGGTCCGTTCATCGGCAACATCGGGGGCGGGACGAATCTGTTCTCCCCACCCGCGTGGGGATGGTCCGTCAGGGGGCCGCGGCGGCGGAGCTGGGAGTGCGTTCTCCCCACCCGCGTGGGGATGGTCCGTTTTGCGAGTTATAGGACGCTTGATTCCAGGTGTTCTCCCCACCCGCGTGGGGATGGTCCGATTTGCCCTTTGCCATTTGCCCTTTGCCTTAAGTTCTCCCCACCCGCGTGGGGATGGTCCACGGTGCTAGTTTTCTGATCGGCTTGGATCCAGGGTTCTCCCCACCCGCGTGGGGATGGTCCGCACGTTCGTCAGCACCAGCATTTCAGGCCATTGTTCTCCCCACCCGCGTGGGGATGGTCCCGGAACTGCCATCGCTCACCCAACCAATGATTGGTTCTCCCCACCCGCGTGGGGATGGTCCGCGCCGTGGGCCATTTCGAGTTGGCGCTTGCGTGTTCTCCCCACCCGCGTGGGGATGGTCCGGCGGTGAACCCACTGCCATCGGCGGCCATCCCGTTCTCCCCACCCGCGTGGGGATGGTCCGATGGGGTAGGAGCCGTCCGGGACCCAGGCGGGGTTCTCCCCACCCGCGTGGGGATGGTCCGTTGGTTATATAACCCGAAGTCTGCGGTTCATAGTTCTCCCCACCCGCGTGGGGATGGTCCGAATACCACCGATTTGCGGAGCGGTAATCGTGTGTTCTCCCCACCCGCGTGGGGATGGTCCGCCCGCTTGCCAGACCGAGCGGGGGCAAGGCCAGTTCTCCCCACCCGCGTGGGGATGGTCCGGTCAATCCAAACGAATTGGTTTGCCGCCTGTGGTTCTCCCCACCCGCGTGGGGATGGTCCGGCCCGCAGAGCGCAGCAGGAAACCGGCGGAGGGTTCTCCCCACCCGCGTGGGGATGGTCCGCTGATCCGCGTCATGACCTTTGTGAACCGCGCGTTCTCCCCACCCGCGTGGGGATGGTCCGCATTGACATGTAGCGTGGGCTGGTATTGGCCAGTTCTCCCCACCCGCGTGGGGATGGTCCGTCGTTCGAGCCGGTGAAAACGTTGTTGGCGGCGTTCTCCCCACCCGCGTGGGGATGGTCCGCGTACCAGAAGCATACGCTTCTGACACGTTCGGTTCTCCCCACCCGCGTGGGGATGGTCCGACGCATGTGACGTCGATCGCGATCATTGTGCTGTTCTCCCCACCCGCGTGGGGATGGTCCGCGGGCGATGTTGTCGTAGGACCAACCACGTTCGTTCTCCCCACCCGCGTGGGGATGGTCCGCAGAAAGCGGAAATGAAGAGTTTCATGGTTAAGTTCTCCCCACCCGCGTGGGGATGGTCCGCTGATGCGGGCCAGTCAGCACGAAACGCGGACGTTCTCCCCACCCGCGTGGGGATGGTCCGAACTCGCGAAGGCACGCCCCGATTGGACGCCGGTTCTCCCCACCCGCGTGGGGATGGTCCGGCTTTGAGCTTCGCGGTGAAAATGGCGTCATCGTTCTCCCCACCCGCGTGGGGATGGTCCGAGGTTTGCCTTGAGTTTGAACAGGCCGTTCACGTTCTCCCCACCCGCGTGGGGATGGTCCGGCCTTCACGCCCCCATCCGCACAGCCACCGAGGTTCTCCCCACCCGCGTGGGGATGGTCCGATCGCCGCCGACAACCCGCACATAGTCAGTTAGTTCTCCCCACCCGCGTGGGGATGGTCCGCTGATGCGGGCCAGTCAGCACGAACCGCGGAAGTTCTCCCCACCCGCGTGGGGATGGTCCGTAAATCACCCCGCCGCCCCAGTGCGCCAGAGCGTTCTCCCCACCCGCGTGGGGATGGTCCGCACCGCCCGCCAGATAAAGGGCAGCGGGACACGTTCTCCCCACCCGCGTGGGGATGGTCCGCGGGCAAACTCGCCCGTGCCATCGCCTATTGCGTTCTCCCCACCCGCGTGGGGATGGTCCGGAAAACGCATGATCCGCTACGCCCTCGCCCTCGTTCTCCCCACCCGCGTGGGGATGGTCCGCGGCGGGGAGGATCTCCTCATGAGAGATCCCGTTCTCCCCACCCGCGTGGGGATGGTCCGGGGTGGAGCAGCACGCGGATCGCGCGGGCGCTGTTCTCCCCACCCGCGTGGGGATGGTCCGGAGCTGGGCGACAAACTCAAGGCCGAGAGGTAGTTCTCCCCACCCGCGTGGGGATGGTCCGTCGTTGTCTCGCGCGGACGCGGCCTCAGCCTCGTTCTCCCCACCCGCGTGGGGATGGTCCGGTATCCCCATGCTGCCCATTCGGCTGCGGCACGTTCTCCCCACCCGCGTGGGGATGGTCCGGGTGTGGCGGGCGGCCGACCGCTATTCGATCTGTTCTCCCCACCCGCGTGGGGATGGTCCTTGCAGGGTGCGCTGCGCAACTAATGTGCCGGTGTTCTCCCCACCCGCGTGGGGATGGTCCGTCAGTCGGAGTCATATCGTTGGTTGGTTGGTTGTTCTCCCCACCCGCGTGGGGATGGTCCGAGGCGCGGGAAATCGTCCGTTCGGTCCGCAATGTTCTCCCCACCCGCGTGGGGATGGTCCAATCACAGGGAGCGGCGGTCAACATGACAGGCCGTTCTCCCCACCCGCGTGGGGATGGTCCGAACAAATGGGGTGAGGCGTGATTTAATCGCGGCGTTCTCCCCACCCGCGTGGGGATGGTCCGATGCCGGTCCTGCTTCTCCTCCCAATCCTTGTGTTCTCCCCACCCGCGTGGGGATGGTCCGTCCACCGACAGAAGCTTTTTGCCTGTGCCACAGTTCTCCCCACCCGCGTGGGGATGGTCCGGACAAGTGAGGCTGATTGGTGGTTTAATCGGGCGTTCTCCCCACCCGCGTGGGGATGGTCCGCCAGCCGCGAGTTGCCAGACGTAACCGATGGCGTTCTCCCCACCCGCGTGGGGATGGTCCGGTAAGGTTCCAAATCCTACAGAACGCCTTGTCGTTCTCCCCACCCGCGTGGGGATGGTCCGGCTCATCTTCCCCCATCGAGAGAGGGTTTGTGAATGAAATCTCCCGGTCCAGCGCGGTTTTCTTGCACCAAAAGTGTTGTCTCTAATAGTGCAATATTTATCTTGCACCCTCTGCGGTCCGCTCGTATGCTCCAACCATCGTGTTCATTAAACGCAACCACACCGTCCTGGCCGGCAAAGACTACCGGTCCGTCCTCTTGGTGCAGGGCAAGCGCGTGCTGGCCAAGCGCCCGCCGGGGCGCCCCGCCGCTGGCGCTCCCGCCCCCAAATCGGTGGTGATCCACCAAACGCTGGCCAATCTTTCCAAGCTCCCGCCCGAGCTCATCGAGTTGATCGAGCGACACTGCAAGCACCAACCGCCCCCACCCGAGGGCCCCGTCGGGCCAGCCGGCGGCGGGGAGGCGTCGAGCGCCATTCACCAAGGGCCGTGTTATGGTGTGCTGGCCGCCTTGGATGGCCTGGCTCGGGAGATAGGGTTGGTGCAGGCGGTGGGAGAGCAAAGCCGCTCCCAGCGCCTGGCCCTGTTCTTAACCTACGCTCGGGTGGCCCACCAGGGCAGCCGCTTGTCGGCGGCGCGCTGGAGTGAAGACCACGCGGTCAAGGAAATCCTGCAGGTGGGCAGTTTCGATGAGGACGATCTCTACGCCGCGCTGGAGGACCTGGAAGGCCGGCAGGCCAGTATCGAAACGGCGCTAGCCCCCAAGGTGGCAGCGCCCAAAGCGCGAGCCATTTATCTGTATGACGTGACCAGCGTGTATTTTGAGGGCCTGGAAAATGAGTTGGCCGATTTTGGATATAATCGCGAGGGCAAGAAGGGCAAGAAACAGTTGGTGGCCGGGCTGTTGACCGACAGCCATGGGGAACCGATTTCGATTCAACTCTACCGGGGCAACACCGGAGATCCGCCGACATTCTTGGACGCGGTGCAGAAGCTCAAGGTGCGCTTTGGGGCGGAGGAAATAGCCTTGGTGGGAGACCGGGGCATGATCAAGCGCCTGGGCAAGGCGGCGCTGGGCGAAGCCAGGTTCTGCTATGTGACGGCCTTGACCGATCCGCAAATCCGAGCGTTGCTGGCCAAGAAACGGCTGCAACTGGAGCTCTTTGAGGACAAGCCTGCGGAGGTGGAATTGGAGGGCAAGCGTTATGTGCTCCGGTGCAATCCTCAGACCCAGGCCCGGGAACGGGCCCGCCGCGCCGACCAGTGGGCTCGCGTGCAAGCCAAGATCACGGCGCGCAATCAACAGGTGGAGCAGAAGCCCCGCAGTGAGCCTGAGAGTTCGCTCAAGCAAGCCCAGGCGCTGCTCACCAAGTATCGGCTCCGGGGATGGGTGAAAGTGGAATTAGCCGGGCGCAAAGTGGTTTGGACCGAAGATACGGCGGTGCGGCAGAAGCAGGCTGAACTGGATGGGTGCTATGTGATCGAAAGCGATCTGCCCAAGGAGGTGGCCGACACCCAGCAGGTGCATGACCGCTATCTGGATCTGACGCAGGTTGAGCGGGACTTTCGCACGCTCAAAACCGGCCTCTTGGAACTGCGGCCGATTTTCTTGCGCAAGGAAGGTCGCACGCGCGGGCACGCCGTGGTGTGTCTGCTGGCACTCAAGCTGGCGCGGGAGTTGGATCGGCGGCTGGCGCCGCTGGGTTTGACCGTCGAGGACGGACTGGAGCGGCTCAAGGGCGTACGGTTGGTGCGGCTGGGCGACAGCGAACCGGAGCTGTGGAGATTGCCCGCCAGCTATCCTCCGGCGCAGACCGAGGTGTTGGCAGCGTTGCCGAAGCTGAAGCCGCCAATGTTGTCTCTAGGAAAAGCCAACAGGCGGCGGCTGACCAACCCGCGCAAGGGACGCACCTAGAAGGACTTGTGCAGACAAGTCACGGCCGACCGTCCCTTCATCGATGGGGGAAGGTCAGTCCGGAGTTCTACCAGGAGGCGCCGGTGACGCCTCAGTTCTCCCCACCCGCGTGGGGATGGTCCGAAATGGAATGACAACTTCGGGGAAATTTCATGGTTCTCCCCACCCGCGTGGGGATGGTCCGAACGTTATCTCCACACCAAGTGGAGTGATTTCGTTCTCCCCACCCGCGTGGGGATGGTCCGACGCATGTGACGTCAATCGTGATCATTGTGCTGTTCTCCCCACCCGCGTGGGGATGGTCCGATGCCGGTCCTGCTTCTCCTCCCAATCCTTGTGTTCTCCCCACCCGCGTGGGGATGGTCCGATAAACAGCTATGAGTGCTGGATTGGAACCTAGTTCTCCCCACCCGCGTGGGGATGGTCCGCGGTTGACGGCGAACGGGAAAACACTCCAGTGGTTCTCCCCACCCGCGTGGGGATGGTCCGCAATCACTCGACGTGCAGCGGCGGCTCAGCCAGTTCTCCCCACCCGCGTGGGGATGGTCCTTTTGTTTGCAAAGATCTGGAGATTCAGCAGTAGTTCTCCCCACCCGCGTGGGGATGGTCCGATCGCGGGGCTGGACGTCGGCGAGGCGAGGACGTTCTCCCCACCCGCGGGGGGATGGTCCGAGCGTTTCTACAATGAAGGGGATGTTCAAGAAGTTCTCCCCACCCGCGTGGGGATGGTGGCGCTATCCGATAGCCGTCGCCATAGCCAACCAAGTTCTCCCCACCCGCGTGGGGATGGTCCTGACTGGGTTCTTAGTCTTCATGCCCATGGCCAGTTCTCCCCACCCGCGTGGGGATGGTCCGCCAAGAAGATTGAGCGTCATCGCAAGTGGATTGTTCTCCCCACCCGCGTGGGGATGGTCCGTGCTAGCAAAACCCAAGCAAAAGGCCAAGCAGGTTCTCCCCACCCGCGTGGGGATGGTCCGTCAAGACCTGGATATGGTTGTGTGCGAAACCAGTTCTCCCCACCCGCGTGGGGATGGTCCGGTGTTAGTCGATGGCCCCAACGGCGGCCGAGTGTTCTCCCCACCCGCGTGGGGATGGTCCGTTGCTCGAGTTGGCAGAACCATTTCGTGGGGTGTTCTCCCCACCCGCGTGGGGATGGTCCGTCTTCGAGCGTGGGCGGCCCGGTCGGCCGTTCGTTCTCCCCACCCGCGTGGGGATGGTCCGGGGTCAGCCTGAGGATGGAAGCCAACGCCCGCGTTCTCCCCACCCGCGTGGGGATGGTCCGGGGTGCACGGGCGCCACCGCAGGCGCCTCGGCGTTCTCCCCACCCGCGTGGGGATGGTCCGTCCAGGCCCGATCATGTCCCGTCCCGCCCTGGCTTCCGGCTAACGTCCCAACATCTTGAACGTCCCAACATCTTGGCTCCGGCAGCGAGGCGTGGTTCTCCCATTGATGGCTTCCAGGTGGTTGGACCAACCCGGTTCACCGCCCTTGAGGGCAGTCCGCAGGGTGAAACTGGCAGGGGCCAACACAATCCTCGCTGAATCCTCCTCCGATTCACGCCCCTCTTACCGGTCTCCACCCCCTGGAATCCGCCCCGGAACGGGCAAAAAAATCTTGCAATTTGTTGTTGACGCACCTGGGGCGGGATGATAGAAATACAACGTCAAATGACGGAATGTGTGCAACAACGGTGTCCGTTGGTGTCCCATAAATGGCAACGCTATGAAACGAATCGCGATAGTCCTGTTAGGTTTTGTTTGTCTTGGCGCTCTGAGTGGAGTCGCCGCTGATGCTCAAAAAGTCAATCCGTACAGTGCGAAGCTCAGCAAGATAGCTCCGGCAGAATTGCCGGCAAACGCGGCCGAGTTGGTCAAGAAGGCAAAGGCCCGCGATTGGAGTGTCACCACCGTTAGCGTCGTGAAGGCCGCTTTGCAGGCCAATCCTGCCAGCGCCTGCGCGGTGGTCAACTCGATCTCCAAAGCCGTTCCCGAAATGGCTCCGATTGCCGCCGGAACGGCCGCTGAACTGCAGCCCAGACAGGCGGTGGCCATCGCCAAAGCGGCCGCCATAGCCGCTCCCTCCAAGGCGGCCAAGATTGTCGTAGCGGTTTCCCGGGTCGTTCCCAATGCTTATCGGGCTGTGGCCGTGGCGGTCAGCGACGCCGTTCCGGGCTCCAATCAGGCCATCCTCACCGCCCTGTCGTTGGCCTTTCCCGAGTTGAAGGCCAAAATCGACAAGGCCCTGGCCAATTACACGGGCGAAATCCCCTCGGTGGGGCCGATCCTGGACGGGGCCGGGGCCGTAACGGTGGCCTCTTCCTCCGCGCCTACGGACGCCAGGGGCCCTTCAATCGGCGCGCCTTACATTACCCTGCCGCCTTCATTTACGCCCCCCAATGCCGATACGGACCCGCAGACCCCCGTTACGCCGCCCCGTACCTATGCCGCGCCCTGATAGGGGCAAGCTTCAAGAGCTGACCTTGCGTAGCTTACCAGCCCGTCTCGATGAGAGACGGGCTTTTTTTGTTTGCCAATGCTTGAGATTAGCTGCACTTTCAGTCATGTCTGAACCTGCGAATATCGAATCCGTCTTGCAAGAAGTGCGGCTTTTTCCGCCCCCCAAGAGCTTCTCCAAGCAGGCCCGCATCAAGTCTCTCACCGAATACCGCCGGCTTTACCGCGAATCCATCGCCTCGCCCGAGAAGTTCTGGGGCCGGCAAGCCGAAGAAGAACTGGTCTGGTTTAAGCCCTGGACCAAGGTATTGGAGTGGCAGGAACCCTTCGCCAAATGGTTTGTCGGAGGCCAACTGAACGTGGCCGACAACTGCCTGGACCGGCATCTGAAAACGGCCACCGCAAACAAAGCCGCCCTGATTTGGGAAGGCGAATCGGCCGGACCCGACAAGCCCGGGGAGCAGCGGACACTGACCTACCAGCAACTGCACCATGAGGTTTGCCGCTTTGGCAACGTCCTCAAGCGGCTGGGCCTCATGCCGGGAGACCGCGTTCTGATCTACCTCCCGATGGTCCCGGAGGCTGCCATCGCGATGCTCGCTTGCGCCCGCATCGGCGCCGTCCACTCCGTCGTGTTCGGCGGCTTCAGCGCGCAGTCGGTTGCAGACCGCATACAGGATTCCCAGGCCAGGCTCGTGATCACGGCCGACGGCGGTTTCCGGCGGGGAACGGTGGTGCCCCTCAAGCAGAATGTGGATGAGGCCCTGACCCTCAAGGGCCCGCAAGGGGACCTGCTGGCCAAGTCGGTCGAAAAGGTCATCGTCCTGCGCCGCGCCCATAATGACATCCGGTTCCAGGATGGCCGCGACCTGTGGTGGCATCGCGAAATGGAATCCGCCTCGGCCGATTGCCCCGCCGAGAAGATGGACAGCGAAGCGCCCCTGTTTATCCTCTACACCAGCGGCTCGACCGGCAAACCCAAGGGCGTCCTCCACACGACCGGCGGTTACCTGCTCTACGCCAAGGTCACCGCGAAATACATCTTCGATTTGCGCGACAAGGACGTTTTTTGGTGCACCGCCGACGTCGGCTGGGTCACCGGCCATAGTTATGTCGTTTACGGGCTGCTGGCCAATGGGGCCACGAGCCTCATGTACGAGGGTGCGCCCAATTACCCGGAGCCAGACCGCTTCTGGCGAATTATCAGCAAGTACGGCGTAACGATTCTCTACACTGCGCCAACGGCCATCCGGGCCTTCATGAAATGGGGCGCCCAATGGCCCAGAAAGCATGACCTGACTTCGTTGCGCTTGTTGGGAACGGTCGGCGAACCAATCAATCCCGAGGCCTGGATTTGGTATCATGAAGTCATCGGCGGCAAACGCTGCCCCATCGTCAATACCTGGTGGCAGACCGAGACGGGCGGAATTCTCATTAGCCCGCTGCCCGGCGCCACGCCCACCAAACCGGGCTCCGCCACGCTGCCCTTCTTCGGCATCACGCCCGAGGTGGTGGATGACAACGGCAATGCCGTTCCCCCCAACAGCGGGGGCAAGCTGGTCATCCGCCGGCCCTGGCCGGGCATGCTCGCGGGGCCTCTGGGGGGACCCCAGGCGATACCGGGACGTCTATTGGGGCGAAGTTCCCGCCGCCTATTTCACCGGCGACGGCTGCCGGCGGGACAACTCCGGTTATTACTGGATCGTCGGCCGTATCGATGACGTTCTCAACGTCGCCGGCCACCGCATCGGCACAGCCGAGGTGGAGAGCGCGCTGGTGAGCCACCCTAAGGTGGCCGAGGCAGCCGTGGTGGGGCGGCCCGATGCGCTCAAGGGCCAGGCCCTGGTGGCCTTTGTCACCCTCAGGAGCAACGTGCAGCCGGAGGCGGGCCTGCGGGAGGAGTTGCGCCAGCACGTGGCCCATGAGATTGGTCCGCTGGCCAAGCCGGAGGATATCCGTTTCGCCGAAGCCCTGCCCAAGACGCGTTCGGGCAAAATCATGCGCCGCCTGCTCAAGCAGATCGCCGCCGGGGCCGAGATCAAAGGGGACACCACCACCCTCGAGGACCTCGGCGTGCTGGCCCAGCTTGAGCCAGGCGGAGGAGGGCGTAGGGGCGAGGGGCGAGTGTCGAGGGGCGAGGGGCCGAGCTCGGTGCCCGAGCCTCGACGCTCGACCCTCCTATCGCTTGGAGACAAACCGTTTCAACCGGGCCATGGCCTCTTTCACATTGGCCATGCTGGTGGCATAAGCGCAACGGAGGAAGCCCTCGCCGCAGGCGCCAAAGGCGCTGCCGGGGACAACGGCCACTTTTTCTTCCTTGAGGAGTTGCAGGGCGAAATCCCTGGAGGAGAGCCCAAACCTGGCGATGCTGGGAAAGGCATAAAAGGCCCCGAGCGGGCGGTGGCAGTCCAGGCCCATGTCGGCGAAGGCGGCGGCTATGAAATTGCGGCGCCGGCGATATTCCTGGACCATGTCGCCAATATCGGAGGCGGGACGGGCGAGGGCCTCGAGGGCGGCTTTCTGGCTCAGGGAGGAGGCGCAGAGCATCGTGTATTGGTGGATTCTCATCATGGCCTCGATGAGTTCAGCGCGGG
Source organism: uncultured bacterium (assembly GCA_963713735.1). Lineage (GTDB taxonomy): Bacteria > Verrucomicrobiota > Verrucomicrobiia > Limisphaerales > UBA8199 > CAVQND01. The sequence goes on from CAVQND010000014.1 coordinate 34,163, forward strand.
CCGCAGGCATAGCCCAGCCGAAAGCCGGTCATGGCCCAGGCCTTGGAAAAGCCGTGCAGGAAGATGGTGCGCTCGCGCAGGCCCGGCAGGCTCACCAGGCTGGTGTGAGGGGTGTCGTAAGTCAGTTCGCCGTAGATTTCGTCGGTAATGACGATGAGGTCGCGCTCGCGGGCAAAAGCGGCGATGTCAGCAAGGTCGGCCCCGCCCATAACGGCGCCGGTGGGGTTGTTCGGGAAATTGAGCATGAGGGCCTTGGTGCGCGGGCGTGACCTTGGCCTCGAGCATTTGGCGGGTGACGCGAAAGCCGTTTTCGGGGCGGGTTTCGACGGCGACGGGCACGCCGTGGGCAAAGAGGATGGTCGCCCGGTAGGACACGTAGCAGGGCTCGTGGTAAAGCACCTCATCGCCAGGGTTGAGCAGTGCGCGCAAGGCCAGGTCCAGGGCCTCGCTCACCCCGACGGTGACCAACACCTCGGTTTGAGGATCGTAATTGGCGCCAAACGTCTTGCGGACGTAGCCGGCCAGGGCGCGACGCAGTTCCGGGTAGCCGAGATTGCTGGTGTAGTGGGTGGCGCCGCGTTCGAGGGCAAAGACGGTTGATTCGCGGACATGCCAGGGTGTGTCGAAGTCCGGCTCGCCGATGCCCAGGCTGATCACGTCCTTCATCGTCGTGACGATGTCGAAGAAGTCGCGAATACCCGAGCGCGGGATGTCCCGGACGGCGGTATTGAGGCGGTTACGGAGTGATGGTGAGCCGTTCATCGGAGTGTTCCTGGTGCATCAGCACCCCAAACCGTTTGTAGGTCTTGAGCATGAAATGGGTCGAGGTCGAGAGCACCCCTTCCAGCGCCGCCAACCGCTCGCTGACAAATCCCGCCACTTCCCTCAGGTTCTTGCCCTCGACGAACAGCAGCAGGTCGTAGGTGCCGCTCATCAGGTAAGCCGAACGCACCTCCGAGAAACGACTGATCCGGTCGGCGATGGTGTCGAAGCCTCCCTCGCGCTGGGGCGTCACTTTCACTTCAATGACGGCGGTGACCTTGTCCAGGCCGAGTTGATCTTCGTTCAGGATCGCCTGGTAGCCGCGGATGACCCCGCGCATTTCGTAATCTGCAACCCGCTGGTTTACCTCGTCCACGGGCAACTCGAGCATCCGGGCGATATTCTCGCGCGGCTCCAGGGCGTTGGCCTGCAATATCTTCAACAGTTCATCCATAATTCACCTCAGGTCGTTTGCGCGGGGAGACATAACCCTCTTCCTGGCCTTGGTCGAGCGGAGCGGTCCAAAATAGGACCTTTGGTGCAGGCCCTGAATGGATTTGGCACGTCTTATGCTACCAAACAGCCATGAAGCACAGCATCAAAGGTGTCGGAAGCCGGAGCGAATTCATGGCTGGCGACTGATCATCCCGGTGCGCCACACCGAGCAAGACACCAGATTTGGGATCATGCGAGGGAATTATGGCGCTGGCGTTCATCTTCGGCACCGTTGCTCTCATGCGCCTGGCTCCTGGCAGTCCTGGGCGACGTTTCCGCAGTTCCATTGAACGGGCGGGGACTGTCCGAAAAACAGTCAGCGCAGTCTGAAGCCGCCCTGGAAGACGACTTCGGCAAGGGTGACGATGAGGAAGACGGCGCTGACGAGGGCATTGAGGCGGAAGAAGGCGAGTTGAATCCAATTGAGGCTCCGGCGGCGGGCAATCCAGTGTTCGAGGAGCAAGCAGACGACAATGATGAGCCAGCCGACGAGGTAGGCGATGCGGAACCGGCAGAGCACGCCAAAGGCGAAGAGCAGGCCGCACATGAGGAGGTGGGCCAGGAAGGCGGCGTGGAGGGCGTTTTTCGGCCCCCAGGCGACGACCAGTGAGCGCAGGCCATGCCGGCGGTCAAACTCGTAATCCTGAAGGGCGTAGATAATGTCGAACCCCGCCAGCCAGAGAACCACCGACCGCGGCCAGGACGAGCATTTGGACCAGTTCGAGGGGGGAGATGTCGCTGCCTTTGACTGCCAGCCAGGCGCCCACCGGCGCCAGGGCCAGGGCCAGGCCAAGGTAACAAATGCGTGTAATCGGAGAACCGCTTGGTCAGGGAGTAGAAGCACACCAGGGCCAGGGCCAGTGGAGAGAGCCAGAGGCAGAGCGGGTTGAGCAAGAAGCTGGCGCCGACCAGGCCGGCCCCGGAGAGCAGGCACAGAGCAACGGCGCTGGGCAGGGTAATCCGGCCGGTGGGCAGGTGCCGCCGCGGCGGTGCGCGGATTGAGCGCGTCGAATTTGCGGTCCACAATCCGATTGAACGCCATGGCGCAAGTGCGGGCGCAGACCATGGCGGCAAAGATGAGGCCGAACTTCCTCCACCCGGGCCAACCCCGGTTCTCCCGCGCTGCAACCGCCATCGCGGCCAACCCAAAGGGCAGCGCAAAGGCGGTGTGGGGGAATTTCACGAAATCAGCCCATTTGCGCAGTGTGCGGAACATTGGGGGCGGGGGTTTATTCCTTTTCCTCCCCCCATCTGACGCCCAACCGGTGCCCGATGCCGAGGTGGTCCAGGACCCGTGCAACCACGGTGTCGGCCACTTGCTCGACCGTCTGGGGCCGCGAGTAGAAGGAGGGGTTGGCGGGCAGGATGGTGGCGCCGGCCAGCAACAGCAACTCGAGGTTCTTGAGGTGCACCAGGTTGAGCGGGGTTTCGCGCGGAACCAGGACGAGCTTTCGCTTCTCCTTGAGCACCACATCGGCGGCGCGCAGGAGCAGGTCCTGGCTGCAGCCATGGGCAATTCGTCCCAAAGTGCCCATGGTGCAAGGGATGATGACCATGGCCTCGGGGGCATTGGAACCGCTGGCAAAAGGGGCGTCCATGCTCTTGAGACTGTGGAGCCTGGCGCCTGCCGGCAGGCGCAAGCCCCCGGCCAACTCTTGGGTGATGACCGCCCGAGCGTATTGGCTGAGCACGACATGAAGCTCGTGCCCGGCAGGAGCCAAGATTGTCGAGCAGACGCTGGGCGTAAAGGGCGCCGCTGGCCCCCGTGATGGCGACAAGGATTCTCAAACAGAAAAAAGGCGCCCTTCCGGGCGCCTTGATTACGGGTTACCAATGACAGGTGACAGCACCAATTACGGAAAGTCCAAGGTGTTCGGGCCGGGGATCTGGGTCGTGTCGCCCGAATTGCGGAGTTGGTCGCGCAGGCGGGAGCTGCTGATCTGCTGCACGCTGCCGTCGCACAAGCAGGATGTTGCCCTGGGACTGGTGAATCTTGCCGGTCCAGGCCGGGGAAACCGCGTTGCCAGACGAAGTTGGTTCCCATCACGACTTGGAGGGGAGAGCCATGCTGAGCATTGCCGTAGCCGTTGTTTTGAGTGGCGTTGTCACTGGGTGTCGAGCGCCGCGCTGCCGTAGATGTTACGGTCGCCGCACAGCAGCATCTGGGGATAGTTCTCGTCGGCGTTCAGGCCCAGGAAATAGGAGACGTTCCAGTTACAGAGGGAGTATTGGCTGCCGGAGTCCGGCACCAGTGAATTGACCATGACGCTGCCAACAATGAGCAGGTTCGTGTGGACGATGGTGTCCGAATCCGACGGGCAGGCCAGCAACTTGGCAGTGCTCACCTCGTTGGACATCACGCCGAAGACCTGGTACAGGTACCGCGGCGCGTTATTCTGGAGCTGCACCTGGTTGGGCGGGCCGCCGCTGGCCGTGGGAACTATCATGGGATAGGCATCGTTGTTATCCAATGCCCAGGTCTTGAAGGAAATGCCCAGTTCCTTGAGGTTGTTGGCGCAACTCGAGCGTTGGGCGCGCGCCTTTGCGCGGGCCAGGGCTGGGAGCAGCATGGCCGCCAGGATGGCGATGATGGCGATGACGACTAACAATTCGATGAGCGTAAACGCCCCGGTCTTCTTACGTTGATTCTTCATAAACTCTGCTGGTTCTTTTGTTGTGTTGTGGCAGACAGTGGGCGAACTTTAAAAGGCAACCGCTCATCCTGTCAACCTGATTCTGCATTTTTTTAGAGCATTCGCAATGCCAGCGGTGGAGATGGGCAAAAAACGGGGGAAATCATGGAGTTGGGTTGCTGGCGGCGCGTGATTTTCACGCATTCTGCGTGATTTTCACGCATGAGGGGGTCCATTTCTCCTTGTCGCAGATGGGTTTCGGATGCATACTGGCGGCGACGGGAAAGGTTTGGATTGTGCGACTGTGCGCCAGAATTGAGCGGGCCAGCAGAGCGGGGGAGCAGGTTAAGCCAGGTGGCCTTGGCGTTAGCGTCTTGCTGCTGGTGGTGTCGCTGGTGATTCTGACCGGCCTTTCGGAGATTGGCTTGAGGGTTTTCTGCCGCCAGAGCCTCGAGGTGGCTCGGGACGAACGGACGATGTTTACCGTTACGACGAGATCCTCGGCTGGCGCCCCGTGGCGAACAGCAGCAACCGGTTTGTCGGTTCCCGAGCGATTACCGTGGTCAACAACAGCCTGGGTTTCCGGTCCTCCGAACCGGTCACCAACGACCATCCCGGGCTGATGTTTTTGGGCGATTCCTTTGTTTGGGGTTACGATGTCGAGGCGGGGGAACGTTTTACGGAGAAACTGCAGGCGCGGCATCCGGAGTGGAACATCTATAACCTGGGCGTGAGCGGCTATGGCACCGACCAGGAGTTTCTGCTGCTCCAGATGCAATTCGCGCGCTATCAGCCCCGGGTGGTATTCGTAGTGTACTGCGCGGAGACCGACGAGGAGGACAACAGCACGAATTTCAGGTACGAGGGATATTACAAACCCTATTGCACGATCGTCACCAACCGCCTGCAGATTCAGGGCCTGCCGGTGCCGCGCTCAGAGAGGGTTTTTGTGGCGGAGCACCGGCTGCTTGCCCGGTCCTGGTTGGTCCGGCTGCTGGCGCGCGCGTGGTTCAAGCTGACGGCGCCGCCCGTGCTGTCAAACCCCAGCCCCACCGGCGCGATCCTCCTGAACATGCAGCACTTTGCCCACAGCCAGGGAGCCACCTTGGCCGTAGGGCTTACCCTGCCCCGGCCTGGCTCGAGGAATTCCTGCAGCACCACAACATCCCGTTTGTGGATCTGACCACGATGTTGCGGTATCCGGCCAACGGATGTCATTGGACACCGGAGGGGCACACGGTCGTTTGCGAACGCATCGAGGCATTCCTGACCGAAGGAAAATTCCTCAGCGGGGGAGTCGCGCCACCCCGGGACCCCTGATGCTGCGGTTCACCCGCGCGACGTGGAAGGCGGCGCGGCCTCAGAAGAGCGATTTCCTATCCGTTATCGCTCCCGCAGCCGCGCCGCCTCCCGGAGGTGGCTTTCGCCCTCTTCGGCCTTGCCTTGCTGTTTGAGCAGCAGGCCAAGGCCTTCATGGGCGTCGGGGTCGTCGGGTTTGAGCCACAGAGCAGTGTTGAAACGGGCCATTGCTCCGGCGACCTGGCCCTGGGCGGCGAGAGATTTTGCGGCCTGCACGGACTTTGCTGCCAGCTTCGGATCGAGACGCAAGGCCGTGGCAAAGGCGGTTGCGGCCTGGTTGGTTTGACCGGCCATCTGGAGGGCGTTGGCCAGATAGAGCTGCATATTGACATTGGTCGGGGAGAGCAGGGTGGCCTGCCGGAAATGGACTTGGGCGTCTTTGAACTTGCCTTGGCCCGCCAGGGCCCGGCCCCAGCCGGTCAAGGCCTCGAGGTAATCGGGTTTGAGCTTCAAGGCCGTGGCGAACTCGGCAGCGGCATCCTCGAGCCTGCCCAGGGTTAACCAGGCGGTGCCCAGGTCAAAATGAGCCACTGCGAGGCCGGGGTTGAGGCGCGCCGCCTCCGAGTATTGCGCGACGGCATCCGCCGGCCGCCGCGGCGCCAAAGGACGACCCCGAGGTTAATGTGGGCCTGCGCGCTGGCGGGAGCCGCGCGCACCCAATCCTGGCAACTGGCCTCGGCTTCGCTCAACCGGCCCACTTGGACCAATGCCTCCACCAGACGGGCCGGCCCGTCGGTGCTGCGGAGGCCGAGCCGCGCGGCGGCAGACAGATGCTCGGCGGCCGGCTCCTTTTGGCCGAGGTCGAGGAGGGCCAGGCCGAGGTTGTAATGCGCCTCGGCGGAGTCGGGCTTAAGGCGCAGGGCCTGGAGGTAGCGCTGGAGGGCTTCGTCGCGCCGCCCCAGCTTCCAAAGGAGTTCGCCAAGCCGGTTGCAGAGCCAACCGTCGCCGGGGATGAGTTTTAGGGCGTCCTGATAGCAGAGGACGGCTTCGGGCAAGTCGCCCAAGGCTTCCCAAACGGCGGCCGCCGCGTAATAGGTTGGGGCATAATTCGGGGCTTCTTCCCGGGCCTTCTGCAGGTCCTCGAGGGCCTCGGAGTACTTTCCCTGCTCTTTGAGGTTGATTCCAAGGTGGAAATGTCCGACCGCGTTATTGCCGGTGACTGCCAAGGCGTGCGCGAAGAGCGTGTAATCGTCCCGCCAATAGCCGGCTTGGTGGTGGGTGAGCATCCCGCAAACGGCCACGCTGGCCAACCCGGCTCCCGCGAGCTGCCGCCGGCCCAGGCCATACTCTGCGGCTGCCTCAGCCAGCCCCCAAACGACCAGCACAAAAATCCCGATTAATGGCACATAAGTATAGCGGTCCGCCATGCCCTGGCTGCCCACTTGCACCAGTCCGATGACGGGCACCATCGTGCCCACGTACCAGAACCATCCCACGGCCAGCCAGGGGCGACGCCGTAACTGCGCCAGCGCCCACAGCGATACCGACGCCAACAGCAATGCGGCCACCACGATCATCCCGGCCGGCCACTGCCGGGAAGGATAGCACATATCCGGATGCTGGTAAAAAACCGCCAAGTCCACCGGCCAAACGGTCTTGCCGAGGGTACTTCCAGTAGGAAGCGATGGCGTTGGCCACCCGCGCGGGCAGCGGCACCACCGCTGTCATCGCATGGCCCTCCTGCTGGACCAGGTAAGTCACCAAGCTGGAAAGCGCGGCCAGCGCGAAGAACGGGGCCTTTTCCCGGAGCAGAGCTGCCATCTCACGCCGGGCTGGGGAGCGGCGAAGGAGAAAGGAGGCTAAAGAACTGACAGCGGAGCTGGAAGTCTGGAGGATCGACAAAGGCAGTGAGCCCCTGAACCTTGGACGGGCTCCAACTGGGGGCGGAAGGCAACGACCAACGCTGCAGCGGCCAGTAATCGATCAGGAGCAGGACGAAGGGCAGGGTCACCAGCATCGGCTTGCTCATCAGGCCCAAGGCGAAGAAGACCAAGGCCAGGCCGTAGTCCCGTGACAGGCGGCGCGCGCCGGCATCGGGCTCCTTTTTGGACTCGACAAACCCGGCATAGGCCCACAGCGTGAGCAGGAAGAAGAGGGTGCTGAGCACGTCTTTGCGCTCCGCCACCCAGGCGACGGATTCCACGTGCAAGGGATGAAGCGCGAACCAGGCGGCCACCGTAGCGCTGCGCCAGGGGGCGCTCGTCAGGCGCTGCAGCAGCAGAAACAGAACCAGGCAGTTGGCCGTGTGCAGGGCCAGATTGCCAAAGTGATGCCAGCCGGGCCGCATCCCAAACAATTCCACGTCGAGGATGTGCGACGCCCAGGTCAGCGGATGCCAGTTGCACTGGTAACCGGTGCGAAAGGCCCAGGCCACGTTGGCCCACGTCAACCCGCCACGGACGTGGGGGTTGTTGACGATGTAATCATCGTCGTCGAAGAACGTGAAGCTGCCATGGACCACCGGCCAGAGGGCGGCCAGCGTAGCCGCCGCCAGCAGCGCACAAATGAGGATCGAGCGCCGTTTCTTAACCATGCGGTCCATCAAGCCTGGCAAGTTTGCAGAACGGCGGTTTGTCTGCAACCACAATTGGGACCTGCCCATATTCGTTCTTGAAGATTTCCGGATTGCCCGAGGGCGGGAAATATCGTGTGCTTGGGGGATGAACGAGTTGGCCACGATCGATGGAGGGACGCCGCCCGAATTGAAAGGGAGGCGCCGCAAAGAACCGGTGGGGGCGGCGGGGGCGCGAGTGGATCGGTTGCCGCCGCATTCCTGGAGGCCGAACAAGGGGTGCTGGGGTGCATCCTGCTGGCCCCCAACGAATGCATGGGCGTATGCATCGAGCGATTCAAGGCGGGGAGCGAGGTTTTCTACGACCTGCGGCACCAGACGATTTTCAACACGCTGTCCGAGATGTATGACAGCCGGGAGGGGATCGACCTCATCACGCTGCAGCAGCGGCTCAAGAACCGGCAACTGCTGGAAGAATTGGGGGGTATTGCTTACCTCTCGACGCTGCCGGACGCCGTGCCGTCGTCGGCCAACCTGAGCTATTACGCGGATATCGTGCAGGAGAAGTACCTGTTGCGCAAGATGATTGCGACCTGCACGGGGGTGGTGGGACGGGTCTATGATTATGAGGGGGAGGTCGATGTGCTGATGGATGAGGTGGAGCGGGACATTTTGCGCATCAGCGAATCGCGGGTGCAGGGGGAGACCGCCACGATCAAGGAGTTGGTCAAGCGAGCCATCACGACCATCGAGAACTTCCACCAGCGGCAGGGGGCCCTGACGGGCATCGGCACCGGGTTCCCGGATCTGGACCGGATGACCAGCGGCATGCACGGCGGGGAGATGATCGTCATCGCGGCGCGGCCGAGCATGGGCAAGACCTCGCTGGCCATGAACATCGCCGAACACGTGGCGATCGGGCTCAAGCTGGCCGTAGGCGTGTTCAGTCTGGAGATGACCTCCGAATCGCTGGTGCTGCGCATGCTCTGCTCCCAATCCCGGGTCAATATGCGCAACGTGCGCGAGGGGTTTCTGGCCGAGCGGGATTTTCCTAAGCTCACCGGCGCCGCCGGCAAGCTGGCCAACGCGCCGCTGTTCATCGATGACAGCTCCGGGCTGTCGATTCTCCAGTTGCGGGCCAAGGCGCGGCGCATGCACCAGCAATACGGGGTCAAGCTTTTGGTGATTGACTACCTGCAACTCCTCCATTCTACTGCGCGGCGTGCAGAGAACCGGCAGCAAGAGATCGCCGACATCTCCAACGGCATCAAGTCGCTGGCCAAGGAGCTGGCCGTGCCGGTGATCGTGCTCAGCCAGTTGAACCGCGAGTTGGAGCGGGAGAAGAACCGCAAGCCGCGGCTTTCGGACTTGCGGGAATCGGGCGCGATTGAACAGGATGCCGACCTGGTGGGTCTGTTGTACAAACCGAGCAGCGACGATGAAGAGGGCGGCGGCCCCGCCGGTGCGGAGGAAGAGGCGGCGCCGGTGAACCTCCTGATTGCTAAACAGCGCAACGGGCCCACGGGGGACGTGGAACTGACGTTCTTGCGATCTTATACGCGGTTCGAGAGCAAAGCTAAAGTCAGCGACGAAGACGTGCCGAACTAAACTTGCAATGATCAGACCCTCGTTACGCCTTTGCGTGTTGCTCCTGCTCTGCGCCTGGTTGCCGGCCAGCCCGGCGCAGACTCTGAGCAGGGTCGCCGAGGTAAAGATCCAGCACGTCGGCCCCGTCTCGGTCAGCGACGAGCTCATCCGGGCGCACATTCGCGTCAAGAAGGGCGATGCCTACTTGCCGGGGGCCTCCAGTGACGACATCCACAACCTCTACGCCACCGGTTTTTTCCTGAACATCCACGTGGGCGCGGAGTCGACGCCGCAGGGTTACGTGGTCACCTATATCGTCCAGGCCAAGCCCCGGCTGGCCGGCATCCTATTTCAGGGCAACAAGAGGTACAGCGTCTCCAAGCTCTCCAAGAAGGTCACCTCCAAAGTCGGGGAACCGCTCGACGAGCGCAAGCTCTTCACCGACACGCAGGAAATCCTCAAGCTCTACCAAAAGGCCGGCTATCCCCAGACGATCGTCACGAATTCCTACACCATCGAGGAGGCGCTGGGGCGGGCCACGGCCACGTTCGAGATCACCGAAACCGCCAAGGTGAAGATCGTCGATGTGCAATTCGTGGGCGCCAAGGCCTTTAGCCAGCGCAAACTTCGAGGCGGCTTTCTGGTAGGCGGGGGCGCCTTCAAGAAGACGCGCCGCCATTGGATGTGGTCGTGGATTACGGGCCACGGATTTCTGAAAGGGGAAGAATTTGATGACGACAAAGACCGGCTGACCGAGTTTTACCACGACCACGGCTTCATCGATTTCGAGATCAAGGACGTGCAGTTGGTCAATCCGACGCCGCGGACGATGGTCGTGCGCCTGGTGGTCTATGAAGGCCGCCAGTACCGAATCGGGTCGGTCAAGTTCACCGGCAACAAGCTTTTCAGCAGCCAGCAAATCATCGCCGGCATGCGCCGGTTGAACCAGGCCAAGGGGGGCAAGACCAAGCTGGGCCCCAATGGGCTGCCGATGGACGTGGGGGACATCTTCAAACCCAAGGACTACTCGCGCGACGTTGAGGCCGTCGAGGATTTCTACGGCTCGCGCGGGTATATCAACGTCACGACCATCTCGGGCAGTCCGTCGGGCGGTCTCAAGGTGATTCGCATCCCCAATACGGAGACCGGCACGATGGACCTCGAGTTCCAGATCAACGAGGGCCAGCAATCCACTATCGAGCGCATCGAGATTCGCGGCAACACGGTCACCAAGGACAAAGTCATCCGCCGGGAGTTGGCGGTGGCCCCTGGGGAGGTCTTCGACATGGTGCGGGTGCGGCGCAGCCGCATGCGGCTGGAGAACATGCAGTATTTCTCCAAGGTGGACGCCCACCCGGAGCCAACCGAAATCCCGAACATGAAGAACCTCGTCATTGCCGTGGATGAGGGCCATACCGGCCACGTCACGGTGGGGGCCGGCTACAGCTCGATAGAATCGCTGGTCGGCTTTGCCGAGTATTACCAGGGCAACTTTGACTTGTTCAACCCGCCCAAGTTCACCGGCAACGGCCAGAAATTCCGTCTTCACGTGGCCCTGGGCACGCTCCAGCAGGACTACCTGATGTCCTTCATCGAGCCGTGGTTCCTGGGACGCAAGCTGACGCTGGGCGCGGATGTCTATTACCGCAACCTGGCCTACCAGAGCCTGGACAACGTCTATGACGAAATCCGCGCCGGCGGCCGCGTCAGCCTGTCGCGCACGCTCTTCAACAACGATTTTATCATTGGCAGCGCCAGCTACACCCTGGAAGACGTGGGGATTGTGCTCAACCCGCCTTTCCACCAGTTTGTCAACCAAGGCAACCGGCCCACACCCACCTCGCCCAGCGCCCCCGGAACTATTGGCGGATTGAATTCGTCCGGCGGCCTGCCCGGCGGGGCGGTCAGACCGAACATTCCCGATGCCATTCTCGAGGAGGTGGGCTACCATGTGCTGTCGAAGGTGGGCGGGTCCCTGGCTTACGACACTCGCGGGGGCGGTCTGTTGCCCAACAAAGGCCAGCGGACCAGCCTGGCAGCCGAGTTTGTCGGGGGACCGCTCGGTTTTGACAAGGAATTCTACAAGCTGGATCTCAATAGCGCCTGGTATTTCCCGGGATTTGCGCCGGGGCCACGTCCTGGAGGTCGTGGGACGCGACCGGGGATGGCCGACAGCCTGGAGTCGGGCGACGTGCCGTTTTATGAGCGGTACTACCTGGGCGGGATGTATTCGCTGCGGGGGTTCAACTACCGCACCATCAGCCCCCGCCAGCCCGGCTTGAACGAGCCGATCGGCGGCGACAGCTACTGGTTCGGCTCGGCCGAGTACAGCATCCCAATCATCGAGCAGGAGCACGGCCTGAGTCTGCGGTTTGCGGTGTTTTACGATATCGGCAACGTGGAGCAGAAGCCCTACAGCTTTAGCCTAAGCAACTTCGACGACAACTGGGGTGTGGGCTTGCGCATCAACCTTCCCATTGCCCCCATCCGCCTGGATTACGGCATTCCCATTCACCACGACCAATACAACAGTGGCGGCGGCAAATTCCAGTTTGGCGTCGGCTTTACCAGGGACTATTAGGTCATGAGTACGATGAGACTGAGGATGGATTGGCAGCGAGCCCTAAGCGGGATATTTCATGGGCCGAAGCCCTTCGTGCTGCCGCAACCTCTCATTAACACCGTGGCTTTAGCCCGGTGCCAAGAGGCATCCGACGCGCGGCAACCGTTTCAACGGTTTGCCGGGGAGACGAGAAAGCCGTTGAAACGGCTCAAAAGGGCTCACCGCCCGTGTACACCGGGCTGAAGCCTCGGTGTTAATGAGCGGCGGTCGTATAACGCTCCTGAGCCTCGGGGCGGTTTTGCTCTGGCTGGGGCCGGCCCTCATGGGGCAAGGGGCCGCCGGGCTCCCATGTTTGGCCCAGGGCGTTGCCGCTTCGACAAAGGGCGGCGACAAAGAAGCCGGGCTCAGAGGTTCATCTGTTGGCTTTGCCACCCTGCCGCTGGCCTTCGAACCGCTCGATGGCCAGGGAGAGTTTCTGGCCCGCGGCCCGAATTACCAATTCCACATCGCCCCCGGGCGGGTGCAGTTCGTTTTGGCCCGGAGGGCCGCCGCCCCGGGAGCGCCCTTGACGGAGCGCGCCCGGTCAGTTGCTTCGCCTGGGGCAACCGCACGGGCGCTGTGCGTGGAGTTCGCCGGAGCCAATCCGCAGGCCCGGACCTCCGGGAGATGGGAGGATGGCGGGGAAAATCAACTACCTGGTCGGCAGCGACCCGGGGCGGTGGCGGAGGGGCATAGCCACGTATGCGAAGGTGCGGGTCGAGGAGTTGTATCCGGGCATCAGTCTGGTCTATTACGGCAATGGGCAGCGGCTGGAGTACGATTTCAGTGTCGCCCCAGGGGCCGATTCCGGCATGATTGCGATGCATTTTGAAGGCGTGGACCGCCTGACTCTGGATGAGGCAGGCGACCTGGTCCTGGGCCTTGGGGCGGAGGAGGTCCGCCAGCCTCGGCCGGTGCTCTACCAGGAGGTCGGCGGACAACGCAGGCGGGTCGCCGGCGGCTATGTGCTCAAGGATGCCCGGACGGTGAGCTTCGCCGCCGGCCAGTATGACCGCTCGAGGCCGCTGGTGATTGACCCGACGATGATCTATTCGACCTATTTCGGCGGCAACGGCAACGACATTATTTGGTCGGTGAAAGTCAACCCGGCGGATCAGTCGGTGTATTTTGCCGGCCAGACGACCTCGAGCCAGTTCCCCATTACGCTGCCTGCAGGCGGGGCGCAGCCGACTCAATGCCGGGGGCGACGATCAACGGCGATGCCTTCGTGGCGCGCGTCAACCGCACCGGCACCAACCTCCTGTTCTTCACGTTTCTCGGGGGCAGCGGCGACGACGGCGCGCTGGACCTGGCGCTGGACAGCGCCGGCAATGCCTACATTACCGGTTTTACCGACTCGACCAACTTCCCGTCGGTCCCCGCCGGGGGCGTGCCGGGGCTTCGGAATTCGACCAACATCAGCGGCACTATAACCCCGGCCCATGTTTTTTTCACCGACGCCTTCGTTGCGGAACTGACGAGCGACGGGTCGGGTCTGATATTCTCGAGCTACCTCGGCGGGAGCGACCGGGACATGGGGATCGGGATTGCCGTTGATGCGACAGAGTTTCATCTATGTGACCGGCTACACCTACTCGACCAATTTCCCGACCACCAATGCGCTGGTAGTCCAGCCGCTGCACTCTGCGAAGGTGTTGACGTTTACCAACCTCTACGGGAGCAATGACGTTTTCGTGACCAAATTCGCTCCGGCCGGAGCGGGCCTGGTCTATTCGACCTACCTGGGCGGCACCAACTTCGATGTGGGCCAGGGTATTGCGGCGGACAGCGACGGCAATGCCTACGTCACTGGTTATACTGCCTCGACCAATTTTCCGGTCACGACTGTGCTGGCCCCGTTGCTGGGCCAGCTCAACGACACGACCAATGCGGTGCGCAAGTACCACGACGCGGCGCAGCCGCGATTCGACGCCTTCGTGGCCAAAATAGCCCCGCTCGGCTCGGACTTGCTCTATTGCGCCTACCTGGGCGGCACCAACAACGATTCGGGTTTTCGCATCCGTCTCGATGATGCCGGCGGGGTCTATGTGGCCGGTTCCTCCTACTCCGAGGACTTCCCGATCGTCCCGCACTCTGACCACCAACATCGTGCGCCACGGCATGACCAACGTGAATTACATCAACAGCGATGCGTTTCTGACGAAGATCGTCTCGACCGGCAACGTGCCGGTCATCCAGTATTCAGTGCTCTTAGGCGGGCCGCAGAACGAGACGGCTTGGGACCTGGCCCTGGACCCGGTCACCACCAACATCTTCATTGTGGGCACCACCACCTCGACCAATTTCCCGACCTCTCCGCTCTCGGCCACCAATGCGCCCTTCCTGCAGTCCACCAATTACACGCGGAGCAACGACGTATTCGTCGCCTCGTTCACGCCCGTAACCTACGTGGGCACAAATTATGTCCTGACCAATATGATCGTCAACGGCCGGACCAAGCCGGTTTATGTGCCGGTGGTGGTCACCAACGTGGTGCTGACCAATCTCTACGCCGTCATGTTCGGGGGCCTGCTGGACGATTTCGGGCTGGGCATAGATGTGGACAGCCTCGGCAATGCTTTTGTTTGCGGCCAGACCGTCTCGGGGGACTTTCCAGTCCTGGACCCCCTTCAACCGGTGCTGGTCGGCCATAGCGCCGGTTTTCTGGCCAAGATACAATTTGCCGACGCCCTGGCGGCAGTGACGATAGATACCGTGCCGCCGAACCTGCTGTTGGTCGTCGATGGGACTCACCAACCGGGCGCCGCTGATGACCAACTGGGTTTTTGGGTCGGGGCACATGCTCTCGGCCATACCGGTGGAGAGTGGCAGCCCGGGCACGCAGTTTATCTGGACTTCCTGGAACAACGGGATGCTCATATCCAACCAGGTAAGCCCCGCGAGCCCCATGACCAACTATATTGCCAGCTTCACCACGCAGTATCTTCTCACGATGGACTCGACCCCCGGCGGCGGCGTGGACCCGGGCAGCAGTTGGTATGACGCCGGCACGACCGTTCCGATCACCGCCACGCCCGCCCTGGGCTCCAGCTTTATCGGCTGGACGGGCACGGGCGCAGGCGCCTATCTCGGGCTCGGATAATCCCGCCATCGTGACCCTGAGCGGGCCGATCACTGAAGTCGCCAGTTTCACGGCGACCAACGGCAGCAGCCTGCGAGTCGTGGTGAACGGCCCCGGCACGGTATCGCCGGATTTGAACGGCGAGACCCTGCTGGTCGGCCACCGTTACCAGATGACCGCCGTGCCCAACGCCGGGGCCTTGTTCGCAGGCTGGAGCGGCGATGTGGACACCAACTCAGCCTCGCTGAGCTTCATCATGACCAACGGCCTGGTCCTGGAGGCCAGCTTCATCCCCAGTCCCTTTCCTGCGGCCGCCGGCACCTACGCCGGCCTGTTTTTCGATGCCAATAATCTCGAGTTCGAGAGTTCGGGTTTCTTCACCGCCACGCTGGCTGGGAGCGGCGCCTGCAGCGCCACTCTGCGACCGGGCGGAACGGCCTATTCCATTTCCCGCCAATTCTCGACCAACGGCGTCTTCTACGGCGTCATCACGCGAGGCAGCCTGCTGACCCCGCTCCAGGTCCGGCTCCAACTCGACTTGAGCGGAACCAATCGCATGACGGGCCAGGTCAGCGACGGAACGTGGACGGCGGATATCGTGGCCTATCGTCCTGTTTTTTCCGCCGCCAACCCTGCGCCGGAGGCGCGCCGCAATTACATCCTGCGCATCCCCGGAAGCGACAATTCGCTCGCCGCGCTCGGGCGGGGATGGTTTCGGAACTCTCACGCTCGATGCGTTGGGCAACCTCTCCTTCAAGGGGACCCTGGGCGACGGCACGAAGGTCGTCCAAAGCAGTTTCATCACCAGTTCGGGCCAGTGGCCGCTCTATGTTTCTATCTATTCGGGCCGTGGTTCGATTCTGGGTTGGCTCTCTTTCACGGGGCCGGGGCTGGATCGGCTCGGCGGCACGCTCACCTGGTTCAAGCTGCCCAATCCGGGATTCAAGCGGCTCTATCCGGGCGGATACACCTTCCAGACTGAGGCCATCGGCTCGGTGTATGCTTTCACCAACGGCACTCGGGCGCTTAACTTCAGCCAGGGCCAGGTCGTGATCGAGAATGGCGGCCTGGCGCAGAATCTGACTAACCAGGTGCTGCTCGGCGCGGACAACAGGGTCACCGACCTGACGCTCACTAACCGCCTGCGCCTGAGCCTGACTCCGGCCACCGGCCTGTTCCAGGGCAGTTTCTACAATGCCTCCAACCTCCTGACGGTTCCGTTCTACGGCGCCCTGCTGCCGAGCCTGACAAACGGGACCGGCTATTTCGTGACCACTAACCAGAGCGGCAGGGTGTTTTTTGGACCGTAACCAAGCTATGGACGAGATCTCGCCCAGGGAGGTCAACGAGTTGTATGGGCGCATCACGAGGGAACTGGGCCGCGTTATCGTCGGCCAGGAGCAGGTGGTGAAGCTGTTGCTGGTGAGCCTGTTCGCGCGCGGGCATTGCCTGCTGGTGGGGGTGCCGGGCCTGGCCAAGACGCTGATCGTCCGCACGCTTTCCCAAATCCTGCAATTGAGCTTCAAGCGCATCCAGTTCACCCCCGACCTCATGCCCAGCGACATCATCGGCTCGGAAGTTCTCCAGGAACGCGATCGCCGGCTCGAGGACCAGTACAAACCGGGCCCTGTTTTCGCCAACCTCATCCTCGCCGATGAAATCAACCGCACCCCCCCCAAGACCCAGGCGGCTTTGCTCGAGGCCATGCAGGAACGCAAGGTCACCGTGGGCGGCCAATCCCGCCCGCTGCCCGACCCGTTTCTGGTGGTGGCGACCCAGAACCCGATCGAGCAGGAAGGCACCTATCCGTTGCCGGAGGCGCAACTGGATCGGTTCATGTTTTCGCTCTACCTGGATTACCCCGGCAAGGCGGAGGAGAGCGAGGTGGTGAAGCGGACAACGTTGCGGGAACTGCCGAGCCTGGCGCCGACGGTTGGGGCGGAGGACCTGCTGCGGGTGCAACGGTTGGTGCTGGCGGCGCCGGTATCCGACCACGTTGTCGATTACGCGGTGTCGCTGGCAGTGGCCACCCGTCCCGGCAGCGCGGACAGCTTGCAGGTGGCGCGGGACTATGTGGAATGGGGGGCAGGTCCGCGCGCCTCGCAGTACCTCATTCTAGGGGCCAAAGCCCTGGCGCTGCTGGATGGAAAGGTCACCCCTGAGACTGCCGACGTGCGGGCAGTGGCGCCCCACGTCCTGCAACACCGGGTGATTACGAATTACCGGGCCACTGGCGCGGGCAAGAAATCGCGCGACATTGTCAGGAGCGTGATCGAACAAGTCAGGGAACTGGCATACTGAATTAAGTATGAAGTGTGAAGCGTGGAGGATGAAGGATGAAGGATGAGGCGAGAGGGGCGCATCTTGCCAGTACCACCGTAGCGCAGACTTCCAGTCTGCTGTATCGCGGATTTCCAATCCGCAGATGTGACCAAGCGGGTACGGCATGCCGACTGGAAGTCGGCGATACAGCAGGTTTGGAAACCTGCGCTACCAACGCGAGCATCCTGGCGACTGGTGGTACTGGCAGGATGCGCCCAGGCGAGAGTTGGGGGTTGAGAACCAGATGAGCGAGGGCTATCGCAAACCGCCGGTGATCGGGACGCCCAGCGAGGCCTGGCCCGCTCCGCCGCGGATTCCGCCGCCGTCCCGGATTCCGCCGCCGTCGCGGGTGCCGGCGGCCACCGCGCGGCTGTGGCGGCCGGCGGCCCCGGTGGCGAGCCGGCACTCGCTGCTTCTGCCTGCCGAGCTGGAGCGGTTCAAGAACCTGCTGGTCTTCGCCCGCTCGACCGTCGAGGGGTACTTCGTCGGAAAGCACAAATCTCCCTATCGCGGCTCGTCGGTCGAATTCACCGACTACAAGGAGTACGTTCCCGGCGACGAGGTGAACCGGATCAATTGGCGGGCATACGGGCGGTCGCGGCGTCTTTTCGTGCGGCAGTATGAGGCGGAGACGGACATGGTGGTTTATCTGCTGGTGGATGCGAGCGCCTCGATGAGTTATGCTGGGGCCGGGCGGCAATCGAAGTTCCTCATGGCGGCCAAGATTGCCGCGGCCCTGGCTTACCTGATGATTCACCAGGGGGACAAGGCGGCGCTGGTGATGTTTTCCGAGACCCTGAACCGGTATGTGGCCCCCGGCGGGACGCGACGCCACTTGCATAACCTGATTACCGAACTGGAGCGGGCGGAACCGGCCTCGACGACCGGCATCGGCCGCGCGTTGCACGAGTGTAATATCCTGTTCAGGAAGCGCGGCCGGCTGGTCATCTTGTCGGACTTCTGGACCGACACCGCCGAGTTCCTGGATGCCCTGGGCCAGTTTGCGCACCGCAAATTCGAGACCCTGCTGCTCCATGTGCTGGACCCGGATGAACTGAGCCTGCCCCCGGCGCAAGCAGCGCGGTTTCAAGACCTCGAGACCCGGGAGGAAGTGCAGGTCGAGCTGGAAGAGATCCGCGCTGCCTACCGGGCCAGCGTGCAGGCGCGGCTCGAACTGCTGGCCAGCGAAGCCAACAACCGCCGCATCCACCACGCCGTGGTCAACACCCAACAACCCTACCTCCAGGCCATCGAGGCTTACCTGGGCTTCCGGGGCCGGAACACGTTTGGTAAGAGGATATGAGACGGGGCGAGGACAGGGTCGGGGGTCGAGGGTCGAGGGAGAGCGGTCGAGGGAGAGCAGTCGAGGCGCAGCGATGCGGGGGCCACGAAGGGACGAGCTATTAAAACGCACAGACGCGAACAACTTAGAGCGGCACAGCCGCAACCAAGCACCTCGACCATGATTTTTGAGCCACAGATTGCACAGATTGCACAGATGGGAATTCTCTTCTGTGTAATCTGTGAAATCTGTGGCTCAGGATTCTCCGCAGCCTGCGGGCAAATTGGGCTATTGCGGTGCGGAGAAACAGAGCGCCAACCAAAGAAGCAACCGGCGAGTACGCGGAAAGAGAAGCCATGGTGTCATTTGCCAGTTTAGGGTTGTTGGGCGTTTTGGCGGCGGGGCTCGGGTTGCCGCTGGTCATCCATTTGCTGAACAAGAGTTTCCCGCGCTTCCTGCGGTTCCCGTCGATTGAGCTGATCAAGCAGACGATGGCCGGGCGTTCGAGGCTTTCTCGCTGGCGGCACTTGATTCTGTTGTTGCTGCGCACGGCTTTTCTGGCGTTGCTGCTGCTGGCTTTTTTGCGGCCGGTCCTGAAGCGCTTCGGCGCGGACGCTGCGGCCCGGGGCGGGCGGCACGTGCTGGTCGTGCTGGATCACTCCCTGAGCATGGAGCATCGGGGAGACGGGCCGACCTCGAGGGAACGCGCGGCGCACGAGGCGCTCAAGCTGATTGATTCGCTCGGCGTGGAGGACGCGGTCAATATCTTATTGATGGACCCCAGCCCGACGAGCTGTTTTGTGGATTTCTCGAAGGACCACGCCGAGGCGAAGCGGTTTCTGGGCCGCCTCAAGCCGGGCCTGGGCCGGGGGGATGTGAACCTGGCGAACCGCTTGGCAGCGCGACTGACGGCCAAGGGAGCCGGCGGGCGGCCTGAGATTTATTACATATCGGATTTTCAGCGGAAGAACTGGGCCAACGCCAACTTCACGGGCGTGCCGGCGGGGGCGCGGCTGTTTTTTGTGGATGTTGGGCCGGTGCACCGGGACAACCGGGCGATACTGGATGCGCGGGTGTCGCAGTCGCACGTGCTTGCCGGAGACACGGTCCTGCTCGAGGTGACGGTGGGCAATTTCAGCGCCGAGAGTTTTGCCGGGCGAGTGACGGTGACGCTGGACCAGCGGTTCAGCATGGACCAGGAGGTTTCGATCGCCCCCTGGTCGGAGGCCAAGGTCATGGTGCCCGTCTCCGCCGGGGGGCCGGGCGTGCATTTGTGCGAGGTGAAGCTGCCCCCGGACGCGCTCGAGTACGACAATCATTTTTGCTTGGCCCTGGCGGTGCAGGAAAAAGAGGAAGTGCTCATTGTGACGGACGGCCCGACCGACTCGAGGAGCGGGGCATTTTTCCTGAAGACCGCCCTGAATCCTTTCGAGAACGAGGCCGGTTCGCTGTTGCCGCGCGTGGTCGGCTCCAACGAGTTGACGCCGAGCCGGCTGGCCGGAGTGCGCAAGGTCTTCTTCACGCGGTTGAACCGGCTCAATGCGGAGGCCTGCGCGTCGGTGGCCAAGTTTCTGTTCCAGGGCGGGGGGCTGGTCTATTTTCTGGACGGCCCTGCGGAGGCCGAGAACCTGCCGGCATTGGAGAAGGCGATAGGTCCGAACACGATGCCGATGCGGCTCTCGGCGCGGCGGAGCGCGACCAACGTGGTGAGCGGGGCGCAGCAGGTCGTGCGCGGCGATTTCAAATCGCGCTATCTCAAGCTTTTCCAGGGAGCGGCGCGGCAGAACCTGGCCCTGCTTGAGTTTTACGATTATTACCAGGCCGGCGCTACGGGGGCCGGGGCGGTCCTGCTGAGCTACGGCGAGGAGTCGCCCGCGATGGCGGCCCTGCACCACGGCCTGGGCACCCTGCTGCTGCTGAACTTTTCGGCGGGCGAGTTCTCGAGCAACCTCGCCCGGCAGCGCCTGTTCCCCGCCTGGATGCAGGACTTGGTCAAGGCGCTGTCGGCCGAGGAACCGCCGCCCCCGGCCTACACGATTGGGGAAACACTGCACACGGAAGTCTGGCGCAGCGAAATGCGCGATGCGGATTTCAAGTCCCCATCCGCGGCGCCCGTGACGGTCAGGCGCGAGCTGAGCGGGGAGCGTTACAGCGTCACCTTCACCCCGGATGAACTGGGCTTCTACACCCTGGGTTCTCCGCGCCCCCTCTATGCCTTCGGCATCAACACGAGCCCCGACGAAGCCGACCTGCGCCCCATCGATAAGGACGTTTTGCCCAGGGACTTCGCGGCTGAGCACGAGGCGCACTTCGTGGGTGGCGCCGATGACTTCGAGGAACTGGCCAAAGGCAGGCCGCTTTTTCATTGGTTTATCCTGGGGGCAGTGGCTTTCCTTTTGTTGGAGAGCGGATTCCAGTACTTGCTCCGAAGGAAGGGGGCGGCGTGAGGTCGATTAACCGCAGAGAACGCGAAGAGCACAAAGAGGGAAACACCTCGTCCTCTCTGCGTTCTTTGCGTTCTTTGCGGTTAAGTTGTGCGCACGCTCGCGGGAGAATGGCGTGGCAGCGGCCTTGGAAGGTGGCCGCGCTGGTCTTGTTCCCCCTTATTAGCGCCGGAGCGCAGGGCGCGGCTGTCCCGCAGGAAACCTCAGGGGGGCTGGTGCTGGACCCGATGCTTCCGATGCCATTGGTGGCGCTGCTGGCGGGGGTCCTGCTGTTTCTGACGGCGCGCGTCTATTTCAAGGTGGGGGCCGGTGCCGGAGGGTGGCGCAAGTGGCTGCTGCTGGTGTTCCGGGCGGCCGGTCTGGCGCTGGTTTTGCTGCTGTTGCTGGGGCCCTCGCGGCGCGAGGCCCCGCCGCCGCCGCCCAAAGAGCGCGTCACGTTGGTCGGGGTGGACACTTCGCTGAGCATGAAACAGCGGGACGTCCAGCGCGCGTCGCGGCTGGATGCCGCCAAGAACGTCCTGCTCGAGGCGGGCCTGATTGGGCGCAACGGCGTTCCCGAAGACCCCCGCTTGCGCTTCTTCGAGTTCGGCGCCGACGCTCAACCCGTCGCGAAGTCCATTCTCGACCTGATGCCCAAGGGTCCCACCACGCGTCTCAACCAGTCGGTCCTGACCATGCTCAACATGCCCGCCGGGAGCGAGGACGCCAAGGCCTTGATTCTGCTCACCGATGGCCACGATTTCGAGCTGGTGAATCCGGCGCGGACCGGCGCGGCGGCGCGCGCGCGCCAAGTCCCCATTTACGCTGTGCCGCTGGGCCAGCAGGGAAAAGTCCGGGACGTTTCCGTGCGCATCACCGCATTTCAGCCGTATTGTTATGTCAAGCAGAAGGCGCGCGTGGCCGCCGCGCTGCGGCTCATCGGCTGCGAGTTCGAGGACCTCACGGTGCAGCTCTTGCGCCAGGGCCAGGTGGTCCAGGCCAAACGCCTCAATGCCGACGAGTTCCAGGAATTGCCCGTCGAGTTCGAGGTCGCCGAATCGCAAATCGGCCAATACGAGTACGAAATCCACGTGGTTCCGCTGGAAAACGAGGTGGACACGGCCAACAACAGCGCCATGACGTATCTCAACGTCATCGACCAGCAGATTCACGCGCTGCTCCTGGAAGGGGACCCTTATTGGGACACGACATTCGTCCAACGTTCGTTGATGCGGAATGACAAGTTCGACGTCAACGCCCTGGTGCGCTACGGGCGCGACCGCGTGCGGGCCATCCGCAAGAACGAGACCGCCGGGCCGTTGCGGGCGCCCAACACGCTCGAGCAGTTCAGCCATTACGACGTCATCTTCCTGGGCCGCCTGGTGGACAAGGTCCTGACCTCGGGACAGATTAAGCTCCTGGACCAATACGTCAGGGATTGCAGCGGAACCGTGGTTTTCGGCCGAGGCAGCGCCTTCGGCAACGCCTCGGCCGCCAGCGAGATGGAGCCGGTTCTGTGGGCCGACAAGGCCAACGCCCGCGTGCGTCTGGACGCCACGCCCGAGGGCCGAAACCTGGCGGCCTTCCGCGGGCTCAACGAAGGCGCCGGCGGGCTGGAGGGCCTGCCCGACTTGCTTGGCGGACACAGTGCCGCGGCGACCAAGCCGCTGACCTCGACGCTGGCGCTGGCCGCCAACCGCGAGGACGGCGCGGCCGCGCCGGCCATCGTGCATCGCCGCTACGGCAGCGGCCAGGTTGTCAGCCTGGGCATCGAGGGCCTCTGGCGCTGGGGGCTCAACTCCGAAGGCCGAAGGGGTCAACACACCCTTCGATCGGTTCTGGGATCAGATGATACTGTGGCTCCTGGCCGGACGGGATTTCATCCCCAGCCGCCAGTTCTCGTTCCGGCCCAATTCCGCCAACATCCTCCTGGGCGAGAGGGTCTATTTTCGAGTCACGATGCGCCAGAACGATTCAAGCGTCAAAACCGTTCCGCTCAGGCTCTACCTGGGAGACGCCGAGGTTGGACGCGTCAATATGACCGCGGCAACTTCCCAAGGCGGCCGCCTGGCGGGGGAGTTCATCCCGGAACGGGCCGGGCGCTACCGGGCGGTGGCGAGTTTCCCCGACGGCACCTCGCAGGAATCGCGCTTCGTCGTCTATACTGAGAACCTGGAGGAGACGGAAGTGGCTGTCGACGTGGTTGGCCTGCGGCGGCTCTGCGAAGCCAGCGGGGGCCGTCTCGCTAGCGCCGGACGGCCTGGCTGGGCTGGTCAAGGAACTGAACAGCGAGAAGAGCGAGGCCAGCCCCCAGACGCGGCTTTGCCCGGTGTGGAATCAGGCTTGGGTTTTTTACCTTGCAGGCGTATTGTTTGGGATGGATTGGTTTTTGCGTCGCCGGTGGGGCCTATGTTGAACGAGCGCCGGGCGCATCCCACCTTTGTCAACCTCCCCCCAAATTTCATTAACACCCTGCTTCAGCGCGGTGTTACACACCGAGCGAGCGAATGTCAACCGTTTGAACGGTTTTCGCGCTGCCGCATCCGCCACCCTCGACAAGGCTGCGATGCGCCCACGAGCGCGGGGCGCATCCCACCTTTGTCAACCTCCCCCCAAATTTCATTAACACCCTGCTTCAGCGGGGTGTTACACGCCGAGCGAGCGAATGTCAACCGTTTTAACGGTTTTCGCGCTGCCGCATGAATGCGGCGTTCCGAAGCCAACCGGAACGCCGCATTTATGCGGCAGGCAGGGGCCTTAGCCCGCACATCTCACGGCCTAAGAGCGGAACCGGGCTCGCGAGGCTGCGTAGCGCAGGTTTCCAACCTGCTGTATCGCCGACTTCTAGTCGGCAGGCTGTAGCTGCTTGGCCGCATCTGCGGATTGGAAATCCGCGATACAGCAGGCTGGAAGCCTGCGCTACGCGTCCCAGTTGGCGACACTCGTGGGATATCCGCGCTAGAAGAAATCGTGCGCCGGAACGGGGTCAGTCCCGCATTTTCACATGTTTCGCTCACTCTCCCGCTGCCGAGCCAATTTCACGCGTGACGTCCTGCGCAGATCTGAAGTCCGCGGGTAATGCACGCGGGGATCCTGATGATGTCGAGGCGCAATCCACCGCTTCCCTGGACCCCCGTTGGGCCGGCATCCCGAGTACCTCCGGCCCCGACCGGCCGCCGCGCTTTGAGGCCCCGGCCAAGTCCCCGAGCCCCAGGGAGGCCGGAACACGCGAAACTGCGGGACTGACCCCATTTCGGCTTGTCGAGGTCGGCAACGAAGCCGATCATGGCTAGCCATGGTAATCGGCCAGCGGGACCCGCGGGTGCGGCGCGAAGTCAGGGCATCTGGCGGGCCTGCCGCCCAGCAATGCTCCGATCATGACCGGCGTCCAGAAATCGGCTGCGTTGAAGACCTCGCGGCCTGCCCGACAGCATCCCTGGCAGAGGGCCAGAGGGCCGGAGGGCCGGTCCCGTTGCAGACCGTCTCCGGTTTCTGCTTGCAATTCAGCGTCATGAACTTATTCTCGGTCCCGGTGTGAAGCGAAGCCTCTGATGCGCCTTATGCCACGAGGCGAAGGGTTGACGGCGCTTCAAATGATCCGGTCTAACGCCAGGATTTGAAATACATGAACACCACCGAAAGAAAATTCCGAGTGGCCAAGCTTGTGGACGCTTTCAACGCAGGGAGCTTGCTTCGCAACCCAGAATACCAGCGCGGAGAAGCGTGGCGTGAGCATCAAAAGGCGGCTTTCGTTGATTCACTTTTTCGCGCATATCCACTTCCTCCTCTTTTTCTATACGTTCGCGAAGCCCCCGACTTGGAGGACCGCGTGGTGCGAAAGTATGAAATTGTGGACGGCCAACAGAGATTGATCGCTTTGCGT
This sequence comes from uncultured bacterium, assembly GCA_963713735.1. Classification (GTDB taxonomy): domain Bacteria; phylum Verrucomicrobiota; class Verrucomicrobiia; order Limisphaerales; family UBA8199; genus CAVQND01. Next base: position 59,105 of record CAVQND010000014.1, read on the forward strand.
GATTTCCGGGACGGCAAAATCCGGCTGTCCAAGCTGGATGATCGTTCCAAGCTCAAGATCCCGCGCAGCGTGCGAGAGAAACCTGCTCCGTGGGCAGGAAGGCTCTTCGGCGAGTTGAGTGATGATCTCAGAAACCACTTTGAGCAATTCGAGATCACGGTCTTCGAGGTTGCCTCCAACGCCCATCCCGATGAAGTGCGTGACCTTTTCATTCGGCTACAGTCTGGCACTGCGCTTACACGCCAGCAGGTGCGCGATGCTTGGCCTGGCAACATTGGACCGTTCATCGAGATGATCGCCGGTAAGGCGGTGTAAATAAATAAAGGTAGCAACTTCGGATGCCGGGTGGTATAGTCATCGTGTGTGAGTGCTATGGCTACGCTACGGCAGAAGTTCAGGCTCATTTGGCCACTGTTGAATGAGCGGACCCGCCGTCTCACCGCGGCCAATGAGGCGCTTCAATTGGGTTATGGCGGAGTTTCCATGGTGCGGCGCGCTTGCGGGTTATCGCGCAAAGCGATCGCTAAGGGGATAGACGAAATCGAAGAAGGAGACTCCTCGTTGGCGGAGCGTATCCGCCGCCCTGGTGCCGGACGCAAGAACCTCACCGTGATCGATCCGGCGCTGGCCGGCGCGCTGGACGGGATGATTGCTGGTGCCACCCGTGGCGACCCCGAATCTCCGCTACGGTGGGTCTGCAAGAGTACGCGCACTCTGGCCGCCGAACTGCAAGCCCAAGGGCACCCGGTGAGCCATCAGCGGGTAGCCCACCTTCTGCATGCTGAGAACTACAGTCTGCAGAGCAACCGCAAGCTCGAGGAGGGCGAAGACCACCCCGACCGGGATGCGCAGTTTGGGCATATCAACCGGTGCGTGAGGCGCGCCTTGGCGGGAGGGTGGCCGGTGATCTCGGTGGACACCAAGAAAAAGGAACTGGTGGGCAACTTCGCCAACGGCGGCCAGCAATGGCGCGTGGCCAAGCAACCCCAACGGGTCAAAGGACATGACTTTCCGGGGCCGAGGTGCCGCGAGCCTATCCGTACGGCATTTTTGATTTGGGCCGGAACACCGGGTTCGTGAACGTGGGGACCGACCATGACACGGGAGAGTTTGCGGTGGCCTCGATCCGGGGTTGGTGGCGCTTTGAAGGCCGGAAACTTTATCCCGACGCGCGGACGCTGTTGATCACCGCCGATGGCGGGGGCAGCAACGGTTGGCGCCTGCGGCTCTGGAAGCTAGAGTTGCAAGGTTTTGCCGATGAGAGCGGGTTATGTCTTTCGGTTTGTCACTTTCCGCCCGGCACGAGTAAGTGGAACAAGATCGAGCATCGGCTCTTTTCGTTCATTTCGTCCAACTGGCGGGGCGAGCCGTTGAGGGATTACGAGACGATCGTGAACTTGATCGCCAGCACGACAACGGCCAAAGGACTGATGGTGACTTGCCGGTTGGATCGCCGCAAGTATCCCACCGGGCGGAAAGTTTCGCCCGACGAGATGAAGCGAGTGAACCTAAGACCTAACAAGTTTCACGGAGAGTGGAACTACGCTATTGAGCCCCACAGGTAACTCTACACACAACCTGTGGGGGTGTTTTGACAGGCATTGTAGCACCGGTTGTGGACTTGTTGTTAAGCCGCCAACTTGCTACCTTTATTTATTTACACCGCCTAAGCTTGAGCGGCAGCCCTCCCAAGAGCTTTTCAAGCTCATAGACAGGCGTGGGGCGCGTGCGGACAATGAAGAACGGGACGAATCAGTCACTGACAGGCAGCTCGCGGCACAGCTACTCAGGATCTTCCTCGCGAGGGAGAGCGATCCGGGTGCTTAGGCGGCGTAAATAAATAAAGGTATTCAACTTCTGAGAATCGTGGTATGATAGCTGCACATGAGTGCTATTGCCGCGCTGACGCAGAAGTTCAGGGCCATTTGGCCACTCCTAAATGAGCGGACCCGGCGCCTTACCGCCGCCAATGAAGCTATGCAGATGGGTTATGGCGGTGTCTGCGTGGTTCACCGGGCTTGTGGCTTGTCCCGCAAAGCCATCCTCAAGGGTATTGGCGAAATCGAGCGGGGCGACTCCTCGCTGGCGGAGCGCATCCGGCGCCCGGGCGCCGGACGCAAGAACCTCACGGTGTTGGATTCCGGGCTGGTGGCGGCGCTGGACGATTTGATTGAGGGCGGAACTCGCGGCGATCCGGAATCTCCCTTGCGCTGGGTCTGCAAGAGCACTCGGACCCTGGCCGAGGAGTTAAGCCAGCAAGCTCATCCGGTGAGCCACATGCGGGTGGCCCAACTGCTGCACGAGCAGGACTACAGTTTGCAGAGCAATCGGAAGCTGGAGGAAGGGGAGGACCACCCGGACCGCGACGCCCAATTTCGGCATATCAACCGGTGCGTGAAGCGGGCCTTGGCGGCGGGGGAGCCGGTCATTTCGGTGGACACCAAGAAGAAGGAACTGGTGGGCAACTACGCCAATAGCGGCCAACAATGGCGTGTGGCGAAACAACCGCAACGGGTCAAGGGGCACGACTTCCCGGTCCCGAGGTGCCTCGCGCCTATCCCTACGGCATCTATGACTTGGGGCGCAACAGCGGATTCGTAAACGTGGGCACCGACCATGACACGGGGGCCTTTGCGGTGGCCTCGATTCGTGGGTGGTGGCGCTTTGAAGGGCGAAGACTTTATCCTGCGGTCCGGACGCTGTGGATCACCGCCGATGGCGGAGGCAGCAATGGGTGGCGGCTGCGACTCTGGAAACTCGAGTTGCAGGGCTTTGCCGACAAAAGTGGGCTGTGCCTTTCCATCTGCCACTTTCCGCCCGGCACCAGCAAGTGGAACAAGATCGAACACCGACTCTTTTCGTTCATTTCGTCCAACTGGCGCGGTGAACCGTTGCGAGATTACCAGACGGTCGTGAACCTGATTGCCAGCACAACGACGGCCAAAGGATTGACGGTGACCTGCCGGCTGGATCGTCGAAAGTATCCGACGGGTAGAAAAGTCTCACGCGAGCAGATGAAGCAAGTGAACCTAAAGCCTAACAAGTTCCATGGTGAGTGGAACTATACCATCGAGCCTCACGGGTGAACCAACTTGATACCTTTATTTATTTACGCCGCCTTACCCGAGCGTGGGGGCTAACGAGCTTGACAGTCTTTACCACGAATATACGGATTGGAATGCAAACGGCCCATCAGCAAACAGGTTCATTTTGACCCTGGAGTTAACTGCTCAGGTTTTTCGGCGGCTGCGGGACAGCCTGCCCAGCATGAAGAAGTTTCGTCGGCTGGATGTGATTACGCAGATGATGTATCTCCAGGACCTCACGCGCTCCCCAGCCTCGAAGGTTACCGGGAAATTCATCAACGCGATTGCGAACGCATTCGAGGCTGCGCCCCTCCACGAGCGACCGAGCGTCGGCAGAAAGACCTCCCCTAAGTTCCTCAAGGAATACTACGAATGGTGGAGGAGTAAGTCGCCCGACTCGCGGTTAATCCGCCTGGACAGCCGCCGTGCGTTTAACGAAGAACAGCAGCGGGAGATTCGACACCGCGCTGGTGGGAAGTGTGCAATATGTGGTGATGCTGCGGACAATGGCGACTGCGAATATGACCATTTTCCTATCCCTTATCGGGACGGCGGTCCTACCGAAGTTTCCAACGGGCGGCTAGTCCACTCCGGCTGCCATCCTCGCGGGAGGCCACCCGAGGAAGATTGAGGCCCCGTTAAGAACTTTGCTTCACGAGAACCAACAGGAGGCGCGGACACGATGACGCCAATCGAAATGAAGGAATATGTTGATGCGGCACTGCGGCACCGGGACGGCCTCACGCTCGCCTACTTTATCGCAGTGCCGTTCATCTCCGCTTTTCGCATGCTTTCTGACCGCCTACCTAGTCGAAAAAGGCAAAAATTCCGCAACAAAAGAAGACGTTGGACGGATTACGGCGGAGGTCGAATCCGCGAAAGCCTTGTTCAGCGAGCGCCTGGAGCACTTGAGAGCGGACCTCAGCTCACGCGCACATTATGGAAAACTGCAATATGAGCGGGAAATGGGCGTATTCGAAACAATTTGGCCGAGGCTCTGCGCCCTCCGCGATGCTGTGTTATCACTCCGCCCGATAATGGACTCCAACACGAAGCAGGGCGAGACGAAAGAGTTGCGGATGGCAGGACGGATTGAGGTATTCAAGAAGGCATACGAGGACCTGTTGACGGCAGTGGAGAGCAGCCGACCATTCTACGCTCCTGCGATTTGGAAGGAGTTGAAGGACCTCCTGACCCTGTGTTGATACGAAGCGGTTGGGTCCACGGTGGCAGATCACGAACAGCCGAGACGAGATTACTGGGAAATGGCTATGGAGAACAGCAAGGCCATCGGCGACCGGGTTGACAACATTTGCGAGGCGATCCGTTCCCGGCTCGCAGATTTTGACAGAGCTGATGTGCTGCGCGGCCAAGGCACACAGAAAACGGGGTCGGTCCCGCATTTTCACACAAACGGGGTCAGTCCCAAACGGGGTCAGCGGATCTGAAGTCCGCCGGTAATCCACGCGGGGATCCTGATGATGTCGAGGCGCAACCCACCGCCTCCCCGGACCGCCGTTGGGCCGGCATCCCGAGTACCTCCGGCCCCGGCCGGCCGCCGCGCTTTGACGCCCCGGCAAAGCCCCCGAGCCTCAGGGAGGTCGGAACACGCGAAAGTGCGGGACTGACCCCATTTTGGCCCGCATTTTTCCCTTGACATAACGTGTAGCACTGCTATATACTCGCCATTATGAAACGACGCCGTTCTGCCCGCCTCGCCCGGCCCCAAGGAGACCGCTCGCCCTGCGCCAATTCACGATCGCCCGCTGAATTGGCCCCGCGAGCGGAAAAGTGCGCAAAAGTGCGCAAAAGTGCGGAAAAAAATAAATAAAACCGTCCGCATCGGCCAGACCGCCAAACAAACAGAAACCATGCAGCCAACTGTGGCCAACTTTGACCCCTCGCCCCCCCGCCCCCGGCCTGCCTGTCCGCCGCAGCCTCGGAGGAGGCCGATGGACTGCCTGTTCGCCGCAGCCTCGGCGGAGGCGGATGCCCCCCGGCCAGTCCCAATCAAACCCAGTCAAACCCAATCAAACCAAATCAAGGTGAAATTAATACCCCATGTAAGGCCTCAGTGGCGGAGGTTCGGCTTTCGGGCGGACACGAAGGTCGCTGTAGCGGCGTCTCGGCAGAGCGCCGCCGTCTTTGGCTTCTTATACTGGCGGCGCTCTTCCGAGACGCCGCAACGAGGGGACGGTCCCCGGGGGCTTCTTTTCCGCCACCACTTACCGGTTACTACCCCCTGGCCACCCGGCCCGCCCCGTGCCGCGCCTCCAGACGGAGACTTATCGAGAATGAACCCAATCAACCGGCCTTGGGTCCGCCCCGATGCCAAGGCGACCGCTCGCCGAGCTTTTCTCCAACCAAGCGCGGTGGTGGTCGTCGTTACCGTCACCCCCGACCACTGGCGCAGCCTGCAATTGATCGGGGCCGCCCCCCAGACGCGGCTTTCGGGCGCAAGACGGATTTCTTCGGGGGCCGCCGCCTGCCGCATAAATGCGGCAGCGAAGAATTCTGTCGTGCGCCCGCGCCTTTGGGGTGCGAGACAAAAAAGTAACCGCATCATAGAGAGCTCACCGCAGAGACGGTCCGTTGAGGGTGGCGTCATATCCAGACAGATACACGGCGGGGGTCCTGTCCCGGAGGGACATCTGAGAATAGCCCAACGTTTCAACGTTGGGTCTCAGACGCCCGGGCACCCGAGTCCCGAAGGGACGGCTGAGGTGGTGCCCCGCGAGGGAGGCTCCTCAGCCGTCCCTTCGGGACTCAGACAACCAAAAGACCGCTTACCCAACGTTGAAACGTTGGGCTATTCTCAGGTGTCCCTCCGGGACAAAGGCCCAGCTCAGCCCCCGGGCGTGTTGCTCAGTTCTAATGGCTACTATTTTGTCCTACACGCGCGGCTTTGCCCCGTGTGGAATCAGGCTTGGGTTTTTTACCTTACAGGCGTATTGTTTGGGATGGATTGGTTTTTGCGCCGCCGGTGGGGTCTATGTTGAACGAGCAGCAAAGCGTTGTTTCACGCCTTGCGGCTGCCGATCGCCAGCATCAAAAAGAGGCGGGCGGGCGGCTGCTGCTGCGGAGTGTCGGATACGCCTGCCTGGTCGGTCCTGGCCGCCTTCGTGGCGGACGTGGCGCTGCACCTGCGCGCCGGCTGGCGGCTGGGCCTGCTATTGGCGATGAGCGGGGCGGCGGCGGCCCTCCTGGGCGTGGCCTGGCGCGTCGCTTTCGTGCGCCGCAACCGCCTGGAGCACATCGCCCGTTTTCTGGAAACCCGCGCGCCGGCCCTGGGGTCGCGGCTGATCAACCTGCTCCAATTGCAGGACCAAATCGCCGACCTTCGCTGGCGCCCCTCACGCGCCGCCTGGCGCAACAGGCCGTTGAAGGCTATGCGGCCGAGTTGAGCGGCACGCCGCTGGAGCGGCTGGCCTGGACCGGCGAATTGCGCCGGCAGGCCAAACGAGCGGCCTTTAGCGTGCTGGGATTTGCGGTCATGCTGGCGATGTTTTTTCGGATTACGGTCGTGGAGGCCGCCCGGTTTGTCGATCCGTATGGCGATCATCCGCCCTATTCCTTTACCCGGCTCGAAATCACCGAGCCGGGCAGGGCCGGCACCAACGTCCTTTACGGCAAGGGCCTCATCATCAAAGTCAAAGCGGCCGGGCATCAGCCCAGGGAGGTCTTTCTCACGACCTCTCCCCCGGGCCATCCCGAGCAGGCGACCACGCTTGCCATGTTCGACAAGGGCCGCGGCGGATTCGAACAGTTGGCCGGCAATATCCGGAGCGAACTGGTGGTCGTGGCCCACACCAGGGACTGGACCAGCCGCTCCAAACAAGTGCGGCTGGGCGTGGTGCTGACCCCCCAGTTGGAGAGGGCCTTCGTGCAAATCACCCCGCCTGCCTACACCGGGTTGAAAGCGGAAGAGAAGCCGTACGCCTTCAAGGGCGTGCAGGCGCTCGAGGGCAGTGAAGTGCGATTTCGGCTCCAGTCCAATCGCCCCCTGCGTGACGGACGCCTTGAGTTGACCAGCGGCGACCAGCCCCCGCAACGGGTGCTCCTGAAAAAGGCGACCGAGAATGAAGTGGCCGGCGCCTTTGTGGCCGCCGAGTCCGGCCGGCTGCGTTTCAGCCTGAACGACGTGGCGGGCCTCCCTTCACAGGCGGATTGGGAAGGCGCGCTCACCGTCACCCACGACCTGCCGCCCGAGGTCGCCATCGTCGAACCGGCCCGCGATGCCTTCGTGGCGCTGGATTTCAAATTCCAGGCGCACATCGAGGCGAGCGACGATTACGGCTTGCGCAGCGTCCGCATTCACCGCGCGGTCAACGGCGTTTATCCCGCCCCCAAGATCGTCTCTTACGAGAGCATTGTCCGAAACAGCCACGAGACGCTGGACTTTGATTTGGCACAGATGGGCGTCAAGGCCGGCGACGTTATCTCGCTCTTCGCCGAGGCGCTGGACACTGCGCCCCAGACGCACCTGGCCCGGAGCCAAACCGTCCGTCTCTCGGTCATTAGCGTGGAGGACTACAACAATTTCCTTCGCGAGCAAACCGACCTTGCCGATGCCGAGGCCAAGTATAGCCGCGCTCATGGACGATTTGCAGGAGCTGATAGACCACCAGAAGAAACTGGGCGATATGGCCCAAGCAACTCGAACAACAGGCGGCCAAGGCCAACCCCAAAGAACGCGAGGAACTGGCGTCCCGTCTGGACGAGCTTCTCGCCAGGCAGAACGAGTTGAACCAGAAGCTCAACCGGCATGCCGAACGCATGGAGCATTTCGTCCGGGAGAACCCTGTCTACGATGTCGAGCGCGACCTGCAAGACTCGCTCCGCCAGCAAGCCGGGCAGGTGCGGCAAAGCGCCGCCGAAAACGATGCGGCCGCGCGCGACGTGGCCCGGCGCAGTTCCCCGCCCGCTGGCGGGCGGCAGGTGTCCTCGGCCATGGTGAGCGATTTCAAAAGGGCCTCCGACAACCAGGTCGCGCGCCTGGGCGGCGCCCAGGACCAGGCCGCCAAGGACGTGGCCCAGACGCTCCAGGACATGGGCCTCATGCAGGAACTCCAAAAGGACTTTAACCGGTTCCAGGACCTCCACGGCGCCCAGAAGGAACTGGCGGCACAAGACCCAGGCCTACAACCGCGCCGGCCAACTGGGCCGCGAAGACCAGTTGGCTCTCAAAGAGCTGGCTGCCACCGAGAAAAAGGTCGGCGAGGCCCTCGATCAGCTCGAACAAAAACTGCGCCAGGACGCCAGCGCGGCCGGAAAGCTCTTCCCCAAAGCAGCCCGGAGCGGGCGGGATTTGGCGGATAAGATCAACGAGCTTCGCTTTGGCTCGCTGGCGCGGCAGGCGACCGGGCAGATGCTCGCAGGCAATGGGGACCGTTCGTTCCGCCTGGCCGACCGGCTCCGGGGCGAGATGGAGAAACTCTTCACCGACGCTCAATCGGGCAATTGTCCGTCCTGCGAGGAACTGGACGGTTACTTGAAGCTCCAGCGCGGCCTGGGAGGCGCGCAACAATTTCGCCCAGATGGCCCGCAGCCGAAAATCAGGCGTGAACTTCGGACGCGGCCTTGGCCAGGGCCGGGGCCAGGGCGAGTCGGGCGAATCGGGCTACGCCATGACGGACGGCTCAAAGGTGGAGGTCATGGGCAATGAACCCCAGGCCCAGCGGGGCAACGCCACGGCTCGGCAGTCCAGCCGCCAGGGCAAAGGCATCGGTGCCGCCGCCCTCAACCAGGCCGGCAGCCGAACCGATACGGCTGAGGTCCTAAAGAACCTCAACCCCGTTAACCGCCAATCCGGCGCTGTCTCCTCCGAGACATTCATCGAGGAATACAGCGACCTGGTGGACCATTACTTCAAGACGATAACGACGAGGAAAAACCCATGAAAACGACAGTTTTTGCCAGCGCGGCGAAGCCGCAAGCAAGCACCTCGACCGTGAGTTTTGAGCCACAGATTGCACAGATTGCACGGATGGGAGTTCGTTTCTGTGCAATCTGTGCAATCTGTGGCTCAATTTGGTCTGCGAACGCCGCCCTGGCGGCTCCGCAGGGGCCGGTCCGGTCGGATCCGACTCTGCTGCAGTGCGGCAACTTAATCTATGCCGGAAATCGCAGTTCGGTCTGCTTTGCCGACCGCTTTCTGACCGATGTCGCCGACCAGACCTGCCTGCGCGTGAACAGAAGATTCTGCCCGGTGCGCCTCGATAGCGAAGGGGTCTTTGACTTTCCCTTCTGCGTCATGTCCGGCAACGAGGGCTTTTCACTCACTGAAAAGGAGCGCACTCAGGTCCGCAAGTTCCTCGCTCAAGGCGGCTTCCTTCTCGTCAGTCCCGGGTGCTCCGATGAGAAATGGGACCGTTGTTTCCGCCAGGAAATCAAAGTCTGCTTTCCGGACAATGCGCTCAGGAAAATCCCCATGACCCACCCGATCTTTTCCATTGTCAACCCGATCCCCCGCCTGACGGACAAACACGGCAGACTGGTGGCCCTGGAGGGGCTGGAACTCAACGGGCGGCTGGTGCTGGTCTATTCCAAGGAGGGCCTCAACGACGTCGAGCACGCCACCGGTTGCTGCTGCTGCGGGGGCAATGAAATCAGCAACCCCGTCCGGGTGAACGTCAATGTCTTCACCTACGCCGTCGTGTACTGATTGGAAAGGCGCGCCCTCCTTTATGGCACCAGTGACCTGCGCCCTTTCAGGGCGCCAGAGCGTAGCGAGGGCCGGCTTTCCCAGGGTGTTACCCTGGGCTGATATGCTGCGCGCTTTCAGCGCGTGTCCTTGGGTTGTTTTGCGGCGGGCCTTAACGCCGCTGCTGGTTCTGGCAGTGGGCCTCCTGCTCAGCGGGTGCGGGGGGCGCTCGGGGTCCGGGACGTTGGAGCTGCCCATTTATTTCACGTGCGATACGCGGGGGCGGCTCGAGCCTTGCGGCTGTTTCACCGGCCAATACGGGGGTTTGACGCGGCTCAAGACGGTGCTCGACGCCGAGGCGCCGTCCGGCGCATTGCGCGTGGACATCGGCGATGCCATCGGCGGGCACGAGGACTATGACCTCATCCAGTACCGCTACCTGCTCGGGGCATACGCAGCCATGAAGTACGATGCCCTCAATATCGGCCACCGCGAGGCCCAACTCACCGCCGCCCAATTGCGCCAACTGCGGACCTCTTCCCCCGTGCCCATACTCAGCGCGAACCTCTTGGACAAAGCGACCCGCAAACCAATCTTCGAGCCCTGCCGAGTTGTCCTACGCAACGGTTGCCGGGTGGCACTCATCGGCCTGGTGGACCCGCGCGGGCTGGGGGAGGACCTCGGGGCGGGTCTGGAGGTCGAGGACATGGAAACCGCGCTGGCCCGCCAAGTGGCACAAGTGCGCCCCAAAGCGGACCTGATCGTCCTGCTGGCGTTCACTGACGAAGAGACGCTGGGGCAGCTGGCGGAGCAGTTCTATGAAATCGAGATCATTCTGGGCGGCAACGTCAGCCAGCCCGCGCAGGAACTCAAACGGCAGAACCGCAGCCTGATCTATTTCGTCACCAACGAATCGCGCGCCCTGGGCATTCTGGAGGTCCGGCTCCGCCCTGGGCGGGCTCCGCGTGGTGGGCAACGAGATCCGGCTGCTCCGCGACGACATCGCCCAAGACCCCGGTTTCAGCCAAATGGCCCTGGCCTACCGGGATGAAGTCCGCCGCACCCGCCTGGCGGCGGATGACCCGGCCAATGCTGCGGCGGATATGATTCCGGGCGCCCGCACTGCCGCCAGCTATGTCGGCAGCCGCCGCTGCGTGGAATGCCACAAAACCGCCGGTGAGACGTGGGCCAAGTCCGGCCACGCCCGCGGCTTCGCCACCCTTTGCGAGCGCAAAGCGGATGCCGACCCCAAATGCATCGGCTGTCACACCACCGGCTTCGGCACCCCTTCGGGCTATCGCCGCGAGTTTGGCCGGGACAAACTCGTCGATGTCGGCTGCGAGAGCTGCCATGGCCCAGGCAGTCTCCATGTCCAACAACGCGAAGGGGACAAAGCCATCAACTTCACCTATCGCCCCCTCGAGGCGGGCGACTGTAAGAAATGCCACTACGGCGAATTCAGCCGCCCCTTTTACTGGCACGAATTCTGGCCGCTCATCAAGCACGGCAAGGAGCCGCCGCAGGCCTGAGACCGGCCGGCCCCGAAATCGTGAAACCACCGCAACCTTGCCCTGGACGGTCAGCTTTCTGCCGGTTCGTTGCACGCCGGGTGCCAGAGTTGGATCAGGTCGTGCTCCTCAGAGCAGCGCGCCGCCTGACCGACGGTCGAAAGATGAACATGGATGTGAGTCGCGCCCCGGGCGATAGCATCCTGCGAGCTGACGTGACCCTCCAGTCGCTGCTTTAGAGCCCGGGTCTGGGCGATATAGATTGGGACCCAGGTTCCATCCTCGGATTGGCCGGCATAAATGTAATTGGCCGGCACCGGCGGGAACGAAGCGTTGATGGGGTGGATCTCGTAGGGGTATTGGGTTCCTGACTGCCCAGGCCAGTTGACGAAAAGCGAGGGCGCGGTTTCAGGTTGTTGTTGGCGGTGAAGTAAGTGGCTTAAGAAGCTCATAATCGGCTGGTTTGGCTTTGAAGTGAAGACCACTTGCCGGGCTTGGCGAGGTAGGGGTCCAAACGACAATGACCGCAAACCATGCTCCAGCCGCCCGGGCTGAAGAAAGACTTCCGCTCGGCTGTTGAATCTTGTCAGCTTCTTTGTCTCAGATTCGGGTGGATTTGTCAAGCAGATTCTGAATCTATTCCTTCCCAGCTATTCTCACTTCGATATGCAGGTCGCGCAACTGGCGTGGGGAGACCGGTGAAGGGGATTCGGTCATCAGGCAGGTGCCTTTGGCCGTTTTTGGGAAGGCGATGACGTCACGGATGCTGGGGGTGCCGCAGAGGATGGCAACGAGGCGATCGAAGCCGAGGGCGATGCCGCCATGGGGCGGGGCGCCGTAACGGAAGGCCTCGAGCATGTAACCAAAGCGGAGTTTGGTCTCCTCGGGGGGGATTTTGAGGACCTCTTCGAATACGGTCTTCTGCACCTCCGGCTGATGGATACGGATGGAGCCGCCGCCCAGTTCGACGCCGTTGACGACGATATCGTAGTGCTGACCGCGGACCTTCCTGGGGTCGGTGCTGAGCAACGCAATATCTTCGGCGACCGGGGCGGTGAACGGGTGGTGAGTGGAGTACCACCGGTTTTGCTCCTTGTCGAAGCTCAGGAGCGGGAAGTCCACGACCCAGAGGAAGTCGAAGCGGTCGGCGGGGATGGTGAGTTTGCCTTGGGCGCGCAGGAGCTCGGCGACATAGAGCCGGATTTTGCCGAGGATTTCGCAGGCGGCCAGCCATGGGCCGGCGGCGAAGAGGATGAGATCGCCTTCCTGGATGGCGAGCTTGGAGGCTAAGGCGGCCTTTTCGCCGGGGCTGAAGAATTTCACGATGGGCGATTTCCATTCGCCGCCCTCCACTTTGATGTAGGCCAGACCTTTGGCGCCGAGGCCTTTGGCGGTTTCGGTCATGGCATCGAGCTGGCCCTGGGTGGCGCAGGCGAGGCCCTTGGCATTGATGGCCTTGACGATTCCGTGACTGGCCACGGCGCCGCTAAAGACCTTGAATTTGCTGGCGCGGAAATCCTCGGTCAAGTCAACCAGCTCGATGCCGAAGCGGGTGTCGGGCTTATCGATGCCGAAGCGGTCAATGGCCTCGGGGAAGGGCATGCGCTTGAACGGTATCGGCACGTCCAGGTTGAGGGCGGTTTTCCACAATCGCGCTAGCAGACCCTCGATGAGGCAGTAGATGTCTTCGCGCTCGATGAAGGACATTTCGACATCGATTTGCGTAAACTCCGGCTGGCGATCGGCGCGGAGGTCTTCGTCGCGGTAGCAGCGGGCGAGTTGGAAATATTTCTCGATGCCGGCCACCATGAGGATTTGCTTGAACTGCTGAGGGGACTGGGGCAGAGCATAGAATTGGCCGGGGCTCAGGCGGCAGGGGACCAGGAACTCGCGGGCGCCTTCGGGGGTGGACTTGAAGAGCGTCGGGGTTTCGACTTCGAGGAAGCCCTGCTCGTCCATGAACATGCGCGTGGCGGTGGCGAGCTTGCTGCGCAAACGGAGGTTGCGGGCCATCTCGGGCCGGCGCAGGTCCAGGAAGCGGAACTTGAGCCGCAACTCTTCATTGACTTTGGCTGCAACTTCCGGGTCGTCCACCGGGAAGGGCAGGACATCGGCATAGTTCAACAACAGGAGGCTCGAGGCCAGGATTTCGATCTCGCCGGTGGGGATTTTGGGGTTGTTGGTGCCGGCGGGGCGGGCGCGGACTTTGCCCGTGATGCGGACGACGCACTCGCTGCGGAGGGCGGCGGCCCGCTCGAACACGTCTTTGGGGAGGTCCGAAGGATCGAAGACTGTTTGGGTGCGTCCTTCGCGGTCGCGCACGTCGAGGAAGATGAGGCCGCCCAGGTCGCGCCTGGAGTGGACCCAGCCGTCCAGGGTTACAGTCTGGCCGATATGGGCCGGCCGCAGTTCGTTGCAATGATGCGTTCGTTTCATGTCGCTTGTTCCTGAATTCACAAACCGGGAGCGGCAGACAGGAGACAGAACCCGGTCTGGAATCCGAAATGAGGGTTAATGTTGCCGGGGAAGAGGTGAATATCAAAGACAATTCCGCTTAAGGCGGAAGAGCATCTCGCCGGCTTTGGGCACCAGGAGGATGCCTTGGTCCTCGCGGTTGGCATAGTCCTGGGGGCGGATGGTCTTGGGGTCGCGATAGCCCAGATTGATCCGGGCGCATTTCCGGGCAGAGAGGCGTGTGGCGAGGGTGACCTGGGCGCGGCATTTTTCGATGCCATTCTCGAACGAGCCGAGGCCGCGGACGTGGGTGGAGTGGGCCAGGACGGCCCAGGGCAGGTGCTTGAACTGGTCCCACTGCTTGAGGAAGTAATCGCGGCAGTGGTAGCCGACTTCCTCGATATAGGCCCGGTGACTGACGCAAATCTCCTTCAGGTGGGGTGCGTAAATGATCAATTCCCCGCCGTCGGCAAGGACCGGTTCGAGTTTGTACATGCATTTGCCGGCGGTCCAAAGCTCGTCGTACATGGGCGGGGCGCAGGAGAGAATGGTGTGGAAGGGCTTGTCTTTATAGACGATATGGACCTGGCGCGACAGTTCGCTGGCCTGGTCCCAGGCGGCTTGGGGCGTGCCGGCGAACAGGCCGGCCAATTCGTTGGGCGGGGTCACGACCATGCAGAAACAGAGCTTGTCCACCTTGACCAGGGCGGCAGCGCGGTCCACGACGCGGCGCACGGGGGTGCATTTGTTGCCGATGATCACGGGGTTGGTCACCACGGCGCCCAGCCAGTGGAAGAAGTTCAATACCCGCGGCCCGGCCACGCCGGGGAACAGGTATTTGTTGCCGCCGGAGAACCCGACGACCTCGTGAGGAAAGACCGGCCCGACGATGATGACCTGGTCGTAGTCGAAGAGCAGCCGGTTGACCTCGACCGGCACGTCGAGGGCAAATAGCCCGTCGGTGAGCTTGCCGACTTCCTCGCTGGTGAGGGCGCCGACCTCCTTGAGCGCGGACGGATCGTTCCAGGCATGGTTGAAGAACCGGACCTGGGCGAAGGCATCGCGGCGCTCGGCTTGGGAAATGCCCAGCCGCCGGCAGATGGCCGGCTCGCTCATCGGCTGGTGTGTGCCCAGGGCGATGATGACGTCGAAGGCCTTGGTCACTCCTCCAATCTGGCGGTGCAAAGACCGGAAGACCAGGCCGAGCGGGGCGGTGCGCGTGCCGTCGGGCACGATGAGCAGCACGCGTTTGCCGCGGTAATTGTCCGGCGGGCAGGCGCGGCAAACGACCTCATCCACCTGGGCCTGGGTCAGACCCGCGCCGGTCCTGGCTGCCTGTGAGATGGTTTCTTGCATCGGACGGAATTTAGGCCATTGGACCGGAGGGTTACAAGCGAAGGTTCAGGGCTAAAGCACCGTCCTGAGCAGGCCATAGACGGCGACACTCACGGCGGCTAGGGCGTCGCCGGCGATGAGGCCGCCGCCCACCAGAGAAGTGGTGCTCATGTCGGCGGGGAGGGTGCCTTGGGCGGGGAAGTCGGGCTGCGAACGGCGCCTGGCTTGCGAGCGCGTCAAAGAGGGAAGCGGACACGCCGCCGACGGCCCACCAGACGGCCGTAATGAACTCGACAAATCCGCCCAAGGCGAAGGCATAAGGGCTGGGCAGCAAGACGGCGTCCAAGAGAAAGGCCAAGGCTCGCCCGCGTGGAGAGCGGGCCGAGAGGGCCTGGTAGCGCGGGCGGCTCTTGAGGAGCTTGCGGGCCAGTTCGATGAGCAGCCCGGAGCCGAGGCCGAGCAAGAGGGCTTTCATCACGTGCGGTTGAGCGGTGGTGATGCCTCTGAGGGCGCCGACCATCTTGAAGGTGTAGGCCGATTGCCACTTTTGGGCGCCTGGGAGGTGCGGGTGGGCAAACTGGTCCTGAGTGAGGATGGGATAGGCGGCCATGAAGAGCTTTGCCAGGGCCACTGACAGCACCGCGCCGGCGGCGATGCCGATGACCTGGTAACGGAATTGGACGATGCGATTGGTGCCCAGGCGCCAACCGGTCGAGCGATCCTGCTGCATGTCGCCGCCTTCGCTGGTGGCAATGGCCAGAACCGAGGCGCAGAGCAGACCGACGCCGGGGTCGTGGAGTCCCAGCGCGGCGAGGATAAACACCGTCATCACAAAGGCGCTCGAGATCGGGTTGAAGTCCGAGATGCCCAGGGCGATGCCGTTGACGAGGACAAAAAGGAAGCAGAGCCCGATGGCCACCAGGAGATAAAAGAAGGGCTGGTGGAGCAGGCGGTTTCCGACCCACACGGTGCCGGCGGCCCAAAACAGGACCCAGAACACCAGGCGCACCAGGTTGACGCGCTTCCAATCCTCGACGGGCCTGGGAGGTTCGCGGCCGGGCTGCCGCAGGCGCCGGATGGCCTCGAGCAGGATCAAGCGCAAGGTCGAGGATGGCGGCGCCCAGTATTGCGCCCAGGGAGATGATGAAACCGATCTTGCGATAGGGGTCATTGGCAGAGAGCCAACCGAGGCTGACCAGGTGAGGGGTCTGCCACCGCCCGATGAGGGCGACGACCAGCGCCGGGATGGCAATGCGCGCCCCGACAATGAGGCCGCCGCCGAAGGTGGAAGCGGAGAAGCCCACGGCGGCGAGGGCCGGGATTCTGGCCGAGGCCAGGGCAAGGGCGTAGCCCGTTGCGACGCTGCCGCCCAGGCGGGCGATCGAACGGCTGAGCAACTGCGGGTCGGTCAGCGCGCGCAAGATGTTGGCGACCGCCAGGCCGGAGGGATAAGTCAGCCGCAGGCGGTCCACCAGGATCGGGGTATAAAGCATGCCGACGCCGACGCCGAACATGCCGATGCACAGAAAGTAGAGGATGAGCTGCCACACGGGCGGTTGGGGCAAGCCCAGCCAGACCATCGCCTGAACCAGCGCGGACATGCCGCACATGCCGGCAACGGAGGCGGCCATGGTCTGCATGTAGTTGGCCCCGTGTTTGCCTTCCGGCCCGTATGGCAGTGTCACGGCGCTGCCGAGGATGCCGGCGAGCACCTGGCCGCCGACGAAGAAGCCGATCGAGAAATTCATGAACGCGGCGGAGATTCCCCCCAGAGGACCGAGAATCAGAATGGCGACGCACGACAGCAGGACATGGTAAGCGGGGCGAGCCCATCGGTGGGAGGAACCGCCGCCGTTTGGAGAAGGTTGCCTGTTGGCCGGTGGCGGGGGCGCTACTGGAAGGCTCGATCGTCATGCAGAAACGCTCGAAAGCATCATATTGGCCATATCCACCTTTCGCGTTTGTTCGCGCCCCTGGGCGAGGAAGACCAAGTGCTCATCGCTATAGAGGCCGGGCGGGAAGGCGAAGACGCGGCGGTTGACGGGCGTGAGACGATAATCGGCGGCGTTCTCGGTCATGGCATAGAGGCGACCGTGGCGAGCGCTGACGACCAGCGGGATGAACGGCGGTCCGAAACTGCCCAGGTAAGAGCGCCACGGGCCGGGAATGTCCGGCCGGCTTGGGGGCAGGCGCAGGAACTTCTGCGGGCCCATGGTGAAGCCGGTGACCTGGCCGGTTGCATCGCTTTCGATGTCCACGGGCACCGCGTCATTGACGCGGCTGTCAGCCAGGAACCGAGACTGCGTGACCGGTGTGAGTCTTGTGGGTTGGCCGGAGATGTTGGCGGCCAGACGCCCGTCCTCGATTCTAAGTTCTGCCCAGAAGCTCTGTGATTCGTAGTCTCCGCAAAATGGGGCCAGGAGCGTCCGGGGAGAGCTTCAGCGGGACCGGCGCAGGCGGCGGCTCCTCTGCGCGCCCGGCGGCCAGCATGAAGGAAAGGGCCAGGTTCGCCAGTTTCCGGATGCGGCCATTGACGAGGTCTTCGTTGGCGAGCACCACCGCGCCAAGCCTTGCGTCCGGCAGAAAGACCAGTGAGGCCGAATGGCCATAGACCGCGCCGTTGTGGGAGACGCATTTTATGTCCGCGGAACTTCCCGACCACAAACCCCAGGCCGTAGCCTTCGGGCGCGGCGGTCAGTTGGGGGGTGAACATCTGAGCCAGCGACTCGGCTTTGAGAATGCGTGAGCCGGGCTCCTGGCCGCCGGCGGCGAGCAGGCCAAGGAAACAGGCGAGGTCCTCGGCGGTGGTGAAGAGGTTGCCGGCAGGGACCGAGCCGAGGTTGAATACCGGCGCCTGGCAGCGTCCAAAGCCGCCATGCCCATCTGCCACACGCATGGAGGCGGTGATGAGCTGTTCGCGCGGCACCGCTTCCAGACTCCAGCTTGAATGGGTCATGCCCAGGGGGCCGAGAATGTGGTCGCGCTGGTATTGACCGAAGCCGGCGCCGGCGACCCGTTCGACCAGGTGTCCGGCGAGGCTGGGTCCGGCGTTCGAATAGCGGGTCTTCGTATTGGGCGGGTTGACCAGGACGGATTGGGCGAGGCTCGAGACGGTGCGGGAGAGGCTGGGCTGAGAAGGGTCGAAGTAGCCGCCTATCGGGGCTTCGCGGGCGATGCCCGAGCGATGGCAAAGAAGCTGGCGAAGCGTGATCGGCGCGGTGTTGGAGAAGGGATTGACCGGGAGCAACCCGTCTCCGTAACGGTCTGCGGGGGCGTCCAGGTCGAGTTTGCCCGCCTCGACGAGCTGCATGACGGCCAGGGCATTGAAAAGCTTGGAGATGGACCCGCAGCGGAACACGCTCTCGCGCCGGGCTTGGCCAAAGCCCGCCGAATAGACATGTTTGCTGGCCGTCCACCAGCGCAAGGGCGATGCCGGCAATGCCCCAGGCGGCCATCTCTTCGCGTATCGCCTGCTCCAGTGGACCGGCGAGGGCGGAGTAATCAGGATGTTTCAATTTGGCCTAAATCGTTTGGGCCAGGAAACCGCCGTCCACGGTGAGGTCCGCGCCGGTGACAAAGCTGCTCGCTTTGCGGCTGGCCAGGAACAGGGCGGCGCCGACCAACTCGCGGGGTTCGCCGAAGCGGCCCATTGGCGTATGACCCCAAATGGCCTTGGTGCGGGGGCTGGGAGAGCCGTCGTCGTTGAACAGGAGCTTGCGATTCTGCTCGGAGGGGAAGAAGCCCGGGGTGATGGAGTTGACGCGCACGCCTTTGGGGGCCCATTCACGGGCCAGGAAACGGGTGAGGTTGAGCACCGCCGCCTTGGAGGCGGAATAAGCGACCACCCGCGAGAGCGGCAGGTGGGCCGTGACGCTGGCAATGTTGATGATGCTGCCGCCGCCGCGCGCGACCATGGCCGAGCCGAATTCCTGGCAGGGAAGGAGCACGCCGCCGACCAGGTTCAACTGGAAATTGGCCTGCCAATCCGCAAGGGCGATCTGCTCGAAGGACCGCTCAGCCGCAACCGTGACCTTGGGGTCGTTGCCGCCGGCGGCATTGACCAGGATGGCCGGCGCGCCGAGGGATTTCTCGATGGCTTGATGGGCCGCGCACAGGCTCTCCTTGCGGAGCGCGTCGGCCGCAAAAAACGCGGCCTGCCCGCCTTTGGCCTCGATGTTCCTGACGCGGGCCTGGCCCCGCTCCGCATTGCGGCCCAGCACTGCCACCTTCGCGCCGGCTTCGCCCAGGCCCTCGGCGATGGCGCCGCCCAGCGCGCCCGTGGCGCCGATGACCACTGCCACTTCGCCCGAAAGATCGAACAGTTCGATAGGTTTCATGCGCCGGATTGTGGGATAAATGGGGACGGGGTAAAGGGAATTCTGCCGCATCCCCTGACCGTAGGAGACGACGTAAGGAGTCTCTGATCAATGGCCTCCGAGGGGAGTAGGCTTTTGCTGTGCCTCAAGCTCAGTCAGAGACTCCTCACGTCGTCTCCTACGGGAGTAAACCGTGAAGGCGAATTGGTTGGCCCACGCGCAAGCAGCTTCTGGAGCGTGTGCGGGCCATCCGACGGAGGTTCAACAAACGGAGGCAGGACCCCATCGCTGACGTCATCCGCGAGCGAGAGGAAGACGACTGTATGCGTGAAGAGGCCCTGCGATGAGCCGCAACCAGGCACCCCGACCATGATTGTTGAGCCACGGATTGCACAGATTGCACGGATGGGAATTCGTTTCTGTGCAATCTGTGCAATCGCGGTTTGTTCTTACTGTGAGACAGATCCATCATCAAGCCCGCAAAAAACGGCTTTT
Organism: uncultured bacterium; assembly: GCA_963713735.1. Lineage (GTDB taxonomy): Bacteria > Verrucomicrobiota > Verrucomicrobiia > Limisphaerales > UBA8199 > CAVQND01. The sequence continues at coordinate 78,942 of CAVQND010000014.1, forward strand.
GTTCGTTTGGCTCCGGCCCTACCGTTCGGGCGTGTCTTTTGCTGTCGGTGACAAATTGACTTTGACGATTTGCGACATTGCCTTCGGAGGGGAAGGGGTGGCGCGAGTGGAGGATTTCGTGGTGTTCGTGCCGTTCGTTGCAGTGGGTGAAGTGGTGACGGCGGAGTTGACGGAACTCAAGAAGCGTTTTGGGCGCGGGCGGCTGCTCGAGGGTGCTGCAGCCGTTCGGCGGAGCGGGTGGCGCCGCTGTGCCGTTATTTCGGCCAATGCGGCGGCTGCCAGTATCAGCACCTGGATTACGCGGCGCAGCTTAGGCTCAAGCACAAACAGGTCTGCGACCTGTTCGAGCGGCTCGGGGGACTGGACCCGAAGCGGGTCGCTCCGGTCATCCCGTGTCCCCGGCCCTACGGCTATCGCAACCGCATCATGATTCGCAGCCAATGGGACAAATTCAAGCAGGGCCTGAACATTGGCTACATTCGCGCCGACAACCGCCTGGTGGTGGACATCGAGGAATGCCGCATCGCCGAGCCGGCCCTGACGAGCAGATACGGCGGGTCCGGGCGCATCCGCCGCCCAAAGGCGGTCTCAAGGTGGTGCTGCGCATCCAGCCTGAGGGCTGGGAAGTGCCGCCGGATTCTTTCTTTCAGAACAATTTTTTCCTGCTGCCCAAACTGGTCGAGGTGGTGCGCGAGCGTTTGCGGCAGGCGGGCACGCGCCACCTGGCGGATGTGTATTGCGGGGTCGGCTTTTTCAGCCTGGAACTGGGCGACCTGGTGGAGTCGTTTGCGGGCGTTGAACTGGACCGCCTGGCCATCCAGGCGGCGCGCCGGAACGCCGCCGCCCGGGGCCGGGCCAATGGCGAGTTCATTGCCGGCACGGCGGAAGAGGCGCTGCCGGATTTGCTGGCGCGGTTCGCGCCCGGTTCGACAACGGTCCTGCTCGATCCTCCGCGCAAAGGGTGCCGTCGTGAGACCCTGGAGCTGCTCCGCCGCGCGCATCCGGCCCAGATCATCTATATCTCATGCCACCCCGCAACCATGACGCGGGACCTCAAGCTTCTGTGCGCCGAAATCGCCTTTGGCGTGGAACAGGTCGTGCCGCTGGATATGTTCCCGCAGACGGCGCATGTGGAGTGCGTGGCGGATGTCAGGTATGCAGGTTGAACATCCAGACGAGCCTGAGCCCGCGGATCGCCGGATCAGTTGGTCCGTTTATGTGCTGGTGATGGCCGGCTTTTGCCTGATTGGCGGCGCGCTGGCGCCATTGGAGCCTTTCCCTGTTCTGTCTGGAGGCGCGTTGTTTTTGCTTGCGCTGGTCTCCGGTGCGGCTGCGGCACTGGTCATAAACCTCGTCCGCCCCCGGTACGAGAGAGCCGCTGGCAGATGGAGGACATTCTATGACTTTCTTCTCAGACAGATGTCTCCGCCGGACTGACGGGTCGGCCGCTCTGCTCAACAAGGCGGCTGCACATACCTTGGATATTTCGTGCGCAGAAGTTAGTCCAGCAGCCAATACGGCAAAGCTCCGGCAGGAGCGGTATGCAACCCGGAGGGTTGACAGAAGGTAGCCGGGGGTCGCAGCGCAACGACGACCCCCGGTCGACAGCGGGGATGGTCATGCACCCCGGAGCGGGTGCCAGAAACGTGCGCACGCCACCGCCGCGAGCCGCCTTCTGGCATCCCTCCTGGATGCGGACACACGCCGTCGCTGGACCGGGGGTCTCGCTGCTCTTTGACCCCCGGCTACCTTCTTTCATCCCTCCGGGATGAGTCCGTTGCACCAGAGGTCCGCCCCGCAGTTCATGGTTCGTTGGCTAGCGCCTTGGACATCGCCGGGAGGAGGGCGGTCTCGAGGCGGGGGCCCAGGGTCGAATCATGGCCGCCCGGATGGACGGCCAGGGTGTGCGGCACTCCCAGGGAGCGCATCAGGGCGGAGAGATGATCGGCGCCGCGACGAAGCCACTGAAATTCGTCGTCCTTGCCATATTCGAGGGTAATTGTGTTGAGGGGGCGGCCCAGGGCCAGGTATCGGGCGAGCTTGTCTTTCCAACCGCCGAAGCCGTTCTCGTAGCGGCGGAGCAGCTCCGTTTCCGATGCGGCCGGCAGGCCGGGGAGCGGTAAGGCGATGTGCGGGTAAGGCAGGCCCAGGTCGGGCGTCATGGCGGCGGCATAAGAGACAAGGAGGCCTTGAGAAAACACTTCGCGCGAAGGGCTATTGAGCCGGTTCTGAATGAAGTCACGGAAGCTCCTGCGCCGGGCAGGCTCGTCCAGGCCTTGCCATTTGCCGAGCTTCGATTGCCAAAGCCGGAGCTGCTTGGCGTCGAGCAGGCCAAAGTCCTTGAGCCCGTTTTGGTCAAAGAGCGCCGGGCTCATGGCATAGACGGAACTGAACCGATCCGGGTGCTTGACCCAGTTCCAAGGCCCCGGTTCCGCCCATGCCGTGCCCGGCGAGCCCGCGGGCCGCAGCAGAGGGGATAGTCCTGAAGTGGCTGTCAACGTATTCGACCACGTCTTTGACGATGTAATCCTCCCAGTTGCCGGTGAGCGGGGAGTTTCGGTAGCAGCTTCCGCCCATGAAGTGCAGGGCGTTGGGGACAACAATGATCATCTCGCGCGCCGCTCCGTTCCCGATTTGGCGGTCCATGGCTTCCTTGAGGTGAAACCGCTGGTAAGAGCCTCCGGTATAACGCCACAAGGCGTTGTTGAAATTCGGGAGAAAATAGAGCACGGGGAACCGCCGGCTCCCTTCATGGTAAGACGGGGGCAGATACACGGCCAATTGCTGCCTGGCAGAGATGCCCAGCCGGTTGGCTGACAGCGATGGGGCGTCGAATTTGCAGGAGACAATTGTTCCGCTGCGGGAGCCGCAGGAAGGGAGGGACAGGCACATGAGCAACAGGGCGGCCAATGCCCCGGCGCGCTGGAGCCGCAAACGAAGCGTGGAGCGTGGGGGAAGGGACGCGCTGCCGCCTGAAGGCGGCGTTCCGGGGAGCGGCCGACAGTCCACAGAGCTGGGGCCTTGCCCGGTCGAGCTGGGTGGGCGGGTCGGCTCGTTTGAATGGGCGCCGTTTCCGGGGCCTTGGGCCTTGCGGGGCGAGTTAAGCCATTTCATGCCGAAGGGCACACGCAAGAGGTTCCAGGGGCGGATGGCCAGGGCATAGATGCCCCAGGTGAACAGGAAGGTGCCGGCAACGACCAGCGGGAATTTCAGGCCGATGCCCCAGTTGGCGTCCACCAGTTGATAGCCCAGGATAATGATCACGGTCTGGTGGAGAATGTAAAAGGGATAGACCGCCTCGTTGGCATACCGCAGGAAAGGATGATTGAAACTCAGGTAGCATCTGCCGTAGCCCAGGGCGGCCAGCAGCCACATCCAGATCTGGAAATTATTCAGGAAACGGAGCCCTGCCACGGCAGCCGGCGAAAAATGGACGTTGGGATTTCGCAGGGCCTGCCGAGTTGCAAACGCGACCAGGCCCGCCAGGAAGACAAATCCGACACCAGCCGCCAGGAAGAACTTCCGGCGGTGGGCGGCGATGGCATCATAGACGCGCGCGCTGGAGGCCAGGACAAAGCCAGCCATGAAAAAGGAGAGTTTATGTGTAAAATTGCCCCAATCGCCGAGGAGATTGTTCGCATCCTCCGGCCAGAACGGCCTCAAGAGCACATCCGACAGGGCCGAGGGAATGCAGAGCAGGAACAGCGCCCAGGGGCGGGCCACTCGGTCCAGGACCTGCGCCAGGAGGGCGCGGCCTGCGCGTGTGCGCAGCCAGATGCACACCGGAAGCATCACCATCGAATAGGTCCAGATATAAGGGATGTACCAAAGATGGTGCCAGGAGAGGTTTCCCTGGGGATAAGCGCCGGAGGTGAAGACGGTGCGATAGAAGTCCCAGAACGAACTGTATTGCTGCTGGTAATAGAGCCGCTCGCAATAGATCTGGGGCGGGACGACGACCAGCATCCCGAAGAGCAGCGGCAGCAGCAGGCGCTTGTGGCGTTCGAGGAAGTAATTCCAGGTGGAATAGCGCTCCATGGCAAACCATACCGCCGAGCCGGAAATGAAGAACAGCAGCGGCATGCGCCATTGATGCACGAACCCCATGACCGAATCGAAGGCATCGCTGGTTTCGAGGTTCTTCACGTGCCAGAACCAGGTGCTGAATAACATGCCGGTGTGAAAGAGCATGAGCAGGGCGAAGGCAATCACTCGCAGCCAATCCAGATCGTAACGGCGACTCACATTCGTTCTTACGACGCAAGGGCGATTCATATTCGTTCTTGAAAGGAGCGCATCTCTGGTGGTCACTGGTCCCGGCGGAGGATAGCCGGCTTTCGCGCCCTTGCCAGGATTATGTTGGCGGCGTTGCAACGGGTGGCTGGACGGAGTGGGGCGGGTTGGGTATGCTTTGGGGCAGTGGAAAGCATTTGGGAAAAGGCGCTCGGGCACGATGGCGGACAGGCTGCCGTGGCTGAGAAGAGAGACCTGCTGGCGCGGCTCTTGGGGCGCCTGGCGCACGAGATCCGCAATCCGCTCAGTTCGCTGGGCATACACGTGCAGTTGTTCGAGGAGGACCTCGGGGCGCTGGCGCCCCAGGTGCGGCAGCAATTGACGGGGCGCCTGGATATTATCCAGGGGGAGCTGCATCGCCTGGAAAACATCGTGGAGAACTTTCTCCGGCTCAGCGGACCGTCGGCCCTGGATTTGGAGCCGGTGGAGATGATCAAGCTCGTCACGCATGTCTGCGAGTTGCTTCGTCCGGAGGCCGCCGCGCGGCAGATTGAGATTGTCACCTGCCTGGCGGAGGGGTTGCCCGAGGTGATGGTCGACCCGGTGCGCCTGACCCAGGCGCTGCTGAACCTGGTCATCAACGCCATGCAGGCGGTGGAACGAAAAGGGCGCATCGAGGTGAGCGTGACCATCGCCGGGGAAACCCTGACCCTGTCGGTCAGGGATAGCGGCCCCGGCATTCCGCCAGAGCGCCTCGCCTCGATCTTCGACCCTTATTTCACGACTAAAGCCGAGGGGAGCGGGCTCGGTCTGTGGATTGCGCAGCAAATCGTCACGGCCCATGGCGGGGGCCTCGAGGCCCGGAATGCCCCGGGTGGAGGGGCGGTCTTTACGATGACCTTGCCCCGGCGGCGGCAATTCCAAAGAGAACATTGAAAAATGCAAATTGCAAATTGCAAATTGAGCATTTCAGGCCGAGCCCAAAGAAGGGGGATCGCGCCGCGGCGGAGCCGCAACCAACGTAGCGCAGACTTCCAGTCTGCTGTATCGCGGATTTCCAATCCGCAGAGGCGACCAGGCAGGCACAGCCTGCCGACTGGAAGTCGGCGATACAGCAGGTTGGAAACCTGCGCTACGATGGGGCCATCCTCCTCTGGCCGCTTATTTTGCATCGGCTCATAACGATGGACAAATCGAAGATCAAGATTTTGGTAGCCGATGACGAGCAAGGGCTTTGCGCGGGGATTGCGGAGGCCTTGCGGCGGGAAGGGTATGTGGTGGATGCCACGACCGATGCGCAAGAGGCCTTGAGACTATCGGAAGCGCGGCTTTACAACCTGGTGATTTCGGACCTCAAGATGCCCGGGCTGAGCGGGCTGGACTTGCTGGGGCAGGTTCGGGCGCGCACACGCGATACGTTGTTTATCCTGATGACCGCATACGGGACGGTGGAGAATGCGGTCGAGGCCATGAAGCAGGGGGCATACGATTACCTGCCTAAGCCGCTGGACATGAAGCGGCTGCGGGTGCTGGTGCAAAAGGCGCTCGAGTTCCAGGCGGTAGTGGCGGAGAACAACGAGTTGCGGATTCGGTTGCAGACCCGCACGGAACCGAGCCTGCTGCTGGGGGACAGCGAGTCCATGCGCGCCATTGGGCGGCTGGTGGAGGAAGTGGCCAACAGCGACGTGACGGTGTTGATCGAGGGGGAGAGCGGCACCGGCAAGGAAATCGTTGCCCGCTCGATCCATGCGCTCAGCTCCCGGCGCGACAAGCCCTTCATCTCGGTCAATTGCGCCGCCCTGGCCGAACAGTTGTTGGAAGCCGAGCTCTTTGGCCATGTCAAAGGGGCCTTTACCGGGGCGGTCGCCAACAAACCCGGGCGGTTTCAATTGGCGGACGGGGGCACGCTGTTTCTCGACGAGATCGGCGACCTCTCACCCAAAGGACAGGGCGACCTGTTGCGGGTGCTGGAAGACAGCGCCTTCCGGATGGTGGGCGGTTCGGAACTGATCCGGGTAAACGTGCGCGTCATCAGCGCCACAAACAAGAACCTCCAGGAAACGGTCGCTGAAGGGAAGTTTCGCGAAGACCTGTTCTACCGCCTGCAGATTGTCCCGATTGTCATGCCGCCCTTGCGGGAGCGCGCGGAAGACATTGCGCTGCTCATCGAGAGTTTCTTCGAGCATTTCAGCGCCAAGCACAAGCGCCGCCGCAAACGAATTTCTTCCGAAGCCCTCCAGCTCTGCCAGCGCTTTCCCTGGCCCGGCAATGTCCGCCAACTGCGCAATACGATCGAACGCCTGGTCATCACGTGCCGCGAGTCGGTGGTCGAGGTCGAGCACCTGCCCGATTTCCTGCGCGACTATGACCGCAAGACAACCACTTTCAATGTGCGGCCCGGGACGCCGCTGGCCGAGGTGGAGAAAATGCTCATTCGCCAGACGCTCACGCATGTCACCCGCAACCGGGAGGAAGCCGCCAGAGCGCCTGGGCATCAGCCGGCGGGCCTTGCAGTACAAGCTGAAAGAGTATGGACTTCTGGAGCTGGAAAAGGAGACGCTTGCACAGCCGGGCGCTCAGCCGGTGCAGGAATTGCGCCCGAGGCGCCTCTTGAGGTTCGGGAAGCGGCCTGGCATTGCCGGGCGAGTATTTGTGAAACTTCTTGATTTTCAACAGGTTACATTAACCGGACCCCCTATGGCACGTCCTATGCCTTACGGTTGGCCGGTTGCTTTTTAGCAGCAACTGAACATAACCAAATTCAAGCAGTTTAATTAGTCGACTATGAGCGAAACAAACAGCCCGGTCACCGCCGGTTCAACCCCTTGCACCTGCTCTGCCGCTCCGGCGGCTCAGCCAGCCACCCCCGCTGCCGTCGCGGCCCAGCCGCAGCCGCAGCCGCAGCCCGCAGCCGCCCCGGCGCCGGCTGCCCCCAAAGCTTCCAAGCGCGGATTGCGCAAGCGTTAATCAGCGCATCCGGAACGGGTTCGATGGGCGACAGCACGCTGGCGCCGTCCTGGAAAGAGGACGGCGCCAGCTTTTTGCGCCCTTTGAGGGGCTTACGAAACGAGTGCTTTTGAAGGCAAAGCGCGGGAATACCGCGCACTCCAGACGCTTCGCGATTTGGGTCGCGCACACCTGCTTCGCGAAGCGCTTGGAGTGCGGCGCATACCGCCGCTTTGCCCACCCCGGTGCAGCAACGCGCCGCTTTTTATGTAGCCTGGTTCTTGGCGTTAGACCGCGGTGCGCAATGAAGGCGTTTGTCTTGCACAGGCATGGAGTTGGGCGGTGCAAACAATGCACGGCATTGTCCGGCGGTTGTCAGATGAGCCGTCAAGGCCCAAGGGGTCCTGGTTTTTATCCTCTTATGATTCAAGAGCTTACGCATTAGAGGTTGAATCTGGTACGCAAGTAGCGTTAGTCTGGGTTCCATGAATGCTGCCATCCGGAGCCTGTTGAAGCTGCAAGCGCTCGAATTCGGTGAGGAGACCGGCAAGAGCGTCCAATCCCAGATTGCTGAACTGCGCGGCCAAATCCCGCCGCCTATTCTCGGGCACTATGATCGGCTGCGCGTTCGGGGCAAGAAGGGGGTGGCGGTGGTGCGTAACCAGGTCTGCACGGGATGCCACATGCAACAACCGATTGGCAAGATTACGATCGTCATGCGTGGCGAGGATATTCAACTGTGCGATAGCTGCGGGCGCTATCTCTATTTGCCCGACCCGGGAGAAAGTGAAATCGTCGAGCGCGTGGCTGCGGCCAAGCCCGCTGAAAAGAGCCGTCGCGAAGCCTGCTCCCAAGCCGCGAAGGCGGAAAGAGCCGAAGGTATTGGCAACCGCCTTGGCGACCTGAGCCGATCCCAACGCGCCAAAGTCACCGGCTTTGGACTTTCTCCTTCGAGCATGCCAGTTGACGCGACCATCCCCGTTGCCGTTCCGGCCACGCTGGGCCAATACACGCGCCGGGCGTTGATAGTGCCGGAACTGCGCGAGCGCGACACGGCGGGGATTATTGGCGAGTTGAGCCAGGTCTTGCAGCGGCAAGGTTGCGTTACCGATGTGCTGCCTTTCTATCACACCGCCCTGAACCAGGAGTTGTTGTGCAACTCCGGCCTGGAGTGCGGGCTGGCTTTCCCGCACGCGCGGCTGGGCGGGGTGAAACAACTGACCTTTGCGCTGGGGCGCACGCCCGAGCCCGTGATGTGGGGCGCCAAAGGCTCGTGGCGCGTGCAACTCATCTTTCTGCTGGCCGTTCCGGCTACGGATGCGGCGTGTTACTTAAACCTGCTGGCCAGCCTTGCGCGGTTGGGCCGGCAGACCGAGATGCTGGACCAGTTGCGCGCCGCCGGGGATGCCGAGGCCATTCTGGCTGTGCTCGAGAAGATCAGGATGCGCCAGGGATGACGCAATTCCTGCTCCAGATTGCATTGCTCGCCTACGCCGGAGGTATCGTGGGCAGCCTGTCCGCTCTTGGGCGCGAGAAAGCCGCCAACTGCATCGGCTTCGGCAGCGCAACCCTGGGCGGCCTGTGCGGCATCGGGGCGGCCGTGCTGGGGCTGGCCTCGGGCACGGCCGGCACGGCGGCATTTGAGCTCTGGCCCTGCGCCGTTCCCTATGTGAAGCTCACCGTCAAGCTCGACGCGCTGGGCGCTTTCTTCGTGCTCATCGTGTCGCTGTTGTCGGTGGCGGTGTCCATTTATTCGCTCGGCTACGCGCGGGGCTTTTACGGACGCAAGAACGTTGGCGTCCTGGGCGCGTTGCATAACGCCCTGTTGCTGGCCGTAACGCTGGTGTTCTGTTCGGCCAATGCGTTCTTCTTCCTCATGGCCTGGGAGATTATGGCGCTGGCGGCTTACTGCCTGGTCAGCTTCGAGCATGAGAAGACCGAAACGCGGAATGCCGGCGTGCTCTTCTTCATCATGTCGCACATCGGCACGGGCTGTTTGGTGCTGGGTTTTCTGCTGCTGTTCCAGGCCACGGGGGATTTCAGTTTCGAGGGCTTTCGGGCTTTCGGCGGGGGCCTGCCGCCTGCGCGGCGCGACGCGGCGTTTCTGCTGTTCCTGTTCGGGTTCGGGATGAAGGCGGGGATCGTGCCGCTGCATGTCTGGCTGCCGGAGGCCCATCCAGTGGCCCCGAGCAACGCCTCGGCCCTGCTGTCGGGGGTGCTCATCAAGACGGGGATCTACGGTTTGACCCGGGTGCTGTTCGATTTTCTGGGCGTGCCGCCCAACTGGTGGGGTGTGACGGTGCTGACGATAGGCACGGTGTCGGCGGTGCTTGGGGGTGCTCTATGCGTTGATGGAGCACGACTTGAAACGGCTGCTGGCCTATCACAGCATCGAGAACATCGGCATTATCCTGATGGGATTGGGCGCCTCGTTGATGTTTCTGCACACTCATCACCCCGTCCTGGCGGCGCTGGCCCTCATCGCCGGACTGTATCACACGATCAATCACGCGATCTTCAAGGCGCTGCTCTTTCTCGGGGCCGGGGCTGTGCTCCAGGCCACCCATACGCGCAACATGGAGGAGATGGGCGGGCTCATCAAGCGCATGCCCAGGACGGCCTTTTGCTTCCTCGTCGGCGCGGTGGCGATTTCGGCCCTCCCTCCCCTGAACGGGTTCATCAGCGAATGGCTCACCTATCAGGCGCTCTTGCAAGGCTTCAGCACCACCAACAGCCTGGTGCGCATCCTGTTCCCTCTGAGCGGGGCGATGCTCGCCCTGACGGGGGCCTTGGCCGCCGCGTGTTTTGTGAAGGCCTTTGGGATTACGTTTCTGGCCCAACCGCGCAGCGAGGAGGCGGCGCAGGCGCGCGAGGCCTCCCCTGCCATGCTGGCCGGCATGGGTTTGCTGGTCATCGCGTGCCTGGTTCTCGGACTCTTGCCCGCCACGTTCGTGAAACTCTTCGATCCGATCACCCGGCAACTCATGGGCCAGCAACTCAGTTCGCAGTTGGGCCTGGCCCATGGTCTGGCCCTCGGCAACACCCAGCCCCTGGGCGGCACGGTTTCGACGCTGGGAATGGCCCTGATGGGCATTTGCCTGCTGCCCGTGCCTTTGGTTTTGTGGCTGTGGTCCGGCCGCCAGGCAAGGACTCGCATCGGGCCGACCTGGGACTGCGGCTTGCGCGGGCTCACCCCGGCGATGGAATACACCGCCACCGGTTTCTCGAAGCCGATTCGCATGATATTCAAGGCCCTGTTCCGGCCGCGTCGCGAGGTGCAGCGCGAGTATGACTACTCGCCCTATTTCGCCAAGACGCTGCGCTTCGAGAGCCACATCGAAGAGGCCTTCGTTACTCGCCTCTATCGGCCTTTCAACCGGGCCGTCCTGCGGTTCTCCCGGCAGATGCGCGCCCTCCAGGCGGGCAGCATTCAGGCCTACCTCATTTATATCTTTGTGACCCTGCTGATTCTGTTGTTATTCGCCTTATGAGCTCTGTCGGCGCGCTGTTTTTCCAAGCCCTTCTGCTGCTGGCCCTGGCGCCGGTGGTGAGTGGTTGCATCAACCATTGGAAGGCCAGGCTGCAAAATCGGCGCGGGCCGCCGGTGTGGCAGCCCTATCTGGACCTGGCCAAGTTCCTGCGCAAAGACATGGTCATTTCCGAGCACACGTCGTGGGTGTTCTGGTTCGCGCCCTACGTCGTGTTCCTCTCCGCGCTGCTGGCGGGTCTGATGGTGCCGATGCTGACGGCGCAAGCGCCGCTTGAGCCTGTTCGGCGGGGTGCTGGCGGTAGTCGGCCTGCTTGCGCTGGGGCGTTTCTTCCTGGCGCTGGGCGGACTGGACCCCGGCAGCGCCTTTGGCGGCATGGGCAGCAGCCGCGAGATGACCATTGCGGCCATTGCCGAGCCGGCCATGATGCTGGCCATCTTCACCGTGGCCATCGGCGCGGGCTCGACCGACCTGAGCCGGATGGTGCAAGCGAGCCAAGGGCCGACGTGGAAACTGTTCAACCCCACTCATGCGATGGCGTTCGTGGCTCTGTTTATCGTGCTGCTGGCCGAGACCGGCCGCATCCCGGTGGACAACCCGGCCACGCACCTGGAGTTGACGATGGTTCACGAGGCGATGCTGCTGGAATACTCGGGCCGTTATCTGGCGTTCATGGAATGGGGCGCGTCGATCAAACAACTCGTGCTGATGACGCTGCTGGCGAACGTCTTTCTTCCGCTGGGCATCGCCACGGACGCGTCGCCCGCGGCCTTGGGCCTGAGCGTGCTGGCCTATCTGGCGAAGTTGCTGGTGCTGGCGGCGGAGGTGGTGCTGGTTGAAACGACCAACGCCAAGCTGCGCCTGTTCCGGGTGCCCGACCTGTTGAGCGCCGCCTTCGTGCTGGCCACGCTCGCGCTGCTGTCCACGTTCCTGTTCCGATAGCCATGAATGCTCCCACTTCCACCGAAATCGGCGCCCAACTCATCACCTTTTGCGCCGCGGGGATGTTGGTGTTTCAGCTCCTGCTGGTCGTCCAGCGGATGTTGCTGGCGAACATCCGGCTCTTCGCGTTGCAATCGCTGTTGCTGGCGGGTATTGCCGGCGTGGTCGCCTACGTCCACAACGCCACGCACGTCTATATCGTCGCCGTGCTGACGATCATCGGCAAAGTCGTGTTCCTGCCCTGGTTGCTGAACCGGCAGGTGCGGCGCATTGGGATTAACCAGGAGATAGCGCCGCTGCTCGACGCGCCCGACGTCCATGCTGCTGTGTGGCGGGCTTACGCTGCTCGGTTACATCGTCGCCCGCCCGTTCACGGCCCTGGAACGGCTCGGCAACAACACGCTGGCCGTTGCCCTGACGCTCGTGCTCACCGGGTTTTTCCTCATGTTCAATCGGCGCAAGGCCATCACGCAGGTGCTGGCGTTGCTGACGGTGGAGAACGGCGTGATGCTCGCGGCCATCGCGCTGACGACTTACGGCATGCCGCTCGTGGTCGAACTGGGCATTTTCTTCGACGTGATGGTCGCGGTGATGGTGCTGGGCATCCTGGTCTATCGCATTCGCGAAAGCTTCGCTTCGATGGACACCAGCAAACTCAACCAATTGAAGGGGTGACATGCCGCTTCTCGCGCTCCTCATTCTCGTGCCGGCGGCGGCGGCGCTGGCCTGCCTGCTGGTGCGGTCGCGCCGCGCGCTGGCGGCGCTCGGCGTGCTGGCCTTCAGCGCCACGCTCGGGCTGGGCATCGCCCTGGTCCGCCAGGTGTTGGCGCGCGGCGTGGTGAGGGAGTGGAACGGATTCCTTTGCGCCGACGCCCTGAGCGCCTGGATGGTGCTGCTCATCTCGGTCGTGTCGCTGGCCAGCGCGATTTACGCGGTGGGCTACCTCCGCCGCGACCTGGCCGACGGCGCCGTGACGCGAGCGGCGCTTCCGCGAGTTCTATGTGCTCACTCCGCTGTTTGGGGCGAGCATGTTCCTGGTGGTGCTGGCCAACAATCTGGGCGTGATGTGGTTTGCGGTCGAGGCAACCGCGCTGTCTTCGGTGCTGCTGGTCGCGCTTTACAATCGGCGGACTTCGCTCGAGGCCGCCTGGAAATACATTATCCTCGGCAGCGTGGGTCTGGCGCTGGCGCTGATGGGCACGGTGTTCGTTTATGCCGCCGCCTGCAAAAACAACACGCAGTCGCTGCCCAGCTTCAACTGGTCGTATCTGATGAGCGTGGCGGACCAACTCGACCCGCGCCTGCTCAAGTTGGCCTTCGTGTTCGCGTTCATCGGCTACGGCACCAAGGCGGGCCTGGCGCCCATGCACACCTGGCTGCCCGACGCGCACAGCGAGGCGCCCTCGCCCACCAGCGCCATGCTCTCCGGGGTGTCGCTCAAAATCGCCCTCTACGCCTTGCTGCGGTTCCACATTCTCACCACGGCCTGCCTGGGGACCGCCTTCAGCCAACACCTGCTTCTGGGTTTCGGTTTGCTCTCCATGTGCGTGGCGGCGCCGTTCATCCTGGTTCAGACCAACATGAAGCGGTTATTCGCCTATCACAGCCTCGAGCATATCGGCATTATGTGCGTGGGTCTTGGTCTTTCCGCCCCACTGGCCGTTTTCGGCGCGGTGCTGCATATCGGGTATCACGCCTTGGTGAAATCGACGATTTTCTTCGCCGCAGGCAACATCCATCAGAAGTACCATTCCCTGGAACTGCCATCGCTGGCAGGGCTGCTCAAGACGATGCCTGCTTCTTCCATTCTGCTGGCCCTGGCCGTCATCGGCATTGCCGGTCTTCCGCCTTTTGGGATCTTCCTGACTGAGTTTAGCATCGTGGCGGGAGGGATGGGAGCGGGCCACATTCTGGCAAGTGTCTTGTTCGTGGCGGCTCTGGCCACGGTCTTTTCCGGCTTGCTCGGCCACGTCGCTCACCTGCTGCTGGGAACGGCGGAGAAGGAAGCGGCCGGACCGCAAACACCCCTTAGCTGTGTGGCGGCGATGGCCCTGTTGATCGCCGCTGCTGACGGTGTTCAGCGTCTGGCTGCCCGCGCCGCTGCTCGAATTGCTGCGCCAGGCGGCGGCCATCATTGGAGGCAAGCCATGAACCTGTCGCGCGTTTCCAACGACCTCCGGCCCGTCGTCGAGGAAATCACCCGGCGCTTCCAAGGCCGCATCGACGCCTTGGATGCGCCGCACCCCAACGAGATCTATTGCCACGCCAGGATGGAGCTGGTCGCCGGCTTTTGCGCCCACCTCTATCGGAGGTGGAACGCCCGTCTGGTGAGCGTGTTTGCCGAGGACGCGCGCGCCGGCGAGGGCGTGTTCCACCTCTATTATGTGCTGGCCCTCGATGCGGCACACGGGTTTCTCACTCTCCGCGTGCCGGTGTCGCCGGAGGCGCCGGAGTTCGCCTCGCTCACCGACGCCATCCCCGCGGTGAATTGGCAGGAGCGCGAAGTGCAGGACCTGTTCGGCCTCAAACTGGTCGGCCATCCCAACCCGCGCCGATGCGCGCTGCACGACGATTGGCCGGAGGTCTTTCCGTTGCGCAAAGACTTCGACTTGCGCACCAAGCTGCCGCCCTTCACCGGGGTGCGGCACAAGTTCCGCGAGGTCGAAGGCGAAGGGGTCTTTCAGGTTCCCGTCGGCCCGGTCCACGCCGGCATCATCGAGCCGGGCCACTTCCTGTTCAGCGTCGCGGGTGAGCCGGTGCTCTACCTGCAGCTCCGCCTGTTTTACGTCCACAAAGCCACCGAGAAACTTTTCGAGAGCCTGCCCATTCCTCATTGCGTGCGCCTGGCGGAGAGCATTTCCGGCGATTCCAGCTTCGCGCACGCGACGGCCTTCTGCCACGCCGTCGAACGCGCCGCCGGAGTGGAAGCGCCGCCCCGCGCGCGCGCGCTCCGCACGCTCTGCCTGGAATTGGAGCGCCTCTACAACCACGTCGCCGACATCGGCGCGATTTGCACCGACGTGGCGTTCGTCACCGCCAACATGCACGCCATGCGCCTCAAGGAACGCGTGCTGCGCGTGAACGAACAACTCGACCGGCAACCGCCTCTTGCGCGGCATGGCTTGCCTGGGCGGCGTGCGCTTCGATTTCGACGCCGGACAACTGCGCGCCCTGGCCGGGCTGGTGGACTGGTTCGAGAACGAATTCAAGGAACTGGTCGAACTGATTCGCGGCAACTCCGGCACCCGCGACCGACTCGAGACCACCGGCGTGCTCAAGCCCGAAGTCGCGCGCGACCTGGGCATCGTCGGCATCGCCGGGCCGCGCTTCCGGTTTCGATCACGATCTGCGCCGCGATTTTCCGCACGACTTTTACGACCAAGTGCAATTCACCGTGCCCGTGTTTCACGTGGGCGACGTGCAGCGCCGCATGGTCGTGCGGCGTGAAGAAATCTTCCAATCCTTGTCCATCATTCGGCAGGTTCTGAGAAGATGCCCGCCGGCCCCATCCGCGCGGAAGTGGGCGAAGTGCCGCCCGGACCGCGTGGCGCTCGGTTACGTCGAAGGCTGGCGCGGCGAAATCTTTCACTGGATTCACACCGCGCCCGGCAACCGGCTGGCGCGCTGCAAAGTCAAAGACCCGTCGCTGCAAAACTGGCCGGCGTTGAGCGAGGCCATCATGGGCAACATCATCGCCGGATTTTCCGGTGGTGAACAAAAGCTTCAACCTCTCCTATTCCGGAACGGACCGCTGACTATGTTTGAAGCCCTTCGTCAAAGTTTGAAAACCGGCGTCGTCACGACGAACTATCCTGACACGCCGCCGGAAGTCTCCACCCGCGCGCGCGGCAAGCCGGAAATTGATTGGGCCGAACTGGAAGGATGCGCGCCCCGCTGCCGCGGTTTGTCCGACCGGGCGCAATTTCGTATCGAGGACGTCGAACGGCCGGCGCGTCGCCCGGCTCGACCTGGCCAAGTGCATCTTCTGCGGCCTGTGCGCCGAGGCGGACTCCGCCATCCGCATGACGAACCTGTGCGAATGCGCCGCGCCGTCTTCGCCACGACCTGGTAACCAGCGCCGGCTTATAGCCTCAAGCCGACGGCGCTCACGAGCGAATGGTCTCACCGCCCTCCGTTGCGAAGCCCCTTGAGGGCGAAGCTGACACCCACACAACGCGCATCGCTTGACGCCCTCGGCCGCCAAATCCAGGAACGCGCCGGCAAAATGTTCGGCCGCTCCCTCCATATCCGCGAGGTGGACGCCGGCTCGTGCAACGGCTGCGAAGTTGAAATCGCCGGCTTGAACAGCCCGGTCTATGACATCGAGCGCTTCGGCATCCATTTCGTCGCCTCGCCGCGCCACGCCGACATGCTGCTGGTCACCGGACCCGTGTCGCGCAACATGGAATTGGCCTTGCGCAAGACCTACGACGCCACTCCCGCTCCGCGCCTGGTCGTCGCCGTGGGCGCGTGTGGTTGCAGCGGCGGCATTTTCGGCCAGAACTACGCCAGCCTCGGCGGCGTGGAGGAGGTCCTTCCTGTGGACGTTTTGTCCCCGGCTGCCCGCCCAATCCGCACGCCCTCCTGCAGGGGATTTTGATGGCAATGGGGAGGGGCAGGAACAGATAATGTCGCGCCAGACGCGGGAAAAAGCGACCGAGAACCTGGTGTATCTCAAGGAGCGGCGGTGGGAGCAATTGGCCGCCTTAGTCGAATTTGCCGAGAAGGATGCCCTGCCGTCGTTGATCCATACTGACCCAGCGCTCTACCGGGTGCTGCGACAACCGATTACCGAGTTCCCTCTGCGCGGTTGGTCCGGTCGGCGCCTTCCTTATTTGGCCCGGAGCATGAGCACGGGCACGCTGATACTATGCTGGACCTTGAAGGCCGTTGCGCCCAGGACCAGGTCAGCCACAAACTGGTGCCCGTGCGTGCTCATCGCTACCAGGTCGCAGCCTTCCCGCTCCACCCACTTGATGATTTCCTTGGCCGGTTCACCGTAGGCCAGCACCGCCTCAGCCCGAATGCCGGCCTGCGCCAGTTCCTCCCCGACCTCCCGGAGGCAGGCCCGGCTCTTTTCAACCTCCTCGCCCGCGGCTTGCGCGCCGTGAAACCGGGCCGGAGCACCCGCGGCTACATGGAACAACACCACCCGGCTGCCCATTAGCTTTGCCAGCGGCTTGATATGCTCGATTATCGCCCGGTCAGTGGGAGTGCCTTCCAAAGTAACGAGAATTGTCTTGTACATCATATACCGGGCCTCTGCCGCCCTTTATTGGACAGGGAAGCTTCTATTTGCCGCAAATCACCCGCCAGGCGGTCGAGAGCGATTCGGGCAGGCTATACAAGTCCATCAAAGTAATCAAGACCACGCTGCCCCAGCCTAAAACCAGCAGGACCCAGCCGTTGGCCCACCGGCCCATTCGTTTGCGGGAAGACGTAAAGTGCAGCAACGGAACCATCGCGAAGGGCAACTCCAGACAGAGCAGCACCTGGCTTAGATTGACCAGGTCGGTCACGTTGCCGTTGCCTCGGATGCTGATAATCCAGACGGCCGGCACGATGGCCAGCAGGCGGGAAATCATTCGCCGAATCCATGGGCGCAAACGCCAATTCATGAATCCTTCCATCACGACCTGGCCGGCCAGGGTGCCGGTGATGGTGCTGCTCTGGCCGCTGGCCAGCAGGGCGACCGCAAAGAGCGTGCTGGCGGCGGCGGTCCCCAGCAGCGGTGCCAGCGTGAGGTGCGCGATCCGTATCCAGTCGCTCTCCGGGCTGAAGGTGACCACGTGGCCGCCGGCCACCGTAACGCTCTCCTTGCCATAGAACACCATCGCCGCCAGCACCAGGATGGCCGCATTGACCAGGAACGCGATGGTCAGCGCCACCGTCGAATCCACGGTGTTGTACAGGATGGCACTGCGGATTCCGTCCTCATCGCGCCGGATCTTGCGGGTCTGGACCAGCGCGGAGTGAAGATAGAGGTTGTGCGGCATGACGGTGGCGCCGATCATGCCGATCGCCACGACGATCATCCCCGTCTGGCGGAAGCCCGGCTGCGCCAGGGCCCGGCCAATCTCCACCAGGTTGGGCTGCGTCTGGGGCAGGACAAAGATCTCGATGCCATAGCAGACCGCAATGGTGCCGACAAAGACGGCGACAACAGCCTCGATCATCCTCATGCCCAACCCTTGCAAGGCCAGCAGCAGCAGCACGTCAAAGGCCGTAATCACTATCGCCCAGGACATCGGGATGTGGAACAGCAGGTTCAGCGCCACCGCGCTGCCCAGGGATTCCGCCAGGTCCGTCGCCCCGATGGCAATTTCCATTGAAACCCAGTTCGGCACGCGGGTCCACTTGGGATACCAGTCACGGCAGCACTGGGCCAAATCTTTGCCGGTGGCCACGCCTAACCGGGCGGCAATCACCTGCAGGACGACCGCCATGAAACTGGCCACCCCAACCACCCAGATCAGGCCGTACTTGAACTGCGCCCCCCCTGCCAGGTCGGTGCCCCAGTTGCCCGGGTCCATGTAGCCGACGCTCACCAGGATGGCCGGCCCGGCAAACGCGCCCCAATGACGCCAGAAACCCGCCCCGTGGCGCGGCACGTTCACCGTGCTGTGCACGTCCGAGAGCGACGGGCAGTGGCCCGGCGCGGCCTGGGGTCTGTCCGCCGGCGCGCTCATGATGCTGTTCCTGGGCATGCGGCCACTTTTTTCGAGCTTGCACTATTTTCTCGCACAAAATATATATCATGTCAAATAGAATGTTTTAGGGCTAAAAGACTCAGGGCGGCGGCGCCCGCATCTCGAAAAACGCTTGCCGATGCGCTTGGGTCCTTGGCACAATCCCGCGTGCCGATTGCGTGTAACCGTGGCGCGCCAGTGCCTGCGTTGGCGCATCAGGGCAGGAACAACGAAATGAAAAGCAAGCGTCCGGACCCCGCGGCCTCCCAGGGCCGCTCCGTGTCCATGGAAGACCACCTGGAACGTATCCAGGAATTAGTGGCCCTCAAAGGCTACGCCCGCGTGGCGGACATCGCCCAGTCCCTGGGCCGGAGCCGCCCGGCCGTTTCCAACATGGTCCGCCGCCTGGCCGGGCGCGGCTTCGTCAATTACGAGAAGTACCGCGGACTCACCCTCACCCCCGAGGGGCGCGCCGTTGCCGAGCACATCAAGGCGCGCGACCAGACGCTGACCGCCCTCCTCGAGCTGCTCGGCCTGAGTCCGCAGACCGTGGAAGAGGAGGTCGAGGCCATCGAGCACCACCTCATGCCCGAAACGCTCAAAGTGCTCTCCCGCCTGGTCCAGTTCTGGCAAAGCCACCCCCGCCAACTCCGCGCCTTCCGCCATTACTGCAGCCGCCACTGAGATAACCTGGCTTGGCCCTCTCGAAAAACGCGAGCTGAGTTGCCTCCCGCCGAAACCTCGCCGCGATAGCCAGTTTGGCGGCATCGCTTTCGAGGCCCTGGTCCAAATCGCCGTCTATCTCAGGTTCTCGATTTGGCAGCCGAGTTCCTTGCTCTTATGCCACAGTTGCTCGTAGAACTGCTCAAACAATCTATTGCGGAGCCAATTCTTGATAGGGGCAGCTTGGACGTAGGCCGCCACGTCTGGCTCCTTTTGCTCCTTATCAAAGCCGACCAGGCCAAAACCTGATTTAACAACCGGCGAAGGATCCTCGGTCGTCAGCTCATCCCGAGCGCGTCCTAATTTGGCGGCAAGGTGATCTGCATCCGCGGCAAGCCAGCATTCGGCATTCCGATCGCACACTCCGAATAGTGCCAGGTGACGGAACTCGGGAGGACATTTTCCCTGGTCGCCCTTGAGGACATCACGCCAGTCTTCCAGATTGGAATCTCGCAGAAAAATGATCGGGTCCGCGCCTTGATCCGTGAGTATTCTGCATTCCTTGGGTATTTGGCCGCGGGGAAGCTGTCCGCGGAAGCGTCCCTCAAAGAGATTAGCTTGGGGACACCAGCGGTCGCGCAAGCCCTGCACGATGGCGCGGTCAGCGCTGCCCTCGACGCAAAAAGCGATTTTCATGCAAGCATCTCCTGAAAGTGAAGCTCCCCAAGCGTCAGGTCCTCCAGAAGCGGCTTCAGCTTTGCAGCGTCCGGACGAACGAGCATTGAGGATGGGATGCCGGGTTTTAGCACGTGCAGACCTTCGAGATACTTATCGAAAAGATCCACGAAGTACGGGTTGTGAGATGTGAAGATGAACTGGCCCAAGCTCCCGTCAGCCTCGATGCGCTGGAGAAGGGGTTTGAGGTGGCCCACGTACAAGCCGTTTTCGGGTTCCTCGATGATAATCAACGGCGCAAAGCCGTTATCCACGGATTGCTGCCCAGCCGACAGGATTACGAACGCCGTTGCGAGAAACCGCAAGGTGCCGTCGGACATGCTGCGGGTGCTGAACCGGTGCCCCTTCTCATCCTCGCCGAAAAGATGCACGTGTTCCGGATCGGGAGCCAGGAAACTGAAAAGGTCGAGCTTAGGTTCCACTTTTCGGAGAGCGTCGATAATTTTCGCTCGAGCCGCGGCTTTTGATTGTGCAAATCGTAGAGGACCCGGCTCACGTTGGCGCCATTCGAGAGGAGCAGACCATCCTCGCGGGCCACATCCGGCAGCCGAAGGGCCTCAGGGCTCAAGTGATAGTGCGCCCACGAGCGGAGGTAGCGGCGAAACAGGATCGCGCGCGGGTTGTTCTCCAGTTCGTAGAGCTGCGAGAGCATCGTCGCATTCGTAGCGGCCTTGGCCTCAATGATAAAAGGGGAATTCGGATGGCGATTTACAAAGCCCTCTTCGTGGAGCATCCGCACCCGACCTTCGTGATTCTCCAGCAGGACCGTGTTCGCAAACCTGCCACCGGTTGCCTTGAGGCTCTCCTCCAGGACCCGGAGCGACTCTGGCTCGGCCCTCTCCCCTCGCGCTCTTGCACCGACGCTCTCAAGGTGCAGCCGGTAGGCGAGTTGCAGCCGGTCGCCCTGATAGGACAGCTCGCACTCGACCTCGAATTCCGTCTCCTTCGCCTGCGGCACATGGAAATTCGTAATGTTCCAGCGCTCTCCTATGGCTCCAAGCATCGCTGCATCGAGCCCCTGTTCGCTCGTGCCTCCGACAAAACGCAGAGCGGAGCAGAGGTTGGTCTTGCCTGCGTTGTTCGGCCCAACCAGCAGATTGATGCCGGCAGGCCTGAACTCGACGTTCAGCAGGCTCCTGAAGTTGTTAACAAAAAACCGCTTGAGCATAGATTTGATCTCCGAGCCATACTCGCCGCCCGCCACAATACGACAGCCGCCTCCGGATTCAACGGCAAACCGTTCGAGTGTCCGCCCCTTCGCTGGATTCGGCTCTTTGCTTCCAAAAAGTCCCCGCAGCTTGCGGCGATCTCAAAATAAAACCAATACAGCCAATAGAGCCAATACAGCATTTGCGCCTCCTCCCCTCAATATGCGAAAACTATCGTAAATGAATTTGAAAATCATGACCCGCACCGGGAAAATCGCCCGCCTCCCGTCCCCCCGAAGTCACCTCCCCACTTCGCCCTTCGCCCTTCGCCCTTCCACTCCCGCCCTCCGTCCTCCCGTCGCCCCGGCGCCACCTCCCCACTTCGACCTTCGCCCTCCGCCCTTCGGACCTCCCTTCCCGCCCTTCGCCCTCCCACCACTCCGCCCCTTTAACCAATTATGACCAAATATGACCTCTCGCCGCTGGTCCTCGAACCGCGCTCCGCGCATCCGAGCCTGGCCGGAAGGGAACGCAAAAAGTGCAAAGACAAACGGCCAGAAGCGGGCGGCCGCATCGTAGCGCAGGTTTCCAACCTGCTGTATCGCCGGCTTCCAGCCGGCAGGGCCACCGAAACACCCAAGCCGCCACGATGGACACACGGCTGCGGATTGGAAATCCGCGATACGGCAAACTAGAGTTACTTCCCTTTCGAAATACAGGCTAAATGAGTCAAGTTTTTCAGGCGGCGATTTTGGCTTGGGCAACGGCTTGGTCAATGGCGTCCGCCAGTGCGTCGAACTTGCGACGCAGCGGCGGCGACTCGCAGGCCGGATCCGCCAACTGGGCCAGACCGGGGCACAACAAACGGTTGTAAGTTCGCGTCCAAAAGGCCGCGATTTGGATGCCCCGTTCGGTGAGCCGATAGCGGTGGGTGCCCGCCATGCGCTCAATGAGCCCGTGCAGGCGCAGCCGCCGCAGGTCGTAGGTGACCCGGCCGGCGCTCAGTTGGTCCGCTTTGAGCCCCAACAGGGCGGCCAGCCTGGGCCGCAATTCTTTGGCGCTGAAGCCGTTGGCGACGAAGACAAACAGCAGCACCGCACTCAAGAGCGCCTGCACCCGCCCGTCCCCAAACCGCAGCCCCGAGACTCGCCGCTCCTCAACCTGGAGCGGCTGGTTGACCTTTTCAAAGGCCGCCTCCCCCAGGGCGCAATCCTGACTGATCTTTTGGACGTTCAACAAACGTCGGTTGGCTTGAAAGCCGATCTGCCGCCACTGCGGCAGGCTCTGCAGTCCTTTGCGCAGCCCGAAGGCGGCGGGATGGTTGATCGTCGTCTCGGTCCTTCCCGCACGACCCTCCTTGAAATACTGTTTGATCCGGTCGGCCCAGGTCCAGGTTCTCCCGGATGACCTCCTCGAAAAAGACCCGCCCGCTCAAGGGCCGATCCAGCACCTGGGTCAGCGAAAACTCGCCTTGCCCAGAAACATCACTCCTTCCTTGGCCCCTTGCCGGGCGATGAATTCCTGCGCAATGTCGTCCTTCTTGCGACCCTTGTAGGGTGCCTGGTCGAAGGGCACCACCGCAACCCGGTGTTGCCGGGCATACTGCTCCATCCGCGCCACGAAATCCTTACTCATCGGTTCCATCAACGCCGAGGAGGCAAACCGATGGCCCCGGTGGAAGCGCCAGAAGGCGGCCACTTCCTGCTCCCGTTGCAGGCGGGGAACCATCACGTTGAGATACATCCGGTGTTGGTCACTTGGCCTCGACGAGGCCGCATGACCGCTTAGCGGTCTTAACGGTCGGATTATTATCCGATCTCTTTGGCACTGGCAAACGGAGTCCAATTCTATGCCGGTGGGTGGGGGTGGCCCTGTGGCCGGTTGGCCACCAAAGCAAGGAACCGCAAAGCCCCCGCGCCGGGGCGTTGGTCGGGCACCAAGGCTGGGCGCGGCGTCGGTAGCGTCACCCCCTGCTAAAATCCGTGCCATCCGTGAAATCCGTGGTAAAAACCGGGGCATGAAACACGAAAAGCTCACCGGCGAAATCCTGGGAGCGGCCATGGCCGTGCTCAACGAACTGAAGCCGGGCCTGGACGAAAGACTCTACGAAAACGCCCTGGTGATCGAACCTGAACATCACGGGGCTGGAAGTGGCCTTACTGCTCAACTTCAAGGAGGCCAAGCTGGCGTGGAAACGGGTGGTGCGGGGGCCCGCCGAAGCCGAAACTGGAAGCTGACCACGGATGACACGGATTTCACGGATAGAGCGGGACGTTCTGGTGCCCGGGGGCAGATCCCGGGTTGGCGGCCCATCATCAACCCACGCTCTGGGCACGGAGGAATTGCTGAGCCCATCACCCCTGCGCCGCCGAGAAGGACACCCACGCCAGAACGGTTCATGCCTCGTCGGTCTGAGGCGGAGCCTCGCTAAAAGTCTGCGCTACGTTGGTTGCCGCTTTGCCCATTCGCGTCAGGCTAAGGTTTGGCGCGCAGTTGACGCGGCGGCCTTTTCTGTGTCCGACACAGGAGCAGCACGTTTTTGTCTTCGATTAGCCACTTCATTTCTTCCCCTTTTTTGATCTCCAGCGCCTCCGCCAGGACCACCGGCAAGTTCAGATAGTAGGAGCGATTGGTTGGCCGCTCCACCTTTTGCACTTTGATGAGGTAACCCGTCGTTTTTTCTGTCGCCTTTTGTCGCTTTGGCATATAGTATTAATACTATATAAAACCACGCATGTCATCTCCTAACCCTTCCGCGCAAAACAATTCCGGTTTGCCCGCCTCCCTCCACCAACAGCTCCCGGCCTGCCTCCCCAAACTCGACGCCATCAACGCCGAGGGTATCGCCCGAGCCTCAGGCTTTCTGCAGCGCAGCCCACGTAAAATCCCCATGCTCAAATTTGCCAAGGGCCTCCTGGCCCTCGCTCCCGAAACCGACCTCGCCTTGGAGCATACCGCCGCAGTCATCGGCTTGGCCGCCAACACCACCTACACTAAACAGTCTTTGAGTGAACGGCTCTCCGGTGGCCTCAAAGGCTTTCTGGCTGGGGTCGTCACGGCCCTCTTCAGCCAGATCGCTCGTGGCGTTCCGACCTGCCAAGCCCTTGAACGCTTTGCTCACGTCTGGGTCCATGACAGCACCTCCCAAACGCTGCCCAAGCACTTGGCTGAACTCTTCCCCGGGGCCGGCAACCAACATGGGCAAGACTACGCCACCCTCAAAATCCAATGGATCTGCGACATCAAAAACGGCGTGGTCGGGCACGTCTCCCTTTCGGGCTATACTCGCAATGACCAGGCCGCCGCCCCGGACATCCTGGAAGTCGCCCGCCCCGGCAATCTGGTCCTGCGGGATCTGGGTTACTTCACCACGGCAGTCCTGGCCCAGTTTGTCAGTGCGGGCATCTCCTTCCTCAGCCGCTACCGCCACGGCGTCAATCCCTACGACCCCAAGACGGGCCAACCGCTGAATTTAAAGGCCCTCCTGAAGAACTCTGGCTCCTTGGATATGGACGTGCTCCTGGGACCGGAGCGAGCGGCCGTGCGCTTGGTCGCCCTGCCCGTGCCAGAGGAAGTGGCCGATCAGCGGCGGCACAAGGCCAAAGTCTCCGCCCAGAAACGCCACCGCTCCCCTCCTGGCGCCGAGCATCTCTTCTTGATGGGCTGGAACATCTTCGTGACCAACGTGCCGGCGGCGACTTGGCCCCCCAAGGTCCTGGCCGCGATCTATCGGCTGCGCTGGCGAATTGAGATCATTTTTAAAACCTGGAAAAGCCACCTGGGATTGCCTCACCTCAACTGCCGCACCCCGGTCTTGCTTGAGCTCTCGGTGCTGACCAAGTTGTTGTTCTGCGCGCTGGTCTGCCAGCTTTCTGACCTGCTGGAACTCAATTGTCCCCACGGCCAACACGTCAGCCTCCTTCGCCTGGGGCACATTCTCGGACAGTGCGCTTGCTGGTTCTCGGCCATGGTGCTGGGCGTCTCGGTCGTTCAATGGGTGGAGTTCTGCCTCGCCCGCCATGCCTTCTACGAAAAGCGAAACGATCGCAAAAACTACTACGAACTGCTGTCCGGAGCCGCAGAACGCCTTAGCCTGACGCGAATGCGCTTTGCCGCAATACGGAGCATTGCACGATTTTGATTGAGGTCAATCACTTCAATGCTATAATCGCTCAACATCGAACACATTCGAGACATGCCCGAACTGGATGCAAAAGCGCTGGCGCCGCAACGGTGGAACGACCTGCGGGCCTTGATCCGAGACCGCGGCGTCATCCGCGTCGAGGACCTTTGCCGCCGCCTCGGGGTCTCGGCGGCCACGGTGCGGCGGGACCTGGACCAGTTGGAGCGCAGCGGCGTCATCCGGCGCGTTCACGGCGGGGCGGTGAGCGTCGAGAGCCGGCTGGACGAGCCGGTCTTCGAGGACAAGACCTCGCTGGCGGTGCGCGAGAAGCGGCGCATCGCCGAGGCGGGGCTGACACTGATCGAACCGGGAGACACCCTCTACCTGGATGGGGGCAGCACGGTGCTCGAGCTGGCGCGGCTGCTCCGGGAGCGGACCAACCTGACGGTCGTCACCAATTCGCTCCACGCCGCCCATGAGTTGGCCGGCCGCGGCCCGCGGCTCATTGTCATCGGCGGCGAGTTGCGGCGGCTGAGCCAGACGCTGGTCGGTCCGTTGACGCGGCAGGTCCTGGACGGGCTGCACCTGGACAAGGCCTTCATGGGGACAATCGGTTTTGCCCTCGACGAGGGGCTTACCACCACCGACCCGAGCGAGGCCTTTACCAAGCAACTGGTGATGGCCCAGGCGCGGCAGGTCATCCTGCTGGCCGACAGTTCCAAGGCCGGAAAGGTCTCCTTTGCCTCAGCCGGGCGCTGGGAAGGCGTCCACGTCGTCATCACCGACAAGCAGACTCGAGAAAGGCTTCGCCAAAGAGCTTGTCAACCGGGGGATTAAGGTCCTAAGGGCCTGATGAGCCTATCGGTCGGACAGGGCAGATAAGACAAAAAAGTTAAACACGTTAACCATGACAAAATCACCCATCTATTTGAGCGATTCGCGGCCGAAATTCACGCCTTACGAAATCGAGTGCGGCCGCATCCCCGCCTATCGCTACCAGGGCAGCCTCGAATCCGAACTCGAGGCCGGGACGATAACGCCGGCCGAGGCGGTGGCGCTGCTGGAAGATATGCTGGTCATCCGGGAACTGGAGGAGATGATCGTCAAACTGCGTTCCGGGGCTTACGAGCCCATCGGCCAGTTCAACTACCGCGGTCCGACTCATGTCTCTGTGGGCCAGGAAGGGACCGCCGCCGGGGCCTGCTCGGCGCCTGCAACTCGGCCGACAATATCACCAGCACGCACCGGGGGCACGGCGAGAGCCTGGCCAAGGGCACCACCGCCCTCCGCCAAATGACCGACGACCAACTCCGCCGCCGCGTGCCCAACTGCCAGGCCGCCGGGCGCGAAGAGCTCCTCGAGGCCGCCCTCGAAGAGCACCTGTATCGCACGATATGCGAGTTGTTTGGCAAGGACGACGGTTATTGCCGCGGGCGCGGGGGCTCGATGCACATTGCCGATTTCACCGTGGGCCATCTTGGCGCCAATGCCATCGTCGGCGGGGGCGTGCCCATTGCCACGGGCGCGGCCCTGGCCAACCGCTACCTGGAGCGCGGCAATGTGGTGTGCTGCTTTGCGGGCGACGGCGCTTACGCCAACGGCGTGGTGCTCGAGTCCCTGAATTTCGCCGCCCAAGCCCAGTTCACCAACCACCTGGCCGATGGCCGAAAGCGGGGTCTGCCGATTGTGTTTCTGGTGTGCAACAATCACTACGGCATGACCGGGCGCTGCGACGACGAAGTGATGGGCGTCGAGCGCATTGCGCGCCGCGCCGCGGGGTTTGCCAGCAACAACATGCACGCGGAGGTGGTCAACGGGATGAACGTCCTGGCCGCCCGCGACGCCGTCCGGCGCGCCGCCGGCTTGTGCCGCCAGGGACAGGGGCCCGTGCTGCTGGATGTGGATTGCTACCGGTATTGGGGCCACTCGCTGAGCGACCCGCGCAACGAATACCGCACTCGCGAGGAAGAAGCCGCCTGGCGGGCGGTGGACCCCATCGAGTCCTACAAGAAGGCGCTCCTGGCAGCCAAGGTGCTGGACGCCCAAGGCCTCGCCGCCGTTGAACGGCGTGTGGCCCAACGCAACGCGCGCGCCGCCACGCGCGCCGCCGCCGCCGCCGACCCCGCCCCCGAGGACGTCCTGACCTTCATGTACACCGATACGAAGTGCGAGACCGTGCCCAAAGATTTTGCCGATGTAACCCCGGCCGGCCCGCTGCCGGAAATCAAGCGGGTGAACGGCGAACTGACTTACAAAGACGCCCTCAAAGAAGCCCTTGTCCAGGAAATGCTCCGCGACAAGCGCGTGATTTTCTACGGGGAAGACGTGGCCGACTACGGGGGCGCGTTCAAGGTGACCAAGGGCTTGCTCGAGGCCTTCGGGCGCGAGCGGGTGTTCAACACGCCCATCAGCGAGGCCTGCATCTGCGGCACCGGCTGCGGGGCGGCCATGAACGGGCTGCGGCCGGTGGTCGAACTGATGTATTTCGATTTCGCCCTGATGTCTTCCGACCAGATCAGCAACCAGGCGGCCAAGTGGCACTACATGAGCGGCGCGCAGACCGAGGTGCCGCTCGTCATCCGGGCCTCCGCCGGGGCGGGCAAAGGCTATGGCGGCCAGCATTCCCAGACCCTCGAATCGGTCTTCTGCCACATCCCCGGCCTTTACGTGGTCTATCCGGCCACGCCATACGATGCCAAGGGCCTGCTCAAGGCCGCGATTCGGGACAACAACCCCGTCCTGTTCGTCGAGTCGCAAGCCCTCTACGGCCTGAAAGGGCCCGTGCCGGAAGGCGGATTATCTGGTGCCGCTTGGCCTGGCCGAAGTCAAGCGACCGGGCACAGACCTCACCCTGGTGGCCTGGGGCCCCGTAGTCCACGATTGCCTCAAGGCGGCGGACAAGCTCAAGGCCGAGCGGGGGGTCAGTGCCGAGGTCATCGACCTGCGCAGCCTCGTGCCGCTGGACCTCGAAACCGTTTTGCGCTCGGTGCAAAAGACCGGCCGCTGCGTCGTGGCCAGCCAGGCCGTCCACATCGGCAGCTACACCGCCGAGATTGCCTCCACGATCCAGGACCTGGCCTTCGATTACCTCGACGCCCCGGTCAAACGCGTCGGCGCCAAAAACGGCATCGCCCCCCAGTCGCACATCCTCGAGGCGGCGTTCCTCCCCAACGCCGATGACATCCTCGCTGCCGCCAACGCCATCCTTTGAGGCTCACCATGGCTACCCCTATTATCATGCCCAAGTTCGGGCAGATGACCGAAGAAAGCGCCATCGTCGAGTGGCTCAAGAAGGAAGGCGACCCGGTCGCCAAGGGCGACATCCTCTTCACCGTCGAGACCGACAAATCGGTCATGGAGGTCGAGAGCTTCGCGGAGGGGACGCTGCTCAAAATCCTCGTTCAGCCGGGCGTCAGTGTGCCCGTGCAAAGCACCGTCGGTTTCCTCGGCCAACCCGGCGAACCGATCCCGGTCCTGCCCGCCCCAAGCCAGCCAGGGGTCAGCAGAGCCGCAGACCACGCACGCAAGGGACCGAGCACTCCCGGACGCGAGGCGCAAGCGGCGCCTCCGGCCCCTCGACACTCGCCCCTCGACACCCTGGGACCGACCGCTCCCGGAGACGGGGCGCAAGCGGCGCCGGCGCCGGCGCCTCCGGCCCGGTTCCGGATCAGCCCGCGCGCCAGGAGATTGGCCGCCGATTGCGTCATCGATCCGACGGCCATCCAGGGTTCCGGACCCATGGGCCGGGTCGTGGAGAAGGATGTCAGGGCGTACCTCGAGGCCAGGGGTTACGCTCGGATTCGCATCTCCCCTGCCGCCAGGCAACTGGCGGCCAGGGAAAGGCTGGACATCCTGAACTTGGCCGGCACAGGCGACTCGGGCCGCATCGGCGTCGCCGACGTGCAGCGCGCGCTGGCCGAGCGGCCCAGGGCGATGAGCCGGATGCGGCAGATCATTGCCCAGCGGCTCACCCAAAGCGTGGTCACCGCCCCGCACTTCTTCGTCACTGTCGAGGTGGATATGACCGCCCTGCTCGGCTTCCGCGCCAGGCTCAAGGAGCAAGGCGCCCCTTGCACGGTCACCGACTTCATCTCGGAGGCGGTGGTGCTGACGTTGAAGGATTTCCCGGATGTGAACAGCTCGACCGATGGCAAGACCATCCGCTGGCACAGCCACGTGCATCTCGGCCTGGCGGTGTCTCTGGAACATGGCCTGGTCGTGCCGGTCATTGCGCAACGCAGAGGAGTTGACCCTGGCCGAGCTCAACGCGCGTTCCCGGGAACTCGCCGACAAGGCGCGCAAGGGCAAGCTGGCCCCTGACGAAATGGCCGGCAGCACCTTCACCATATCGAACATGGGCATGCTCGACGTGGAAAACTTCACCGCCATCATCAATCCCGGCGAGGCCGCCATCCTCGCCGTGGCCAGCACTCTGAGCAAGCCGGTCGTGCGCGAGGGCAAAGTCGTGGTCCGCTCGATCATGAAAATGACCTTGTCCTCCGACCACCGCCTCATCGACGGCGCCATGGCGGCCCGCTTCCTCAACGCCATCAAACAGAAGCTCGAGGACCTTGAGCTATGGAAGCTGCTGGCCGCTTAACGCAGAACCTTCGTCGGCTTCGGTTTCGGCGCCATACAGGCGGGCTTGTTTCTGTACGAGGCCTTTCGGTCGCGCAATTTCGAGCGGCTGGTGGTGGCCGAAGTCGTGCCTGAGGTCGTCGAGGCTGTCCGGCGCGCCCGGGGGTGTTACCGGGTCAATATTGCCACGCCAGTCCGGCATCGAGGCGCAGGAAGTGCGCGGCCTCGAGATCTTCAATCCCGGCGAACCGGCGGACGCCGAGGCCCTGGCCGAGGCGCTGGCCGAGGCCTCCGAAGTGTGCACCGCCTTGCCGAGCGTTGAATTCTATTCGATGGGCAACCCTTCGGTGGCCGGATTGCTTGGTCGGGCGATGCAACGCAAGGCAGCCCAGGCCGGCCTGCCCCGATGCATTATCTATACGGCCGAGAATCACAATCACGCGGCTGAGATCCTGCAAGGGCTTTGTGAACAGGGACTGGATGAGAAGACCCGGGCGGCCGTCGGACAGAGGGCGCAATATCTGAACACGGTCATCGGCAAGATGAGCGGCGTGGTGACCGGGCCCGAGGCGATCCGGGCCGAGGGCCTGGCTTGCCTGACGGAAGGTTTTGCGCGGGCGTTCCTGGTGGAAGAGTTCAACCGCATCCTGATTACGCAGGATAACGCTGCCCGGCTTCAAACGCGGCATCGAGGTCTTCATCGAAAAACCCGACCTCCTTCCCTTCGAGGAAGCCAAACTCTATGGGCACAATGCCGTCCACGCCCTCATCGGCTATCTTGCCCGCCGCAACGGCTGCCTTTTCATGTCCGAGGCTGCCGGCGACCCGCAGCTCATGACCCTCGCGCGGGAGGCGCTTTCTGGCCGAATCCGGCCCGGCCCTGATAGCGCGGCATCAGGGACTGGACCCGCTTTTCAGCCCGGCAGGTTTCAGGCCTACGCGG
The DNA here is from genome assembly GCA_963713735.1 of uncultured bacterium. GTDB lineage: Bacteria > Verrucomicrobiota > Verrucomicrobiia > Limisphaerales > UBA8199 > CAVQND01. The sequence continues at coordinate 109,430 of CAVQND010000014.1, forward strand.
AGGACCTGCTGACCCGGATGGTCAACCCGTATCTTCGCGACCGCACCGAGCGCGTCACCCGCGACCCCCGTCGAAAGCTCGCCTGGGAGGACCGCCTGGTCGGCACGATGCGGCTGGCCTTGGACGCGGGCCTTGCGCCGGAGCGATTTGCCCTTGGGGCGGCGGCGGCCCTCGAGACCCTGTCCGGCACGGGCGACGTGGACGCGCAATTGCGCGACCTCTGGCCGGTGGCCGATCAACCGCCCGGCCGCAAATCGCAACTCATCGGCCTCATCAGCTGAAGCACGAAAGAGGTTGGCGATTGGAACCGGCGGTTGCGTGTGACTATTACCGATCACCCATTACAATAAACTACTATGGAAAACTTCGATATCGCAGTCATCGGCGCCGGCCCGGGGGGGTATCCCGCCGCCATTCGCGCCGCCCAACTCGGGGCCTCGGTGGCCATCGTCGAAAAGGAACAACTGGGCGGCACGTGCCTCAACTGGGGGTGCATCCCCACCAAGGCCCTGATCGCCGCCGCCGGCACGTTCGCCCAAATCACGCACGCGCAGGCCTTTGGCATCACGGTCAAAGGCGCTTCCGTGGATTACGCCGCCATGATCCGGCACAAGGACAAAGTCGTGGGCCAACTCCGAAACGGCATCAAGCAGCTCCTGGCGGCCAATGGCGTGAAGCTGTTCACCGGCGCTGCCTCGTTCAAGGACCGCAGCACCATCGGCATCGGCGACTCGACCGCCATCAGCGCCGCGAAAGTCATCATCGCCACAGGCTCGACCTCCGCCATGCCCGGTTTCCTGCCCAAGCATGAGCGGGTGGTGGAAAGCCGCCGTTTCCTCGAACTCGAGCGCCTGCCCCGGACGTTGCTCGTGCTGGGCGGGGGATTCATCGGTTGCGAACTGGCGTGCATGGCGGCGATGCTCGGCGTCAAGGTCACGATCGTCGAACTGCTCGAAGACATCCTTCTGCTGCTGGACCCCGATGTCCGGCGCGAGGTGCGCAACGCTATGGAAAAGAGCCTGGGCATCCGCGTGCTGACCGGCAAAGCCCTCGAGAACATCGCGGCCGATGCCGGCGGCGCGCGCGGGAGCTTCGCGGGCGAAGTGCTCGATGCCGACCTCCTCTTGAGCGCCGTGGGGCGCAAGCCGGTCACCGAGGGCCTGAACCTCGAGCAGGCCGGGCTGGCAGCCGACCAAGGCGGCTTCATCGAGACCGACGACTATTGCCGCACGCGCGTCGCGACGATCTATGCCATCGGCGACGTGACCGGCAAGACCCAACTTGCGCATTACGCCACCGCGCAGGGAATCACCGCGGCAGAAAACGCCCTCGGCCCCAAACCGCGCCCGCACCCGACCCTTGTGCCCAACGTCATCTTCACCTCGCCCGAAGTCGGCACCGTCGGCCTGAGCGAGGAAGACGCCAGGAAACAAAACCGCGCGGTCAAAATCGGGAAATTCCGCTTTGCCGGCCTGGGCAAGGCCCTGGCGGTCGGGGAAACGACCGGTTTTGTGAAATGGATAGCGGACGCGGCGACCGACCAACTGCTGGGCGCTGCCGCCGTCGGCCCGCACGCCACGGAACTGATCGCCGAAGCCGCCGCAGCCATCCGCGCCGAGTTCACGGCCCGCGAACTGGGCCGCACCATCCATGCCCATCCCACCTTCAGCGAGGCCTGGATGGAAGCGGCTCATGCCCTCCACGGCGAGGCGATCCACGCGCCCCCAAAACCGAGCCCGGGCAGCGGCATGAAACCTGAACTTTCAGAGTCGAGGACAAAGCGACCCTCGGACCTTGGACTTCGGGTTTGTTTCCGCCTTCGGCCTTCCAACGCTTTTTCGTGGGCAGCCGCCACAGAACTGCGCTAAGGTTGCCCCATGAGCGCATTGGGCAATGTGGTTCACCCCAGAGACGACATCCTGCGGACGATGGAGCGGATTTACCGTTACCGGATGACCACGACCTCCGGGGGCAACCTGTCGGTGCGCGAGCCGAATGAGGACGTATGGATAACGCCGGCACGGCTGGACAAGGGCGGGCTGCGGCGGGAAGACATCGTGTGCGTGAAGGCCGACGGCAGCATCCTGGGGGCCCACGAACCGTCTTCGGAGCTTCCCTTTCACCAGGCGGTCTATGAGCGGCGCCCTGACATTCGCGCCATCGTGCACGCCCACCCGGTGGCGCTGGTCGCATTCAGCATCTGCGGGCAGGCGCCCGACACGCAGTTGCTCCACCAGGCTAGGCACGTGTGCGGTGAGGTCGGCTTTGCGGCTTATGCGCTGCCCGGTAGCCAGGCCCTGGCCGAGCGCGTGGGGGCGGCCTTTGCCAAAGGCGGGCATTGCGTGATGATGGAGAGCCATGGAGTCGTGGCGGGCGGCGAGACCTTGCAGCAGGCCTTTCAGCGATTTGAAACGCTCGAGTTCACCGCCAAGACCATCATCAAGGCCCGGATGCTGGGCAAGGTGAACTACCTGAGCCGGGAGCAGATCGAGCTGCCGCGGCGGAATTTCACGCCCTTGCCCAGCTTCGACCACGGGGAGGTCGAGGGCCGCGAACGGGAACTGCGCCGCCAACTGTGCGACTTTGTCCGCCGGGGTTACCAGCAGCGTTTGCTCATCAGCACCGAAGGAAGCTTCTCAGCCCGGCTGGACGCCGAGTCGTTCCTCATCACGCCTTACCGGGTGGATCGGAACACCGTGGACCCGGACGATATTGTGCTGGTGCGGGGCGGGGCGGCCGAAAGGGGCAAGACGCCGAGCCGGGCCAGCCGCAATCATGGGGCCATTTACCAGCGCCATCCCGACATCCAGGCCATCGTCAACGCCTACACCGTGAACGCGACCGCTTTCAGCGTTTGCCGGGCGGAGTTGGACTCGCGCACCATTCCGGAGAGTTTCGTATTTCTGCGCGAGATCGCCCTCATTCCTTTTGGCGTGCAGTTTGGCGACCCGGCAGACCTGGCCGAAAGGGTCTCCCGGCGCCGGCCCACCGCCCTGCTCGAGAACGACGGCGTGCTGGTTTGCGGCAGCAGCGTCCTGGATGCCTTTGACCGGCTGGAGGTCCTCGAGGCGACCGCCGAGGCGGTCATCAATGCCCGCCATCTCGGAACGATAACGCTCATGTCCGACCAGGCCACCGCCGAGCTCGAGCGCGTTCTTGCCCTGGCGGACTGAGGCGGGCGCGGACCTGTTTTTGGGTAGCCAGAAACTGCCACCCAAAAAAGTGAAATGCCCCCGCCGCCCCTCGACACTCGCCCCTCGCCCCTTGGATGCCGGATCGCTTATGAACCCGGGTCTATTTCCATTCAAGCACCTGTTTATCCGCCAGCAGCCGCGCGCGGAGCCTTGAATAGTCCACCTTTTGAATCGGGAGGTTTTCCTCGAGCGCCAGGGCGGCTGCGGTAGCGGCGGATTGGCCCAGGATCATGAAGACCGGTTCCATGCGGATCGAGCCGTAGCCGATGTGGCTGGCCGACAGGCAGACCGGCACCAGGAGGTTCTGGCACTGGGCGGCCTTGGGGATGATGGCCCCGAGGGCAATCGGGTAGGGGGGCAAGCCGCCCACTTGGACGTCGCCCTCGTTTTCGGCCCGGCCTTGTTTGGCGAGGCGCTGGCAATTGTGCGAATCCATGCCGTAGGCAGCCAGGCCGACCGATTCGGCCGCCTTGACCCCGCCGCGGCAGTGGCGCTCGGTCATGACATAATCCGACACCATCCGCCGGGCCTCGCGCACATAGAGTTGATGCGGCCAACCGCCCGTATCGAGAAACTCGTCTTTGGCCGGCCCCCACTGCTGCATTTCGGCCCGCAGGGTCTCGGGCACGCGCGGGCTGGTGGCCAGGAAATAAACCAGGCCGCGAGTGTAATCCTCATGGGCTCGGCACATCTTCTCCCGCCCGGCATAGCTGGCTTCCGGGTAATCGTGGTTTGCGCCGATGAAATCCGTCGAGAAACCGCCGTTGTTGTTGATGTCGGTCTTGGCGTTGGGCATGGGGATGGGATTCCAGAACTCGCTGAGCCGGGGTGTGTGGCCGGCGGCAACGAGGGCCTCGAGGTAGCGGGCCAGCAATTCATAGCGGGCAGGGGTGTAGTCAGCGGGCCGGGTGTGGGGGAGGCGGTTGGCGGGGATTTGCGTGTAACAGAGCCGGAAATTATAAGCCTGCACGCAATGATCGCCCTCCCCGGGCCGGCCGCCGTCCCCGGCCTGAATGAACGGCAGCAAACCGCTGCTCGAATCGCCCGGCTTGACATACGGGTCAACGGCCACCAGAAACTGGTGTTTCGGCGTTTCTGCCCGCACCCCGTTCAACGTCTCCCGGTACTGCGCATTGGCCTCGCGGCCGACCCTGTAACTGACGCGCGGCCTTGGCCATGAGATCCCCTTCGTAGGTGGCATCGATGAACATCCCGGCGCGATAGACCTTGCCATTCTCCACCACGAACTCGGTCAGGCGCGTCCCGTCCTTGTTCACGCGCGCCAGGCGCTGGCCGGAAATAGACCGGCACCTTCGCATCGTTGACCATCCGGAAGAAAATGTCTTCCGCCACGTGGGGCTCGAAAGTCCACATCGGTGGCCTCCGGGGAATTCAGTTCCGACATGGCCGTGGGTCCACCGCGCTGCCGGAAGTAGTCTTCCCGGCGCTCGAACTGCCAGGCCCCATCCCGGGCATAGTGCCTGGCGATGGCTTGATAAAACTCCCGCGCAATGCCCCCGATAGCCGCCTTGTTGCCGATGTCCGTCGCGCCCAGGCCCCCGGAAGTCATGCCTCCCAGGTGCTGGCCGGGCTCGGCGATGATCGCCTTTTTGCCCATGCGCGCCGCCTGGACCGCCGCCGCCACCCCGCCTGCCGTGCCGCCATAGATGCAGATGTCCGCCTCGATGACCTCGGCCCCACAGGCGCCTGCCGCCGCCAGGCAAACCAACCAGGCGCCCGCTGCGCAGGTTCGACGAAAGACCCTCTTGAAGTTCGCTCTCACTTGGCCGGATTCAACTCCGGCGGCTTAACCTTGAGTGGTCTGAAATTGCCTTCCTCGCAGCAGGCAACGAAGCTTTCGGTAACGCTCTTGAGTTCCTCCCAGCGGGCGCGGATTTGTTCGGCCTCTTTCTGGGTGATCTGGTTGTCCGCCGCGGCGGCGGCAATGACCGCCAGCAGGTCGGCGAACTCCTGCACGATTTGGTTGGTTGCGGGGATGAGGTAGGAGGGGTGGGGGTTGGTGGTTTTGGGGTTCAGGATGAAGAAGCCGCCGGCCCGCTCGCAAATCCATTGGACCAGGCGCCGATCTTTGGTGCAGCGCAGCAGCGCGTCGATGCGGTCCAGCGGGTTGGTGCTGCCGCTGCCGGTGCTGCCGCTGCCGGAGGCGGGATCGGGGGCTCAGCCCATTTGTAAATCATCGACAGCGAAAGACCCAGTTGCGCAGACACCTGCTTGGGACTGCACTGCTGGAAGATCTCGCGCAAAATTTCGTGCGATTGCATAAGCCAACATTGAAAGAATTCCTCGTGATTTGCAAGACGGAAGGCGGGAAACCCTACTTGAGGGCAGGGCCGCTGACGAAGTGGATAGCCGATGGGCAATAGCCGATATTAGGAGCAGGAGGCGCGAAGGCGGGCGGGGCGGCCCGGCTCGGCAGAAGGAAGGCCGTCGCCAGTATGGCGGAGGAAAGGCAGGCGGCGAACCTTGGACGGTTCATTTATCCCGTATAACTCCCAAACCTGCGGAGGGCAAGCCGCAAGCAAGGCTTCGGGCACGCAGGTGCCCCACCTCAGATTCCTCCGAATGGGCATGTGTGAAAAATCCGGGCTAACACCAGAACCGCCATTGGCAATGCAGGTCAGCCGGATGCGGACCCGGTGGCGCGAAACGACATTCCACGCAGATATGCTCATCGATGGCCTTGGCAAAACTGGTGAACTCGGCCTCGTGCATGGCGCGGCAGGCGTATTCGTCCAAGCCGTGCTTGCGGCGCGCCTCCTGGATGGGACAAACCGGAACCGAGAGGATGAGCTCGCCGGGCCGCTCTTGAATCTGGTAGTCGATCAGGATGGTCCACGGGAAATATCGCAGGGCGCGGACGAATCCCGACAGGCCCTTCTCCCGGATGCCGAACCGCGCCACGATGTCTTTGGCAGCGAGGCCGCCAACGCGTCCCCAGACCTGTTCATTGAGGCTTTCGGCGGCCTCCTGGCCGTACTTCTCCGTCATGTAAATGAACCAGAACGCATCCACTTGGCGATAATGCTTCATGAAAAACGCGATATAACGGCGCAGCTCCTCCGCCTCCATCCGCTCGAAGATTTCCAGGTTCATTTGCCGGGCGTTGTATCAGACCTCGCTGCAAATGTCAGGCGCTAACTCCAGGCACACGGCGAGGCGCGCAGCTTCCGGCGCCCGGCAGGGGCAGCAGGATAGTAGCCCAGTACCTCCACCGGGGCAAAAACTGCGGACCGGAACCCAGTCTGCGGGATTCCATCCCAGAGGGATGAAAGAAGGTAGCCGGGGGTCGAGCGCAGCGAGACCCCCGGTCCACCGACGGCGTGCGTCCGCATCCCGGCAGGGATGCCAGAAGCCGGGTCAAGCCAGGGGCGTCTGTTTCTGGCACCCCGTTCCGGGGTGCACGACCATCGCCGAGGTCGACCGGGGGTCGCAGCGATGCCGCAACATCATCCGCAGAATTCAAAACTCAAGGTCCAATAGTTCGAGCAATCTATGAAACCGAACCGCGCTTCAACATCCCTGCGGGCCGAAAGGCTGGAAGCTCTCACAAAAATGGGCCAGGGCGGCGCTCCATCGCCCTTATAGTCTGCGCCGCTCGCCTATAGTCCCTCCCGTTTCCTTGCTGACAGCAACCCCTCCTTTGCTGTACAAGCCCAATATGTCGCGCGCGGAAAAACTCACCCAATTCGTAGGCTCGGCCCGACAGAACATCACCGGCCATGAAAGAAGCCGGGGCCGGACCTTCCCGGGCCTCCAATGCGCTCGGCCTTTTGGGCCGTCGCCCATAACCTCCCGCTAAACAAATGGCCCTCGAATCCAAACCGCTCTTCCACCCGGAGGTCCTCCGCCAGCAGGTGCGCGCGTTCAGCCTGCCGGAGAGCGCGAGGGACTGGCTGCCCAAACTCCAGCACTGGGCCGGCCTCATCGCGTCGGGCCGCGCGGACGAATTCAAGGAAACCGCCCTGCTGCCGGATTTCTTCTCCGACATTTTTTGCGGCCTGCTCGGCTATACCGGCCCGGCCGAAACGGCGGACACCTTCACCTTTTCCCGAGAACGCCACGTCGAGGTGGACGGCAAGGTCGCCGATGCCGTGCTGGGCCGGTTCCAGAAGGGCAAGGAACAATTCGTCGCCGTCCTCGAAGGCAAGGGCCCCCGCGATCCGCTGGACCGCCCCTTTGCGGGCCGGCGCATGTCCGCCGTGGACCAGGCCTATCGCTACGCCATCAATCTCCCGTGCGACTGGATCATCGTCACCTCCATGCGGGAAACGCGCCTCTATCACAAAGGCTCCCCGCAGAACGCCTATGAACGCTTCGAGACCGCCCGGCCGGCAGCCGACCCCGCCCTGCTCAAACGCTTTGTCTTCCTCCTGGGCGCTGAACGCGTCGTCCCCGAGCACCGCGAATGCCACTGGTGCGAACTGCTCCGCGCCTCCGAATCCGTCGGGCGCAAACTCACCAACCAGTTCTACGCCCAATATGCGGACATCCGGCAAAGGGTGTTGACATCCTCGGCCACATCTTCGAGCAATCCATCACCGACCTCGAGCGCTTGCGCCGCCGCCTTGAGGCCGGGGCCATCCCGCCGGAGGACGGCCAGCCGGAAAGCCGCCGCAAGCAGGAGGGCGCGTTTTACACCCCCGCCTTCATCACCCGCTACATCGTCGAGCAGGCCCTGGGCGGCGTCCTGAAACAGCGCTTCGACGCGCTCCGCCGGCAGCAGGAGCCGCAAGCCGCCGGCACCGCCCGCAAGGCGCTGGCCGATCCCAACGCCTACGACCTGCACGCCCTCAACGAGCCGCAACGCAAAGCCCTCATCCGCTTCTGGGAGGCCTGGCAGGAGAAACTCAAGCGCCTCCGCATCCTCGACCCGGCCTGCGGCAGCGGCGCGTTCCTCATCCAGACCTTCGACCAGCTCCACGCCGTCTATGAAACCTCCAACGCCCGCCTCGAGGAACTGCGCGGCCACCGCACCCTCTTCGACCTCGACCGCCAGATCCTGCAAAACAACCTCTACGGCGTGGACCTCAACGCGGAGGCCGTTCAAATTTGCCAGCTCAGCCTCTGGATCAAGACCGCCGCGCGCGGCAAGCAGTTGACCAGCCTCGACCATACCATCCGCCAGGGCAACAGCGTCATCAGCGACCCGGCGGTCCATCCCAAGGCCCTCGACTGGCCCGCCGCCTTTCCCGAGGTCTTCGCCCAGGGCGGCTTCGACGTCGTGGTGAGTAACCCGCCGTACGTCCGCCAGGAACTGCTGACCCCCTTCAAGCCCTGGCTGCAAGCCCACTACGACGCCTTCCACGGCATGGCCGACCTCTACGTTTATTTCTACGAACTCGGCCTCCGGCTGCTCAAACCGGGCGGCCTGCTCTCCTTCGTCGTCACCAACAAGTGGATGAAGGCCGGCTACGGCGAACCCCTCCGCCGTTTCTTCAGCGAAAAGGCCTGGGTCAGGTCGGTGGTGGATTTCGGCCACGCCAAACAAATCTTCGAGGAAGCCGATGTCTTCCCCTCCATCATCGTCGTCGAGAAGCCGACACAAGCGCCCAAGCCCAAGACGGCCAGGCTCTGCACCATCCCCCGCGAACAACTGCGAATTGACGACCTGAGCGTCCAGATTCAACGAGAAGGAGCGGACATCGAAGTTGCGCAATTGACTGGGGATACCTGGCAACTGGAGCCGAAAGAGGTTTTTTCTCTGCTCGACAAGATAAGCAAACAAGGAGTCCCGCTGCGGGAATTCACTGGGGCCGAACCGCTGAGCGGAATCAAGACGGGTTTCAACCAGGCGTACCTGATCGACCACAGAGCCTACAAAGCGATCCTCAGCGAGGGTCCCGACTGCTCCGGTTTGCTGAAACCGTACCTCAGAGGGCAGGACTTTTGCCGATGGCAAGCCCGGTCGGAGGGCTTGTGGATGATCGTCATGGCCTCAAGCGAAAACCGCGACTGGCCCTGGTCAAATCTCGGTTCTCAAGCGGAAGCCGCGTTCGTTAGGACATATCCTGCTATCCACGCTCACCTGAACCGATTTCGGAAGCAGTTGCAAGAGCGTCAAGACCAAGGAAGGTACTGGTGGGAGTTGAGATCTTGTGCCTACTGGGCTGAATTTGACCGGCCAAAAATCATGTATCCTGAAATCAGTTGGCGACCGGAATGGTGCCTCGATTCAGCCGGTACTCTCTGCAACAATACCGCGTACTTCATGCCAACCGACGATCTGTGGGCTTTGGCCGCCGCAAATGCACCAATCACGTGGTGGTTCGCTTGGCGGCGGGCGATGCACGGCAAGGATGAGGCCCTCCGTTTCATAAAGGCGTTCGTCAAGGACCTGCCGATCCCGCGTCCGACATCAACTCAACGACAAGCAGCGGATGCCGGCGTTCGGCGCCTGATCGAAATCACCTCCAGCCAGCAGCAGAGCCCAGCGCACGTTGCTCGACTGGCTGCGGGTGGAATACGCGATCGAAAAGCCCAGCAACAAGCTTCTCGCCGTGCCTGAACTCGATTCCGACACCTGGGTGGGCGAAGTCAAGCGCATCCGGGGCAAGAAACTCCCGCTGACCTCCGCCGGCGTTCACGCCCTGCGGGCCGAATACACCCGCACCATCGAACCCGCCCGCGCCCTTGCCGCCGAAACCTTGAAACTGGAGCGCACCCTCAGCGACCTCGTCAACCAAGCCTACGCCCTCACCCCGGCAGAGATCGACCTGATGTGGAAAACCGCCCCGCCCCGCATGCCCATCCCGCCGCCTGAAGCATGATTCACCCAATCATCCGACCTGCGTTGGCGAACCAATGAATCGTCATTCCTCATTGGACAGGGGCAAAGTTGTTTCATTGGTATTCCCGCTCGCAGAGCAGTTGGGGTGGGGTAGACCTGAGCCCGACTTCTTGAAATGGATTGCCAACGCCCTTTACGCCGATGTGGATACGGCGGCAAACGGAGCAGCGTGGGAGAAACTGCCGGCAGAGGAGCGTGAAGCCTGCCGTCTATTCCAGGCCTCACTTGAGGCAACCGGCAGCCTGCTTGATCTCTACAGAAACAGTCCCCAGATGTTCCAGAGGATCGCTAGCCAATTGTCCTTTCTGCCCTGCCTAATGTCTTGGCACCCGGACGCGGAACGCTTCAACCGTCAACTTCTGGAATTTTCAAGACTCGGACAAAACAGCATGTATGGGGAGCTGCAAAAAAACCCACGCCACATCGCTGAACAAACCTGGCCCGTGAGGTATGCCTACGCGATTATGGCGACGATTGATTTGACTCTGGACACTTACGAAGATCGGTTGCCCCTTTGGGCGGAAGCCTATGGGTACGGCGTCAAGCACCCGATTCCTTTGAGCGCCTACAAAAACACAATGGAAAGGATGGGCTGGGACGAGGCCAAACAGAGGAGGGAATTGCCCAAGTATCGAGGCAGTTACCGGGTACTCCCCGTGTGGACGAAAAGTCTCAAGAACCTCCACCGTCCATTTAACACGAATCACGTCTTGGATTACTGGCGTACAGGCAAAAACATGATTTTGGAGGAGATGCCACATTTTCACCTTCGCCCCGAATGGCAGAGCTATCACTATAGGCATTACAGAACAGGCGCCAAAGCTGGGGCGATTCAGCACGCAATTTTCAGAGACATTTTGAGCGCCCTTAGGACCATTGCAGGAACGAACAAGCGAAAAAGTGGCCTTGCGCACGCGAAAACCGCGGGTGTTCAGGCGTAGGGAAAGCGCCTCTGCAATTTTCCCGAATCTCCGAGGTTGCCCCTCGCTTCGAAAGGGCTTATCAACGCCTCGGTAAAGATTATGAATTCATCGCAAACAGAAGGAAATGACATGAGTAACGCAAACCGAGTGGAAGTCAGTGCTGCGCAGCGTACGCGGTTGTTACAAGAGGTCAGTGGCGCCTGCCCGTTTTGCGGTTTGGAACTAATCGGTTCGCTCCAAATTCACCACATTGACCGCAATTCGGGCAACACAGTTGACGCGAATCTTCTCGCCGTGTGTGCGTCGTGCCACGAACAATTGACGAGGCACTTGATTCCCGACAGCGAGGTGGCGTGGCGGAAGAGAGCACTTCAAAATGGCGTTCACCCGGTGCGCCGCGAAAACCCAGGCATGAATGTCAGCGCGACTGACAATCGCGGCGGAGTAATTGCGCAGGAGTTCCATGGTAAGGTCGTCTTTGAAGGCGAGCGAAAGCCCGGCCCGATCATTTTATCCGGCTCTGTCGCCAACAATCCGAAGCATTACCGGTACGTGGAATACCTGATCAAGAGGTTGACGGAGTTTCGCCGCGCCGGCGCGAGCTTTGGGCAACGCCGCAAGGGCGTGATCCACGCCGGCGGCACACGACATATTCTTCGAGCACGAATTCGGCAACCTGCCGAAGGATCTTCCAGTGGAGGAATTTGACGACTTGGTTTCCACACTTAAGGCGAAGATAGACAAGACCGCCTTGGGCGGGCGGAACAGCGCACGGCGGATACGCAACTATCATACATTCGATGAGCATGGCACAAAGAAGAGGCATTGACACGGCGTCTGCTTTCGCCAAGTAACCGTTGCGAGCGTCACCACGCAAGCTTCAGCGGCGCCCCGCTCCGGTGAGGCACGCGCCTCTTTTTGACCTCTGCTAAGCGCTCATGCAAAAACAAATTCCGATTTTCTCGACGCCGGGCGCAGCCTGCTGGAAGCGCGGGAGCGGCTGCCGGCGCCCAGACTCGCGAAGCGTATGGAGTGCGTCCAGCTTGCTGGCGCTTTCGGATTCCCTCCAGACCGCTACCCGCTGATCGCCTTCTCCATCTCCGCCTTTCGGATCTGAAGCGCGGCCAGGGTCTTCCTGAGGCCGGCAATCTCCCTGTTGATTTTCCGCAGCTCCGTCTGGGCCTTGGTCCCGGCCAAGCGGTTCGAGCCAAACTCTTCAGCGATGTACTGCTCCAGTTGGCTCCTCAGAATTCTCAAGTAAGGGTTGCCCCAGATCGACCCCTCCCGGTATTCAAGCTTGCCGGCTCGGATGCCCTTCACAATGAAATCCTGGCTCACTGCGTATTCCTTTCGAGCCGTCACGTCACTAAGGGTTGCCCCTTTGCGGTTCCATTCACCATATTCTGCCATGCTTCATTTTGCGCTCAGCCAACGGCATTATCAAGTCCCAGGAAGTTCAAACTGGAGGTCGTTCAGCGAGTGGCGGGGGCAGTGCCCGGCGTCGCCCCTGAATCGGGGCGCGGATCTCTTTAACGGACCTGCGCCCCCGGAATGAGTGCGAGACAAAAAATAATCACGTTGTAGGAAGACCAGCGGGGCGCTGGTTCTCTTGCTGCACGATCGTATCCATCTGGATACACGATTGCGCTCCTGCCCCCGGGATAACTGGGATCTGGACACTCGTGCTTGGCGCCGCTTTACCCACCGACCGCGCGCTGAAAGCGCACAGCATACCAGCCCAGGGCAAGCGAGGAACGAGCGCCGCCCTGGGTTACGTCCCCCACAGTATTCCTCCCCCTCTCCCATCCGATGGGAGAGGGGCAGGGGTGAGGGTCCGCAGAACACCCCGCCCTTCCCGCCGCCCAAAGGCGTCTGAATCGCCAACGGGTGATCCCCAAGAAATCAGCCTTAAGCCTGGTCGGGGCACCCTTGCAGGTACGCCCTGCCGCCCACCAAAACGTCTGTTTCGATGCGGGGATTCGCTTATATGGGTGCGCATTCGACCGGTTTTGCATGACTGCTGCTGAGTTCAAACGGAAATGCTCCCGATAGCACGGCAAGGAGTCGTCCGCCCGCCAGGAGCACTTCAACGATCTGTGCTGCCTGCCGGGCAACTCTTCTCCTTACCCGGTAAGGGACGGCTTCTTCTTTGACGTGGAAGCCGATTTCGGGCTTTGGTGGCGCTGGCGGCGGCTCAAGCAGTGGCCGGAGTTTCTGGTAGATGTCGCGGAGCGCGCCATCGTGGAGGATGAGGGTTTTATCGATTTCGGCGAGGCGCCTGAAGATGGCGGCGTCGGCGGCGAGACCCTCGCGCATTTTGACGAAAGCGCGGATGACATAGACACTCATGGCGACGGCACGGGGGCGGTTGATGATGTTGGCAGCCATGAGAGGGCCGTGCTCGGTGAAGGCAATTGGAGATAACGGATGTTGCGTTTGGATGCGGTCGCAAACTGCGACCGGATACGCCGACCCGCCTCCAAGGTCGCAATTTGCGATCTTAGGGCTGCCCATTCGTCCTGCGTAAGCCGGAAGGCGAAATCCCCTGGAAAACGCTCAACATTTGGACGGTATTGTTGGTTCAGGCGGTTGGCCGGGTCAATCAAGGCTGATCCCGAGGACATCGCCCCGGACTTTCGCCACGAGAGGGCTTGCGCGTGCGCGTCGCGTCACGTCTTTTTGAGCCATGCTTGATTGGAGCCAGTGCGCGGCGGTCGAACGCATGCCGTCAAGGGCGCCAGCCCGCCAGGCATCCCCCAGCCCTGCCCTGACCCGAATACTCCCCAGCGCGGGAAAGCCGCAACCGAGGAAAGGAATTAACCACGGATGGCACGGATGGCACGGATTCTTTTTATCCGTGCCATCCGGGTAATCCGTGGTCAAAGATTTTTCCAAAAAAGAAGATTTTGACACAGAGTGGTACGATTCCCGGCAGCCGCGAAAGCTCCGCTAGGAGCGCCATGTTTATAGAAACGCCGGCCAACCGCGCCTTTCTCAAGCTCCGCCAGGAGCGGCATCTGCCTGGACGCTGCGGTTACGGCGTAACGTGCCGCTCCTAATGGAGCTTGAGCTTCTCCGGACGCCCTGGCTATAAACATGGCGCTCCTAACGGAGCTTTCCTGAACCGGCGCGTGGGCAAGTCGCCTGAGCGCCGGGAAATCTCCCGGCTAACGGCTCGCACACAAGCAACATCCTGGTTTGCCGCGCAATTCAAACATTTTGAATCAAGGTTCGTCCCGGAGACATGGCCCGTGACGTTCGCGCGGAGAGGGCTTGCGCGCATGCGTCGCGTGACGGACTTTTGAGCCATGCTTGATTGGAGTCAGTGTGCGGCCGTCGAACGGACGCCGAGCAAGGTCAGCGGTGCCTGGGTTTTCAAGGACACGCGGGTGCCGGTTAAGGCCCTGTTTGAAAACCTGGAAGATGGGGCGCGGGTCGATGATTTCCTCGAATGGTTCCCCGGCGTGACCCGCCAGCAGGCGGAGGCGGTTCTCCGCCACGCCGAACAGAGCCTGGCTGCCGCCCATTAGTCTCCCCTCCCTCTGTTTCCTCCTGTTGAATCGGGGTCAAACAATTTTAGCCAATTACGGCCTCTCGCCCGCAATGGATATTCCGCGGGAGCCGTTCCGGTCCTTGGCAGCGCGACCTAATTCTCACCAACGGAGATGATCAACGCCTTTTCCAAAGTTGGACTGACAAAGAATCGCGCCTCCGTGCGCAAGCGGTTGATCTGTTCCTTGAGGGAAAGAATGCGGCCGGTCTGCTTGGCGTGCCGGAGCAAGCCCAGCGCGCCCGTAAAGGTGAGACCAAGCTGCTTGGCCTGCAGCCGTGCAGCAGACTCGTCCAGCAGGACTAGCGCCGATTTTGTTTCCAATGCCAGCGCTAGCGCTTCCGCCTCGCCGAGGTCGAGACTCGCCGCGAATACGGGGGGCACGGCACCCGCCAGTGGCATGACCCGAATCCAACCTTCCTGGATTGCGGCCTCGACCACCGAGCGTGCCTTGGGATGCGGATTGCGAAGGAGTTCGGCGCTAACGGCTGGCGGGATGAGCACGATCCCAAGTTGCTCACGAACCAATCCCAAATGGCCGATGATCGCGAGATTGGAAAGCGGCGAGGTGTTACTGACCACCCGCATACCGGAGGTCGGCGTCGAGGTCGTCGGTGCTATACTGCCGAGGGATGCCGCGCTCGGCCAACTCGGCGCCGAAAGCATAGCGATCCAGACGGGCGGTGCGCGCGGCCTGGCCCAGCGAGAGCCAGCCCTTCGCATAGAACCGGCAGGCCAGTTCGATTTGCATGTGACGCTCCCGCTCGCCCGGCCCAAGGGGCAGGCTGGCGAGGGTATCCTCGTCAAACTCCAGAGTAATGCTCACGAAGTCAGTGTTGCCCTTCCGCGCTGCGCCGTCAAGCCGTCACGTGACGTACTTCTGAGCCATGTTTGGTTGGAGCCAGTGTGCGGCCGTCGAACGGACGCCGAGCAAGGTCAGCGGCGCCTGGGTCTTCAAGGGCACGCGGGTGCCGGTTAAGGCCCTGTTTGAAAACCTGGAAGATGGGGCGCGGGTCGATGATTTCCTCGAATGGTTCCCCGGCGTGACCCGCCAGCAGGCGGAGGCGGTTCTGCGCCACGCCGAACAGAGCCTGGCTGCCGCCTGAGCCCGCGAGCAGGCCTCGCACAAACCGATGAGGATTCTCTTCTTTCCGTAGCGCGTTTATCATTGGCTGGTTGCTCCCGATTACAAATCGCTTGCCGCCGATTAGTCTCCGTTCGCTCCGTTTCCTCCTGCTGCACCGGGGTTTCATTGGCCTGCCGGGCAACTCTTCTCCCTGCTCGGTAAGGGACAGCATCTTCTTTGGCGTGGAAGCCGATTTCGGGCTTTGGCGGTGTCGGCGGCGAGGCCCTCGCGCATTTTGACGAAAGCGCGGATGACATAGACACTCGTGGCGACGGCACGGGGGCGGTTGAGGATGTTGGCAGCCATGAGAGGGCCGTGCTCGGTGAAGGCAATTGGGAGATAACGGATGTTGCGTTTGGATGCGGTCGCAAACTGCGACCGGATACGTCCGCCCGCCTCTAACCCGGATTTTTCACAGCCTGAGAGCGGTACTGGGCTGCCGAAGCTGCGTAGCGCAGGTTTCCAACCTGCCGTATCGCCGACTTCCAGTCGGCAGGCTGTACCTGCTTGGCCGGATCTGCGGATTAGAAATCCGCGATACAGCAGGCTGGAAGCCTGCGCTACGCCTTCCAGTTGGCGAAACCTCGTGAAATATCCGGGCTAAGGTCGCAATTTGCAATCTTAGGGCCGCCCATTCGTCCTCCGTAAGCCGGAAGGCAAAATCCTCTGGAAAACGCTCAACATCTCGACGGTATTGTTCATTCAGGCGTTTGGTCGGCACCCCGTAAACGGCGGCCAAATCGTTGTCGAGTATGAACCTCTCGTCGCGGATGGAGCGGATGAGCCGGGCGATGTCGCCGGCGCGAGCAACTTCAATTTGACTGTTCATGGCGTGTCCACGAACACCGTTTTCACGCGGCCAGCGAACCGGTCTTGGAAGCGGCAATAGCTTCGGCGAATCCAGCGTCATGACTCGTGGCCTCCGCCTTGGGCGTGGCACGGTGCTTGCCGGCGACCTCAACAACGGACTTGCGGTTGGCGGGAGCGGCCTTCGCGGGAACGCTCGCAAGCTCACGAAGCAGCATGTTGAAAAGCTCGCGCTGGTCGCTCGCAGCCAACTTGCGGAACTGTTCGAGAAGTTCTCCGGCATCTTTGCTCATAAAGATAAACTAAGGCGGCGTAAATAAATAAAGGTATCAAGTTGGTTCACCCGTGAGGCTCGATGGTATAGTTCCACTCACCATGGAACTTGTTAGGCTTTAGGTTCACTTGCTTCATCTGCTCGCGTGAGACTTTTCTACCCGTCGGATACTTTCGACGATCCAGCCGGCAGGTCACCGTCAATCCTTTGGCCGTCGTTGTGCTGGCAATCAGGTTCACGACCGTCTGGTAATCTCGCAACGGTTCACCGCGCCAGTTGGACGAAATGAACGAAAAGAGTCGGTGTTCGATCTTGTTCCACTTGCTGGTGCCGGGCGGAAAGTGGCAGATGGAAAGGCACAGCCCACTTTCGTCGGCAAAGCCCTGCAACTCGAGTTTCCAGAGTCGCAGCCGCCACCCATTGCTGCCTCCGCCATCGGCGGTGATCCACAGCGTCCGGACCGCAGGATAAAGTCTTCGCCCTTCAAAGCGCCACCACCCACGAATCGAGGCCACCGCAAAGGCCCCCGTGTCATGGTCGGTGCCCACGTTTACGAATCCGCTGTTGCGCCCCAAGTCATAGATGCCGTAGGGATAGGCGCGAGGCACCTCGGGACCGGGAAGTCGTGCCCCTTGACCCGTTGCGGTTGTTTCGCCACACGCCATTGTTGGCCGCTATTGGCGTAGTTGCCCACCAGTTCCTTCTTCTTGGTGTCCACCGAAATGACCGGCTCCCCCGCCGCCAAGGCCCGCTTCACGCACCGGTTAATATGCCGAAATTGGGCGTCGCGGTCCGGGTGGTCCTCCCCTTCCTCCAGCTTCCGATTGCTCTGCAAACTGTAGTCCTGCTCGTGCAGCAGTTGGGCCACCCGCATGTGGCTCACCGGATGAGCTTGCTGGCTTAACTCCTCGGCCAGGGTCCAAGGTCTCTTGCAGACCCAGCGCAAGGGAGATTCCGGATCGCCGCGAGTTCCGCCCTCAATCAAATCGTCCAGCGCCGCCACCAGCCCGGAATCCAACACCGTGAGGTTCTTGCGTCCGGCGCCCGGGCGCCGGATGCGCTCCGCCAGCGAGGAGTCGCCCCGCTCGATTTCGCCAATACCCTTGAGGATGGCTTTGCGGGACAAGCCACAAGCCCGGTGAACCACGCAGACACCGCCATAACCCATCTGCATAGCTTCATTGGCGGCGGTAAGGCGCCGGGTCCGCTCATTTAGGAGTGGCCAAATGGCCCTGAACTTCTGCGTCAGCGCGGCAATAGCACTCATGTGCAGCTATCATACCACGATTCTCAGAAGTTGATACCTTTATTTATTTACGCCGCCTAAGCGGCGGTCTGACCTTGGCAAGCAGTTTGCTCATTACTTCTTGTTCCAGAGGCGGTTGGCCGGCTCAATCAAGGCTGATCCCGGAGACATCGCCCGGGACGTTTGCGAGGAGAGGGCTTGCGCCTGCGCGTCGCGCGACGTGCTTTTGAGCCATGCCTGATTGGAGCCGGTGTGGGGCCGTCGAACGGACGCCCGGCAAGGTCAGCGGCGCCTGGGTTTTCAAGGACACACGGGTGCCGGCTCCTCAGCCTCCGTTCGCTGCGTTCCCTCGTGTCGAATTGGGCTTCTCAATGGCTTGCGTCGCACGCGATGCGTCCCCCGCCCCCGAAGCCGCTCGCCGAGCCTGCGCCGCGGCACCGTCGTTTGCCGCCCGAGCAGCGCGAAATGGGCGAAATGACGCGGAATATATTTAGGTTGACCGGCTGTTGACTAGCGGTGTACTGTATGAAGCATGAGCACGGCATTTACGAAATCGTCTGACGGCAGATTGGGGGTCAGCGCACTCGCCAACTTACGGGACGCGCTGGTGGAAGAGAAACAACGCTTGGAGCGCCTGCTCTGCCGCGTGGAGCGAGCCTTGCGGAGTGCGGGAGTAACAGCGGATATAGGCCGCGCAAACAAGGCGGCAGCGCGCAGTGGAGACTATTACTATTACCACAACTACCTAACAGCGGGTGCACGCTGCGCCAGCGAGGCGGCAGTCCGGGATATGGCCCCTCGCCCCAGTCCGTTGGATCGGATCAAAGGTGTGCTAGGGACGACCGCGGATTTGCGTGTGGCAAACGGGAACCTGTCCGCTGATCGCATTGCGAAGCTTTACGGCATCGCCCTGAGCCAGTTGGCAGCGTGGCTGGGCCGCACGAAGCAGGCGGTGAGCAAAACGCCGGACGCGGACTCGCTGCAGAACGCCCTGAGCTATTTCGAGCATGTGGCACGTTTGCGCCTGGTGACCAAGAGCGACGCGGAGTTCCGCAAATGGCTGCGGACGCCGCGCGGATCACTTGAAAACGCCTCGCCCCTTGAAATCCTGGCAGACGGCGAATGGCAGGCGGTGGCGGACTACGTGGACAACATCCTAACGGGAACGCCCGGCTGATGCGCGGCTCCCACTATCCTCTCGCGGCACTGCAATCCGCCCCGACAAGCCACGTCAAGCCAACTGCTTGGCGAAGCCGTCAGCCGACAATCCACCGTCTCCGCCATCCGGTTTCCCTCAGAGGCGGCGAGAACCCTGGGTTTCGAAGGCGCGAATGTGGTCATTTTCCGAGATTGCGTTCGGAGGCCCGACTATGTGCGCATTCTGGGTCCAACGAAAGAGCCGCTCCAACGCTGGCCATGATCCTCCGGCCTAAGGACTGTCGGGCCATCCTGGCCCAGGTGATGCCAGCTCCGGCCAGCAGGCGGCGGGCGATTCTGACTTTCCCGGGGTCCCCTTCCCGCCGCCGCGCCAACTCATCGGCAGCCCAGCCCTGCTGCTCCAACGCCAGGGAGTCTCAAACAAAACCAAAACCTCGCGGCCTTTATCGGAGCCTTTGTCGAAAAAGAGGCTTCAACGCCAGGAAATCTAAAATATAGCCAATACAGCCAATACAGCCAATGGAGCATTTGCCCTCCGGCCCCATATTATGCGAAAACCCTTGCGGATGATTGCGACACAATCCGCAGGATTAAAAGACGCAACGCCTGATGTTATCAAGCACGCAGGCCCAGGCGCCGAATGCCGGGTGTCGAAGGAGCGAAGCTCCCCCCTCGACACTCGACACTCGCCCCTTGCTCCTCCCCCTTCGACAATCATCCCTCGTCCCCCGCCCCTCGGCCTGTCCGGCACCTTGGTCATTCTGGTCAGAACCGGCATCGCCTGCGCTTCATCGGAACGAAACGCGCAAACCTTCAGTCTCAACCCCCGTTGTTTTCCTGGGCTCCTCCTCCAATTCACCATCACTCGGCAAAATGGCCCTGCGAGCGCAAAAGTGCGGAAAAGTGTGGAAAAGTGCGCAAAAAAAAGAGACGATAAAATCGCTTTCACCCCCGGACGTCCAAGCACGATTTTAACCATTTTTAACTAATTATGACCTCTCGCCCCTCGCCGGCCAGGAGAGCGCCGCCGCCCCGCGCCCGGCAAGGTCAATCAAACCCAATCAAAGCTAATCAAACCAAATCAAGGTAAAAAAAACAATACCTGCCGGCCCGGCTGGCGCCCAAGCGCTCCCACCCATCCGCTGAAAGCGCGCAGCATACTCCCTGGGCAGCCGCATTTAATTCCGAGGACCCCGAACACGCAGCGCGCCTGCGAGAAGCTCACACAAAACTTGTATTGGCCTTGCCCGGTCCGTTGTGGCAATAATTGGCCCGCATGAACGAAATTGAAGTCCGAAGTTGGCCGGAGGTGCCTTGGTTGTACCGAGGTGCTCCCATGGTGGCTCTCCGCCGCGAAAAACGTTAACCTCCTAACCCACTCTACCCGAGACCGCCTCATGTGGATTGTCCGTCTAGCCCTGCGCCGGCCCTATACGTTCGTGGTGGCGGCGCTGCGTCTTGCTGTTGCTCACGCCGTTTGTGTTGTTGCGGACGCCGACCGACATCTTTCCTTCGATCAACATTCCGGTGGTCAGCATCGTTTGGAGCTATGCTGGCCTGGATGCCCAGGAGATGGAGCAGCGGTTCAACTACAGCCAGGAGCGGTCCCTGACGACCACGGTCAATGACATCGAGCATATCGAGTCCAACGCCTACAACGGCGTTGGGGTGATCAAGGTCTTTTTCCGGGAAGGGACTTCGGTGGATGCCGGGGTGGCGCAAGTCACGGCGATAGCCCAGACCATCATTCGTTCGCTGCCCCCCGGCACGACCCCGCCGCTGATCATCCGTTATAGCGCCTCGACGGTGCCGGTGCTGCAATACAGCATCAGCAGCCCCAAGCTCCAGGAGCAGGAGGTTTTCGACTTGGCCGCCAACCAGATTCGGGTCGGCCTGGCGACGGTCCAGGGGGCGTCGATGCCCTGGCCCTACGGCGGGAAGACGAAATTGGTGTCGGTGGACCTCGACCTGGCGGCGCTCAAGGCAAAGAACCTGGCGCCGGTGGACGTGCTCAACGCGATTAGCGCCCAGAACCTGGTTTTCCCCAGCGGCACGGCCAAGATCGGCGGGAGCGAATACGCGATAGAACTCAACACCAGCCCCAAGGTGCTTGAGGAGTTGGGCGAATTGCCGGTCAAGACGCTCAATGGCGCGGTCATCCGGGTGAACGACGTGGCGCAGGTGCGGGACGGTTACTCACCGCAACAGAACGTGGTGCGCAACAACGGGGTCAGGGGCGCCCTGCTCACGATCTACAAGACCGGCTCGGCCTCGACGCTGGACGTCGTCAGCGGCATCAAGAAGGCCTTGCCGCGCATTCTCAGCGGCCTGACGCCGGACCTCGAGGTCAAGGAGTTTGCCGACCAATCGGTCTTTGTCCGTTCCGCGATTAGCGGCGTGGTGCGGGAGGGGACCATTGCGGCGGCGCTGACGGCCTTGATGATTCTGCTGTTCCTGGGCTCGTGGCGGAGCACGTTGATCATTGCGCTGTCCATTCCGCTCTCGGTGCTGACCTCGATTGCCATCCTCAGCGCGCTGGGCGAGACGATCAACCTGATGACCCTCGGGGGCCTGGCTTTGGCGGTGGGCATCCTGGTGGACGACGCCACGGTGGCGATCGAGAACATCCACCGGCACATGGCCTCGGGAAAGCCGCTGGACGATGCGATTCTGGACGGGGCGCAGGAGATTGCCATGCCGGCTTTTGTTTCGACGCTGTGCATTTGCATCGTTTTCGTGCCGATGTTCTTTCTGACGGGTGTGGCGCACTACTTGTTCGTGCCCCTGGCGGAGGCGGTCGTATTTGCGATGCTGGCCAGCTACGTCCTGTCGCGAACGCTGGTCCCCACGCTGGTCATGTGGTTTTACCGCAACGTCCGGCACTATTCGCGACCGGAGCCGGCCGGGCCGTCCTCGGGCCTGCCCTCGGACCCTGCGGCCCTTCGTGCCGGCGCGGGCCGGCGGCCCGGCGCGGCCTGGGGCCATTGGCTGGCCGCCCTCCAGGCGAGCTTCCAAAGCGGCTTCGAGCGGTTCCGCGAGGGTTACGGCCGTGCTGCTCGGAGCCGTCCTGCACCGGCGGGGCGCTTTTGCCTCGGTTTTCCTGGTCTTCTGCCTTGGCTCGCTGCTCCTGGTCCCGCAACTTGGCCAGGACTTTTTCCCGTCGGTGGATGCCGGCCAATTTCGGCTGCACGTCCGGGCCCGCAGCGGCACGCGCATCGAGGAGATGGCCAAGCTGACCGATGAGGTCGAGGCGGTCATCCGGCAGGAGATACCAGCCGGAGGAAGTCCGCGGCCTGATGGACAACGTCGGCATTCCCGCTTCGAGCATCAACCTGACCTACAACGACAGCGGCCTGCTCGGCACCGGCGATGCCGACATCCTGGTCTCACTCAACGCCGAGCACCGGCCCACTGCCGGCTATGTGGGCCGGTTGCGGCGCGCGGCTCAACCGGGATTTTCCCGGGATGACTTTTTATTTTCTGCCGGCTGACATTGTGAGCCAGTCGATCAATTTCGGCCTGCCGGCGCCGTTCGACGTTCAATTGGTGGGGCGCAACCAGGGGAAGAACCGCGAGGTTGCCGCGCGGTTGGCCAACCGGATTCGCCAGGTGCCCGGCGCGGTGGACGTGCGCGTCCAGCAACCGGCGGACCTGCCCAAATTCGAGGTTGCCATCGACCGCACCAAGGCGGCGGAAATGGGCCTGGCGGAGCGCGACGCCGCCAACTCAGTGCTCTTGAGCCTGAGCGGCAGCGGCCAGGTGCAGCCGGTGTTTTGGCTGGACCCGCGCGTGGGCATTCAGTATCTAGTGGCGGTGTGCGTGCCCCAGCGCCAGATTGATTCGCTCTCCGCCCTTGGGCGCCATCCCCGTCAATGCGAGCCGCCCCGGCGAGGGGGACGCTGCCCTGCTGGCCAACCTGGCCACCATCTCACGCACCAACGGGCCGACGGTGATCTCCCACTACAACGTCTTGCCGGTCATTGACGTTTTCGGCGGCGTCAGCGGGCGCGATTTGGGCGGTGTGCTCCGCGACCTCAGACCGCTCATCGAGCAGGCCCGGAGCGAACTGCCACGCGGCAGTTTCATCATGCTGCGAGGCCAGGCCGAGACGATGCACTCGAGCTTTGCGGGCCTGGGTTTGGGGCTGGTGATGGCCATCGTCCTGATTTACCTGTTGTTGGTGGTCAATTTCCAGAGCTGGCTGGATCCGTTCATCATTATCACCGCCCTGCCCGGGGCCCTGGCCGGGGTCGCCTGGGCCTTGCACCTGACCCTCACAACCGTCAGCGTGCCGGCACTGATGGGGGCCATTATGGGCCTGGGGGTGGCCACGGCCAATTCGGTGCTGGTGGTGACCTTCGCCCGAAACGCCCTGCGCCAGGGCCTGGCCCCCTCCGACGCCGCCTGGGAGGCAGGCGTCAGCCGCCTGCGCCCGGTGCTGATGACGGCGGCAGCGATGGTTATCGGCATGTTCCCGATGGCCCTGGCCTGGGGCGAAGGTGGCGAGCAAAACGCCCCGCTGGGACGCGCGGTCATCGGCGGATTGGTCATCGCTACCATCGCCACGCTTTTCTTTGTGCCGGTGGTGTTCAGCCTCTTGCACCACCGCGCTCCCGCGCCGGCGCACGCCCCGGAGCCGGCCATGCCCCCAGCGGGCCTAGGTCCGGCGCCCGCAGGCGCCGGATAACTCTCAATGCGCGCAGACTCTCATGAATGAAACATTGACCCAACCTGCCGAACCCCTGCCGCGGCCCTGCCCGAGCGCCGGCGCGGCCTCCAGCGCGAACGCCCGATTGCGCCACGCGGCCATCGTGGCGGCCCTGCTGGTACTCGTCGGCGCGGTAGCCGGCCTGGTCCCGCGCTGGCAACACCGGGCCGCCCTGCGGGCCGAGACTCGCGAACTGGCCATCCAACCGGTCAGCGTGGTCTTCCCTGCTCCCGGCCAGGCTGCCGCCGGCCTGCCGCTGCCCGCCGAAGTCAAGCCCTTCCTCGAATCGCCCATCTACGCTCGGGCCAGCGGTTATCTCAAGCGCTGGCTGGCTCGATATCGGCGCCCAGGTGAAGGAAGGAGAACTGTTGGCGGAGATCGACACGCCGGAGTTGGACCAGGAATTGGCCCAGGCACGAGCGCAACTGGCCCAGGCCCAGGCCGCCCTGGCGCTGGCCAGGACCACCGCTGCGCGCTGGGCCGAGTTGCTCAAGACCGCCAGTGTCAGCGAGCAGGAGGCGGCGGAAAAACAGGCGGACCTCGAGCTCAAGTCGGCCAGCGTCCAGGCGGCGCAGGCCAACGTGCGCCGGCTTGAAGAGAGCCAGTCCTTTCAAAGCGTCAAGGCGCCCTTTGCGGGCACCATCACGGCGCGCAAGATTGACGTGGGCGATTTGATCGCCGCCACCAACGGCAAGGAACTGTTTCGGCTGGCCCAAACCCGCACCCTGCGCGTCTATGTTTGCGTGCCGGAAACTGCCGCCGCCGGCGTGGCCCCGGGCCAGAAAGCCGAATTGACCATCCGGGAACTCCATGGCCGCGTGTTTCCGGCCAAAGTAGTGCGCACCTCCGGCGCGATGAGCGCCGACTCCCGCACGCTGCTCACCGAGCTGGAGGTGGACAATTCGCGCGGCGAAATCCTGTCCGGTTCCTTTGGCCAAGTCCGCTTTGCCGAGACGACGTTGGTCCCGCCCTTGACTCTGCCCGCCAACACGCTGCTCTTCCGCTCCGAGGGACCGCAGGTGGGCGTCGTGGGCGCGGACGGAAAAGTCGAATTGCGCCGCGTCACGCTCGGCCGCGACTTCGGCCAGACAATCGAGGTCCTCGAGGGAGTCGGGCCCAAGGAGCGGGTTATCCTCAACCCCGCCGACTCGCTCGTGAGCGGAGCGGTGGTGCGCGTGGCCGAAGGCAAAGGTCAAGCGTTGAAGCGGTGAGGCCCGAATTGCGCTGATTCTATGGAGAGAATGAACCGCGGAATACGCGGAATACGCGGAAAGAAGACCGGCCAGCTTCGGACCTCCGCGTGTTCCGCGTATTCCGCGCTTACACCTGCCCTCATGCTCTTGCTGGCGGGGTGCAAAGTGGGGCCCGACTATCAGCGTCCGCCACCGCTCGGGACCAACGCCCTGCCGCCGGCCTTCTCGGCCCCGGCCGAGGGGACCAACGCCGCCCAGTGGAAGCCGGCGGCGCCGGCGGCGCATCGGCTGCGCAGTCCGTGGTGGCCAGTCTTCGGCGATGCGGAGTTGAACCGCCTCGAGACGCTCGCCGGCGCCCAGAACCAGGAAATTGCCGCCGCGATTGCCCGATTTGACCAGGCGCGGGCCTCGGTCAATTTGGCTCGGGCGGACTTGTTCCCACAAGTCGAGTTCGATCCGAGCTACACGCGCCAGCGCACCAGTTTCAACGCCCCGCAGAATGGCATCGCCGCCGGGCTCAGCCCGACCTTCAATACTTTCACCGCGCTGCTGCAAGCGGGGTGGGAGGCCGATGTCTGGGGCCGGGTTCGGCGCCAAGTCGAATCGGCTCGCGCGGGGCTGGCCGCCGGCGCGGAGGACCTGCAGGCCATCACGCTGGCGGTCCAGGCAGAGTTGGCCATTGATTATTTCACCCTGCGCGCACTCGAGGACGAGACGGACGTCCTGGGGCGCAGCATCGAAACCTACCGCCGCTCGCTCGAGTTGACCGTCAACCGGCGCAAGGGCGGCATTGCCTCGGACCTCGACGTGTCCCAGGCCCAGACCCAGCTCCGGAGTGCGGAAGCGGTGTTGCCGGACCTCCGGCTGCAGCGCGCCCGGCTGCTCCACGCCATTGCGGTGTTGGGCGGCCAACCCGCCATCGGCTTTGCCCTGGCCCCGCAGAAGGGGCCCGCAGCCGACACCGCGCACGGCGCTTCGGGAGCGCCAGCGCCGGCGGTGCCGTTGGCGCTGCCCAGTGAATTGCTCGAGCGCCGGCCCGATGTTGCCGCCGCCGAGCAGCGCATGGCTGGCGCCAACGCCCAGGTCGGTGTCGCCCAAAGCGCCTTTTACCCGCACATCCGCTTGAATGGCCTGGCGGGCTTCCAATCGGTCTCCGCCTCCACCTGGTTGGATTGGCCGAGCCGGTTCTGGTCGGTTGGGCCGGCGGTGCAACTTCCCCTGTTCACCGGCGGTGCGAACCGGGCGCAACTGGCCCTGAGCCGGGCGGCCTACCAGGAAAGGGTTGCCGCCTATCGCCAGACGGTCTTGTCCGCTTTCCAGGAAGTGGAGGACCAGATTGCCGCGCAGCAGTTGCTCGAGGCGCAGTTGCAGGCCCAGACCGCCGCCCTGGCGTCCGCCCAGCGCACCCTGGACATTGCCAATAACCGCTACAAGTCCGGCCTGGTCACCTATCTTGAAGTCGCCACCGCTCAGACCGCCGCCCTGGCGCTGGAGCGGACGGTGGTCCACATCCGGGGGGATAAACTGGTCGCGGTGGTAGGGCTCATCAAGGCCCTGGGAGGCGGATGGGAGTGAGCCATTCCTGGGGTGAGTTCGTCCCAAGTGAATACGTTGGGCGCCTCGCCCGTCAAGTGTTCATACTCTTATGAAGAACTCGCCCCTATTTGTCTTGCTGACCGGCTTGAGTCTGTATCTCTCTGGGGTTGCCTGGCCCAGGAGCGGCCTGCCGCGACCCTTCGCGCCGGGATGATTGGGCTCGATACCTCGCACGTGCCTGCCTTTGCCCAGATTTTCAACCGCGCCAAGCCGGACAGCGAGCTGGCCGGCATCAAAGTCGTGGCCGGTTATCCCGGCGGCACCGACCTTCCCGCCAGCCGCGACCGGGTGAAGATGTTCACCGAACAACTGCGCGGCATGGGCATCGAGATTGTCGATTCGATCCCCAAATTGCTCGAGAAAGTGGACGTGGTCCTCCTGGAGAGTGTCGATGGCCGGATTCATCTCAAAGAGGCCAGGCCGGTGATCGAGGCCGGCAAACCCCTGTTCATCGATAAGCCGGCGGCGGGTTCCCTGGCCGACGCCATTGCCATCTACGAACTGGCCCGGCAGCGGGGGGTCCCCTGTTTCTCGAGTTCGTCGCTTCGTTTCAGCCCGAGCGTGCAGGAGCTCAAGCAAGACCCGGCCTTGGGGCAGATTGCCGGCGTCAATACCTGGGGCCCGTGCTCCTACCAGGAGGGCATTCCGGACATGTTCTATTACGGCATCCATGGCATCGAGATGATTTACGCCCTGATGGGCCCCGGCTGCGAAACGGTCGCCCGCGTCCAGGCCCGGGATGCCGACGTCCTGACCGGTGTCTGGAAAGATGGGCGCGTGGGCACCTATCGCGGTATCCGGCGGAACAAGGAAGCATTTGGCGCGGTCGCCTTCGGGACCAAAGGCATCGTGTTCGCAAGCAAATGGGATGGTTACGAGCAGCTCTGCGTCGAGGTTGGGCGGTTTTTCAAAACGCGCAAGGCCCCGGTCGAGGCCGAGGAAACCATCGAGCTGATGGCCTTCATGGAGGCGGCCGATGAGAGCAAGCGGCAGGGAGGGGCGCCGGTGGCATTGAAGGAGGTGTTGGCCAAAGCGCGCGCCGCAGCCGCATCGAAAAACTGAGCCGCATCGCGGGGTGAATCCAAGAGCTGAGGAACAAGCTGACTCCCGAATAGAGCCTCATATCGGTAGGTGACGGTTTCCCGAGAGCCAGCGCCGGGCTCACTCCGCGAACTTGTCAAACGGGCTTGATGACGGTAGCTTCCCAGGCATGAGCACGACATTGACGGTCGATTTGGATTCGGGAGTCCTCGAACTCGCCGAGCAGGCGGCCCGAGCGCGCCACACGACGCTGCCAGAGGTGGTCGCTCACCAGTTGCACATGATGGCCCGTAATTGGCAAGACAGCCTGGCGGGCAGGACCCCCATCACGGATTCGCTGCGCGGGGCGGTGAAACTCCCGCCCGATTTCGACGAAGGAGCCACCCTGACCCAAGAACTGCAGAAGAAGCATGGCTTCCGAGCATAAAATCTTCCTGGACACGAATGTTGCGCTGGATCATCTCGCTGATCGCCAGCCGTTTGCGGAATATGCCCACCGACTCTTCGCGCTGGCCGAAACCGGCGAACTCGCCGTCTGCCTTTCGTCACTCTCGTTCAGCAACCTCTACTACATCCTGCGAAAACCGAAAGGGCACGACGAGGCCTTGGCTCTGCTCCGCAAGTTGAAGCTCCTGGTCGGCGTCGCCGGCGTGACGGAAGCGGAGGTCCAGTCCGCACTTTCGTCGAGCTTCAAGGATTTCGAGGATGCGATTCAGCATTTCGCAGCCAAGGCGGAGGGCGGTGTGAGCGCAATCGTCACGCGCAACCAGGCCGATTTCGCCGCCAGCGACATCCCGGTTTTGTCACCCGAGGAGTTTCTCGCCAAGGGGGAGGTCGCACCGAACTGAGCTATGCTGGCCGCAGGGGCATTCGGGAGAGGTGATTTCCCGTGCTCGAGTTCACGCGGATCATGGATCTCCTCAAGCTGCCAACGGAGGTTCAGAAGCCAGGGGACTCTCCCGGGGAGTGAGCCAAGGCGCGCGGGTTCGGGGGATGTCTCCCGGACCGGCGAGGGCGCCGGTGCTTGGCAAATCTTGGTTCACTTGGTCCACCGCCGCGAAAATGGCATCGGAGTGGTTGATACCGGCGCATGGCGGTGTCAATTTGGCGTGCAATGCGGACCGGATTTGGTGAAATAGAGCCGTGCGGACGGACGATGCAAATTCCGGACCTGAGGCGCACGGGGCCGCCTTCGCCACCACCCACTGGAGCGTGGTGCTGGCGGCAGGCCAGAGCAGCGATGGGCAGGCCTCGCAAGCGTTGGAGCAATTGTGCCGCACCTACTGGTATCCACTTTACGCTTATGTCCGCCGGCGGCGGTACGGCCACGAGGACGCGCAAGACCTGACGCAAGGGTTCCTGGCGCAGTTGCTGGGGTGCAAGTCGTTCGCGCGCGTGGAGCGCAACAAAGGGCGGTTTCGCTCGTTTCTGCTCGCCGGGCTCAATTACTTCCTGGCTGACCAACGCGATCGCGCCAGTGCTCTGAAGCGCGGCGGGGGGCACCCCATCCTTTCGTTCGATGCCCACGAGGCGGAACAGCGGTATCGGCTGGAACCTGTGGACGATTGGAGCCCCGACAGGTTGTTCGAGCGCTCCTGGGCCTTGGCGTTGTTGGACTCCGTGCTGGCGCGGCTGGAACAGGAGTTCCGGGAAGCGGACAAGGCCGAAGTGTTCCTGCGACTCCGGGTGTTCCTGGTGGCCGGCACGGGCCAGGAGACCTACGCTGACGTTGCGGCGGAACTGAGCATGACCGGCGAGGCGGTCAAGAAGGCCGCGCAGCGTTTGCGACACCGTTACTACAAGCTGTTCCGCCAGGCAATTGCCCAAACGGTCGCGGACCCGGCCGAGGTTCAGGAAGAGATGCGCTATCTGTGCGCGGTGATGGCCGGGTAACGGACAGGTCTGGCTGCGGATCGGAGCGACCCGGCCGAGGGCGGGCAGGCCTCGGGGTGAAATAGAAAACCTTGTCCCGGCTCACGGTTTTCTCCGGGTACTAACAGTAGCGGCAGAATAGTACAGGGCCGATATGGCGATTCAGCACACGTGTCTCAAGTGTGGTGCGTCTCTTGCTGGCGACGCCCGGCAAGGGTTCTGTCCCAAGTGCCTCTTCCTCCAGGCCGGCGACGGCATCTTGGGCTCGGCGGCGAACTTGGATGCGGAGGAACGGGAGTCGGGGGTCAAAGGGCAGAGCTCAGAGCCTCAAGGGCCCAGTCCAGCCTTCGCTTCTCCGGTGGCCAATTCCAAGGCGACAATCGCCAACCAGTTCGGCGACTACGAGTTGCTGGAGGAGATCGGCCGCGGCGGCATGGGGGTGGTTTATCGCGCCCGGCAACGGAGCCTGGACCGCGTGGTCGCGATCAAGATGATGGCCTTCGGCCCTGGCTCCAGTCCAGAGCTGATCCAGCGGTTCCGCGCGGAGGCGGTCTCGGCGGCGAGTCTGCATCATCCGCACATCGTCGCCATCCACGAAGTGGGTATTCATGAGGGGCGACACTTTTTCGTGATGGACTATGTCGAGGGACAAAGCCTGGCACGGCTGGTGGGCAACCAACCCCTGCCCGCCAGGCGCGCTGCCGCCTATCTCCAGACCATTGCCGAGGCGGCGCACTACGCCCATGAGCGCGGCATCCTGCACCGCGACTTGAAACCCTCGAACGTCCTGATCAACGCGCAGGACCAGCCGCACGTGGTGGACTTCGGCCTGGCCCGGCGGTTGGAGGGCGACTCGGAATTGACCGTGACCGGCCAGGTGCTGGGCTCGCCCCATTACCTGCCGCCCGAACAAGCGGCCGGCCAGCGGGCGCGCGTTTCCCGGCGCACGGATGCCTATGCCCTCGGCGCGACGCTGTATCACCTGCTGACCGGGCGCCCGCCCTTCCAGGCGGAATCCCTGACCCAAACGCTCGACCTCGTGCTCCATGCCGAACCGGTCGCGCCGCGCTTGCTCAACCCCGCGGTGCCGCGCGACCTGGAGACCATCTGCCTTAAATGTTTGGAGAAAGAACCGTCGCGCCGCTACCCCACAGCGCAGGCATTGGCGGATGAACTGGCGCGCTTCCAAGCAAGTGAACCCATCAAAGCCCGCCCCCTTGGCCCGGCCGGCAAGGCCTGGCGCTGGTGCCGGCGCAAACCGCAAATGGCGAGCCTGGCTGCCGCCGCCGCGCTCTTGTTTGTGCTGGGATTCACGGGGGTGCTGGGGATGTGGCACCGGGCGGAATTCGAGCGGCGGCGGGCCGAGGCTGGCGAATTGACAGCCCTGCGAAACGCCTACGTTCTCGCGATGAACTCAGCACAAGGAGCCCTCAAGGCGAACAACCCCGCCCGCGCCCTGGCGCTCTTAGATCAGTATCGTCCCACTAATTCGGTGCTCGCCACTCGCCACTCACCGCTCGGCACCGACCTCCGCGGTTTCGAGTGGCGTTACCTTTGGCAACAATCCCAAACGGAAGCGGAAGCGGTTATCGGCAAGCTTAAGATGGGCGTTGGCGGGTTGGAGGTGTCCGCCGACGGGCACTGGCTTCTGGCCGGCGCCCGGGGGAGCACAGGCGGCGTGTGGGACCTCACCACTGGCCAGCGAGCCCCCTTCGCCGCGGAAGGCGCGCTCTATTCCTGGGGCGCCTTCTCGCCCGACAGCCGCTGGCTGTTGATTTGCGACCAGACCCTGCAGTCGGAAGGCGCCATTGCCGTCTGGGACCTGCAGGCGCGAAAGAAGGTGGCGCCGATCACCGATGGGCGTCCCGTCGGCCCGATGGGTTTCTCGTCCGATGGCAAACGGTTCGGGTACACCGTCATGGCTTCTTCCGACAATGCAGGGCTCGTGGTCCTGGACTTTCCGAGCCGGAAAAAGGTCTGTGAACTGACCGAGAACATCAAGATCCCAGAGGGATGGGATTGGGCGTTTACGCACGACGGCCGGAACTTCATCTGCTCCCAGCCCGACCTCGACGGCGAGATTTGCTATTGGGAATTAGCTGCCGGGAGTGAACCCCGTCACTTCCCCGGACACCGTACGGCGATCACCGCGATGGCCATCAGCCCGGACGGCCAGGCGCTGGCAACCGGCGCCGAGGACACGGAAACCGGCATCCGACTTTGGGAAGTTCCGTCGTTTCGGCCGCTGGACGAACTGCCGGGTCACCAGGGCGGGATTACCGCGCTGAAGTTCTCGCCGGATGGCCAAACGCTGGCGTCGGCCGGCGCGGATCGAAGGATTCTGCTCTGGGATGTGCCCACGAGGAAAGCGCGGCGGATTTTCGACGGACTTCCCGAGGATGTGTGGCGCCTGTGCTTTGCCTCAGACGGGCAGAAGCTGAAGCTGTACAGTGGCTCCAGTGATGGCACGATACGCCGCTGGCCTGCCGACGCCCGGCAGGCCCAGCCAAAACCCGGCTTTTGGCACAGGCCGGCGGGCCCGGATGCCGCGGCGGTGGCACCGGATGCGAAGAGGTTCGCTGCTCTCCGCCAGGGGGCCGTGTACCTGGCCGAGGCGCAAGGTGAGACGCCGCCCGGCCAACTCCCGGAGTTGGGCACCAACAACACCGCCGTCCTGTTCTCCTCAGACGGACAGTCTCTGTTTGCGGGCACCCAAAGCGGTGAAGTCTGCATCTGGTCCCTGGAGGGCCGCCAGGAGTTGCTTCCTCTGCGCGGCTCGGATGAGCCGGTAGCCCGGCTTCTGCAAGATGAGCCCGGGCGGCTTCTCGTCGCAGTCCACTGGAAAGCCGGAGTTGATTCGGGGCGTCCCGCCCGGGGCTTAGTCGGACAGACACTCCGGTTCGAGGTCTGGACCACTGCGGACTGGCACCGGCACCAATCGTGGACGATTTCAGGTTGGGGAGAGACCTATACGGCGGTCTCCCCCGACGGCCGGTGGTTAGCGGTGGGCGATATGCCAGGCACCCTCCACGTCTGGAGCCTCACGGAGCAATCCGAAGCCAGAACCGTGTCCGCGCCTGGGGATATTGCTCATGGCCTGGCCTTCTCGCCTGACGGCAGGCTCCTGGCCGCAGCCAATATCCAAGGCGTGGTTAAGGTCTGGGAGATGCCCGGACTGCACGAACTGAAGGAGTTTCGTGCGCATCCGCAGGCGCTTCTCGCGCTGGCCTTCTCGCCGGGCAGCCGGCGCCTGGCCACGGCGGGTCAAGGCGCGGAAGCGGTCAAGCTGTGGGACGTTGCCACCTGGCAGGAGTTGATCACCCTGGAGCGCCCGGGGGAGCAACTGGAGCAGCTCGCTTTCAGCGCCGATGGCAGCCGGCTCACGGCCCTGACCTCAAAGGGCGACCTGCTGTTCTGGCACGCGCCCTCGTTTGCGGAAATTGAGGTGAAGGAAAAGAAAGAGAGGATCCGATGAATTCCAACAGAAGCCAACGGAGGGAACAAAGAGCGTTGAGGGAAGCCGGCTTGAACCTCCGGACGGTCTTGCAGCCCGCCGTGCCCCGGACCGAGCGGGACCTCGCCCGTTTCTTCCGGGCCGTTCCGGGAAAAGTGCCGATCCCTTGAGCCTGGCAAAAACCTTGTCCCCTTTCGCTGGTTCTTCCTGTGTACGGGATGATGACTGTAGTGGCGTCAGTGTCACGGCGTGGTTCCGATGGCCGGACGATCAAGCTTGACGCCCGCCGGGGCCAGGAAACTTGCGGTCGGGCAAGGGCGGCACTCCCGCTGCCCCGCAACTCGCGCTGGTTTGCCTTTGGGCGTCCCCAACCGCCGGACCCCACACCAAAAACTGACTGAAAGGAATCATTATATGATCACGAGAAACTCTCCACCCCTCAGGGCGCTGGCTGGTTGCGTCCTCCTCGCCGGCGTGCCGTGCGCCCTCCTGCTGCCCACGGCAGCGAGCGCCCAAACGATAACCTACACCGGCACCGGCTGGGTCAACCAGGTGCTCGTACCGGGCATTTACTGTGTGGAACGCCGCCGGCCAAGTGCTCATTCGCGGCATCGTCTATACGATACGGGCGGACTGCACCGACCCGCGCCTGACGGGCCGGCACACCGCCTTTGCGGACGGCTACGTCCAGGCCGACGGCTCGACCGTAACGTACGGCACCGCCTAGTACCGAGGTCGGGACCTGGGCCGGGACGAACTTCACGCCCACCGGCGGGATGTGGGAGATGAAGTACCGCGGCGTGATCCAAACCAATAACAGCACCCTGGTTAGCCACGCGGGCTACGGTTCAGGGGGAACCATCGACGGCCTGTGGCTGGAAGAGACGGCAACACGTGGGCCAGCAGCAAATCCCCTGGACCCGACCGTGCCCCTGCTCTACACGGGGACCATCAAGCCGCCGCCGGCCAGCAGCACACTATCGTCGGACGGCTTTAATAACGGGGTTAATGGTTGGACGCTCTGGGGTACGGGCACTTTCTACCCAACCAATCAGCAACTCGCTGATCAGACCCTCGGGACCGCCGGAAGCATGAATCTCCTGCGCTGCCCGGCAACGAATTGGAGCCTGGCTGACGGCCAGACGCTCGAGTGCCAGGCGGACCTGGTCGGCCTGACTGAGAATGGCTTGAACTTTGCCAGGCTATGGGTCGGAAACGATGACACAGCAGCGTACGAATTGGACCTGGCTGACGGCAAAGCCGGCTTGCTCAAATGGGATATGGGAGGCAACTATATCACGTGCTTCTGGTTTACCAACAGCGCCCAGTTGCGGCCCGCCAACGTGGTGCTCTATCTGGCGCTCACACGCGACCACGGCAACGCGATCATCACCGCGCGGGTGCTCGATAAGGCCAATCAAAACGCCAGTCTTCTTGAATACATCTATATCGACACCCCCGGCGTGGATCCGTCGCTGACCAGCAGCCAATTCGCCGGCCTAAGTGGCATCACGACCTTCCCCATGCGGCCCGATTCGGGACCCCCACTGCTTTCCGGAACCGAAGCCGGTGTTGGCCTGTTCCAGTTCGCCGCCGGAGCGGCACAGGCCGTCTGGGACAACTTCGCCCTGCGTCTGCACGATGTGCCGCCAATCAGCATTGCCCGGGCGGTACAAGTCACGTGGCCCGCTCCCGCCGGGGTGAACTACTCGGTCGAAGGCGCGCCAACCGTGCAAGGCCCGTGGATGCCGGTTCAGGAGGTGGACATGCCCGGGATCCAGAAGGTCTCGGCGCCGCTCAGCGGCCCGTCCCAGTTCTTCCGCCTGGTGGAGACGCCCTGACTGACCTTCCCCCATCAATGAAGGGACGGTCGGCCGTGACTTGTCTGCACAAGTCCTTCTAGGTGCGTCCCTTGCGCGGGTTGGTCAGCCGCCGCCTGTTGGCTTTTCCTAGAGACAACATTGGCGGCTTCAGCTTCGGCAACGCTGCCAACACCTCGGTCTGCGCCGGAGGATAGCTGGCGGGCAATCTCCACAGCTCCGGTTCGCTGTCGCCCAGCCGCACCAACCGTACGCCCTTGAGCCGCTCCAGTCCGTCCTCGACGGTCAAACCCAGCGGCGCCAGCCGCCGATCCAACTCCCGCGCCAGCTTGAGTGCCAGCAGACACACCACGGCGTGCCCGCGCGTGCGACCTTCCTTGCGCAAGAAAATCGGCCGCAGTTCCAAGAGCCGGTTTTGAGCGTGCGAAAGTCCCGCTCAACCTGCGTCAGATCCAGATAGCGGTCATGCACCTGCTGGGTGTCGGCCACCTCCTTGGGCAGATCGCTTTCGATCACATAGCACCCATCCAGTTCAGCCTGCTTCTGCCGCACCGCCGTATCTTCGGTCCAAACCACTTTGCGCCCGGCTAATTCCACTTTCACCCATCCCCGGAGCCGATACTTGGTGAGCAGCGCCTGGGCTTGCTTGAGCGAACTCTCAGGCTCACTGCGGGGCTTCTGCTCCACCTGTTGATTGCGCGCCGTGATCTTGGCTTGCACGCGAGCCCACTGGTCGGCGCGGCGGGCCCGTTCCCGGGCCTGGGTCTGAGGATTGCACCGGAGCACATAACGCTTGCCCTCCAATTCCACCTCCGCAGGCTTGTCCTCAAAGAGCTCCAGTTGCAGCCGTTTCTTGGCCAGCAACGCTCGGATTTGCGGATCGGTCAAGGCCGTCACATAGCAGAACCTGGCTTCGCCCAGCGCCGCCTTGCCCAGGCGCTTGATCATGCCCCGGTCTCCCACCAAGGCTATTTCCTCCGCCCCAAAGCGCACCTTGAGCTTCTGCACCGCGTCCAAGAATGTCGGCGGATCTCCGGTGTTGCCCCGGTAGAGTTGAATCGAAATCGGTTCCCCATGGCTGTCGGTCAACAGCCCGGCCACCAACTGTTTCTTGCCCTTCTTGCCCTCGCGATTATATCCAAAATCGGCCAACTCATTTTCCAGGCCCTCAAAATACACGCTGGTCACGTCATACAGATAAATGGCTCGCGCTTTGGGCGCTGCCACCTTGGGGGCTAGCGCCGTTTCGATACTGGCCTGCCGGCCTTCCAGGTCCTCCAGCGCGGCGTAGAGATCGTCCTCATCGAAACTGCCCACCTGCAGGATTTCCTTGACCGCGTGGTCTTCACTCCAGCGCGCCGCCGACAAGCGGCTGCCCTGGTGGGCCACCCGAGCGTAGGTTAAGAACAGGGCCAGGCGCTGGGAGCGGCTTTGCTCTCCCACCGCCTGCACCAACCCTATCTCCCGAGCCAGGCCATCCAAGGCGGCCAGCACACCATAACACGGCCCTTGGTGAATGGCGCTCGACGCCTCCCCGCCGCCGGCTGGCCCGACGGGGCCCTCGGGTGGGGGCGGTTGGTGCTTGCAGTGTCGCTCGATCAACTCGATGAGCTCGGGCGGGAGCTTGGAAAGATTGGCCAGCGTTTGGTGGATCACCACCGATTTGGGGGCGGGAGCGCCAGCGGCGGGGCGCCCCGGCGGGCGCTTGGCCAGCACGCGCTTGCCCTGCACCAAGAGGACGGACCGGTAGTCTTTGCCGGCCAGGACGGTGTGGTTGCGTTTAATGAACACGATGGTTGGAGCATACGAGCGGACCGCAGAGGGTGCAAGATAAATATTGCACTATTAGAGACAACACTTTTGGTGCAAGAAAACCGCGCTGGACCGGGAGATTTCATTCACAAACCCTCTCTCGATGGGGGAAGATGAGCCTGAGTTGTCAGCGAGCGTGGCGGAGGGCATGGGCGCTTTCCTCCGGGGACGGTTCTGAGCGCCTGTATTGCCTACGGATGGCCACGAATTGGAGACTCGCTTCCCTTGGCTAAGGGCTGACCACCCGATAGAAACGCATCGGGAACAAGCTGGCGT
The DNA here is from genome assembly GCA_963713735.1 of uncultured bacterium. GTDB lineage: Bacteria > Verrucomicrobiota > Verrucomicrobiia > Limisphaerales > UBA8199 > CAVQND01. Next base: position 146,288 of record CAVQND010000014.1, read on the forward strand.
TGGTGTCGGTGAAGGTAAAGGGGTTCGTGGCCGGCAGCAGCGAGCCGATTTGGACCCAGGAGCTGGGCTCCGCCGGGTTCGTGGTCGCCTGGATCAAAACCGTTTGCAGGCTGTTACCACCTTCGGACACGGTAAACTGAAAACCGCCGCCGGCGGAGGGCGCGGCGTTGCTCAAGCGCGCGGCAGCGGGCACGGGATTGACCGCAAAGATGCCGGTGGCGAGGCCGGAGACATTGCCCTCCGCATCGTAAGCGCTCAGGCTCCATTCTTCATAGGTGCCCGGGAGTGAGGCCGGTGATCGTGGCAGTCGTGCCGGTGAAGTTTGTCCCATATCCAATGGTCGGAAACAAACCACCAATCCAGCCCAAAATCTCGTAACGAGTTATCGGCACCGGGCCGGGCGAAGCATCCCACGCCAGACTGATACTGGTGGAAGTGATCCCGGTTACCCGCACGTTGGCCGGCGGCTGTGGACCCAAGGTCGTGACACTTACGCCCGCGTAGCCCGACGTGCCGCCGGGAGCCGTGGCGTTGAGGTCAAAGCCGTAGGAAGTATTCGGTGTCAGATTGATGATGGTTATGTTGGTCGAGGGGGTGGAACCTATCAACTGGTAATTGACACCGCCCCCGCTGCCCCTGGGAGAGTGCCAAGGATGCGGGATGAAAACCTTAAAAGTTGCCGGCCCAACCACCGGGCTTTCGGGATCCCAAGCCAAAGTCACCGTATGTTCAGTTGCGCTGACAAGATGAATGTTGGCAGGTGCCGCTGGCGGCGGATTGGGGACGGTGATGGTAAAACTCCAATCAACGTAGCCGGCATAATTGGTTGCGCGGATGGTCACCGGAACGGCTCCGACCTGATCGAGACCTTGCGGCGTCCACGTAATGGCGCCGCTGTAAGTGTCAACTTGCATCCCGGTGGGGCCGCTAACCAGAAGGTAAATCGGCTGCGGATTGCCGGTGGCGTTGATCGAGGAAACATAAGGAACCAGATAAGTGGCCCCAGTGCCGGGATACGACACGAACCCCGGCGCGATGTCCGGCACGTTCAATTGCTGGCTGCGCCAGACGTCACTGACGTCGCTGCCGTTGGTGTCCATGCCGCCCATCACAATCAGCCGGCCCAAGCTGTCCGCGCCCAGGGCGGCGGCGCTCAAGCCTTCGGGCAGCGGCGTTGAGATTGCCCAGGAATTGGAAACCGCATTGTAAACCTGAACCACATTGGTCGTGACGCCGCCGGAGGTGCCGCCGACGACATAGAATTTGCCATCGGCCCCCAGCGTCGCTGCGCTGCCGGCGACGGCGACGGGCATAGGCGCCATCGCGGTCCAGGTGTTTGCGTTGATGGAGTAACGGAGCACCGTGGCGGTTGCTCTTCCGGACGTTGTGTCCGTGAATCCGCCAAAACAGTAAATGTAGCTCGTGTGGTCGAACACCGCCGGGAAGTCGTAAAGAGCCGCCGGGAGACTGGCGATGGCGGCCCAAGTGGACGAGTCCTGATTGTAACACTCGGCGGATGAAATCGGTCTGGCCGCTGTCATCCAAACCGCCAAGGGCGTAAGCGTTGCCGCTGTGGTCGGGCGCATAACCGAGGTAGGAACGGGCCACCCTCATGGAGGCGAGCGGGGCCGTACCGTCAGTGGGACTATAACTGAACACCGCGCTCGTGGAGTTGGTGCCGTCGTTGCCGCCATAAAAGATGACCATTCCCCCGCCGGCCACGGCTCCGGGCGCGAGGGTGGAGTAGTAAAACGTCGTCAGATAGGTCCAGTAAATGTTCGTGGCGGCCAATTCTTGAACCGCGGAGGAATCGCCGCCAATCAGGAGGTTGTCTCCACCGGAGAAGACGGCGGTTGCGGCTCCGTTCCGGGGCGTACCCAGGGACGGTCCGGGAAACCAGGTCAGCGGGGCGGCGCACAAGCCCGCCCCGACATACAAAGGCGCGATTCCAGCCAGGCGCCACAGAACGAACTTCCTGAACCGATTTGTCCTCATAACTGCTGCCACTTGGTTGCTTGGCTGCCGGAGGGGATGTACCAATATTGCCATCAGTCCGGCAAGTAATGTAAACCTACGCCGGTTGGCGGTGCTGTCAAATGCCAATCTTGTGCGCGTAGGGCTTGGTCCCGCCACTTCATTGGCGCCTCAGCCTGTTTCATGAGATGTCGCGAGATCACAGTCCCATCAGAACTGCTGAAGGTTCATGACCTAAGAGAAAACAAGATGGTTTAAGCGGTGTGGGTCCTGCCCTGCGCCCACCGAACCGGAGGGTTGACAGGCGGCCAATGGATGATAGAGTGTTAAATATGTGAACAGCGATTTAATACTATATCATATTGCCCATGCCCCCTCCACCATCACCCACCGCCCGCCTGGAAAAACTCCTGCACCGCCGCAAGTGCTGGATGCTCGATCAAATCGCCGAGGCCCTCGGCTACGCCCTGATCTCGGCACGCCGCTTCCTCAAGCAGGTCGGCTATTTCAGGAGTTACACCCACAACGGCAAGTGGTACACCCTGCACGACTCCCCCGACTTTGACCGCGACGGCTTGTGGCACTACAAAGGCATTGGCTTTTCCAAGCACGGCAGCCTCACCCTCACTATTGATCAGTTGGTCGGGCGCAGCCCCGCCGGGCTGTCCGCCGCCGAGTTGACCGGGAAGCTGCACCACCCCTGTCACGCGGTCTTGAGCCAACTGCACAAGGCCGGCCGATTGGATCGGCTCCGGCTCCCAGGTCAGTTCCGCTACCTGGCTGCCGACCCGCAGCTCAATCGCCAGCAGCGCGAGCAAGCTGCTTTGGTGCCAGGGCCCAGCCCCATGGCTTCGTTGAGCACGCAGACCGCCCTTTGGGTCTTGGTGGAATACATTAAGCAGCCCGGATTGAGCTTCGAGCAGATCGCCACCCGACTCCAAGAGCAGCACCACGTGGCTGTGGCTCCTGAGAACATCGAGCGCTTCTTCCGGGAACACGATCTAAAAAAACGCCGCCGGCACGTGCGCCCTCCGCGCCGTCCACCTCGAAGCCCTCCACGAACAAACCCTCGCCTCGCGCGAAGCCGACCTGGCCCGCCTCGCCAAAGTCCAGGCCAACGTCGAAGCCGCCATCACCAAACGCGACTTCACCTGGGTTGACAGCGACAAACTCGTCCGCATCTACCTCAACCTCCGCCATGAAATCCGTGCCATCAGTGCCCTCCGTGGTCAAACAATGCCATCGCCCAATCTGCCCGCCGTCTGCAAAGACTTCTCACAGAAGGCATGAACCGCATGGCACGCGCAATACGCCGAACCCCGAGCCCGGCCGCTTCCCTTTCCGCGTATTCCGCGTGTTCCGCGGTTACCACTTCCGTCTCAGCCTTCCGCCGCCGCTTTTCTGCACCATTCCTGCACTGTTCCTTCCTCACTTTTTGCACCCTGCTTTTCACAATCCTCTCTGCATCAACCATTTCCACCTTTCCTCCCCTCCCCATGGTGCAATTCTGCCCGGGATTGAATCCCCGCCACAATTCCCGTTGCCCCGTGCCCATTTCTTGCGGCTTGCGCCTGGTAGGTATGCGAGTTAGAACCCCCCTTGTGATTATTCATATTCCCCGACAGGCCCCAAGGCTCGCCGTCTCCCTTTCCGCCGTCATACTCGCGACCGCTTTCCCCCTACCGAGCCAGGCCGCGCCTTCGACCTTCGACCTTCGACCTTCGGACCTCGCGCCCGCGGCGGCTTCCCGCCCGGCGCCCCGGGCCGCGTCCCCTGCGGCAGCGCCGGATGCCTCCCATACGCCGGGTCCGCTGGCCTGGTGGAATTTCAAGGAAGGCGCCGGCAGCGCCGTGCATGATGTTACCGGGCATGGTCACGACGGAGTGATCCACGGCGCGGCCCGATGGGGCGAGGGGCCTTCAGGAACGGCGCTGGGCTTCGACGGCAGTTCGTATGTCGAGGTCGCGTTCGACCAGACCCGCCGGCTCGAGGGACCCGTCACCATTCAGGCATGGATCTGTCCCGCCGACAACAAGCCCAACACTTACAAGCACATCCTCGAATTGCCGGATGGCTATCTCTTGCGCCTGGACAATCCGCCGGAGGGTGGCCGGCTCTCCTTTTTCGCCTTCCTGGACGGCAACCCGGAACCGCGCGTGCAGGCCCGTGTCCCGGAACTCTCCAAATGGCACCAGGTCGTCGCGGTCTGGGACCAGGCCAGCCTCCACTTGTGGCTGGATGGCGCAAAGAGCGACCGGCCCAGGACCGGAACGCTGGCCCTCAAACACCGGCAGCTTCGACTCGGGGAGAATTTTATCGGCGCCATCGCCGAGGTCAAAATCTATGACCGGGCCTTGAGCGAGGACGAAATCCGCGACTTGTTTCCCCCAAAACTGTCTCTGTCACTCAAGGTGCCACGCCCGGTGTTCGAGCTTGGAAACCCCTTCGCGCTCACCTGTGAGGTGGCCAACACGGGCGGCCGGCCCCTGCCCGCAGGGACTCTCGAACTCGAGCTGCCGCAAGGATTGGTTCTGCTGGCGGGTGAGCGGGTGGCCAGGCTCCCGGCCGTCTTGCGCGACCGACCGGCACTCCTGGAATGGAAGCTCCTGGGCAAAGGTGCCCTGGCCTCGGACATCAACGTGCGCGCGCTCTTCTCCGGTATCGAGCCGGTGTCAAAATCCGCCAAGGTCGTCGTCGCCGGGCCAATCCTCACGGACGGGCCTGCCTTTGCTCGACCGGGCCTCACCCGCACCGCCGGGACCCTCGTGCTCGGCAACAGCCATCTGCGCCTGGTCTTCCCGACCAATGACTTCGGCTACGGCGTGTTCGCGGTGGATGTCAACCAGTCCAACCGTTGGACGCGCCTGGCCGTGGCGGGCGAATTGAGTTACCTGGTCGTCAAGAAGGGCGCCCAACTGTCCCGCCGATTCATCTACGCCGACCATTTCAAACCGGCGGACCCCGGGCCCGGCGCCTGTCGGGCTCGAATTCACCCGTTCCCTCGATGACGGGGCCGGCGCCCGATGGGACTGCCGTTTCTCTTTCGTGCTTTCCAATGACGACCGGGTCAAGGTGGTCTATGAAGCCACGCCCGACCAAGACGGCTCGCTCGTGCATTTCCAGGGACCCACGTTGCATGTCGGCGAAGGGACCTTCGGCGCCAAAAAAGACGACGGCTTGTTCTGCGGCCTGGAATGGCTGGTGGGCGACGAGGCCTCCTCCTCGAACCTCGACATGCACGACCCGGATTACTATGTCCGTTTCGTGCCGCATCCCAACAAGGTCACCGTGCCCTTGATGGCCTTTTCCAGGAACAACGCCGCCCTGGCGCTTTATTGGGATTGCCTGCAAAAGTGGGACGGGACCAACGACCGCCCGGCGGCAGTTTTTGCTTCGCCCAATTTCATCGAAGGCCAGGAGAATCACCTGGCGGGCTTGTTTCTGCCGTCCGTGCCCTCCTGGGTCAGCTCCAATACGCTCGAGGCCGCCGCTGTCCCGTATCCTTTCAGGCGGCAGACGCCCTTGCGCCTCGAGGCCTGGATTGCCGGTGTGACCCCGGCCCGGCACTCGCTCGACTGTCTGCCGCGGTGGTTCCAGACCTTTGGCGTTCCCGACCCGGCGCCCATCCCTCGAGGAAGTTACCTCAAGGAAATTGAGTTCAGCACCCGGGCGTTCCTGGACTCGCTCTGGGTCGAGGACCAGCGCCAGTGGTGGACCTCCAAAGGCGCAAGCGACCTCTTGAGTCCTAAAGGACGGCCCCCCCATTTTGCCTTCCAACTCCGCATGGCCGCCCTCATGACCCAAGACGACGGCCTCCGGCGCAGGTGCAACGACCGGGCCGCCCTCGCCGAAAGTCTGGGCGGGTTCAGCCCGCAATGGGATGACCTCGGTTTCACCTGGGCCGACCCGGCTCCGCGCCTGGCCGCTTTGGGCCACACCGCCCTCGAGTGCCTGGATTCCATGGAGCCCGATGGCTCCTGGCGGTTCAGGACCCGAGTGGAAACCAACGGGGTTTTCAAAGGCATGGACTATTCCTTGCTCGGTCCGGACCGGGCTGCCGAAGTCGGCACCTGCGCCCGCAACTTGTACGAGGTCCTCCGATTCGCCCGCCTGGCCGGCGACGCGGCTCTCTTCAAGGCGGCGGAAAAGCCGCTCGCCTTTATCGAGCAGTTTGCCGTGCCGCGCGCCGCCCAGGTCTGGGAATGCCCGGTCCACTCACCGGACATCCTCGCCGCCGCCGATGCCCTCGAGGCCGAACTCGAGGCCTATCGCTGCTCCGGCAACCAACACTTCCTCCAGGAAGCCCTCCGTTGGGCCTGGACCGGCCTGCCTTTTGTCTATGTCTGGAATCCCCCCGGCAGGCCGCTCCTGCGCTATGCCTCGATTCCCATCTTCGGCGGTTCCTGGTACGCCGGTTCCTGGATCGGACAGCCGGTCCAATGGAATGGCCTCCGCTACGCCTACGCCTTGCTCAAACTGGCCGACTACGACCATTCCTTTCCCTGGCGGCGCCTCGCCGAGGGCCTGACCATCAGCGCCCTCTATCAGCAGGACACCGACGGCCCCAACGTCGCCCTCTGGCCCGACAACTTCAGCGCCCTCGACTGGTCAAAGTGCCCCTGGCTCTTCGAGCCGGGCCTCATCGCGAAAAACATCTATAAGATTCTCGGCCGCGACCTCGAGCCGGCCACCACCCTGGTGGGGACCGGGGACAATCGCTTCGCAATCACCACGCGCGCCCGGGTCAGCCACGCTGCCTGGAAAGACAACGTCCTCAGTTTTCAGGCCCAATTCCCGGAGCCAGAAAGCGGCTGTATGGTCGCCGCCGGCCTTGAAAAGCCCGCTCGAGTGCTGCTCGACGGGTCGGGCCTGGCCCAGTCCCGGGCCGGCGGCTGGCAGTACCTCGACGAACAGGGTTTCCTGGTCATCCGGCTGCCTGCGCCCGGCCCCCACCTGCTGGAAATCTCGGGCGCCAGGCCCCGGGCCGCCAGCCTCTTTCCCAGCCGGCTAAGCGTGATTGCCTTTGATTTTGCCCGCGGCCTCCAAGGCTGGACGCCGGCCAACCAGGTCGAAAACCTGCGCGTGGAAGACGGGCTCCTCAAGGGTCTGGCGACCGGGTCCAACCCCTATCTGCACCGCACCCGGCTTCGCCTCAACGGCCGGCCTAGTGAGAAGCTCAGCGTCAAATCCCGCTCCGCCACGGGCGCCTCCATCGGCCTCTACTGGATTACTGAGGACAGCCCGCGCTGGGCCGAGGACAAAGCCATTCATCTCCCCTTCAAGCCCGGCCCCGATTTCGGCGAGTATGTCTTTGAAGTGGGCCGGCATTCCCTCTGGGCCGCCAAAACCATCATCGGCATTCGCCTCGACCCAATGGACGGAGGCAACACGGGCGAGTTTGCCGTGCAGTCCATCCGCCTGAATCGTAATGAAGACTAAACCGCCAAAAGAGGGTCCCGAATGGCTCTACGGCGAGGTTCTCGCCGAGTTGAGACCGCCGGCCATCCCCGCGAAAGGAGAGTGAAACCCCAGGCTCTATGTTGTCCGTGAAGTCATCCGGGGCGCGGATTGGAGCCGCCGTCCTGCTTGGCGCCTCGCTCGTCGCCTCGGGATACTCCAAGACACTGACCTTGCCGCCGCCCAAACGGCCTGCGTGGCTGCAAAGGGAGGGCGTGGTGATGGCCGGCAGTTGGGAACCGCTCCTGTTTCGCGTGCGTCGCGACGGAAGCAATGGCTACGAGCCGACCCCGGAACAACTCGCCGCTTACGCCCGCGAACACAGCCCGGAAATGGTCGCTCAACTCAAGGCCCTGGGCGTCAATTTCGTGATGATGCACGCCTACAAGGGATTCGGGCTGGGCGCCGAGCGCCAGAGCATGGCTGACGCCGTCCGCTTTGCCCAACTCTGTCACGACGCCGGTCTGCATGTGGGGGTTTACAATTTCAGCGGCGCCTTTGGCTGGGAGCTCTTCTTCAACGAGCGTCCGGAAGCCAGGGACTGGGTGATCCTGGATCGGAACGGCAAGCCCCTCACGTACGATTCGGCCCAGTATCGCTATTACTGGAACCGCAACCATCCGGGCGCCCAGTCCTTCTATCAACAACTCGTTCGCTTTGCCATCCGGGACATTCGCGCCGACCTGATTCACTTTGACAACTACAACATCGGTCCCGGCTTTGACGCCTGCTCGGTCCAGCGGTTTCGCCACTACCTCGGCAAGACGTTTGCCTCGAGGGAACTTCGGACCGCGGGCATCGGGGACCTGAACCACGTCCTTCCGCCCACTGCCGATTTCGCCGATAATCTCCAAAGGCGCGCCTGGCTGGACTTCTCCTGCCAGTCCCTGGCCGATTCCTATCACGACCTGGCTCGATATGCCCGCACTCAGCGAAAAGACATTCTGGTGGAGTGCAATCCGGGCGGACCCGGCAACCGCATCGAGCCGCCCGTGGACCATGGGAGATTGCTCACCGGCGGCGATGCCTTCTGGGACGAGGATGTGATGCCGGGCTACCGCGGCGGTGTCCTGCATACCCGCATCCGTACCGGCAAACTGGGACGCTCCTTGGGCAATCTTGCCTTCGCCTACACCACCACACCTTTGGAAGCCGCCGAGGCGATGGCCTTCAACCTGGACTGCCTGGGTTGCGTCTGCTGGTTCGAGTACGGGAAGTTGGTCGCCAGGCCGGGCTCGACTCAACCCGTCTCCACCAACCTCGCGCCCTACATCCGATTCTTCACCGGCCGCCGCGACCTCTTTCGCGACGCCAAGGCCATTGCCGATGTGGCTGTTCTCCGCAGCTTCCCCTCGCAGGTCTTCGCCGACCCCAGGTGCGCGCAGCTTGCCGGCGGCGCCGAACAGGCCCTGATCGAGAATCGCGTCCCCTTCCAGATTATCTACGATCAACAATTGCCTGACCTGCGCCGCTATCGGGTCCTTGTCCTGGCAGGCTGCATCGCCCTCTCCGACCCTCAAATCAAGCGGCTCAGGCACTATGTGGCTTCCGGCGGGCGCCTGTGCGTCATCGGGCCGGTGGCCACCCACGATGAGTGGCTCAGGCCCAGGTCCAAACCCGTCCTGCATGATCTGCCCTCCACCCGGGTGGTTCGCTTCCCGGAAACTGGCGATTGTATCTCGGCGGTCAGGCGGGCCTGTGCCGGGCAGCTCTCGCTTTCCGTCGAAGCGCCCCCTGGCCTGTGTGCCGAACTGACGGAACAGGCTGGGCGCCGGCTGGTGCATCTGGTCAATTATCGCTCCAACGCTCCTGTCGCCAATGCCACTGTCAATCTCCTGCTCCCGCCAGGAAAAGCCCCGCTGATGGTGAGCTTGACCGGTCCCGAGCACCCGCAGAGCATGGAACTGGCCTTCGAGCAGCGTGCGGATGGCATTTCCTTCAAGGTCCCTCGAGTAAACGTCTATGAAGTTGCTGTCGTGGAATTTCATTGATCTGGGCATTGCTGCCGTAGTCGCCCTCGTCCTTTCCGGGGCAGCCTTGGGCGCTCCGGCCCAGGAGCCGCCAGGTCCGCTCTCGTCCGCCTCCATCCCCGGGGCGCTCTATAATATCACGCTGGTTACCGACAGCGCGCCCGATCTCACCGACATCGACAGTTACCTGCGCTCGATAACGTCCCAGTACGCAACTCCCCAGGAGCAGGCCATCGCCATCTGGCGCTGGTCCCAACGGCTCCGTAAACAGACCACCAACCCCGTCGAGGAGGGCCATTTTGTGCTCGACCCGATCCGGATGTTCAACGACTACGGCTATTGCAACTGTGGCATCATCTCGGGTGTCAACGACGCCCTATGGCTCCGCATGGGTTGGAAGGCCCGCTATGTGCAACTCGGTGATCACACCGTCTCCGAATGCTCCTGGGACGGCGGAAAAAGCTGGCACATGTTCGACAGTTCGATGAGCTTCTACTGCTTCAATGACAAGGGCCAGGTCGCCTCCGTCCGCGAAATCGAGCAGAACCCCCGCTTCTATCTCGAGCATTTCGCCCCCGAATGCGCCACCAACCCCGTCCGCGGCCCGGACGACCACCGCGGCTGGCGTTGCGCCTCCGATCATCCCGTCGAATACCAGCGGACGCTCGCAAATGGCTACGATTCCTTCAAGCCGCTAAACGACCTCCAGGAAGGCAACCTGCTCGCCCAGTGGGGCCATCGCTATGTCCTCAACCTCCGCCCTCACGAGCACTACACGCGCTACTTTCATCCGCTCCAAGGCGGGGGACTCCGCACCTTTCGCCCGGTGCGCGCTAACCAGGACGTGGACTCCAACGGGTGCATCCGTGCCAATGGCCTGTGGCTCTATGCCCCGGACCTGCGCGACCCGGCAACCCGCGCCCTCATCTACTCCGAATCCGGCCTGACCTGGACCAATGACGGTGTCCGCCCGCGCCTGGGGACCGGCTCGCTCGTCTTCAAGGTCAACGCCGCCAATGTCGTCACTTCCGCCAGCATAACCCTGGGCGCAACCGGCGCGGCGCTCTCCGTTTCGCGCGACGCCGGCATCAACTGGCAGAGGCTGGCCCCCGCCTCCGGCCAGGCGCAATGCCTCGAGGAGGTCGCCGGCGTCACTGAGTATCTCCTCAAAGTCGAGCTCAGCGGAACCAAGGCCCTCCTTTCCTCAATCGCTATCGAAACGGTCACGCAGCTCAACCGGCCCGCCCTGCCCAAATTGACGCGCGGCCCCAATCGCATCCAGGTCCGCCTCGGGCCCCAGGTCCAGACCATCCAACTCCAGCCTTCCATCATTGGCGGCAACCACAAAAAGACCGTCTATTCGGAGAGGGCCCTCGACGTTCGAGCCGCAGCCCGACTTCTACAAACCCACGCTCCGTCCTGCGGAAAAGGGAACGCCCTGTTACGGCACCTGGAAAATCCAGACTCCCACGCCCATCACCGACCTTCTCTTCGGCGGAACTGTCTGCGTCAAATCGCCCAAGGATCGCGTCACCTTGCTCCATTCCTGGGACGGCCAGACCTACGTCCGCGACTACCAGAAGTCAGACGACACGATGCCTTACGATCTCATGGTGAGTGCCGCGGTCGCTTCCGTGCCCCCCGAGACCCGGACCGCATACCTGCGCTATGAGTTTGAGACCGAGCAATACGCCAGGCACTACTTTGGGCCCGGCATCCAGATGGCCGCCATGACCCTCCACCACCAGGCCCGCACCGCGGCCTTTGTGCCTCTCGAAGTGACCTATTGCTGGACCGAGCACCGCCAAACCGGCGAGCTCGAACGGCAGCACACCGAGTTGGTGACCTCCGCCGCCCACCAGTACACCATCAACGTCGGCGGGTTCCGCGATCCGACCATGAATTGGGTGCGGATGAACCTCAAGGGCTACGGGCCCAGCGGGGGCAAGCATGGCTACTCGGACGGGCAGGATGTCGGGCCTGGCGCCAAACCATCCTGGGCCCGCTATCGTTGGGGGACAAACCTGGCCCTCGGGAAGCCCTACACGCTCGTCGGGGCGCAGGACCAGCGCAACCCCGACGGCGGCGGCGACCTCACCGATGGCATCATCGCCCCGCCGGACACCTATGTCTCGGCCAAATACATGCCCACCTATGTCATGTTTGCCAAAAACGTCTCCCCCATCATCACCCTCGATCTCGGAAGTCAACAAACCGTCTCGGCCGTCCGTGTTCACGCCGGCCAGGAGGGCGGCTTTCATCTCTCCTATCCGGATACAATCAAGGTCGAGACCTCTGCCGTCGGCGACTCCTTCGCCCTCGCCGGTTCCGCGCAGTTCAACCAGGTCTTCGAGCCGCCGGCCGATTACGTTCCCTGGGAACTCGATGACGCCGCCATCTTCGATAATCTGCCCGCGCGCGGGCGCTTGGCCTATGCCTACCGAATCCTCTTCGAGAAACCCGCCTCCGCTCGGTACGTCCGCGTAACCTGCCAGGGCCGCAAAGGTTGGGGAATGCTGCTCTCGGAACTGCAAGTCTTCGATCGCGTCTCCGTGGACGGCAATGTTCCCCCGCTCGTGGCCCTTCCGCCCATCAATGGCCCTCGCCAGTGACCCGCGTGGGGCAGGCTTCCAGCCTGCCGCCGGAAACGGGCCGCATTGGGGAGTCCATTTGTTTTCTGCGCTCCGGACCGGCGGATTGAGGGCGTAAGCATGAGCAAAACCCGCTGGGCAGGCGGGGTGAAACCCGAAGCTAAACACCCTCATCGTTGGGCTTGTTTTTTTGAATTTGCGCAATAGACTGGAGGTATGAAGAACGATGTCGTGCCGGTTCAGATTCGGGGAATCCTGCCCGCCAACGCTGGATGCGCCCTGTTCGTGGGGAATGACGAAAAGGTGTTCGTGATCAATGTCGAGCCGAACATGGGCGCGGTCATCGGGATGTTTCTGCGCGAAACCCCCAAAGAGCGTCCGTTGACGCACGACCTCATCCAAAGCATTTTCAAAGGCTTTAGCATCACTGTCGAGCGGGTGGTCATCACCGAATTGCGCAACTCGACTTACTTCGCGCGGCTCATCTTGCAGCAGCAGAACGAGCTGGCCCGCAAGATCGTGGAAATTGACGCGCGCCCCAGCGATTGCCTGGCCCTGGCCACCGCCCAAAAGCGCCCCATCTACGTCACCAGCTCGCTCTTCGAGCAAGTGGAGGACATGAGCGAAATCCTGGAGCGCATCAACGAAAACGGCGGCGAGACCGAGTAGGTGATGGCCCCCTCTGCGCTCAAGCACTCTGCCCCGGTGGTGCTGGTCTGCGGCGAGGACGAATTTGCCGTCAAGCAGCGAGCTAAGGAGATTTACCTCCAATGGACCGAGGAATTGGGCGGCATGGACCACGAAACCCTCGATGCCAGCGCCGCCAACGCCGGGGAAGCCCTCAAGACCCTGGGCCGTCTCCGCGAGGCCCTCCAGACCCTCCCTTTCTTCGGCAGCGCCAAGGTGGTCTGGCTCCAGAACTGCAATTTCCTTGGGGACGAAAGAGTCGCCCTGGCCCGTGATGTCACCGAGTCCCTGGCTTCCCTGGCACAGGAACTCAAGGAGTTCTCCTGGCAAAACGTCCGCCTGCTCATCACCGCCATGAAGGTGGACAAACGCAAGGTCTTCTATAAAGCCCTCGACAAGATCGGCAAGGTCGAGAGCTTTGCCGGGTGGTCCGTGGACGACCGCGATTGGGCCGACCAGGCCGAGGCCTGGGCGCACAAAGCCCTGCGCACCCGCCAAAAGGAGATTTCCGACGAGGCCCTGGCCGAACTGGTCAGCCGCGTTGGCCCTTCGGCCCGCCAACTCGACAACGAAATCGAGAAACTCGCCCTCTACGTCGCCCCACGCCTGGAGGTTGAGTTGGCCGATGTCGCCGCCGTGTGCACCCGGAACAAAACCGCGCGCGCCTTTGCCCTGGGCGATGCCCTGGGAGATCGGAACCTGCCGCGTCTGCTGCGCTGCCTGGACGAGGAGCTGTGGGAAGTGAAACTCGATCCGCAGAAGTCGGAAATTGGCCTGCTCTATGGCCTGATTGCGAAGGTCCGCGCGATGATTCTGCTGCAGGAAATGCTGCGCGAGGGGTGGATCAAAGCCGAGGGCGCCGATTTCTCACGCTTCAAGGCCCAATTGCAGCGGGTGCCGCCGGAGCAGTTGCCCGAGGACCGTCGTTTCAACCCGCTGGCCCTCAATGCCTATGTCCTGTTCAAGGCCCTGCCGCAAGCCAAGCGATATACGCAAGCGGAATTGATCCGCGCGATGGAACTCCTGCTCCGGTGCAACCAGCGCCTGGTCTCCAGCAGCCTCGATGAATCGCTGGCTTTGCAGCAGGCCCTGGTGCAGATTGCAAGCGCCGGGCCCCTGGCCAGGTGAAAGCGGCAGTCTAATTAAGCATGAGCGTGTCCTCAGCCAAAATGTCGGTCTGTGTCGGCGAGCACTTTGCCTGTGTGAAGATCATCGGGCGGGCCAACTTTACCTCGAGCATAGACTTCAAGACCCTGCTCAACGAACTCCGGCAAAAGGGCTGCGAGCACTTCGTGCTCGACCTCTCCCAGTGCATGCTCATGGACAGCACGTTCCTGGGCGTCCTGGCGGGATTCGGCCTGAAACTCAGCACGGTCCAAAACGAAACTCGCTGTCCTGGCCTCGAATTGCTCAACCCAAACGCCCGAATCATGGAACTGCTCGAGAATCTCGGCGTCCTGCACTTGTTCAGCATAAGGAACGGTCCGCTCGTTGCGCCCGCCGGGACCCAAACCGCGGTCCCTGCCCCCGCCGATGCCAGCCGCGAAGAAATCACTCGCGCCTGTCTCGAAGGCCCACCAGACGTTGATGAAGATCAATCCCGGCAACATCTCCCGTTTCAAGGATGTCGCCCAGTTCCTGGCCGAAGACCTCAAGAAGCTCGGAGCGGCCAAGTAGCCCGTGCGACGCAGAGGCTATTATCCTACCGTCCCTCCGGGACCTCGGTTTGGCTCGCTCCGCTCGCGTATCGGCCGAATGGATGAAGTCCAGTTGGCCTGACGTTGACTTCCTCGACCAGGTCGGCGGGAATCTCGTTCACGAAACGAGAGGGGTGTTGAACCGTGTCGATGCCGCCCCCGTAACCGGCCCGGATGAGCGGATAGCTCAGGTAGAGTTCATCGCGCGCGCGCGTGATGGCCACATACATCAAACGGCGCTCTTCTTCTTCCCCCTCAAGGCTCTGGAGCGAGCGCTGCGAGGGGAACAGCCCCTCGCACAACATGATGACGAACACAATGTCGAATTCCAGTCCTTTGGCCTGGTGAATCGTCGAGAGCCAAATCCGCTCATCGTCGGCCGGCGCGGGTCGGTCGTCCTCGGCCTCGAGGTTCGTCAACAGCGCCAGTTGGCTCAGGAAGTCCTCGAGTGTCGGAAACTGCCGGGCAAAGGAGGCCAACTGCGTGAGGTCCTCGAGCCGCGAGCGGTAGTTGTTGTAGTTGTCCTCCAGATAGTCCTCATAGCCTGCCTCCATGACCAGGCCGAGCACGGCCGCAGGGTCGCGCCGCAGCTTCTCCGCCTCGAGCTGGGAGACTGTAGCCACAAACTGCGCCCACGCCACCACCGCCTTTTTCGGAACATCCGGCGCGCATCCCTGCAGGGCCCGGGCCACGGACCGAGACCTGGACGGGCGAGCCAGGGTGCGCCGGTTTCTCCGATGCAGGTTGCGGCCCGGCCGCTTCAGGCTCCCCGCTCTCCGCCATCGGCGCGCCGGGCCCGGCCGCACCGGCCATGGGTGTTGCCGTTGCGGCGGCTTGTTTGGCGAAATCGAGCCCTGAAAATCTTCCACAGCTTCGCCGCTCCCTTGCCCCCAATGCCCGGCAGCAGTTGCGCCAGGCGTATGAAGGCCAGTTCATCGCGTGGGTTGGCGACTAGCTTGAGATAGGCAGTGACATCCTTGATGTGCGCCTGCTCGAAGAAGCGGATGCCGCTGGTGATGCTGAACGGTATGTTGCGCCGGGTCAACTCGAGCTGCAGCTCCAGGGCATGGAAATGAGAGCGATAGAGCACCGCCATGCGGTTCAAGTCAGCCCCTTCCTCGCGCAGCTCCAGCACGCGCTGGGCCACGAATGCAGCCTGCTCGAAGCCGTCCTGGCAAACCACCACGCTGGGCCTGGGCCCGGACTTGCGCACCGGGGAGAGTTCCTTGGCAAACTGGCACACATTGCCTGCAATGGCCGCATTGGCGACCTTGAGGATTTCCGGCGTGCTGCGATAGTTGGTTTCGATCTTGTAGGTTCTGGCCTCCGGATAGCGTTCCGAAAATTTCAGGATGTTCTCGAAGTTGGCCCCGCGCCACGAATAGATGCTCTGCGCATCATCCCCCACCACCATGACGTTACGATGGCGCGCCGCCAGCAGATCGATAAGCTCGCTCTGGAGTTTGTTGGTGTCCTGGTATTCATCCACCAGAACGAACTCAAACCGCCGCTGGTAATGCTCGCGCGCTTCCGCTTGTTCCTGGAGCAACTTGAGCCACAACGCCAGCAAGTCGTCAAAATCCATGGCGTTGGTCGCGCGCTTGCGCGCGGCGTAGAGTCGCTGCACCTCCGCCACCTGGGAAGCCAGCGGCGAAAAATGGCCGTACTCTTCATCCAGGAGTTGTTTGATTGTCCGCCCCGTGTTCACGGCCAGGGAGAATATCTCGGCCAGCACCTCGGCTTTGGGGAAACGCGTGGCCTTGAGGTCGATTCCCGACTCGGCGACGCAGGTGGTCACCAAGTGCTTGGCGTCCTCGCGATCCATAATCGTGAAATCACGCTCGTAGCCCAGAAGGTCCGCCTGCCGGCGCAGGACCCGGTTGCCGATGGCGTGAAAGGTGCCTCCCCACAAGGAACCCAACTCCTGGCCCAGCAAACCTGCCACCCGCCTCATCATTTCCCGGGCGGCCTTGTTCGTGAACGTCAGCAGCAGTATCCGCTCGGCCGCCATCCCCTGCTCGAGCAGGTAGGCCACCCGGTAGGTCAGCGTCCGGGTCTTGCCCGACCCGGCCCCCGCAATCACCAGGGCCGGCCCTGCCGCCGCCGTCACCGCCGCAAGCTGCTGCTCGTTCAACTCACGCGCGTAATCAATCTGCAACCCAATCGGCGCCCGGAACGGCTGCAATAGGTACTCACGCGACATACTCCAACCCTACCAATCCAAACCCGCCTTGTCGAACCGGAAGGCCGGTCACAGGGCCAGTGACAAAGTCGCCGAAACGGGCCCCATTCGCCCGCTGTAGGAGACGACGTAAGGAGTCTCTGACCAATGGCTTCCGCGGGGGGCAGGCTTTCGCTGTGCCCCAAACTCAATCAGAGACTCCTCACGTCGTCTCCTACAATGGTTTGCGGCGAACTTTGCCACTGGTCCCGCGCTGATTATCTCTTGACCTGCCCCGACAAGCCCAGGACCAGTCCCCCCACAATGGTCGCGCTGCCCAACAGGTGCCCCCAGTGGAGTTCTTCGCGCAGCCAGAGGGCGGCGAAGAGCACGCCGAAGACCGACTGTGCGAAAATGGTCAGGGCGGCCACATTGATAGGACATTCCCGGATGACGATAAACCATAGGCTGTAGCCGAGAGAAGTGCAGACGACCGCCAGGACCAGCAGCAGGAGCCAGGCCCGGGGAGGCAACGTTCGCGCCGCAGCCAGGGTCACAGGTCCATCGATCAACAGATTGACCGCCGTGCCGGCGAGCAGGGACAGAGCCAGCATTTTCATCACGCTGGCCTTGGCCACAATCGGCTTGCCCATGACCGAGTAGGCGGCCTCGCAGACGAACGACGAAACAAAAACCAGGCTGGCAGCCAGGCCGGTCCATTGAAAACCCGGGCGCCAGACCCGGTTCAGGACAGCCACGCCCGCCAGGCCCAGGGCAAATCCGCCAAGCCGGCGAGGGCCGATGCGCTCATGCAGAAAGAGGGCGGCGGCCACCGAGGTCATAACCGGCTCCAGGGCCATAAGGACGGCCGAATTGCCGGCGGTGCCCAATTGGTTGCCATAAACCTGCAAACGCTGTCCCAGCACATAGAGCATCAATCCCATCAGGCAGGTCTTGACCAGGTCCCGTCCGCGCGGGGCCGGCCCGGGCAGCCACGGCCAGAACAGCAGCAGGCAAAGCCCGGCCAGCCCGAAGCGGAGGGTCACGATGCCCCCTGGTTGCAGATGGTCCTGGCCGATGACCTTGTAGGCGCAGTAAATCCCCGCCCAGAAAAAGTTCATCACCAGCAAAATGATTAAATACGCCGGCTTCATTTGCGTCTAACGAGCGGCCCAGAACAAATCGCTTTGCCCGCAAACTGGCAAGCTCCGAATATGGGTTTGCATGGGCGTGGCCCAGGCAGTAGTCTGTGCCTCCTCGACCGAGTCGAAATGAAGAAATGGATCGCCCTGATAGTGATCGGCGTCGCCGGCATCGCCGGCTACGCCCTATGGAATAACTGGCAGAAGGCCCATGCGGATCCCGCGGTCCTGGGTCGCCCGACCACGGCCATCGCCGATTTGCGCAATATCAAGTTCGTCGTCAATGCCGCCGGGGAAATCGGCCCCGCCGAACAGGTGTCGGTTCGCCCCGAGATCAATGGCCGGATTGAGATGTTGCCGGTGGACGTGGGGGACATCGTCAAGAAAGGCGCCCTGTTGTTCACACTCAACGACAAAGAACTGCAGCAGGAACTGGCCTCCAATTTGACCGACATCAATAAAGCCAAACTCGGACTGGAAAAGGCCGAACGCGACTACAAGCGGGCTCAGCAATTGCTGGCGGACAAGCTCATTTCGCAGGAGGTCTATGACGATACCAAGACCACTTTCGACCTCGCCAAAAACGCCCTCGAGAGCTCCCAACGGGCCAAGGCCATCACCGACGAGCATCTGGCCTACACCGTGGTTCGCGCTCCCTTTGACTGCACAGTGCTGACCCGCCCGGTGTCCATGGGACAGGCCGTCTCGGGTTCCGGCGGGTTCAACAGCGGGACCGAGGTGCTGACCATTGCCGATCTCAACTCGATGATTATCAATGCCCAGGTCAACCAGGCCGATGTGCCCCGTCTCAAGGCCGGGGAACCCGTCGAGGTCACGGTCGAGGCCGTGGCCGACCTCCAGATCACGGGCGTGGTCGAACGGGTCTATCCCCAAGCCACCATCAAAAACAACATCAAAGGCTACCCGGCCCGCATCGTCCTCAAGAACGTCGACCCGCGCGTCCGCCCCGGCATGACGGCCAATGTGAAGATCCCCGTCGCCTCCGCCGACAACGTCACGGCGGTCCCCCTGGAGGCGGTATTTACCGAGAAGAATCCTGACACCAGCCAGATGGAACGCTTCGTCTATGTCCAGCAAGGCGGCTCATTCGAGAAGCGCAACGTCAAAGTCGGCATCTCCGACTTTTTTTACGCCGAAATCCAGGAGGGCTTGAAGGCCGGCGAGGTCGTGTCGCTGGAATTGCCCAAGGATGAGCGTGAGAAAATGACGCAGCAACTGGCCGGCCTGCACCCGGGAGCCGCCCCGGCGCCTCGGCCCCAAGGCGCGGCTTCCCCCAACGCCACCAACACCACTAAAACCGCCGCCGCCGGCTCGACCGCCGGGAGTTCATCCAAGAGCGCCGGCGCTGCCGGCGCCCCCATCGCCACCCGCGGCCCCGGCAGCAGCGCCAATGCCAAGTGACTCCGTTCTTCGCCTTCGCATGGCCCTAGTCGAACTCCGCAACGTTAGCAAGATCTACCACCTCGGCGAAGAGGTCATCCGCGCCCTGGACGACATCTCGCTGGACATCGAGCAAGGCGAATTCATTTCCATTATCGGTCCGTCGGGCAGCGGGAAATCGACGCTCATGCACATCCTGGGCTGCCTGGACACCCCCACCCAAGGAACCATCAACCTGGACGGCGTCATGATCCAGGCCGCCTCCCCGCGTCAATTGGCCGCCATCCGCAACCGCAAAATCGGGTTCGTCTTCCAGTTCTTCAATCTCTTGCCCAAACTCAACGTGGTGCAAAACGTCGAACTGCCGATGATTTACAGCGGCATCCCGGGTAAAGAGCGCCGGCAGCGGGCCATGGCGGCCCTGGAAGCGGTCAGCCTGGCCAACCGCGCCAGGCATCGCCCCAGCCAACTCTCGGGCGGCCAGCAGCAGCGCGCCGCCATCGCGCGGGCCTTGGTGAACAACCCGCGCATTGTCTTTGCCGATGAACCGACCGGCAACCTTGATTCCCACACCGGCGAGGCCATCCTCCAGCTCTTCCGCAAACTCAGCCAGGAGGGACGCACCATCATCCTGGTCACCCACGACCCCGAGATTGCCGCAGTCACCCCTCGGCGCATCGAAATTCGCGACGGAAAAATCGCCGCCAAAGCCGACTCGACCCTGGCGGGCCTGGACCGTCTGCCAAAACCAACACCCGCCCCAGCCCCCATGCCCGCCGTCCAAGCCACAGTCCAGGGTGTTAAGCCGTAAGACTCGATGCAAAGCAACTTGGACAATACGAGGCGGGGATTTTGGCGGCTGGCAAGGCCCGAGTCAGGAGCGGCATGTCAGTATCGCATAGTCCAGAGGGCTGACATGCCGCTCCTGACGGAGCTTGAGAGAGGCGTTGTGGCGCCGCGTTCCTATAAACATGCCGCTCCTGGCGGAGCTGCCACGCAGGTTCCGGGGTATGAAATCTCCCGGTTCGGTCTTCTTGCACGCCAACGGCGTGCCGGCATATCAGCCCAGGGTAACACCCTGGGAAACGACCGCGCAACGGGAGCCCGCCCTGTTAGGGCGGGGGCAGTGATTGAAACAAGCGGGACAGTGACCTGCGCCCCGATAGGGCGCAAGAGCGGCGTGAGGCGTCGGCTTTCCCAGGGTGTTACCCTGGGCTGGTATGCTGCGCGCTTTCAGCGCGTGCCTCGGCAAAGCTCCGTCAGGAGCGCTAGGTTTACGGTCCAGGCGCCCCGAGGAGGGCGGGCCTGCCTATGAGCGCCGCTATCACACTGGCCGCCGGCGGTCTGGGGCGCTCCTCGCAGATGCTGGTTACGGTGCAGAGCGGTCTGCGGGAAATCTGGGCCCACAAGTTCCGCTCACTCCTGACGATGCTTGGCATCATACTGGGGGTTTCGAGTCTTGTCGCCATGTCGGCCCTGGTCGCCGGGATGGAAAAGGGGGCTAAAGAGGCGTTGGTGGCCATTGGCGGGCTCGAGAAGGTTCGCGTCGAGGCGCAGGACGTGCCGATCGAGCAACGCCATCTCACCGACGATGCCGTCGGCATCACCATCAACGATGTCTATGCCTTGCGGCAGAGCGCCCCGCTGGTGACGCGCACGTCCCCGGAGATGCGCCTTTACGCCACCCTCTCGGCCAACGACAAAAAATTCCGCCCGTGGTTTTGTTGCGGCGTCTGGCCGGTGGCCCTCGAGATGAACGAGCACATCATCCAGTATGGCCGCATGTTCAACGAGTTGGACGACGAAATGGCCCGCAGTGTCTGCGTCATCGGCACCGCCACGCGCGACAAACTCTGGGGCTCGCCGGAAGAACTCGGCCGCGAAGTCAATCCGGTGGGCGAAATCCTCTACATCAACGGCGTGCCCTTCACCATCGTCGGCATGTTCCAGCATTACGAAAGCGAGCAGGAACGCAAGGCGCGAGAGTTCGCCAAAGCCCACCCGGAGGAGCAGAAGACGGGCGGTCTGACCCGCAACCGGGGGTGGGGTCGGCGCGGGGGCAGCTTCGTCTTCTACCTCAAGAACGCGACCGTCTATCTCCCGCTCAACACCGTCTGGATGAAGTTCCGCTCCGGCGCTACCCGGGCCGCCATCAGCGTCGGCAACGGCATGCCCATCGGCGCGACCGGCGACCCCCGCCTCTCCGGCCTCGAATTCAAAGTTGCCAGCATCGATCTGCTCACCGAATCGCTCCAGCAAGCCCGCAACGTCCTCATGTGCACCCATAAAGGCATCGAGGATTTCTCCTTCCGCACCCAGGAGGATTGGGCCGAGCAGATCAAGACCTTCGTGCACAACGCCCGGCTCAGCGGGGGCCTCATTGCCGGCATCAGCCTGCTGGTCGGGGGCATTGGCATCATGAATATCATGCTCGCCAGCATCTCCGAACGGGTGCGCGAAATCGGCATTCGCAAGTCGGTTGGCGCTGCCAATAGCGACATCTTCATTCAAATCCTGGTGGAATCCGTCGTGATTGCCGTTCTTGGCGGGTTGGTGGGGTTGGCCGCCTCTTACGCCCTGGTCCAACTCATCGGCCATTTCTCCCCGACCGAAAATGCCCCCATTGTCGCCCTCTCGGCCCTGGGCCTGGCCTTCGGGGCCAGCGCCCTCATCGGCGTGCTGGCCGGCATCATCCCCGCCCTGAAGGCCGCCCGCCTCAACCCCATTGAGGCCCTCAAGTACGAGTGAACTTCCTCAACACCATCGTCGTCGGCCTCAAAGAAGTCTGGGCGCATAAATTCCGCTCGCTCCTGACGATGCTGGGCATCATCCTGGGCGTGGCGAGCCTGGTCGGGATGGCGGCCATCATCAAGGGCATGGAGAATGGGATGAAAGAAACGATGATCGCCATGGGAGGGGCGGACAAGGTCCTCTTGGAAGACCAGGACGTGCCCATCGAACAGGAACATCTGTCCGACCAGGCCCCGGGACGCACCATGACCGACGTGCAGGCCCTCCGTCAGAGCGCCCCCTTGCTCCACCTGATCTCCCCGCAAATGGCCATTTGGGGCGTCACCGCCACTCACGCCGATAAATCGGTGATGCCCTCCCAGGTCGTTGGCGTCTGGCCCGCCGCCATCAACATGAACCTGCACACCCTCGAACATGGCCGCTTCTTCACGGACCTCGATGAAGAGAAGGCCCATGCCGTGTGCGTCATCGGCACCGGCATCCGGGACGAGTTGTTCGGGTCCCCGGAGCTGACCGGCCAGGAGATCATCCCGATTGGCGAAATCATCAACCTCAACGGCCAGCCCTTCACCATTGTCGGCATGTTCGCCCACTACGAAGGCGAGCAGGACAGGAAACAGCGCGAGTTAGCCAAAAAACAGCCGCAGGCAGCCCAGAGCGGACCCCCTCGGCGCAAGGGTTGGGGACACGGCAATTGGGCCTTCTGGCGCAAGAACCTCACGCTCTACATGCCGTTGAACACTGCCTGGATGCGCTTCCGCGCCGCCGGTGACACCAACGGCGTGCCGGATAACCGCCTGACCGACCTTGACATCAAAGTCAATTCCCTGGATCGGCTCGATGCCACCTTGCAGCAGGTCCGAAACGTCCTCATGCTCACCCATCGCGGCATCGAAGACTTCGGCTTCCGCACCCAGGAAAACCAATTGCAGAGCATCAACCAGCAAATCCGCAACGCCCGCATGAGCGGCGGCATTATTGCCGCCATCAGTCTCCTCGTCGGGGGCATCGGCATCATGAATATCATGCTGGCCAGCATCAACGAGCGCATCCGGGAGATCGGCATCTGCAAGGCCGTTGGCGCCACCGGCTTGGCCGTCTTCACCCAGGTCCTCATTGAAAGCATCGTCATCGCCCTGCTCGGCGCCGCCCTGGGCGTCGCTGCCTCCTTCGCCTTCGTGAGCCTCCTCGAGAACATCAGCCCCACCGCCAACGCCCCGGTCATTACCCCCATGACCATGGTTCTGGCCGTCGCCTTCAGCGCCGCCGTCGGCATCATCGCCGGCCTGTTCCCCGCCTTCAAGGCCGCCCGGCTCGACCCCATCCAAGCCCTCCGCTACGAGTAAGCGGCGGGGGCCAGGGGGGTGCAGAGGCACGAGTGTTTGAGGGCGATCAAGATTAAGATTAGGATTACGATTACGATTAAGAATAAGATCCATTTTCTCGGTTATGAACGGTAGACCATCGCCAGGCCCGGTGTTGGGACCCGTCAGCGCCTGCTCTGAAAAGCATACTGGCCCGAGCCAATCTCGAACACGGCGCGATCGCCGTCCTGGCGGAGGAATTTCACGCCCGGCGCCTGCGAGGCCGGCTTTCCATTCTCGGTCACATCGCCGGCGTTCCTGGCCGGGACATAGACCGTGGCCAGGGAATTGCCCGGCACCGTGACTGGAGTGGGCGCTAAACTATTACATCCGGAGCTTATGGGACCGACCCAGTGCCTGCTCGCAGAAGATCATTTCGCTACTCCATCAGCGGCAGCGGGTTGGCCCTTCGGCGGCAACGGATCTTCCGCCTCCCGGTAGGGCTTTTGCGACTCATAAAGACGCAGCCGCAAGGTCATGCCAGCCACAGCATTCGTCGAAGGTCCGGAGAGGGCCAAAGCCTCCTTCTGGTACTGCACCGCCTTCGCGAACTCCCCCTGCGCAGCGTAGCCGGCCGCCAGGTTGTCGACGCAGCGCCAGTCCTGCCACTGAGTCATCTCGCAGGCCGCTGAGGCCAGCCGAATCGCTTCCTCAGGGTCGCGAAGCTTGTCGAGTGGGCAGGTGGCAAGGAGCCATGCGAGACCGCTCCGGGCGCTGGCGGAATGCTCGTCGAGCCTCGTCACCTCCCGAAAGTCGGCTATCGCCCTCTCCCAATCGTGAGTCTTGCCGGATAAAACCGCCCGGTTGAAGAGCGCACTCGTATAGCGAGGACGCAGCAGGAGCGCCTCATCGTAATCTTGTCTTGCCCGATCGAACTCGCCCTCCTCGGCGAAGGCGATTCCTCGGGAGACGTACCACGACGCATCCGAATGATCCAATCTAAGAGCCTCGCTATAGTCGCGGATCGCGGCAGCCCAATCAGCCTGCTTGCTGTAGGCAAAGGCCCGCGACTCGAAAATCTTTGCATCTTTCAGACCAAGGCCTATCGCCTGCGTGTAGTCCCTCACCACCTCGCTCCAGAAGCCCTTTCTGGCGGAGGTGGCGCCTCGGTTGTAAAAAGTTGTCGCATCCTTCGGGTCGAGTTTTATAGCCGCAGTGAAGTCGGAAATCGCACAGTCGAAATCACCCACTTGACAGAACTGCAAGCCACGCTCGCGAAAGGCGTCTGGAGAGGAGGGATTAAGGTCGATAGCCTGCGTGTACTCGGCGATGGCCTTTCGGTGCTCGCCGGCGCCCCGGAACGCGACGCCGCGTTGGAAATAGAGACGCCAATTCCGCGCATCAATAGAAATCGCCCTGTCGAGGTCTTCTATTGCCCTTTGCCATTCCGACATGCTTGCGTGCGCGAAGGCTCTATTTTGATAAGGCTCGACACTCAAGGGCTTTAGGGCGCTGGCCCGCGTGAAATCCTCGATTGCCTTTTGGTAATCACCCTTATCCAGGAATACCGCGCCGCGGCGCATAAGGGCGGCGAACTCCCCCGGATTCAACCGGAGGGCTTCGGAGTAATCTGCGAGCGCCCTGTCGAGCATTTCCTTGCGCTCCCATATCGACCCTCGCTCGAGGTAAGGGGCCGCGACAAGAGGGCCGAGGCGAATCGCTTGATCGTAATCTCGAATGGCCCCGTCCAGATCACGCCGATCGGCCAACAGTGCGGCGCGCATGCGGAAGGGTGCCGGGGAACTCGGGGAAAGTTCGATGGCCCTGCCGAGATCCTTCATGGCCAGATCATAGTGCTTCAGGAGGCCGTGCGCGCCGGCGCGCCCGACGTAGGCCAGGGCATTGGTGGGGTGGGCTTTTACGATTCCTTTCCAAAGAACGAGGGATGGCGCGTAGTCACCGTTGGTGGCCGCCGCAAGGGCTTGAGCAAACAGCTTTTCCTTAGACACCGATGGCGTATGTTTCGGATGGCATCCAGCCGAGAGGACAAGCAGGCAAAGCTGATAGAGCCGTAGTTTACTCATTAACCGACCCCTTTACGGAAGTAGGTCCCTTTACGAGGCATGGCCTGATTCTGGCGCAGACCAGGCCGCACAGTCAAGAAAAATGCACCATGTTCAGGCTTGACCCCTTTCACTCCTCGTCGGGGGCATCGGCATCATGAACATCATGCTGGCCAGCATCAACGAGCGCATCCGGGAGATCGGCATCTGCAAGGCCGTTGGCGCCACCGGGTTGGCCGTCTTCACCCAGGTCCTCATTGAAAGCATCGTCATCGCCCTGCTCGGCGCCGCCCTGGGCGTCGCTGCCTCCTTCGCCTTCGTGAGCCTCCTCGAGAACATCAGCCCCACCGCCAACGCCCCGGTCATTACCCCCATGACCATGGTTCTGGCCGTTGCCTTCAGTGCCGCCGTCGGCATCGTCGCCGGCCTGTTCCCCGCCTTCAAGGCCGCCCGCCTCGACCCCATCCAGGCGCTGAGGTACGAGTAGGCCGCGGCTCAAGAGGGGCGAGTGTCGAGTGTCGAGGGGGGGACTTCGTTCCCTCGCCACTCGCCACTCGCCACTCGTCCCTCGCCCCTCGCCCCTCGGAGTCACTCTTGCGGCTCGATCATCAACACGTGCGTGACCGGCACAAGGGCCTCCTGAATCGCCGCCAACAAGGGCTTGCGCTCCCCTTCAGTGCTGGTCACCGCGGCGGCCAAATCCGCCTTGGCTTCCGGCCCATGCAACACCTCCTTGACCTGTTTTGTTTCATAGGCCTGCTTGGCGGCGACGGCGGCGTCCACCTTCGCAAAAGCTGCGCAAAACGGATTGCACGGAAACTCCTCCGCCAGGTTTACACCGCCGGCCAGTTGGGCGGCAGAGAAAACCTTGCCTGTTAAACCCCAGGTGACCTTGTAATTGGGCGCCCTGCCATGGCGGGCGATGAGCATCAGGCGGTTCAATTCCTGGTTAAAGGGGATGAGGCTCATAGCTGAACGAATGCTGTCGTCTTTGGTCGCATCGTCTTTGCCGCAAACCGGGTACGAGGCCTGGCCCTGGCCCGGCTCCACACAGGGACAGAACGGATAGCGCGTGCTCCTGAGTTCGAACACGCCGTCCTTGGCGGACATCACCCGGTGGCCTTCCGAGGCGAGCATCGCGCCGGTTCCCAGATCGACCGTGAAGGTCCCGATGGCCCCGTTAAGCCCCAGGGCCTTGAGGAATGCGTAGGCCATCACCGTGTGCCCGGCCCAACCGGGATGCACGCCGTCCTTGCCCGCTATGGCGTAATCGGCCCCGAATCTCTGCTGCCCCGCAGCCCCGGCCTTGAGCATCGGCCAGAACACGTCCGCAAAGCCCACGTTCTCCTCGCGCGCCATCTCGATGCCCAGGTTGCGCAGATTGCACAGGTTCAGATTCAAGTCCTCGACGGTCCCTCTGGCCGTCTTGACCCAGGCAGGAATCTTGCCCACGCACCCCGGCGAGCCGTGGATGACCCGCACCCCGCGGCTCTTGAACGCCTCGATGACCGCCATCAACTTCTCGCAATAGGTCCTCCCGATTCGCTCCTCGTAAGGACCATACTCGTGATCGTTCATCCCGTAGCAGGTCGTCGCTACCGTCGGCTTGAACAGCAGACAGTCGTTGGTCATGCGCGCCAGAAATCCCGGCGCCTTCTCCCCGCTCCACCCATACTGCCGCACCGTGACCTTCAACTCCGGCGCGCAGACCGTGAGATAGTCCTCCATAATGCGCGAATACATCTTCTGCTCGGTGATGGAATCCCCGCAGATCGCCAGCCGATCGCCCGCCTTCAACACCAACCTCGGGGCCTTGGGCGCCTTGAGCAGCACAAACCGCTCAAAACACGCGTCCTCGGGCTTTTGTTCGAAGGTTTGAGCCGTGGCTAGGCCCCAGCTTGCCAACGCCAACCCAAGTGGAAAAATCAGTTTCGCGCGCATAATGTCTGAAGCCGCATTCTCAGGCCTTCCACCGCCAGGGTCAAGCGCAGGAACGAAATCTCATGGAGTTGATCCCGGGCCAGTCACAAAGTTCTCCGCAAACCATTGTAGGAGACGACGTGAGGAGTCTCTGATTGAGTTTGGGGCACGGCCAAAGCCTGCTCCCTCGGAGGCCGCTGATCAGAGACTCCTTACGTCGTCTCCTACGGCCAGGGAACTGGCGCCCGTGTCGGCGACTTTGTCACTGGTCCCGGCTCTGGAAGGCATACTGGCCGGAGCCGACCTCGAACACCGCTCGGTCGCCCTCCTGGCGCAGGAATTTCACGCCCGGCGCCTCCGGGGCCGGCTTTCCACTCTCGGTCACATCGCCGGCGTTCCTGGCCGGGACATAGACCGTGGCGAGCGAATTGCCCGGCACCGTGACGTTCAACTCGAAGCGGCCCTGGTCGAGCTTCCAGGCGCTGGCAATCGCGCCGCGAATCGAGTTGTAAGAGGCCTTGACCCAACTGAACCCGGCTTCCGGCTTGACGATTTCCGGGCGGATGGTAATGCGTTCAAAGCCGGGGCCATCGCTGTCGATACCCGCCGCCTGCGTGAAGAGCCATTCGCTGACGCATCCCAGCCAATAATGGTTGAACGAATTCATGCCCGGGTCCTGGAACCCTTTATCCGGGCGCCACCCATCCCACCGCTCCCACATCGTGGTCGAGCCCCAGATGACCTGTTGGAGCCACGAGGGATAAGTCTTGTTGAGCACCAGCTTGTAGGCCAGCTCCGGATGCCCCGCCTTCTGCAACGCGAAAAGCACGAAGGGCGTCCCCAAAAACCCGGTCGCAAGGTGATCGTCTTCTCTCTTGATCGAAGCCACGAACTGGTCGGCCGCCAAACTCCTGAATTCCGCCGGCACCAGGTCCAGCCCGAACGCCAGCGCATAAAAGGTCTGGCCGGTCTCATTCTTGTCATCCAGTATCCGGCCATCGCTCTTGAGGAAAGTCTTGACGAAGACCGCCCGGATAGCCTCGGCTAACTGGCGGTACTTCTGTGCGTCCTCTTTCTTGCCCAGGGCCTCCGCTATCCTCGTCATCAGCCGGGCAGCATAGCAATAATAAGCGGTGCCAATGGCCTCGGAATGTTGCGGACCTGCCAGGCGCAGCCAATCGCCATAAGCCCCCGTCCCGCGCACCAGCCCCTTGCTCGTCCTGGCCAAGTAATCCATGTGCCGGACCAGGGCGTCATAATGCCGCTCCAGGACTCGAGTGTCGCCATACATCTCGCACATCCGCCAATTGCAGACCGGGCCCGAGTCGGACCACCCGGTGTTGCCGTAGCTGACGATGCTCACGTGCGGCGCCACGTCCCCGAACCCGCCATCTTCGCGCTGCGAGTCGTCGCACAAATCAATGAGCCATTTGGTATAGAAGCCAGGGGCATCCATATTGAAACAGGCCGTCTTCATGAACACCTGGGCGTCGCCCGTCCAGCCCGCGCGTTCATCGCGTTGCGGACAATCCGTCGGCACATCCAGGAAATTGCCCTTCTGGCCCCACAGCGAGTTGAGGGCCAGCTTGTTGATGAGCGGCTCCGAGCACTCGAACCACCCGGTGCGCGGCAGGTCGGAATGCGCCACGACCCCGGTGGCGTCCTCGAGCTCGGGCCTGTAATCCAGGCCCGTAACCTCGACGTACTGAAAGCCGTGAAACGTGAAATAAGGCTCGAAGGCGCGTTTGGGCCCCTCCGCCAGGTAGTAGGTGTCCGTGGCCTTGGCCGCGCGCAGGTTGGCGGTGTAGATCGTCCCGTCGGGATTCAACATTTCGGCATGGCGCACAACGACCTTCTGGCCGGCCTTGCCTTTGGCTTTGAGCCGCACCCAACCAACGATGTTCTGGCCGAGGTCAAACACATACACCCCGGGTTGAGGCTCGGTGAGCTTAACGGCCGCGATTTCGCCCTCGCGCCGAATCGGCGCGCCCGGATGGGCCTCGAGGTTGGCTTCGACGCCGCTATCTACAATGGCCGGGCGCCAAAGGGCGTCCGCGCACTGGGGAGTGTCCCATCCGCTCAGTTCCTTGCGGGCGTCATAAACCGAGCCCATCAACAGATCGCCTTCGAGGATGGGGCCGATCGTGGCTTTCCAGGTTTCGTCGGTGCCAATCACCTCTTTGGTCCCGTCCCGGTACTCAATCTGCATCTGCGCCAGCAGCCGCGTCTTGTCGCCGTAATAATGCCGCTTGCCCGTAAAGGCCAGGTAGCCTGCATACCAGCCGTCGCCCAGGATAGCCCCGAGGGTGTTCTGCCCTGGCTTGAGCTGGCGGGTGACATCGTAGCCGAAGTAATGCACCCGCTTGCGGTAATCGGTCCAGCCGGGTGATAGCACGTCGTTCCCGACGGGCGTCCCGTTGAGGTGCAGCTCATAAACCCCGAGCGCCGAGGCGAAGATCGTGGCTCGGCTCACCGCTTTGGCCACGGTAAAGGTCTTCCGAAAGTAGGGCGCAGGGTCAATCGTCGCCACATTGGACTCGATGCGGCCCCAAGGCGAATCGCCATACCTGCCCACCACGCTGGCCGGTTTCCAATCCGAGGCCTCGTGATCCGCCCAGTTCCAGCGCGCACCCGCCTCACGGCTGGTTTGCCAGGAATCATCAATCGGCACCACCATCGGCTCGCCGCTCGCGAAAATGATGACCAAATGTCCAATGACCCCTGCCGGACTGGGGCTGTCCCCGCCGTTGATCGCCTCGATGCCCAGGGCATTGGCCCCCGGCTGCAAGCGCCCGGTGACATCCGGGCTGGAGACTTGTTTCCACGTGTTCCCCTGCCCGGCCAAATGCCCGTTGATGAACAAGCTGAAACCGTCATCGGCCGCCAGCAGAAACGTCGCCTGCTTGACCGCCCGCTCGGCGGGAACCTGGATGACCTTGCGAAAATAGACCTTCCCCGCCGGTTGGTTCCCTGGCGCCGCGCCGCCAGCCCAGATCCATTCATTGCCGTCGAGCCGCTGAAATCGTTTCAACGCCGCTGAGGCGGAATCCGAGTGGTCAGCCGTCGCTTCATACCCGATCCACTTGGCCTTCCAGTCGGAGGGCTTCAGCAACCCCATGGTCCAACTGGCTGGCGAGCTCCAGGCCGAGGCCAGGCCCTGCGCGTCCCAGAGCTTGACCTTCCAGAAGCAGGTCAGGCCCGAACCCAGCTCTTTGCCCCCATAGACCAGGTTGATCGACTGCCCTGAGCTGACCTTCCCGCTGTCCCACAGGTCGCCCTGGTCCTTATCGAGCAGGTCCGGGCTGGTGGCCACCAGCACCTGGCAGGCCCCCTGTATCACACCGCGTTGCCCCGGCGCGCCCGCCACCACCCAACTCAAACGCGGCTGCGTCTCCCCTATAGCGGTCGGGTTCCTCCCGTATTCACAGCGCAAATCCGTCGCCCCAAATCCACCCGCCGCGCAGTTCATCGTCCCCAGGCTCAAACCCGCCATCGCCAGCAGCACGCTCGAATCGTTCAGAAGATTGGTCGTTTTCACGCCGTGCAGGATTGTGGACTCCACTAAAGAAATCCAGACAAAACATCTTCAAACCACGCCCGCGAGCGGCGCAAAAAAGGGGAAGACAAAGCCCCGGCAGGCCGCGCCTCAAAGGCCTTCGCCTGTGCGAGAACCGGTTGGCGTTGTCGCGAAGCGTTTGGAGTGCGCGGTCCTCCCGCGTCTTATACGTCCCCTCTAGTTCACACCCTGGCGAAACCTCTCATTAACACCGTGGCTTCAGCCCGGTGTAAAAAGGCACGTGGGGCGCTGCAACCGTTTCAACGGTTTGCCGAGGAAAGCGCTAAGCCGTTAAAAACGGCTGGAGCGGCTCGCCGCTCATGTACACCGGGCTAAAGCCACGGTGTTAATGAGATAGCTGGGGCTGGCCTGCAAAATGTCACGGCTAAGGCCCGCCCCAAACCCAATCCCCCGTCCTTGCGTCGGCCCGTTCACCATTCTGGGTCAGCCCAACGGTCCCGCCCTCATCAGTCTCATTCCATCCGACGGAATAAAGGACAAAGCGGCCCTCTTTGGTCCGATGGTACTTCAAGGGCCGGCCATTGATGATGTCATGGGGAAGCCGAGCCAAGAACCCCGGCGCCAACGAATCGAGAGTTTCCGGAAACTGGCCATGCGCAAGCCGCCAGCGCTCGAGGGCGCAAGCAATCGCCGCCAGGTCGGCGGCGGTTTGCGCATAAGCCGTTTTCTGTGCTACGCCAACCATCCCTGGAACCAGGAGGGTTGAAAAAAAGCGATGGCTCAGAACCAACCCAGGCGCCGTGTGGACCATCTCCCACGGGCGGGCTTCTTCATCCGCCTGGACAATGCCGGTCGGATGAATCTGCCGCCCCGGGACATCAATGCTGGACAGGAGCCTGTCATCGAAGGCGCGGCACAGGTTGAGCTGCTCCAGGCAAAACCAGCCGCTCGGGGCGACGAACAGAATGGCTTGCGCCCAGCCCGAATCTCACGGACGTCGCCGCGCGAGCGGCGGACGTATCGAATCGTCCCACAGCCGAAGAAGACTCGCTCGCCATGCAGGACGCGCCGGGCATCCGCACAAAAGTCCAACCGGCCCAAGCGGTCTTGCAGGCCCCGCAACTGCGCCCCGGACCACTGATGCTCAGCCAACTCCTCCGCTAATGGTTGCAGGGCCAACTGGAACTGTGCGATGCGGACAAGGTGCGAGATGAGAAACGGTTCGTCCCCGCAGGCCCCGGACAAATAGAGCATCAGCATGACGTCCTCGAAGGCCTCGTCAGTCCGCCCCAGCGCCAACTCCGCCGAGGCCCGAAGTTGCAGCACCTGCGAGAGATGCTTCAGGACGGCAAGATGCGGCAAGAGGATGGCCGCGGGGTTGGGGTTGGCATAATTAATCCTGAAACGTGAATGCGGGCGCTGGCTGGCGGACCGGAGTTCCTCAAAAACAGGCCGGCATTCCTCAAGCTCGGCAAGAACTCCCGCCGCCGCCTCGCGCAGGGTGATGCCAGCCGGCGCCGTCCCCGATTTTCCGTCGCCGGATTGCTCCCCGGCCAACCCGTATCCTGGCCCGGAGCCCGTCCCGCCCGACCGCCGCCGGCGGCGGACGGGACGGGCCGGAAGTCTGGCGCCACCGCCTTGTCCCATCCGCAAGAGCGGCGTTAGTCGTTTGCTGGAAGGCCCTATACCAGGCCAACAGGTCAGTCTGTGCCGCAGTCCACGAATTGAACCGGGCGGCGCTGGGCCGTTTGGGCCGATCCACCTTCCCGGCGGCGGCATCGTATCGCGGCGCAAACTCTGAGCGGGCCTGGAAGGGGTCGTGAAGCTGATGCCTGTCGCCAGGAACGGCGTCATCGCGAAATTCCCGGCATCGTCCACCTCCGGCGGAATAACCGCTGAAAGCTGGATTGGCTCGCCGCGAACCGCCGCTTCCCGCCGGTACTTCTCCCAGGCTGCCTTGCCGCGCCAATTCTCGATGGCGTAAAACAGGGCGATGCCCATCACGATCCCCAGAAACCAGAAAAGGTAACGCCACGCGCGCACCCAGCCCCAAAAGTCGCTGCTCGGCGCATCCGCCGCCATTTCGGCATCATCACGGCCATTCATCGAATATGTGGACAGCGCAAACGAACAATCCTCACACCGCCGCTTGCGTGCAGCTCCCTTCTTGGGGAACTGGTTTTGTACGTCACGCCTTTTGGGCGCATGGGGCCACGCTGGCGAGGGCCAGCCGCAGGTCTTCAAGCACAAAGGGTTTGCTCAGGATATAATCAACCCCCTGCGGCGGATGCTCCGGCGGCCCCAACATCTCGGCGTAAGCAGTAATCATCACTACCGGTTGCTTGGGATTTCGCGCTTTGATCGCCGCCGCCAACTCGTCGCCTCGCATCAATGGCATGGCGAGATCGGTGATGACGACATCGAACTTCCCTTTCTCGAAAAGCGCCAGGGCCTCCTGGCCGTTGTCGGCGGTCTCGACCACGTGCCCATCAAAGGCCAGCATCATCCTCACCGCATCGCGCACGAACGACTCGTCGTCGATAACCAGAATCCGGCATCGTGAATTAGCAGACACAAGCAACTCGAAATATCGATATCGATAATCAAACCGTGAACCAACAATCCAACTGCGCCAGCAAAACAAAGGCATTGTCACCAGCCCAACCCGCAAAGTCAATGGCTAACGGAAAGCGTGCGACCGGGGCCGGCCCTGTTCCCCATTGTCGGCCACGCCGCTTTGAAGTAAAGTCCCCCCATGAACACATCATGGAGCGGGCCTGCGCGCCTGCTGGCAGCCGCCGGGGTGCTCGGTCTGTTCCTCGGAGTGGCCGTCAGAGGCTTGGGCGCGGCCGAAACTAAAAGAAAGGGTAACATGCAATTGACCAGCACTGCATTCACCGACGGGGCCCCGATCCCCGCCAAATACACCTGCGAAGGCAAGGACATCTCTCCTCCGCTCAAATGGAGCGGCGTGCCGGCCGAGGCCAAAAGCCTTGCCTTAATCGCGGATGACCCCGATGCCCCCGTCGGCACCTGGGTCCACTGGGTGCTTTATGACCTGCCGCCCGCCGTTGCCGAGTTGTCCGAAGATGTGCCCAAGACCCGGACCCTCCAGGGCGGGGCCAGGCAGGGCCACAACGACTTCAGACGCCCGGGCTATGGCGGCCCTTGCCCCCCGCCCGGCAAACCGCATCGCTATTTCTTCAAGCTCTATGCGCTGGATAAGACCCTGGACCTCAAGCCCGGCGCCACCAAAAGAGACCTCGAGCGCGCCATGGCCAACCACGTCCTTGCCGAGGCGCAGTTGATGGGCACCTATCAACGACGATGACCTCTGATGGAAAGCAGAAAGCAGAAAGCAGAAAAAGGAAACCTGTGATCGGGATCTATCAGCGACGATGACCAATCTGTGAGCAAGACGGCCTTGTTATTTGCGGGACAGGGCGCGCAGGTGGTCGGCATGGGCAAGGACCTGGCGGAGCAGTTTGCCTCGGCCAGGGCCTGGTTCGACCGCGCCCAGAGGGCGCTGGGCTATGAGCTTGGCGCCGTTTGTTTCGACGGCCCGGAGGCCGAGCTGGCACGCACGGAAAACGCGCAACCGGGCATTTTCCTGGTAAGCTGGGTTGCCTTCCAGTTGCTCATCGAGCGGGTGCCGGCCCTGGAGTTTCAGGCTGCGGTGGGATTGTCCCTGGGCGAGTTCACGGCCTTGACGGCCGCCGGGGCGATGAGCTTCGAGGACGGGTTGCGCGTCGTGCGCCAGCGCGGACGGTTCATGCAGGAGGCCTGCGAGGCCACCCGCGGGGGCATGGCGGCCGTGATTGGGTTGGACGAAGCTGCGACGCGGGAAGTTTGCGCGCAGGCGGGGGTCGTGCTGGCCAACTTGAATTGCCCCGGGCAACTGGTGATTTCGGGCCCGGCAGAGAAGATCGCCCGGGCCTGCGAACTGGCCAAAGCCAAAGGCGCGCGCCGGGCGCTGCCGCTGCCGGTGGCCGGGGCCTATCATTCGCCGCTCATGGCGGGCGCCCAGCCCAAGTTGCAGGCCGAATTGGCAGGCGTGGCGGTCGCCCCGCCCGCCGTGATCGTCGTATCGAACGTGACCGCCCTGCCGCACGAAGGTCCCGAGGCCATCCGCGCGCGGCTCGTCGAGCAGGTCACTTCTCCGGTGCGTTGGGAACAATCCATGCGCTGCCTGCTGGACCAGGGGTTTAGCCGTTTCGTGGAACTGGGGCCCGGAACCGCACTAAGCGGTTTCATGAAACGGATAGCCAAGGACGCCCAACTGCTCAACGTCTCCGATGTGCCCAGCCTGGAAGCGACGGCCAAGGCGCTCGGACAGGAGGCAAAGCGCTGAGACAGGGCGGCGTATGAACCATTTAGCAAATCAAATTGCGGTAGTGACCGGGGCCGGGCGGGGCATCGGGCGGGCGATTGCCTTGAAATTCGCCGCCGAGGGGGCCGACGTGGTCTGCGTGTCGCGGACGGCGGAGAATTCGGAAAAGGCAGCCGATGAAATTCGGGCGCTGGGCCGGAAGGCGTGGGCGCATGCGGTGGACGTGGCGGACGGGGCGGCGGTGGCGGCTGCGGGAGAGAGGATTCTGGCAGAGGCGGGCCGGGTGGACATCCTGGTGAACAATGCCGGGGTGACGCGGGACGGTTTGCTGATG
This sequence comes from uncultured bacterium, assembly GCA_963713735.1. Lineage (GTDB taxonomy): Bacteria > Verrucomicrobiota > Verrucomicrobiia > Limisphaerales > UBA8199 > CAVQND01. The sequence goes on from CAVQND010000014.1 coordinate 181,587, forward strand.
CGGATGAGCGAAGCGGATTGGGACACGGTGCTGGACACCAACCTCAAAGGGGCGTTCCTGTTTACCAAGGCCTTGTCTCGAGCTTTTCTCAAGCAGCGGTCGGGCCGGATCATCAATGTGGCTTCGGTCATCGGTTTGATTGGCAATGCCGGGCAAAGCAATTATGCGGCCAGCAAAGCGGCCTTGATTGGGTTGACCAAGTCGGTCGCGCGCGAACTGGCCTCGAGGGGCATCACGGTCAACGCGTTGGCGCCCGGGTTCATCGAGACGGACATGACCGCGGGCCTGAGCCAGGAGTTGCGCCGGAAGGTGCTCGAGAGCATCCCGCTCAACCGCTTTGGCCGGGCGGAGGACGTTGCCGATGCCGCCCTGTTCCTGGCCGGCCCGTCCGCCGGCTACGTGACCGGGCAGGTGTTGACGATAGACGGAGGGATGGTGATGTGAAAGATTTGAGGGAGTGTCGGGTTGCAAGCTGTTGCGGCAGAAGGCCCAGGAAAATCCCCGGACGGGGCGGAAAAAAAAGTTGAATCAGGGCTTGACGGCTCCCCCCAACGTAGAATACACACAGCGAAACTAGAACCGGAGACAATCATGGCTGAGAAAACAATTGAGCAACGGGTCAAAGACATCATCGTCGAGCAGTTGGGCGTGAACCCGGATCAGGTCACCCCCGAGGCCAAGTTCATTGAGGATCTTGGGGCAGACTCGCTCGACACCGTGGAATTGGTCATGGCTTTGGAGGAAGAGTTTGGCCATGAGATTCCCGGATGAACAGGCCGAGAAGCTTCAGAGCGTGGGTGATGTGGTCAAGTACATCGAGGACCTGCAGCAAAAGTAGAGTGCTTATTGAATAATGCCGGGGCAGCTTGGCCTGGCTTCAGGTTGGGCTGCCCCGTTTGGTTTATGGCAAGCAACTGGACCGAGCGCCGGGTGGTGATCACCGGGTTGGGCGTGGTTTCACCGTTGGGCAACGATGTCCCCACTCTCTGGAAACGCCTCCTGGCGGGGGAGTGCGGCATCGCAAGAATCACGTCTTTCGATGCCTCCCGGTTCGACACCCAGGTCGCCGCCGAAGTCAAGGACTTCAACCCCACCCCGGCCTTTCCGTCCCCAAGAGAGGTCCGGCGGACCGACCGGTTCGCGCAGTTCGGCGTGTATGCCGCCTGGCAGGCCCTGCACGACGCCGGGTTGGACCTGAACCACATTAACCGCGATGAGGTCGGCGTGTTCATCGGCTCGGGCATCGGCGGCCTGAGGACCACAACCGATCAGCACGCGATCCTGCTCGAGCGCGGTCCGCACCGGTTGTCGCCTTTCATGATCCCCATGCTCATCTCCAACATGGCCTCAGGCATCGTTTCGATGTTACTACGGCCTGCGCGGTCCCAATTTCGCCACCTGCTCCGCCTGCGCGACCGCCAACCATGCCCTGGGCGAGGCCTGGCGCACCATCAAGATGGGCGATGCCAAGGTCATGCTCGCCGGGGGCGCCGAGGCCACCATTGTCCCGATCGGCATCGGCGGGTTCTGCGCCATGAGAGCCATGAGCAAGCGCAATAACGAGCCGCTGCGCGCCTCCAGGCCCTTCGACAAGGAGCGCGACGGCTTTGTCATGGGCGAAGGCTCCGGCGTGCTGGTCCTCGAGGAACTCGACCATGCCAAGGCGCGCGGCGCCCGCATCTATGCCGAGTTCGCCGGTTACGGAAATACTGCCGACGCCCATCACCTGACTGCCCCCTCTCCGGGCGGGGAAGGCGCCGCCCGCTGCATGCGCATGGCCCTGCGCAATGCCGGCCTGAGCGCCGAGGACATCTCCTACATCAACGCCCACGGCACCTCCACGCCCCAGGGGGACATTGCCGAAACGGAGGCCCTCAAGACCGTCTTCGGCCCGCACGCCCGCAAACTGGCCGTCAGCTCCACCAAAGGCGCCACCGGCCACATGCTCGGGGCTGCCGGGGCGGTCGAGATGCTCATCTGTGCCAAGGCGATTGCCGAGGATTGCGTCCCTCCGACCATCAACTACGAAGTCCCGGACCCCGAGTGCGACCTGGACTACGTCCCCAACACCGCCCGCCAGATGAAAGTGGACGCTGTCGTCAATAACGCCTTCGGCTTCGGCGGCCACAACGCCAGCCTCGTGGCCAGGAAGTTTGCCGGGTGAGCTCGGAGCCCTACGCCAGAATGCCCCGCAAGAACTTGCAGTTGGCCTGGTAGCTCTCGAGTATTTGCTTGCCGGGAGGCACGGCCCCCTCGATCTGAACCCATCCGCTATAACCGATGTCGTCCAGGGCGGCGCGGACCTTCTTGAAATCAACCTTGCCCTGGCCGAGGAGGGCGCCGTTCTCCTTGAAGTGAAACTCGCAGATGCGCCGTTTGCCCAGGGTGCGAATCTCCTGGTAGATGTCGTAGCCCATGTCGTTGGAGTTGCACACGTCGTAGTAAACCTGGACCGCCGGGGACCCGACGCGCTTGAGGATGTCGAGGTGTTGCTGGGCGCTGAGCCAGCTTTCGAGGCCGAGAATGACGCCCGCCTTTTCGGCCTTGGGCGCAACCCCTTTGAGGCGCCGCACGACTTCATCCACACCCGCGTTGTCGCCGCGCAAATCGTCGTTTGAAAAAAAGGCCAGCAGCACCACGCGCACTCCCAGCGCCCGGCAGACATCAATGCTGTCGCTCACCCAGGCCACCGTGCGCGGGTCGCTTTTGTAGGGGACGCTGTTGAGTTCGCCAATGGCCAGCGAGGAGACCTCCAGCCCCGTCCGCCCGGCGGTTTCCTTGTACTGCCGCTGTAATTCGGGTTTGCGCAGCCGCATGTCGTCGGCCGCGGTGCCCAGGCTCACCTGGACGCCATCCAGCCCAATCTCCTTGGCCAGCTCCAATGCCGTCGGGTCGCCCATCCGGCCGATAGACCAATCGCAAGCGCCAATCCTAAAGCGGCGTTTGGTTGCGGCGGCGAACAGGGGGGCACAGCTTGCGGCCGAGGCCAGCCAGGCGACCGCTTGGGTTGAGCGGCGAAGCATGGCGCGGCGCGACAATTGAGAATCAAACGTAGTCATGGCCGGGGTTGTAGCAGCCTTTCCACTCAAGGTCTAGAACTTCTTAACAGGCCCTCTGCCGCCGCCAGTTTCGTACGCGGGTGTCGAGGGGCGGCGCTTCATTCCCTCGACACTCGACACCCGCCCCTGGCCCCTTGGATGTCGGATTGTTTACGAACCGGGGTCCGCATCGTCAAGCCGATTGGATGGCAGCGCGGGCAGCGCCGAGCAGGGCGGTAGTTTCCTTCATGATGACGCGAACGGGCATGGCCTTCATGAGCGGGTGCATCCGGCCCTTGGCGGTGAAAGCGGCCATGAAGAGCGGGCTTTGGAGCTTGCGGATGATGCGGGGCGCAATGCCTCCGCCCACATAGACGCCGCCGACGGCCATGGTCTTGAGCGCGAGGTTGCCTGCCTCGGCGCCGTAGAACGACACGAACATGTCGAGGGCCTTCACGCACAACTCGCACCGGGCTTCCAGGCCGGCGGTTGAAACTGCCGCCGAAGCGTCGCCCTGGCGCATGGCCTCCCGGAGCCAGGCCGGTTCCTGGCCGCCCTTAACGTCGCGCAAGAACTCATAAATCTCGCGCAGACCGGGTCCGGAAAGGACGCGCTCGTAGCTGACATGCGCGAATTCCTTGAATTTGGCGCGCAGGTGATGGAGGAACTCGGTCTCCAACTCATCGCGCGGCGAGAAATCGGCATGACCGCCTTCGCACGCAAAAGGATGGTGCGCCTTGCCATCCCAGTACATCCCGGCCTCGCCCAGGCCGGTGCCCACGGAAATGACCGCGCAATTGCCCGCGGCCCCTGGCGCGCCGCCATTCAACGTGACGAAGTCGCCGGAGTCCAGCGCAGCGATGCCGTAGGCATTGGCCTCCAGGTCGTTGATGAGCCTGACGGTGCGCAGGCCCAACTCTCGGGCCAGGGGCTGTGAATCGACCACCCACGGCAAGTTCGGCGTGACCACCCGCCCCTGCTGAACAGGACCGGCAATGCCGAAGCAGGCCCGGTCGACCTTCACTCGGTGCTCCGCCACGAAGGCGGCGGCAATTTCGCCCAGACCCGAGTATTTCCGGCTGGGGTAGGTCTGTTCAATGACCGACAACGGCCGCCCGTCTGGAGCTTCAAACATGGCCAACCGCGTCGAAGTGCCGCCAATATCGCCTGCAAGAATCATCGCCCCAGTCTGTCAAATCTCCCAGGGCCGCGCAAGCGCGCTGTGCGAAGCCTCAGATCCGCTCTCAGGGGTGGTGACAAAGTCGCCGAAACGGGCCCCATTCGCTGACTGTAGGAGACGACGTAAGGAGTCTCTGATCAATGGTCTCCGATGGGAACAGCCTCTCCCGGTGCCTCAAACTCGATCAGAGACTCCTTACGTCGTCTCCTACGATGGCTTGCGGAGAACTTGCAGTTGATGCAATCGAAAGTCCAGAAATGCACGACCGTCACTCCAAGGGTTAGTCCGACTCATAGCATCCAACATACCGGGCGGCGCATCCCCGTCAAGGGCCCTTGGGCCTAATCGAGGCTGCTGCGTCCTTTGAGGAAGGCGAGGTAGGCGTCGACGGGGATGCGCCAGAATTTGCGGCAGTTTTTGCCGACGTTGACGGCGCGCAGGGAGCCTACGTTCGATGAAGTCGCGCACGTGTTGAGTGGTCACGCGGAGCCGGCGGGCCACCTGGTGAACCAGGAGCATGGCGGGCTCGGGAACGGGGCCTCGTGGCGGCTGGGGGGCGGCCCTCCCGGCCGCCCAGGGGCAGGCGCAACCGGGCCTCCGGGCGGCTTGCCGGCCGGTGGCGAACCAGTTCTGGAATGCGGACCGCACTTCGCTGCTTGGAGCTTCGGGGGCGGCTTCCTTCCAAGCCGGGGCCTTGCCGCCGGCGGGCGCCGCGCGCAGGTGAATGGCTTGGCGAGTGTCGAGTGTCGAGTGTCGAGTGTGGAACTTGCCGCTGGCGGCCGCGGCGTGCATACGGTTGACTGCCGCCCGCCTCGGCTGACCGCGCGGCTCCCCAGGGGCCGATGCGCCTTCTGTTTGCGTTTTGCTCTCATATCCGGAGGCTTTGGGGTCAACCCCGGTTGGTGGCGCTGGCGGTTTCGGGTTTGGGCCGGATGAAGAACTGTTCATCCTGGCAAAACCGGATGCCGGCGGCCAGGCACTGTTCGGGGGAGAGCTTTTCGCGGTCCGCGAGCAGCGCCTGCTTGTCCGGCTGCGGTTCGGGCTGTCGGACGTAGGCCGCCGCCCAGGAGAGCCGCAAGAGCCGGCCGACGACCTCCTTCCATTTGACCTTTTTGCTCGCCGTTTCCACCCGCGGGGGCGTCAGTTCAAACCCGAACTCGGCCAGGTTTGTCTCCCGGCTTTTTTTCGAGCTGAACAGCGCCGCGCGGTGCGCGAGGCAATAATCCTGTATGCCGGCCTCGGATTCCGCGATCTCGTCGAGGAGATGGGAGATGGTCCGCTGGTGCCGCTGTTCGAGTTCGGCGGCCTCGGCTTCCTTGGCCGCCACCGCCTGGGTGTGCAGTATCCGTTTTCGCACGACGGCCGCGATGGCCGCCTCGAGTCCTTCGGTAGAGTTGATCGTGAGTGTTTTCATGAGTTTATGACGCGCCTCCAAACCGGGCAGTTCGCTGACAATCGCCAGGCGCAGGGCCTCCCGGGGGGCGAGGCCCGCGGCGGCGGCCACACGGCGCAGCTTGCGGGCGTCCCCGGCCGGGAGGCGCACGCGCGCCGGAGCTTGGGACCCGTGAAGGTTCATGGCGCTATTGTGTAGCATAAGAATACAACTGTCAAGCGGGAAGTTTGATTTTTTTCAAAGGTCGGGGGAGGGGCGCAGGCGGGTGGTTTTCCGACCGGCAGGCCCCAACTGCCACCGTTGAGATGGAAGAGCAACAAAACTGACGGTGTAAAAGGGGATCTTCTTCCTGTCCATTTTCTTCGAAGGATTCGCTGAAAAGTCTTCTTCCTTCTTCGCTGTTCTGAATCTTCTTCCGGCTGGATTTTCTTCCGTCGGCTCTCCCGGTTTTCGGATACTGGTTCCTTTTTATTGTGGAACCGACCAAGCCGCCGAGATCTCGACACAAGTGCCTGCACTCGGTTCCCTGCCAGTACGCTTCGAGCCAGCTCATCCTCAAGCGGCACGCCGACCGGCTCCTGGTTTATGACCGGGACAAGCTGGTGGCCGAGCATGTGCGCCGCTACGACCGCAACCAGGATTACGAGCTGCCCGACCACGTCGCGCCCTTGCTCCTGCACCGCAAGAAGGCGCGCGAGCAAAAGCTCTTCCTGCGCTTTTTGGCCCTGTGCCCCAACGCTAACGATTACTATCTGCAACTGGAACAACGGCGCCTCAACCCCAAACATCACGTCCAGAAGATCGTCGCCTTGAGCGAGCTTTATGGCGCCGAGGCCGTGGCTCGCGCCATGGAAGATGCCTTCACTTATCAGGCCTGCTCCTGCGAATACATCGCCAACATTCTACAGCAGCGCCAGCGTCCGGCAGAGGAACCCGGCGCTTTGCACCTGACCCGCCAACAGGACCTGCTGGAGCTGGAACTGCCCGCTCCGGATCTCTCCATCTACGACCCCAAGGACCACCCCGACTCCCCCATCAACCCATGAAAGACGATCAACTGGTGACCGACCTGCTCTACCTCAAACTCCCCTATTTTCGGGAATACCATCAATCCCTGGCCAAGGAGGCGGTGGAGAAAAACTGGACGCAACTGGACTTCTTAAGCCGGCTGGTCCAGGGCGAAGCCCTCCGGCGAAAGGACCGGGCGACCCAACGCCGCATTGAAGCGGCGCACTTTCCCGTCATCAAAACCCTCGAGCAGTTCAACTGGACCTGGCCCAAAAAGATCAATCGCGCCCACGTGCAAAATCTCTTCCGCCTTTCCTTCCTCCAGGACAAGGCCAACGTGATCTTCATGGGCGGCGCCGGCCTGGGCAAAACCCATTTGGCCACCGCCCTCGCTTACCAGGGCTGTCTGGCCGGCCACACGGTGTTGTTCACCACGGCCATCGACATCGTCAACACGCTGACGGCGGCACAATCCACTCACCGGCTCAAAGCCGAACTCAAGAAATACCTCAGCCCGAGCATCGTTTTGGCGGACGAGCTGGGCTATTTACCCATCGACAAAACCGGCGCTGATTTGCTCTTCCAGGTCTTCAGCCAGCGGTACGAGACCCGATCGACCATCGTCACGACCAACCAGGCTTACAAAAACTGGGCCAAGGTCTTCAACAATGACGCCACCCTGACCTCTGCCCTGCTGGATCGCCTGTTACACCACGCAGAAACGGTCACCATCGAAGGAAAGAGCTACCGGATGAAGGACCAAATCGAAGAGCCATAACCTCAGAAGGTCACAGCCATGCAGGCCGGTGGACAAATCCTCCGGCCTTTTTCATGCCGCCTTAAGCCAGAACCCCGATCCCTTTCCTGATCGTCAGTTTTGCATCCGGTTCGCGCCAACGCCGACACCAACCCCGTTGGGGTTGAGGGGCCTTGCGGCGCGAGCACCCAGGGTTGGCGCCGCGCCAACCCTGGGCTTCGCTACACAACCCCGTTGGGGTGGGAGCGGGCAGGCTTCATCTTAGCCTGGCGCGCATGGGCCGGGGGGGGGGGGGCGGTATAATTGGTTAACATTGGTTAAAATTACTTAAAACCGACGGTGAAGGCGCGCGGGGCGCGGAGGGCGGAGTGGTAGGGCACAGGGTCGGCGACCGGGATGCGGGTCCCGGTTTGGGGGGCAGGAGTGAGATGCATTTTCACGGCGGGAAGTGTATAGCATATGGATGCACATGTCAAGGGGCAAGGCTGCGATGTTTTTCGGGGGGCGGAGAGGCGGCGGTGTTTTTCGCTGGAGGGGCGTTTGGCCGCGACGCAATCTTGCCGCAGGGCGGGGCCAATTCATGAAAGGGGCGGGGACGGCTCGTCCAATGCCGCTAGGATTTGGTGCCCGTGGCCGGGCCCTTTTTCACGGCTCGACGGTGCTGCCTAAGCAGTTCTGGGCCCGTGCGCGAGAGGACTTTTTCGATTTTCCGCCCGTTTTGGAGTGCCTTCTTTAGCGTCGGGACTAACGCCAAAGGCACGTACATCGTTTTACGGCGGCCCTCGGAGCTAACAGGACAGGAGCCAGGCCGGGTGCTTGTCCCCGCGGGCGCAGGCGCGACAGTTCTTTCGGATACAGGGTTTGTAAACCTTGGCCAAGGAGCCTTTGATAGCCGGCCACAAGGTGGCGAGTTGAGTCTGCCATTTTTGTCTTGCTGGTGAATCGTCGTTCATGGTATGTATATATATCATATTACATACATACATGTCCAAACCAAAATCTCCTCCCCGGACCCCTAAACACCCCGCCCCCAGCGCCAAGCCCGGCTCCGGCCCACCAAACCTCTCCCCTTTGCTGCACACCCGCTTCTCGGCCTCCCAACTCCTGGCGCAGTTCCGAAAGCTCCTCCCAGCGGCCCTGCTCGCCTCCTGGCTGGCTGGCTGGCTCGCCCAAAGCCTTTTACCTCCGCGCTTTTACCCCCTTAATCACCCTCTGGTATTGCATCTTCCAACGACTCTGCGATCACCATCACCTGAGCCTGGTCGTCGAAGATGCCCTCGCCGGCGGCGCTGACCGCCTGAGCCCCCGCGGCAAACGCCTCTCTCGCCAACTGACCTCCGAGGCCACTACCTCCTTCAGCGATGCTCGCCAACGCCTGCCCCTGCATCTCTTCGAGAAAACCCTCCACCACACCGCCACCCATACCGCCGCTACCCTCCAGGCACCGCAGTGGTTCGGACTGGACGTTGCTCTGCTGGACGGCAGCACCCTCCGGCTGCGGCCCTTTGGCGACATCCCCCAAGCCTTTCCTCCGCACCGGCCGGGTAACTCCAAAAAGCCACCTTACTGGTGCGTGGCACGGGTGGTCGCCCTCTTCGCTCTGGCTACCGGCGTGCTCCTGGACAGCGCCCTGGGTTCGCTGCGCGCCAGCGAGCAGGCGCTCAGCGCCCTGATCCTCAAACGCTCCTGGAAAAACTGGCTCCTGGTCGCCGACCGCAACTTCGGAGTCTATTCGGTCGCCCGGGCCGCCGTCGGCGCTGGCGCCCATCTGCTGGCCCGGCTCACTCAGGCCCGCGCCGCCAAGTTGGCCGCCTCGGCCGGCCTGACCTTGGCCCCGGGATTGGACGCCCGCATCACTTGGCGCCCCAGCCGCTATGACCAATGTCCCGGAGGGCCTCACGCCCGAGCCGATCGAGGGTCGCCTGATCGCCCTGCGCATTGAGCGTCCGGGCTTTCGGCCTTTCACCCTTTACCTGTTTACCACCCTGCTCGACGCCCCCACCTGCTCCGCGCAGGCACTGGCTCAACTCTATGGCCAGCGATGGCAGGTCGAACTGAACCTACGCTATGTCAAAGCCCAGATGGATCTCGGTTTCCTGGAATGTCAGTCGGCCGACATGGCCCGCAAGGAATGGCTGGCGGGACTCATCGCCTATAACCTCATCCGTTGGACCATGGCCTGTGCCGCCGCCCGGGCGCGGGTGCCCGTGCATACCCTGTCCTTCAGCCGCACTCGGGAACTCCTCCTGGGCTGGTGCATCCGCTGGTCGGTACGCCGCCCAACCATCGCCTCCTGGAAGCTGCTGCTGGGCTGTATCGCCAAGGCACATCTGCCAAAACACCGCAAGCCCCGCCCTTCGGAGCCTCGTGCCGCCCGACGATTCCAGAAAAACCACGCCGAACTCGTGGGATCCCGGGCCGAAGCACGCCAGAAACTCGCCGCGGCTAATGCGAAATCCTAGTGGCATTGGACGGCTCGTCCCCGGTTCCGCTCTCCGCCTGCCGGCAAGAAGCGGGGACGAAGCCGTCCCCGCCCCTGGTTTTGCGGCTTCATGAATTGGCCCTGCCGCGGGGATTCCGTCAAAGCGATTCCTGGACTGACTGCTCGTACTCGATGAACTTCGCCGGTGTAATTGTTTCCACGGAGATGAACTTGAGCTTGGGGTTTTTCTTGAGGTCTGCGCGCAGTTTGTCAGGATGGTTGGTGAGGAAGGAGCCGACCAATTTGCCCGCCTGCCTGGTGGTGCGGAAGAAGCCGATGCCGAGCCTGGTTTTTTCCGAGGTCATCTGCGAATGCTGATAGAAGGCATTTAAATACTCCTGCGGGGTGGCAGGATTGAAATCGCCGGCGGGTTCAAAGCGAACGAGCGACAGATTTTTCACCAACTCCCGGAGCCACTCCTGGGCCTTGGCAGCATCCTGGTTGACCCCTGGGTGGCTGCCTTGGGAATAGGCCTCCCAGAGATGAAACTGGGCCCAGAAGTTCCCGGCATGGGCCTCGGGCAACTGCTGGGCGACGTAGTCGCTTGCCGCAGGGGGCGTTTCTGCCAAAGGCCGATTGATGCCAACTTCATCCACGAAGGCGGCTTTGCGGTTGCGATATTGGCTTTCGTCGAACAGCCAAAGGCCGCCCGGATGGAGTTTGAAGCGCAACTCGAGGTGGAAGTCGCCGTTGGCAACGTTGATGGAGAGGGGGGCCAGGCGGCCCGGGGCGAGTTCATGGTAATCGGAGAAGGCCTCTTCAATGGCGGCGTCAGTCCCGCCTACGCGAGCGAACGATTTAACGGGAACCATCCTGGCCGCATCGATGACGAGCCGTCCCCCGTCGCTCTCGAAGCCGAACCCGCCGTAGAGAGTGTCCCCGAGGCCATTGCCACATTGACCGCCGAAGGTATGGTCGTCATCCCCGACCCGGGTGAGAAAAGCCGGCCAGGGGTCGGGCGAAGGGGCGGTGGGTTGATTGAGGTGGCCGGCGGGACGAGGGCGGGGGGCGACTTCGAGGATAATCTGACCGTTGGTCTCGGTGACGCTGCGAATCTGCACGCGGGCCGGGTCGCGGGCCAAGAAGTGGACCAGGGAACTGTAAGCGATACCTTGCCGTTTGCTGCGGGTGGTGTTTGCCGGCACGGCAACGCGGACCGGCAGTTCGCCGTAGTTGAGTTTCTCCCAATCGAAATAGTGGAAATCGTAGTCGTAATTCGTTACGGCATCGGGCGGGGCCACGAGCCAGCAGCGGTTCACCTCGAGCAGTTGCTTGAGGATGGCCTGTCCGCGCGCCTGGTTCGGCTCGGCAGCCACGCCGAGACTGATCGCCGGATGGTAAAAAATCCAGCCGGCCAATAAGGCCAGAACGCACACCGACACGGACATCACGAGACGCCTGGAAAAGCTCGCGTCCCGCGCCGCGCCCACGGGCGAGGGCTCGAGCCGCTCGTTTGCGGGGGAGGTTTGGGCGATGGTGTCAACGGCCGTCTTGACCTCGCTGACTTGCTGGTAGCGGCGCTCGGGTTCCTTTTCGAGCGCCCGGAGCACGACATTATCCAGGCGCACATCAACGTGGACCTTCCTGGACGGCGGCACGATGCGTTGGCCCGGCAATTCACCGGTGAGCATCTGATAAAACACGACGCCCAGCGCATAGATGTCGGCACGGTGATCCACGGCCGTTGGATGCGCCAACTGCTCCGGAGCCATATAGTGCGGCGTGCCCATCACCTTGCCGGCATCGGTGAAATCGCTTGCAGGCAAAGGTTGCGCGTTGGGCGCCAGGGAACCGTCCGCTCCCCTCCGGCGGTCCGGCGGGGAGACCGGCCTGGCGTCGGCGCCCACCAACCTGGCCAAACCGAAATCGGCAACTTTGACTCGGCCCTGACGATCCAGGAGGATGTTTTCCGGTTTAATATCGCGATGCACGATCCCCTGGTCGTGGGCGTATTGGAGGGCATCGCAGAGCTGCGGCACGATGGCCAGGGCCTCACGGGGGCAGAGCCGGCCGGTGCGCATTAATTGGCGCAGGCTGACCCCATCCACGAACTCCATAACCAAATAGTACGGGCCGTCGGCACGGCCGAAATCATGGATGGTGACAATGCCCGGGTGATTGAGCCTGGCCATGGCGCGGGCTTCGCGGGTGAAGCGTTCGGCGAACGCGGGGTCGTCGTCGAGCCCGGCGGCAGGATCTTGAGGGCGACCACGCGGTCGAGCTGCTTGTGGCGCGCCTTATAGACCGCTCCCATGCCGCCCTGGCCGACAAAGGCAAGGATTTCGTACTGAGGGAATTGGGGCGCGAGCTCTGCGGGAGTCGGCGGGGGGAAGGCAGGCTTGGCCTGGGGCGGAGCGGCGGTGGCTTCAGAGCCAATGCCCAGGCCCATTTTCATGAGGCATTCGGGGCATAAGCACTCGATGGCCTGGAGCCCGAGGGGTTTGCCGCAGTGTTGGCAGGTTGTTTGAGCGTCCATATCCGGCATTTACTGCTTACCACGCAAACGATGGAGAAAGGTTTCAAGAAATCTCATTCACACTAAGGCTCGGAACAGCGAGCGGAGCTCGTCCTCGACTTCGCTCGAGGTGGCGACGGTCTGGGCGACTTCCTCGCGCAGCAATTCGCGGTAGCGCTGGCGCAGCCGGCGGACGAGCGTCTTGAGGGTATTCTCCGGGAGGTTGAGGCGCGCAGCCAACGGCTCATAAGCAATGGCGCTGCGTTGGCCCGTCAGACAAAACTTGAGCTCCTCGAACAGGGCGGCCTTGCCGGCTTGGGCGTATTCGTCTCGCAACCGGCGGTAGACCAGACCGAGCAGGGCCAGCGCCCAGGCCCGAGCAAAGAGCGTTTCCGGGGTGCGCTCGTCGGCCGGTTCGAGGCAATAGCGGGATTCCGCATTCGAGGCGTCCAGGGAGAACACTTGTCCCGCGCCGCGCTTTTGGGCGCGGGAGCGCCTCCATTGATCGGTGAGAAAGCGGTTCAGGCTCTTGAGCAGGAATGACCGGAAGCGACCGCCCTCGCGGGTCAGGAGCGCCAGGGAATTCCTCGCCAGCAAACGCGCGAAAAACTCCTGGGTGAGGTCCTCGGCATCCGCCGGATTGCAGCCGCGCCGCCGAACGTAGGCGTAAAGCGGGTACCAGTAAGCGCGGCACAACCGGTCGAGCGCCTCCTGCGCGCGAGGAGTCCCGGTATGGCCGGCGGCCAAGACGACGGACCAATGCGTCGTGGCAAACACCGGGCTGCCAGCCTCGCTCGAGTCGTGGGGCTGCTCAAGGGGTTCAGGGCTGTTGCTCATAACCGCCGACCGGCCCAGTTTGTCAGAAGGGCGCGCGGGTCTCAAGCGCGGAGGCAAACTCCGGGGGAGTGTAGTGTCCTAATTTGAACCTTTAAGGGAAGAAAAGCCACCTCACCCTGATGCGCCTGCAAATCACCGGAAAGAAATGCGGTTCCGGGATACCGAGTTCAATTGTGCGACGCCCTGTAGAAACCCGCCCGCGAGCCAATGGATGGAGCGTTTGTAAATGAGATTAGGTTTGCTGAAGCATTGGTTGTCAGGAGAGGCACCCAACTCGCCGGATTGCCCAGGTCCCGGCTGAACAGAATGCTGTAGGCATAACCCGGTTCAGTCGGCAAATCGAAGCGGACCTGGCCAGAGGGGAGGGATATGAGGTTTATCAGAACCAAGGACGCATTGCGCAAATCAGTCGCAGCGTTGTGAAACGCCGAATCCAGTGCCGGATTCGAGAGGCTTTGGGGAAAACTACCGGGCACGGCGTTGGCGCCCAGGCTTAGGTACGAGTCCTGGATGTTCGTAACCGTAGCGCTGTCTGCTCCAAGCTGCATAAGCGTGGCCCCCAGGTTGGCCGGCAGTCCACCGCCGGCAGCGAGAATCATCTGGTTGGTAACGACATCGCCTGGCGCCACGCTTATGGACGGAAAGCCGGACAATTCGATCTGAGCCATTGCATTCGATCGGAGTGTGGGTTCCGAATCCATATACGCAGCCAAAAGAGCCTCGGTCCTGCACCGCTGCGGCCATTTGCGCCGTCTCCCAGTGACTATTAGCCGCGTCATGGGCGCCTTGCGCGCGGTTAATGGATGCGCTCAAAACCTGGGAGTACGCGAGAACCTGACCAAGGTTCGTGAGCCACGCATTACCGGCATCGGCTGCGGTTTGGGTCAGATTCGTTCCTGCAACGATGGATGGCAAAGCGGGAAATACCGGCCGCGCAATAGCTGTGAAATTCGTATCAGGCGGGTCCAGAGCCAGGAGCCACATGGCGCCGCCCGCGAGGTAGTCGAGAGCTGCGGCGGTCCCTACGCCAAAAGCAAGACTGTACAGCAATGCTGCTGCAGGTTCATTTCCGAGCTTCGCCGCAGCTCCGGCAAGCGTATTGATCCTCGCAGCGGTCCTGAGCGTTTGTCCTCCGTTCTGCCAAAAAATCTGGAAGTCCTGAATGAAATCCTGCTTTGTGGCTTGGCTAAAGCGAGGTACTATAGGGGTCGGGCTGGTCTGCAGATCAAACCAGAAGCTTCCTCCGGAGCCGGTATCTGAATCGTTTGCGCTGGCTGTTATTACAAAGACACCTTCAAACGGCAAAGGGCCTAAAATGCCGCTTCCCCCGGACGCACCCACGTATGGGTCGTTTGAGGCATATTCGCGGCCAAGCAAGGCAACAACATAACCGCTTCCCTGGGCCGCACACTGGAATTGGTAGTTGACTTCTTTATCAAGGTTGAATTCCCATTGGAGTGTCGACTGTGCGATGCCATCACACGTTCCGGTGAGGGTAGTCACGCCAGTCGCGAGAATCTCACTGGCGTAAAAATGCGATATTTGCGAAGCACTCGTCGCTTCGGTACAGAGCGTAGTTGGGTCGGTGTAAGAATCGTAGACGGAGCATACGAAGTTGCCTCCAAAGGACGGTGGACTGTTGGAGGTATACGCCGCCCCCGCAGAATTAATAACTGAACGCTCATCGCCCGAGGGTGGGTTGACCAAGAAGAGTGCTCCGCGTGAGTTCGGGCACGTTTGCAGAGCCAGGGACGCCCCGAAGAGGAGTTGAATGAGCCTGATGTTTTTCATGGTGGAGTCTTGTGTTGAGTTCTGGTCTCCTCTTTTGGTTTGGTGGGGAAAGGGCCTGTCGAGTCATGAGCGTCCGCTTTGCTTGAGTGCGGCCTATTTCTGCCAAGGGGGTGGTTGCGCTCTTTGTTCCAGTTCAGGCCTCGGCCGCGATGAGCACGTTAGAGACGGGGGCGACGAGAGTGCCGGTCCGTGCTCGTTTCGCTATCTTCGCACGTTTGCGGGTTCATACAAGATGCTAATGGCAAGCATTGCTTGCACTTGACACTACTGCAGAGATGCGGCAATGTCAAACGTCACCTTGGGTTTTGCACCCGAATCCTTAGCCAAGGCCGCGGCACGTCGTACGGCTGACGAGAGTCCCGGGACCGCTGGCTAATCTCGGAGCGGAACACGCCGGGGTCGCGCCTCTTTGTCCCTCCCGAAGGCAGTTTTGGTCGTGGAATGACGCGATCAGCCGGTCCGCCCGCTTGCTGGGCAATGCGCGGGCACACCCCTACCTTCCCCGTCAGCCGGACGAGTTGCAGCAGTTGGACTGAAGGTTTTCCGCTAGCCCGAGTCCACCACCTCCAGTACCGGCCGACCGACCTTGCGCTTGGGCAGCCACTTGTCCACAAAGAGCCTCCACCACCGCAGCCAACCCGCCGGCACGCAGATGCGCGCCACTTCATAGCGGGCGTGCCGACTCACACTGACCGGCACGGTCAACAGATGCCGAATGATGGTGGGGACCCGCCAACCCTGCGCCTCATCAGGCAGGTCCAGCACTTTGAGGCTCACCAACAGGTTGTGGGCCAGCATCCCAACGGCGTAAAAGGCCTGATTGGCGATGAGGTCCAGGCAAGGGGGATGGTGCAAATCCAGGCCACTGAGCACGTCGCTGAAGCCCTGCTCCTTGGCCCCCTTGAGGCGATGCCGCTCAAAGACCGCTTGCGGCGTGTCCTTTTCCCCGGCTCGGCAGGCCACGTAAGCGTAGCGCCACATCAAGTCGCCGTCCTTCTTCCAGCGTACCGTGGCAAACTTCTGCACCTGCGCGCACTCTCCGGGCTGATGCTTGACCCAGGTATATTGTTCCTGCGCTTGGCCCGCCGGCGGCATGGGGCTCCATTGGCTCTCGGGCAACTCGGCCGCCAACTTGTCCAGCTTATCGGTCCACTTGTTGTAACTGACACTCCAACGGCTAAACTGCCCCTGTTCAATCCGGTTGAGGAACTTGCCCGCGCTCGAACCACTGTCGGCGTAGAAGTAGTTTGGCCGCTCGGCCCAACGGTGTTGATGCTCGTCCAGAAGCACCTTCATGTGCTCGCTCACGTCGGTCGCCCCGTCCAGGATGCCATCCAGCAGCCAGGGGCCAAACCAGAGGGTCTGCCAACTCAGGGCCCAGTCGCCGTTGTAGTTGATGCGCGCCGCCTCGAACTTGTGTCCTTCCAACTCGATTTCCGTGTCGTCGAAAAAGTTCTCCACCTCTCCGCCGTGCAACCAACGCCCCGGCTTGGCCTGCTGGCTGGACCAGTCCACAAACTCGGCATTGATGCGATGCAGAGCCCGGACGCTCTCCGGGGTCTGGGCCCGCAACCACTCCCCCAGCGTGGTCTCGTCGGCTCCCTTCTCCAGGCCCACCAGACTCGTCAGCACCCGGTCCTTGCCCATGCGCTCGGCGTCGGCCAGAGAAGCCCCGCCGCTGGTCAGAGTAAAGATGATCTGGGCGATGTTGGCCACGGGGGAGAAACCGGCGCCGGTGCGTTTGCGCACCTCCAGCGAGGGCTCGTTGTGGATGCGCTCCCAAAGGCCGGCGCGGCGGCAGAGGGCGTCAACAAGGACTTGGCCTCCGTGGGCCGTGGCCTGGTCGGAGTTGGTCAACTGGATGTGCAGCTTGGTTTTTCGCTTTGTAAAGAGCGGCATGGCACAATATCACCATATAGGTGATATTCTGTCAAGCCCTTTTTCACCTAAAATTGCATTTTTCTTCACCAGGCTAATGATTCGGGTTTTGCACGGGCGCATCTTGTCAGTACCACCATGCGAGCCACGAGGTCAGGGAGAGTGCCCGCCGCCCGAACTCATCCCGGAGGGATGACAGATGGTAGCCGGGGGTCGAAGCGTCGCGAGACCCCCGGTTCAGCGGCGGTGTGGGTCGGCATCCTATAGGGATGCCAGAAGGCGGCCTGCTCCCTTTGTGCAGCCTTCTGGCACGCCGTTCCGGGGTGCAGGCCCCCTCTGGCCGCAAACCGGGGGTCGCGGCGATGCCGTGACCCCCGGCTACCCTCTGGCAACCCTCCGGGTTGGCCCGAGCCGCCGCTCCTGGCTGGAAGTGGTGGTACTGACAAGATGCGCCCGGGGGAGTGCCTCCTTGAGATGGTCGAGGCGCTCGACTAAACTGCGGCGATGACCGCGTTTCCGGTGAATCCAGAAAAGGAACAGCAACTGGCCCAACGGATGGCCGCCTTGGGGGTGCGCGAGTGCGACATCGAAGAGACTTTTGTGAGGTCCGGAGGACATGGGGGCCAGAATGTGAACAAGTCGGCAACGTGCGTGATGTTGCTCCACCGCCCAACCGGCCTGCAAGTCAAGTGCCAGACGACGCGCCAGCAGGGACTGAATCGGTTCCTTGGCCGGCGGCTATTGCTCGACAAAATTGAAAGGCTCCAGACCGGGCGAGTTGCGGCGGAGGAGGCCCGGGTGGAGAAGATCCGCCGGCAGAAACGCAAGCGGAGCCGGCGTGCCAAAGAACGGATGCTCGACAACAAATCCCGTCATTCTGACAAGAAGGCCTTCAGGCGCTCGCCATTTCATTTATTTGGCTAGCCGCTCCTAATCTTAATCATAATCTTGATCTTAATCCGAATGCACCAGGGAGATTAAGATTAGGATTAAGGCCTCCTCAGCAGAATATGTGGGTAAAGCTTGGCTGCAGAGCTCGGAAAAAGACCGGTTTTCGGCCAAGAAGGGCCTGTAAATGCCTGCCGACATCCGGTGACCACTCGATCCCGCTCTTGGGGATACCCCTGCAATCCATGGTCCAAGGCGAAAAACTCATCACCCACGCCCCGCGGAGTTGTGCGCGAGGCGGTTCCAGGAGACCATCTCATTAACACCGCCGCTTCAGCCCGGTGTACGTAGGCCGCGAGCCGTCCCAGCCGTTTTAACGGCTTTCCGCCTCGGAGGCAAACCGTTGAAACGGTTGCAGCGCCCCCGGCGCCCCTTTAGACCGGGCTGAAGCCACGGTGTTAATGAAATGTCCGGCCGGAGCATGAAACACCCAGGCCAGAGGGCCATTTTGACCCACGAATTCTGCTATAGGGCCGGATTAAGATTAGGATTAGGATTAGGATTAAGATTAAGATTAAGAAGCTGCCACACCGACAGAGTGAAATGCGGTGCAGCGCCGGAGGTGGAGAATTCCGGGTTTCCCAACGGGGGAGTTTCGGGCATAGTCAGGGGAGATGCGTTTGCTTTTTATCGCTGACATTGTGGGGCAACCCGGGCGGCGGGCGGTGAGGGAGCTGGTTCCGGGAATGCGGCAGGAACACCGCCTAGACCTGGTGGTGGCCAACGGGGAGAACTCCGCCGGGGGGTCGGGCATTACCGTCGGGACAGCCGAGGAGATATTCTCGGCGGGAGTGGACGTGATCACCAGCGGCGACCATCTGTGGGACCAAAAAGAGGTCATCCAGTTGCTCGAGGGGGAGCGCCGCTTCGTGCGGCCATTGAATTATCCGCCGGGGGTGGCGGGGCAGGGGAGCACTGTCATCGAATCCGCGGGCCTGCCCCCGGTGGGCATTCTCAACCTGCAAGGCCGCACTTTCATGCCGCCTATGGACAGCCCGTTCCAAGCGGCCCTGGCGGAAGTCGAGCGCCTGCGCCGGACTACGAACCTCATTTTGGTGGATTTCCATGCCGAGGCCACGTCGGAAAAGGTGGCCCTGGCGCGCCTGCTCGATGGCCGCGTGAGTGCGGTCATCGGCACGCACACGCACGTGCAGACGGCCGATGAACAGATTCTGCCCGGCGGGACGGCTTTCCTGTGTGACGGCGGGTTCACCGGTCCTCACGAGAGCATCATCGGGCGGGAGATCGAGCCGGTGCTGAGGCGGTTCCTGACGAATGTGCCGCAGAAATTCGAGGTGGCCCGCGAGCGGGTGCGGCTCCAGGGAGCGATTGTGGAGATTGACAACACGACCGGGAAGGCCCTGAGCATCCAGCGGGTTTCCGAGGCGCTGGGCGGGTGATTTAAGGAAGCGCCATGGCCAGGCCGGTGAAAACGCAATGGGACTTTGGGGACCTGTTCTCTCCGGAGCAGCCGCGCAAGGTGTTGTCGGTGTCAGAGTTGACGTGGCAAATCAAGCGCCTACTCGAGGGGCAGGTGGGGCAGGTCTGGGTGAGCGGCGAGGTAACGAACCTCCGTTTTCAAAGCTCGGGCCACATTTATTTTACGCTCAAGGATGCCGGGGCGCAGTTGAGTTGCGTGTTGTTTCGGGGCGAGCTCAAGGTGGATCGGACGTTGTTGCAGGACGGGCGAAAGGTGACCTTGCGCGGCGAGATAACCGTCTATGAGCCGCGCGGACAATATCAAATGCGGGTCATGGCGGTCGAGCTGGAGGGTCTGGGGGCGCTCCAAGCGGCATTCGAGAAGCTCAAGCAGAAGCTCAGCGCCGAAGGGCTCTTTGCACCGGAACGGAAGCGGCCATTGCCCCGTTACCCGCAACGCATCGGCCTAGTGACCTCTCCCACGGGCGCGGCCATCCGGGACGTGCTGCATGTCATTCAGCGGCGCAATCCGGGCCTCGAAGTCATCCTGGCGCCCTGCCGGGTCCAGGGCGAGGGGTCAGCGGCGGAAATCGCCGGCGCGATCCGGCTGCTCAATGAATTCCACGCGTTGGAATTGACCCTGGGCCAGGGGCAAAGGGCGCTGGACTTGATCCTGGTCACGCGGGGCGGCGGCAGCCTGGAAGACCTGTGGGCTTTCAATGAGGAGGCAGTGGCGCGCGCGATTTTCGAGTCCGCCCTGCCGGTGGTTTCGGCGGTCGGACACGAAATTGATTTCACGATCAGCGATTTCGTGGCCGACTTGCGCGCGGCCACGCCGAGCGCGGCGGCGGAGATCATCACCGAAGGGGTGTTTTCCAGCGGCCAGTTTCTGGCCGAGGCCGGCGCCCGCATGCGGCAGTTGGTCGGGCAGCAAATGGCCGACAAGGCCCAGGCCCTGTCCCTGGCCTCACAACGGCTGGCCCGGGCCCACCCTCGACGCCGGCTCAATGATTGGCTGCAGCGGCTGGACGATTTGCATACGGGGCTGCTGCGTTCTGCCCGGGCGGGCGCCCGCCGCCAGCGCGTGGCCTGGCAGAACCTCTCGGACCGCCTGGCGCGGGCGCGTCCCGGCCTGCTGCTCAAGCAGCGGCGCCAGGTCCTGCGCCAGGCCGAACAGCGGCTCCAGGAACAGACCCTGCATCGCCTGCGCGAATCCCGCAACCGTTTCGAGACCCTGGCCGCTCGCCTGCGGCTGCTGGGGCCCGAGCAAGTCCTGGGGCGCGGCTACTCGATCACCCGCGATGCCCAATCCGGGGTCATCCTGCGCGCCGCCGCCGCCGCCCGGGCCGGGCAGCGGTTGAAAACGCGGTTGAAAGATCGGCGAAATCGCCAGCGTGGTGGAAGGTGATTAACTCGGATCGCGCGGTAAACCGGGATGGGCCGATGGGGGTTGAATCGTTATGAAACTGAGCGAAATGAAGGCAATTCTGGGGGCGAGGGGCATTCGATTGACCAAGTCGCTGGGCCAGAATTTCCTGCATGACGCCAATCAACTGCGGCGCATTGCCGATGCGGCCCAGTTGACCAAAGCGGACAAGGTGCTGGAAATCGGGCCGGGGCTTGGACCGCTGACAGAACTCCTCGAAAAGCGGGCGGGCCAGGTGCTGGCGATCGAGAAGGACGCCCGGCTGGTGGCCGTGCTCCGGGAGCGTTTTCACCTGGACCTGGCGGCGCGCCCGGCCTGCACGTGGTCCACGACAACGCCCTGGAATGGTTGCGGCGCTCGGCGCGCGATTGGCGTGATTGGAAGCTCGTCGCCAATTTGCCCTATTCGGTGGCGTCGCCGCTCCTGGTCGAGCTGGCCCAGGGGCGGCTGGGCCCGCAACGGATGGTGGGGACCCTCCAGCTCGAGGTGGCCCGGCGGCTTATGGCCCAGGCCGGCGACCCCGATTACGGCGTGCTGACCCTGCTGGTGAAATTGAACTACCAACCGCGCGGGTGGTTCAGAATCCCCGCCGGTTGCTTTTTCCCGGAACCGGAAGTCAACTCCGCCTGTGTCTGCCTGGCGCGCCGCCCTGAGCCACTGCTGGCGCCGGAGCGCGCGCATCTCTTCGCCGCAATCGTGAAGCGCAGCTTTTCTCAGCGCCGCAAAATGATGCGCAAGCTCCTCCACGCCGACTGGCCCGCCGAGAAGGTGGACGGCGCCTTTGCCGGCCTGGAGCCGCAGCCGCTCCCGCGCCAGGTGCGCGCCGAAACGGTCACGCTGGCACAATTCGTTGGACTCACGCAGTTGCTGTCCGCAGATTGACTGGCATGGAACAGGAGATTTTCGACGTGGTCAATGAGCGCGACGAGGTCGTAGGCCGCGCCCCGCGCAGCGAGGTGCATCGGCTGGGGCTGATGCACCGGGCCGCGCATGTGCTCGTCTTCAACTCGCGCGGGGAGGTGTTTCTGCAAAAGCGAGCCCTCAACAAGGACCGCCAGCCCGGCCTGTGGGATTCCTCCGCCTCGGGCCATGTGGATGCAAGGGAGGATTATGATGCCTGCGCCGCGCGGGAGTTGGGCGAGGAACTCGGCTGGAAAGCCCCTGAGCCGCCCAAGCGCCTCTTCAAACTGGCCGCCTCGCTCGAGACCGACCAGGAACACGTCTGGGTCTATCGCTGCCAGGCCGAAGGGCCCTTCAGGCTGAACCCCGAGGAAATCCAGGGCGGCGGGTGGTTCGCCCCGGAGGAAGTCACCCGCTGGCTGGCCGAGCGGCCGGAGGACTTTGCCGGCGCCTTGCCGGTCATCTGGGGCAGGCTGCGGCCATGAGGACGCAGGACGGCGGCCTGGGAAAAAATCAAGTTCCTGCCCCACCCCCAATCCGCCTTGCGGGCGCATCTTGCCAGTACGACCAGTCGCCAGGATGCTCGCGTTGGTAGCGCAGGTTTCCAAACCTGCTGTATCGCCGACTTCCAAGTCGGCAGGCTGTAACTGCTTGGCCGCATCTGAGGATTGGAAATCCGCGATACAGCAGACTGGAAGTCTGCGCTACGGTGATACTGGCAAGATGCGCCCCTCCTTGCCCCCTTGCGAAATCGCTGGAAGGGTGTTGACATCAACGGGGAGCTTGTTTAACCTCGGTATTATGCAGAGAAACCCAGCTTCTGCGTTTCCGCGTTCATGCGGACTTGAGAGATCCCGGATTCTATGTCACCTGCCATGTTAAACTCACGCCCTCACCTCCGTCGTGCCTTTCGGATTGATTTGGCCTTCACCCTGATTGAACTGCTGGTGGTCATTGCCATCATTGCGATTCTAGCCGCGATGCTCTTGCCGGCCCTGGCCAGGTCGAAGGCCAAGGCGGCCCAGACGCAGTGTCTGAGCAACCAAAAACAACTTACCTACGGGATGATGATGTACATTATGGACAACGCGGATCGTTTCCCGGGGTCCGCATCGAGAAACACTTACGGCTACGAAAAAGAGGACTGGATCTATTGGCGTATCAGCGCGAGTTATCCGCCCGTCACCCAGAGTCCGATCGTCGCGGGCACCGGCTCGGCCAGCACTAACCTGTTCCGTTGCCCGATGGACAAGGACAACAGCGAACGAAACGCAGAGAATACGGACGGGCAGGGAATCTATGGGTACAGCTATACGGTGACGAGCCTCGTCTTGAACGGTGTCAACTGCGGCATGACATCGATCATCAACCGAGGCATCAACTTCGTTCAACAATTCAAACTCGCCGGCGTCCGCAATCCCGCGCTGAAGGTCATGCTGGCCGAGGAGCAAGCCACGCTGAAAAAGGGTGAGGCTTCGGATCCGGCGGGGGACGTAATGAATGACGGCCGTTACTGTGCCGGCGCCGGGGCCGGCGGCGACGCCTTTACCGTTCGGCACAGCGGAAAAGGCAATGCGGGGTTCGCGGACGGCCACGTTTCACCGGTGTTGCCCGCGTTCGGCAACAACATAACGAACTGTCAGGCCAATCTGTAAACGCATTAGTGGGTTTCGGCGCCGAAGATTTGTTCGATGGACATTTTGAAGAGGCGGGCGATTTTAAAGGCCAATCCCAGACTTGGTTCGTATCGCTCGGTCTCAGTGGCGTTGACGGTCTGCCGCGAGACGCCGAGTTTCAAGGAGACAACGAAATGAATAGCCGCGAAGGCGGCACGCAGAATCCGCTCTTGCTCCCTTGCCAGCGAGGGGTATAACTGCTAGAGGTTTAACGATGAAAAGTAAGCTCGTCACGATTGACCCTGAGATCATGAGCGGGGAGCCTGTCTTCACAGGCACACGCGTCCCGGTGCGGAACCTGATAGACTACCTGAGCGCCGGCCACACGCTGAGCGATTTCCTGCAAGGCTTTCCGCGGGTCAAGCGCAGCCAGGCAATTGCCTTCCTCAAGCGGTCCAGCAGTGCCTTCGTCGAGCAGGCCAGTGCAGGCCGCAAGGCCGCGTGAAACTTCTGCTCGACCACTGCCTTGATTGGAGGCTAAGTCGCGCCCTTCCGGGCCACACGGTCAAGGCCGTCGGCAGGCTCGGTTGGGGTCACCTAAAAGACGGCCCGATTCTAACCAAGGCCCAGGCCCAATTCGACGTGCTGGTCACGTCTGACAAGAACTTGCCCTACCAACAAGACCTTCGCAGGTTGAATCTGGCCGTCGTTATTCTGGATGTCCCATCGAACCGGATCGAGGACTGCCTTCCCAAAATGCCGACCCTGCTCAGGATGTTGACCCGTCTACCGAAAGGACGAGCGACCGTCATTTGACCAGTTGGAGCAATTCCAGGGGCGGCTCCTGGTGCAAGCGCAGATCCTCGAGCAATTCGACAACGACTCAATCACGCCTGCCGTTGGGCAAATCGCACACATCAGCGGGCGGTTATTGCACACCAGCGGCGACCCCATTTCCTATCAGACCTGATGTCCACGGGGAGGGGCTCCACAAGGGGTGAAAACTGGGTTTCGGCTACAGGCGAAGCACTTCCCTGAGCTTGCTCTTGATCTGCTCGTTCCTGTCCACTGATGAGCACAAACCAATGGTCAGTCGCAAACCCCTCTGGCCTGCCCTTCCGGATCTCCCATTGCCGAATTTTCATCGTTCCGGCCTCTGGATGGTCTCCTTGGACATGGCCTGCTCAAACTCAAGGCGCTCCTTTAGATAGTTACGGTACGCGTCGGCAAAGTAGCCCTCGGGGCGCGGCGTTTGGAAACGGCTGGTAACGGCCGGCAGGCCGGCGCGAATCGCCATTCTCAGGACGGTAGCTGGCTTCTCCCGCGTCAGGGAAACGGCTTTTCGCACCGCCGCTGCGAGTTCCCCATCGAGATCAACGCTGGTCTTCATAGCTTCATTTTGCACCCAACCGGTGGTAAATTCGACTTTTTTTCACGGCACGGCCTTGAGTTGTTCGGCGGTCCAGGGCTGGGAGCGGGAGCCGAGTTGGGCGCGCACGGTCTTGACCTGTTCCGGGGTGATGGGCGAGGCCTTGTTGCCCCAGCTTTGGCGGATATAAGTCAGGACGGCGGCCAGGTCGTCATCGGACAAGGCGGCGCCCATCGCGGGCATCGAGAGGTTCCATTCGGTGCCCTTGACCTGGACCGGGCCGCTCAGACCGGAGAGCGGGATGCGGATCATGCGATTGGGGCTGCCCATCACCCATTCGGACCCCACGAAGAGCGGGGCCTGGCCGGGCTTGCCCTTGCCATCGCTGTTATGGCATAGGGCGCATATATTCTCATAAACGGCCCGGCCGCGTTCAGGCGAGGGGCCGCCACCGCGCGGCTGATAGGCCTGCAGGTCGGCCAGTGAGGTATAAGGCATATAAACCTCGGCATCGAACCAGCCGCTGTATCGGTCGAAAAAGACCATTCCCCCGTAGAGCAGCACGAAGAGCAGGACCATCAGCCAGACCGGGACGGGCAGGTTCCCCGCGCGGGGTTCGGCAGGCTCGGGGGGCATTGGCGGAGATTGGACACTCGAGGAGTTCATGCAGCAGGGTTGAGGCTGCTGCCGCCTGAAGGCGGCGTTCCGATTGGCGCAGATTGGTTGCCGGAAAAGTTCATGGGGCGGCTGGCGTCACTTGGCTGGGGCATTTGCCGGCGCGGCGTTGGTGGACGTTGCGCCCGAGGGGGCGGGCGCGTTGGCAGCCGTGAGGTCCGGGGCCGCGGGCGCATTGGTCGCGCCCGCCGCGCCCGTACCGGGGGCAACAGTCAGCGGCGCCTCGAAGAGCGGGGCGTCGGCGCGGAGGCTGAGCAGATAAGCCACCAGGGCCCTGGCGCCCGGCCTGGGAACGATCTCATAGCCGGGCGGTGGCGCCAGTTTAGGGGGCAGGACCAAGGCGTCGGGCGAAGGAGACCGCTCTATTTTGCGCTTTTCAAACAAGAACCGGTAGGGCGGCATGGCCGAGTCCTTGACCTCGAGCCGAGGCGCATACAAATGCCGCAGGTGCCAGAGGGCATCGGGTTGGCGCACACTGACGTTCGCCAGGTCCGGGCCGATGCGTTGCGAGCCGAGCGCCACCGGGCAATCGAAGATGAAATCTCTGGCGACGTTGCGCCGTTTGCCCCAACCGCGCGCGATGTCCGGCCCGACGGGCACAATCGAGAGCGTCGCCTTGGCGCCAGCCCCATTGAGGACCTTGACGGCGGCCTGAGCCTCCGCCGGTTTCACACCGCGGAGCACGTCATTGACGATGGTCTTAAGGGCGTTGCCGGCCTGCGCGTCCGGCGGTTTCAGGCCCTGGAGCACGGGCGGGGGAAAAGCTGAAAGCAATTGCACGGCGTAGCCGGCTCGGACAGGCCCGGCTTGACCTTGAACAGCGCGGTCAGGACGGCGGGCAGGTTGGTTCCAATGTCGGAGAGGACGACATCGCAGGCGGTCCCGCTCTGGCGGACCTGCTGGCTGTGGCAGTCGGCGCAGCCATTGGCGCGATAGACCTCGAGGCCCTGGCGCGCCAGGCCCGACCGGCCCTGCGGATAGAGGGTCGTCGCGCCGAGCATGTTGGCCGGCTGCAACTGGCCGATCTGGGCCTGGGGGGTCAGCACGAAGCCGAACCAGGAGCCGGCCAGGGCGAAAAACGCGGCGAGGAAAAGCAATGGACCGTAGTTCATGGCTTGGCCCCCGCCGGCGCATAAAGATCCAGTGTCAGAGACGAGAAGACCGAGGCGGCCCGGACGCGATAGAAGCGGGCCGCCAACCCGGCCAGGTTGGCCAGGAAAGCCACGTGTCCAGGGCCATCAACAGGTCGCCGAGCGTGCTCACCCGCAAACAAGGCAGCGTGACTTTCACGACATCCATAAAGGCATTGTCCGGGCTGCGGAGTTTGAGTCCCTCGAGCACGCCGGCAATCGCCAGGGGCGCCGCCAGCAGCACGAGGCCCAGCGATGCCAGCCAGAAGTGCGCGCGGGCCAGCCCGGCCCAGGGAAACTCAAGCCCCAAGAGACGCGGCACAATCCAATATGCGGCCCCAAAATTGACCATTGCAAAGAAGCCGTAGGCATTGAGTTGGTCCATCGCAGGGCCGAACCAGGTCAGGTCGGTAACGTTGCTGACGGGCGGGAGCGAGCCCAGGATGCGCATGAAACCCGCAACCAGGAAGGCCAGCACGCCGAAACGGACGAACCGCAGCGGCAGATTTTCTGGCACGCCAGCTTGGAGGGCGGTGACAAGCGGAGCGCGACACGGCTTTGGCTCGGGCGGTGTCTGGCGTTCTTGGACGTCCAGGACGGCCGAAGGCGCCGTCGCCGCTTCGCTCTGCCGGCGCACTCCAAAGGACGGCTTTGTCATCGGGGCTGGCGGACCGGCTGGCCCGGCTGTTTTCCACACGCTCAGACCCACGGCCAGCAGCGCGACGGTGGTCAGGACCGTGCCCACGGTGCTCAGGGCCGGCATCCAGGCAGGGACCGGCGCGCTGTTGGGAATGCCGCCCCAACTGCCGAACAAGAGGATGAGCCAAAAGGCAGAGAGCGCCAGATTGCGGTTCTGCAATTCGCGGCGGGCGAGCTTGGGCACAAGATAGAAAACGGGGCCTAAGCCGGCCAGCCAGAGCCAGACCACCTGGAGATTATCCGCATACCACCAGGCGATGACCGATTGCATCACGCCCCGCACGGGAAAGGTGAGCAGCAGCAACTGCGCGGTCGAATAAATCCAGGGAAACCAGAACAGTGCGGCAAACACAAACCATTGGGATACATAGAGCCGCGGTTGCCGCCGCTGATGGAACGTCAATGCGCTGCAGACCCCGATGAGCACGTAGCCGATGAAGACCATGGGCGTTGCGTAGCCCGGAAGCTCAAGCGCCTGGAAACCGGTCCGATCCCCGGCCAGTATCCCCAAGACGCCCACGGTCACGCCGAGGTTCCAGGACATCGCCCCCACGGTCACCAGCCAGCGCTGCGCCAGATTGGTCCGACCCAGGCGCGCCAGCAGCCAAAGCGACACGCCCAAGCCCGACTGGACGCAAAAGCCATAGAGGAACGCGCTCGATGCGGCCGGATGCACGCGCCCGTAGGTCAGCCAGGCAGGGCTCGCCAGGAACTCCGGCGAATGGAACTTGATCGAGGAGATGAGGGCAAAACCCGAGGCTATCACGAGCCACACTGCGGCGCTCATGAGAAGAACCAGCAGCGGCAGGCGGCAGGAGAGGTCCATTGGGGACGCCGCCGGCTCGCCGGCGTCCAGGCCGGACGCCGCCGCAGGTTCAGAGGATGCCATCGGATTCATGGCCAGGACTCACTCAAATGGGCTGGGTTTCTCCGGGGCTTTGGGCGGGGCGGCGGTGGCCTTCTCCACTCGGGCAATCAAGTTGGAGCGGGCGGCGGCCGGGTTTTGCCCCCATTCGCGTTCGACCAGCATCATGGCTTGTTGAATGGGCAGGCGGACGATGCCTTTGGCCTGGTCAATCCAGGCGGGGGAGGCAAGGGCCTCGGCCTCGGCGGCGCGCAGTTCGGCCAAGGCCTTGGCGCGGACAGCAGCACGGTCCTCGCCCAGGGGCGGCGGTTGGGTATAGCGGTGGATGGCCCAGGCCAGCGCGGCTACGATGACAAAGGCACCGAGGATACCGGCGGTGTATGCCCACACGACGCGTCCAGTTGCAGGTTGATCATTCATTCATTGCGTCCCCCGAACTGCGGCGGCGCATCTTGCAACTCATCGGTCTGGTCGAGTTGGCCCCCCGGGATTTGCGCCGGCAGCGGATGATACAGGCCCATGGCTTCGATGAGCCTGGGGTCTTTCACGGGATAGGGCGCATGGCGCGCGAGTTTCTTCAGGAACACCCCGCTCAGCAGGCCGGTCATAAAGGCGAAGCAGCCGGCGTCCAGCCAGAGCCACCGTCAACGCCAAGCCGTTTGGGTGCAGAGCGGGCATGATGTTGAAGGCCAGGTCAACCCAATGCATGAGCCAGCACCAAAGGCAGAGGGGGATCATGAGGGAGAAGGTGTGCTTCACATCAATGCGCAGCAGGGCGAGGAACGGCAGGAAAAAATGGCCGAAGATGATGACCATGCCGACGTGCCACCAGGCGCCCTTTTCGCGCAACACGTACCAAAAAGTCTCGTCGGGCAGGTTACCGTTCCAGATGATGAAATACTGGGAGAAGTGGATGTAGGCATAAAACACGGTAAAGGCGAAGAGCAGCGAGCCCAGAAAGTAATACTGTTGCGCGTGGAGCACCTCGGTGAGCACGCCCTGGCGCTCGAGCGCCAGGGTCAGGACGTAAACGGTCGCCAGCGCCAGCCATACGCTCCCGGCATAGTAATAGACGCCGTACATGGTCGAATACCATTGGTATTGAAGGGCCATCATCCAGAGAATGGCGGCCAGAGTGAGGGTCAGGGCAAACAGGAGGATGCCGATGCCCGAAAAGAACCGCATCCGATAAGTAGCCTTGGCCGCGCCGCTCCGGTCCTGCTCGAGCGACCAGTAACTCAACCGGTTGGAGAGAAGCCACCAGACCAGGAAACAGAAGGCCGAGACCAGGTAGAACATCGGCCTGGTGAACAGCGGTTCTTTGGCGGCCAGGGCGTGTTCGAGGCGCGGATTGGCACTCATCCACCCATAGAGGTCCTTCGCCAAAAACGCAATCGGAATGAACAACAGCGCCATCCACGGAAATAAGAGGCTGGCGATGTGCTCGCAGGACCGGCGAATCGGGACCGACCAGCCGGCATCGAAGAGATGGTGCGCGATGACCAGGAACAGCGCCCCCAGACACAGGCTCAGGAAGAACATGAAGCTCAGCAGCCAGGAAAAGGCGAACTGCCGGGCGTTCAGCAAACCGCCCAGCAGGCAGAGCGCTCCTCCCCCGAGCATCAAAAACATCGGCGCCGACCGCCATGGGGACAGGTCCAGCGAGGAGAGTGGGGTTTTTGTCATGGTATGAAAGCGAAGAAAACCTTGTTTGAGACGCCAACGGCGTCCTTCATACCAGCCCAGACGCCAACGGCGTCCTTCATACCAGCCCAGGGCAACGCCCTGGGTTTATCGGCCGAAGACCATTCCGAGCGCTGAAAGCGCGATTCATAGCGCCCAAGGATTGATGCCTGGCCGTGGTCCTGAGAGGTGATCGGAGCCAATGAAGCAGGCCGTTGGCCTGCAAAAGGACAAAACGGCATGCAAACCCAGGGCGTTGCCCTGGGCTGGTATAAGTCAGGCCTTTGGCCTGGGAGCCATAGACACCACACTAGAGTCTGTCCCAACAGCTCCGATTCCAGACCTTTGTCGCGACCTTTGTCGAACTGGCCATTTCTCGACAAAGTTGGCGACGAAGGTTGCGACGAAGTCTTCCGTTCGGCGGGCTTTTGGGACAGGCTCCGGGCTAACCTGCCGCTGGGCGCGCGAAATCTCCGGGCTGGACGCATGTTGAAATGTTGGTTCATTGGACTCGACTATCTTTTGAGACTGGCGCGCAGTTCTTCGGGCACCTCTTCAGTTGTGGCCAAGTGGCTGAGTTGCAGGGCGCGCAAGTAAGCGATGATCGCCCAACGATCCGCCACGGGGATATTGGGTCCGTACGGCTGCATGAGGTTGCGCCCGTTGGTGATGACGTAGAACAACTCGCCGTCGGTCATTTCGACGATGCGTTTGTCATGGAGGTCGGCGACCACGGTCATGGCGCCGAGCTTCCTGGTAATGCCGTTGCCATCGGCCAATTGGCCGTGGCAGGGCGAACAGTTGATCGTGAACCGCTGCCGGCCCCGGCGGAGGAGTTGCCCGGTCACGGGCAGCGGATTGTTCTCCAGGAAATTGGTCGTGCCGGTCAGACGCCCCGTGTTGGCGGGGGCGTCTTCATACGGATAGACGGGGCCGTTGACCGTTTGGAGCGGCGTGCCGCGCGCGATGGCACCCGGGACCGGCAACTGGGAGCTCAGGCCATTGGGAAAGAAGCCGTTCGGTTTCTGAGGGCGCAGTTTGAGCTGCCATTCCATGTCGGGAAAAATAAAGAGCGGCGGCTTGCGAAAATGGGAGCCGCGAAAGCCGAGGATTCCGGCCACGGCCAGGACCAGGGCGAGAAGAATGACGAGGAAATAGCGCATTACTCCTCCACCACCTCGATATGCCGGCTGCCGGCCTCCTGGAGCAGCTTGCGCGTTTCGGTTTCCGAGTACTTGGGGTCGTCGGACTCGATGGCGATGAAGAAGCGGTCGTGGGTGACCAACGAGAACCGCTTGTTCTTGAGCAGGGGATGGTGGAGCCGGGGCAGGCGGTTCAAGAACAACATGCCAAAGAGGGAGCCAAAGGCCCCGAAGAGAATGGTCAGCTCATAGGAAGGCGGAAAGGCGGAGAAGGGACTGAACATCGGTTTGCCGCCGATGACGATGGGGTAATCGAAGGCGTTCATATACCAGATCATCAGCATGCCCGTGGCGTAACCGATGACCCCGCCAATGAAGGCGAACCAGCCGACTTTCGAGTTGCTCAGGCCCATGGCCTTGTCCATGCCGTGGACGGGGAACGGGGTGAAGACGTCCCATTGGCGGAAGCCGGCCAGGCGGACCTTCTCGGCGGCGTGGAGGACGGAGGCGGCGGTGGTGAACTCGGCAAGGATGCCGTAGGGTTTGGCGGCTGTCTCAGGCATCATGAACGACCTCCTTGGGTTTGGCTCCGCCCAGGGGATGGTGCGGGTCGGCTTGCGGGGTGACGCCTTTGACCTCGGAAACGGCAATCATCGGCAGGAACCTGATAAACAACAGGAACAGGGTGAAGAACAGGCCGAAGGTGCCGATGTAAGTGCCGATGTCCACCCAGGTCGGCCGGTAATAGCCCCAGTTGGAGGGGATGAAGTCGCGGTGAAGCGAGACCACAATAATCACGAAGCGCTCGAACCACATGCCGACGTTGACCAGGATGCGAGATGATGAAAACCAGCGACGAGATTCTGGCGGAGCCGTTTGAACCAGAAGAGCTGCGGGATGAGCACGTTGCAGGAGACCATCAAGAACCAGGCCCACTGGTAAGGGCCCAGGGCGCGGTTCAAGAAGTGGAACCGCTCGTTGGGGTTGCCGCTGTACCAGGCGATGAAAAACTCCATGGCGTAGGCATAGCCGACGATCGAGCCGGTGGCCAGGGTCACCTTGCACATGACATCGATGTGCCGCATGGTGATGATGTCCTGGAGCTTGAACATCGAGCGCAGCGGGATCAGCAGCGTCAATACCATGCCAAAGCCGGAGAAGACGGCGCCGGCGACGAAATAAGGCGGGAAGATGGTCGTGTGCCAGCCCGGCAGTTGGGAGACCGAGAAGTCGAGGGACACAATCGAATGGACCGAGAGGACCAGCGGAGTGGACAGGCCGGCCAGGATCAAGTAGGCCTTTTCGTAATTGCTCCAGTGGCGGTTGGAGCCGGTCCAGCCCAGGGCGAACAAACCGTAGAGGAACTGGCGGAGGCGGGTCCTGGCCCGGTCGCGGAGCACGGCCAGGTCCGGGATCAAGCCCCATGTACCAGAACAACACCGAGACGGTAAAGTAGGTCGAGACGGCGAAGACGTCCCACATCAGGGGAGAGCGGAACTGGGGCCAGATCGAGTTGGAGTTCGGGACCGGGAACAGCCACCAGTCGTACCAGGCGCGTCCGACATGGAGGGCCGGGTAGATGCCGGCGCACATGACGGCAAAGATGGTCATGGCCTCGGCGGCACGGTTCACGGCCGTCCGCCATCGCTGGCGCAGGAGGAACAGGATGGCCGAGATGAGCGTCCCGGCGTGGCCAATGCCGATCCACCAGACGAAATTGACGATGTCCCAGGCCCACATGACGGGGTGCATGTTGCCCCAGACCCCGACGCCGGTGGAGATCTGGTAGGCCACCATGAGGAGGAGCATGGCCAGGGCCAGGGCACTGGGGATGAAGAGAATCCACCACCACATTGGGGCGGCCCCTTCGCTTAACGAGGCCACCCGGTTGGAGAGCCAACCGAAACTGCGGTTATTGGCGACCAAGGGCGCGCGTTCGAGCTCGAGCGGCGGCTCCGGCACGCTCACCACGACGCTATGGCCCAGGCCCTCGATTTCTATTGGACTGACCTGGCCGCCCATCAGTGAAGTCCTCCCATTTCCTGCCCGGGCATGGCCGGGTTTGGATTGCGCACACGGGCCAGGTAGGTGGTGCGCGGTTTGGTCAGAAGCGCCTTGAGCACCGGGTAGTCGCGGTCCAACTTCTTGAGCCTTGAGACGCGGCTGCCCGGATCGTTGAGATTTCCGAAGACGATGGCCTCGGCCGGGCAGGCCTGGGCGCAGGCGGTCGTAAACGAATCGGTCGGCACCACCACGTCGCCCGAGGCGCCGGCCTTGTCTTTTTGGGCGATCTTGGCCTGCTCGATGCGCTGAACGCAAAAGGTGCACTTCTCCATCACACCCCGCATCCGGACGGTGACATCCGGGTTCTTGATCATCTTGATCAGGTCCCATTCGTCATCCGGACGATGGCCGAACGGCCCGAGGTAGAATTGGCCGATGGGGCGCTTGTTGTAATCGAAGAAATTGAAGCGGCGGACCTTGTAGGGGCAATTGTTCGAGCAGTACCGGGTGCCGACGCAACGGTTGTAGGTCATCACGTTGAGGCCCTCCTGGTCGTGGGAGGTGGCGTTGACCGGGCAGACGTTTTCGCAGGGGGCCGCTTCGCAATGCTGGCAGAGCATCGGCTGGGTGACGGCCTGCGGGTCATCGATCCACTGTTCAAGCTGTTGCTGGGCCTCGGTCCGGAACGTCTCCAAGAATTGCTCTTTGGCCTCGGGGCGGCCCTTGGGCGCAAGGGGCCGGCCCGCGTAGTAACGATCGATCCTCAGCCAATGCATCTCGCGTCCGCGTCGGACCTGGTCTTTGCCGACGATGGGCACGTTGTTCTCGCTTTGGCAGGCCAACATGCAGGCCGAACAGCCGACACACCGATTCAAATCAATGGACATCCCCCATTGGTGCAGCCCCTTCTGCTTGAGCTGATCGAACGGGTTGGGATAGAGCGGCGCGACCACCGGCAACTCCTCTCCTTCGGCATCCGGCTCCTTGGCGAAATCCGGGTGCTGGCGGTAGTGCTCGAGGTCCGCCTCGCGGACAATCGGACGGCCCTCGAGCGACCAATGGCTCTGGGTGCAGGAAACGGCATAAGTCCCCCCAGCCGCGCGGACGGTGGCCCCGAGAGCGATGTTCGGGTTGGCGGTTGTCCGCAGCGGGTACACGTCGAACCCGGCGTTGCGGCCGACTCGCCCGGTCTGGCGGCGCCCGTAGCCCAGCGCCAGGCCCACCGAGTAATCCGCCATGCCCGGCTGCACCCAAACCGGCCCGCGCACGCTGCGCTCGCCCAGCTTGACTTCCACCCGGTCGGAGTTTTTCAGCCCAAGCTCGAGCGCCGTCTTCCGGCTCACCAGGACCACGTTGTCCCAGACAATCTTGGTGACCGGGTCCGGCAGCTCCTGCAGCCAGCCGTTGTTGTTATAGCGGCCGTCGTCCAGGCTGTAGTCGCGATGGAACAACAGCTCGAGGCTGTCCTTGCGTCAAGGGGCTGAGTTGTTTGACCTGCGCCAGCCCCTCCGCCACCGCCGCTTCATTCAAACTGACCTCGACGGGCTGCGCCGCCGAATTGGCCAGAAAACCATCGTGGAGGAACTTTCGCCAGGCCGCCTCAACCGGGTCTGAGCCGCACAAGCCGGCGAAGGTCTCACGCGCGATTCCGTATGGGTCGGTCACCTTCGCCCCGCCGATGCGGGCCAGGACTTCCAGTTCGGTGAGGCCGCCGAAGAGCGGGGCGAGTAAGGGCTGAATGGAAACCAGCGTGCCATCGCTGGTGCGGGCATCGCCCCAGGATTCCAGGTAATGGGCCGCCGGGAGGTGCCAGTCGCAGACCGGGAACGTCTCGTCTTCGAAATAGCCCAGCCGCACGACCGTCCTGGCCTGGCGCTGGGTCCTGGCCCAATCCAGGTCCGCCGGGGCGGTATAGACGGGATTGCCGCCGAGCACCACCAGGGACTCGACCTCCCCGGCCTTGAGCGCCTGGGCCAACTCGGGCAAACCGCCTTCCTTGGCTTCAGGCGCCGAGTGGAACAACACCGTTTGGCCCAGGTTTCCCAGGGCCGCATTCATCGCGTGGGCCAGCAGATGCGCCTCGAGCGGCTGCCGATACCCCGCCACTACCAAAGACCGGCCGCGGTTGGCGGCCAGGTCCCTGGCGCAGGCCCCAATCCACTTGGCCATCCACTGGACCTCCACTCCTGCGGCCTTGGCCAGGGCCTCGACATTTGAGCCGCCCGATTTGCGGAGTTCTGCCGCCAAGGCGGCCGCCAGCAATGCGACCGCGCTGCCGGGCAGGCGCAGCCGGTGATCCGCGTTGAAACCGGTGACGCTCATCAGGCCCTCGGCGATATAGAGCCGAATGGGCGAGTCTTCGGGTTTTTCCAGGCGCCGCCTTTGGGAGAAGCGGCGGATGTGGTTGTGGACATCCCCTTCGGAGCCCAGGAAATCGCAGTCCAGGGAGACGACTACGTTGGCCTTATCAAGCTGCCAGTATGGCTGGACCGGCTTGGCAAAGGCCAGCGTAGCGGCGCGGCGGTGGATGTCCAAATCCACAGGGTCATACACGTACCAGCGCGCCTGCGGCCATTGGTCGCTCAAGGAGTTCCGGAGCCGGGCTCGGGAAGGCGAATTGTTGCGCTCGAGCAGGAAACAGAGCCCCTGGCCGCGGTTTTGCCGGGCCTTGCGCCCCAGTTCGGCCAGGAAATCAAATGCGGCCTCGGGGGTGCACGTGTTTCCGCCCCGGACGAATCGGGCGGCGCGATCCGGGTCATAGAGGTCGAGAATCGAGGCCTGCGCAAAGCGGTCTGTGCCGCCGTTGCCGTCCGGGTGGAGCATGTTGCCTTCGATCTTGGTCGGCCGGCCATCGTTGGACTTGACGACCAGCGGCACGGCGCTCCCGTGCGCCGGCATCGCCGTTGCATAATACTGCGGCACCCCGTGGGCGTAGTCTTCGGGCATTTTGCCGAACGGCTCCGCCCTTTCAACCGGCCGGCGGCAACCGTTGCCCGCAAACCCCGCCCCGGCCAGCAGCAACGAAGCCGACATCAGCCTCAGAAATTGCCGCCGCGACGCCGGGTCCGCCCACTCGCCGGCCCCCTCCGGAAACTCCCGCCCGGTGCATTGGCGGAATTGGGGCGTCTGGGCCAGTTCATCCAGACTGCGCCAATAGACGGGGCCGGATTCCTCCGAGGACTCGTTGACTCATTGACTCTTCCGGTCGCGCTCATCGGTGGCAAGCGGAGCAATTCTGCAAGGATTCAACTTTCCAATCGCGGACTATTTTCTCGCCGTTGGCCTGCTGCAACCGGGCGTTTTCTTCAGGATTGTCGCTCCATTTCCAGTCCAGGTCGGTGATCTTGTCCAGCGGCCGGACCTTGGCCGCGGGGTTACGATGGCAATCGAGGCAAAAGGTCATGCTCAGGGGCGCAAAATGATAGACCTCTTCCATCTGGTTGACCGGTCCATGGCATTCGACGCAACTGATGCCGCGGTCCACGTGGACCGAATGGTTGAAATAGACGAAATCCGGCACGCGATGAATCTGGACCCAGGGTATTGGCTGGCCGCTTTGCGCGCTCTGGCGGACCAACTCGAGCCGCGCGTCATCCTTGAGCACTTGGTTGTGGCAGTTCATGCAGGTCGAACTGGCCGGGATATTCGAATACCAGGACCGTTCGACGGCATTGTGGCAGTAGCGGCAATCCAGGCCCAGTTGGCCGGCGTGCGTCGCGTGCGAAAAGGCCACCGGCTGAATGGGCTGGTAGCCGACGCGCGAGTACTTCGGCGTCAGGTAATACCACATCCCGGCCACCACGGCGGTGCCCGTCAGGAGGCTCCCGGTGATAATCATCACCGGCAGCCGATTGGTCCATTTTGGGAAGATTGCCGACATCTCAACAATCCTGTGCCGAAAAACCCCTGTCCGCAGCCATGCCGTTGCCGCTCAGGAGATTACGGTTACAGTAGAACTCTTTAGCCCCGGATGCCACGCCGCGCAAGGGCATCCGGCAAGATTTTTGAGATATAGGCAGAGGCTATGACGCGCATCAGAAATGGGTATAGTTGCCGCTGTTGAGCAACTCGGGCCTGCCCCGCGCTTGGAGGTGGCGAGCAATCGCCAGTCTTCGAGACGATTCGCCATTGGGTCTTGAGCGTCGTTACCCCACGCCCGCTTCCTGGATGACAGTAGGGAGATCGGAGGGATTGAGGCAAAGGGCCGCCTTCCATGTCCCGAAGCCGCCATGGGCTGTCACGGCCTTGACCCACTCCTCGAGGTAGCGGCGTTTCGTCTGGTCCTGGGGGGTGCTGTGGCCCTTGATTTCTACGACCAGAGTGGCGCCGTTGGCGAGGCGAACGAGGTAGTCGGGGCGGGATTTGTGAAAGATGCCGGCGAAGATGTAGGCGATGTCGAAGCCGAGGTGGTCATTCTTTGCCCAGGCTGCAACAGCGGGGTTGTGGTCCAACTCGTAAGCGGCATGAGCTTCCCAAGTGGAATCGGCGACGCAGAGATTGATGTGAGAACGGGCGGCAGAGACGCAAGGCTTGCCGGTGTACCACGGCAGCATGTCGGCGGTCGAGCGGATGGGTTTGTTGCTTTCGAAGACGGGTTCGAGAGAGATGGTGTTGTTAAAGCGGATTTGGTCGAAGACATGCTGGACGATGCGCTGCATGTTCAGGGTGAGCATTACCCGGCGCTTAAGCTCGTCGCGGCCGAAGAGGGAGGGATGGATGTCCAGCTTGGGTGAGGCGATGAAGCCCTCAACAAGTCGAATCACCTGGGCGAGGAGGTTCTCTTTGTTTCCTTTCCAGGTCGGCTTCATCTGGTCGTAAATGTCACGTGCGACTTCAAAAACGATCTTCTGGAGGCGGAATCGTTCGGCAATGGCAAGCAGGTTGATCTCTGTCAGGACGGCGAGGTTGGGCTTGCCGGCAACGACCGCGGCCATTTCAGCATTTTCGATTTTGTCGGTCGCGTTCAGCGGGAGCGGCTCGACTTTGGTTAGGTCGAGCTCCAGCTTCGGACGAAAGACGTGATCGACGCGCAGAACGTTCGGCCAGCTAATCATGAAGCGAACTTTGTCGCGGGCAGGTTCGATGCGGGTCTTCGGGGGCGGCGGGGGCAATGGGCCGTCTTTGTCGCCTTCGTGGGGGAGAAAGGTGAACGGGATGCCGAAGATATTGACGTACTCCGGCTCGAAAAGGTGGACTTCCTCACCGGTGAGCGGGTGGGGCATTTTTCTGGTCTCATAGCTTGTGCGCCGGAGTCCCCGTCCGACCACTTGCTCGCAGAGTAACTGACTGGAAAAGGCCCGGAGGCCCATGATGTGTGTAACGGTCTTGGCATCCCAGCCCTCGGAGAGCATTCCGACCGAGATCACGTTCTGGATTTGCTCGCCTGGTTCGCCGAGTTTTCCGACGGTATTAACAGTTTTCCTGAGCAGTTCGGCTTGCTCGGCCTTGGTCAGCTTCCTCTGCCCGGGCTCCTCGTTGTCCCCTTCAGGCGAGATTTCCGGTTCGCCGTCGGCGCCGGTGTCCCTGGCTTCGGCAAGGTTGAGGACTTTGGAGTCGATGTGGAGTATTCGATCGGGAGCGCAGAGCTTGTCCAGCAGGATTTTTCTGCGGTCAAAAGCGTGCTTGACGCGGGCGGCGGTTTCTGTGCGGTTGGCCACCGTGATCATTACAGGCGGAGTGCGATACCCGAGTTGCCTCCAAGCCTGGTAGGTGATGAGCCAGTCTTTGCCGAGGAGGAGGTAGGCGTTCATCACCAGGTCAGGGAGGGGCTCAAATTCCTGAGCGCTACGGTTGAGATCCTCCCGGACATGGTCGTAAATGTGGTATAGCTTGGACTTATAGGTGCGGACATCGGGCATGCCGTCATCGCGGACGACAACGCGGGGCGTCTTAACCAAGCCGGCTTCGATGGAATCGTTGAGGCCGAAATCGCTGACGATCCAGCCAAAGAGAGCTTCCTCGGCAGTTTGTTTGCCACTGGGTGCGAAGGGGGTAGCGGAGAAATCGAAGCAGCGGAGGATTCGCCGCACTTTGTGGATGCGATCCAGGCCGCCGACCCATTTCGTGGCTTGTTCAATCAACTGGCGGTCTATTCTGGCTTTTTTGGACTCAGGGTTGATGCGCCAGGCGTGGTGGGCCTCGTCATTGATAACAACGATGTTTCGGGCAGCCGCCATGTCCCCGAGGACCTCGCGGGTGTAGGCCTCGTCACTCTTGGCGCCCCGTTTATTAACGCTGCGCTTCTTTCGCAGTTTCTCGTTGGTTTCCCAATTAAGGGCGTGCCAGTTGCGGACCAGGACTTTGCCCTGGCGCAACTGGTCCCGGAGACCAGCGGGGACAATGTCGAACTCATCGAAATAGTTACTTGGGCCGGCGGGAACGAGCACCTGGAGGCGGTTCTTGACCGTGAGACCAGGCGCGACAACGAAAATGTGCTTAGAGAAGCGGTCGTCCTTGGGGTAGGCGATCTTGTTAAGGACCTGCCAGGCGATGAGCATCGACATGACGACCGTCTTGCCGGAGCCAGTCGCCATTTTGCAGCAGAGCCGATGAAATGCGCCCCCATCGGAGGCGATGCTGACGCCAACGCGGCTAGACGCTGGGGCTTCCGTCAGCCAGATGAGGGTCTCGATGGCTTCGATTTGGCAGAAAAAGAAGCGCTGCCGCTCCCATCGCTCCGAGGCGGTCCAGTGATCGAGGAGGCGGCGCGTGATGCCCGAGACGCCAGGATAGCCAGCCTCACGCCAGGCTTTCACGCGCGGGCGGATTCGGTTAACGGTTTCTATGGGAATGAACCGGCCAGGGTCGTCGAAGGATTTAGAGGTTTCGGAGGCGATAACGTAACCGGCTGGGCGGCGGCCATCCTCGAGGGAAAAGGTTTGCGTTTCGCGGCGGTAGCTCCAGTGCCGGTTCGGCTCCTCGTAAGGGGAGTTGATGATGAGATGGGTGATGCCTTTGGATGGCATAGCTAGAGTTGCCGAACGAGTTTCTCCACCGCCTCGACCGATGTGTGTATAGCCCAATCTTGGCCGCCCCTCAGCCCTCGGGTTTTGCTCTTTATCTCCCCGCGGCGCCCCACAATGTGCACCTCGTCATTGCTAACGAGGCAGCAGTTCTCCCTGCACGAGACGTAGACGAAGGCGCGGTCTGCATGCTCGTCTGGTTCGGGGATGGCCTGCCTGATGCGCCGCATCAAGAGGTCCGTCGCGTCAGTTTCTACGGTCTCCCACGCCTCGGGCCTTATCCAATAGCGCAGGACGTGGATTGCGAAGCCGGTTTCGTCTCGGGCAAGCCGGGGGCCCAGCTTCTCTTTGTACTCGTTGGCGATCTTGCTCGTGGAGTTGACGCAGAGGCGGTGGTCGGACTTGGCCAGGTGAATAAGCAGTTGGTCGATGTGGGAATCTGGATTGTTCTCAGGATTTGTCAGGTGAATGAAGATGTTTGTGTCGATTGTGATTTTATTGGGCATGTTCGGTAGCTCCTATGTCCAGCGCCTCAAGGACGTCAGCACCAAAGAATTCCATTGGGAGGCCCTTACCGAGGGACCCGTCCTGGTTGATGTCGAGGTTTTTTACGACGGCGGCGGGGAAACCGGCGCTTCTGACCTCGGGTCCGACATAATCCTCCATTAGATCGGCGAGGATTTGTTGCTTTGGCCTGAGCCCCGCCCCATGGTGAAGAAGGCTACCGAGACATCGCCGGACTTAAGCTTGCCTTCCTTTACCAGCCTGCGAAGCCGGAGGAGGATGTTGGGGCTGTGCGTCTCGATGATGCTGGGGACGCCCTTTTTGGTCCACAGGTCGGCAAAAAAGGAACCGAGCTCGAGCTGCGCGGTGGGGTGAAGCTGGGCCTCAGGCTGCTCAACGATCAAGAGCTGGCCGCGGTGTTGCATGGCTCCCTGGATGATTATGGGGAGGCATTGGCTGACTCCAAAGCCGAAGTCGCCTATCGGGCACGTGGCGCTCGTCTGCGGGTTTTTGGCTTCGATCTTCCTCAAGAGAGAGGCTGTCCGGCGCACGACAATCATTTGATCCACGCCTGCAACTGACGCCGTATATGACTTGATGAAGTTAGCGGCGTCCCGCTCCTGCGGATCCGCAAGAATTCTCGCCAAATGCGGCATCGCATATTGTCCACGCTGGCCAACGTCCCGAGGGGGAGGGCTTCCTGTCTGGACGACACTGCCCGATTCCTCGCGCACCGGGGAGAGGTGACGAAAGGTCAAAAACTCCTGGCGCAACGTGTCGAGAAACGGTTCCGAGGCGACTCCTTCGAAAAGTTTATTGAGGCTATCGGTCCTCCCCGCGAAACGGAGGAACCCGGTCTTCTCAAGATTGCCAGACCTCTTCTCAAATATCCGGCGATCGCCCAGACGACCAGTTACCGCGTGCCTTCCGTACTTGAATTTCAGGCCGTAATGAACGCCGCCAGCGATGTCGAACTGCGCCTCTTCCGTTTGCGCGGTGACTGGTGGCCTCGGGAATTCCACGTGGATGCGGACCTGATCGCCCTCCGCTTGCACGACGGAAGCGCGAGAGGTAGCTTCCCAAAGAGATCGGATTTCCGGCGCAGGCAGGTCGCTTGTCAGGACCGCTATGTTGAACCGGCAGTAGGAGTCGCGCTGGCTTCGCTCAAACGTGTTCGTGTGCCGCAGATCTCTCCAGGTGCCGAGTTGAGCGTACTTTCCGTCGGTTGCGAAGAAGGAGTCGCTTTGCGATTCCAGGGTCTGTTTCAGCATCAGCAAAAACTTGACGAGCGAAGACTTGCCCGCGCTGTTTCTTCCGATGAGTACCGTGACCGGGCGAATTCGGACATTCACTTCTGACTGGAAGGCCCGGAAGTTGCTGAGCCTGATTCTTCTGATCATAGGTCGTGCTAGACAACAGGGATAATCTTGAGGCTTTCGATGCCTCGGTCATCCACGATTTTGACGGCGACGCGGCTGTGCTTGGCGAGTTTGAAGGGGAGAGAGACAGTGCCGCGATACGCTTCAATGAGTTCTTTGTCGATCTCGGCCTTCAGATTCCTGGCCAGTTTTGACCAGCCCTCTTTCTCGCCGGCCATGGGGAAGAAAACCTGCCTGGGAAAGAGGCTGCGGCCGTCGTAATCGGTGTCGAGCATCCAGAGCGCGATTTGGTTGGCCCCGCCGGACTCAATTTGGCCGGTCTTCGTGTTGTAGTAGTCGAAGCCGTGCACCTCGACCTCCCAGTCGCCCTGGTGCTCGCCCCGCTTGATCTGGCGTAGGGTGACGTCCGGCTGCCCGATAAGCCAGAAGCTTTCGTTGCTGGTGCGCTTCTTTTTCAGGTCCTCAGTGAGGTACTGGACAGTGAAACGTTCTCGCCTCGCCAGAGCGGTTCAGGCGGTCTGTTTATCTTTGGCTTGAGCCACCTGGAGGGCTAATCCAATCCACTGTTCCGTAAGCCGCCGAAACTGTTTGTAATTGGCCAGCTCAGTCCGCACCTGGCGGAGGATTGCTCGGCGGATGAACTGGGAGGTCTTTTTTCCGCGATAGACGTAGTTGAGCTGGTAATAGGGGCCGTGTTGGCGGGGATGTTTGGGGTCCTTGCACCGGCAGCCGGATTTGCCGCAGACATTGTATTGGCGGGAGAGGCTGCCCGGGCGCATCGCTCCGTGCTTTTGGAGTTGGGCTTTAATTTGGGCGATTTGAGCTTCCAGTTTCTTAACCGTTTGAGTAGTCTTCATATCCGATAGCATAAATATACTATCGGATATGCGCAACCTCTGTTTTCGCCCCGCCTTTCCCAAACGCTCGCACCTCCTGTGGCTGGCCTGGCTGCGCGCCCTCCGCCCCCTCCGCCCAGCCTGCTCCCGCACCACCACCTTCCTGTGGCTGGTGGTCGTCCTGGCGGCTTTGTGCCTGCGCCCCGACTTGGCCGGCGTGACCAGCCTGATCCGCAGCCTCGGCCTCTCCGACGCCAGTTATTACTGCCTGCTGCACTTCTTCCATTCTCCTGCGCTGGACCTGGACCGTTTGACCCAATTGTGGCGGCAGACCCTCCAGCACTTGTTCCGCCGCTGCCTGGTGCGGGTCAACGGCCGCCCGGTCGTGCTGGCCGATGGCCTCAAGCGCCCCAAGGAAGGCCGCAAAATGCCGGGGGTCAAAAGCCTGCACCAGGAATCCCGCTGCAATGCCAAGGCTTCCTTCATCATGGGGCACTCCTTGCAGGCCGTCGCCTTGCTGGTGCAGGTGGCCGGGGTTTGTCTGGCCGTGCCGGTGGCGGCTCGCATCCACGAAGGCATCGTCTGGAGCGCCCGTGACCGGCGCACGCTGTTGGACAAGCTCAGCGCCTTGCTGCTCGGATTGCATTGGAACGGCCCTTTGACCGTCGTGGCCG
Organism: uncultured bacterium; assembly: GCA_963713735.1. GTDB lineage: Bacteria > Verrucomicrobiota > Verrucomicrobiia > Limisphaerales > UBA8199 > CAVQND01. Next base: position 224,637 of record CAVQND010000014.1, read on the forward strand.
ACGCCTATTACGCCGCCGCCAAATTCGCCCGCTCGCTACTGGCCGAGGGTCACCACCTGGTCACGCGCGTGCGCTCCAACGCCGTCGCTTATTTCCCGCCTTCCCCACGGCGTTCCCGCAAGCCGCGCCGCGGGCGACGCCGTGCCTATGGCCACAAGACTCCCCTCCAGGATTGGTTTCGCTACCGCGCGCAATTCCTCAAAGCCCCCAGCCCGGTCTATGGGGAATCCGGCGTCAGCCTCCGCTATCTGAGCCACGACCTGCTGTGGCGCCCTTTGGGTCAGTTGGTGCGCTTTGTTTGGGTGAGCCACCCGACTCGCGGGAACTTGATCCTCCTCTGCACCGACTTGACCTTGGCCCCGCTGGAGATTATTCGCCTTTACGGCTGGCGCTTCAAGATTGAGGTCAGCTTCAAGCAGGCCATTCACACCGTCGGGGCCTACGCGTATCACTTCTGGATGCAGGACATGAATCCCCTCCACCGCGGCAGCGGCAAGCAATATGTGCAGCGCAAGTCCGAGCTTTACCGGGAGCACGTCCGCCGCAAGCTCGCCGCCTACGAACGGCACATTCAGTTGGGCCTCATCGCCCAGGGACTGCTCCAATATCTGGCGCTGAGTTTCCGGCGCGTGGCCTGGTTCAATTTCCACTCCTACATCCGCACCGTATCCCCGCAAAAACCGCCCTCCGAGTGGGTCGTCTCGCAGGCCCTCCGTCACACCTGGCCGGATTTTCTCTGTGGTTTACCCCAAAACGCCATCCTCAAGAAATTCCTTGCCACTAAAATCAGTCCAGCCCGCTGCGGCTATCTTGACGCCTTTGATCTGGACATCGCTGCATGAACGTTTCACTGTCCAGTGAGTAGGTCGGCGTTCATTTGGGCCTTAAGGGTGGTAATCCCAGGCCAGTTCAGCTCGTCGATGTTCTTGGCTGCCTCAGGGTCGAACTGGAAGGCCGCGAAGATGATGATCTGCGGTTTGGGGACAAGCCTGCGTGCTTCCTCCAGGGCTTGCTCGACCTGGCGCTGTTCAAGCGGCGCGTGCTCGGGGCCGAAGGAAATGACGGCGCGCTGCCGCTCCGCGGCGGCGCCCTCTCGCAGCATGGCAGGACCTTCATCGTTTGGCCTGGTTTCAGCGTCAGCGTGGAGCCAGCGAGCCCCCGAGAAGGGTTCAACTCGGGAGAAATGGATCATTTGACCGCCTTTGCCGCGAATTCCGGCACGGAGCAACTCGGATCGCCATTCGGCTTGGCGGATGGTCTCGCCGGAGCGAGAAATGGAAGCGTCCGCGGGTATCGGCGCAACGGTTTCCTGCCCGGGCACTTCCGTCAGCGGCTTCACCATGGGCGCAGGGACGGCCTCAACCGTGAATGGGCCACTGACGCGGTCCTTGGAATTGTCCACGAGCGGTTGATCGTAAAGTGCCCGTTGATCCGCCGCTTCATTGTTGGCGATGCTCTTGAGCGTGACGTGCGGAACAGCCTTGTAACGGAAGCCGCTGTCCACGCCTTCGGTTTCATGGGCGAGCTGGAAATAATCGAACACCGCCGTCATCAATCGCTGCTTGGCGAGCGTAAGCGCAACGCGAGACGTGTCGCAGGTCATCCAGCGGCGTCCCCATTCCTCGGCGACGAAGGCCGTCGTGCCGCTGCCGCACGTAATGTCCAAAACCAAATCTCCTGGGTCGGTAGTCATCAAGAGGCAGCGCTCGACAACTTTGATGCTGGTTTCGACCACATATCTTTTGTCGGAGGCGAATCCGGCAATGCCCGTATCGTCCCAAAGGTTTGTCACTGGGAACACCGGGAAGTCGTCCAGGTAACGAACGTAATAGATTCCACCCTCGGTAGCCTCCAGTCGCTTCTTAGCTTTGAGCGCTGCCATTCCCGGCTCGCCTGTCTTCCAATATCCCTTGTTGGGGCGGTAGGTCCTGCCGTCTAACTCAATGGGAAAATCGCCCGGTGGCCGTTGGCTCGTCAGGTTGTCGAGCCTGTAAATCTTCGCTCCCTTGGGCAGCAGAGAGATGTCTTGCTTCTCAGCGACGGTGAGGCTGCGTCTCGTCCCATCGGGCAATTGAACACGGTTGTAGGCGGACGCACCTTCGCCGCCAAACGCTTTGTCCTTGTAAAGCTGCCGGTATTTGAGGCGTTCCCTGTCCTTCGCGTAGAAGAGTAGGTAGTCGCTGACTCCAGCAATGAGTTCACTAGATGCGCTTGAGGTTTTCGTGAAAGTTACTAGACCGACAAAATTCGTCGCGGCAAAAACTTCATCCATGATTTCGCGCACATGATGCAAGTTCTCATCCGAGATTTGTACGAAGACCGAGCCGGACTCGTGGAGGAGTTCGCGCGACAGGAGCAGGCGGTCGCGCAGGTAACTCAAGTAGGAGTGCAGGCCGAGTTCCCAAGTGTCGCGGAAGGCTTTGATCATTTCCGGCTCGGCGGTGAGGTCCTCGTCCCTGCCGTCCTTCACGTCGCGCTTGTTGACGAACGGCTGGAAGTTCGAGCCGTACCTGATGCCATAGGGGGGGTCGAAATAAATCATCTGCACCTGCCCAGCCATGCCCTCCTTTTCGAGCAGCGAATTCATCACCAACAGGCTGTCGCCCGCGACGAGGCGGTTGCTCCAATTGTGTGAGTGCTTGTAGAACTCGATGGCCTCGCGCAACGGCGGATTCTCAGTCTTCGAATTGAAAAGTGAAAGCTGCTGGTAATCGCTGCCGTTCTTTTTGCGGACGGCCTCAATGATGGAGCGCGGGTCAATCCGCTCGTGAACGTGGAGCGAGACGGTGGGCACTTCAAACGACGTGCGCTCCGCCTTCCCGGCCCACTGGAGCGCCGGGTCCAGGTGTGGGTCGTAGGCGTAGGTCTTCCGCCCCTCCAGGGCGTTGGACTTGGCGTCAACCAACCCCACGGGTGGGTTGTTCAACCGCTCTTTGTCGCGGTGGTCGTATTGCTCGATGGGCTTTTTCTTCGAGTCGTTGTTGTTTCGTTTCGCCATAGGCATCGTCGCGCCCGGGTATGCGCCGGCCAGGCACTTGCCCCGGGCGATTGATCCTCAGCGAGGCTACCGTCAATGGGGCCGCCTGACAATAGAAGTTTCTTGGGACCCCGGACGCGAAGCGGGGCCGCAGAAATAGGCGACGATGTTCGTGTCGAGCAGCATGGGTCACGAGGTTGGATGTTCCGCGCGCCATTGCGCCAGCGCTTCGTCAAAGCCTTCCCAATCGGAGGGGTCGCCGTGGCCGTAGAGGTCCTCGACCCGGGCAACCGGCTTCACACCCTGTCGCCCCGCCAATTCCGCCGCGCTGAGGTTGTCAAAAAATCCGCCATAGCGTGGGTCTGGTTGCGGCAAGCCGCCATTGGACCGCCCTAAGGCGGTGTAAATAAATAAAGGTAGCAACTTCGGATGCCGGGTGGTATAGTCATCGTGTGTGAGTGCTATGGCTACGCTACGGCAGAAGTTCAGGCTCATTTGGCCACTGTTGAATGAGCGGACCCGCCGTCTCACCGCGGCCAATGAGGCGCTTCAATTGGGTTATGGCGGAGTTTCCATGGTGCGGCGCGCTTGCGGGTTATCGCGCAAAGCGATCGCTAAGGGGATAGACGAAATCGAAGAAGGAGACTCCTCGTTGGCGGAGCGTATCCGCCGCCCTGGTGCCGGACGCAAGAACCTCACCGTGATCGATCCGGCGCTGGCCGGCGCGCTGGACGGGATGATTGCTGGTGCCACCCGTGGCGACCCCGAATCTCCGCTACGGTGGGTCTGCAAGAGTACGCGCACTCTGGCCGCCGAACTGCAAGCCCAAGGGCACCCGGTGAGCCATCAGCGGGTAGCCCACCTTCTGCATGCTGAGAACTACAGTCTGCAGAGCAACCGCAAGCTCGAGGAGGGCGAAGACCACCCCGACCGGGATGCGCAGTTTGGGCATATCAACCGGTGCGTGAGGCGCGCCTTGGCGGGAGGGTGGCCGGTGATCTCGGTGGACACCAAGAAAAAGGAACTGGTGGGCAACTTCGCCAACGGCGGCCAGCAATGGCGCGTGGCCAAGCAACCCCAACGGGTCAAAGGACATGACTTTCCGGGCCCGAGGTGCCGCGAGCCTATCCGTACGGCATTTTTGATTTGGGCCGGAACACCGGGTTCGTGAACGTGGGGACCGACCATGACACGGGAGAGTTTGCGGTGGCCTCGATCCGGGGTTGGTGGCGCTTTGAAGGCCGGAAACTTTATCCCGACGCGCGGACGCTGTTGATCACCGCCGATGGCGGGGGCAGCAACGGTTGGCGCCTGCGGCTCTGGAAGCTAGAGTTGCAAGGTTTTGCCGATGAGAGCGGGTTATGTCTTTCGGTTTGTCACTTTCCGCCCGGCACGAGTAAGTGGAACAAGATCGAGCATCGGCTCTTTTCGTTCATTTCGTCCAACTGGCGGGGCGAGCCGTTGAGGGATTACGAGACGATCGTGAACTTGATCGCCAGCACGACAACGGCCAAAGGACTGATGGTGACTTGCCGGTTGGATCGCCGCAAGTATCCCACCGGGCGGAAAGTTTCGCCCGACGAATGAAGCGAGTGAACCTAAGACCTAACAAGTTTCACGGAGAGTGGAACTACGCTATTGAGCCCCACAGGTAACTCTACACACAACCTGTGGGGGTGTTTTGACAGGCATTGTAGCACCGGTTGTGGACTTGTTGTTAAGCCGCCAACTTGCTACCTTTATTTATTTACACCGCCTAAGGCCTGCTGGACTTGCAGGAATTCGCCATACGGCAGCACCGCAAACTGCGGCTTGCCATCCTTCGCCAGAATTTCCGGATGGAGCTCAATCATACTTTACCTCGACCTTCTGTTTCGTGTTTTTCCCAAACCTATCATACTTTCACCCTGGTGGTGATTAGTGGGGATTGTTTTAGCGCACGGCCGGGCAATTCTCCAGGAATTGTTTTCGAAGGGGGCGCGAGGTTGGGAGGTCGCGAGGGGGGTGCAGGTCTGTTTTTGAGCACCTGCTGCATTTCGAGCGTCCCGTTCCCCCTCACCCCGGCTCTCTCCCTCAGGGAGAGGGGGAATCTTCGTCAGTCGGTCGACGAATCCAGCGGTGTGGGAATGGTCGAGGGCCGGTCGCTGGGGTCGAGGGTCGAGGGTCGAGGGTCGAGGGTCGAGGGTTGAGGGAACGGAGCGCCAACTCGACCCTGCTCCTTACACGGTCTCCGCACGGGTCGGTGCAAGCTCCGGTAGGAGCGACATGTTTATAGCGCCGCGGTAGTCCGGCTCTGTCAAGCTCCGTAGGAGCGGCATGGCTCGAGTGCAATCCGATCGCCGGAGGCTCGCCAGAGCCCTCCATGCCGCTCCTACGGAGCTTGAAGACGGGTTTGTACGGCCGCCTTGCTATAAACATGTCGCTCCTACCGGAGCTTGGCCGAGCGGCTCTCGGGCTCTGGAAGATCCGTGTAAGGAGCAGCCCTCGCCCCTCGACACTCGCCCCTCGACACTCGCCCGCTGAGTCTCGGATTGCTTACGAACCTGGGTCTCAGAGCCTGTCCGAAAGACTCGCCGAGACGAGATCTTCGTCGCGTCCTTTGGCAGGAACTTTGTCGGATTCGCTGTTTTTCGACAAAGGGTGGTGACAAAGGCGGCGACAAAGACTCGGAGCCGGGGTTTTTGGGACACGCGCTCTCAGGCTGGCCGGCGTCCGGCCCTCAACATGAGGGCTCCCAGGAGGTCCAGGAACAAACCCGAGCCGATGAGGGCAGCGGCCAGGAAACGGTTGGGGGAAGTTGGGCGCCGAGGCGGAGAGGCCATATCTATGATTTCCACCGCGATCCTCTTGGGCAGACTTTGGGCCGTTTCCACAGCGAGCTTGCTGTCGAGGAGAGCGCGGAACCTTATCGAGCTCTTCGAGCCGGCGCTTGGCATCGAAATAGGGCTGGCGTTGACTGGCCTTGGCGATGTCATCCTGAGTGGCCTGCTCCACTTGTTGGATGAGATTGGTGAGGCCCTTTCCCAAGGCATCGACCTTGACGGTCAACCCCGCCATGATGCCTTGAACGCGTTTGTCGATCTTCTCCTGCAGGTCGGCCTGCGAGGCACGGGCCTCGATGACCGTCGGATGATTGGAACCTGAATCTCTCTCGGCGGCGTGCAGTCTTTGATCGGCGAAGTTCTTCTGCTCCAGGAAAGAGCCCAGGAGGTCATCATGGGCGGCGGTGGGGAGGGTCTGGACCAGTTGTTCCGGGTTGAGGGTCCGGAGGTCGGCAAGCAAGGTGTTCTGGCGGACGAATTCGGCCTCGGATTCCAGGCGCAAGGCATTCAGTTGGCGCAGGGAGTCGGCAGTCAGGAGCGGCCCCGCGGCATTTTCACTGGCCATCGAGTCGGGAATCTTGAGGTCATGGCGCAATTTGTCCAGGTTGGTCTGGACAACGGCGATCTCTGCTTCGGTGGACTTGCGCCCGGTGAGGAGGGACTCGATGCCGCCTTTGGCGAGGTCGGCCCTTTGCCTGTGGCGGTACTCCTGGTAAGCCTTGGCGATGGCATTGGCGATGTCGGCGGCTTCGTTGGGGTTCTCGCTAAAGGCCTGGATTTCAACGATGGTCGTGTTGCGAACGGGGTGCAACGACAGCTTTTTCTTGAGCAGGACGATGGCTTCCAACCGCGTGAGCTTCTGGCCGTTGGCGTATTTCTTGCCCCATGTTTCCTGTAAGCCCAGGTCGTCGAGCGCGCGGCCCAGGATCAGTTCGGACTGGAGGACCTCGAATTCGGTTTGGACGAAGTAGGGGTCATAGGCGGTGGCCGCTGGGGCTTGCATGAGGGCCTGGATGTCGGACTGGTCGCGCTCGATTTTGATGCGGGCTTGGGCCTGGAAATAGGGGGTGCCGAGCATCAGGCAGACCCCTGCGAGGATGAGCGGCAGGCCGATGGTCAGCAGGACGAGGCCGCCCAGTTGGCGGGCGCCGGCCACGCCGGCCTCGTTGCGGAGGCCGAGCAGCCGCCGGATGCGGGCGAGCAGGGGCGCCCCGCTGGCCGCGAAGGCCAGTTCGGGCAACCCGGCGCTTGATTCCGCCAAGGTCGCCAGTGCGCGAGCGTAGGCCAGGCGGTTCCCGCACACCTGCACGACCAGGTCATCGCAGCAGTTCTCCCGCTCCTCGCGCACGCAGCGCGAGACCCACCACACGGCCGGGTGATAGAACATCAGGGTCTCGAGGACGCACTGGCAGGCGTTGACCAGGTAATCGAAGCGGCGCACGTGGGCCAGTTCATGGGCAAGAATCGCCTCCAATTGCTCCGGCGCCAGGCCGGCCAAGGTGGCCGCCGGCAGCAGGATGAGCGGCCGCATCCAGCCAATGACCGTGGGCACCTGGACGAGCGTCGATTTGAACAAACGGACGGGCCGGCTGATCTCGAGCCGAAGCCGCAGGTCGTCCAGTATCTCGAGCCAGGCCGGTTCGGCCGGCTCGGTCTGCCGCCAGCGAATGCGCCTGACCCACAAGCAGCCTCGCATCAGTCTCAAGAGGCACACCGCCACCCCCAGCGACCACGCCCCCGCCAGCCAGGGCGCCAGCCGCCGGCACAAGTCCGTTCCCATTCGGAAGAGCGAATCGGTTCCATCCCCGATGTGGGAGGCGGCGGCGCCCGCCGGGCCGGAAAGCGGCACGAACATTGCCGGGGCTCCCGGCGCGGCCGGGCCCGCAGCGCCCGGTGGCGCGGGCACGGGCCAAAGGCAAAGTGTCGTGGCCGGTCCGGCCGCCAACAACACCAACGCCAGGCAACCGGCCACGTACCGGACCTGCGCCGAACGCCGCCGCAAACCCTGCCGCGCCAGGCCAAAGGCCGCTCCCACGAGGGCGCCCTGCCAGAGCGAATGCAACAAGACCCATCCCACCCGTTGCGCCAGGGGATGGTCCGCTATCCCGGCTGGAAAGTTCATTTCGCCCCTCCTTCCATCTCATCGAGCAGCCGCCGGATTTCCGCCAACTCCTCGCGCGTCGCCTTCCTGCCGGCCAGGGCCTGCATGGCCAGTCTCGGGGCCGAGCCGGCGAACACCCGCTCGAGCACGTGCCCTACGACCTGGCGCTGCGTTTGCTCTTGGGTCAGGCTGGCATAATAGACGTGGGACCGCTCCGTCTCGTCCCGCCGGAGCAGTCCCTTTTCGAACATGATCTGCATCAGCTTCAGTATCGTCGTGTAGCCGGTCGGGTGCTCCGGGTTGAGCTGCTCCCAGATCTTCCGGACGGTGCTGGGGCCGCAGTCCCAGAGCACGCGCAGGATCGAGAGCTCCGCGTCGGTCGGTTTGGGGAGTTTGGATTTTTTCATAGGCGCCATTACGGGGCCCATCATACGACACTATTCGTAGTTGTCAACGAAAAGTTTCGTAGCCGGCGCGGGAGCGGCGCAGATCTGTTCTTGAGCGCCTGCTGCATTTCGAGCGTCCCGTTTCCCCTCACCCCGGCCCTCTCCCTCGGGGAGAGGGAGCATCCTCGTCCGTCGGTTGACGAATCCAGCGGTGTGGGAATCGCTCGAGAACCGGCCCTGGTTGCTCCCTCTCCCTCGGGGAGAGGGCAGGTGTGAGGGGAAGGAAAGCCGCCCCCTTACTACACTCTGGCGCCCTGAAAGGGGCGCAGGTCACGGAAGCTACCCCCGCCCTTCCAGGGCGGGCTGTGCCATTGGAGGCTGGTTTCCCAGGGTGTTACCCTGGGCTGATGTGCCCGCACGCCGTTGGCGTGCAGAATGTCCTCCAGTGTCTTGGAGACAGAGTGCAGGGGCGAAGGGTTTACAAAGGCTAATAGCCTGTCGTGCCTGCGGGAAAACCTCTTCAGGAGCGGTCGGTTCTCCTACTGGACGACGAGCCGATAGAAGCCGCTGGCGGCGTTGGTGAGGGGATAGGAATAGGTGACCATGTCGCCGGTTCCGTTATTGGTGGCCAGGGAAAACCACTGGCCATCGGAGAGCTGGTCCTTGTATTGGATGATGTAGGTGAGATTGGACACGGTTTGGAAGGAGAAATAGAAGGTGTTGGCCTGGACGGCCGGTTGGACCAGCAATGGCGCCAGGGACAACCGGGCGGGGTCGCTGACTATGGAGCCAGCGGGGTTGGAAACGGTCACCGTGTAGGCGCCGGCATTGGCCGGCCCAACGATGGGGATGCCGTAGCTGGAGTTTGTGGCGCCGGCTATGGGGACGCCGTTGAGGTTCCATTGCCAGGCCAATTGCTCGCCTGTGGCGGTCACGCTAAAGGCCGCCCCTTGCCCTTGCGGTACAACGAGGTTTTGCGGCTGCACCGTGATGATGGGCGCGGTTCCCACGAGCAGGAGGGCCTGGGGATAGGCGTCACTGAAATCGCCGGACACCACCACGACGTAAGGGCCGGCATCGCTTTGCTGAACGGCGGGAATGGTATAGGTGCGTCCCACGGCGGGGAGATTGGTGCCATAGTGCTGCCATTGATAGGTGAAGGGCGACACGCCGGAGGCATAGACGGCAAAGGTGGCGGCGCCGCCGGGCGCAACGGTTTGACTGGCGGGATCGATGTACGGAACGGGGTTGACCGAGAGGGTGACAATGGCGCTGGTGATGCCGCCCGCCGCGTTGGTGATGACGACGGTGTAATTGCCCCCGTTGGCGGGACCTACCGAAGGGAGGGTGTAGGTGAAATTGGTGCCGAGTTGGTTGGTGGCGGCCCCGGGGATGTTGAGACCGTTGAATTGCCACTGAAAGGACAGAGTGTGGTCGCCGTCGGCGGTTTCACCGATGGCGGTAACCTGGAACCAGACGAGGGTTTGCTCGAAGGCCTCAATGCTGGCCGGTTGCGCGGTCACGGAGGGCAGGATGCTCAGGGAAACCACGTCGCTGGTCACGGCGCCGAGCTTGTTGGAGACGACGACATCGTAATAGCCGGCGTTGGTGAGCTCCAAAGGGGAAACGGTATAGGTGGAACCGATCTGGCCGGGGACGTTGGTGGCGCTCAGGGTATTAGTGCCGTAAAAGCGCCACCAGTAATACAAGACGCAAATCTGTGGCGCCACTGGCTGAAACGGCGAGGATGGCCGGGTTGCCGTTGGTTTGAACGATGTTGACGGGTTGCTGGATGATGGCCGGGAAGGTGGCCAGTTCGAAGGCCCCTATGTCCGCGCCCCGGCCTAAGGGCCGATGGATGCCACGCTGGTCGATAGGGGGGAAGGAGTTTGTCAGAGGGATGGCGTCAATGGCGGGGCTGCTGTTGGAGAGGGCCATGGTCATGGTGTAGCCCCCGTTCCAGGCGGGGACGAAGACCTTCGGATCGGTATTCTTGATAGTGTGGGAGTTGGTCCACAGGTGGCTGGCATCGGTCGTGAGGTTGTATCCGCCATCGGTGATTTTGCCGGTGACGGCGTAGATATTGGTGCCCAGGCTGTTGGTGGGCGCCACGAAGTTGGTCGAGAACATCGAGTTCATGACCAGGAACAACCCGCCGCCGCTGGCCAGGCCGCCGCCCTGGGCAACTCCGGCGCTGCCAAGGAGGGTGCCGGCCCCCGAGCCGTTGGCTCCTGCGGCGCCGCCCAGGGCGCTGCAATTGGCGAAGGTGCAGTTCACCACTGAGACCAGGCCGGTGCCGTAGAGGCCGCCGCCGGCGCCGTTGCCGCCGTTGCCGCCTATGCCGGCGTTAACACGCCCATCGCCGCCTGTGCCGCCGGCGCCGCCGGCGACCGTGTTGGTGAAAAAGGTGCAATTGGTCACTGCGCCGCCCCCCAGGCAGCAGAGGCCCCCGCCCAAACCATTGGCCCCGTTCTGGCCGTTTTTGCCGTTCCCATTGACGTCTGTGCCGCCGCCGGCGCTGATGCCGCCTTGAACGGAGTTGCCGTAAAAGGTGCAATTCATCACTAGGGCCTGGTTCGGGTTGCAGTAGATGCCGCCGCCGGAGGCTGTGGCGCCGGCGCCGCCGCCGCCAGCCAGGCCCGAGATAAAGCCGGCGCCGCCGGCGCCGCCTTGCCCGCCCAGCGCCGCCGGTGACTGTGTTGGCGGCAAAAGTGCAGTTGCTGGCCAGGATCGTGCCCAGGCCGGCGGTATAGACGGCCCCGCCGCAGGCGGCCCCGCCCGCGCCGCCGCTGCCGCCGTTGCCGCCGCTGTAACCGCCTGGCGGCGTAACCGGCCCCGCCGGCGCCGCCTTGCCCGCCCGCGCCGCCGATGGCGCTGTTGTTGGTCAGCACGCAATTCAAGAGCGCGAGATTGCCCAGATTGTAGATCGCCCCGCCCAGGCCGGGCCAGCCGGCGCGAGCCGTTCTTGCCGTTGCCGCCATTGCCCTCGAGACTGCCGAGGCCGTTAATTCCGTTGAGCCCGGCGAGGGCCGCCGCCGCTGCTGCTCGTCACCGTGCAATTGGTGAGAGTGACGAAGGCGCCCATCCAGGATATAGTAGGCGCCGCCGTTGGTGTTTGCGCCGCCGCTAATCGTGAGGCCGATGTTGCTGAAAGTGATGCCGCTATCAACCTGGAAAATCGGCCCTATGCCGCCGCCATTGATGGTGACGCTGTAACCCTGGGCGTTGAGGATCGTGTCCTGGGAAATCTCGATAGGGGCAGTGAGCGTGATGCTGCAGGCCTGGGTGAAGTACCACATAGCCGCCCTGCGCCAGGGCAACGTCCAGGTCATTCTCCGTGCATCCGTACACCGGGCCTTCGGCGCGCGCCGCCCCGGCGCCGAACAGCAATGCGGCCAGCGCCAGCAGCGGGAGCCAGGGGGTCATGCCCCGTTTCAAGGGCCTTCCTCGAATTTCGGATATCGAGCGCATGTCTGGATGCCTTCGCGCGGCGGCGCTGCTATTGGGTCTCGAGCAATTCCTTGCCCTCGGTCTCCTTCTCCAACTTCTTGATCCGCTTGTTTTCCTCGCGTCTGGATTTCGTTCTCGGCGGCCCGGACGCCGGGCATTTTGTTCTTCTCGGCCTTGGTGGCCAGGGCGGCCACCTCAGGGGTGGGCAGCACGGTGGGGCGGATGAGGACGATGAGTTCGGTGCGGTCTTCGGTCTTGGTGCTGCTGCGGAACAGGGACCCCAGCAGCGGGATGTCCATGAGCACGGGCACGCCCGAGTAGCTGTCGTTCTTGGTCGTCTCGATCAAGCCGCCCAGCATGATGGTCTCGTGATCGCGCACGGCCACTTGGGCATTGGCGGATTTGGAGCTGGTAATCGGCACGTCGCCGATGTTGGCGATATTGACCGTGCCGGAGACGCTGTCGATCTGCTGTGAGATTTCCATGACGACCAGGCCCTCGGGGTTAATCAAAGGGGTGACGTCCAGGGTGACGCCGATCTGCATCTGCTGGATGGAGGAGTAGCCGCCGTAGGCCCCGCCGCCGTAGTAACTGCCGGTCGGGTAGGGCCGCGATTCACCCACGAAAATGCTGGCCTCGACGGTTGTTCAAGGTCATGGATGCGCGGGCGCTGGAGGATCTTGGCCCGGCTGTCGCTTGCGGCGGCAGTGACCGAGACATCGAGGTCCTGACCCAGGTGGGCCAGGTAGCTGAACCCGCCGGGCAGGCTGCCGGCAGCGTTGGTCGCGGTCCCGGACAGGAAGCTGCTTTGGTTGAGCACGTTGCCGTTGTTGATCCCGCCGATGCCGTTGAAGTAATTGCCGATGCCGTGGCTTTTGGCTTCCTGGTAGCTCACGCCCAGGTTCTTCGAGTTGTTGAGATCCACCGAGATGATAACGGCCTCGATCAAAACCTGGGCCGGGACAATATCCAATTGGTTGATGATGTCTTTGATTTTCTCCATGTCCTCCTTCGTGGCATAGATCAGGAGCGAATTGGTCCGCTCATCGGCGATGATTTTTGTCTGGCCGAGGATCTGGATTTCGTTGGCGCCGGTGGCGCCGGCGCGGTTCATGATATTGCGCAGCCGGTCGGTGAAGCTGCCGCCGGCGCCGGCGCCCGGCTGGACGGGGGTCGCCGCGCCCATCGAGGTATATCCGCCCATAGCCGGTGCCCAGGGTAGCCTGCGCCCATGCCGCCCATGCCCATGCCCATGCCCATGCCCATGCCCATGCCAGTTCGGCTGCCCATGCCGCCCATGCCGCCGCGCATGCCGCCGCGCCCGCCGCGCATCCCGCCGGCGCCCGTCGGCGCCGCCGGCGGTCGCGCCGCCGCCCCCGCCGCCGGCGCTCAGGCTGTTGAGGACGCCCGCAATATCCTGAGGCTACGGCGTACTTGATCGGAATCACGTCGGAGATGAACTCCGAAGGGATGCCACGTCAATCTTCTTGACCATCTCGACCATGCGCTTGACGTTCTCGCTGAAATCGCGCAGGACCAGGATCTGGCTGTCGCCAATCGGCAGAATCGGGTTGCGGGACGGGGCTGCTGGCGAAGGGCTGGAGGGCCTGCACGAGGTCGCTCGGGCGGACGTTGGTCACCTGCATCACGTAAGTCACGTATTGTCCGAGCTCGGGCAAGAGCTCGCCGGTGCCCTTGAACGTCTCCTGGCCCGACCCGCCGGCATTTGCCGTCGGCACCGCTTTGACGAACTTGTCGCCTACGTTGACCATGGCGATGCCATTCATCCCGAGCACCACGTCGAGGGCCTGAATGGCCTCTTTCTTGGTGAGGGCGGTTTGGGTGGTCAAATTAATCTGCGGCGTCGGGCAAGCTGGTCGGGCGCAGGATGGTGCGGTTGACCAGCTCGGCATAAACCTCCAAGACCTGCGCGCAGATCCGCCTTCCGGAAATCTATCATGCCCGGCGGGACGGATTTCCTCCGACGCCGCCGCAGCGACGCCGGGCGTCGGGACCCGCGTTGGCCGTTGGGCCGGGTGTCGAACCCGGGACTGCCGGCCGCGGCGGGGCCGGGAGGTTGCCTGCCGGGCCGGGATGGCGGGCTGGGGCGCCTGGCCCGAGCGCAGGGAGGCGTGCGCAGGGGCGGCGGCAGGGCTGGCCGCCGGGGCATTGGTCGCTGGCCGAAGCGGGCCCTCGAGTGATACCGCGCGCGGGAGCGGGGCGGGCGTCGGGCGGCGGGGCACCGGAGGCGGCTCGCTATGGCGGATGGCGGCGGAGTTCCCGGGGCCGGCGGGGGAGTTTGAGCCCACAGGCCGAAGCCGGCGAGCAACAAAGTGAACAGGATTGTTTTCACGGTCGTTTGGGTGAAGTATTGGGTCGTTTGGAAGCCGGGGGCGCCGTTCTGGGGAGCAGGCGCGGAAGAGTTGGCGGACCGGGCAGCCGCCTTGACCGGGAGGGCCTTCTGGTAGCTGGCCACCAGTTTGATCTGCGCGATCAATTGCTGACGCGGCGCGTCCGGGCGCAGCGCCAGGGTCGCGGACTCGAATCATCGAGTTGCTCGACCCCAGGTCGTAAAGGAAGTCGACCAGTTGTTGTTCCTTGGCCGTGGCGGTCACGGTGATGGACTTCTCCACAAAGAACGGGTTGTTGGTCCGCTCAGTGACATGCGAAATTTGGAGAGGTTGATCCCGCAAAGGGCGGCCTTGGTCTGGACCTCGGTGACAAAGTGCAGCGATTGATCTTCCGCCGGCACCTGGTAGGCGTCGGTGCTCAACTCTCTGATCTGGTCGGTTTAGGTTTCATCTGGGCGATTTTAGCGCGGCACTACTTGAGCTTCTCCTCGGCCTTTTGCCTGCGAAAGCCGACCTGCTCCCAATCGGAGAAGTGCGGGACCACGAACCAGAAGTTGAAGACAACGAACGCCGTGACGGCCACCCCTACGACGAGGCGCTTCTCATGCGGGCGCAAATTATCGAGGTAGGTCTTCACTGCGCCTCCACGCGTTTGAGCTCGAAGAGTGGTGTTCCAGGTTCACATTTTGGCTGTTGGCGCCGCTGCGCTCATGCTCATGCTGTCGCTGCTCTTGGCATCGAACAGGGGCTGGCCGTCTTTCAGCGTATTTGCGCATGGCGCCATCGAACTGGAGCAGTTCCAGTTGCTGATCGGTGGGGGCGATGCCGGTCAGGCTCAGGCGCTTGCCGTCGCTGAAACTGTAGCCCTCGAGGGTGACGCTGGCGGGGAGCAGCTCGGCCAGGGCCTTCCAGCAATCCAGGGCGGCGTATTTGAGTTCCTGGCGGTCTCTGGAGGACTCCGTAGCGGGCCTTGATCTCCATGGCGTTGGTGTAGGCGGGCGCCACTTCGGCCACCTGCTGCTCCACGCCGCGCGTGCGGATGAGGGCCACTTCCAGGGCGACCAGGTAAACGGCCACCCCGATGATATAGAGCGCCACCACGGCGCCCAAACCGCCCATCCACAACCGATCTACGAATCGCTGCTGGTAACGGGTGGCAAACTCGACGGGCAGCAGATTGGCCTGCGCTTCGGCTTGGGTCGCGCGCGTGGCGGTGAGGGCGGCCATTTGCAGGGCCTGCAACGGGGCGCTGACCTCGACGGGCTGCTCGAGTCCGGCCCGCAAAGCCGGCTCCCATTCCGCCGCCGCCCCCTCATCGGCCACAAGGTGCCAGCTTGGCGTCGAGGTGAGCCAGCCTTCCATCTCCCCGGCCCAGGCAATCTGCATCAACTGTTCCCTCAAGCCCTCGGGACGGTTGAGGGCGGGCAGCGTAATCAGATCCAGGTTCTGCAGCACCCCGTCATACCACCAGGCGGCCAGGGCGGTGTTCTTTGCCCCGCCGCGTGTTGGGGTAAATCCAGGCGCCCTCCGAGGTGATGGTCGTGGCCTGCAACTGGTCCAGCGAGGGCATCTCCAGCCGATCCGCCTGGAACCCCTGCCCTTCAAGTTGGCCCAGGAATTCCTCGACTCCGTTCCGGGCCGCGACCATCACGATGACCGTCTGCTGGTTGTCGTGGACCTGGGGCAGCACATAGACGCTCCAGACGATCTGGTTGACCGGCATGGGCGAGAGCTTCTCCAATTGCAGCTCGACCATCGAGACCGTCTCGGTGTAGTCGCTCAACGGGAATTGGGCGACGCGGAGAAACACCTGTTCGGGCGGCAGCCAGGCGATATTGAGCTTGCGCTGGAACAACGAGCGCCAATCCTTGGCAATCAGCCCGGCGGGCAGGGGCTCGCCGGGGACAATGCCCTGCTCGCGATTCAGGACAAAGCTCCCGTTCCGGGCGCCGAAGTGCCAGAGATGGCGGCCTTCGGCCCCAACCTGCAAGCACGTTGCACCAGTGGACGGCGGCCGCCGTGGTCTTGCGCCGGGCCATTCGCGCAGCCATCGAGGAGGGCGCGCCTGCCGCGACAACAGCGGCCTTCCTGGACTTGATAAAGCGAACCAGGAGCAGGACCGCCAATACCAAACCGAAGAGGCCGGTGGAGAGCACCGTGAAAAACGAGGGGCTGGCCCGCCACTGGCGGAAAGTTTCCAGGATTTTCGAGCCGGCCTTGGCTGCGCCGGCGGGGGCCGCGTGGGCCGCAGCGCCCGTTTTGGCGCCGCGCCCGCGGTCCCGTGGCCGGGGCATTGGTCGTTCGCAAGCCGGCGCTAAAGCCGGGCCGCGGCATTCCCGGGACGGGGTTGGTCGCCTGGCCGGGCCTGGAGCCGAGCGCGGCACGGCTTCCCGCCAGCCCGCCATTGGCTGGCCGGGCCGGGCCGGGGCCCGGGGCGAGCTTCCTGCCAGGGCGGCATTGGTTGCCGAGCCGGCTTTGGCGTCTTGGGGAAATCGCATTCGTGGCGGCGGAACCCATGGGGACGCTTTGGGCGCTGGGCGTGAGAGGCGCCGCTCAGCCAGACGGCCAGGACGACGAGCCCCGCTCCGGCCGCCAACAGCCCCGCTATTCGTCGCCATTTCTTCATAAAATCCGGCTTACATTCACTCCAACTGACCCTTGCTCGTTTCAGCCTTGGTGTCATCCATGAGGGCGTCGAGGTGTTCCTCGATTTGGGTAACGCGCAGGACCTCCTCGATGGTGGTCGAGCCGTCGCGGACCTTGTTCCAGCCGTCGGTGCGGAGCGTGCGCATGCCCTGCTCGATGGCCTTGGCGGCGATGGTCGTGGCGGGGGCGCGGTTGAGGATGAGCGGGCGCAGGGCTTCGTTGAGGATGAGCAACTCATAGATGCCCTTGCGTCCCTGATAACCAAGCTGCCGGCATTCCTCGCACCCGGTGCCGTGCCAGAACTTGGCGGTCTCGATTTCGTCTGCCGGAAAGCCGATGCGCCGGAGGTAATCGCGCTCGACCTTCTGCTCGGTCTTGCAGTGGGGACAGATGGTGCGCACCAGGCGTTGGGCCATCACCGCCTCCACCGAGGAGGCCACCAGGAACGGCTCGATGCCCATATCGATCAAGCGCGTGAACGCGCTCGGGGCGTCATTGGTGTGGAGCGTGCTGAAGACCAGGTGCCCGGTCAGCGCCGCCCGAATCGCTATCTCCGCCGTCTCGAGATCGCGCACCTCCCCGACCATGATCACGTTCGGGTCCTGGCGCAGGATATGGCGCAAGCCCATGGCGAAGGTCAGCCCGATCTCCGGCCGGACGGCGATCTGGTTGATGCCCTTGAGTTCGTATTCGACCGGTTCCTCGATGGTAATGATGCGCTTGTGCACGGAATTGATCGTGCTCAAAAACGCGTAAAGCGAGGTGGACTTGCCCGAGCCGGTCGGCCCGGTCACCAGGAAAATGCCGTGCGGCTTGACGATGATCTCGCGAATGGCGTGCTCTTCCAGCGGCGAAAACCCGAGCTTGTCCAGGCTCAGGAAGATCTTCCCGCGCGTCAGCAGACGCAGCGAGACGCTCTCCCCATAGACGGTCGGCACCGTCGAGACGCGGATGTCGATTTCCTCCCCCTTGATGCGGACGTTGATGCGCCCGTCCTGGGGCAGGCGCTTCTCGGAGATGTTCATGCCGGACATGACCTTGATGCGCGAGATGAGGGCGGCCTGAAAACGCTTGAGCTGCGGGGGCATCGGGGTCTGGTGCAGGATGCCGTCAATGCGGTAGCGGATGCGCAGCTCGTCTTCGGCCGGCTCGAAATGAATGTCCGTGGCCCGGTCCTTGAAGGCCTCCCAGATGACCTGGTTGACGAACTTGATGACGCTGGCTTCCTGGTCGCTCTCGGTGATTTCCTTGTCCGCCGGCAAGTCGAGGTCCACCAGCAGATCCTCGTTCTCGTCCATCTGCCCGAGGGTATCGGCGCCGACGCCGTAGAAGTTCTTGAGCGCCTTCTCGATCTCGGTTTTGGGCGCCAGCGCAAACCGCACCAGGCCCCGCGCATCGAACCGCACCGCGTTGAGCATCGCCGTGTCAAACGGATTGCTCACCGCCACTTGCAGCGTTCCATCGGTCACCTGCGTCGGGAGGACCGAGTATTGGAAGGCCACCTTCGTAGAGATGCGGTTCCGCGCCTCGGCCGGCACTTTGAGCTTCGGCAGGTCCAGGTAGGGCCAGTTCAGGGCCTTGGCCAAGTCCTGCAAAAACGCGTCCTCCGTCAGGCCCCGCTCCCGGCAAATGAAACCCAGCAGCCGTCTCTTGCGAGCCGCTCTGCCACCGCCACCCGCCAAGCCCGGCACCACTCCTCGAATTTCGCGGGAGTGGCCAGGCCCATCCGGGCCGCAAACTCTCTTAATGACACAAAAGCCATCGGCCTTGTCAGTTCATCGCTAGTCTTCTCAAACAAGGCAGACTGGGAAAAGTTGCGTTGGGGGTCGAAGTTTGTGCTTGAGGAGTTTAGGGCGGAAGCCAAGCCACAAACAAGGCCAGGAGGCAGGGCCATTGACAAAGTCCCCGAAACGGGTGCCATTCCCTCCCTGTAGGAGACGACGTAAGGAGTCTCTGATCAATGACTTCGGAGGGGAACAGGCCTTCGCTGTGCCCAAGAATCGATCAGAGACTCCTTACGTCGTCTCCTACAATGGCCTGCGGAAGACTCTGTCACTGGCCCTGGGCCAGGAGGGCGAACCAGAGGTTTTTGTCTGTCAAAATCGGCGCGACCTGCCAAGATTGCGGTTGATATGCTCAAAGTGCCTCCATCTTTCAGGGCGCGATTCGCCGTGCTGGTTTTGGCCTCGGTGACCGTGACCGCCGGGGGCGCTCCCGGCCCGCGCCAGAATCCTGTCCCGGCCGCTCAAACCTCGGCTCCTCCCGCCGTGGTCTTTGAATCCAAAGAGGTGATAGAGGCCGAGTATCAGAAAATCATGGACACCGACGACGAGGCCCAGGCGGAGGTGGACAAGTGGATTCGAGACAACCAGGATTACGCCGCCAAGGGCGCCGGGTTGCCCCAGGCCGAGTTGACCCGGCGCATCCGCGCACGTTTCGAACCGGTGCGCAAGGCCTACGAGGATTTCATCAAGCGCCACCCCGACCACGCCGGAGGGCGTGTGGCTTATGCCAGTTTCCTGGGCGACCTGGAGGAGGAGGAGGCAGCGCAGGAACAACTGGACAAGGCCTTGACCCTGGATCCGAAAAACCCGGCCATCTACAATAATCTGGCCAACATCTACGGCCACCGAGGCCCGGTGAAAAAGGCCTTCGAGTACTTCACCAAGGCCATCGAACTCAAGCCCTCGGAGCCGGTCTATTACCACAACTTCGGCACGACCGTCTATGTGTTTCGGAAGGACGCGATGGAGTATTTCGCCCTGAACGAACAGCAGGTCATCGAGAAAGCCCTGGGGCTTTACAGCAATGCGCTGAGGCTGGACCCGGACAATTTCCCGCTGGCTTCCGACGTTGCGGAGACTTACTACACCATCCAACCGCTGCGGACCGATGAGGCGCTCAGGGCCTGGACTAACGCCCTGCATGTCGCGCATAGCGGCGTTGAACGCGAAGGGGTCTATATTCACCTGGCCCGAATTAAAATGGTCGCCGGCCGTCTGGCCGAGGCCAGGGCCCATCTCGACGCCGGTGACCAACACCCTTTACGCCGAATTGAAAAGCCGCATCACTCGCCGCATCGAGGAGCGCGAACGCAACCCGAACCAAACCAATGCCCCGCCCGCGGCGGTCCCGGAAAAAAAGCAGCCCTTGTGATGCAACTCACCGGTCACAAGGTCCAGCCTTCGCGATAAGGCCGTTGGACACGCGCATTGGCGGCAGGGTCGTTGGTGACTTTCATCTTCTCGCCGTCCCAGAGCAACTGGCGATTGGGGAAACGCACGGCCAGGTTGCCCATCAACACCATCTCCGAGAGCGGGCCGGCGTAATCGAAATTGGAGCTGGCCGGCTTGCCGCCTTTGCAGGCCCGCACCCAATCTTTCTCGTGCCCATTCTGGCCGCCCGGGATGCGCTCGATCTTCTGCGGGGTCCGCGGCAGCTCCCGCATGATGTCCTCCGGATAGACGCGCGGATTGCGGCCGTAACAGCCGCAGATGAGCACTCCCTTCTGGCCGAGAAAAATGGCGCCGCCGTCCGAATCGCCCAGGGGGTCGTCAGGTTTGAGGCCGGCGGGCCGCGGGGGCATAATGCCGCCGTCCCACCAGGTCAGGCTCACGGCGGGCCACTCGTCTCGCGCCGGGAATTTGTAGCGCACGACCGTCGAGCGCGGGAAGTTCTCATTGCGCGGTTCGGTCTGTTTCCACAGTCCGTGCCAATAGGTCGAAATGCAGCCCTCGACGCTCACCGGGTACTTGAGCTTGAGCGCCCAGAACGGCGCGTCCAGCAGATGGCAGCCCAGGTCGCCCAGTGAGCCGGTGCCAAAATCGCACCACGCCCGCCAGGTGCCGGGCACATAAGCCGGGTGATAGGGCCGGTAGGGGGCGGGGCCGAGCCAGAGGTCCCAGTCCAGGCCCGCCGGAACGGCGGGCGTCTCCTTGGGGCGCTCGACTTCGATGCCCTGGGGCCAGACCGGGCGGTTGGTCCAGACGTGGACTTCCTGCACCGGGCCGATGGCCCCCGCCCCAATCCATTCGCAGACCAGGCGGGTGCCGTCCCCGGAGTGGCCCTGGTTGCCCATCTGGGAGGCCACTTTATACTGGCGGGCCGCCTCGGTCAGGACCCGCGCCTCATGGACCGAATAGGTCATCGGCTTCTGCACATAGACATGTTTGCCGGCCCGCATGGCCGCCAGCGCTATCGGTGCATGGGTGTGATCGGGCGTAGCGACAATGACGGCCTCGATGTCCTTCTGCGTCTCGAGCATCTGGCGAAAATCCCGGTAGATTCGCGCCTTGGGATATTCGGCGAAGGTCTTGGCCGCATAGCTCGAAGTCCACGTCACAGAGCGCCACGATGTTCTCGTCCGGAACAGGCCCTGAGGTTGCTCTGGCCCATTCCGCCCACCCCAATGCCCGCAATGTTGAGCTTGTCGCCGGGGGCCTTCTGGCCCGGCCCCCCCAGCACGTGCCGCGGCACGATCGAGACGGCGGAGGTGGCCAGGACGGTGGTCTTCAAGAACTGCCTTCGAGTGTCTTTCATAGATAATGGGTAGTTGAATCTGGATAATTCACTGCCAAAAACGACGGCGGGAGACAAGAGAATAGTGGTGACTTGAAAATCCCTCCCTGCGCACGGGCCCAAAGGCAGGACCAGTGACAAAGTTCTCCGCAAACCATTGTTGGAGACGACGTGAGGAGTCTCTGATTGAGTTTGCGGCAGAGCGAAAGCCTGTTCCTGTCCGAGGCCGTTAATCAGAGACTCCTTACGTCGTCTCCTACAGTCAGGGAATGGGGCCCGTTTCGGCGACTTTGTCACCGGCCTCGGCCCAAGGGCCGCTGAAATAGGTTGTGTCCTGGCGCTGATATGTTATACACGACCCCATAATCCGCCTGTTCAAACTCAGGCGTGCTATGATGAACCAAATTTTGAAGGCCGGCGCGTTCGCTCTGCTTGCGGCAGCCATTGCCGGCGTGCCGGTTTGCCTTCAGGCCCAAACCAACCAGAACCCTGCGGCAGTGACCAATGCCGCCGCAGAGAAAAAGGCGGCCCCTGCCAGGAGACAAACCGCCGGTCCTTTCCGCGGCAAATTGGCCGCGGTGGACAAGGTCAACAAGACCATTACGGTCGGCAAGAGGACATTCCAGATCACTCCCGAAACGAAGCTCTTCAAGGGCGCGACACCAGCCGCATTGGAAGATGCCGTGGTGGGTGAGACTGTCAGCGGCGGCTTCAGGACTGCCCCAGGCGGGAAACTCAATGCCACGAAGGTGACCCTTGGCCCGAAAACCGCGGGCAAGGCCCCCGCCAGGAAGGCGGACGCCAAGGGCGGAGGCTAAGAGGGAGGCGTGTGGAGCGTGGAGCGTGAGGGCGTCGGGGCGTTCTCCATGCTGCCGGGCGCAAATCAGTTCTTGGAGACACGCGACCGGTGGCTGTCGCGCCCACCGCAAGTGCAGGGTAGAGATCTGCCCCTCCGGGACGGACCTTTCGCCCGGCGCCTCAGCACTAATGGCGGGAATCGGCAGGCAATCTTCAATCAATCCTCAGTCGTCGCTCATTGCGCTCGCTGATGATGTGGTTGAGCAATTCGTCCGGGTCGTCGTCTGCCGGCCAGAGAGCGGAGATTTCGTCCAAGTCGTTTACGGCTGAAACCCCTTGCTGCCGAGCGAGTTCGTCAAGGCTCAACGGCATCCAGAACGGCGTGGTTTGGCCGCCGCCTGATATTGGTTTCTGGTCGCTCACAGGTTCAATTTACTCTGTCTCCGGAGCCACTGCGGCATCGAAGTGCCCCGGAGGCTGGATTCGCGCGCCAACCGGAAGCTTATTTTCTGTCGTCATTCTCGGTCGTTGTGGGGCGAGGATACCAAAACCAAGGCGCGACGCGATCTTTCATTGCGGTTACGCGGCAACCGGGGCGCATCCCGATACTGCCCCCGAGCGGGGAGGGAAGCCCACCCCCCTTCCCCCCTCCCATGCGCTCGGACTGACCTTCCCCCATCGATGAAGGGACGGTCGGCCGTGACTTGTCTGCACAAGTCCTTCTAGGTGCGTCCCTTGCGCGGGTTGGTCAGCCGCCGCCTGTTGGCTTTTCCTAGAGACAACATTGGCGGCTTCAGCTTCGGCAACGCTGCCAACACCTCGGTCTGCGCCGGAGGATAGCTGGCGGGCAATCTCCACAGCTCCGGTTCGCTGTCGCCCAGCCGCACCAACCGTACGCCCTTGAGCCGCTCCAGTCCGTCCTCGACGGTCAAACCCAGCGGCGCCAGCCGCCGATCCAACTCCCGCGCCAGCTTGAGTGCCAGCAGACACACCACGGCGTGCCCGCGCGTGCGACCTTCCTTGCGCAAGAAAATCGGCCGCAGTTCCAAGAGCCCGGTTTTGAGCGTGCGAAAGTCCCGCTCAACCTGCGTCAGATCCAGATAGCGGTCATGCACCTGCTGGGTGTCGGCCACCTCCTTGGGCAGATCGCTTTCGATCACATAGCACCCATCCAGTTCAGCCTGCTTCTGCCGCACCGCCGTATCTTCGGTCCAAACCACTTTGCGCCCGGCTAATTCCACTTTCACCCATCCCCGGAGCCGATACTTGGTGAGCAGCGCCTGGGCTTGCTTGAGCGAACTCTCAGGCTCACTGCGGGGCTTCTGCTCCACCTGTTGATTGCGCGCCGTGATCTTGGCTTGCACGCGAGCCCACTGGTCGGCGCGGCGGGCCCGTTCCCGGGCCTGGGTCTGAGGATTGCACCGGAGCACATAACGCTTGCCCTCCAATTCCACCTCCGCAGGCTTGTCCTCAAAGAGCTCCAGTTGCAGCCGTTTCTTGGCCAGCAACGCTCGGATTTGCGGATCGGTCAAGGCCGTCACATAGCAGAACCTGGCTTCGCCCAGCGCCGCCTTGCCCAGGCGCTTGATCATGCCCCGGTCTCCCACCAAGGCTATTTCCTCCGCCCCAAAGCGCACCTTGAGCTTCTGCACCGCGTCCAAGAATGTCGGCGGATCTCCGGTGTTGCCCCGGTAGAGTTGAATCGAAATCGGTTCCCCATGGCTGTCGGTCAACAGCCCGGCCACCAACTGTTTCTTGCCCTTCTTGCCCTCGCGATTATATCCAAAATCGGCCAACTCATTTTCCAGGCCCTCAAAATACACGCTGGTCACGTCATACAGATAAATGGCTCGCGCTTTGGGCGCTGCCACCTTGGGGGCTAGCGCCGTTTCGATACTGGCCTGCCGGCCTTCCAGGTCCTCCAGCGCGGCGTAGAGATCGTCCTCATCGAAACTGCCCACCTGCAGGATTTCCTTGACCGCGTGGTCTTCACTCCAGCGCGCCGCCGACAAGCGGCTGCCCTGGTGGGCCACCCGAGCGTAGGTTAAGAACAGGGCCAGGCGCTGGGAGCGGCTTTGCTCTCCCACCGCCTGCACCAACCCTATCTCCCGAGCCAGGCCATCCAAGGCGGCCAGCACACCATAACACGGCCCTTGGTGAATGGCGCTCGACGCCTCCCCGCCGCCGGCTGGCCCGACGGGGCCCTCGGGTGGGGGCGGTTGGTGCTTGCAGTGTCGCTCGATCAACTCGATGAGCTCGGGCGGGAGCTTGGAAAGATTGGCCAGCGTTTGGTGGATCACCACCGATTTGGGGGCGGGAGCGCCAGCGGCGGGGCGCCCCGGCGGGCGCTTGGCCAGCACGCGCTTGCCCTGCACCAAGAGGACGGACCGGTAGTCTTTGCCGGCCAGGACGGTGTGGTTGCGTTTAATGAACACGATGGTTGGAGCATACGAGCGGACCGCAGAGGGTGCAAGATAAATATTGCACTATTAGAGACAACACTTTTGGTGCAAGAAAACCGCGCTGGACCGGGAGATTTCATTCACAAACCCTCTCTCGATGGGGGAAGATGAGTCGGAGCGCATGGGAGGGGGTGATCTGTTTTGCCGAGTACCCAGGGCGGCGGCCCGCCTGCGCTACGCTCCCGCGGGCCTTGCCCTGGGCTATTATCATGCCGCCCCTCCGGGGCTGGAGAGTGCCGCGCTCCGCGCGGTGAGGCGGGATTTGGGGGCGGTGCCGGGATGCGCCCGGGCAATCGGAGCCTGGGATTTCCAGTCCGGCGAGGCGAGCCCGCTATTGACGAGAATGGAACGTTTGTTTCCGCCCCGATGCCGCCCAGGGTGACATACCCGGGCGCCCTCACGCTCCACGCTGGATAGAGCCTGTCCCAAGAGCCGATTCCGGACCTTTGTCGCAACCTTCGTCGGCAACTTTGCCCGCCTGCCGGCAGGTCGAAAAATGGCCGATTCGACAAAGGTTGCGACGGAGTCTTCCGTTCGCCGGCCTTTTGGGGCAGGCTCCGGACACGCTCGACACGCTCGGCACGCTGCCCCCTCACCGGCGCCACCAACTGGTCTTGCTTTTGGTGCCTTTGGCGGTGGGGGGCTGGGTGGAGTGCTGGATGAGCCACTGGCTGCGGGCCAACTCAAAGGCCATGCGGAACTCATCGTAGCTGAGGAAGCGATCGGCGGGATTCTTGGCCAGGACGTGGACCAGGGCATCGCTGGTAGGCTGGGTGATTTCGGGGACCACCAGGTTGGGAGGCGTGAGCGGGGTGTGGACGTGGGCGGCGACGAGTTCCTCGACCGTGGGGGCCTCGAAGGGGACATGGCCGGTCAGGGCGTGATAAAGTGTGCAGCCCAGGCTGTACATGTCGGAGAGGGCGGTCTCGGGTTCGCGCTTGATCTTTTCCGGGGCGACATAATAGGGGGTGCCCTCGGTGACGGTAGAGGATTCGGGCTGGGCATCGGGGCTGCGGGCCAAGCCGAAGTCAACGAGCTTGGGTTCGTTGTCGGCGTTGAAGAGGATGTTGCCGGGCTTGATGTCGCGGTGGAGGAGATTGTGTTTGAGGGCCAGGTCGAGGGCGGAAGAGATTTTGATTCCGATGTCCAGCACTTCCAGTTCCCCGAGGCGCTGCTGTTTGTCGATGCGCGTGTCCAGGCTCCCCCGGTCGGCCAGTTCCATCACCAGGTAACGCTGGCCCTCGAACTCATCGAAGGTGTAGATGTGGATGATATTGGTGTGGTTCAGCGAGGCGCAGGCGCGCGCCTCCCGGTAGAAGCTTTCGAGGGCGACGGGGTCGTTTTCCAACTCTTTGCGCATGAGCTTGACGGCGACCAGGCGCTGGAGAACGACATCGAAGGCGCGATAGACCTTGCCCTGTCCGCCGGAGGCAATCTTGCTGCGCAACTCGAACTGGCGCAACTGCATCGGCATCATGATGGGATGGCCGCATTTGTTGCACGGAACCGAGGCCAGCGGGGGAAGGTCCCCGGGGATGAAGGCCTTGCTCTCGCACCCGGCGCAGGTGACCATTTTCAGTTTATCACTGGCGCTCATTTGACTGCCGTTCAATGATACCACGCCCCGCCGCCGCCCCACAAGCCCGGATGTGAGGGCTGCTCTAAGGTCACGCCGGTGAGGGAAAGGGCAGGCCGGGCAGCCCTGAAATCCGAAGCGAGATTAACCGCAAAGAACGCAGAGATCACAAAGAAATGCTCTGTTTCTCTCGGGTCTTCGCGTTCTTTGCGTTCTTTGCGGTTAATTCTGAAACCGCTCCTTCCCGGCTTCCTTCGCCAGGGCGCAAATCACGGCTTTTTCGGGCTTCGCTCTTCGGTCTTCTTTCGACCTTCGACCTTCGACCTTCGGACTTCACGGCTGCCCGTCTGGCTCTCCCTCTGCGGCCGGAGTTGAGAGCGCGCCCTGGGTCCGCCGAATCTGCTTGCACCCGCGATTATTTGCCCTTTAGCTGATCGAAGAGAGCCCGTGGCGCAGACGGTGGCATGAAAACGAAGACCCGCATCCTGATGGTGGATGACAATCTGGCCTTGCTCGAGGTCATCTCGAAGCTCCTTGGGGGCGAAGGTTACGAGGTTCGCCACCGCTCCCACAGGTCTGGAGGGCCTCTGGCTCACGCGCAAATGGCTGCCGGACCTGGTGTTGCTGGACGTGCAATTGCCGGACCTGGACGGGTTTGAAGTCTGCCGCCAAATC
Source organism: uncultured bacterium (assembly GCA_963713735.1). Taxonomy (GTDB): domain Bacteria; phylum Verrucomicrobiota; class Verrucomicrobiia; order Limisphaerales; family UBA8199; genus CAVQND01. Next base: position 251,399 of record CAVQND010000014.1, read on the forward strand.
AAATCAGACCCGGCGTTGCTGGATGTGTTCGTCATCATGCTCTCCGGCGAAGCGACCAGCCCTTCCCAAAAGGCCGGGGGCCTGGACACCGGCGCCGATGAGTACCTCACCAAACCGCTCGCGGCGGAGGAACTCTTTGCGCGAATTCGCACTGCCGCCCGCCTGCGGCACACGACGGCCGCCCTCCGGGCCAGCGAACAGCATTACCGGCGCCTGGTGGAGATCCTGCCCGATGCCGTTGGTCTGCTCGATGCGCAAGGCCGTCTGGCGGCGGTCAATCCCCAGGCGGCATCCATGCTGGGCTATGCCGAGGCCAGCCTCTTGCTGGGCAAGAGCGCCTTCGAGCTGGCCCCGCCGGAGGAACAGGAGCGGTTCCGCGCGGATTTGGCCCTGGCGCTCCGGACGGGGGTACTGCAGAACGTCGAATACACGCTGCTGCGCAAGGATGGGCGCCGCTTTCCCGTCGAGATAAGCGCCGCGGTCTCCAGCGAAGGCCTTGGCCAGCCCTCGGGGTTGGTCGTCGTGGTGCGCGACATCACCGAACGCAAGCGGACGGAGGAGGAGTTGCGGCGGTTGCCGCGCCGGATCATCGAGGCCCAGGAGGCCGAGCGTCAGCGCGTGGCCCGCGAACTCCACGACGGGGTGAACCAGATTATCGCCTCGGCCAAGATGCGCCTTCGCAAGGTGGAGGACAGCGTCGCCGCAATCAATCCCGCGGCGACCCAGGCGCTGGCGCGCTGCTATGAGCTGCTGGTCCAGGCCCTCGAAGAAAACCGGCGCATTGCCCACGCCCTGCGGCCCAGCGACCTCGACGAACTTGGCCTGGCCGAGGCCTGCCGCAACTTGTGCAAAGATTTGGAAGCCCGCTCCAATCTTCAGGTCTCCTGCCAAATCACCGAGCCCGCCAAACGCCTGCCCCCTGCCGTCGAACTCAACCTCTTTCGCATCATCCAGGAGACCCTGAGCAACGCCGAACAACACGCCCACGCCACGGCCGTGTCGCTCCAAATGACTATCCAGGACGGCTCCCTGGAGCTGAGCATCCGCGACAACGGACGCGGCTTCGACCCCAAACGCGCCCGCGCCTCGCAGGACAAACGACGCGGCATCGGCCTGACCAACGTCCGGGAACGCGCCGCCGCCCTTGGCGGCGTCTGCGAAATCAATTCAGCCCCCAACCACGGGACGCTCATCCGTGTGCGGGTGCCGATTGCTAAAACAACATCATGGCGCGCAAACTCGTGAACCGATCTTTCCGGGCGCGATGGTTTGAAAATGCTTTAGGTTCAGCGTAAAAACCCTTTCCGCTCCCGCTTTCGCGGCGCACTGAAGCAAGAGAGCGTCGTAAATCGTGCCGCCTTGAATTCCTGAGAGCGATGCTTCACGCTGGTATCGAGGAATAGTTTCATTCCCTGCGCTTCGACCCCTCGAGTCCGGCGAAACTCGGCTCGTGGCGCACATCGCGGCTTTCCTCCACGATACGGCCAACGGTCTCTTGGCTCAGGGTTCTTTCGCCGCTGGTCGAAAACACAAGCGCTCGGCCCTTCCGCACAAAACCAACCCTCTCTTTGTTTGGCGTTAGCATGACCGAGGAACCGTGGATCGAAACCTTGAGAGTGTCCCCCGGCTTAATGGCGAGGTCCTGCCGCACGCCCTTTGGAAGGACAATCCGGCCGGCCTGATCGATCGGAACCATTAATTCTCTAATACCATATTATTATACCATTGCCATCAAGAAATGGCAATGTTGTCCTGGCAGGGCGCATCTTGTCAGTACCACCATGCGAGCCACGAGGTCAGGGAGAGTGCCCGCCGCCCAGGAACTCATCCCGGAGGGATGACAGATGGTAGCCGGGGGTCGAAGCGTCGCGAGACCCCCGGTTCAGCGGCGGTGTGGGTCGGCATCCTATAGGGATGCCAGAAGGCGGCCTGCTCCCTTTGTGCAGCCTTCTGGCACCCCGTTCCGGGGTGCAGGCCCCCTCTGGCCGCAAACCGGGGGTCGCGGCGGTGCCCATTCGCGTCAGGCTAAGGTTTGGCGCGCAGTTGACGCGGCGGCCTTTTCTGTGTCCGACACAGGAGCAGCACGTTTTTGTCTTCGATTAGCCACTTCATTTCTTCCCCTTTTTTGATCTCCAGCGCCTCCGCCAGGACCACCGGCAAGTTCAGATAGTAGGAGCGATTGGTTGGCCGCTCCACCTTTTGCACTTTGATGAGGTAACCCGTCGTTTTTTCTGTCGCCTTTTGTCGCTTTGGCATATAGTATTAATACTATATAAAACCACGCATGTCATCTCCTAACCCTTCCGCGCAAAACAATTCCGGTTTGCCCGCCTCCCTCCACCAACAGCTCCCGGCCTGCCTCCCCAAACTCGACGCCATCAACGCCGAGGGTATCGCCCGAGCCTCAGGCTTTCTGCAGCGCAGCCCACGTAAAATCCCCATGCTCAAATTTGCCAAGGGCCTCCTGGCCCTCGCTCCCGAAACCGACCTCGCCTTGGAGCATACCGCCGCAGTCATCGGCTTGGCCGCCGACACCACCTACACTAAACAGTCTTTGAGTGAACGGCTCTCCGGTGGCCTCAAAGGCTTTCTGGCTGGGGTCGTCACGGCCCTCTTCAGCCAGATCGCTCGTGGCGTTCCGACCTGCCAAGCCCTTGAACGCTTTGCTCACGTCTGGGTCCATGACAGCACCTCCCAAACGCTGCCCAAGCACTTGGCTGAACTCTTCCCCGGGGCCGGCAACCAACATGGGCAAGACTACGCCACCCTCAAAATCCAATGGATCTGCGACATCAAAAACGGCGTGGTCGGGCACGTCTCCCTTTCGGGCTATACTCGCAATGACCAGGCCGCCGCCCCGGACATCCTGGAAGTCGCCCGCCCCGGCGATCTGGTCCTGCGGGATCTGGGTTACTTCACCACGGCAGTCCTGGCCCAGTTTGTCAGTGCGGGCATCTCCTTCCTCAGCCGCTACCGCCACGGCGTCAATCCCTACGACCCCAAGACGGGCCAACCGCTGAATTTAAAGGCCCTCCTGAAGAACTCTGGCTCCTTGGATATGGACGTGCTCCTGGGACCGGAGCGAGCGGCCGTGCGCTTGGTCGCCCTGCCCGTGCCAGAGGAAGTGGCCAATCAGCGGCGGCACAAGGCCAAAGTCTCCGCCCAGAAACGCCACCGCTCCCCTCCTGGCGCCGAGCATCTCTCTTGATGGGCTGGAACATCTTCGTGACCAACGTGCCGGCGGCGACTTGGCCCCCCAAGGTCCTGGCCGCGATCTATCGGCTGCGCTGGCGAATTGAGATCAGTTTTAAAACCTGGAAAAGCCACCTGGGATTGCCTCACCTCAACTGCCGCACCCCGGTCTTGCTTGAGCTCTCGGTGCTGACCAAGTTGTTGTTCTGCGCGCTGGTCTGCCAGCTTTCTGACCTGCTGGAACTCAATTGTCCCCACGGCCAACACGTCAGCCTCCTTCGCCTGGGGCACATTCTCGGACAGTGCGCTTGCTGGTTCTCGGCCATGGTGCTGGGCGTCTCGGTCGTTCAATGGGTGGAGTTCTGCCTCGCCCGCCATGCCTTCTACGAAAAGCGAAACGATCGCAAAAACTACTACGAACTGCTGTCCGGAGCCGCAGACGCCTTAGCCTGACGCGAATGGGCGGTGCCGTGACCCCCGGCTACCCTCTGGCAACCCTCCGGGTTGGCCCGAGCCGCCGCTTCTGGCTGGAAGTGGTGGTACTGACAAGATGCGCCCGTCCTGGCATGTCCCCTTCGCGAGCCATCCCTGGACGCCACACAACCCGGCAGACGGCTCCAACGACGTGGCCTCGGCCTTCCGGTTTGCTCAGGCGGCGGTTTCGACCCAGCAAACGGCGTAACGGATGAGTTCGTTGAAGTTTTTCAAATCGAGTTTCTTTTGTACCTTTTGTCGGCGATGACATCATCGACCAGTTGCTCGAGGGAGAAGGAGGGTTTCCAGCCGAGCAAGGAGCCGATTCTTTTCGTGCAGGGGACGCGGCGCTTCATGTCCTCGAACCCGCTGCCAAAGGCCTGTTGATAAGGGACCAGACGGATAGGCGAACTCGATTGCGGCCCTTTTCACCACCAACTCCGCCAATTGGCGAATCGCGATTTCTTCGGTGCCCCCGACATTGAACACTTCACCGGCGGCTTGGGGAGACTCCATAAGCCCGACCAGGGCGGTGACGACATCCTTGACGTGGCAGAAGCAGCGCTGCTGGGAGCCGTCGCCATGGACGAGGAACTCGCGCCCGGCCAAGGCGGCGGTGACGAAACTGGGCAGGACCATGCCGTATTGGCCGCTTTGTCTCGGGCCGACGGTGTTAAAGAGGCGCACGACGATGACCGGCAGGCGCGATTCTTTCCAGTGGGCCAGGGCCAGGAACTCATCGAGGGCCTTGGCGGCGGCGTAGGCCCAGCGATGCTTATGGGTGGGCCCTTCCAACCGATCGCCCTCTTCCCGGAAGGGGATGTCCTCCGACTTGCCGTACACCTCGCTGGTGCTGGTGAGCAGGAAGCGTTTGCGGTAGCGCGCGGCGACATTGAGCACGGCATCGGTCCCCTGGAATATGCTTTCGATGGTTTGGACCGGGCGCTCCATGATGAGCTTGACGCCAACGGCGCTGGCGAGATGGAAGATCTGGTCGCACTCGCGCACCAGCGTCTCGACCACCTCGGTGTGAAGCACCGTGTCCTTGATGAATCGAAAGCCCGGTTGCTTTTCCAGGCAGGCGATGTTCTCGTAGCGCCCGGTGCTCAGGTCGTCCAGGATGGTGACCTTATGGCCTGCTTGGAGCAGGGCTTCGCCCAAATGGGAGCCGATGAAACCGGCCCCGCCGGTAATCAGGTGTTGCATTGAGTAGCAGTGGACGGTTGGCGGTTCACGGTTAAGGCTCCCGCTCTACAGGTGCGAGCCGCCGCCGGGCAGGCGCACCCGGAGGAAGTTCATGCGCTTTTCCACCGGCAGCGCCAGCCGCCGCCGGATCAGCTCCACCAGCGCCCGGTCGCTTTCCTTGCGCAACGCGGACAGAGCGGCTGCACGCTTGTTATTGCGCCTGGTTCTTTTCACGTAACGTTGCTTCCAGAATGTCCAGCACGGCCTTGTCCCGCGGCCGGGCAGCCGCCCGTTTGCTGGCGATGATGTCGGCCAGATGCGCCACCCATAGCCAACGCCCGCCCAACGGGACCTTCTCCGCGCGAGAGCGGAGACTATTAAAAGACTTCACGCCGTGAATGGCCGGCATGAAATCGGCCTGAAGCCCACGGTCATCGTTGACGACTCGATACAGCGCCGAGGCCGGATAGTAGGGGCGCAGTATCACCGCCTCCAGGCGGTCGGCGAACTTTTTCAACTTGGCCACATTCACGGGCGTAGCGCGGAACATGAAATCAAAATCCACGGTCGTCACCGGTGCGCCGTGAATCGCTGCGGCCGCGTTGCCGATCAGAACCGCCTCCAAGCCCGCCTCGGCCAGCGCGGCGACGATCGAGTTCAGTAAGGGTCCGCCGTCCATGCGTTTCTTCCTTAAACCAATATAAGCGGGTCATCTTTTCCTGGCGGCGGCCGGGCTGCGCTTGGTGCCCACGAAGGCATACCGGGCGTGGGTCAGGCCATTGACGACCTTATTGACGTAATACTTGAAGCCGCGCGCAAGATTGACGCGCCTGACCTCCAAGGGCAAGGAGGCCTGCCGGAAAAACTCTTTGTAGTCGGCCAAGGTGTAGAATCGCTCGTTGACGCCTGTGGCCACGAGCTTTTCGATCATCTTCGCCCGGGATTTGATCTTGACCAGCGGCCAGACCGGCTCGCGGATAGCGACGAACTGCCCGCCGGGTTTCAAGACGCGTTTGGCTTCGCGCAACACCTGGACAATGTTGTCCGCGTGGTGGAGGACGGCCGAACTGACCACAAAATCGAAGTAATCGGAGGCAAAATCGAGCTGGTGAAAATCGCCGGGCATGCGTGTGATTTTCGCCACGTTGGCGTTGAGCAGGGCAAAGACCTTGGGGGCCTGTTCGCGGAGCAACCGCTGGGAGAAATCGGTCGCCACGACCTCGACGACGCGTGGTCGCTTTGAGAGTTCGGCGCTGAGCCAGGCGCCGCCGGCGCCGATTCGAGGATGCGCCCGAAGAATTCAATGCCGCACTGTTCCTTCAAAAACGGGAGGTATTTGGGGAAATCGTTCTTGACACAGCGGAACCATTCGGCCTCGTCGGCGAACTCCGTTGCCCGCCGCGCATGGGCTTCCCGCATGGCCAGCGTCGCATCGCCTGGGTAACGAGACCAGTACCGATTTGTTCTCGATGTACTTTGATTCGATCGGACTCACCGGAATCTCCGACAGCTTAGGGCCGGCTTGAGCCGGAGGCAATGGTTTTCAGGTGATTTCATTGCTTGACGAAATCGTTTTTCGGGGACATGCTCCCGGCCAATCGGGCACGATTGTGCCCGGGCAGTGATATATGATTAGCGCAATGAAGAACCGGCTTTTGTCTCTTCCCGCCCTCCTGCTATCGCTCCCGTTGGCCTTCGCCCAGGCCCCCTCGGGGCCTGTTTCGTTCACGTTCGACCGCACCACATTCCCGGTTTGGGATTTCACGGGGGCCTACCAGTTTAATCAGCAAATGGTCGGGGTTGGGGCTCTCGTGCCTCTCTCCTTCCCGGTGTCCATCACTCATGACCTGGCCGGGCGGCTGCGCGGCTCGGGAGCGACCGTAGTGACCCTGGGCCAGGGCCAGGAGGTGGTTTTTCTGGCCGCCAATTACGTGCTCAACGGCACCGTCAGCGGGGGCGGCAATGCCACCCGGGCCACCTTCACAGTGACCCTCAACGGAGACGGCCTGGATTTCATCGGAGGCGAGCGTCGTTCTTTCAACATGTCCCTGAACTACAGTCTGAGGGTGGACCCCGAGCCGGCCAACGCGCCGGCCTGGATCCCACTGGACCGTGGCGCCCCGGTGCGCGGCAGCGTGCGCATCTCCGGGCTTGGCGCCGCCAGCGTCATTCCGGGCGATGGTTTCGCCGTCCCCCTGCCTCCCGGCGTGGACGGCGCCTGGAGCGTGAACATGAATATCTTCCCGCTGACTCGGCTTGCGGGCACGGCCACGATTGTCATTGGCAGCTCTGCCGCGCCCGACCGACCGGCCTACCAACCCGGCACGCGCACGCTGAGTGCCGGCCTGGCGGGCGCCTTCAAGCCGACCCTGGCCCTTTCGCAAGTTCTGCTCACCGGCTTCCCTGGCAGCAGCCCCGCCACCCTGCAATTGACCTTCCTCAATGGCCAGGCCCGGCCCGGGCGAATGGTCGGCAAACTCCTCGGTCAAACCGTCAGCCAATAGCGTAGCCGTGTTCGTTCTCTGATCGCCCAAGGCGAACCCTTGGGCTCCTGCCTCGAACCCCAGTCCGTTGTCGTTTATGCCTGAGTCTGCCGGTCCCTTCTTTCAGCTCGCGCACGGTGATTTCTTAAGGCCCTTTTTCGCGCGCAACCGTTATTCCGCCAAAAGGATGGCCAAGCCCGTCAATTTTGTTTGTCTGGCCCCCGGCGCCAAGCAGGTCTGTCTGGTCGGCGATTTCAACAACTGGGACCCGGCAACCCACCGGATGCAGCGGCAGCCGGATGGCGCCTGGCTCCTCCAGGTCGCCTTGCATCACGGCCATCACCATTACCGCTTTCTCATCGATGGCCACCCCGCCCTTGACCCGCGCGCTCATGGCGTCGCCCGCGATGCCAAAGGCGAAAAAGTGTCCCTGATTGCGATAAGCTAATTGGGAGTGCGGGATGCTTGCGCCAGGAGCTGCAGGGAGTGGTGGCGTTGTTTTTTGGGCATTTTGGACAGGCGCTCGGCGGCTTGGTAGAACTTCTCCAGATCGCCGCCGTTGTCCTCGAGCAGTTGTTGGAAGCCGGGGACCAAGTCGTAGTAAGCGGCGACCGAGTTGAGCTTGGCATTGTTGATGGGGCGTGAAAACCAGCCGTCGTATTCGGTGTCGCCGCCCCACTGTGCCTTCAAGTCGGACGTAGGCCCGTTTGAGCTGATCCAGGATACGCTCTTTGTCGAGGCGCAATTCCTGGCGGGGAACGTCGCGTTTCTTGTTCGTGGCTTTGAGTCTGCCCCATTCGTTGCGCTCATCCCCGTAGAGCGTTGCCAGTTGCGCGCGCGTCTCCATGATCAGGCGCGCGAATTGGGCGGTGCGCCGCAGTTGGGCCCGGTAAACCTCATATTTGGCGGTCACGCCCTGGGCCCGCAGCCAGCGCCGCGCGCCTTCCTGGCCAACCGTCGTGGCGAAGGCTTCGTTGAAGTCCGTATCCCCGCGGGCAAAGACCCGCTGGTGGCCCAACTCGTGGAAAATCACCTCCGCCAGGTCGGCGTCCGGCTCGAAGATAAACGTATTGAGCACCGGGTCTTTGAACCAGCCGAGTGTGGAATAGGCCTGGGCGCCGCCAAGATAGACGTCGTAACCGTTTCTTTCCAGCCAGCGTCCGTAGTTGCCCGCGGCCCGTTCGGAAAAATAGCCCCGGTATTCGAGGCTGCCGACCAGCGGATACCACCAGGCCTTGGGTTGCAGGGAAAACTCCGGCGCCGCCTCGACGTTCCACACGACGAAGGGGCGGTGGGCGTCCACGTACCTTTGATAGTGGCCATCGACCGGCAGCTTGAGTTTCTGTTCCGCAAAGACGCGCAACTCCAAGAGCAGGCGCAGCCGCTCCTTGAGCGGGCCGGGCGTCTGCGGGTTGGCCAGCAGCTTTTGAATCGGCTGCGCATGAGCTAGCAACTCATAGTGGCCTTTGATGGCCTGCCCATAGAAATTCAATGTCCGGCAGCCCGACAGGGCCGCCACGGCGGCCACCAGAGCCAGAAGGGCAGACAGCCTGCGAATTCGACCGGATCTCGATTTTTTTGAAGCCTGTTTCATTCGCAAGCGCCCCTCTTCTTATATCGGTTTGGCGGTTTTGGCAAATTCTGTGGTTGAAAGAGGGGCGCCCATGACTATGATTGGGCCGAAACAACAATCACTGCCCTATGACAGCCAAAGCCACGAGCGCCAAGAGCAAACAAACCGAAAGAGACCCCTGCCGGGCGATGGGTCGGCTATCGTCCGGAAATCAAGGTCCTGGATTGCACCATCCGGGACGGGGGCCTGATGAACAATCATCGCTTCGATGACCAGGTCGTCAAGGCGGTCTATACGGCGTGCGTGGAGGCGGGCGTTGATTACATGGAACTCGGCTACAAGGCCTCCCGGAAGATCGTGGTTCCGGGCGAATACGGCGCCTGGAAGTACTGCACGGAAGAGGATATCCGGCGCATTGTGGGGGACAATCCCAGCCCCTTGAAGCTCTCCGTGATGGCGGATGCCGAGCGCACGGACTATCACGAGGACATCCTCCCCAAGGACCAAAGCGTGATCGATTTGGTCCGCATCGCCACCTACATCAACCAAATCCCCACCGCGCTGGAGATGGTCAAAGACGCCCATGACAAGGGCTACCAGACCACCGTGAACCTGATGGCGGTTTCAACCGTGCCCGAGTACGAATTGGACGAAGGATTGCATCTGCTGGCCGAGTCGGAAGCCGAGGGGATCTACGTGGTCGACAGCTTTGGCACGCTTTACGGCGAGCAGGTTCAGTACCTCGTGCGCAAGTACCTGCACTACTCCAAGGCCGCCGGCAAGGAAGTGGGCATGCACGCCCACAACAACCTGCAGTTGGCCTTCGCGAACACGGTCGAGGCGATCGTCCTGGGCGCCAACCTGCTCGACGCCAGCATGGCCGGCCTGGGCCGGGGCGCCGGCAATTGCCCGATGGAACTGCTGGTCGGTTTCCTCCACAACCCGAAATACAACCTGCTGCCCATCCTGCGCTGCGTGCAGGACACTATCGAACCGATGCGCTCCAGCCTGATGTGGGGCTTTGACCTGCCTTACATGCTCACCGGCCTGCTCAACGAGCACCCCCGCTCGGCCATCAAGTTCAAGGAGTCCAAGACCAAAGGCGACATCGTCCAGTTTTACAATCAGATCTGGGAATAAGAGGGGCGGGGGGCGAGTGTCGAGGGCGAGTCGTCACTCGACACTCAACACACGTCACTCTCAGACCGCTACTCGTAGCGCAGCGACTCGATGGGGTCCAGGTTGGCGGCCTTATAGGCGGGATAGGTGCCGAAGACGATGCCGACGATGGAGCACATGATCAGGCCGATGACGATCCAATCCACCGGGATGACCGGGGCCAGCTTCAGGAAATAGGCTGTGGCGTTGCCGCCGAGGATTCCCAAGCAGACGCCGACGACCCCGCCCACTTCGCAGAGCACGACGGCTTCCATGATGAACTGGGCCATGATGTTGCGCCTTTTGGCCCCCACGGCCCGGCGGATGCCGATCTCGCGCGTGCGCTCGGTGACGGAGACCAGCATGATATTCATGATGCCGACCCCGGCGGCCAGCAGGGCGATGGAACTGACGACCATCACGCCGATGCGCACCGCCACGGTGAAGGTGTTGAATTGGGTGATCATCGAGTCGTTGGAGGCGATTTCAAAATCATCCTCTTTGCCGGGGGGCACCTTGCGCACCACGCGCAGAATCCCGCGCACCTGCTCGACCGTTTCGTCATAGCTGGCGGCAGTCCCGCGCCTGGACCAGGAGGGTCAAGCTGCGGTAATAGCGTCCGAACCGGTTCAGGCCGGTGGTGATGGGCATGACGGCGAAATTGTCCTGGTCTCCGCCCAGCGAGCCGCCCTTGGCCTCGAGCACGCCGACCACCGAGTAGTTGATGCCGTCAATCTTGAGCTGCTCCCCGACGGGCGAGCCGTGCGGGAAGACGGTCTTGGCCAGGCCGTGGCCCAGCACGCAGACGTTGCGCCCGCCATCCACGTCCATGTCCAGCAGGAGCCGGCCTTCGCCCAGCATCCAGTTGCGCGCCGGGAAGCTGGCCGGGGTCTCGCCGAAGAGCTGGACGTTGGGGGCGGTCTTCTTGTAGCGGGTCTCGATCTGTCCGCCCCAAAAGGTCGTCTCGATGCCCACCGCCCGCGCCAGGGTGGCTTTCTTCTCGACCTCCAGCCCCTGCGCCAGCGTGATGTCTTTGCGGCGCCAGTACTTCTCGAAACCCTCGGGTCCTCCGAAATAGACCGCCGGCCATTTCTGGACCATGAAGGTCTGGCTGCCCAACTGGCTCATTTCCTGTTCGATGTTGTTCTGCATGACCCGCATGGCGGTCATGACGACGATAATCGAAAACACCCCCACCAGGACGCCCAGCAGCGTCAGGGCCGAGCGCAGTTTGTGCGCCGCCAGGGCGCTCATCGCCATGCGAAAGCTTTCCCGGAACTCGGCCAGCAATATGGAGGTGCGTTTGGCGCTCATGGCCGATCACTCATTCCTCAAGGCATCCACCGGGTTCATGCGCGCCGCCCGCCAGGCGGGCAGAAACCCGGACACCACGCCCGTCAGCAAGGAAACCAGCAGCGCCAGGCCGATGATGCTCAGCGACAGGTTGACCGGCAAGAACCTCTGGACCAGCAGCGTGAGCAGCCAGGCGATGCCCAGGGCGATGCCGCCCCCAATCAGGCAGATCCCGGCCGCCTCGATCAGGAACTGCAGCAGGATGGTGCGGCGCTTGGCGCCGATGGCCTTGCGGATGCCGATCTCGCGCGTCCGCTCCGCCACCGAGACGAACATGATGTTCATAATCCCGATGCCGCCGACAAACAGCGAAAGGCCCGTGACGAACAGGCCCACCGCCGCAATGGTCCCTCCCAGTTTATGAAACATCTTGATGAACTGGTCCTGCTGGTTGATGGCGAAATCGTCCGGCTGGGTCGGCGCCAGCCGCCGCACCGTCCGCATCGCGTAGCGCACCTCCTCTTTGGCATCTTCAAGCTGCCCCAAGTCCGCCACCTTGACCTGGATGTGGCAGTCCGGGTTGCTCCAAAAAGACATCATCAGTTGCTTGAGGGGGATGATAGACCTGGTTGTCCAGGCTGAACATGCCCAGGAAAGTGCCTTGCTTCTCCAGGACCCCGATGACCTCGAAGGACTGGCCGCCGATGCGGATGCGGTTGCCCAGCGGCGGACTCGCGCGCGAAAGAGGTTCGTCGCCACCTCCGAACCGATGACGCAGACCGGCCGCCCGCCTTCGGCTTCGAGGGGCGAGAGAAAGCGCCCCAGCGCCACCCCGGTGCTGCTGGTATAGACGAATTGGTCGGTCGTGCCGATGACCCGGACGTTGTCCGAGCGGCGCTTCTTGTACTGGATGGACTGCCCTATGTCCACCTCCGGCGCGACCGCTCGCGCCAGGGTCAATTGGCGTTCCAGCGCCCGGGCCTGGTCCGGCGTGATCGGCCGCCGTTTCTGCATCTTGCGCCATTCCTCCTCCGAATCGTTGAACCAGTTGAAACGGCTGACATAGAGGACATCGGCGCCGATGAACGAAATGTTCTTCAGAAAGGCCCGATCCAGTCCATGGATGGCCGAGCCCATCAAAGTGACCGTGACAATGCCGATGACGATGCCCAGCGTCGTCAGGACCGAACGCATTTTGTTGGCCCGAATGGCGCCCCAGGAGATGCCCAGGCCCTCTTTGAACTCGGTCAACAGGTTCATGGACTCAGGCGCTCGACCGCCGGGCTGGGAACCTCCGGGTGAGTCGCTCTGGGGCAGGGGACCTCCTGGCGCTCGTCGCTGGCGATCAGGCCGTCGCGAATCCGGATGATGCGGCGGGCGTGCCGGGCGACGTCCTCCTCGTGGGTGACCAGGATGATGGTGTTGCCGCTCTCCCACAGCTCGTCAAAGAGGGCCAGGATTTCCACGCCCGTCTTGGTGTCCAGGTTTCCCGTCGGCTCGTCGGCCAGGAGGATCGAGGGCCGGTTCACCAGGGCCCGCGCCACGGCCACCCGCTGGCGCTGGCCGCCGGAAAGCTCGTTCGGCTTGTGATGAATCCGGTCGGCCAGGCCCACGTGTTTGAGGGCCTCCAGGGCGACCTGGCGCCGTTCCTCCGCCGTCATCCCGCGATAGATCAGCGGCAGCTCCACGTTGCGCAAGGCGTCGGAGCGCGGCAGCAGGTTGAAGGTCTGAAAGATGAAACCGATTTCCTTGTTCCGGATTTCGGCCAGTTGGTTGTCATCCATCTGGCTGACCAGCACGCCGTTCAGTTCGTATTGGCCTGAGGAGGCCGTGTCCAGGCAGCCGACCAGGTTCATCAGCGTTGATTTTCCGGAGCCCGACGGTCCCATGATGGCCACGTACTCGCCGCGCTCGATTTCCAGCGAAACCTCTCGCAGCGCGTGAATCGTCTCCGCTCCCATCTGGTAGCGGCGCGAGATTTTCTCTAGGCGGATGAGTGGCATGGAATCGCGGAAAATGGCGCCCTCACTCGCTCTTCTTTCCCTCCTTGTCTTTGTCCTGCTGCGCCACCACGGCGCCCTTGCGGACCTTCTTGCCGTCCTCCAGATCGCGGCTGATGGCGCGAAAACCGCCTGTAATCACTTCCTGGCCCTCGCTCACCCCTTCGGTAATCTCCCAATAGTTATCATCGCTGATGCCAATCTTGACCGGCACCATTTTCGCCGCGCCTCCCTCGGCCACAAACACGACCTCGATCGGCTTGACGGCTTCCTTGGCTTTCTTGTCGGCGGCTGCCGCGTTGGTGCCCTCCAGGGCGACGGCGTTGGTGGCGGTCGGCGGCGGGATCGTTGGTGGCGCCGTTGGCACGGGCGGTCGAGGCGGGAGAATTCGTTTTTCCCGCCTGTGCGGGCGGGTCCGCCTTGGCGGATGGCGAATGGGTCTTCGGACCTTTCCGCGCGGCGAGCCTGGAATCGGCCTTCTTGTCTTTAGGCAACCGCGTGGTGACACAGGCAATAGGGACGGCCAGGACATTGGTCCGGGAGCGGGTCTCAATTTCCGCCGTGACCGACATGCCGGGCCGGAAGGCCTCCTTCTCTTTGATGCGGATTCTCACCTCGAACTTGGTGGCGTCCTGGGTGCTGCCGCACTGGAGGCGGCAGAGTTTTTTGAGGAGTTGGCGATTTCGGTGACCACACCGTTGAATTTCTTGTCTTTGAAGGCATCGACCTCCAGATGCGCGCATTGGCCGGGGGCAATCAGCACCACGTCCGTCTCGCCGATATCCACCCGCGCCTCCATCTCGTTCAAGTCGGCAATGGTCATCACCTCGGTCCCCGCCATCGTGGCGGTGCCGACCACGCGCTCGCCGACTTCGGAGTTCAATTTGCTGACCGTTCCCGTGAGCGGGGAGAGGATGGTGGTCTTGGTCAGCTGTCTTCGGCGCTGGCCAGGGAGGCGCGCGCCATCTCGACCTGGTGCTCGGCGCTGGACACCTGCGCCTCGGCCACGAGGTAAGCGGCCTTCACTTGATCATAGGCGGAATCGGAAACCAGCTTGTGCGCCAGAAGATCCTCGTTGCGCTTGAACTCGGCTTTGGCCTTGTTCGAGGTTGGCGTCGGCCACTTCCTTGCCGGCCAGCGAGGATTGGTAGCTCGCCTGGGCCTGGTTGCGCGCCGCCAGGTAAAAGTCCGGTTTGATCTTCAAAATCAAGTCCCCTTTCAGGACGCGCTGCCCTTCCTTCACCGGCAATTCGATGATCTCCCCGCTGACCTCCGGGCTGATATTGACCTTCACCACCGGCTGGATTTTCCCGTTCGCCTTGACCGTCTCCACCAGGTTGCGGCGCGCCACCTTCTCCGTTTGCACCGGGATGATGACCTCCCGTTTCCGGAAGACCGCCCCGGCTGCCAAACCGGCCAACACCAAGGCCAATCACCGAGAAAACGATGAATTTCCTGCGTTTTTTAGATCTTGCCATGTTAACTAGGTATTAAGACACGCCTCGGCCCGTTTTGTTTCATTACAAAAACCCGGCTCGCATGTAATCCCGAATCCCGGCCCGCAGTCAAGCTGCCGCCGCCAGCGGCAGCAATTCCGCAAGGTGGGGTGCGCCGCCGCTTTACTTTCGGAGGCCCAGATTTTTGTCTGTGCCGAGCGCTGTCGTGATGGAGGGGCGGCCGGGCAGAGCCCGCGCGAGACAACACCTCTCCCGCAGTCCCCGAGTCCTCCTTGTTGCGTCGGCCAGTTTGCAAAGAGCAACACCCCGAAAGCGCTCACCCAGGCGGTCGTCAGCCACAGGCAAACCACAAATCCCAAGGCAAGTCCTCCTCCAAAGCCAGATCCAGGTCATGCGCCAGCTCTTTGAGGCTCACCTGGCCCAACCGGACCAGTTGACTGTGGAGCACCGCGTAGGCGCTAAAGAGGACGAAACCTAGGACTAAAATCAGCATTTGCGCCAACATGGCCACCGGTTCGTGATGGTAGCAATGCTCCAGGTGGTAGAATTGCGTCAGCTCATTGAACGCCTTGTTCTCGATGCCCCAGCGCCGGTGACCGCCCTCATAGACGACCTGGACCGGATAGCCCGCCAAGCCCTCCGATGCCATCCACCACCAGTCGCTGGTCTGGGGTTGATGGGTCATTTTTCCGCCCACCATCTTGTGCTGGATCCACGTCTCCTGCGAGTGGACCACCCGCACTTTGCGGCCGTAGCTCTTGCTGAAGTTCAGGTCTTTGACCTCCCAGAGTTTGACGTGCCGGCCACGGGTTTCGTCGTCAAACTCCAGAGCGGGTTCTTGTCCGGCACTCAGGGCGCGCGCCTCTTGCAAGACCTCCATCCGTTCCTGTTTGAGCACGACGATCCAGGCCCAGCCCAGCTTCTCCACCGCCTTCAAAAAGGGGCCTTGCACATACCAACTGTCAATGGTCACCGGCGTTGAAAAAGCGCACGCCGTAAAGCCGGCGAATCCGCCCCAGCAGGCGCAGGCCGGCCTGGGCTTCCTCTTCCCCGGGACCGATAGGCTCCACGTCCACCAGCACGTTGAACTTGGGCCCGTTGATCTGGGCAAAGACATACCGGTGGTAGTATTCGATCACCGTGTGTTTTTGGCCTTGGTTGTCGGTCTCTTGAATCTCCCTCTGGCAGCAGCACGGACAGCAGCGACTGCGACTGTGGAAGTGTTCGTTGGCGTCCAAACTCAGGAGCAGCAGGCCGTTGATTTTACAGCTCTCCAGCGCCTTGTTGGCCTTGAGGTTCTTGTTCACCCCGGCCAGGCCTTGGCGCAAGTCCTCCAGGTAGAAGCGCTCGCTCACATAGTGAAAGGCGTTGTCGCTGATGCGCTCTTGCCAATGGATGAGGTGTTGCCAGCGCCGACGCTTGGTTTGCTTGGAGAGATCCAGGTAACTGCCGACGCGGATGGCCACGCC
>CAVQND010000015.1:0-96691 GCA_963713735.1 uncultured bacterium
CGCTAAAGAGCCTATGCCACTGGACCTTTCCATCCTCGAAAAGCTTGAAATCGCTCACCGCCTCGTCGCCGAAGCGCTGGGCCGAGCGCCTCAACTCTGCGACTGCCGCCTCGATCAGGCTATGCTGGTCTTGGAGCTATCCATCAAACGCGCCCGGCGTTCGCCACAAATGCGTCTGCGCCTGCCACCGGACCGCCGCGAAGAGGCCTTCCTGTTCTGAGCCCCATCCCTTCGCCAAAACGGCCTCTCGCCCCGCCGCAGGGGTGTGCCGCGCAGCATCCGCCTCTCCGCCCCTTACCCAAGCCACCAGCTTCCTCGACTATCTTGATACGCCTTTGTCGAACCTCCTTGATTATCAAGATACTTTTCTCCCAGAAAAGCGTGAAGCGGAACAGCATTTTGCCGGAGCTTACCCACGAGCAAGTGATTGAGTTGGTCGGCCGCTGCTTCGAGGAAGACGGTCGCCGAGCGGAGTTCGAGGACCGGCGCCAGGAGCTGTCTCGGAAGCTGCCCGCCATCCAGTTGCTCACCGGCGGGAACCCCCGCCTGGTTCTTTTCCTTTACGGAATCGCTGCCCGCTCGGCGTTCCTGGACATCGAGACCGCGCTGCGCAATCTCCTGGAAGAACTGCGCGAGTACTTCGTACGCCGCTTCGATGAGTTACCCACCCAAGCGCGCAAGGTCCTCGACACGATTGCGCAAATGGATGGGCCGGCGACCCCAACGGAGATTGCCCATGCTGCCAGGCTGGAGCCGGCCCTGGTGAACGCCCAGTTGAAACGGCTCAAGTACGGCCAGTACGTCAGACCGATCAAACTCAAGCCCCAGAAGGCGACCCGGTACGACATTTCCGAGAGGCTCTTTCGAATCTGGCGCCAGACGGCCACCGTCGCCGGACGACAGCGGTTCCGGTTTCTCGCCGAATTCCTCAAGCTCTACTTCACGCCAGAAGAGATCCGTTCCCTTTACTTCGAGCCACGAGAAGTGCTTGCTCAGAGCCGCGGCGCTATCGCGCCGAGAGGTCGTGAGGCACGTCGAGGAACTGTTCTATTTTCAAGCCGCTGGCGGCGAGGACATCCGATACGGAGCGTTCACCAATCGTATGGAGGGCCGGCTCAAATCGGCGAAGTGCGCTGGGCGGAGGAAGAAGCGCAGTACTTCGCCGCGGAATCGCTTCGGAGAGGGGACGGAGTTGGAATCGCGGCAGCAGCCAAGGTCCAGGCGACAATTCACGTGCAAGCTGGACGGTACGATGCTGCTTTACACGACGTGCAGACCCTGATCAATGTTGGCGCCGAGCCGGAGGCTCTCGCGGCAGCCGAGGAGCTCCTGCGACGCGACCCGGCCTCCGCGGAAGCCTGGCTGGCCCTCGGAGTGGCAGCCGGAAATCTAGGAGACCATCAACGGGCTCTTGATGCATTCACTGAAATGGCCAAGCTCGGCCCACCGACCTCGGGTCTGCTGATAGCTCGCTCGTTGGTCCTGGGAAGGCTGAATTGGACCGACGAGGCCCTGAAGAGTGCGGAAGATGCCGCGGCGCTGGACCCAAAGGATGCCTCAGCCTGGGAGTGGCTTGGGGTCGTCGCGGGGAAAGCGGGAAGACCCGAGCGGGCGCTCGGGGCTTTGCGCAAGGCCGTTGAGGTCCGCGGTCCGACGGCCGACCTCTTGGCCGGTCAGTGCATGGCTCTTCATGACCTGGGCCGGAGAGAAGAGGCGCTTGAGTGCGCCGAGCGAGCGGTAGCGCTGGACCACAAGAGCGCGCGAGCGTGGGAAGCACTTGGGGTTGTTTCCGGCAGCCTTGGCAACCCTGCACGAGCTCTGGAGGCGTTCCGCAAGGCCGTCGAGGTGGGCGAGGCAAGCGCCGACCTGCTGGCTTCTCAGTGCGTCGCTCTCCGCGCGCTTGGCCGGAGAGAAGAGGCGCTCGAGTGTGCTGAGCAAGCAGCGGTGCTGGATGCGGGCAGCGCGAGGGCCTGGACGGAGGTCGGCGCAGCCGCCAACGGTCTTGGACAACACGAGCGCGCGCTCGCCGCCTTACGCAAGGCGGCGGAATTGGGCAAACCGAGCGCCGACCTCTGGACCGCGCAGGCGATTGTAACTTCTTAACCTCGGCAGGGCGGAGGAGTCGCGCTTCTGCGCTGACCGAGCAGTAGAACTGGATCCCGTCAGCCCACTGCCCTGGCAAGAGCTTGGCATTGCTCTTGACGGAGTCGGCAACCACACTAGTGCCCTGGATGCCTTCAGGAAGGCTGCGCAAGCGACCGGGCCAACTACGGACCTGTGGAGCTACCAGTCTATCGAGCTTCGCAACCTCGGTCGGACCGAGGAGGCCCTTAGGTGCGCCGAGGCCGGGGTGGCGATGGACGCGAAAAGTGCGTTTGCCTGGCAGGAGCTCGGGGTTGCCGCGGGCTGGCTTGGGGACAACACTACAGCCCTGAGAGCATTTCGCAAAGCTATGGAGTTAGGGCAGCCAACCGCGACCCTCCTGGCAAACCAGTCCGTGGCCCTGACAGCGCTTGGGCAATTGGAAGAGGCGCTCACGTGTGCGGAGGAGGCCACGCGACTAGAACCAAATAGCGCCGCCGCTTGGGAACAGCTCGGAGCCGTAGCAAACGACTTTCGGCAGCATGAGCGGGCCCTCGCCGCGTTCCGCAAGGCGGTGGAACTAGGCAAACCGACGGCCGACCTCTGGAGTGGGCAGACTGTCGTTCTCCTTAATCTCGGCAGGACTGAGGAGGCGCTCGCATGCGCTCGCGAAGCCATGGCGCTAAACCCCGCAAGCCCTTTGCCGTGGGAGCAGTTGGGCACCGCACTGGGGAGGGCGGGCAAGGACGAGGGTGCGCTGGAGGCGTTCAGGAACGCGACCCGAATCAGCGGGCCGAGCGCTGACCTGTGGAGGTACCAATCCCTCGCCCTTCGCCAGCTGGGTCGAACAGCGGAGGCGCTCGAGTGCGCCGAACGTGCCGTTGCACTTGACGACAAGAGCCACTTGGCCTGGGAACGGGTTGGCATGGCAGCCGGCGCGTGTCGCAACTTCGAACGGGCGCTGCAGGCGTTGGGGAAAGCCTCGGAACTTGCTGGACCCAAGGCTGAGCTGTGCGTTGCGCGGGCGGTGGCTCTTGGCGAGTTGGGTCGGACACAGGAGGCTCTCAAGCTGGCTGAGCAAGCTGTGGCGCTCGACCCTGGCAGTGCCTCGGGTTGGGAGTCGCTTGGCGTCGCGGCAAGCGTCCTTGGGGACCACAACCGCGCGCTGGAGGCCTTCCACAAAGCGACGGCGACCGGCAAGCCGTCCGTTGACTTGCTGGTTCGCCAGTCCGAGGTTTGCATTGCCCTCGGTCGAATGGAGGAGGCAACCAAACTCGCCGAGGAGGCCTTGGAACTTGATGCAAACGACGCTCTGGCATGGCAAAACCTTGGGATCGCCGCCGAGAGCCAGGGGCGATTTGACACTGCCTTGACCGCGTTTCGCAAGGCACGCAAGGCCGGGGAAGAAAGAGCCACCTCTTCGGCCTCGAGGCCATGGTTCTCGAAAAGTTGGGGCGGTTCGAGGAAAGCCTCCTCACCCTCGAAAAGGCCCTGGCTGCCGAGCCTGGCAATCCGGATTTCTGGTTTGCAAAGGCCTGGCTGCTTGCCTCGCTGGACCGGAACGGCGAGGCCCTCGGTTGCGTCGAGAGTGCGAGACAGGCGGGTGCCGGCCTGGTGAATTACCACCGCAACCACGGGGACCTGCTGCTCCTGGCCGGGCGGTACACCGAGGCGTTGGCGGACTTCGACGCCGGCTCGAAGATCGAGCCTGGCGACTGGAGCTTGAGGACAAAGCGACAGATCGCCCTCGGATGCCTGGGGCGACTTGGACCGTTGTTGGAAGCCCTGCCTTCGGCGCTCGCGGAAATTCAAATTCCGGCCGATGCCGCCTCCCGAACCTGCGATTTCCTTCACGCCGTGGCGTTAACCTGCCTCCGTCGCGGCGAGAGCCAAATCTGCGAAGGTCTGTTCAACTGCACCCTAAGAATAGAGTCTTGGGCAAGTCACGAGTGGCTTGGAAACAAGGTCGGCACTTTCCTCCGGCAGGTGTTGGAGATCAGGCCGCAAGCCTTTCCTGCGCTTGCTGGCGCAGTGGCAGGGGGAGTACAGACGCACGCGGTTTTGCAGCTCCTGGAGCCGTTCCTGCGAGCGAAGGAGCTACTCGAGACGAGGGACGTGGGCGTCCTCGAGCGGCTCTTCCCGGAGGCGCGAGAGTTGGTTTTGGACATACTCCGTCGCGTCGCACCGG
The DNA here is from genome assembly GCA_963713735.1 of uncultured bacterium. Lineage (GTDB taxonomy): Bacteria > Verrucomicrobiota > Verrucomicrobiia > Limisphaerales > UBA8199 > CAVQND01. Next base: position 4,271 of record CAVQND010000015.1, read on the forward strand.
GGCTGCATGACGAACTCAAGGTAACGGGGCGATTCGCGCGAGCATCCGATTCTGCTGCCCGCCCATGAAGCGCCGCTGCCCTTGTCTGGTGCGCTGCCTGGGTCGCGAGTGCTACGCGCTTCGACGTTGCCCCGGACCATCGGCGGATCGGCAGGATCGAAGTGAGGCCCGACAGCCCCTCGATGCAGAACTTCTATCGGATCACATTGGGATTATTGTCCCGGCGCAGCACTGATCTCGGCTGCATCGACAGGTTGGCGCAAAAACTCTATCGCTCCCCCACTGGGATTAGCATAATCCCCGCATGAGAACGATTCCTGCATGAACGTGATTCATCAATACGCCACTCTGTTGGTTCTCTTCCGGGTCTGCGCCGGGAGCCCTGTCGCCGCAGGGACACCCCAGCCCATGGCCCTGCGTTTGCCCGCTGAAGCGCCTGCCGGGGCGGGCGAGGGACAGAGCCTCAAGGACCCCGCGGCGGAGTGGTTCAGGCAGCTTCTCGCTTTTCCTTACACCAACGCCGGCGCGCGCTTTCCCTTTTCGTTCACCTGCAACGGACAGCCCAGCGACACCCTCCTGCCGGCTTGGCCCATCGCCTCGGGCAGCACCAGTTCCACCGACGGTGTCACCGCTTCCTGGCGCGCCTGGACCGACGCGGCCACGGGGCTTCGTGTCCGCTGGGAAAGCCGAAGCCATCAGGGGTTCCCAGACTGCGAGTGGGTGCTCTATTTCGAGAACACCGGCAGGACTGACACGCCGATTATCGAGGATGTGCAGGCGCTTGATCTCACACTCGCCGCGCCGCTCACGCGCGACGTGCCCTATCGTCTGCACCGCACCAAGGGCGCACCCGCGGACCCAACCGACTTCGAGCCGGCCACAGTGGTTCTCAAGGCCCGGCAGACGGAGCGGCTGAGCGCCGGGGGCGGCAGGTCCTCCAACCGCGATTTTCCTTTCTTCAAAGTCGAGACTGGAGAGGGGTCGCTGATCGTCGCCGTAGGGTGGTCGGGGCAGTGGGCCGCAGCCTTGAACTCGCCGGACGGTCATCATCTGCGCATCACCGCCGGCCAGGAGCAGACCCATTTCATCCTCCATCCGGGGGAGCGCGTCCGCTCGCCGCGAATGCTGCTGTTCCTTCGGGATGGCGACACCTGGGAGGCGAACGCCCTGTTTCGGCAGTTGATCTACCGCCACTACGCCGCGAAGCGGAACGGGCGCGCACCGCTGCCGGCGCTGTTCTGCAACACCTGCTTCACGCGGGGCGGCGGCTGGCTCAACGAGTGCAACGCCTCCAACCAGATTTCACTCATCGAGGCCTACGCCCCGCTGGGACTCGAAGCCGTGATCACGGACGCGGGCTGGTTTGAGGGCGGCTGGCCCGCCGGGGCCGGCAACTGGACGCCACGGCGCGAGGCCTACCCGCTGGGCATGGCCCCGGTGGCCGCGGCGGCTGCGGCGCGCGGGATGGTCTATGGGTTGTGGTTCGAACCGGAGCGCGTCGTGGCGGGGACCGAGTTCCACCGGCAGCATCCCAACTGGGTGCTCACCGACGGCCGGCCGGGCAGGCCACGTTGCTCGCCAACTTCGGCTTGCGCGAGGTGCAGGACCATTTCTTCGCCCTCGTGAAAGGGTTCATGGCGCTGCCCGGGTTCCGGTTTTACCGGCAGGATTTCAACCTGGACCCGCTGGACTACTGGCGGCACCACGACGCGCCGGATCGCCAGGGCATCACCGAGATGCGCTACCTCGAGGGCCTTTATGCTTACTGGGATCGCCTTGCGGCCGCGTGGCCGGACAGCCTGCGTGAGGAATGCGCCAGCGGCGGCCGGCGCATCGACCTCGAAACCCTCCGGCGGATGCCGCTGCACCAGAAAAGCGATTACTGGTTCGACAACGAAGTGGACCAGGCCAGTCTCTGGAGCCTCAGCCAGTACCTGCCCAACAATCTCATCACCGTGCCGTTGACCCGCCTGGACGATTACTCGTTCCGCTCCACGCTCGCGGCGTCGCTCATCCCGGCCTGGATCGCCGACGCGCCGAGTTTCGAGCGCGAACGCGCCAAGCAGATGCTCGACCGCTACCGCGCCATCCGCCACCTCCTGGTGGGGGCGTGGTATCCGCTCCTGCCCTACACGCGCAATCCGCGCGATTGGATGGCGATGCAATTTCACCGCCCGGATTTGGGCGAAGGCATCGTCCTGGTGTTCCGCCACGCGGAGAGCCCCTATCGCACCGCGGAAGTCGCCTTACGCGGCCTGAACGCTGAACGGAATTACACTCTGACCTTCGACGGTTCCGGCGAGAAGCGCCGCGGCCTCGGCGCGGACTTGATGCGCGGCCTTTTGTTGAGTCTCGGCACCCGCCCGAGTTCGGAGATGATCACCTATCGGGAAATCCAGGACGCTGGTGCCGAGTTGGACTCTCCTGCTCAACCGCGCGCAGTCGGCCCTCTGCCCGGGCTCTGGCAAACCAACGGGGTCCTGTTCAAGGGCGCAGAGCAGCACGGCGAAAAAAGAGAATAATTCTGCGCTCACAAGTCGTTCCTACCTTGTTCGCAGGCCCGCGCGGCTGGGAGCGGACCGTTCACTGAAGGGCTGTAACGTGAAGGGCTGGTGCGGCTCCTCCTGGTACCAGAAGGCCACACTGGTGTAGTCATCGGCATCGCTCGTGGTAGGGGTGCCGTTGTCGTGCTGGTTCTGGATCTGGACTCGCAGCGACTTTTGGAAACGCACCGGGTTGGCCAGGTACCAGCGATACATCCGATGGTCGCCCTTTTCCATCTGCAGGTAGCCGCTGGAAAGATACGAATAGGTATGTCCGAAACCCCAGCAGGAGCCGTACTCGTCCTCGGTCCCCGGTGTGTGGGTCATCGGCTGGCCGTCCAGCTCGAAGATCGTGTCCCCTTCGCCCCACCAGCCGCTGAATTGCGTATGCGCTTGCAGAAAGCTCCCGACGTAATGACCGCGCCCTCGCGCCTCCAGGAGCGTGTGCAGACCGTTCTTGACCGGATTGCTCCGGTGCCACGCGCAGTGCAGCCGGCTCTTCTCGCGCGCGAAGGCCGCGCCCTCCTCGTAATCGATGCCGTAGGCCATGCTTTGCGCGTAGTCCCGGTCGCCATCATTGGCCAAAACGAACCGGGCTCGCCGCGAAAAGGGCATGGGCAGATAACACATGTAGCAGGCATGGTTGATCTGCATGGGGGCGGATTGATAATCGATGGTCTTGCCGCCCATGGCGCCGAAGAAGTCCGCCAGGGGCGCCTGGATGCTGGGCTCGGCTTCCTCATCCCAGAAGACCTTGAGCACCAGCCCGGCAAACCACCGCACCTGGGTGTCGTCGGTGATATAGAAATAGGTCACTTTGCCGGGGCCCCTCAGGTCAGCCAGCGTGGCTTCCCGCCCCTTGGCCAATGACATCTGGTGATACTCCATGTGGTTGCGAGAGACGCCATCCTTGACGACATACAAGTCCTGCAACGATTGGGCCCGGCTCAACGGTGGCGCGCCGAGGAACACTCCCAACAGCACGGGTAGCAGAAGGGCCATCCGATAGCGGAGACGACGGGAGCCCGGAGGAGGCTCCGTCCGTGGCGGCCGCGAGGGTTCGAGGGCGTCAAACTCGCATCGCGTGGACAAGCATTTCATTTCGAAGGTTCGATGCATGGGCAATCAGCGTGGTTTAAAAGAGGCAACTGTTCAAGTTGCGCATAGGAGCGTGGCTGTCCATCGGGCACATCCTGACCCGGATTGGGGCGCCGTCACCCACCGGGCAGGGCAGCGTTGTTCGAGCTGAGTCGCATTTTCAGTCGGCCAAAGGCATGGGGCAAACGGTATTGCGCATCCGGCCGGTGGGCGAGAGGTTTTTTTGATAACCCCTGAAGAGCAGCAGCCCAGGAATTCATCCCGGAGGGATGACAGATGGTAGCCGGGGTCGAAGCGTCGCGAGACCCCCGGTTCAGCGGCGGTGTGGGTCGGCATCCTATAGGGATGCCAGAAGGCGGCCTGCCCCCTTTGTGCAGCCTTCTGGCACCGCGCTCCGGGGTACAGGCCCCCTCTGGCCGCAAACCGGGGGTTGCGGCGATGCCCATTCGCGTCAGGCTAAGGTTTGGCGCGCAGTTGACGCGGCGGCCTTTTCTGTGTCCGACACAGGAGCAGCACGTTTTTGTCTTCGATTAGCCACTTCATTTCTTCCCCTTTTTTGATCTCCAGCGCCTCCGCCAGGACCACCGGCAAGTTCAGATAGTAGGAGCGATTGGTTGGCCGCTCCACCTTTTGCACTTTGATGAGGTAACCCGTCGTTTTTTCTGTCGCCTTTTGTCGCTTTGGCATATAGTATTAATACTATATAAAACCACGCATGTCATCTCCTAACCCTTCCGCGCAAAACAATTCCGGTTTGCCCGCCTCCCTCCACCAACAGCTCCCGGCCTGCCTCCCCAAACTCGACGCCATCGACGCCGAGGGTATCGCCCGAGCCTCAGGCTTTCTGCAGCGCAGCCCACGTAAAATCCCCATGCTCAAATTTGCCAAGGGCCTCCTGGCCCTCGCTCCCGAAACCGACCTCGCCTTGGAGCATACCGCCGCAGTCATCGGCTTGGCCGCCGACACCACCTACACTAAACAGTCTTTGAGTGAACGGCTCTCCGGTGGCCTCAAAGGCTTTCTGGCTGGGGTCGTCACGGCCCTCTTCAGCCAGATCGCTCGTGGCGTTCCGACCTGCCAAGCCCTTGAACGCTTTGCTCACGTCTGGGTCCATGACAGCACCTCCCAAACGCTGCCCAAGCACTTGGCTGAACTCTTCCCCGGGGCCGGCAACCAACATGGGCAAGACTACGCCACCCTCAAAATCCAATGGATCTGCGACATCAAAAACGGCGTGGTCGGGCACGTCTCCCTTTCGGGCTATACTCGCAATGACCAGGCCGCCGCCCCGGACATCCTGGAAGTCGCCCGCCCCGGCGATCTGGTCCTGCGGGATCTGGGTTACTTCACCACGGCAGTCCTGGCCCAGTTTGTCAGTGCGGGCATCTCCTTCCTCAGCCGCTACCGCCACGGCGTCAATCCCTACGACCCCAAGACGGGCCAACCGCTGAATTTAAAGGCCCTCCTGAAGAACTCTGGCTCCTTGGATATGGACGTGCTCCTGGGACCGGAGCGAGCGGCCGTGCGCTTGGTCGCCCTGCCCGTGCCAGAGGAAGTGGCCAATCAGCGGCGGCACAAGGCCAAAGTCTCCGCCCAGAAACGCCACCGCTCCCCTCCTGGCGCCGAGCATCTCTTCTTGATGGGCTGGAACATCTTCGTGACCAACGTGCCGGCGGCGACTTGGCCCCCCAAGGTCCTGGCCGCGATCTATCGGCTGCGCTGGCGAATTGAGATCATTTTAAAACCTGGAAAAGCCACCTGGGATTGCCTCACCTCAACTGCCGCACCCCGGTCTTGCTTGAGCCTCTCGGTGCTGACCAAGTTGTTGTTCTGCGCGCTGGTCTGCCAGCTTTCTGACCTGCTGGAACTCAATTGTCCCCACGGCCAACACGTCAGCCTCCTTCGCCTGGGGCACATTCTCGGACAGTGCGCTTGCTGGTTCTCGGCCATGGTGCTGGGCGTCTCGGTCGTTCAATGGGTGGAGTTCTGCCTCGCCCGCCATGCCTTCTACGAAAAGCGAAACGATCGCAAAAACTACTACGAACTGCTGTCCGGAGCCGCAGACGCCTTAGCCTGACGCGAATGGGCGATGCCGTGACTCCCGACTACCATCTGTCATCCCTCCGGGATGAATTCCCGGGCGGCGGGTACTCTCCCCGAGCTCGAGACCCACATGGTGGCACTGACGGGCTGCGCCCTGCCACGGCGGCGCGTCCCCGATCGTTTGACGAACTGCTCTCCTTTACCTGCGAACCGATTCCCACTCGCGTCCACACGCTGGCACCCCAGGGCCGCGCCGAAGGCGGCGGGCAGGGCCAGTGACAAAGTTCTCCGCAAACCATTGTAGGAGACGACGTGAGGAGTCTCTGATTGATTTTTGGCCACAGCGAAAGCCTGCTCCACTCCGAGGCCATTGATCAGAGACTCCTTACGTCGTCTCCTACAGTCAGGGAATGGGGCCCGTTTCGGCGACTTTGTCAGCCGCCCTGAAGCGGCGGGAAGACGGCAGGGTCCGTTGCTTGACTCCTTGTCGCCATCTGGCATCATCGAAAAGGAATCTCACGATGAATACACCTCCCATTCCGGTCCTTCCGGTCGCCCTTCTGCTCTGCTGCAGCCCACTGGCCTGCCTCGGCCAGGTTGATCCCAAGCAACTTGGGGGTGTCCTGGGCGAGGAACTCGTTCCCCCGAGCGTGTCCGAGCATCAGTTGCGCCATTACCTGGTGAATCTCGTGGCGCCCCCGCCTTCGCCCGCGACCGCCGGCCAGTGGAGCCAGGAGGCCAAACAACTGCGCGAGCACTGGCTCAACGACGTGGTTTATCATGGCTGGCCGCGCGACGTCATCGAGGCCCCGCCCCGATTCGAGGAGACCGGAGTCATCGAGACCGGCAAAGGATACCGGGTCCGCAAGCTGCGCTACGAGATCGTGCCGGGGTTCTACTCGGCGGCGCTGCTTTACGAGCCGGAGGGCGCCCGGCGTGGCTCACCGGCCATTTTGAACGTCAATGGGCACGTGGGCGCGCCGGGCAAGACTGTCGAGTACAAGCAGAGGCGGTGCATCCAGTTTGCCAAACAGGGCATCCTGGCCCTGAACCTGGAATGGCTCAGCTTTGGCGAGCTCTCCCAAAGTGAGAACCAGCACTGGTACGGCGCGCACCTCGACCTGGTGGGGGCGCACGAACTGGGCTTGTTCTACCTGGCCATGCGCCGGGGACTCGACTACCTCTGCCATCATCCCCTGGTGGACCGCGAGCGGATCGGGATGACCGGCCTGTCGGGCGGTGGCTGGCAGACGATCATGCTCACCGCCCTGGATACGCGGATCAAAGTCACGGCGCCCGTGGCCGGCTTCTCCTCGATTGCTTCGCGGGTCGAGGCCAAGCGCTATGGCGACTTGGGCGACATCGAGCAAGCCCCGACCGACTTCTTCGTCGGAAGCGACTACACGCACTTGGTGGGCCTGTGCGCGCCCCGCCCCACGCTGCTGATCTATAATGCGGAGGATGATTGTTGTTTCCGGGCGCCGTTGGTCAAGCCGCTGGTCTTCGACGCGATGCGCCCGCTCTTCGCACTTTATGGGGCTGGGGAGGCCTTGCAGTGGCACGAAAACCTGGACCCGGGAACCCACAATTACCAGAAGGACAACCGGCTGGCAGCTTATCGCTTTTTTGCCGCCCACTTTCATCTGCCACCATTTGCGGAGGAAGGAAATCTGGATTCGGAACTCAGAAGTTATAACGAGCTCACCGTGGGGTTGCCAACGAACAATCTTACCATCCTGGGTCTGGCGCAAAAACTGGGCCGGGAAATAGCCCGCACCCCCATTCCCACAAACCAGGCCGAGCGCGCGCGCTGGGTTCTGGCAGAGCGGGTTCGGCTCGAACAGGTCATCCGGCACCGATCGCCCGCGCTGGCCGAGCCTTGGCCGGTGGCCAGCACCAAGAACGGGGGCGTGGAGAGCATCTCCTACGTGTTCGACTTCGGAAACGGTCTTTCGGCCAACGGCGTGCTCATGCGCCTGATGGGCTGCCCGGAAACCGCGCCGGTGACGCTCATCCTGAATGATAAGGGCAAGAGGGAAAGCGCCGGCCCGGTCGCGGCCCGGGTCGTCAAGGGCGAACAGGTTCTGGCACTGGACTTGGCTTTCTACGGCGACGCCTGGCGGGGGGTGCCCGTGCCCGATTACGCGCAGATCATTCACGGGTTGGGCGAGCGCCCGCTGGGCATCATGGTGGGACAATTACTGGAGATCAGCCGGTGGCTGCGCGACCGGGCCGGTGGAGCCCGCGTGGGCGTGGAAAGCGCCGGTTTGCGCCACCAGGTAGTGGTTCTCTCGACCGCCGCCCTCGAGCCCGACCTGTTCTCTGAGATTACCATCCGCGACGGAGTGAAGAGCCTGTCCTGCCTTTTGGAAAGGCCCGTCCAGTTTTCCCAGGCCCCGGAGTTGTTCTGCCTCGATTTCTTCAAGGACTTTGACCTGGACCGGCTGCAAGCGATGATTCGGGGCGTGCGGGTCGAATTCAAGAGCCTGGGCGAGCCGGCCAAATGAAAGGGGCAATGACATGCATCTGCCTTGGACACGCCGCAGGACACAAGTCCACCAGTCGCTGCCGCTCGTGGCGGTCCTGCTGGCGGGAAGCCTGAACACCCCCGCAGAGGACTGCCGGCTCGGGTACGCCCGCGACCTGCTCCGCTCGGCCAGCCTCCCGGCAGCCGTTGACCTGAAAGTGGAGCGGTCCCTGGGACCTGAGGAGGCCTTTGCGATAAGCCTCGGCGCCGGCGGCGGGGTCCTGGTTGCCGGAGGCGGACCCGCCGGTGTGCTTTATGGTGTCCAGGAGACCCTGGCAGCCCGGGGCGCAGTGCGGCCGATGGCCGAGAAACCGGATTTCGACCTCCGTGGCACGGTCTTGTTTTGGATGAAGGATTCCAGCTACGACTTCGAACTGAGGCCGGAAGAGTTTCCCTGGTTTTATGATCGCGCGCTGCTGACGCGTTACCTGGATTATCTCTTCGAGAGCCGGTTCAACGCCATCTTTGTCTGGAGCGGCTTTGTCTTCCCGAGCCTGGTCGAGTTGCCGGAGTATCCCGAGGCCCGCACCTTGAGCGAGACGACCTCTGGCTGGCTGGAATTGGACGCTACCTGTGGAAAGTGGACCGGGACCCGACGTCAGAGATGGCTTATTGGGCAGCGCGGCTGGCGGAGCGATTCGGCTCGGCCAAGGCCGGGGCGTTGCTCCGCGATTGGTACATCACCACCGGTCCGATCCTGCCGGGTCTGCAGAACCTCACCAGCGTGATGAACATGAACTGGTTCCCAACAGCCGTTGGGAAGGAGCAAGACGTGGATGCCATCCTGAGTTCGCGGCAAACGATGGAGGGCGACCGGCGCGCCAACGAAGACATTGCCAAGGCTGCCGTCGCCTGGACCGCCCACTATCCCACTCGCCCGGTGGATTCATTTTTCCTCGAACGCTATGGCCGGGAGTACGGCCTGCACCTGACCAACCGGATGAGCATGCCGGTGGCCGAATATGCCGCAAAGCTCGCCCGTGGCCAGCCGGCCAGCGAACGCCATGACTCCGGACAAGGTGGTGGAGTTACTGGTCACTCTGGCGCGCGAATCCGAGGGCCTCGCCCGCCAGGCCGAAAGCGCGGCCACCCGCGCCCGGGACGAGGCGGAACGGTATGTGACCGACAGCCAAGCCATCTCACTCATTGCTCAATACTATCGAGCCAAGGTCCTGGCCGCCCTGGAGAAGCAGCTCTGGCGGCTGACCTGCGACAAGGCCCACCGGCAGGCCTTTCTTGCCCACCTGGGCCAGTCGGTCGTTCTCTATCGGCAGTTGGTCGAACTGACCGGGCGAACCTACCTGACCGCGACCGACATGATTACGACCTTGTCCTGGGGCGGCGGCCTCGAAGCGGCTGAGGACGACCTGGCCCTCCAGAAGCGATTCGTTCGCCGCCAGCAGGAAGCAACTCGCCCCGGTGTCTGCTGGGTTTACGCCGACGAAATGCAGGGAGGCTGGGCCAAACGGCGCAACTACCCCGGCTATCTTGGCGAGTGGTTTCGCTCGCCTGAGGACGAGTCCCGGAAGCAAGCCGCGCTGGGCCTCGAGCTGGGACTTGCGCGTGCGGGCAAATACGCGGTTTGGGTTCATGCGTTGATCGGCGGCGCCACGCCGGATCGTGCCCTGGTCACGGGCGTGAACGAACTGACCTTTCCTGCTTCGCATGGGGAAGCCGGCCCTGCCGGGAGGCAAATTCGTCTGGCACAAAGTCGGCGAGGCGGACCTGCCTCGCGGCATCGCGAGCATATCCATCAAGGCGATGGGCAGCGGTTGGGCCGGCCTGGATGCCGTCGTTCTGACCCACGACCCGGCCTGGCAGCCCCCGCCATAGGCCCATTTCGAGTCGCCGTCGGCCACCGGGAGGTCCTTTCGGCCAAAGCGCCGTCGAGGCCGCGAAGCCAGGCGTTGCGTGGGTGGCGGCTCAGGTTGTTTCTCATCTCGGCGGTGTGTCTGCGGAAGGCCAGGGAGCCTCGAAGACGTAGCTGCCCGAGCCGACTTCGAAAACCGCCGTGCCATTCTCGGCGGGCAGGGGCCGCGCCTCCTCTGCGTCGCGGGCGGGCCTGCCGGACTCTGTAACCGCCCCGGGCGCGCTGGTCGGCACATGGACGGTCGCGCTTGTGTTCGGCGGCACAATGACGTGGAGGGTGAGCCTGGCTCCTTCGATCTTCCAGTCACACACAATGCGTCCGCGAATGGACTGGTACTCGCCTTTGGCCCAGGTCACGCCGCCCCCCGGATACGGAGCGACGGTGAAATGCTTCCAGCCGGGTTGCGCGTCGTCGGGGTTCAGGCCGGCGATGTAGCGCCACATCCACTCGCCCACGGCGCCAAAAGCCCAGTGGTTGAACGAATTCATTCCCGCGTCCTGGAAACCGCGGCCCTTGACGTAACCGTCCCACCGTTCCCAGATCGTGGTCGCGCCGTTGTCGAGCATGTAGAGCCAGGATGGAAAAGTGCGGTTGGTGAGTAGTTGCCAGGCGACCTCGGGGTAATGCTCGCGCGCCAGTTCCAGCATGGCGCGGTGGGTGGTCTGGATGCCGGTGGAGAGGTGGTTCTGGTAGCGGCGGATGTTTTCGACCAGGTGCTGCGCGGATTTCGCGCGGAGGTCCTCCGGCAGCAGGTTGAAGTTGAGCGCCAGCGCGTAGCCGCCTTGGGTGTCGCCCTCGATGCGACCGTCGGGCTTGACGAAACGGTGGTTGAAAACGGCTTTGATCCGGTTGAACAATTCGCCATAACAGCGGGCCTCTTCCTGGCGTCCAGCACCTCGGCCATCTTCGCCACCAACTCTGTGGAGTGAGCGAAGAAGGCGGTGGCAAAAACTTCGTTCGGGACCGAGCCGCCTTGGCTGGGCCAGCCGGCCTGCTGGATCCAGTCGCCGTTGAGCCAGTCATTGTAGTCGTTATTGCGGCCCTTGGACCAGGTCAGGTCCGGATTGTTCCGGTGGACATACTCGACCCAGCGCCGGGCGGCCTCGAAATGCCCGGCCAGGAGCCGGGCGTCGGCATAGTTCTGATAAGCGCGCCAGGGGACGATTACACCGGCGTCGGCCCAGGCGGGCGCGCCCGAGGCGCCCTGGTTCGGGTCGCCCGGGTGCGGCGCGTAATCCGGAAAGCGGCCGTCGTCCGCCTGGTCGTCGCGGATGTCCTGGGCGAACTTGGTAAAGAAGGCGGCCAGGTCCATGTTGAAGATCGCGGTTTGGGAGAAGGCCTGGATGTCGCCCATCCAGCCGAAGCGCTCGTCGCGCTGGGGGCAGTCGTTGGGCGAGCTCATGAGGTTGGCGCGCTGCGTCCAGAGGAGGTTGCGCATGAGCTGATTGAGGGAGGCATCAGAGCACTCGAACTGCCCTGCCTCGGGGGAAGTGGAGTGAAAAACCCGGCCGATGAGCGCCGCCCTGGCCGGCGGTTTGGCCAGGCCGCTCAGCTCGACATACCGAAAGCCGTGGTAGGTGAAGTGTGGTTCGAAGACAAACTCCCCGTCCACGCGCGGGAGGTAACGGTCCACCTGCAACGCGCCGCGCAAGTTCGCCGTGTAGAGGGTGCCATCGTCGTTGAGCATCTCGGCATGGCGGAGGGTGACCGTTTTGCCGGCGGCCCCTGACGGCGTGCAGGCGGCACCAGCCAACCATGTTCTGGCCGAAATCGAACACAAAGACGCCGGGCTTTGGCTCGGTCATTTTGGCCGGGGCAATTTCCTGGACAACCCGGATGGGTTCGTTGGGCTGCCAAACCAGTCGCCGCGCATCCAGCTCGAAACTCCTGGCGCGGACCGCCACGCCGAGGCGTCGAAACCAGGCGCATCCCAGCCGGCCACTTCTTCGCGGGCGTCATAGACCTCCCCGTCGTAAATGCCGGCGGAACGAATCGGACCATCCGTGGTGCAGCGCCAGGAGTCGTCGGAAACCACCGTGCTGCGTCGTGCCGTCGGCGAACTCGATTTCCAGTTGCAGCAGGAAACGCGGCTGGGTGCCGTAGGCAAAGCGGCCCACGCCCATCAGGCGCCCCGCATACCAACCCTCGCCCAAGAGAGCGGCCACGGCGTTCTCGCCCTGGCGCAACAACGCGGTCGACGTCGTGGGCCTGGTACTGCACGCGTTTCCCGTAACTGGTCCATTCGGGCGCCAGCAAGTCCTCGCCCACGCGCTGGCCGTTGAGGCGAAGCTCGTAGAGGCCCAGTGCGGTGGCATAGGCGGTGGCCCGCTTGACGGGACGATCCAGTCGGAACGATTTGCGGACCAACGTGGCCGGCAGCGCCCCGCCGTGCGCCGGGCTTGACCGTCTCGCACACGCCGTCGGTCAGGTTGGCCTTGGCCCACGGCGCCGGTTTCAATCGAATCCAGCGCCAGGACTTTGGCCTCCTTTCCCAGGTTGGTCTCTCCCTGCAAGACTTGCATCTCCGCCAAGCGCAAACCCAAAGTGGCTCGCATCCCGTTGGCGCAAGCGTGTGACCCTCAGCCGGACAAAGCGCGAAGTGGCGGCGGCGAAGCGATAGAGCGGCGCGTTGGTGCCGGGGTTGGGTTCGTCGCTCGCGGTGCGGTCAACGAGCACCCGCGCATCGGAGAAATCGGACCGTGAGGCCGCCTCGATGCTGAAGCGCGCCGGGAAAGAGGAAGCCTGGCGTGTCGGGCTGCCAATCGTAAGGCCGCGCTGGAAACAGGCGGACGGCATCGAAGCTCTGCGGTTCGCCCAGGTCAATCGCCACCCACTTGGTCGTGTCCGCCGAGTTCGCGAACTCGCTGTGATAGCCGTTGAGGGGGCCGGGCGCGATGACGTTAGTCGCGCTGTCGGCATCCGCTATCCACCTCGCGCGCCAGTCGGACCGGTGCAGCAAACCCATCGTCCAAGTGCCGGGCTCGCTCCAGGCGGAGGCCTGGTCACGCCTGTCCCAGACACGCACCTTCCACCACACGCGCATCCGCGATGGGAGCGGCTGCCCGGCGTAACCAACCTGTAGCGTCTGGTCGAAAGCGACTTTGCCACTGTCCCACAAATCGCCCTCGTCGCGGGCCAACCTTTCGGCCGAGGACGAAACCAGAATTTGGCGGCCGGTTTGCTGGTCCCCGCGCCGGCCAGAGGCCAGCGTCCACGACAATCGCGGCCGGGCCACGTCGATTCCCAGAGGGTTCCGCCGATACTCGCACCGCAGGTCCGAGGGCCGGATGCCGGGCGGCAGCGGGGCGGCATCCGCAGCGTCGAGGAAGGCGACCCTTGAACCGTTCTCGCGCCCCCCGGCAAAGGCCAGCAAGGCGCCATTGCCGGCGCGAACGACCGCCGGGACCTGCAGGGCATGGCAACCCTCTGTCCCGCCTTGGAAGACCTGCACCTGGACGCCCCCCGAGAATCAATGCGCAGGCCAGGATCTCGAAATAGCTGTTCATGCCCTCGATTCTACCCACGAACCCCAAGCCCAAAAAGGAGATTTGAGCAGGCGTGCCTGAGCATCCGCATGAAGGATTTACTTATCACTTTCTTTGACTATTCTGGCGCCCATGCATGACCGCAACCTCGAGGCCGGCCAGGCGTTGGCCGGCCTGTCTGGTGCTGCCGGAGCCGGCGGCGTGAGGCCACTGCTTTCCCGGCGGCGGCAACTCACGACCTGGCTCGCGCTGGCCGTGCTGTTGACGGGACTGCTGTTCCTGGTCACCGGTTGCAAGACTTTCTCCGTGCGCACGGTCTCCGATCCGGCCCCGGCGGTGGCACGGCTGCAAGCCGGCGGCAGGATTGGCGAGGAAGTGGAACGTCTGGCGCGACCGCTCGTCGAGAGCGGCGAAATCTACGGCATTGCCGTGGGCGTGTTGACGCCCGAAGGCCGCACGCGCGCCTTTGGCTATGGCCGCACCGGGACGCCGGGCGGGGCGCAACCGCCGGACGGCGACACCGTTTTTCAGATCGGTTCGGTGTCGAAGCTGTTCATTACGGCACTGCTGGCCGTCCTGGTGGACGAAGGGGTGCTGCGCTACGAGGACACCGTGCGCAGCATTTTGCCGCCGGCGGTCCGGCTCAACGAGGAAGTCGGCAAGGTGACGTTGTATGAACTGGCGACCAACACCGGAGGCTTTCCCCGGCAACCCCTTTGCCTTGCCCAACTGTGGGATTTCAGCGCCTTCCTGTTGACGGGCCGCAATCTTTACAGCTACCTCGACAAGCCCTACCTCTACAAGTATCTTCGCAAAACCCACGTCAAACCAAAGGAGAAACGGCAATACGCGTACTCGAATATCGGCTTTGGATTGCTGGCTCATCTGATCCAGGTGAAAACGGGCCGGTCTGTAACCAGGAACTGCTTGACGAGAAGATCTGCCGGCCTTTGAAACTGCGCGACACGACCTTCGTGCTCAATGAGGAACAGAAGAAGCGCCTGGCCATGGGCCACGCCGGCGGGCAACCCCGCTTCCTGCGCCGCGGCCACCCGCTCGAGCCGTGGACATGGGCGAGATCATGCGGCCGGTCGGCTGCCTCTATTCCACGGTCAACGACCTGATGGTCTTCGCCAAAGCCAACCTCGGGATGCTGGGCCATCCGCTCGAGGCGGTGCTGGCCTCCACCCAGCGCGTGCAACTGAGCCGCCCCACCGAAGAAGTGGCCTTGGGCTGGCTGGTCAACTATCTCGGGGACGACCGGCTCAAGGTCACTTACAAGCAGGGCGTGGTCGCGGGTTACAGCGGATACATCGGGATGGACGCCGAGGCCCGCGTTGCCGTGGTCGTGCTCTACAACACTTTCAGTTGGGATGAGAAGATCGGGCATAACCTGATTCTGCGCCTGGCGCGCGGACTGCCACCGCTCCAAAGCGGACATGTTCGGTCACCTCACGTAGGAGACGACGTAAGGAGTCTGGCTTCCGCGGGGGTCGGGCTTTCGCGGGGCCAAAAGCTTAGTCAGGGACTCCTAACGGAGCTTTGCTGAATCCGTGTCATCCGTGTCATCCGTGGTTAATTCCTTTCCCCGGTTGCGGTTTTGCCGCGCTGCGAAATATCTCCCCTGAACGTCCTGGCCTGCCATGCTGATTTCGTGCAACAACTCCGCGCGATTTCCTCTTTATGGTGTGGACGGCGGTTTCCGCCGAACGAAACGAAATATGAATAAGATGTTTGGACCCGCTCGACCCTGCGCCGCGTGGCGCCAGGCCGGCTGGTTCAAGTAACCACTCAACAATAGCGATGAAAGCGAAAGGCGTTATGAGCAGACTGATTCTCATTAGTATCTCGGTTGCGAGCCTGGCCTTGCTTGGCCAGTCGGCCCGCGCCGCCAGTTATTCTTCCGGCGGCTTCCATTCCGGCGGCGTCCACTATGGCGGAGGTGGCGCCGGCGGCGTCCACTATGGCGGAAGTCACTCCGGTGGCGTCCACCCCGGCGGCGGTCACTCCGGCGACACCCGTCCTTATTCGACCTCCACTTACCGCGTGTACACCTACGGCCCCTATCCCTACGGCGCCTATCCCTACCCGGTCTATGGGTTTGCCGGCGTTGGACCCGCGGCCTGGCCGGGCGCCGGGCTGCCGCTGGTGCGGCTGCATGAGTTCGAGAAGGCCAGCGGTTACGTCTTTGGAAGGCCAGGGCACCAGGTCGTTCTCAACGCCCCTGTGGGCGGCGGCGGCCCGCATCCCGAGTGGCAGACCAAGGCCGGGGCGAAGGCCCTAACCAAGTGGGAACGATAAGCCTCTCCGGGAAAGGAACTACAGTATGAAAACCTCTGTTTATTTGTTTGTCGGCGGCGTTCTGATGAGCTGCCTGTTTGCCGGAGGCGGCTGCGCCTCGAGTGCCCCTCGCCGGCCGGCCACAACGACGGCCCGCCCCGACTCGACTGCCCTCCTGAACATGCGCCTGATGCTGGCGGCCAAGGCCGGGCGCGTCGCTGCGGTTCAGGACTTCCTGGCCCGAGGCGCGAAGGTCAATGCCAGTGACTTTCGCGGCCGAACCGCTTTGATGTGGGCGGCGGGCAAGGGCAACGCCGAGGTGGTGCAACTGCTCCTGAAGTCGGGAGCGGCCGTGAACCAGACGGAGAAGGACGGCAGCACCGCCTTGATGTGGGCGGCGGGCAGCGGCCACGCTGAGGCCGCGAACCTGCTGTTGGCTGCGCGGGCGGAGGTGAACACGAAAGCCGAGGATGGCAGCACCGCCTTGATGTGGGCTGCGGGCAACGGTTGCGGGGAGCTTGTGACGCTGTTGCTCAAGGCCGGCGCAGTCCCCGGCGCCGCGGACCGCGAAGGCGCCACCGCCCTTGCCTGGGCTGCGAGCGGCGCCCACCGCGCGGTTCTCAAAACCCTCTGGGATGCCGGGGCGCCCTCCCCTCTGGCGCCGGAGTCCGCCGTTGCGCTGGCCTGGGCCGTGGGCAGCGGGGATGCCGCCACGGTGCAGATGCTGCTCCAGGCGGGCATTGCCCCCGACGCCCGGGCGGCGGATGGCAGCACGGCGCTGCACTGGGCCGCCGGCTGCGGCCGGCCGGACGTTCTGAAAGTCCTCCTGGCCGCCCAAGCCAAGGTGAATGCGGCCAGGAATGACGGCGCCACGCCCCTCATGTTCGCCGCCGGCGCGGGCAAGTCCGAACTCGTCCGCCTGCTGTTGGCCGCCGGGGCCGACGTCAACGCCCGGCTCAAAGACGGGACCACCGCGCTCGCTTGGGCCAAGCAGCACGGCTACCCCCAGACCGCCGAGTTACTCCGCCAGGCCGGTGGGAAGGAGCACGTTCAGTCCAAGGGCTGACCTTTGCTTGGGCAAATTTGAAGGCTTGCGCCCCAGGGCACGGCGGATACACTGCTCGAGGCTATCCTAGAAATTAACATCAGCAAGGTTGTAAACATGAGAATCAGCATGACGACTATGGTTGTGCCGCTGGCGCTGGTAGTGCTGGGAGGAGCAGGCTGCGCCACGTCGGGGCGTTATGTCGCGCTCAAGGAATTCAGCGCGCCGAGGCCCTCAGGAGAAAACTCGCCGCTCAAGGGACGCGTGGTCTGCGTCAAACCATTTGCCAGTGGCTTCAGCATCAATGACCAACTGCCCGACAAGAACACGGTCGAGCCTCCCAACTACACCTACGTTAGCCCGACCAGAGAAGAGGCCAAGCTGTGGGACAACGAAGTCCGGCAGCGCAAGCAGGCAACGTCCAAGACTGACTGGCCGCAGATCGGTTATGTGCGGAATGGTTTTGGTACGGTCATGAGCAAAAGTGTACGCGCTCAATGATCCTGGCACGTGGCTGGCCGATACGCTCAAGGCGGACTTGCAGAAGTTGGGGGCGCGCGTAGTGGACCCGTCCCAGGAAGCCGACGCGGACATCAGCGTGTGGGGCACGATCAGGTATTTCAAGGCGGATATTTACATGAGCATGTGGTCGGACCTCGTGGTGGACACGCAATTGAAAGCAAAAGCCAAAACGGCCACGACTCGCCCCATCCACACGAGAGCCGCCCAGACCGCCTGGACCGGCTCCAGCTTCGAGTATTATCAGTCTCTCCGTCAGTGCCAGCAGAAGTTTTCGCGCCTGGTGATAGCGGACATGGAACTGTTGCTCAAGGAATGACCCCTCAAACTTGCCTGGAGGGCCTCAGTTCACCTCGACCTCGCGGCGCGGCAGCGAAAAGAACCGGCCTGCAGTGTTGCGGAAAATCAGGCGGTCGGCGCCGTTTTCCAGGATTGTTCCCTTCATGGCCACCCGGCCCGCTTTGATGCCGTAATCGACGCGCGCGTGCAGCAACCGCGCGCGAATGGTCACCGGTGGCGCACTCGGGTTTGGCGCTCCTCCCATGTATTGCAGAGCGTAGCCTGCCAGCTTCGCACTTTCTGTAATTCCCTCGGCGACAGCCTTCCGGAAAGCCGCACCCCCGTCCTCCGCCCAGAGTGCGATGGCCTTTTCGGCGTCGGGTTCGCCAATCTCGGCCGAGTGATACGTGAGGATGTTGGCCGCCTTCGGTCTGCCGTGCCTTCCGGGAGGGAAGAAGCCCAGGCCGGTTGACACCACAAAGACACGGCAGTCCTGCGAGATGTAGTAGTCGGCGCCGACGTTGAGCACCGCCCGTTGGGCGACCATTTGCTTGGTCACGGGCGGCAGGGTAGTTCCACTGATGTCCTCCACCTTGTCCGCCTTGAGCCAGGAAATCCCCATGACCGCGTTGGAAATCGCCTGCCAGTACAGCCTGCGAAAATCCACGTCTTTCACGCGCTCGCGCAACTCCTGCACCCGTTTCTCCGCGTTGTGCTGCCGGCTGCTGTTGACGCCGGCGTTGATGACCGCGCCGATGAGACCGCCCCCGGACCCGTAGCCGGAAAGGATATACTCGGCCTTCACCTCGCCTTGCGGCAGAAAGCGGCGAACGCCCGTGCAGGTGACGGTCGAGACGACCTCCGGCTTGAGCGTTGGACCCGTGGCCGCACAGCCCGCGGCCAGGCACAGAAGGAGAGCCGCGCTGACGGTTCGCAGAGTAACGACGGTGGGCCTGCGCAACGGAAAACCGGCCACGACTGCGGCGGCGGCGGCGCGGAAGCCAATACGGGCGAACTTTATGCTGATGTTCATGCGATGAACCCCTGAGGTTGTATGTTTCTTTTGAGTTTGAGCTTTCCGCAACCGGCTGGCATCCACTCAGACGCCAGCCGTTCTGACTTGGGCGAGCTTGCCCTTCGCGCCGAACGCGTGTCAAGGTTGGACTACTCGAACTCCACGAAAGGAGCTTGATCTTTATGAACCGAACTCCCACTATGGATGAGTCATTAGCCGAAAATGCAGAAAAGCTCAACCGTAAGACTTATGAAGAACACGAAGCAAACCACTCGCCTCCTGACCTACTGCTCACTCCTGACAGGCGCCGCAATCATTTGCGGGTGCGCGACCAACACGGCCGAACCCAAAGCGACCTCGGAGCCCGCAGCCCCGGAGACAACCAAGGCCAAGGTCGGATACAAGGACCGGCAATACGTCGCGAACCCGTCGAAGGTCAAGTTTGGCGAGTTCAAGTCCGCTGAGTTGAAGACGACCGAACTCACAGCCCAGGAGAATACCGAGGGCAATCGGAAGTCAGCGGCGAGGATAGATGAGATGTTGGCGGCGGGTCTGAGAGGCATTTGGCCGGACCTAAAGATTATTCCCCCGGGCGGGGACTTTTCCAAGGGCGGCGAGCGGACCTTGCAGATTTCCCCCCGAATTGAGCACATCCATCTCGTCAGCGTCGGCGCCCGCGTCTGGATCGGCGTCATGGCCGGCGGCTCGGATCTGGTCATGCACGTTGACTACCGGGACAGTTCCACCGGCGAAATCATCGCTAATCCGGACTTTTGGAAGGGCAACAACGCCTGGTCGGGCGGATGGAGCCATGGGGCTACGGACAATCAGATCCGCGACGCCGCCGTCGCCCAGATCATCGGCTACACTATGGGCAACAGGTAAATTGCCCGGCAACCTCATTTGAACATATTCTTCCGCGCGGTGCTGGTGGCGGCTGCCGGACTGGTCGTGCGACACGCGACCGCCGGGGACGTCCGGATTGAATCAGGCTCGGTCGCGTTCTTGAAGCAAGAGAGGCGCGTCAACCTGGAATACGATTACAGCGACCTCAAGGCAGGCCGGACTGCCAAAGACTGTCTTCCGGAGCAGCAATTCATCGCCCGGGAGGTCGCGCGGGAAAATGGCAGGAAAGCCGGCGGCGGCGAGGCTTGGAGGCGACAGTGGATCGGCCTGCGCACCGTGCAATTCCAACCCAGGTTCCAGGAAATCCTGAACAAGCTGTTGGCGGAGGGCAATGTCCCGCTCGAGTTCGGGGCCTTCAAAGATGCGAAATACACCTTGATCCTGAAAACGACCATGCTGACGGGTTCACTGAACTTTGGCGGCCCCCTCCCGCTCCTCACCGCGGACGCTCTGTTCGTGGAGACCAACCACCGGACAAGGACGGCCGCCGTGGTCAAACTGGTCAACGAACCCGGACGGGACGCTTGGTCGGGGTTTGACATGCGCGAGGCTTATGCCAAGGCCGGCAAGGACCTGGGGATTCTGATCCGCGGGAAAATCAAATAGGCCGCTCGCCCCGGGGAGTGCTTCCGGCCTTGCGGGCGGTCAAGAGTGCGTTCGAGCTCAGTCCAGTGCCTGGGTGCGTTTGCACTTCGAGGAAGCCGGCCTGCGCCAGCAATTGCTGCTGGTCTTTGAGGCTTCCGAAGTGCAAACCATAGGCGGTCTTGTTCTGGCGCAAGCGGACGCCCCATCGTTCAGACCAGACTGTGAGCCGATGCCCCCAGTTGTCGGCCGTGAAGGCGTCGCGCAGCACCAGCCAACCGCCCGGCCGCAGCGCCGCGAAGGCCTTCCGCAGCACCCGCTCTTTGAGGGCGGGCGGGAGGTAGTGGAGCAAATCGCACATCAGCACGCAGTCGCAGGCCGGATACTCCCAACCCAGCACGTCCCGGTGCTCGAAGCAGACTCGCGGGTTGAGGCTGGCCGTAATGCGGGCGACGCGGACTTTCTCCTCATCGCTATCGACTCCGAGCACGGTCCGTTCCGGCGACCCGCAGGTCAGCCAATTTGCCACGATGCCGTAGCCGCAGCCGAGGTCCAGGATTTCTGCTGCCCTTGGCACGGTCTGGCCGACCACCTTGAACAGCGGGTCGAGGCGCATTTTCCAAAAGACGAATTGCGTCACCGAGGGGCTCTTGGTAGCGGTAAAGCCGGCAGACTTGCTGGCGCCGGGCGGGCGCGCCATCCGGTCTGGCCTCGCCAAAGCTCAGGAGAGGACCTGCCGCCCGCCGCCGCAATCCCGCCATGCATGGAGGGACGAGAAACAGAGTGGCCAGCAGCGTCAGGCTGATGCCGAGCCAGGCGCTCAGGCCGATGGAAAACATGGCCGGATGCTTCGCCAGCACCAGCACGCCCACGCCCAGCAGGGTGGTGCCGGCGCAGATCGTCACCGCGCCGCCCGTGGACGCGGTCCGGTCCGCGCGCCCGCGCCACGGCTCGAGTTCCGCCATGACCATGAACAGGCTGTAGTCGCCGCCAACGCCAATGACGAAGATGGCGAAAATGAAGTTAGCCATGTCAATGGGCTGCCCCAGCAACCCCAGCACGCCGAGTGTCCAGAACACCCCCGCCGCCATCGGCAGCAGCGTGATCAAAACCAGTTCCATTCGGCCCAGCAGCACGAACAGGAGCGCGGCGTTGAGCGCCACCACCAGCGCCGCAAAGACCGGCAGCGCCCGCCGGGCGACACGGATGATTTCGTCTGTCATCGCCGCCTGGTTGAGCAGCAAGGCCCCGGGCGCTTCCTTGTGGATGGCCTCGCGCAATCGCAGCAGGCTCGCGCGGTTGCCGGCCTTGACCAGGGTGCAAACCGACACGCGCCCATCCTCCCGGCCCCAGTAATCGCGCAACAGCCGGTCCAAGGCCGGCGTGGCGCCGGCCCCGGTCGCGGAAATGTTTGCCGCGGTTGCGAGGCGTTCTAGAAACGGCGCGAAGGCCCCGGCCCGAAAGCCCAACTTCGCCGCGGCGTCCGCCAGGGAATTGCTCAGTTCCTGGCGGCGGGTTTCGGACCAGAACCGCGACCAGTCGCGTAAGTTCGCCCGGCGCGTTTGTTCCGAAGGAAACAACGGCGCGATCGAGGCGAACAACTCCACCTCCCGTTTTTGCTGCAAGGCGCGCAACACGGCGCAAATCCGCTCGTTCTTCTGCAACGCTTCCTCGCGGCCGGCGCCCGTCACTACCACCGTCGTCAGCGACAATGCCTTTCCCCATACCTCCCGCACTACAGCTTCGTCGCTCCGCGTTTGGGGCGTCACACCGTTGAGCCGGGCGAAATCGCCGTCGAAGCGCAATCGCAGCGCACCCGCCGCGCAGAGCCCGGAAAAGAGCAGGAGCAAAGGCAGCACGACCTGCGCCCGCCGGCGGCGCCAGGCGAACAATCGCTGCATCGCCCTCGTCAACGGCAGCACCCGGACTGGCCCGGTGGCGCCCACCGGGACAAAGAGGGGGAGAATCCCTATGGCGAAGAGGGCCGCCAGCGCCACTCCAACCGCGCCAAACAACCCCAGTTGCCGGTGCCCCGGCACGGGCGAAAGCAACATCACCACGAACGCAGCCATCGTGGTGAGTGCGCCGAAGGCCAGCGTCGGCGTCAGTTGTGCCACGGCCCGCGCCAGTTGCTCACGGTCCGAGGGCGGCGCGTCGTCGGTGTGGTAGAGGACATAGATGCCGTAGTCCACGGTGACGCCGATCAAAATGCTGCCGCAGCCCAGCGCGACCGCCGAAACCGGGTCGCCGGCCAGGTAGAACACCACCATCGCCCCCAACGCGCCAAACAGCGTGGGCGCCAGCCCCAGCAGCGCCAGCCAGCGCCGCCGGTACGCCGCGAACATCAGCCCCGCCACCGCCACCGTGGCGATCACGCTGGTCAGGGTAATGTCCTTTCGAACCATCGAGGCGTTCTCGAGCGCCACCAGGTGTGCCCCCGTGATGGCGACACGCACCGAGCCGGCCGGGAAGCCGGCTTCCACGCCCCGCGCAGCCTCCAACACCCGGCCCACCAGGGGCGCGCTCCGCTGCAACTCCGAAGCCCGAAATCCCGGCGCCGCGCTGATGAGCACATGGCGTCCATCCGCGCTGGTGATGCGGCCGGCGACGATGCGGGCGTCTCCAATACCGGCCTGCAAGGCGCGCAATCGGGCCGACACCGCGTCGCCCAGGCCCGCCGGATCGGTTTGCACCACGTCCTTTAACATCAAACCCTGGGGCTGGCTTATCGCCTTCTTCATCCACGCCAGCCGTTGTTCCAGGGCGGACGTTTCCAGCCTGCCTTCCATTTCGTGAAGGTCATTGGATGAGAGCAGCGTGGGCAGTTGGGCCTGCAACTCCTCGAACATCTCCCGCAGGTCGCCCGCCTCGAGGTTGTAGCGAAACTCGCTCAGTTCGGAAATCTCCCGCAAGGCGCCGTACATCCGGTCCGCCGCCTGGGCCAACAACTCCGAGTCCGACCGGGTCGTGCCGACATCGACGAACAAACGGTCAGCCTGGCGAACATGTTTGAGTGCCTCCACCTGTTCTGCGATGGCCGGGTCGGCCATCGGCAACATGTCGGTGAAGTCCTCGTTCAGCTTGAGCCGGCGGCTGCACAGCAGCGCGCTGGCGGCAAACATGGCGGCCAGCAGCAACACGGCCCCGCGATGGCGGGCCAGAAACAAGTGCAGGCGGACAAACAAGTCACTCATGGCGGGCCATTGACTTGGCTCGCGCCGCCCAACGAGCCACCAGGAACGCGACGCCCGTGCCCAGCAACCCCGCCACCGCGGCCAGCACCACGCTGCCCAGCGCCCACTGGCAAAGATAGGAGGGAATCTGCCGGACCGCGGCGGCCGGAGAGAGGTCCACCCAGCGGCCAGTCCAAAGGAAGTGCCCCACGATCAGCCCGGCCGCCAAAACAATCGGTGCGACCGGCGCGAAGGAAATATTGCTCGCGATCATCGCGATGGCCTTGTTCAACCGGCACTTGTGGGCCAGGATGGCCGCCGCCGCCATTTGAAACCCCCAGATCGGCGCCAGGCCGCAGAACAATCCCAATCCCACCGCCACCGCCAGACGGCCAGGCGTCTGCGTGTTCTCCGAAAACAGGAGGCGCAACACTGTGCGATTGCGCCGGCCGCGCGGCAGGTCGCGCAGCAAACCTTGCGTTGCCAGCCGCCGCAAAACGGCGGGCACGAAAAAGGCCTGTATCGAGAGCCTGGAATGGAGCCAGGAAACTGCCGCCATGTCCCGCCACGGCCGAAAGTGCGACAGCCTCGAGGTGGGGGCGGCGTAATCCGTCTCGACCGGTTGCGCCACTAGGGGCACGCCCGCCCACGCCGCCTTGACCAGGAGTTCCAGTTCGTAGGCGTAGCGGCCCGAGGTTGCGCGCAGCGGCCGGAGCGCCGCCAGCGGATAACAGCGATAGCCGCACTGCGTGTCGGCCAGGGGCAAGCCGGTTTCAAACTTGAACCAGAAGGTCGAGAGTTGGTTGCTCGCCCGCCTGGCCAAGGGCGCACGGGCCGTGCGGAGGTCGCGCACGCCGATGATGAGGGCCTCCGGCTGCCGCCGGCAGGCCGCCGTGAAATCGGCCAGCGCGCCGGTCGGGTGTTGTCCGTCCGCGTCGAGGGTAATGGCATGGGTAAACCCCTGTTGCTGCGCCTGGGCGAAGCCGGCCCGCAGGGCCGCCGCCTTGCCCTGATTGCAGGGCAGCGTCACGACGGTGATGCCGCCTTCCCCTGCAAGCGCCGCGGCGGTCGCATCGGTCGAGCCATCATTGACCACGATGACCGGCAAGGCCGCCTTGGCCGCGCGCGCCACGCCTTGCACGGTGAGTCCGTGGTTATAGACCGGGATAACAACACAGATGCGGGGCCAACCACTCATGCCGGAAGAGCGGTGGGCGGCCGGAGGTCGACGAAATAGCGGCGTTTGCGCGCGCCCTCGGGCATCTGCAGGGCCTCGATCTCGGCTGGGGCGGCGAGGGTGATTTCAGGAACCGCTTTGACGGCGCCCTGGAAACGCTCGCGCAAAGCGCGCCGCGCCCCGTTCCCGTCCCCGCTGGCGGCAAAACGCACCTCGACTGCGTCTGCGCCGCTGGCGGTGCGGCGGGCCATAATCACGTAGGCCGATATCTCAGGAAACGAGTCGAGCACCGCTTTCAGAGAGGCCGGAAAGACCGTTGTGCCCTTGAGCTTGAGTTTCTGGCTGGCCCGGCCCACAATCGGACCGAGGCGCAAGGTGGAGCGCCCGCACGAGCACAGCTCTCGGTAAAGGGCGGCGAAGTCGCCCGTGCGGTAGCGAATCAGCGGCATGGCCTCCACGCCGAAAGTCGTGGCGGTGAGTTCGCCCACCCGCCCGTCCGGCACGGGACAGCCGGCTTCATCGAGGGCCTCGACGTAGAGCAACTCCGGGTGGAGATGCCCGCCGCGACCGGCCTCACATTCGCAAAGCGAAGCGGCCAATTCCGTGTTGCCGTACGTCGAGTACACTCGGGCTTGCCACTGCTGCTCAAGAAGTTGGCCCGCGCGGTTGAGCGAAAAGTCCGGGTTCCGGATCGGCTCGCCGATGCAAACCAGCTTCCGTACGCCCAGCCTGGCAGGGTCCAGTCCGGCTTCCCCGGCTTTCCCGGCCAGCAGCAACAGAGAAGAGGGGACCCCGACGATGGCAGTGACCCGGGCAAGTTGCAGCATCTCCAGGCTCAGCAGCGGCGTGGCGGGGCCGGCCCGCACGATGGCGCAGCCCAGGCGCCGCAGCCCCATGAAATACGCCATCCCGGCAATGAAACAGCGATCCAGCGTGACGGCGAGCAACACGGTGTCAGACGCGGTCAACCCGGCGCAGCGGAAGGAGTGATGCTCGTTGAGCGCCAGCCGTTGCAGGTCGGCCTCGGTCAGCAGGCACACCAGCGGCTTTCCCGTCGAGCCGCTGGTGCTGACGATGTCCACCACCCGCTCGGGCGGGACGCACAAGAAGGCCCCGGGATTTCCGGACAGGACCGACTTGTCAATCGTGGGGACCTGGACGATTTCCTTCAGTGGCATGGGGGTCTGCGCGGCGCCGCCCACCCGGCGCAGGTGCTCGCGGTAGAAGGGGGAACGCGCCCGGGCGTGTTGCCATGCTCTGGCCCAGGCCTTCTCCTGGAGGGCCGCTATCCCTTCGCCTGTCAACCGCTCTTCCTGCGTCATTTTCATGTCTCCAAACCAGTGGAGCACCGGCGGCAGGCCAAGGCCTGTCTGTCGCCCGCCCACATAGGTGGACCAGCGCTCATAAGCGATAAACCTCACGACTGAGTCAATAAAAAACCGGGGCCAGAGAAGAGCGCAGGGCTGATTCAACATTCTGTAGGAGCCGACGTAAGGAGGCTCTGATCGGGGTTCAAAATAGATACTGAGCCTCCTCACGTCGGCTCCTGCAGTCCCGGGGCGATCTTGAATCAGCCCTGAGCAGAGGGCAGGGGCTCGAGGGCAGGTCATGCAAGAGTCCGGCGCCGCTAACGCGGATATTCCACAGCCTAAGCGCGGTACTGGGCTGCCGAAGCTGCGTAGCGCAGATTTCCAACCTGCTGTATCGCCGACTTCAAGTCGGCAGGCTGTACCTGGTTGGGAGCATGTGCGGATTGGAAATCCGCGATACGGCAGGCTGGAAGCCTGCGCTACGCCTTCCAGTTTGCGAAACCCGTGAAATATCCGGGCCAAGACTTGCTTCCTGCCAGGGGCGACATTACTCTGCCAACGTGAAGGTGTTGGAACCAGTGCTGCACCGCCAAGCCCAAGCCGTGGCCACCGCCGGCGGTGTCGCCCCCCGGACGAAACGGTCTCGCTCCATGATTCGCTGGTGGTGGGTGCTGCTTCTGCCGTGGCTGACGACGTCCTGCGTCTCGATCATGACCAACTATCGCGGTCACAAGGTTTTCAACCCGCTCTACCTGTTCTATCTCGAATCGCCCAAGCGCGACCAGTGGCAGATGCCGGAGCAGGTGTTGGATGCGCTGCATTTGTCCGAGGGCAGTGTGGTCGCTGACATTGGCGCCGGCGGAGGTTACTTCACCGAGAAACTCTCCCGCCGCGTCGGGGTCGGCGGGCACATTTATGCCACGGACGTTCAAGCGGTGATGATCCGCAAGCTCGAGAAGCGGGTGCGGACGCGCGGCCTGGCAAACGTCAGCGTGATCCGTGGCGAATTCCACGACCCCAAGCTGCCCGCCGGCAAGTGTGACTGGCTGTTTTTGTCGAGTGTTTACAAGGAGATCGACCAACGCGTTGCCTACATGAAAACGGCCCGCCAGGCCCTCAAGCGCCGCGGCCGCGTCGCCATCATCGAATACCGGATGGACACCAAGGAGCCGGGTCCTCCGCGGAAATACCGGCTGCCGGAACCGCAGGTGAAGGCCGAGATGGAAGCCGCTGGCTTCCGGTTGGTCGAACGGTTCGATTTCCTGCCCCGGGAATACTTCCTGGTTTTTGAGCGGTCGGACAGCGAGTCGCGGCCGGGCGCATCCGGACACTGCCCGCGGAGCGCCGGCTTGGCAGCAGCAACAAGGATAGAAGTGCTTTCTTCGAGTAACTTGATAACCTTCCTCCCCGAATATGTTCGTCGCGATGAAGACAACCGGACCAAGCGCTCAGCGCTGGCTGACCCTGCCTGCAGCACTGCTGGTGTTGCTCGTTCCGGCACTGGGCGGCACGGATGACAGCCTTGGCACACGGCAGCTTCCTCTAAATGAAAGGACGGACCGCGTCGCGCAATCACGAGCGGGAACCGACTTCTTCACACCGCCAACAGGGGCCTGTTCGCTGGCGTCCGCAGTCAACCTCATTCGCGACGGCACACATGCCGCAGCCATCGTGGATGCCCGCCTGTACGAGTTGATTGCCCCCACCCTGGAGGATTACCTGAAGGCTGCCGCCCGGCGGCGGCGATTTGGCATCGCGTTGCTTCCGATCCTGGCCCTGGACGACCAGCGCCCCGAGCAAGTGCGCGCCGCGCTGCAAAGTTGGCACGCTGCCAAGCCGGAATTGGAGGGGGTCCTCTTCATCGGCAATATCAAGCTGCCGTCGTTCTTCCTGCCGCGGGCGGACGTCCACTCGGTCCGCCTGTGGCCGCGGTATTTCGAGGACTTGGATATGACCGTTACTCAGCGAGTGGCGCCCGGGACGAGCCTGAGAGGCCAGGATGCTCCGGCCGGGAGTTGGCCCAAAATCGTCGGCGTGGACACGCTGACGGTCCCACCCCACGATTTCGACGACCTGGCCGAAGGCCCCGGCCTTGGGCCGGAGCTTTGGGCGGCGTTCCTGCCCGTCGGCTTCGAAGATTCGGGGAAGAACAACTACGCGGGATGGGCAGGCCAACTGGAGCAGCTTCTTCAAGAAGGCGACCGCCTTCCACAAGGGCGAGGTGGCCTACGGGCGCGGGCTCTACCTGGTGTCCAACGACCTGGGGCTGCTGGAGCGCGCCAAGCCGGCTTGGGATGCGGTTGGGGCGGCGCAGATCGAGTTTTACTCCGTCAACGAGAAAGGCCCCGGCGCTTTCAAGAACAACCCGGCCGGTTACCAGCGGGTGAACCTGCAGAAATACGGGTCCTTGGAAGGCTTTCTGGCATACGCGCGGACTCTGCCCTGGATGGATGAGGGCTGGCAGTCGGCCGAGATCTTCCTCCGGCACATGGCCGAATCCCGCCGCAGCGTGGTGTGGTGGAACGTGCATTCCAACCCCGAGCTGTCGCTGGTGTCCTGGGAACAGGCGCGAGACCTGCGCAACGGGGGGCTGATCGCGCTCCTGAATGGCTGCTCGGTGGGCGGCTTTGCCCAACCGGGAGCCAACACCAAGCTGGACACGAAGGTGACGCCTGAGCGGAATGTGCTGGTGAACCTGGTCTATGGGCAATCCGGGTTTGTGGCGGCGATGGGTTCGGCGCATGACCGCGTCACCGAGGAGCGGGCCACGCCGCTGCTGCGGCACCTCTATTCCGGGGGCTATCTGGGCCAGGCTCATTTTCTACGCCTCCAGCAACAGGACCGTGACGTTCAAGGCAACCCGTCCCTGGTGCGCGAGTTTCAGGAAATGCTGATCGGCGACCCGTTTGCTGACGCCCAATCCATGCACGCTGCCAAGGCAAGAGGTCCGGTCAAAGTCTTCATTCTGGCAGGTCAGTCCAACATGGAAGGCCAGGGGGTGGCCGACCTCAAAGGCAAAGACTATAACGAGGGTAAGGGCACGCTCGAAATGCTGATGAGC
Organism: uncultured bacterium; assembly: GCA_963713735.1. Taxonomy (GTDB): domain Bacteria; phylum Verrucomicrobiota; class Verrucomicrobiia; order Limisphaerales; family UBA8199; genus CAVQND01. Next base: position 33,184 of record CAVQND010000015.1, read on the forward strand.
GATCCCGCCAAAAGGCAGCTATTCAAGCACCTAAAGGACGATAAAGGCCAATGGACGGTGCGGGAGGACGTGTGGGTTCGGTATAAACCGGAGGATGGACCCTTGAAGGCCGGGCCTCTGACACTGGGTTTCACTCCTTACGAGGGCAGGCACCATTTTGGCCCCGAGCTGCAGTTTGGATGGGTGATGGGCGATTTCTTCACGAACCAGGTCTTGCTCATAAAGACCGCTTGGGGCGGCAAGAGTCTTTTCCAGGACTTCCGCCCGCCAAGTTCCGGCGGCAAGGTGGGCCCTTATTACACGAAGATGATCGAGGAGGTCCGCGAGGCCCTGGCCAACCTGAAGAGCGATTTTCCCGGGTATGATGGCGGCGGATACGAGTTAGCGGGATTGGTGTGGTACCAGGGCTGGAACGACGGCTGCGACCCCAGGAATGCGGTCCCGGCGTATCAAACGAATCTGGTGAACCTGATCCGGGATGTGCGCAAGGAACTGAATGCACCCCGGCTGCCGGTCGTGATCGGAGAACTGACCGGTCCCTGGGTCAAGGCCGAGGGGGCCTGGGCGGCGCTACGCAAGGCCCAGGCTGATGCGGCGGCCTGGCCGGAGTTCAAGGGTACGGTGCGATTCATCGAAACCCATGATTTTGTGCGGGAGCCGGAGGACTCCCCCTGCCCGGGGCATGGTCATCACGAGTTTGCCAATGCCGAAACCTACTTTCTGGTGGGCAACGCTTTGGGTGAGGGCATGAAGCAGTTGCTCGAGTAACAACTGGCCGACATCACGCCGATGCTGAAAGGCAGCGCGTGTACGACAAACCGGCCCTCCTTGAAGGCCTGCTGAATGTGCCGCTGGCGCTCGGGCACCTGACCGGGCCAGTCCCCGAGCACCTGGGTCGCCGGCCAGCCCGGGATGGTCCAGACGAATTGCTGCTCGGGCGGCAGGGAACGGTTCTGGTCAACCACTTTGAGGGCGTCATCGATCATCGCGGTGCGGTAACGCTGCACGACATTCGAGGCCATCTCGGTGTAGCCGATGTCAAAGTGCGTCTTGAACGCAATGATGACCTGGCGGAGACCGCCGGCGGACGGCTCGGCAGCCAGCCCGCTCACCAGGGGCGAAAGCAGCAGCGTGGCCAGACAAGCGGCGGCGCCGGCCATTGAGAACGGAGAAGGAACAAAGGAGGATGCGGGGCGCCACCTGCGCGGCATTCCGCCGCTCCCGCCGATCCGCCCGGGGATTACGGTCTTCATGGCCCGAGAGAATCAGCTACCCAGGGAGAAATCAATCCGCAATCATTTGCCGGTTGCGACATTGTTCTGTTTGGCATAGGCGCCGATGATTTCGAACAGCGACTTTTCCCACTGGGCCAGCCCAATGCCCCGTTCAGGAGCCATCATGAACCCCAGGTCGGGCGTTCGATCCGCCCAGTGGTCCTTGGTATCATCCAGCGCGTGCATGAAATCGCGCCCGGCCACCGATTGACCTTTCGGAAAGCGGCTTTTTTGATATGCGGCGGCCAGCTCGCCGAAAAGCCGCTCACCCTCGTTCCTCAGCTTTTCAATCGCGTCGTGCGCCGCTGCCAGGTGGCCGAGGGCCGCCGCCGGCCGCTGTGATTGGGCGGCAGCCTGGGCCGCCTCGCATCTCTGTTCGGCCTCCACCAGGCCCGGTAACAACCGCCAGTGGTGGCCCATGAAGCGTGCCGCCCAGTCCAGGCAACGCTTCAAGGTTTCCATGCGGTCCTGGTGGTGTTTGGTGTCCCAGTGCAAAAACCGGAGCTGGAGCCTGGGCCAGTCCTCGATGACCCCTTTGGGCAACAACAGCCGATCGGCGGCATCCCGTTTGATCAGTTGCACGAGGGTTTGCACGCCGTAGAACAGGCCCGGGTCGCCGTTCCCGGTGACTTCGATGGCGTCGTCGGCAATGGTCAATCGGTAGGCCTGGGTGTCGATTCCCGGCTCAGACCGGGTGGCGACAGTCCCCGGCGAAACCGCCAGCCGGATGACCTTGGCGCCGGCGCCGTGCGGCAGGTGGAGCGAGTGGAACTCGGCCAGGTCACGCGCCAATGAACGGACGGCAATATGGTTGGCGCCGGCTTTGCGGTCCTCCAAGGTCCATTGGCCGCCCAGGACGACCTCCCCGGCTTGAAGCTGGACTGTCCGCGGGCTCGGGATGACCGAGCAACCGCGAAGCGACAATGGGGTGGGATTCTGGGCGCCGGCCAAGCCGGCAAGCCAGAACCACGCGGACACACAAAGGATTGGCACTTTCATGCTAAAGATCGGATCAAACGCCATCGGACGCTCCTTCCTTCAAGCTGCCGAGCGATTTCGGTTTCAACCGGAAGCCGCGCGTCACTATCGCCAGGTAAATGATACCCACGCCCATCCACACACCCCCGACCAGGATGGTTCTTTGGTTGAGGTTCCGCCAGACATAACCGCAGACCAGCGCGCCCAGCAGGGGAAAAACCAGGTTGGTCCAAAAACCGGCTCCGCCCCGGCGGCCCAGCCGGAAATAGTAATGCCGGATGACGCTCAGGTTCACCAGGATGAAGCCCACGAACGCGCCGAAGTTCGTCAGCTCCGTCACGCCTTGAAAATCGAAGACGGCAGCACCCAACAGCGAGACGGCCCCCATCAGGTAAATGCCGCGTGTTGGGGTCGAATGGCGCGGGTCCAGGTAGCCGAAGATGCGGCGCGAAATCACGCCGTCGCGTCCCATGCCGAACAGCAGGCGCGAGGCCCCGGCCTGCCCCGTGAGCGCGCTGGCCAATCCCGCCACCACCAGCACCAGCGTGATGAAACCGAACATCCACGCCCCGCCGACCATTCGCCCGATGTCCAGGATGATCGTCTCGGCATTGGGAAAGGTCTTGTAGTCCGGCCACACCAGCGCGGCCAGATAGACCGTGACAAAGCAAATCACCGTTTGCAGAACGCACACCAGCACGGTGGCAAAGGCGATGTCGCGTTCCGGGCGCACCGTGTCCTCAGCCAGGGTGGAAATGGCGTCAAACCCGAGATAGGAAAGCGTGGCAATTCCGGCGCCCAACATCAGCGGTTGAACCGCGAAAGTCCGGGGTTGGAAGATCGCCGCCTGTGAAAACAGGCCCGCGAAACCATGCCCCGACACCACCCACCGGGCCGCCAGCCACACGAACAGCACGGCGCAGGCGCTCATGATCGCCATCATCACCTTGTTGGCCTCGGTGGTGACGCGAATCCCGCGCAGGTTTATGACCGTAATCACGCCAGCGGATAGCACGACCCAGAAGAAATAGGGAATCTTCCAGTGCAGATAAGGAACCGCCGGTAGAATGCGCTGCATCGTGAGCGCCACATAGATCACGCTCAGCAGCGGGATGAGAAAATAATCGAGGATCATCGCCCAGCCTGCCAAAAAGCCGAGGTGCTCGTTGAGCGCCTTTTGGGTAAAGGTGTAGGTCGAGCCGGCGGCGGGGAAGGCGGTGGCCATCTTTCCGTAGCTGGCCGCGGTGAAAAGCATCGCCACCATCGCCACGAGGTAACTCAAGGCCGCGTGCCCCTGCGAATTCTGCTGCACCAGGCCGAAGACCGGGTAGGGGGCGGTCGGCGTGAGAATCACCAGGCCGAAGAGGATCAGGTCGCCGCGCGTGAGCACGCGCTTGAAGCGCGGCCCTCCGCCGGGCACATCTTGACCGGGAGTTGGGACGGCATCAGCCATCGGGCAGGGCGGCGTTGTTCAAGCCGGGTCGCATTTTCAGTCGGCCAAAGGCATGGGGCGAACGGTATGGTGCATCTGACCTCTGGGCGAGCAGTTTTTTGCAGGGCCGGTTCCAACGGGATCGGGATAGGGACGCCGGTTGCCCGGCGCCCCTATCCCGATCCCGTCACCGCCTCCGTCCTGCGCCGAAACCGACAAGAAACTGGCAAAATGTGCCCCTTGACGGTCCGGTCCTCCCCTGGTATCAACCGGCCATAATGAGTGAGAGCGAAAGCCAATTCTCCCTCACCCGCGCAGCGTCAAAACCGGGGCGCGGCAAAAGACCAAATTCTTATCGGTCGAGAGTTTATGATAAGCGCGCGTGTCATCACGCTTGATTGTTACGGCACGCTGATTGATACGAGGCCGATTACTGAAATGATCGAGGGCATCGCCGAGGCGCACGGGGTTGATCGGGAGGTTTTTGTTTCCGCGTTTGATGCGGAAGAGGTGCGCCAAATGCAGGCTGCCGAGTTTAGGCCGCCGGATAAGATTGTAGGTGCTTGCTTCAAGCATTGCGGGGAGACATTTGGAGTCGGATCGTTAGAGCAATACGAGCAGCCGGTTCTGGAACACTACCGGCAATTGAAGCCGTTTCCAGAGGTGATTGACGTACTGCATCGATTGGGTTCTCAGTTCGACCTCTACATCATGTCCAACTCGCAGTCGGACGTTATTGATTCGAACGTCCGGGCGCTCAAAACCCGGTTTAAGGGCGTTTTTATCGCCGGAGAGCTTCGGTGCTACAAACCCGACCTCCGCTTTTTCCGTGCGGTCGCCGGGCGGCTTGAACTCGGGAAGCCTCAGGTCTTTCATGTTCACATCGCGGCAGGATTTTGGTGGGACATCATACCGGCATCCCAACTCGGTTGGAATCGAATCTGGGTGAATAGGCGGAAGGGCGCCGGTGAGAGCAAATACCGGCCATACTTTGAGACTTCCGATTTGGCTGGGTGTGTCGAACGGGTCGAGGAGTTGGAGAAACGAATATGGCCTCAAGACCTATAGCGGTTGTGGGTGATTTCAGTCCAAGCCTGGTTCGTTTTCCTGGGAGTCAGGTCAATTTCGGCCCTTGGCAAGAGCCCGATGCAGTGGCAGGATTTGCAGCCAACCACTATGGCCGTGAACCCGCTCAAGTCCGCCGCCGGGCCGTGATTGCAGCATGATTGCGGCGGTCGCAACTGGGCTGCTGTTGGGCCTTTCCTGTGGCCTCGCACCCGGCCCGCTGATGGCGCTAGTCCTGGCCCAGTCTCTGCGGCACGGCGCACGCGAAGGCTGCAAGATAGCGCTGGCTCCGCTCCTGACCGACACGCCGATCATCCTGTTGGCCTGGCTGTTGGCCGCAAAGGCGGCGGATTTCCAGAAGCTCTTCGGCGGGCTCTCGCTCGCAGGCGGGGCGTTCGTCCTGTATCTGGCTGTGGACATCTTCCGCCCGGCACGGCTGGATGGGGCGACGGCTGACAGGAGCGCAAGCTCGTGGTTCAAGGGCATATTGACAAACCTGTTGAGCCCGCATCCCTGGCTGTTTTGGCTCACCATTGGGGCGACCGCCCTGGCGAGAGCCTTGGCCCAAAGCTGGCTGGCGGCGGTGGCTTTTCTCGCCAGTTTCTATCTCATGCTGGTCGGCTCCAAAGTGGCGCTCGCCCTGCTCGCGGCCCGCTCACGCGAGTTCCTGGCGGGCCGGCCCTATCGGTTCACCATGCGGACGCTTGGCGTCCTGCTCGTGGCGTGTGCGGCACTGCTCTTCCGGCAGGCCTGGCGCCATTTGGGAGCGACTTGAGTTTTGAGGCCAGGATTTCGTCCCCAGCCAGCCGGAACCTCCGCAGCGTGGTGTTGTCCCAGGCAGTCGGTCCCGTCCGCCGCCGTAATGCACGCCGCCTCGGGCAGGGTCGCGCAGCACTACCAGGCGTTTGCAGCCAGACCCCTGGTTGAACTCGGCAAACCCAGTATCAGATGATACCCATGGTCAGATGATCCGCATGAACGGACCTGGCCCGGATATTTCACGGGTTTCGCCAACTGGAACGCGTAGCGCAGGCTTCCAGCCTGCTGTATCGCGGATTTCCAATCCGCAGATGCTCCCGAGCAGGTACAGCCTGCCGACTGGAAGTCGGCGATACAGCAGGTTGGAAACCTGCGCTACGCAGCTTCGGCAGCCCAGTGCCGCTCTTAGGCTGTGAAATATCCGGGCTAAGACTCGGGCGGCTGCGGAAACGAAAGGGCCTCCGACCGTTCAGGCTAAGCCCGCCTCCGTTTCCGCCAACTCCGCTTAATCGCCCGGGCCAACCGGGCTTTCCCCTGGGGCGTTTGGGTCCAATGCAGCTTCTTGCCTGCGCGCGCAGGTGCCGAAGATGCTGGCAGACCGTTGCCGGCCTGGACACCCAGGATAGAAGCCAGTTCGGCCTGGGCGGCGTCGAGTTTCTCTTTAATGGCTGCGGCCCGTCGGAGCTGCGCCGGGCTCAATTCAAGAATGTTCATTGGAGACAACCTACACATTAGGAGCCACGGCACAACCCAATAGCAGCAGAGACCGGAGGTTCTGGCACCCCCCGCATCGCCGTTGCCGCTCATGGTCTGGACCTCGGCGGCGCGGCAGAACCGGCACGGCAATATCCCCGCGATCATCTCGGGGCGAGGCGTCCCCACTCCCTTAGGGCTCGCCTACTCGGCCCCCTCCTCTTTTTCCGCGTCCTCCTCTTTGATTGCGCCCATCTCGCGCAGCATGGGTTTGACCCTTGCCCATACCTCCTTGGGGACCTTCTCTCGTTGCGGTTGCGTCTCGATTGGGCCATCGAAGATCAACTTGCCGTCGCTGTCATAGACGGTGAGGTGTCTCGTTGGGGCGGCCACAATGACATAGGTGCCCGAGTCGTCGGACTTGACCATGCTCTTGACTGATTTGCGATCCTTCTTGACGACTACGGTCGCTCCTTTCTTGACGTCCACCCCGCCCTCGGCCATGTCCTCCAGGTCCTTGGTCGCGGGCCCTAGGGCCTTCTGGGTGTGGCGCAAGGCCTCGCGCACGGCTTTGCGGGCGTCCTCGACACTGCGTTGGACCTCGAACCGGATCTTGTCCTTGTCCACGCCTGCCTTGGCCAGCGCCTCACGGATTGCTTTCATCTGTTCGGTCATGTTCTCGCCGAGTTTGAGGTCGCCGAGCCGGCGTTGGAGTTCCTCCAGCTTCCCGGGGAACACGCCATCGTCGAGCATTGATCCCCCACCATGCGCGGTCTTGCCGAGCGTGGCGGAGACCGACTGCTTTTTGCCGGCCCGATAGATGCCCAGTTTGATTGTGTCGCCCTCCTTGTGCATTTGCACGAGTTTGCGCAACTGCGCCGGGTGGACGAGCAACTGGTCGCCGAACTGCACCAGCACGTCGTGCTTCTGCAGGCCGGCCTTGGCCGCCGGGCTGTCGGCCGCCACATAACTCACCACCAAGCCCTCCCCGGAATTCAGGCCCAACTGCGACGCGAGGGCGTCGGTCGTTTCCTCCGTGGACACACCCAGCCACGCCACCTCCTGGGCGTCCGGTTTTCCACTTTCCGGTTCGATCGTCTCGATAACGATTCGCTTCTGCTGCGCGGCGGTTTCTTTGGCCGGTTGGCCCTCATCGTCCCCAACCACCATGGATTGCACCGCCACGGTGCGTTGCTCTTGCCCGGCGGCCGGTTGGGCCGCCAACCCCACCGCCAAGGCGCTGGCCGCAACCATCAACCACGCCCCTGTATTGTCTGCTCTAAGATGTCTTGTTTTCATTGTCTCACTGTCTTTCGTTTTCGCTTGTTTCACTCAGTACGTTTCAAATCTCACTGGCACCACCTCGACGCGCGGCGCGCGCTCCTGCACGACAAGCCCGCGGGCCTGGTCGCGCACCACCACCTGGTCCACCCATTCCCGGCACCGGAACCGAATCGCCTCCCCGCCCGGCAGCCGGCCGATCGCATCGAACGTGGCAACCAACTCCTGGTCGATCTGGACGCCGTCCGCCTTGAGCGGCGCCGCGGCGACCGTGGCGTCGGACCCAGATGCAACGTGTCCTGGTGCTCGGCGCCATGCGAACAGGCCGGCGGCAAGGACTGCGGCAACCGTGCCGGCAGCCAGCCAGCGCAACGCTCGCATCCAGCCTGCCACCCCGAAATCCCCCTTAGGCGCTAAGGATTGATACGTGCCGACGGAAGGCTTCGCGGCGCGCAGTCGCGCCATGAAGGCCTCCGGCGGCCGGGCCGGCGCGACCCGTTTGAGTTCGGCTTCGAATTGCTGTTCGTCGTTCACGCGAGTGCCTCCTGGGTGAGCTTGCGCAATTCGGCCAGTCCGTAGCGGTAGCGGGATGCCGCGGTGTTGGCAGGGATAGCCAGCGCCTGGGCGATCTCAACGAACGTCAATCCGCCCCATACCTTGAGCGTGATCACCTCGCGATAAATGGGCGTCATCTGCTGCATAGCTTCGTGGAGCAATCGGGCCGATCCCGTTCCTCGACTCCGGAGTCGAACCAACACTGAGGCGCGTCGAGGTTCGCCCCCAACTCCCGGCCAGCGCGGCGGTCCTCGCTCCGGGCAAAGTCCACGGCCCGGCGCCGGATGGTCGCGAACACCATGGCCAGAGGCGGAGGCGCCTCAACCGCCCGACGGCGCCAGCATTCGACCACCGCCTCCTGGACCAGGTCCTGGGCGTCGGCCTCACAACGGGCTTGTTGCCGGGCAAACAGCAGCAGCGCCGGGCCGTGCCCGGCCAGCCACCGTTCCCAGTCCGAGGAAGCGGGAGTTTCATGTTGCCAACCGCCATTCACGCGATTTCACCTTCGTAAGCGCCGCCACGGGCGTTTTTTGTCTAACACCAAATGAGATTAGCCGGACAATGGCATGGAGTAGTGACAGAAGACGACCGGGTCCAAATCGCGGATGGCAGAGATCATTAGGCCCTTGGCATCGTAGGGTGTCGAGGGAATCACCACCTTGAGGCCCGCCAACCGGGCGTACAAGACTCCAGCCCCGCATCGGCGTGTTGGCCGGCCTGAAATGGCTGCCGGCCCAACCGTTGTTCCGGCAATGCCAGCCCGTGGGGTGATTGGGGTTGTCCGGATGGTCCAGCCAATTGAGTCATGGTTTACTGGTTTCGATTTCACGCGATCCGTTGGTGGCCCACAATCCGAACCCTTTGGCGAATGAGGAGAAGCGGACCTATTCTGCCGCTGCTTGTCGTGTGACGATGGGGACATACCCTGCTTCCAAGCCTGGTGGCGGGGTCACGATCAAGGCCGGGTCAATGTCCGCCAGTGTTCCAATTGTGGGGGGCGGCAGGTAGTCGCGGTCTTTCGTCCAGTTCCGGTGGAGCTTTTCCACCCGCGCTTGCAGGCTCTCCCGCTCTTGCTCGGTTAAACCGGCGTTCTGTAATGCCGGCTGGTCGGCGAATCGATACCAGGAGTACGTCACCACACTCCCATCCCCCGGATGCGCCTGGAAAGGACCGGCCACCGGGCCGGGCCGCTTCCAGCAACTCTTCGCATCGTCGGGAGTGACGTAGGGTTCGGGGCGATCCTCGCGGGGCCGATGAAAGCGAAACTGGACCAGACCTGTGGCCGCGGGAACATCTTCCGCTCGCACCGCAACCCACTCCGCCTTCTGGCTGCTATTGGTCACCAGGTGGAAGTATTCGGGCAGCGTAACCAGTGAGCGATCTTGAAGAATCGTCTCTGGCGACCATTTGGTAGTTCCACCGGTATCCGAAGGTATTTGAGCCGAAGGCCATGGGGGTCGCAAACGCACGCCAGGCAAGAGGCGCGCTTTTCTCGCCGGGGACGCCAGGCGTAGAGATTTTCCAGGTCGCGCCCCCGCGTCCGTTAAAACGGTGCAGAGAGGCCCCCAGAGGGTCGATGGCGCCGCTAGCCGCGGGCCCCCCTCAAACCAGGCCCTCACGGCGTCCCAAAGGGCCTTCCGGCTGTAGGAGGTGATGCGGTGCACGACCACCGAATCGCCCTCCGGCCCCCGGGGAAAGAAAGTTCGCGCGATATGGGCGTAGGTCTCCCCTTTTTCGTCTACGCACTGAACGCTGGGGACGTACTGGGTTTCCATCTGCAAAGCCCGGTTCGGCTGGGAGGGGCGGGTATCCAGAAGCATTCCAGCCAAGCGTGGCTCGGCGAGAGCCGCGTGGGACCAGAAATAGGGGGTGAAAAAGGCCACCGGGCCTTTGAAGTTCCGCGTGTTCAGGAACAAAGTCCAACAATTGTCTCCGGTCGGCACGTTTTTCCCGGCGGTGGCCGATTTGGCGGGGGTGAGCGGCAGCGGCAGGTACCCATAGCCGAATAGCTCACCGCGGGTGCCTGGTTTCAGATTCAAGCCATCGGGGGGCCATAGCAGCCAGGGACTGAGTTGCGCCACACCGTACAGGCCCTTCGGGTCATCCCAGTCGCGTCCTTTGCCGGCCCCGGGTCCGTTGGCCCATTCAATGAAATCCGGGGCCACTCCGCCCATGATGAACTTGGGCGTTTCGGTGGCAAACCGCGTGTCCCGCCACCAGCCCAGCCCGCCCTCGATATCGGAATACAGGTTGGTCGGCGCGGGGCCGTCATACTGAGCAAACATCCAGGTGCCGAACAGGCCGGTCTGAAAACGATGCCCCGGGTATTCCTGCAATAAAGGCCAGGCAGCCACATACATGGAGAACCCGGCGTTATAGGTCTCTGGGACCTTCTCGTTCGGGACCAGCAGGTATCCGGCCATCTCCCCTTCCCGAATCTGATTCGGGGCGCCCAGGAGCGGTGACCGAGAGAAGACGAGCCCGAGCGCCAGGCTCGAAACGAACCATGCGAAGAGCCTCTTTCCCGACCCCATATTGAAATTCCTTCCTGACACTCCACGTTTGCCCAGGAACTGCATCTCTACCGAGTTCATTGACGGTGATTGTCTGGCTATCCCCGCCGGGGAGGCAAGCGTTTTGTGTAAGCCGTGACCAGACGCCATGGGACTTACGGGGGGTGGCCAGAGAACTTGCCCCGGCGATTCGATGACGGCTGGGTCGCTGGGCATACTGCGCCTTTTGGCCTTGAGCGGCTTGGCAGGAATGGAAGGTAGAAAGGATAATTCGATGAACCGGCGTAATTTCGTGAAGGCTGGGTTGGTGGCGGGCACGTGCGGGCCATCCGGGCCGCGCAGCGCCTGCCCAACCTCCATCTGGACACCTCGTCGGTGGTATTCATGCAGTACCTGGAACAAGCCGCGCAGGAACTGCCGGCGGAGAAACTGCTCTTTGGATCAGACGGTCCGCTGGTGGATGCGCGGGTTGAGCTCCAGAAGGTCCGGCTGTTGAAACTGCCCCCTGAAAAGGAAGCTTTGGTCCTCGGAGGCAATATCCGCCGCCTGCTCGGTCTGGATTAAGGGGCCGTCAAGAAATAAAGGTGGCAAGATGCCGCCGGGATTTATTGATAAGAAATTGGTTTTTTGCGCGCCCGCACGTACTGAACGCTGCGCGGGTCAACTCATTGCGATTGGCGAACAGCACGTCAGGCTGCGGCTGCCCGAAGGGGCGCGAGTCAGGCGCGTGCGGCTGCTGGCCGCTGACAAGCGCCCGCACGCCGAGCGCGCCGGACAATATCTGCGCGTCACTGTGCCTTCCATCCTCGACCACGAAATCGTCGCGATTGATTTGTGAGCGCGGATCTGTTGCTCAACGAGCACCATGGTGTTGATAATGAGACCGTCACTTCTTGCCTTCGGCGCCACTGCGCTCGTGGTCCTGGCGCAACCGATAGCCGGCGAGGCTGCGGGAGAAGAGCTTACGAATGCCGTCCACGCGTTTCTGCAACATCGCATCGACATCGAAAAGTTGGGCGTTGGCATGGTGGTCGGCATGGTGGACGAACACGGAAGCCGCGTTGTCAGATTGAGCGTGGAGCGATGCGGCGGGAGGATGCTGTGGCCAGGTATTTGCCCAAATCGGTCAGGATGCCGACCCGCCACGGCAAGGAAATCACCTTGCTCCAACTGGCCACGCACACCTCCGGGCTTCCCCACGAGCCCGACAACCTCGCCCCCAAGCGCGCGGATAATCCCCGGGCCGATTATGCCGCCGGGGACCTGTATGCCTTCCTGTCCGGGTACGAATTGACTCGTGACCCGGGAGCGGAGTATGAGTATTCCAGCCTGGGAGTGGGGTTGCTCGGTCATGTCATCGCCTTGAAAGCCGGGACGAACTACGAATCGCTCGTGGCGGACCGGATCTGCCGGCCATTGGGGATGGAGAGCACCCGCCTCAGCCTGACCCCCGAACTGCAAGCCCGATTCGCCCAGGGATACAACGAACTCGGATACCCGGTATCGAGCTGGGATTACCTGGCTTTGTCCGGTTGCGGCGCGCTGCGCTCGACGGTCAATGATCTGCTGAAATGCACGTCGGCCAATCTCGGCCTGACACCGTCCAGTCTCACGCCGCTCATGGAAAAGACGCACGCAGGTCACTTTCACCAATTGACCATTTTTGACTTTGGCTTGGCTTGGGTGATCCGGCAGGCGCACGATCTCGGCCACGCCTTTTCCTACAAGCGGACCTCCGAGCAGCCGCCCAAAACCCCCGAACCACCGAAACCGCGGGTCGCGATCAAGCTGGACGCAAGACTGCTGGGTGCCTGTGCCGGCCACTATGAGTTTCCGCCGAACGGAGTGTTTCCCCCCACGGGAATGAAAGTGAGGATCTGGCGGGAAGGAGAACAGTTGCTCTGGCAAGCCTGGGGCAAGGACGCAGCCAAAGGCGCAATTGATCTTTATCCCGAGTCGGAAACGAACTTCTTCCTCAAGTTCAATGGTGCGCAACTGACCTTCCTCAAGAACGACAAAGGAGAAGTGACCGCAGTACGTCATCATCTGGAGGGGTTGCCCGATTGTGAGGGAAAGAAACTGCCAGCCCCAGCCGATTGAAGCGCGCGCTCACCCGCGAAGCGGCAAAACCGGCGCGGCGGCAAAAAAGCAATTTCTTATGTGCAGCCTTCTGTCCTTTGACATGCTTGCAGGTGCAAGAGTATCAGATTTGGTGCAAGCGGAATTTCATAAAAAGTTGTTGGAGGACACCGCGACGGCCACCGTTTGTGAACGGTTTATGCGCATTTAGCGGGGACGCAACCGTTGGTCAAAGATCGGACCCGAGACGGGGGAAGGCCGATGGCAAACTGACCCCGCCCGGTCTGCGGACTAGTGCTACGAGACCCCTGGAGAGTTCTCCGCCGGAACCCCTGAGAGCAGCTCCATGGTCTAAGTATCTTTGAGCAGCACCGCCACGCCAGCCAGGCGTGAGCGGGGAAAGGGGAGGCCAGTTGGTAATCTTGCACAAACAGCCGGTATCCCTTACCGCTGTGGTCCCACTTGAACCACTCCGGCCTACCCCCCGCCCCGGATCCTCCTTCAACCGCGCCGGCGACGCACCCTGGATTGAAGCCTCGCCCTCAGGCCTTGGCGCTACAGGAGTGTTGCGGTAAGGGCAAGGAAATTGAGTGGCTTTCTTGAACCATCGCGCGCCACTTTCCCAAGGCAGTATAGGGCGCAAAGACCTGGGCTAATGGGGCCTTGGACTGCCACTTGATTAGGAGTTTGGGCCAGAGTTCCAGGTAATAAGCCGCCCGCGCTGGGGCGGGGGACTCGGGCGCGTACAGGTCGGGCGGCAGGTAAAGGGTTTGCCGCTGCATCAAGGATTTGCCCAGACCCAAGAGGTCTTTGGCCACCACGAAATCGGCATGGCTCTTGCGGGCCTGGACGTCTCGGTAACGTTGCTGGAGTTCAGGTGGGCCCATTTGCCCCATTTTATTGGCGGCTTGGACCAGGTAATTTTTGAGGTGATGATTACAGCGCTGCCAGACTCCCAAGACGACCGGAGCCTGGTCGGGGCCACCACTCTGCCTGGTGGCGGGAACGATGCCCGCATAGGAACAGAGCAAATCCAAGTTGGGTAATTGGTCCGGCGGCCCCAGTTCACTGGCCATGCCGGCGGCCAAGGTGACACCGATGCCGGCGATGGAAGTCAGGACCGCACCCGGGGTCTTGGCGAGCAAGGGGGCAATTTGACGATCCAAGCCGGTGATGACTTGTTGGAGAGATTGGCTTTGGTCGGCCAGGACTTTAAGTAGTTGCTGCCAGGTGGCCACATATTGGGTGGAGGGCGGCAGGACTTCACGGGCCAAAGATTGGAGGGTGGCAGCCGCCGTGGGGGCGTCGGGCAGGCCCTGGCGCTGGAGGCCCTCGATGAGGTTGCCGGTACGGCGCTGGGCAATTTGTGGAGCGCTAAAACGATCTTCCAGCAGCCACCAACAGGCCGGAGTGAAAGGCGGGATGCCGCTCTTTTTGGGGTCCAGGAATTGGGGAAAGAGCCGGTCGACATAATTATGGAGGCGATTGGTCAGCGCCGTGGCGGAGGTGACGAAGCAATGACGTTCCCGGCACAGGTCGCGCAAGTGGCGGTAATCGTCGGCGACGGGAGGATTGAGTTTGCCGCGTTGTTTGAGCAGGCATTGAGCAATTCCCAGCAGGTCCAGGGTGTCATTGGAGGCTTGGAAGTTTACGCGTTGCTTTTTGGCTTCCCAGGCGTTGACACGAGCGACGGCAAAACCTTTGGCTCGGAGGGCGGTGATAAAGTTCTCGGCCCAAGCCGGGACATCCTCCCCGCCGAAGAAAGCGTGGGTGGACTGGAGATGATGATGACGGCAAGTGTCGTCCAGTTGGGCGAGCGGGCCGGTTAAGCCGCTGGGAGAGTTATCCACGCTAAAAGCTTTCTTGAGGATATCGCCCACGCCATTGCAGAAAAGGACGGTGTGCTTACGCTTGGCATAGTCAATGGGAGCGCAGAGAACCCTGCGCGGATCCCCGGCCCGCTCAAACAGGTTGCGCAATTCGGGTTGGGGTTTAGCATAGATGGACGCAGTCATACAGCTTGGTTCAAGTTGAGGCAGCGCGGTTTCGGCGCGTTGCCGATTAATCTTAACGGACTTGGACTGATTAGCTTCCGCCAGCTCGTGGGTTAACACCACTGGCTGGCGGTCTCATTTGGGGGAAAAACTCTCAGAACCGGCCGAGGCCTGTCCCCTCGTTGGGGAATGGGTTGGCGGGCGAGCTTCGCCCGGGGGCTCGCCCGCCAACCCATTCCCCAACGAGGGTGAAGGTACTAGTCCTGCCTGGTCAATGGATGGTTGGGCCGAGTAGTGATAGCAGACCCCGGCCGGGGGAGACCCCGGATGGTGCAAGCTCTGCCGTAAACGGGCGGGCCTGTCGGTGGCGCAAGTCATCGCCGGGGACGGGCCAGCCGCTCTAGCCAACATGCAGGCCGCAACATTACGAGAAGACTGCCGCTCCGTTAATTAAAGGAGTCATTAAAGGAGTCAACCCATAGTATGGCTCATTGTTGTGTTGACTCTTGAGGGGGCGAGTGCGAAAAGAGGACCATGCCGCGCAAGCCGCGGGTTGAATATCCCGGTGTCGTGCAGATGGCGCCGGAATACTGGAGACTCAGAACCGGACACTCTCCCTTTTCGTTTCCCGAGCTGTGTTCCCACTGGCGTCGGCAGGGGCTGCCGAAGCGCGGGACCCCGGTTTTCGTGCGGTCGCAAGATCTACCTGAGCTGCCTGGTGCAGGGCCAGGCGCTCCCACACCTTGAACCATTCGGTTTCCCACCATCGAATGCAGCTACTCATTGGCGAGACTTTACCGCCTCGAGAGGGTTCACTTCAATCGGGCCAACACCGGAAAATTCCACCGGGGATTCACTGGGAAACATAATTAATTTGGAAATGGCCCGGCGTTAAAACCTGGGTTATTCTCAGATGGCAACTATGAATAAGCCAATTCGGGGCGGGCCGCTGTCGCCCGAGGAATTTCAGAAGCAACTGTCGGACTTTGTCCGGCAGCATTTTCAGAATTTGCGCGCCACGCCGGCGGCGGAACCTGCCGGCGGGGGCGCGGGCGCGCCGGAGGCCAAAGAGACCCAGGCCGGGCCGGAGGCGTTCGAGTTCAAGCACAAGCCGCGTGAGATCAAGGAGTATCTTGACCGCTTCGTGATCAAGCAGGACGAGGCCAAGAAGGTGCTGAGCGTGGCCTTGTGCGACCACTATCATCACGTGCGCCTGGCCCTGGAGGGAAAGGAATCTCCCAATTACGCCAAGCAGAATATCATCCTCATCGGGCCGACCGGGGTGGGCAAGACTTTCCTCATTCGCAACGCCGCCGACCTGGTTGGGGTGCCTTTTGTAAAGGCGGATGCGACGAAGTTTTCTGAAACCGGCTATGTCGGGGGCGACGTGGAAGATATGGTGCGGGATTTGGTGCGGCTGGCCGACGGCGACATCACGCGCGCCCAGTATGGCATCATTTACATCGACGAAATCGATAAAATCGCCTCAGCCGCCAACCTGGCAGGGCGGGATGTCAGCGGACGGGGCGTGCAAACCAATCTCCTCAAGCTCATGGAAGAGACCGAAGTTCCCGCCCGTTCGCCCAACGACATCGCCGGTCAGATCCAGGCCATGATGGATTTCACCCAGCGCGGCCGCAAGGCGCCCAGCACCATCAACACCAAGCATATCCTGTTTATCGTCAGCGGGGCGTTCGATGGGCTGGAAAAGATCACCCGCAAACGCCTGCGCGAGGCAACCATTGGCTTCGCAGCCAAGGAGCGCCCGCCCGACACCGCCGCCGAGGTGCTCGACCACGCCCAAACCCCGGATTTCATCGAGTTCGGCTTCGAGCCGGAGTTCATCGGCCGTCTCCCGGTGCGGGTCGTTTGCCATTCGCTCCAGGTCGATGACCTCTTTGACATCCTCAAGAATTCCGAAGGCAGCCTCATCCGCCAATACGAGCAGGACTTCGCGGCCTACGGCATCGAGGTGTTGTTTTCGGACCCTGGTTTGCGAGCGATCGCGCAACGCGCCGCCCAGGAACAGACCGGGGCCCGCGGGCTGATGACCGTCAGCGAACGGGTGTTCCGGGACATCAAGTTCGAGTTGCCCTCCACCGGCGTCAGGCGGTTCGTCGTCACGGGCCAACTGGTGAATGATCCCGCCGGTGAGCTCAAAAAGATCCTCGCCGACCCCAGGCAGGAAGAGCGAATTGTCGCCCGCCAGCTCGTGGAGGAGTTCGCCCGGCGTTTCCAGGAAACTCACGGCATGACGCTCCGCTTCACCGAGGCCGCCGCCGGGATGCTGGTGGATGAGGCGCTCGACAAATCACAATCGGTGCGGGACCTCTGCGCCACCCGCTTCAAAGACTTTCACTTCGGCCTTAAGCTCATTGCCCAGAACTCCAGCCAGCGCGAGTTCGTCATCGACACGGACGCCATCAACGCCCCCGACAAGGTGCTCAGTGAATGGGTCGTCGCCAGCTACCGGTCCGCGGAGGCAAAGACCGGCTGAGGGGGCGAGTGTCGAGGGGCGGCGCTTCGCGCGCCTCTCGGAATTTTCCAAATGGGCATGTGTCCTGGAGTATTGGGGATTATTGAGAGTTGAGAATTGAGAATTGGTCAATGGCAATTAATACCCGGGAGCGATGCTGCCCGGGTTCGTATGCCAATGACCAATTCTCGACAATCAATTCTCAATCAGATCCTTCCGGGAAAGACTCTCTTGGAAGAATCTGAGATGCGGTGGCACTGCGTTCCCTCGGCCCTCGACCCTTGCCCCTTGGTTATGAAACGGCTTCTACGGAGGCGGCGCGCGCGCGGGCTTGGTTGAAGCTGTGCAGGAAGAGCGTGTTTTCGGTCACCGCCTTTTCGATCAACTGCTGCAACAGGAAGAGCTCCGAGCTGTTGATCACCGCATGCACGCTTTGCTGGAAGGCTTGCATGGGCGTAAAGGTCAGGAACGAGTCGCCCAGAAGAATGATCGTCGCATGACGGCGCTGGCCCATGGGCATGTTCTGCAGGGCCTGCAAGGTCAGGTTCTCGCTGATGTCGTTGGCGGCAAACCGCTCCTCCACAATCACCACTTGGTAGCGCACCTGGCAGAACCGGACCAGGAAATCGCTGTGAGTGGCGGCGGTATGGACCTTATAACCCAGCTCATTGAGCGCCTTTCTGGCGGCCTCGAGCCATGGCGGCGTCGAGAAAGCCACCAGGGCGGGCTTGTCGGTTGGGCTGATAAACTCGAATTTCTCAGGCATGGCAGTCTAGCGAGTCATTTGAACTTGAGGATCGCTATGGGCGGCTCGTCCGGCACGGCTGAGTTGTGGCCGCTTTTCATCCGCAAGCTTTGCAGCGTGGTGGTGCATTCGCCGCGAACCTTCTTGACGTTGTCAATGCCGCGCGCCACCGAGCCGCGTTTGCTGCAGTAGAGCAGGGCGGTCTCCTCGGTGATTTTCCCCTGCTCATAGGCCTCCAGGCTCGAAAAATCAAAGGTGCGCCAGCCGAAAGTCTGGCTGGCTTCGATGATTTCGTAGAAGCTTTTGCCTTCGGATTCACCCAGCCGGATGCTCTCCTGGACGCGGAGGCTGGAACCCATGACCTCGAGCAGCGCATGGCGGCCGCCGCCGATTCTGGGCACGAGCCGCTGGCTGACGACCCAGCGCAAGGCATCGGCCAGGCGCGCCCGAAGCTGTTCCTGCTCTTCAATCTCGAACATGCCCAGCACGCGATTGATCGTCTGGCCGGCATCGATCGTGTGGAGCGTGCTCAGGACGAGGTGGCCGGTCTCGGCCGCGCTCAGGGCAATCTTCACGGTCTCGCGGTCGCGCATCTCGCCCACCAGGATCACCTTGGGCGCCTGCCGCAAGGCCGCCCGCAGCCCGTTTGCGAAGGTGTCAAAATCCGTTCCCAGCTCGCGCTGATTGAAAGTGGCCTGGCGTTGGGTATGAACGAATTCAACCGGGTCTTCCAGCGTTACTATGTGAACGGATTTGGTCCGATTGATCTCATCGAGGATCGCCGCCAGGGTGGTCGACTTGCCCGAACCGGTCGCGCCGGTGATCAGGACAAGCCCGGTTTTTTCTCGCGGAATCTCCTTGACGATGCCGGGAAACTTCAACTTGTCCAGGGTGGGAATCGTGGTGTTGAGCTGGCGCAAAACCACCGAGTAGTTCTCGCGTTGGGAGAAGATGTTGATGCGGAAGCGGGCCTTGTCGGCAAGGGTGTAGGCCGTATCGCAGGAGCCGCGCCGAAGCAGGTCGGCGATATGCCACGGGTTGTCCCCGATCAGGTTCAGGGCGATGGTCTCGGTCTGGAAAGGAGTGAGCTTCTTGATCGGCGGCTCGCAGGCCACCGGTTTGAGTTCCCCAAACGATTCGACCTGCAACGGCCGGTCAACCGTGAAAAGCAAGTCCGAGACCTCAGGCTGCGCCTCGAGCATTGTGGCCAAGAGAAAGTCCAGTTCGGGGCGGCGCATGGGTTATGATCGATAAGAGACAAGGCAAGGCAAGTTCTGGATTTTCAGCCCTCGTCATCCTCCGGAGGATGGGGCAGGAAAGGACGGAATTTCTTCTTGTCCAGGGCCTTGTCGTAGGCATCCTCGGGCGAAATGCGTTTCATCCGCAGGTGTTCCATGATGGCGTCATCGAGCGGCTGGTTTCCGTGCTTCTTGCCGACCTGGATCATGCCCGGGATTTGATGCGTCTTGCACTCCCGGACAAGGTTGGCGATGGCGGTCGTGAAGACGAGGATCTCCAGGGCCGCCACGCGGCCCTTGTTGTCAATCCGCTTGAAGAGATTCTGCGCCACCACCCCTTTCATGGCTTCGGAGAGAGTGGCGCGCACCTTGTTCTGCTGGTCTGCAGGGAAGACATTGATGATGCGGTCCACGGTCTTGGCGGCGCTGGGGGTGTGGAGCGTGCCCAGCACCAGATGGCCCGTGCTGGCCGCCACCAGCGCCAGTTCGATGGTCTCCAGGTCGCGCAGCTCGCCCACCAGGATGATGTCCGGATCCTCCCGCAAGGCCCCGCGCAACGCCGCCGCGAACGACTTGGTATTGAGCCCAACCTCCCGGTGGTTCACCAGGCAGTTCTTGCTCTCGTGCACGAACTCGATCGGGTCTTCGATTGTGATGATGTGGTCCCGGCGGTTCTTGTTCGCATAATCCACCATGGCCGCCAGGGTCGTGGATTTGCCCGACCCTGCCGGGCCCGTCACCACCACCAGCCCGCGGTTGAGCATGGCCAGTTTCTTCAACACTGCCGGCAACGGAACACTCATCTTCTCGAAGTCCTCGAACGACAGCACTTTGGTCGGAATTTGCCGGAATGCCGCCGCCACCCCATGCTTCTGATCGAAGAAATTGACCCTGAACCTGGATATTTGCGGGATCTCATACCCGAAATCCACGTCGCCGGTCTCCTCGAAGATCTTGGTCTTGAATTCGGGGGCGATCTCATAAAGCATCTTCTTGAGTTCGTCGCTCTCGAGCACGGGATAGTCCACCCGATGCAGTTCGCCGTTGATCCGGAGCATCGGTTGGTTGCCCGAGGAAAGGTGGAGATCCGAGGCCTTTTGCTCGAACATCAGGTTGAAGAATGCATCGATCTTCGCCATAAATTCCGCTACGGTCGGAACCAACCGTGGCTGGAAAGACAGCATTCTTCGGGCCGTGAACGAAGTCGCAAAAAAGATCACAGCAGAAATCAGGGCGTACGGGCTCGATCTCGTTCGCCCGTTTCATGGAGTTGGCGCTTTATTGTCCTGTTTATGGATATTATGAGAGGGATCAAGACACTGCGGGCCGGGCCGGGGACTACTACACCAGCGTCAGCGTCGGCAGTTTATTCGGCGAGTTGCTGGCCCTCCAGTTTGCGGAATGGCTTGAGGAGGTTTTGAAGCTCGAGGCCCAGGGGCCAGGGTCCAGGGCTCGGGGCGGGGTGGTGGGCATGGTGGAGGGGGGGGCGCATGACGGGCGATTGGCCGGGGATATCCTGGCTTTTCTTCGGGCACGGCGGCCGGAGTTGTTTGCGCGGATGGAGTACTGGATTGTGGACCCGTCGGAACGGCGGCGGGCCTGGCAGGAGCGCCGCCTGGGTGAGTTTGCCCCGAAGGTGCGGTGGGTCAGGCAGTTGCGGGAATTGCCCGGCGCCCGCTCGCGAGGGGGTGTTCGAGGGGTTCTCTTCTCGAACGAGTTGTTGGATGCCATGCCGGTGCATCGGTTTGGATGGGATGCGCGGGAGCGGCGTTGGTTCGAGTGGGGGGTGAGCGTCGAGGCAGAGCGGTATGTATGGACGAAGATGTTGAACAGCCGGATGGCCCCGGCAGTGTCCGGCCACTGGGAGAATCTGCTGGGGGCCTTGCCGGACGGATTCACCCTGGACATGGGGCCGGCAGCGGCGGCCTGGTGGCGAGAAGCGGCCAAGGTGCTGGCTGAGGGAAGATTGGTGACGATTGACTATGGTTTGACAGAGGAGGAGTTCTTCGCGCCCGAACGGAGGGATGGCACGTTGCGGGCGTATTCGCGCCATCGGCAGGGGGCCGAGGTGCTCGCCCGGCCCGGCGGGCAGGACCTCACGGCCCATGTGAATTTCTCCGCCATTCGGGCGGCTGGGGAAGAGGCGGGCCTGGAGACGGAGACCTTTACGACGCAGGAAGAGTTCCTGACGCGGATTGCGGCCCGGGTTTGGGAAGGGGGGGTAAGCTTCGGGGAGTGGAACTCGGGGCGCACGCGCGAGTTTCGGACGCTCACGCACCCGGAGTTTTTAGGCCGGCCATTTCGGGTGCTGGTTCAGCGTCGTGGAGGCAGGCCTGGAGTTCGTAGTTAAGGACAGAGAGGCAATAGGTGGCGGCGGTGTCGCTACGCAGGACCCGTGGGCCGAGGGTGATGGGCAAGCTGCCGGCGGCTATGATGGCGTTTGTTTCGGCGGGCGTGAAATCGCCTTCCGGCCCCACCCAGACGCAGGCGGTCCGGGGGGGGCGCCTGTGTTGGGTGCGGAAGGCCTCGAAATAGTGCCGTGGGTGGCGGCTGCCCGGTTCGAGGGAGGCCAGGAAAGGGAGTTCGATTGGTTCGTGGCGGGCGAGCCACTCCTGGAGGGTCAAAGGGGCCTGGACCTTGGGCAGCCAGGCCAGGCCGCACTGTTTGATGGCCTCGATGGCGACCCGTTGCCATTTCGCGGTTTTATGGACGGCTTCGCGGGCGCTGAAGCGCGCGACGGCGCGTTCGGCGAGCAGGGGCACGATGCGAGCCGCGCCCAATTCAGTTGCCTGCCGGATGATGGATTCGATGGTTTGTCCCTTGGGGAGGGCCTGGAGCAAGGTAATCTGACAGGGTGGGGGAGGGAGGGCCTGCCTGTCGAGGATGGCCAGGCTGACTTTGCCGCGTTCCGATTGCCGGGTTTGGCAGAGGAACTGGTCGCCTGCCCCATTGAGCACGATGACCCGCTGGCCGCGGCGCAGGCGGAGGACCTGCACGGCATGGCGGGCTTCGCTCTCAGTGAGCCAGAGAGTTTCATCCTGGCACTGTTCCGGCGGCAGGTAGAAGCGGTGGATCACTGGAAGAGCTTTCTGGCCTTTTCGAAGAAGCGTTGGGTGGCGGGGCTTTCTTTGCCGCTGCACAATTCGGCAAATTCGATGAGCTTCGCTCTTTGGGCCGCGGCCAGGTGGGTTGGCACCTCGATGTTGACGCGGACATGGAGGTCGCCGCGGCCGTAGCCCTGGACGTTGTTGACGCCTTGGCCTTTGAGGCGAAAGACGGTGCCGGGCTGGGTGCCCGGGGGGATTCTGAGGGGAGTTGTTCCGTCGAGGGCGGGCACCTGGAGTTCGGCGCCCAGGGCGGCTTGGACGAAGGTAATGGGCACTTCGCACAGCAAATCGTCGCCATCCCGCTGGAACAACTCGTGGGGGCAAACATGGAGGACGACATAGAGGTCTCCGGGGGGGCCGCCTCGATAGCCGGCTTCGCCGTTGCCGGAGGAGCGCAGGCGGGAGCCGGTGTCCACGCCCGGGGGAATGCGCAAGGTGATCTTGCTGGCGGCTTCGCGGCGGCCGATGCCGCGACAGGCCTTGCATGGGCGCTCGATGACGCGGCCGGCGCCCTGGCAGTGGGGGCAGGTCTGGGCAATGCTGAAGAAGCCGCGTGAGGAAACCACCTGGCCGCGTCCCCCGCAGGTCGGGCAGGTCCGGACCTTTGAGCCGGCCTCGGCGCCGGTGCCCTGGCATTCGGTGCAGCGCTCCGGTTTGGAGAGGGAGATCTCTTTTTGGGTCCCGCGGACGGCCTCCTCGAAGGAGATCTCCATGTCGTAGCGGAGGTCGTCGCCCCGGTGGGGCTGGGCGGGGTCGGAGGACCCCCGCCGAAGAGGTCTTCGAAGATGTTGCCGCCGCCGAAGACCTCGCGGAAGATCTCGAACGGGTCATGGAAGCTGCCGGCGCGGGCATAAGCGCCGGCGCGGCGGTCGAAGGCGGCGTGGCCGTATTGATCGTAAGCGGCCCGCTGCTGCGGGTCGTTGAGCACTTCGTATGCCTCCCCCAGTTCCTTGAACTTTTCTTCGGCAGATTTGTCTCCGGGATTCTTGTCCGGGTGATACTGGATGGCCAGTTTGCGGTAGGCCTTCTTGATTTCGTCCGGCCCCGTGTCTTTGGCGACTCCCAGGACCTCGTAATAGTCGCGTTTGGCCATGTCAGGCGGGAGGTTGTTTGGCCACGATGACGGCAGCGGGTCGGAGGAGGCGTTCGCCGAGGCGATAGCCTTTGCGGAGTTGCTGCACGACCTGGCCCTCGGGGGCGTCCAGGGTTTCCTGTTGGGCAACCGCCTCGTGCAGCTTGGGGTCGAACGGCTGTCCGAGGGCGTTGACCTCGTCCAGGCCGGTGTCCTTGAGGGCAGTCCTGAGTTGCTGGTGAATCATGTTGATGCCGGTCTGAAGGGACCGGACTGCCTGGTCCGGGGCGGCTTGGGCAGAGGCCAGGGCGCTATCGAGGTTGTCCAACACCGGGATGAGCTTCGCAAGCAACGCCTCGTTGGCGTAGCGGGCGGCCTCCTGCTTCTCGCGCGCGGCGCGCTTCTTGTAATTGTCAAGGTCCGCCGAGGTCCGCAAGAGCCGTTCCCAGTGCTCGTCGGCCTTTGCGGCGCGTTCTTTCAAGTTCTCGAGTTGTTCAGGAGTTACGGCAGCCAATTCCACTGGGACCAACGGTTCCGCCCCTTGCGGTGGAACGGCGGGCTCCGAATTTGCATTTTCCACGTCAATATGTTTCATGGAGCAGAAATCCCTCAAGCATCACGTTCGAAAAACGATAAACGATTATTGGTGGTCCGGCAAGGGAAAGCGTGGGGAGGCGGGGGAGCTCGTCGAGCGTGGAGCGTGGAGGTACTGCCGGGCCCGTGGGAGGAGCGACACACAACCTCGAAGAGAATAGCCGCGAAGAGGCACAAGGGGCCCAGCGCAGCGAAGCCGCAACCGAAGTCCTTGAACCCCAAAATAAACCCCGCCCGGCAAATTCGGTTGCAGAGGAGGTCTGAGGCTCCGCCTCGTTAGAAGAACCTCCCAAGGAATGCGCGATTTTGAACTATTGCACTGCACGCGCGACGGCTAGCCGAGGCCTGGAGAGGGCAAGGAGCGGGCCCGGCCACCGGCTACACAGGGCCAGTGACAAAGTTCTCCGCAAACCATTGTAGGAGACGACGTGAGGAGTCTCTGGTTGATTCTTGGGCACAGCGAAAGCCTGCTCCCCTCGGAGGCCATTGATCAGAGACTCCTTACGTCGTCTCCTACAGTCAGGGAATAGGGCCCGTTTCGGCGACTTTGTCAGCCGCCCTGCCGGCTACAAAGGGGGTATCGGATTATAGGTGCAATGGGGCCGCCGTTTCGGTAGGATGAGGGGTGAACCGATGAAACGTCATTGCGCCCCGGCAGAAGAGGGAGTTGGTTTAGTGCTTGCAGGGCAGGCGGGCGGGCTGTTTAATAGTGCCGATGAACTGAGCGAGGCTTATTTATGGACGTGGTAATCTACTCAATCTGTTTCGGCGTCGGGCTGGTGTTTGCGGTGGTCAGCGCCTTTCTCGGGCATCTGTTTGGGGGACACGATATGGATGGGGGCCATATTGACCTGGGCACCGGGGGACATGCGGAGGCTGGATTCCAGGAGACGGGCATGCCGGGGCTCTCGCCGTTCAGTCCCACGACCATTACGTCGTTTATCACTGCTTTTGGCGGTCTCGGTTTGATTTTCACGCGCCTCGAGGCGACGCGCAGTCCGTGGGTGAGCGCGCCGCTGGCGACCCTGGGCGCCCTGATGATAGCCGCCAGTGTGGTCGCGTTGTTTGGGTGGATATTTCACCATACCCAGAGTTCGAGTGAATCGCGCATCGGGACCCTGACCGGGATGACCGGCACGATTATCACGCCCATACCGGCCAACGGGGTCGGTGAGATTGCTTATGTCCAGGCGGGCACGCGCTACACGGCCCCGGCGCGTGATGAGCGGGGCGCACCGGTCCCCAATGGCCAAACAGTCAAGATCGTCCGCATCGTCGGCTCGCAGTTTTACGTCGTTCCAGTCTGATTGGGCAGCCAATCGCCAACCTAACCCTCAACCGAACAGTATCTATGAACTTACCTCCCCTCCTCGCTGAAGTGTCGAACCCGGGCGCCATAGCCGTTGTGGTGGCCGGGTTGGTGGTCATGATTTTCATCCTGCTGGCCATTTGGGCCGGTCGTTACACGAAGGTCGGTCCGAACCAGGTGCTGATC
This sequence comes from uncultured bacterium, assembly GCA_963713735.1. GTDB lineage: Bacteria > Verrucomicrobiota > Verrucomicrobiia > Limisphaerales > UBA8199 > CAVQND01. Next base: position 58,534 of record CAVQND010000015.1, read on the forward strand.
GTGTCCGGGCGCAAGCATCGCTACCTTGACCCTGATGGGAGCGTGCAGGCGCGGGGATTTCGGGTGGTCAAAGGCGGCGGGACGTTCATCATCCCGGTGCTGGAGAAGATGGACGTGCTGTCCCTCGAGCTGCTGACGATTGATGTGCAAACGCCGGAGGTCTATACCAGCAAGGGGGTGCCGGTGATGGTGGACGGGGTAGCGCAGATCAAGGTCAAAGGGGATGACATCTCGATTTCCACGGCCTCCGAACAATTCCTGAGCAAGGGGACCGACAACATCAAGAGCATCGCGATGCAAACGCTGGAGGGCCACTTGCGCGCGATTCTGGGGACGATGACGGTTGAAGATATTTATCAAAACCGCAACCAGTTTGCGTCGAAGGTGCAGGAGGTTGCCGCCGGGGACATGGCGAACATGGGGTTGGGGATTGTCAGTTTCACGATACGTGACATCCGGGACAAGCAGGGCTACCTGGACGCCTTGGGCAAGCCGCGCATCGCGCAGGTCAAACGCGACGCCCAGATCGCCCAGGCCGAGGCGGACCGGGATGCGATGATACGTTCCTCCCAGGCCCAACAGGCGGGCCAGGAGGCCAAATTCGCCGCCGATTCGAAGATCGCCGAGGCGCAGCGGGATTACTCGATGAACGTGCAGAACTATACGGCGTCGGTGAACGAAAAGAAGGCCACCGCGGACCTGGCCTATGATTTGCAGAAGTACAAGACCGGCCAGCTCGTCAAGGCCGAGGAGATCCAGGTCACGATTGTCGAGAAGCAGAAGCAGATCGAACTGCAAGAGCAGGAAATCCGGCGCAAGCAGAAGGAACTCGAGGCAAACGTGCAGAAACCGGCCGACGCCGAGCGGTACCGGGTCGAGACGCTGGCCAACGCGCGGAAGTTCCAGTTGGAGACCGAGGCGGTCGGCTCGGCAGCCGCCACGAAGGCCACCGGCTTTGCGAATGCGAATGTCGTCAAGGCCACCGGCATCGCCGAGGCGGAGGCGCAAAAGGCCAAGGGACTGGCGCAGGCCAGTATTATCGAAGCCCAAGGCAAAGCGACCGCCGAGGCGATGCGGGTGAAGGCGGAGTCGTTCAAGCAATACAACGAGGCGGCGGTGGTGGAGATGATAATCCGGGTGCTTCCCGAGGTGGCCGGCAAGATCAGCGAACCGCTCTCCAAGACTGAGAAGATGGTGATCATCAACTCGGGCAGCGGCGTGGGGGGCGGCGCCAGCAAGTTGACCGGGGATGTCACGCAAATCGTGGCCCAACTGCCGCCGATCATCGAGAGTTTGACCGGCATCAAATTCGAGAAACTGATCGAGCGAGTGCCGGGTTTGACGAGGGCCCCGAGCGCTCCTGTGGCGGAAGAGCACAAGAAGTAGGCGGCGGCACAGGGGCGCGGCGGCCTTGGTGGGCGCTTGCTGTTTGGACAATGTTATGCGGCTGTTCGATGCGATTATAGACGCCAATCACCGGGCGCTGGGGGGCGATGCCTCGGCGGGGCTGCACCCGGCGGATTTCGGGCAGGAGCTGCCGATGGTGGCGCTAACGTGCATTGATGTGCGGCTGAACCGGCTGCTGCCGCAGGTGCTGGGCGTGGCGGAAGACCAATTCATCTGGCTGCGCAACGCGGGCAACATCATTACCGGTCCGCTGAGCAGCACGATGCGCTCACTGGCCCTGGCGTGCGCGCTCAAAGGAGGGCAGAGCGTGGCCATCATTGGCCATACCGACTGCCAGGTCGGCAAATTCACGACGATGGAGTTGATCGAGCGTTTTCAGGCGCTGGGCATCCCACGGGAGCGTTTGCCTGAAAACGTCAACGAGTATTTCGGGACCTTTGCCAGCGAGCGGGCCAATGTCATCAAGGCAGTCAATGTCGTCCGGCACAGCCCGCTGATTAGTCCCCGGATGGCGGTGCACGGGCTGATGGTGGATACGGCCAGCGGCAGGCTGGACTGGGTGGTCAACGGCTACCAGGACCTCGAAGACCCTGAGGCGCTCAAATGCCGGACCGGGCGCACCACCCGGCCCGATCAAGCCGATTGGCGCTTTCGATCTTAGCGCCCTGAAATTTCCTAAGGTGAAGATTGGGGGGACCGTCTCGAGCATCGGCGATTGGGCGGGGCACAAGAGTGAGCCTGCCGGCACGGGAGAGCCACCCCAGGCGCCGGAACCTCAGCCCCAGCCGCCCCCGAGGATCCCCGTGCCTCCGCCCCTCAAACCCGCGCTGCACTTCCATAAAGGACCTAAGTATGTCCACCCCAAGGCATGACAGACCCGCTGGCAAAGCAGCGCCGCGGCTGCTTCTTTTACGGATGCCTGGCCAGTTCGGCGCTGGTGCTGGCGATGCTGACCACGGCCTTCCTGGGCTTATGGTACATCAAGCGGGCGCTTAACGAGTTTACGGACACCGGGCCCATACCGGCGCCGGTGGCTCAAGTTTCGGCGGCCCAGGGTGAGGAGGTCCGGCAACGGTTCGAGGCCTTCGGGCAGGCCGTCCGCGACCATCGGCCCGCGGTCCCGCTGGTGATGAGCGCTGACGACATCAACGCCCTGATTGCGACCAATCCGCGCCTCGAGGCCTTGAGAGGCAAACTCTACCTGATTATCGAGGGCAGCCGCGTGAAGGGGTTGGTGAGTGTGCCGCTTTCAGAAGTGGGCCTGAAAATCTTCGCGGGCCGTTACCTGAATGGCATTGCGACTTTTGGCTTCTCGCTCAATAGGGGCGTCCTCGGGGTCCGGGTCGAGGACTTCCAGGTGAGGGGCAAATCGCTGCCCAAGCTCTTGCTGAACCGAATCCGCAAACAGGACCTGGCGCAGAGACTCAAGCCCGACCCGCACGCTGCCAGCGCGCTGGACCGGCTTCAAGACCTTGGCGTCAGGGACGGCAAGCTCGTTATCGTGCCGGCTCCTTAGCCGCTCCAGCTCTGTTTCCTCCGTTACCTTCTGTTGGTTCCTGAACCGCTCAGACGGCCAGGAGTTGCTGGACGGAAATGCCGCGCAACTCGAAGAGGCGGCGGATGGCGTCTTCGATGAGGTTGTTGGGGCAGGAGGCGCCGGCGGTGATGCCGACGGTGACCTTTCCCCGGGGGAGCCAATGGCGCGTCATGATTTCCGCGTGTCTGTGCTGGTCGTAATGGAGGATGGAATCGTCGGACTTCATCTTGGCGGCATTCTTGATGAAATAGGTGGGCAGTTTGGCCTCTCCCATTTCGGCTAGGTGGGAGGTATTGGAGGAATTATAGCCGCCGATGACCAGGAGCAGGTCGGGCGGTTCGCGCAAGAGTTTTTCCAGGGCGTCCTGCCGGTCCTGGGTTGCGCCGCAGATGGTGTCGAAGAAGCGAAAATGTTCCGGCAGGGCTGATTCGCCGAATTTTCTGGCCATGGCCGCCTTGAGCCGCCGCTGCACCTCCTCGGTTTCGCCGCGCAGCATCGTGGTTTGGTTGGCCACGCCGATGGCCTGCAAATGAATGTCCGGGTCGAAGCCTTCCGAGTAGGCCCCCTTGAATTTCTCGAGGAATTCCTCTTTACGACTGCCGTGGATGATGTAGTCGCAGAGGTAATCGGTTTCGGCGAGCGTGAAGACCACCAGGTAATGGCCGGCGCCGCTGGCGCGCGCCTGGGAGGTGGTGGCCATGGTTTCTTCGTGCCGCGCCTTGCCATGGATGATGCTGGTGACGGAGTCTTTGGAGTACTGGCGCACGCGTTTCCAGACGCTCATCACGTCCCCGCAGGTCGTATCAACGAACAGGCAGCCCTTTTCCTCGAGTTTCCGGCGGGTGGAGACCTCGGTGCCGAAGGCCGGGATAATGACGATGTCCTCGGGCCGGAGTTGGTTGATCTCCTCATCCCGGGGATGGCCGGCGATGGTGACAATGCCCATGCGGCGAAGCTGATCGTTGACTTCCGGGTTATGAATGATCTCGCCCAGGAGGAAGATCCGCCGGTCGGGGTAGGCGCGGCGGGCGGCGTAGGCGAGGTCAATGGCGCGCTCGACGCCGTAACAGAAGCCAAATTCCTTTGCCAGCTTGATGGTCAGATCTCCGGCCGAGAGGATATGGCCGCTGGCGCGAATCCGTTCCACCAGGTCGCTGCGGTAATGCGAGAGCACCTGGGCCTGCACCGCCGCCATGATGTCAGGCCGGCGCAGATTGACCTTCTGAGGCATTGGCGGGGCTGCCGTTGACATACTGGGCAGAATCTAGCACAGCCCCCCGGAGCGTCCAGCACAAAGCCTCCATTTCCAGCAATTCTCATTTTGGGGCCCTGCCGCATGAATGCGGCAGCGAGGCGCCGAAGCGAGAACGGCCGGGCTCCGAAAGCCAAAATGAGAATTGCTGCTCCATTTCGTTATTGCGCAACGCTGCGGTTGTGGGATACTTGCACTTCCGGCTCCGGAGCGTAGCTCAGCCTGGCTAGAGCACTTGGTTTGGGACCAAGACGTTGCAGGTTCAAATCCTGTCGCTCCGACCACCACTTTACACCGGAAAACACGGCAGGAACGTCACGCGCGGCAGAAGATTGGGGAGTCAGGACGCTGAAACGAAGCCAATTGAAGGCCAAAGCCGCCCGTTACACGAAACTAGTGGAGTGGAGCGACGAGGACGGTTGCTTTGTCGGCAGCGCCCCGCCGCTAATCGGCCCATGCTGTCACGGCCGGGACGAGGCCAGGGTGTACGCGCAACTCTGCCGGATCGTCGAGGAGTGGATTGAAATTCTCGAAACTGACGGGCGCGAGCTGCCCGATCCCCTGGGCAAGGCCAGCGATTTCAGCGGCAAGTTTGTGTTGCGGCTTGAACCGGCGTTGCACCGCCGCCTGGCAGCCAAAGCCCTCGCCGCCGGCGAAAGCCTGAACAGCTTCTGCGTCAAAACGCTGTGCAAAGCATGACGCAAAAAGGGCTCGCCACGAAAACGGAGGCCGAGAAATGGTTTACCGTCTCTCCGCAGCAGCCCGGCAACGTGGTCCAGCTTGGAAGAACCGCCTGAGAGACTAGCAGCCTGTCGGACTTAGAAACCGATTTCGGTGGCTGGACCCCATCACCAGATCCCGCTGCTCACAAAAATCAAGAAAAAAGCAGACTCCAGCGAGGGGAGCCCCTGGCTGGGGCAATCTCTGCCGTAAACGGGCGGGCCTGTCGGCGGCCCAGAGCCGCGGACGGGGGCTGGTGAGCCGCTCCAGCCAACGTCCAGGCCGCAACGTCAACAACTGACTGCCGCTCAGAAAGCGCTTCCTTCTCTGAAACCACTGAGGAGGGCGTCTTGGAACAGCCGAACCGTGATAGGAACGGTGAAGGCTCTGATGACCGGGAGATGAGCGATCAAATGAACTCCGTCAGCCGACGGGGTAGAGGTCGCGGCATGGACGGAAGGTATGTCAAAGCAAAGAAGGGAAGGTGAGCCGAACGGCCCGCGAGGGCAAAGACCGCCCAGAGCAAGCCGAACAGGCCCAAGCTGCACGGAGTTCGCCAGACCGCCGCATCAGGCCGTAGTAGCGTTTGCAGGCGAGGGGACAAAAAACCGTACTGAGCCAAGGGCCCGTGGGCACAGCCGCGATCCGATACATCTGGACTCTGAGCCAGACACGGAAAGGAACGCAGCCTCCGCGTCAAACGCCGCCGGGGACGGCTGCGGAAGGGCGCGGAGCGACAAGGCTGGCTGACGACCGTACCGGAAAACTCACCCTGCGGGATGAACAGAGGGGGTGGGGGAAACGTGGGCAGCACCCGATGGCCATTCGCAACGATGCTCGAAAGGGCAGAAACACACCAAGCCATTGGTCCAAGCCGTCCGCGCCTCCACTCCACTCGACCAGTCGTTGGTCAATAAAGAAACTGCCGCCCCGCGGCGATTTCTGGTAAGCTCCCGCCATGAAGTTCAATAAGTTCGTTTGGGATCTCTACAGTCAATCCACGCGCGGCGAGAAAGCCCTCGAAAGATTCTCGCGGCTGAACAACGAGTTCATCGAACCTTGGTGCCGAGCCATGCAGTTTGAGTTCTTCGGGGAGTTCAAGGAGAAATGTGGACGCACTAAACTGGATATTGATGTTCCCCAATTGGTGCGCGACGCAGTAGCGCACATGAAGTTCGAGGAACTCAAGGACGCGACTCGGCACTACAAGGAGACTCTGATCTCGAAAGGCATCCCGTTCGAGATGGAGGACAAGACCGGGCAGAAACAAGTGATCTTCGAGTTTCCCGGGGCCAAGGGAGATTGGTATGACTACGTGGCAGCTGTCTCGCTTGGCCTGTATCAGGCACAGCCCGAGTATTTCCTGTCTTACAATTTTCGGACCAAATTCAACCAAGTGGAAGAAATCCATGCAGAGTTTAACATTCCGCTGCCTCCTGTCCCCGGCAAATCGGACAAGCTGGCGCGTTGCTCTTACTACGCTGCCATTAACGAGGTCTGGCAAAAGTTCCGCAAACGCCACGGCCTCACGCCGGTTGAGATGTGCGCATTCCTCTACGACTTCGCACCTCAATTCACCACGCCGATGGATTCCAGTGACCTGCCAACGCCGTCAAAGGTATGGCTCATCACAGGAGGATCATGGGATATAGAAACCGCCGAGAAGGCAACGCCCAAAACAACGAGCATGTGGGGTGGGAATCCCGCCATTCGTCGCGGAGACATTTTGATTGCTGTACCTTGTCAGTCCGCGCAAGGCCATAGATTCCATCTGGCGGGCCTGTACGGACGGATTCATCGATCCCTTCTTTCATTATCACGGCACAGTGTGGATCTGCGCACAAATCAGGACGGTACACGTAAGCTTCTCCGAGATCAAAGCCGACCCATTGCTTTCCGCAAAGCCGGCTGTGAAAGGCAACTTTCAGGGACCAAGCGGCAAGGCAGCGTTCACAGTCGAAGAATACGAAGCCATCTTGGCGATCATGAAAGGCAAAGGGCAGGACATTTCAGCTCTGCCACGAATCTCGGCTTCGAATTACCTGCCGTCCGTTGAGCTCCAAAGCGAGCGGGATGTCGAGATTCACCTGATCGAGCCGCTCCTTGAGCGGCTTGGGTACAAATGTTCCGACTGGTTAAGGCAAATGCCTGTCAAAATGGGGCGTGGTGAACGGAACTACCCGGATTGTGCTTTCGGGGCAAATCCGAAACGTGGCGAGGAGAGCGCGAAGATGGTTCTCGAATCCAAGTTCCAACTAAGCGCACGGAGCGAGTTCACTGAGGCGTTCTACCAGGCGAAATCCTATCCGCTCCGCCTCCAGTCCAATATGATGGCTATGGCGGCGAAAGAAGGCGTTTGGGTCTTTGCGCCGGATAGCGGAGTTTTCGACATCAAGAAGTTCGTCCATAAAGGCTGGGGCGAGTTGAACCATCCCGATCACTTTCACGAAATCCTTCAATTGATCGGTCGGGATCGAATTCTTGGTTGAGCCAAGCGTCGCCAATAGGCCCAGTCCACGCCAAGAAGCAATGTCTCGCCCGGCTTAACGGTAGCGGCCTCCTGCAGTTTGCCTCGAACCTTGCCATCGAAACCCAGCCGCTCAACGGCCGGTGTTCCCGCAACGGGTTCTGGGGAATCGTTGATGACCCAGACACATATCTTGTCAGGCGTCCGCTCAAAGGACACCAACACCGGTTCGTACGCGCGGCGCATGAAGTAGAAGGCAATCTTCGGCTCCAGGTAGTAGTCCAGGACGCTGGAGTAGATCATCGGCCAAGCGTCGTTGAACCGCCAGACGATGTTGCCCCAGCAGCGCCGGCTGCCGGCGGGCTCGTCATCGGGGACTCCGCGGCGCTCACGTTCGATGCGCTCGCGCAGGTATTCACCGTGCGCGGTGCCCAGCACGCGGATGAGTTCCTCGGCGGAGGTGGGGTCGCAGTAGTCCTGGATCGGGCCGATGCGGTCCCAGGTCGCGATGCCGGTGGAATGGTAGGCCCAGGCCGGCGGCCAGGCGGGCTGGCCCGGCTTGCGGACGGCGGGACTGAATCCCGCCGGCCAGAGTTCGCCCTCGCTCAGGAACCGCCTCATGCTCGAGAGCGCAGGCACGCTGGCGCGCAGCACTTCCGAGCCAAACAACGGAAGCGAGGCGCCAGGGGTGAAGTTGATCGTCGTGTAATCGTGCCAGTCGCCCTCGAGGCCCGTTGCCCGTCGGGCCGCTGCCGTAGGGCGAACTGGTATGGAACAGGCGCGTCGGATCGAGCCGCTTGCAGGCATCGGGCATCAGCCGCTCGAAAATCTCGCGTTTGGGCTCCGGGACATTTGTCGTTGAAGTCCAAAGATATTGCTCATTGCCGCCGCACCAAAGCAGGACCGAGGGGTGATTGCGCAGGCGGCAGCATTCGTGCCGATGTGCGGGTCGGGAATCAAACCGCGCGCGAGCAGCAGTTCGTGAATCTGAGCCGGCATCCGCGCCGGCATCCAGGACTTGTCCGGCGAGATGGCCTCGCGGGCCAGTGCCGCCACGTCCGGTTTGTCAGTATCGAGTTGCCGGACCGACCACCCGTCCCGCAAGGGAACTCGTCTCCGCAGGACCGTGTCGTCGTTCTCCGCTGCCATCGACAGCAGGGCGAGGGCTAGCATCACAACGGTCAAAGCACCTGGTGCCTTGCATGGAGAATTCCGGGCTGCGTCCATAACCTCGCCGCAGGGACTTGCGTCTAACCAGTACCGTGTGCGCATGCCCCGAAAGGCGTGGGCGCGGAGTGCATCGGCCATCCGGTGCCCTGCCTCATGGGTACTGGCGCCATGCCTTACGAAACGCCGTTTGGGAACGTCCGTCTGATCAGGGAATATGTGGCATAGTCGGAGGATCATTCATGGTCAGTTTTTGTGTTTGAGCCGCATTTGCCGGCGTCGGAGCGCCAGACAGCCGGTCCGGGCCAAAGGCAAATCGCTTGAGTGTCGGGCCAAACTCATCCTAGACTCGAAGAGAATATGTCCAATATCCTGCTTGCCAGCCCATTACGAGCCGTAGGATGGTCTCGAATGGCAGACTTCGTAATCCGACCGTCGACCTTCCTTCGTACTTCAACCTTTGGACGTCGGACTTGTGGCCCGCTTTCGTCCCGCGGTCTGCTCCGCCCTTGCTGCTGGCCGCTCCTCGCCCTGCTGGTCTTGAGTTTCATTCCCTCGCTGTTCGCCCAAAGTCTTGTGGTGGAAGACCTGCGTTGCGAGTATTGCATCAATCCCCTGGGTCTGGATACCCCGAAACCGCGCTTGAGCTGGATCCTCTCCTCCAGTCGGCGGGCCCAACGGCAAACGGCTTACCGCATCCTGGTGGCCTCTTCTTTCGAGGCCGTGGCAGCGAATCGCGGCGATCTGTGGGATAGTGGCAAAGTCGCCTCGGACCAATCGGTCCAAATCGATTACGAGGGCACCCGCTCTCCAGCCGAGCGCGTTGCTTTTGGAAAGTCCGCGTGTGGGATAAGGACGGCACGCCCTCCGATTGGAGCGCCCCGGCACAATGGGAAATGGGTTTGTTGGCCCCCCAAGACTGGAAGGCCGAGTGGATTCAGCAACGCACGCCGGAACCAAGGTCTGAAGAGGAGCGGTTCAATGACCAGCCCGCTCCCCTCTTGCGCCAGGAGTTTACGGTTGACAAAGCCGTCGCGCGCGCGCGCGCGTACATCAGCGGTTTGGGGTACTGACGAACTGCGTCTGAACGGCAAGCGGGTCGGCGACAATGTGCTGGACCCGGGTTGGACGACCTATTCCAGGCGTGTTCTGTATTCGACTTATGATGTGGCGTCTCAACTCGCCCGTGGCCGCAACGCCGTCGGGATCATGCTGGGCAACGGCTGGTTCAACCCGCTGCCGTTGCGGATGTGGGGTCGGTTGAACCTGCGCGAGCATCTCACAGTTGGCGTGCCGCGCGTCATCCTGCAATTGGCGATTGACTATGTTGATGGCAGCTCGCAGATGATCACCACCGACACCACTTGGAAAGCCGGCCCGGGACCAGTCCTCCGCAACAGCGTCTATCTTGGTGAAGTGTATGACGCTCGCCGCGAGCAGCCCGGATGGGATGCGCCGGGTTTCGCGAACACGAAATGGGAACCCGCAGTGCTGGCCACCGCTCCCCTTGGGGCGCTGCGGGCGCAAACCGCCCCGCCCATCCGCGCCACACGGGTGCTGCGACCCGTGAAACGCACCCAGCCCCGGCCCGGCACCCACATTTTTGATTTAGGGCAGAATTTCGCCGGCTGCGTGACGCTTCGTGTGAAAGGGCCGGCCGGCACTGTGGTGCGACTGCGTTATGGTGAGCTGCTATATCCGGACGGCACCTTGAATGGCATGACCTCGGTGGCGGGCCAGATCAAAGGGGGCGGTCTCAACTATGTTTACCCGGGCACTGGGGCCCGAAAACCGCCTGGCAATGTGACGTCTATACGCTCAAAGGCGGGGCGGAGGAAACCTATACTCCTCGTTTCACCTTCCATGGTTTCCGCTATGTGGAAGTCACGGGCTATCCCGGGGAGCCGCCGTTGGAGGCTTTGGAGGGTTTGCGCTTGAACAGCGCTGTCGAACGCGCCGGCACGTTCGCTTGCTCGAACGAGCGCTTCAACCAAATCCAAAAGCAAATCGAATGGACATTCCTGGCCAACCTGTTCAGTGTCCAATCCGACTGCCCCGCTCGCGAGAAGTTCGGCTACGGCGGGGACGTGGTTGCCACCAGTGAGACTTTCCTGCTGAATTTCGACATGGCTCGGTTCTACGGAAAAACGGTCCGTGATTATGCGGACGCGGCGCGGCCCAATGGGGGCCTGACCGAGACGGCCCCGTTCGTGGGGATTGCCGACGAAGGCCTTGGGAGAGATTCAGGCCCGGTGGGGTGGGGAACAGCCTTTCCCCAACTCCAGTGGCAGCTCTATCAGTATTACGGCGATCGCCGGATCCTGGAGGAGCAATACCCGCTTACCCGAAACTGGGTTGAATTCCTCCACGCCCGCGCCAAAGACAACCTCCTCGACAATGGTATCAGTGACCACGAGAGCCTCGTGCCGAAGCCCCGGGCACTGACGGGAACGGCGTTCTACTACTACAATGTTCAGTTGCTTTCCCGCATCGCGCGGGTCCTGGGCAAGACTCAGGACGCCGAGCACTACGCCGCCCTCGCCGGGGAGATCAAACAGTCCTTTAACCGCCGTTTCCTGAAAACAGGCACCGGGGCCTATGACACCGCCACGCAGGCCTGCCAGGCCTTCGCCCTCTTTCTGGATCTGGCGCCGCCGGAGGAAAGACCAAACGCCCTCAAAGTCCTGGTTCGGGACCTTCTCGAATCGCACCACGGTCATTTGACCACGGGAATATTCGGCACCCGTTTTCTGCCGCTGGTCCTATCGGACTTCGGTCGAACCGACCTGGCCTGCGCGGTTGTGGATCAAGGGGACTTTCCCGGCTGGGGCTATATGCTCGAACGGGGAGCCACCACGCTCTGGGAACACTGGGAGTTCAGCGACAACACCTTCTCCCACAACCATCCTATGTTTGGCTCGATTGGGGAATGGTACTTCAAAGCCCTCGCAGGCCTTCAGCCGGATCCTGAAACGGCCGGGTGCGGGCATTTCATCATCCGGCCCCAACCGGCGCCAAACCTGACCTGGGTCAAGGGGGAATACCGAAGCGTGCGCGGCCCAGTGGCCAGCGAATGGCATGTCGCGGAGGGCAGAATCAACCTGCGGGTAGCGATCCCTGCCAACATGTCGGCGACCGTTTATGTTCCGGCCGGGGATTCGGCGGCAGTTGAGGAGAGCGGCCGGCCGGCGGGCGAGGGCGGCGGGGTAAGATTCCTGAGAGCCGAAGCGGGGGCGGCAGTGTATGAAGTTGGCTCAGGCAGCTTTGTCTTCGAGGCACCCTTCGTCCCCGCGGGCGCAGCACGAAGCAGGCACATGCCGGGAACGGATCTGCCCGACCCGGGGCGGAACGGGCCCGGACCAGATGATCAGCTATGAAGCCGCGCCCAGCGTGGTTGGCATGGTCTTTCCTCCTTGCTGCGGGTGGTTTACTGCCCGCAGCCGTTCGTGCCGAAACCCGCACGGCCGCAGCGTTGACTCCGGAAGCCGTCTGGGACGCCATCAACGCGGCAAAGGACGGGGACATCGTACAGCTTCCCGAGGGGACGGCGGTGTGGAAGAGCGGATGGAACTCCAAGCATTGGGCGAAGATGAAAGCGATCACCATTCAGGGCGCCGGAATTGACAAGACGATTATTCGCACTGATACAACCACGGCCCCTGGAGACAAGGCGTTCGTGCTAAATGGGGTAGAAGGAAAACCCTTCCGGATCACAGGGATCACTTTCGACGGAACCGGGTTTACCAACGCGGGAACATGGGCCGGCGAGGTCGTGATCAGCGGAAACTGCAAGAACTTCCGCGTGGACCACTGCAAGTTTCTGAATATGGATCAGATGATGACAATCACTGGAGACACTTATGGATTGGTGGACCACTGCTACTTTCACGCCCTGGAGAAGAATCGCCTGGCTCAGACGATCTGCTGTCAGGGACCCGGCAAGGTCGCCTTCAGCAGGCCTCTGACGATGGGCACTGCCCAAGCGGTCTACTTCGAGGACAATGAGGCTCGCTTCAGCCCGGCGGTCGTGAACACGGACGGCAACAACCCGTGGATCGTGCCCTACAACGGCGCGCGGGTCGTGATCCGGCACAACCGGATCATCAACAGCCAACTGGAAATCTACAGGGTCCGCCCGGGGGCCTATGGATGCCAGAGCGCCGAGATCTACGACAACACGTTCTCCGCCGAGGGCGTGAAGATGGGCCGGCCCCAGGGGTTCATCTTCATCGCCGGCGGCGTGGCGATGGTGTTCAACAACACCGTGACGGGAACGACCTACAACACCCGCACGATCCAAGTCAGTCACGAACGATCGTTCCAAGCCATTGGCGAGTTTGGGATCTGTGACGGCAACAATCCCATTGACGGCAATCAGATTCCTGCGGGCCAGAAAGGGGCAGGCTATCCAGCCATGGGCCAACCGGGCCGGGCAACGGATGCCGACGGAGATGGCGTATTCGAACCATCGCCCTGCTACGCATGGAACAACACGCTCAATGGGGCGAAGCTCAACATGGTGCTGCGCCCTTGGGGGGATCCAGAAAAGAACGCGAAACAGGCGGCGCACGTCACGGAAGGGCGGGATTTCTTCAACGAGGCGCCCAAGCCCGAGTACTACAGGCCGTACACCTATCCGCACCCGCTTCAAAGCGGTCAGGAGGCCAGATCGGGATTTTGAAGCACACGTTTTTCGGCGGTCGCGTGGCTGGCGGGGCCGGGCAAGGGCGACGAATGGAAAGCGGTGGTAGAGCCATGCCGGAACTTGCTCCAGAAGCCGAGGCTGCGTTGAGAGGCGCTACCTCCACCTCTTTGGTCGGGCACCCTTGACTGCTGCTCAACGCCACCTCTCCACCGACGCTCGATCAGGGACCATCGGTCCGACGATGCGGGGGAGTTCGGGAGGCGCAAACTCCGGACCGCCCACCAGAAAGCGCAGCATCAAGTACTCCACCAATTGGGAATAGGCGAACCCCACCTGCTTCGCGCACTCCGACGAGTAAGCGGTGAGGAACGACTCGGCCGCCTTGCGCCCGTCACTCCGGAGGAGCTCAGCGGCGGCTTGCTCGAGGGCGGGTTGGAGATCCAGGTGGCGGCGCTCGGCCGGCTTGATCATCGCCTGGACCTCTTTGATGGCCGGCTGATACGGCAGGCGTTGCACGAGACTATTGATTAACCGGAAGTTCCATTGAGCTTGCTGGCGATCAACCCTCGTGAAATTGGCTGGCTGATTCCACGAGGCCGGCAAATCCGTGACTCCCGCATAAAGAGGGATGAAGCAGCTCGTGTCGGCCGGGCCGTAGGCGAACCACAGGAGGTTTCCGATGCTATTGGGCAGCTTATCCCGCAACTGGGCGATAAACACGTATCCGCTGGTGGGCGTGCAAATGGCGCGTTCCGGCTTCAAGCCGAGCAAGTCCAGCATTTCGTGAGGTCCCCAGGGGCAGGCGAGCGGGCTCTTGCCCTCTGCCCGCTTGAAGGCGGCGTGCGCCGTGAGATCGAACTCCGTGCCTTCGTAACTGTCTCGCATGAGGTCCATCAGTCTGGCCACGGTGAGAGGTCGGTCCGGTCTCACCGAGAAGGGATAGCTATCCAGGCCGGGATCCCCTGTGACCTTCAACCCCAGCGACGGAGCCACCAAGCTGAGGGCGCGCCATTCGCGCAGCGAATTGCTTCGGTCACCAGGCCCACCATAAACCTCATTCCAAAGGAATCGCGTTCCTGGCTTCCACAGGCCCAATGCTTCCGCCAGCGAATAAATGTTTGTGGAAGCAAGAACATTATCCGAGTCGTCCCGGTTCACCGTGCCAATCCGGCTGCGGTTGGCGCTGCAACCGACTTCACCGTCTGGAATCCGTTGTGCACACCACACCCCGCCGGGCCGGCCGCTGTCGGGTGTCCAATCTTTCCCGGGCCCGAAGATCTCCATGAGCCAGGCCTCGCGGCCATCCGCGATTGGCAGGGCCACGCCGGCGCTGGGCGCCCGGTAATAGAGGAAGCCGTACTCCTCGACCATGGCGCCGATCAGCCGAATTGCTTCCCGAGCTGTTTTCGTCCGGAGCAGGGCGTTGGCAATGAGCAACGTCGTCCAGTGATTGCTGTTTGGCCCCACCCGACCTTTGTCGCAAGCCAATCCTTGGCGCATGGGCAGGAACTCGATCCCAATGCTCAAGCCGTATTCGTTGAGCCCGCCGGTGGTCATGCTTTCCAAGTTCCCGGCGAGGATGAGACTGCGATGGGTTTCGGTTACTGGCAGTGTCCCCACCAGATCATAGCCCTTTCGCACGTTAGCCTGGTACTCCTCGTGCGTATTGGGGCGCGGCACATTCCAGTACATGGGCAGGCGGGTTCCCGGCGGGTAGGCGTGGGCGGGCATGACGTAAACCAAGCCCATTACGTCGCCATCACAGGAGTGGCTCATGAGCACCGAGCCATCTGCCGTGGCTTGTTTGCCGGCCAGGATCGTGGAGCAACTCACCGTCCGTTGAAGGGGCATGCCGGCCACGGCGACCATCAGCACCAAAGCCAGGGTTCGTTTCATCAAATCTCCCATCCTTTCCGGAAATAACCGCGGATGAGCGTTTGGGCTTCGGGAGCATTGGTCGCCTTCATCTCGGGGCCGTTCCAATAAATGGTTGCGCCCGTCCTCAACGCTACCACCCCCAACAGCACGACCTCCGTCAGCCGGGCGGCGTAATCGAAGTTCGAACTGGCCGGCGGGCCGCCCTTGCACGCCTCAATCCAGTCCCGATGATGGCCCCGCAACCGTTGCAGCCGCCCGCAGGAAACCGCGACAATTAAGCTTTCGGCTGCTGTTCATTCTCCACGTAGTACGGCGCAACCCAGGCCAGAGCAAGCTCCATATGGAGATGAGAGACCGGGAACCTGGGCGAAGCCAAACGGCGAGACATTCCTCAAACCCTTTGCGTAGTCCTTTTTGAGCATCAATTCTGGAATGGAAACGCTCCTGGTATTGGCAGGATTGCTGTCGGCCATGCTAACGGTATCGGCAGCGGAGCCGCCGAAAGCCGACGGGCAGACTGCCGAAGGCCCGTTCAAACCAGACTGGCCATTACTCCACGCACACCAGGACCCGGAGTGGTTCCGCGATGCGAAGTTTGGCATCTACACGCACTGGGGGCCGGTCACCGTGGGGTGCGAAGACGCGCCCCAGGGCGGCGAGTGGTACGGCCGCGAGATGTATCTGACCAACCATCCCATCTTCGCCTGGCACCGGCAGAAATTCGGAGACCAGCACACGTTCGGTTACAAGGACGTGATCCCGCGGTTTACGGCGCCGAAGTTTAACCCCGAGAAATGGGCTGACCTGTTCGCACGCGCCGGGGCGAAGTTCGCCGGGCCGGTCGCGGTGCATCACGACAACTTCGCGATGTGGGATTCCGCCGTGACCCCATGGAACTCGATGAAGATCGGGCCCAAGCGCGATATCACCGGCGAATTGGCCAAAGCCTACCGGGCACGCGGACTCAAACTCATCACGACCTTCCACCATGGCTTCGCCTGGCGGTATTATGAGCCTGCCTTCCAGTTCGACGCCGCCAATGGCCGGAACTTCCAGCTCTACACCGAGCCGCATGGCCCGAACGACCCGCCCTCGCAGCGATTTCAGGAGCAGTGGCTGGCCATGGTGATGGAGGTCGTGCGCAAGTACGAGCCGGACCTGATCTGGTTCGACTTCGAGTTGAACGCGGTGATCACGCCCGAGTATCAGCGGCGCATGTTTGCCGATTACTACAACTGGGCCGCCGCCCAGGGCAAGGAATCCGCCGTCGCGCACAAATTCCGCGAGATTCACCAGCACACCGGCATCCTCGATTTCGAGCGTGGGCGCGAAGACAGGCTGGTGCCTTATCCGTGGCTCACCGACACGGCGCTGGGCCCGTGGTTCAACCGCAAGGCCGACCCATACCGCTCCACCGAAAATCTCATCCACGTGCTGGCCGATATTGTGGCGAAAAACGGCTGCCTGCTCCTCAACGTCGGGCCCAACGCCGACGGCTCCGTCCCGGAGCGCGCGGAGAAGATGTTGATCGAGATGGGTGCCTGGCTCAAAGTGAACGGCGAGGCCATCTACGGCACTCGGCCGTGGTTGGTCTATGGCGAAGGCCCGACGCGCAGCGGAGGCGGCGGTTTCAGCGAAGGAACCGACCGGGCCTTCAACGCCCGGGACATCCGTTTCACCACCAAAGGCGACGCGCTTTACGCCATCACCTTGGGATGGCCGGAAGGCGAGTTCACCCTCCATGCTGTCCGCGCCGATTCCGCCGGCTCGGACGCGCAGGTGGAACTGCTCGGTCATGGCCCCGTACCGCACCGGATCAATGCCGAAAGGCAGATCGTCATCGACCCGCCTGCGCTCTCGGTCGCACAACTGCCCTGCCAACACGCCTTTTCGTTCAAGCTCACCGGCTTCAAAACCTTCATGCCACCCCGCGCCAGCGCCAGGTCCAGCGCCCCGACCGCCGGCCGCAAAAACAAATGAAATTCCCTATTGACATTTGTGTAGCATAATGATACAGTAGCCACATGAACGCCGTATCCGCCGTCCGCCCGCCGCTCCAGCGGCTCTCCCACAAGCCGCGCCCCGTCCTCAGCCGCGGTCCCGCGCCAGCCCTCCCGCCGCCCTCCACCCAAGCCCCCGGCATTCAACAACCGCTCGCCACAATGCCCCTCCGGGCGGAAAAGCGGCGGAGATGTGCGGAAATGTGCAAAAAAATTATTTCCGCCCGCTCAACCCTTATGTTCGTCCCCCGTCAGCCCAGCCCGACCCAAAGCGACGGTCAATTAAACCCAATCAAACCCAATCAAACCTAATCAAACCAATTTTTTTCACCCTCATGCCGGTCCCCAGTTCAGCCGCGCCGCCCCGGGGAGCCGTCAAGGAATTGGGCAATCACGGCGCGCCCGCAGCCGGTGTGCCCATCGGCCAGAAAAGCGGCTGTGCCGAGTTCGGCCGCGGGCCACGCTCCGTTCATGAATAAATTGCTTCTGCGCGGCCCGATCCAGCGCGGCATCCTGGCGGCACTGCTTGCGCTCTTTGCCCTGGGCAATGCCTGGAGCGCCGGGTCGCGCGTGGAGCGAGCTACCGAGGTGGCAATCTACCCGGATGGACGGCCGGCAGCCAAGTGGCACCTGGAAGCCCAGGACGAAGGCGTCGTGCTGCATCATGGTGGTGGTCCGGGGAATTGTGATGCCCTCGGCGCAAGAGATGTCTGGGTATGGCAACATGACAGGAAGCTGGAGCACACCGACGCCATCTGGGTTTATTGGACCCGGGACCTCACCCGCTGGAACAGCGACCACAAGGCGGTGGTGCTCGACCGCACCAACTGCCAATGGTCGAAGCACATCATCGGCCTCCCCTCGGTCGTTAAGGCCGGCAGCCGGCTCGCGATTTTCTACGATGGGAACGGCTCGGCGAAAATGCCGGGCGGAGTGAAGAGCCACATGAAGCGCGACGTCGGCCTGGCGTGGCTGAGCCTGCCGCTCATCCCGCCCGCCGACTCGGCGGGCGAGGCCGCGGCCTCGCCCAAGATCACCGTGGCCAGCTACTACTTCGGCAACTATCATCCCGGCGATCCGCGCAACACGAAGATGAAGGGCAAGGACTGGTCGGAGTGGGAGCTGGTCAAAGCCGCCAGGCCCCGCTTTCCCGGGCATCAGCAACCGAAAGTCCCGTTGTGGGGTTACGCGGACGAGTCCGATCCCAAGGTCATGGCGCAGAAGATCGCGGCAGCGGCGGACCACGGCATCAACGCATTCATCTTCGACTGGTATTATTACAACGACGGCCCGTTCCTGGACCGTCCGATTGACCTTGGGTTCCTCCGGGCGACCAACCGCCACCGCCTCAAGTTCGCCTTAATGTGGGCGAACCACGATTGGCAGGAGATTCAGCCCTATAAGCGCGGCACGCCGCCCAAGCTGCTCTTTCCCGGGAAGGTCGCGCCCCTGACCTTCGAACGGATCGGCGATCATGTCATCCAGGATTACTTCCAGCATCCCTCCTATTGGCGCATTGACGGGCGGCCCTACTTTTCGTTCTATGACCTGGCCAAACTACTCGAGAGCTTCGGCAGTGTGGAGGCGACGCGCGTGGCGCTGGACCGATTCCGCGCCAAGGCCCGCGCCGCCGGACTACCGGGATTGCATTTCAATGCCGTGGTCTGGGGGCAACCGATTCTGCCAGGCGAGAGCAAGCCCGCGGACGCGGCGAAGCTGGTGCGCGATTTGCGCTTCGATTCCGTCACTTTGTACGTGTGGGTTCATCACGTGTCACTGCCCGACCAAGTTACGGACTACAAATTCGCGCGCGACGAGTATTTCAGATATTGGGACCGCGCAGAGAAGCTGTTTGACGTGCCGTATTTCCCGAACGTGAGCATGGGCTGGGATCCGAGCCCGCGCACGGCCCAAGAGGATGAGTTCGGCAACTTCGGCTATCCGTTCACAAACACCATCGGCCAGAACACGCCCGAGAACTTCCGCGACGCACTGGAGAAAACCAAAGAGCGCCTGCTCGCCCAGCCCAGCGGGCCGCGCATCCTGACCATCAATTGCTGGAACGAGCGGACCGAAGGCAGCTACGTGGAGCCCGACACGGTCAACGGGCTGAAATACCTGGAAGCGGTGCGGGGGTGTTTCGTGGGGGCAAGTAGTTCATCCATCAACTCATCCAGATATTTGAATTTAAGATATACGCACCCCTAAAGATATAAGTGGACAAGATTAGGGGACTTGTGATAAGTATGAGGCAAGTTCGATGAAAACCTGCATGAACATATTGGTCTCGATTTGGCCGCTGACGCCGGTCGCGCAAGCGACACGTCATAGCTGGTCCAGCCGAGGCACTATGTTTAGCCTCGGCCTATCCAGGGCGTATCGTGGGCAGAAGCCCGAAGCCAACCCGGATAGACTCAAGGTGAGCAGGTAACCGAACATCATAGGATTTCCAGACCCTGCTTACCGAAATGGAAGCAGGGTTTTTTGTTTACCCATGCCGAACTGAAAGAAGCAACACTCGACAACGAAAGGCAACGCACTGTGAGCAGAATAAAACCGACGTTCTGATGATGTCACCTGGCACAAAACGAAGAACGGCGCGGGAGAGCCGAGGTTCTCCGCCGGTGGGATCTGCCCAGCGGTCGCCCACAAGCGCGCCGGATGAACCAGGCCTGATTTTACAATTTAAGGGCTTCGCAGGAGGTGTGCCCCCAAACACCGAAAGAACCACCGTGAAACCGTGGGTTGGTACCGCGAGGTAGCAAGAGGTGTTTGTTCTTTGTTGAAATGGCGCGGGCCGGGAGCAGAAACGCTCCCGGCCCGTTTACTTTCCCGCGGCTGTGGTTCAACAGCGGAATATCTGCCCGCCCCCAGGTCCTGGCGGACCGCCACCTTCCGGGTGCAACTCCCGGCAGCCGCACCAATTTCGAATAAGCCGCGCACCAGCCTGTGCAGCCGAGTCTCCAAAACTCAGCTTGCCTGGGGCAGCACCAGGGCGGCTTGCCATTTTCCAGATTTTGGGGCCGTGGCAGAAAAGTGATGCACCTGCCTTGCAAGCAGGGTGAAACGGGAGCGTTACCCGTCGGTCTCCACCATTTCACTGCGGGGAGAATGAGATTCAGGCGAGGCCCATAACCTCGGCCTTCGTGGGCGCGACTCCCACCCCCGCTACCAGGGGAAGTGATCCGGCTGCCGGTCTGTAAAACCGGTGTCTTCAAATAGAGCTGGAAGCGACGACTGGAGCGTTACCAGCACTTCCCACCATTTTGGATCCGTAGCTCAATTAGCAGAGCGCCCCGTTGTCTGCGGGAGGGTTGAGGGTGCAACTCATGGCCGGCACAGAGATAGTAGTATAAGAAAAAAAAATAGAAAGAGAAGTAGAAAGTAAAAAAATAAAATTAAAAAAATAAAAAAAATAAAAATAAAAGAAAAAAAAGAAAAATAAAAAAAAAAAAAAAAAAAAATCCTGCCGGCAGCGCCAGTTCTCCATTGCCAGGTAGTGTCAAAGTAGCACGGCGGCCTGTTAAGCCGTTCGGTGTTGGTGCGAGTCCAACTCTGGCAGCCATCTTCAGGGCGTAATATCAGCAGCAGACGGCCTCCCTCGGAAGGAGGAGGACGCGGGTGCAATCCCCGCCACCCTGACCGTTTTGCGGAGGGCAGGCAGATATAAGCTGGCTGCACCTGTCTCGAAAACAGGATCGGCGCCGCCGAGGTCGGAGCGTTACCGACGCCCTCCGCCAATTCGTAAACCCACAACGCGAGAGACCAATATGATTATCGCCCAATACCTACCGCAATGGCTGCGGGGCCGGTTGCAGAAACCAGTTCCGCAGAATCGTCCAATTCTCAGCAAACAGGACCACCAAGTCCTCCCGACGTTGCCCCGTTCCGAACGCCCTGCAGTGGGCCGTCCCGGCGAAGGCGAGGGTCCGGTCGGCATTCGCGCGTTGTGGCATATCCGCTTCTGACGCTGGTTCTCGCCTTTGTTGCCTGAGCCGGCTGTATGGGGCAGTGAGGGATGCCTGCCGCGCCACCATCCCGCTGCCGTTCTGGCAGCGTGTGCCGGTGAACCCAAAGACCCAGGGCCGGACGATGAGCAAGGTGGGCATTCCTGGATTGAAGCAACATGAAGGCGGTGGGCGCTCCCTGTGAGCGCCTACCGGTTCGATTTCCAGTCCTGTAGCTCAAGAGCAGAGCATCCGCCTGATAAGCGGAAGACCGCGGAGCGTTACCGCGCGGGACGACCAATTTGAAAATCGAAAACCAATCACTGAAAGGAATCACATGAAGATTGCCAAGGCACTCAAATTGAAAAACCGACTGGCCGGCGAAGTCGCCCAGTTGAAGGACCTGCTCACCAAGCAGAACTCCCGTTCCACCAAGCAGAAGTTCGACTACGAAAACCGAGAGGTTTTGACGCGCTTGCGCGCCAAACTTGACGAGTTGGTCAAGGTGAAGGCCGCCGTGGCCGCGGCCAACGCGGAAGTTTACGACAAGATCTTCCGCCTGGCGGAACTCAAGGGCCTCGTCACGACCTTGACCGGTCTGGATACCAAGGCCGGCGTATTCCACGAGGGCCGCGGTTTCGCTGAGGCCGCCTACGAGGTCGAATACGTCGCCCAGTTGGGCAAGGTGGACGTCGACAAGCTGGTGGCCGAGTTGAACGCCGAAATCCAGTCGCTGCAGGATGCGCTGGACGAGTTCAACTTCACCCGCAGCGTGAATCTCTGATTCCGCTGGCGGTTCATTTCAGGTGCGCGGTGGCGGCGGAAGGCTGCCTGTGAAAAACGCTGTCAAAACCAGGACGCTTCAAACGTTTTCTGATTGGGCTGATAACCCAATGACCCGCTGATGTTGATGCCGAGTTGTCAAACCGCATCGGTCAGCCGGTTCAAACCTCAAGCCGCAGCCCGCAAGGCTCAAGCTTCATAGACAGCTTTTCACGGCGGCTGACCCAAGCTGCCGCGCACCGCTACTGCCACTGGATGGTGTAGTCAGTCTGCACGCCGGTCTGAAAAGCCGGAGGTGTCGGCGCAATCCCGACTCCAGTGGCCAACTCCCAACTGAATCCCGCCTTGGCGGGCAAGAAAGGAAGCATGAATACTCTGATCCAGACCAATGTGCGCCTTTTCGCCTCGGCCAATAGCTGGATCGAAGGCGAAGCGGTTCACCAACTCTACGCAGCCGCACGACTCGAAGCCGTGCGTCTGGCGGTCGGTTTCCCGGACTTGCACCCGGGCAAGGGAAGTCCAGTGGGCGCCGCCTTGGTCACCGAGCGGGTCATCTATCCCCACCTTATCGGCGGCGACATCGGTTGCGGCATGGCCCTGTTCAAAACGAACCTCGTGCAGCGCGACCTCATGCTCAGCGTCTGGACTGACCTTCGCTTCGATTTGGAGCATCCGTGGGAAGGCGACGTTGGCAAGGTCCTCGCCGCAGCGGAGCTCGAATCCACGGAGGTTGACGAATCGCTGGGGACGATCGGCGGCGGCAATCACTTCGCTGAACTGCAGCAGGTTGAGGCCATCCTGGACGCAGCAGCCTTCAGGCGACTGGGCCTGGGCAAACAGCAACTTGTGGTCCTGGTCCATAGCGGCTCGCGTGGCTTGGGCGAATCCATCCTGCGCGCTTATGTGGATGAGCATCAGACCGAAGGCTCCGACGCCGAGTCGTCTTCCGCGGCGGGCTATCTCCGAGACCATGACTTGGTTCTGAGGTGGGCCAAGGCAAACCGAGCGCTCATCGCTCGACGATTCGTCGAGGCGCTGGGAGCGGAGGCTGAGTGCCTCTGGGACGGCTGCCACAACAGCATCACCCGTCACGAAAGCGCCGGTGAAACTGTCTGGGTGCATCGCAAAGGCGCTGTCGTTGCCGAGGATGACACGGTGGTTATCCCCGGATCGCGCGGGGCTTTCAGCTACCTCGTGAAGCCAATCGGCGATGGCGAAAGCCACGCCTGGTCGCTCGCTCACGGAGCCGGCCGCAAATGGGCTCGTAGCGCAGCCCGCCTGCGCATGCGCGAGCGTTTCGGCCTGCACCAGTTGGTGCAGACGCCGCTGGGAAGCCGCGTGGTGTGCGAAGAGCGCGACCTGCTCTACGAAGAGGCGCCTGGCGCCTACAAAAACATCGAGGCAGTGATCCAGGACCTCCTGGATGCCGGACTTGTCTCCGTCATCGCGACATTCCGACCACTCCTCACTTACAAGACGCGCAAGTTTCACCGCTGACGCGTCCTCATATCGCCAGGGAGGAACTGAGCCCGCGGAGTTAACGCCTGCCGGAGAGCAGCGACCCTGCGTTCTCGTCCTTTGCGGCGAACGCTTTTCGTCCGTGAATGCAAAGCAGCTTGAGCAGCCGGCCCTTCAAGCCGGGCGTAGTCGGTGCAAGTCCGACCACGGATGCCATTTGTCCGCGTAGCTCAGTTAGATGAGAGCGCCACCGCGCGAAGGTGGAGGTCGCAGGTGCGATTCCTGCCGTGGACGCCATTTTGCCCCTGTGCCTCAGTAGCAACAGGGCGAGTTTCGTAAACTCGTATTCGTCGGTGCGAGTCCGACCAGGGGTTCCAGCCTTCGCCTATCGGCTACGGCATGGCAGGCCAGCCTTCGCCTGCCTGGCTACGGTTCGGCAGGCCATTTTATGGTGATCATGATGTAACGGCAGCATCACGCCCCGTGAAGGCGTTTGTGCCGGTGCAAATCCGGTTGGTCACCCCAATTTCGAGGGGCCGAAGTTGAGCGGCTATCGGCCTTGATCAACGGTCGTCCGCTGTAGGACAATTGGATAGCCCGTAAGGCTCTTGATTTGCCAGGATCCGCTCGACTCTTTGAATCCCAACCAGGTGTGCTGCTGTTCGCCATTCGGCAACTCATGGACCAGGCCAACCATCGGATCGCCCTCTTCAGACCGCGTGACCTCCGAGACATAGCTGCCTTTAACTTCAGCAAATGCAGCCGCCCAGGGCACCGGGAGCAGGTTTGGAGCATTGGTTTTGCCCTGGGCCGCGGCGTAAAGCCCAGCATCCCCCGCCCGCAACGCCCACAGGAAGGAGATCGCGGTGTCTTGAGGCGACGCGAAGCCGCGATTGGTCCAGTCCAGCGCCGCGACAAAACTGCCCTGGCTGCCCGCCGTCACGATCTCGTTCGTGCTCGACCGGGCCGATGTCGCGAGCCGCCCTTGTGCTTTGGGGTGTTCCGCCAACTGTCGCCTCAATCTGCCTACTTCACCGCGCAACCGCAAAAGCTCAGCCATTTGTTCCGCTGCAAGAGACTTGGCGCCGTTGGCCTGGCTGAGCAAATTGGAAAGCCGGTCATTCTCCGCCACAAGTTGATTCACCGGTTCAAGTTGCGACCGCAGCGAGTCGTTTTCTGTTTGCATTCTGGCCCGGGACTCGCGGTCGGCCACCAGATGGATTCCGGCAGCGGCCACAACAATAGTTCCCAGCAACCCAAGTTTCATTTTTGTCATAGTCAACAATTTGAGGATGGTGGATGCAACTCCCGCACCGGCCGGCCCGCTGGCCAGCGCCGCGGAAGCAATGCTCGCCGCCAGACCCGCGGGAGCGGCTCTGATCGCCTCGTTGCCGAGGGCCGTCCCCAAGGTTGCGGCTGAAAGCGCGAGCCCTCGCCGTTTGAGAAGCAAGTGCAACTTTTGCAGCGCGCGATTTACCCGCATACGCGCCGCGTCTTCACTGCTGCCCAACTCCTCGCCCAGGAGCGGAAATCCCGCTGCTCGAAAAATCGCAAGACGATGGCGGCGCGGTCCGCGGCTCCCAGGTGACAGATCGCATCGTCCAGGATTGGCGCAAGCTGATCAAGGCCGGCGGTCGAGTCATCGTTAAGCGCATTGATTTCCACCGCGTGTCTCTCGCGCGCCTGGCGGCGACGTTCAGCGCGCACCGTCTTGCAGGCCACGTAGCAGGTGTGCCGATGCAGCCATCCGCCCAAGATGACGCCCCCGGGAAACCTCGGTGCTTTGCGGACCAGATCCAAAAAGACGGTTTGGGCCACATCCTCTGCCAAATGCTTGTCGCCACCGACCATTCGAAGGGCAGTCGAATGGACGAGATTGACATAACGCGAGACCAATTCGCCGAATGCCGATTCCGAACTGTTCTTGACGTATTCAGCAAGCAGTGTAAGGCTGTCTGTCATCACCGGTTCACCATTAGGAACCCACAAAAGGCCAAAACCGAACAAAAAAAGAGCGGTTGCGCCTTTTGGGCGGCTCCTCCCGGCGCGCGATGTCCCCCCCGCATGGCGAGTTGAAGCGTGCGTTCGCCGACGTGCTGAAGGCAAAGCAGGAAGGCCAGGCCGCACTGGAACGTGCCCGGGGTGAAAGCGCCTCGTTGTGCAATCTCGCCAACGCGGCCTGCGTGTTGGAAGGCAACCCGGCGCTGATGAACCTGCGTCTGATGCAGTCGCTTTCGGCTGCACAGAACGCCGGCAACACGCTCGTGCTCGGCATGCCCGGCGGCTTCCTGCCGTTGAAGAATGGCAAGCCAAACGCACCACCGGATCCGCCTGCCGAGGAATAGTCGCGCCGCCGGCGGGTGAGACAACCATCCGCCCGCGCTTGGATCTCGAAGCACGTCCCGTTGGCCGAGCAGCCGAGGCAGTGGTCTGCAAAACCACACAGGCGGGTGCGACTCCCGCACGGGACTCCAGCCTTCGCCCGCTGGGCTACGGCTCGGCAGGCCATTTCATCGAGCATAGGTGTTGAGAGATACACGCTGATGGCCGTCCGCAAGGACCTTCCAAACCGGAATAGAGGGCGCGCTACCCTCATGCCCGTCCATTTCCCAAGCGAATCTGGCCTGCCGCCAGAGACCCGGCACGGTCGAAGCTGCTGCCGCACGGCCACCGTGCCGGGCGCCAGATTCAGTGCGCTTGGGATTCCATTTCACGCGACGCGAAATCCCGGTGCCGGCCAGGGCTTCACAGACCTGGCCGCGGCGGTTCAACTCCGCCTTCGTGTCGCGCTTGGGCTGCAAACTTTGGCAGTGAAGTCCCGGCTCTTACCCGGCGAGAACACGGTGCGAATCCGTGGCGGCCCACCAATTTCAATGCTCCCGTAGCTCAAATCATCAGAGCGCGACGCTTCGAACGTCGCGGTTGCAGGTGAGATTCCTGCCGGGAGTGCCAATTCACGCCGCGTTAGCCCAACTACCAGAGGCGCTCCGCTCAGAACGGAGAGGTTGGGGGTGGAACTCCCTCACGCGGCACCATTTCGCCCACGTAGTCCAATGCAGAGACGGCGCACTTAAAACGCGCAAAGTGTCGGTGCAAATCCGGCCGTGGGCACCAACCGCGTGTAGCCCAATAAGCAGAGGCGTCCCGCTCAAGACGGGAAGGTTGCACGTGCGAACCCTGCCACGCGGACCGTTTCAGGAATGCCAACCGGGCAAGCGAATCCCGACCTGTCGGGTTGCTAACGAGTGCGCGCCTCCGGGCAAGTCGTGCAAGTCCACGGCATTCCGCCATCTTCTGCGCGCGTAGCTCAAAGAGAGGCGGCGAGCCTATACCTCGCATCGCACTAGATCAGTGCCGGGATCCGGAGCGTTACCGGACGCGCGTACCATTTTTCTTCCGGACACGGCGAAACCGGTTTAAAACCAGTCAGCCCTATCGCTGATCAGGAGGCCATTCGCTACAGCGGCGTTTTCGTCCCCACCAGCCTTCGCTCAGAGATACGGCTCGGCCAGCCATTTTGAGGGCATGGCTCAGCCAGCCAGAGCGGATGCGTCACGTGCATCAGGTCGGAAGTGCGATGCTTCCTGCCCTCATCAAATTCAGTCCCTGTGGTGTAGTCCAGCCAACATGCCTGCCTCTCATGCAGGAGATCACCGGAGCAAAGCCGGTCAGGGACGCCAATTTTCCGGCGCGTGGTTGACGGGGAATAGCAGACCCACCTGACTCAGAATCAGGCAGCCTTGGACGTGCAAGTCGTCTCGCGCCGACCAGTCTCAAAGCCCCCAAAAGCATTGGCAGCGATGCACTCGCCCGGTACGCGAGTTTTAGCCCGGTGCAATTCCGGGTGGGGGCTCCATTTCGCAATCGAGCCAGCGCTCAAGCAGGCATCATAAGCCAGCTCGGCCCAGGGCAGCACTGGGGATTGCGACCATTTTGCCTCCTTGCGGCAGCCCGCGGGCTCGCTTTGTAAGCGGACTAGGCCGGAGCAGCACCGGCGGGAGGCTCCACGTTTTTACTGCTCCTATAGCTCAACCATCAGAGCGCAGCCCTCCGAAGGCTGAGGTTGCCGGTGGGATTCCGGCCGGGAGCACCATTTTCTCGGGCGAGTGGTTCAGCGGGCATTAGAAGACCCCACAGATCGAGAGTCTGTGAGCCTTGGAGGTGCAAGTCCTCTCTCGCCCACCATTTTGGCTGGAGCCGAAGCCACAGGAGACCGGCACCGGACTTTTAATCCGGTTTGGTGAGGTTGCAACTACCTCCGGCTCCACCAAATCGTTGCCTTGTGGTGTAAGAAGCAGCATGCCGGGCTTTGACCCCGATGGTCTTGGTGCGAATCCAAGCGAGGCAGCCATTCTTCAAAGGCTAAAGGCTGAAGGCTAACGGCTAAAGTCCTCAACAAAGAACAAACACCTTGGGCAGATGACGGGCCACGAGGCAGGTCGGCTGCAGCGCGCTTCCGGTCCTCGTCGCTCGACCGTCGACACTTCTTTATGAGCAGTATATTGACGAAAGCGACCGTGCTGGTGCTCAACCGCAACTGGCAGGCCATCAACGTGCGTACGCCCCAGGAGGCGTTCTGCATGATGGCCACCAACGTGGCCACTGGCCTGGAAATCGAAGGCGGAGATCCGATCGAGGCGCAGCCCGACTCATTCTGCACTCCGCACTCTGCACTCTACACTTCCAAGGTCCGCCCGGTGACCTGGGCGGAGTGGATCACCCTGCCGATTCGTGACCAGGACGAGGCGGTGCACACCGTTCGCGGGCAGATTCGCGTGCCGACCGTCATCGTGGCCATCAACTATGCCAAGGTGCCGAAGAAGCGACCGAAGCTTTGCGCCCGCGCCATCCGTGAGCGGGACGGCAACCGCTGCCAGTACACCGGTCGTGTCCTGCGCCCGGAGGAGGGCAGCCTGGACCACGTGGTGCCCCGCTCGCGGGGTGGCAAGGACGCCTGGGAGAACCTGGTCTGGTCGGCCAAGGAAGTGAACCAGCGCAAAGCCGACCGTCTCCCGCATGAGGCCGGCCTGAGGCTCCTCTCCCTCCCCCATGCGCCAAGGGCGTTGCCGGTATCCGCAGCCTTCCGCAATGCCCACGGCATCGAGGACTGGAAGCTGTTCCTGGAGGGCTGAAAAAAGGGGTCGGGGCCGCCACGAATGGCGGCCCCGACCCATCCAGATGGTCCCCCGAAAACCCCTTCACGATCCGCTCGATCTGGGCGCGCTCCCTTCGTCCTGTGCCCCGTCCGAAAACGCCGCCAGGACGCAGAGGCACATGATCGCCGTGTGTTCCTGCTTGTTCAAAGGTTGAGGTTCAATCGACATACTTCATTATGGCGCGTGCCCAACCCTGGTCCAATTTTAATCAGTCTGCAACTTTGCAACTGTGCACCTCTTACCCCGCTTCCTGCCGCCCAGCCCGGGGCCATTCCGGCCGGCTCTCGTTGAGTGGACACCATCCACGAATCACCCTTTGCTGAGGTCGGTCCTCCTCTTGAATATCCCTCCTGACCGGCGCGGGCGCATTGCCGAGCCTGACGCGGCCCGGCTCAGAGAGTTGCGGACGTTCCTGGATCGGCTCTACGCGACGGATTACGTCAAGCCCGCCGCCGTTACGGCCTCCAGTCATTCTCGACGCCGCCCATGGCGCAGCCCAACTCCGGGATGGCGACCTGAATACCTACTGGATGCCCGCGACAGGCCAGACCACCGCCCAGGTCGAGTTCGACCTTGGCCAGGCTCGGACCTTCAATGTCGCGCGCATCCAGGAGAACATCGCCCTGGGCGAATGCGTGCAGGCCTACCACGTCGAGGTCCTCGACGGTGGGAAATGGCACACCGTCGCGGCCGGCCAGGTCATCGGCCACAAGCAACTGCGCCGCTTCCCCGCAGTCACGGCCCAGCGGGTGCGGTTGGTCATCAACCAGGCTTTGGCGCCGCCTGCCAGTTAAGACCAATAAAACCAAATTAAACCTCCCGACGTGAGAAAATATCGTTGCCAATGACGCGACTTCCCCGCTCACTCTTGGGAAAATGCACGCGTCCGCCGAGCCTCAACCCGTCTTTTCTCCTTTGATGCCAGGTCTTCACGTCCTTTGTCTTACGAGCATGATGACGAACTCTGCACTGACTTGCCTCCTGGCCATTTGCTGCCTGAGCGCCTCCGGCGCTCAATACTACGTGGACTCGCGGGCAGGCGACAACAACAACCCTGGGACCAGCCAAAGAAAACCGTGGCGCTCACTGGAGAAGATGGATACCGCCCTCCCGACTTGCGCTATCGCGTTGCCGGCCGATTGTGGTGCTTTCCAGGCGCGCGGACATGAAACCGATGTAATGTCTCCAATTGGAGGCACTGCCCGGGATGCCCAAGAAGGCCAGGCCAGTGCAGAGCGGCCGGAATGACGTCCTCAGTTTTTGCCGAGTTCGCCGAGTATTTCTGGAAGACCACCCCCGTCAACCTGGCCGAGCACCCGTTGGTTGATTGTGCACGGCTTGTCGGCGGGTTGGTTTTGGGGTATTCGTAAGGTATGGTTGAAGATGTTCTCTGCAGCATGAATGCCGTCGCGCCCGGCCGTACCTTGTTCGCGCTTCGATGCCATGTCGCTTTCCTCTTGGCCGCGCTGGCAGGTTGGCTGGGCGGCAGCACCGCAGCCCTGGCGGACCCGGCGGCGGAACTGTTTTGGCCGCAATGGCGCGGGCCGCTCTCGACGGTGAGGCGCCTCACGCGGACCCGCCGGTGACTTGGAGCGAAACCCACAACGTCAAGTGGAAAGGCGGTATCCCCGGAGAGGGCGATTCCACGCCCATCGTCTGGGGCGGCCGCGTTTTTCTCCTGGCAGCCATTCCCACCGGAACGAACGCCGCCGCGCCCGCCGCGCCACAGGCCCCAACCGAGATTTACCAATTCGTCGTCCTTTGCCTGGACCGCGCCAGCGGCAAAGTTCTCTGGCAACGAGTCGCGCGCCAGGAGGCGCCGCACGAGGGGCATCATGCAGAACAACACTTTCGCCTCCGCCTCCCCGGTGACCGATGGCAAGCGCCTGCTGGCTTACTTTGGCTCGCGCGGGCTGCATTGTTATGACTTTGATGGAAATTTGAAATGGGAAAAGGACTTTCGGCAAAATGAAGACCAAAATGGGCTACGGCGAAGGCGCTTCCCCGGCCCTTTGGGGCGACAAGGTCGTCGTCAATTGGGACGAGGAAGGCGCCGATTTCATCGCCGCGCTGGACACGGCCTCCGGCCGGGAACTGTGGCGGACCCCACGCGACGAAGCCACGGGATGGTCCACGCCGCTGATCGTCGAGTGCAACGGCCGGCGGAGGTGATCGTCAACGCCACCAAGAAGGTTCGCGCCTACGATCTGGCCACCGGCAAGGAGCTTTGGTCCTGCACGGGACAAACTGTCAACGCCATTCCCAGCCCCGTGGCCAGGAGCGGCGTGGTCTATTTGACCAGCGGGTTCAGAGGCAGCGCACTGCAGGCCGTCCGTTTGGATCGGGAGGGCGATCTGACCGGCACCGACGCCATCGTCTGGAGCCACGCCAAAAACACCCCTTACGTGCCCTCGCCATTATTGGCGGACGATCTGCTTTACGTCATTTCCGGCAACGACCCCATCGTTTCGTGCTTCGACGCCGGGAGCGGGCAGGCCCATTTCGAGCATGAGCGCCTGGAAGGGGTTCACGGGGTCTATGCTTCGCCGGTGGCGGCGCAAGACCGGGTTTACATCCTGAGCCGGGAAGGCGCGTGCGTCGTACTCAGGAAAGGTCCCAAGCCCGAGGTGCTGGCGGTCAACAAAGTGGCGGACGACCATTCTGACGCCTCACTGGCGCTAGCGGGGAAGGACCTCTTCCTCCGCACGCGGCGGAGTCTCTATTGCCTTTCACAACCTTGACCCCGTGTTTCCATTGCTTCCGCGAGGCAGGACGGCGCAGCAGCTTCAGGCGTTGGCCTTGTGCCGAGTCCAGAATCAACTGCGCCAAACAGCGTTCACGAGTCGCCGCCTGCCTGGAGCCAGCACCCCGTTTTCAGGACTTGCCGGGCGGCCACGGCATCGGCTACAGTTCCCGCGTCGCCTGTTTTCCACAGGGTTGCCAGAGTAGCTCAGGGGTAGAGCAGAGGACTCATAAGCCTTTGGTCGGGGGTTCAAATCCCTCCTCTGGCACCACGTCAAATCTGCCTGTAACCTATCGGGGCATTCCGAAAGCTCGCGCTGCATTTCCAGACGACGAGGATCAGAGCGAACAGTGGACCCACGGCGAAGCAGTTCACCCGCGTCAGGGCTTTCATGAGGCGCGTCCCGGGCGCCGGGGGCCGGCTGCGGGCCCAGGCATCGTAATCGCGCACGGCCTTAGCCAACAGCGTGGGGACCTCAGGGCTGTCCGCAGGAGGCCAGGAGTCGCCCACGGGACTCCAGGTGAGGTGTAACCCGGGGCGCCGTTTGTCTTCAAACCGTTGATCGTAAATCACCGCCTGGGGGACCCTGAAGATCCGCGGCAGGCTGTCACTGCGCCCGTTCAGGTCGAGAGCAGTCACTCGGGCGCTGTACTTGGAAAAGATAAATCTCTCGCCGGTGGTCCCGAGCCAACCCCGAACTGGCGCGAACTGGTTCATTTCGAAGCTCAGCGGAATTGTTGTCCCCTGGATATTCGTGCTCGTGAGGACTTTGTATTCAGCGGCAACAAACCCGTCCGGGTAGGTCAGGGGCCTGTCAAAGGGTCCCGCTCCTTGTTTTGCCGCGTCGATCTTGTAGAGCGTTGAGGAGGCCCGCAGTGTCAGCGACTGCGGCAAGCCTTCGTTCTGCTCGAACCTGGACCAGTAATGCGCCAGCGGGTGCCCTCCGGCATCGGCAGCCGACCGTTCGACCTCACCCAGAAGCCGAACGGTGGGCGGGTGCTGCGGCGCCTGGCCTTGGCCGGCGGTTTCCGGGACTTGATGGCTCCCCGGCCCCGGAGCCGCAAGCTGCTCGGCCCTTCCGCGCAAGGCCGCGCCGCGTTCAGTCGGCCCCGCCTGCACGTGCTGCCGGACAACTGAAGCCACACTCACTCCCGCCACACCCACGGCGCCGCAGCCAGGAGCGACGCCGCGCCGGCGATGACGGCCGTCTTGAGTTTTAGCCAGGCCATAAGCTTGAGTGTGGCCGTGACCTCGTGAGCCTTGTCCGGTTCGCCAACACGGCGAAGGGCGACCGAATAAACGAGGTCCATGTGCCGCTGGACGATCGTCGCAAATGCCTCCTGGGAGTTCCCGGACACATAATCATCGAGCAACTGCCGGTCGTTCGTCTGGCCCATCATTACAGTAATGGCCGCCCGGGAAGAAAACGGCGACATTTTTTTGACAAGCCGTCACTCCCAGGGTTCCCCGAGCCGCAACTACGGCCACGAACGCGCCTGGCACGATGGCCACGGGCACTACGGCAAGAGGGCCCGCCATTCCGCAGCCAGGTCATGACCAAAAATCCCGTAATAGAAGGCCGAACCCAGCGCGGCATGGGACAACGCCAGTGGCAGAAGTAGCCGATACCGGTAGTAGATGAAACTCCACAGTGCCCCGGCAGCGACCGTCACCAGGGCCGTCCAAACGTCAGGCAGGTGGACCAGGCCGAAGCATATTCCGGTGATCATCAGGGGTGCCCACAGGAATCGTTTCGGGAACAGGGCAAGCAAGCGACCCAGCAGGTAAAACTGCAGGAGCGTCTGCTGCATCAAAGCCCAGGGCAGGTAACAACCAAAAGCGGCCACGATTCTCCAGTTGAGCACCCGGTCAACGACCGCGGGCCAACCGCCGTGAGCGTAAGCGACGATCCCCCCGATTACGAAGAACACCAAGGCCGTGGGTACGGTGATCCAAAGCGTTACAGCCAAGCAACGTTTGAAACGGTTTTCTGTGACTGGGGGTGGCGATGCCGCCCAGATGACGTCCTTGGCATAGGCCGCAGAAAGGCCGATACAAAGGACGGCGAACCCAGCCAAGGCCACGTCCAGTAGCGGATTGCGCTTGGGGAACAGCAGGATGAAGGTCGTGGTCAGCACCGCGATAACACTGAGCTCGGCCACTACTCTTCCGCGCACGTTCATGGCTCGACATTCGACATTCGACATTCAACCGTTGTGTTGGCCGCCAACATAACAGCGGCGGCCTGCCGGGGATCATCGAAAATTCCCCGCGACACATTGATCCGAATGATGATGCGATCTTTGCGTGGCTTTCATCGCCCATCCGCCCGCGTTGTTGCCTTCTTGGCGTCCTTGAGCCGGCGGACCGGCGCGAAGCTCGCGCTGTCCGCACAAAGTCTGAGATGACCGCCGGCATGCTGGCGTCGAAGCGCTTTGATCGCTGAACGGTCATCCTCGTGATCGCTGTCGAAAGCGATCCAACAGCTTGCGAACACCACCCTTGCGGTGCGGGGTATGACGGCTGTTTAGTCCTTCGCGTACCAAAGCGGCCAGTTCCGGGGTATCTTCATCCAGGTTCAAGCTCGGGGGTTGGCAGAATGCGCGCCGCAGGGCGTCACGCACAACTTCGCTGGCGTTATTGTAAAACCCGCTTTTCACCTTTTCTTCGATGACCGTCTCCAGTTCATGCGTGAGCGAAACATTCATGTATTCGGCCCATCGAAATTGGGGTGACCAACCGGATTCGCACCGGCACAAACGCCTTCACGGGGCGTGATGCTGCTGTTACATCATGGCCACCATCGAAATGGTGCCCCCACGTGGACTCGCACCACGATCCTCCTGCTTCGCGGGCAGGCGTGCATATTTCTCTTACACCTTGGGGGCCTTGGAAGTGCGGAATTCGACGTGCGGAGTGCGGAGCTGGCTGCGCTTGCCGCACGGCCCCCACTCCGCATTCCGCATTCATCACTCCGCACTGGAAGCATCCGTGGCCGGACTTGCGCCGAGTGCTGGCGCACGGCCACCAGCCCGGCTTGAAGGGCCGGCTACTCGTGGTGGCAGTGCGCCAGCACCTTTGCATTCACGGACGACGAAAGAGTGACGAGTGTCGTGTGTCGGGGGAAGCGGAGCCGCAACCCCCCTCGTCACCCGACACTCGACACCCGTCCCCTTGTCTGCTTGCGCGTCTTGTATGTGAGGAGCGGCCGGAAGGTGCCGATGACCGAGACAAGCCCGGCATCCACCAGGTCCTGGACTACGTCCTCGATGTTTCTGTAAGCGGCTGGAGCCTCCTCGTAGAGCAACTCGCGCGGCTCGCAGATGACCCGGACGCCCAGCGGCGTCTGGATCAACCGCTGCCTGTCCACCCTCCGCAGTCCTGCTACGGAGGACGGGCCGAAGCGCTCGCGCATGCGCAAGCGGGTTTTGCTCCGAGCCCACTTGCGACCGGCGCCGTTCGCCGGCCAAAGCGCGACATATCCGTTCGAGGGAATCCCACGCCCTCATTCGACACAGGCCTGGGCCTCAGGTACTGCCCGCTGATGATGATCTTCAGGAACAGCGCCGGAGCACTGCCATGGTACAAATACGTGTAATCGTAGCTGTCCCCGAGGTCGAACGCGCGATGCAACTCGATCCAGGTCGACGTGGCGCCAACCGCGACCTGTTGCCACGAAACCAGGTTGGGAGAGAGCGCGATTGCAGTCTGCAACCCGCCCACGTCTTTCCGTTTGCGGAGGTGGATCGTGGAATATCCCGTCGGCCCCGGGAGGACTGAGGGAAAAGTGGCCCCACGATTAGCGGGGTCCATCGCCAGCACGAATTCCGCGAGGTTCCCAAAACCGATATGATCCGGGTCGGCGCTCGGGCCTGAGACGGTGGGATCCTGCATCTGGGCGGCGGTGAACCGCTGCAAGCGCCAGCGGTCGAAGGCTGTGCCAAACCGGGCGAGCACGACTT
Source organism: uncultured bacterium (assembly GCA_963713735.1). Classification (GTDB taxonomy): domain Bacteria; phylum Verrucomicrobiota; class Verrucomicrobiia; order Limisphaerales; family UBA8199; genus CAVQND01. The sequence continues at coordinate 93,656 of CAVQND010000015.1, forward strand.
TATTCGCGCCGTAAGGACTGTCCGGGCCGTAGAATACCTCGCACCTGTAGCTGTTCGTAGTTGTGGTCAGCGTGGCGCCGTTGGTGGCATTGAGGAAAGCGCCCGTGATCGGCTGGTCGGATTCGAGCACGGTAATCGGCCCCGCAGCCAGGTTGGACAAACTGGAGGCGAATGCCGCCACCAGGTCGAACCTCGCATTCAGTGCCACCGGGCCATGGACCATCAGGTATGGAAACACCGGCGCGCCCTGTGCCAACGTCACCGTCGTGCGCAGCACGGCGTTGGTTTCCGTCACGGTGAGCGGGCCGGTCAGATCCAGCTCATTAACGTTGGTGTTGGCATCCAGTTCCAGGGTCTGCAGCGCCAGCGACGCCTGGATGGTTCCCTGCCCGGTGAGGATTGCGGCCCCCTTCCACGGAGCAGCGGGCCCAACCAGGCTGCTTTGGTTCAACACGAACTTCGCGTTGGACGAACTGAGGTTCGTCCCCACGGTTAACGAGCTTTGGGACAACACCACAGAGGCGTTGGTGACCGCAAGATCACTGAAAGAAAGGGAAGCCATCGGGCCTGCCGTGAGCTGCGGGGGCGATGCCGTTACCGGGCCGGAGAGCAGGAACGAGCCGTCCCCGAAGTCCAGGCCGGAACCCGGATTGGCCGCGGAAAAGCGGCTTAGCTTGTCCGTGAAAACCCCTTTGAAGGAGGCCAGGTTCGCGCTGACTATCCAGGTCCCTTGGTTCGCAAAGGCCGCGCCCGGGTTGACCACCAGGTCGGCAGCCCCAAGGACGCGCACCGTGCCTGGAGTGAACACAGTCGAGTTCGTGTCCTGCAGGGTAAGCGTGCCTTGCACGAAGTCCGATCCGCCCAGCAGTTCGAGGCGGGAGCCGCCGCTGACCTGTGCGCTCGAAAACGAGAGTTCCGTGCCCTGGAGACTGCGCAGCCGTCCGCCGTACAAGCCGCCGTTCAAAGTCAGGAAGCTGCGGACCTCGGCGCCGCCCGGGTCGGAAAAGGTGGCCCACCCGGCCACTTGCAAGGTGTTCAGCGAATAGGGGTAACCGTTCGAGACCGTGACGCCGGACAACACCAGGTTGACGTTAGTCTCCACAGTGCCGCGCAACGTGCCGCCGGACAGCGATATCAAGCCATCCCCCGCGAGAGATGAGGAATCCGCGAAGTCAAAGCCCTGCACCAGGATCTGGCCGGAACCGCGCGCCTCCATGCGCCCCAAATTCAGGCCTCCGGTCATGAACTCCAGCCGGCCCGCGCTGGAGCGGACCAGCCCTTCGTTCCGCACGGTGCCGAACGCAGTGGCGGCGCCCGCCGCGCCGTCATCTTTGAAGAGGCTGCCCTGGTTGACCAACGCCGCGTAGGAGTAGAGCGTTCCGAAGCTGGACGCCGAAGCCAAGTGGATGGTCCCGCCGGGCAGGTTGGTGTGCGTCACCGCACCGATGCCGGAGAGACACGCGCCTTGAGGGAACGCTATGTCCCCCGCGTTCACCAGCGTGCGGGACAACACCGCGCCCTGGCCTTGAACGATCAACGTGCCCGCGGGCGGAATGACAAGCTTTCCCGCGCCGCTGATTTGGCCGCCCTGCCAGACCGCGTTCCAAAACGTGAGGTTGAAGTCGCCGTAGAAATTCGCAGCCACCGTGGTGGGCAGCGAAAAAGTAGTGTCTGCCGTCAGCCCCTGTTCGCGGCCGGAGAAGACCAACTGCCCCCCTCCTGTCTGGGGCACGTTCTGCCACTGGTTAAAACCGGAGAAGGTCACACGCGCGCCGGGTTGGACGTTGAGCGCTCCAGAGCCGCCGTAGTTCCCGATGAACTGCAGGTCGCCGGCTTCAACGTCAATCAGGCCGGAATGGTGCACGGCGCCGTAGATCTGGACAGTTTGCCCGGGGGCGTTCACCCGGATCGTCCCTTGGTTGTAGATGTCCGCCGAGTCTGTGGCCCCGGTCGAACCCACGAAGCCGCCTGTCGAGATGTCAAACACCGCTCCGGTGTTCACATAGACCTGACCATAGCCGGCCCAGGCCAGATCGCCTGCGGTCCACTGGGCACGGTCGTGAATGGTCAGCGTACACTCGCGATCCAGGACCTTGGTAGTGTTCCCGTCGAACATCGCCTCCCCATGAAGGTGATACGCGGCCGCCCAACCGCTCAGTGACCCTCCCACTTGGTGGAAACTGTCGCGGACGTCAAACTCGACCGAGCCTGACCCGTTGCGTCGTAAACATAGAGCACATCGCCAAGTGTGAGCTGGCTCACTGACATGGGCGCGCTTAGTGTGGTCTGCGTATAGTCGCTGGTCGGCGGATTCAGAATGACGTTGTACTGGTCAGTCAGGCTGTTAACAGGGACGACCCCGTTCGCCCAATTTGCCGGGTCGGTCCAGTCGCCATATCCGGTGCCGATCCACTCACCGGTGATTTGCGCCGCTGAAGCCGCCGCCGCAATCGCGGCCCACAAGGCCATCGCCAGGTAATGGTGCCGCCGCACCGGTCTCAAACCCAGTCCCCGTCCAAGTGAAAGCCAAGCGCGCATAGGGAGGATTCTGCTACTGAGTTATGTCTTTGAGCCGGTAAAAGCGGGTCGGGTCCTGGGAGAGCGGCAGAACCAGATTAACATTCGTCAAGGGGCTGCTGAGGCTCCGCATCGCAACCCAGTCCATCAGGTTGCTGGAGGAAAGCAGCAAGTAATCCCGGTATGCTCCGATATTGAGGCGCAGGCTCAAGTTCCCGCCCGCGACCCTCAGCGTCATCTGGCTCGGCGGAATCGGGGTGGGTTCAACGGTCAAGGCCGCATTGCGACTCGCCACACTGCCGTAGGCATTGCTGACCAACACGGACACGGTTCCCCGGTCCCGCAATTGCAGGTTGGTCAGGCTGAGGCTCGAGGTGGTGGCGCTAGCGAGGTTGGTGCCATTCAGGGCCCATTGGTAAGTGAGCGTCGGTGTCCCGGAGCACTGCACCGTAAAGGTGGCATTCGAGCCCACATAAACGGTCTGGTCGGCCGGCTGAGTCGTAGACGTCGCCCAACCAG
>CAVQND010000016.1:0-569917 GCA_963713735.1 uncultured bacterium
CCAGGTGATTGAGCAGCCGGGGCAGGCCGTTGCCGGCGCGAATGAGCAGTTGGAGGGCCGCTGCGTCAAAGGGGTTGGCGTGGATGCCGACCTCCTGCAGGCGGGCCTGGACGTAGCCGGCCAGTTCGTCGGCCGTCCAGAGCGTCAGGGGCAGGCAAAAGCTCAGGCGGGCCAAGAGCGGCGCGTTGATGCCCATTTGCAGGCGCGGCAGCAGTTGCTCGTCGCCAACCAAGAGCAAACTGAAGGGCGGCTGGGTGTCGCGCCGGTCGCAAGAGAGCAGGCGCACTTCCTCCAGGGCGGTGGCGCTCAAGTTCTGCGCCTCATCAATGACGATGACCGGCCAGAGCCGCTCCAACTGCTGCCAGCCCTGGCGGATGAGCAGCACGTTGTCGGAGCGGCGCATCCGGGCGTTCTGGCCCAGTTCGGCGCAGAGCAGGCGCAACAGGTCGGTGCCGGTGACCGAGGAGTGCGCCACCACCAGGGGCTTGAAGCGTTTGTCGGGCAGGCTGGAGAGGAAGTGCTGGATTAAGAGGCTCTTGCCCACGCCGTTGGGTCCGTGAAGTAATCCGCAGGCGCGCACGGCCACCAACTGTTCGAGCCGGTGGCGGGCTTGCTGGAAGCTCTGCGCGGCATAGGGTTTGGGAACGGCGGCGCCAAAGGGCATGGCGGTGGCACCCCACAGGCTCTTGAGGGCAACGTCCAGGTCAGGCGGATTTATCGGGCCGTTCATAATCGCGGTCGGTATAGGTTTTGGCGTTGAGTTGTTTATCGCACCGGCGAGCCTGGGCGAGGAACTTGCCCTCCCACCAAATCTCCAGGCGGCGCCAGGCGAAGGGGTCGAAGCGGATTTGGATGAGTTGGCCGCGCAAATGCACGGGGGCTTCCCAGAGTTGGCCCGCCAGGCTGAAGGTCGCGTCCAGGCGCACGCGCCGCTGGGCTCGGCACAGGAAGAGGGCTTCCCAGTCAGTTTGGGCGTCGGCGGTGCGCAGGTTGGAGGCGCGCTGGGCGAAGCGTTCGGCCGGGGTTTGGCCGCCCAGCGCACTGTGGGGCCGCTGATGGTATTGGCCCTCGATCCAGCGCCAGAGCCGCGCGTTGAGTTCTTCCAGGCTGTGGACGGGGTCAATCACCAGACGGGCCTCGAAGTCCATCTGGAGGGTCCGGTACCGGCGTCAATCTTGCCCTTTGAGAACGCGGCATAGGGGGCCGCGTGGCAGAGGCGCACGCCGAGGTTGGCGCAAACAATCTGCAGGTGGTAGCTGGTGAAGATTTTGCCCTGGTCGGTGTAGAGCTTTTCGGGGAAGCCGCGCCGGGCCAGGCCTTGCCGGAAGCAGTCCAGGAACCAGCAGAGCTTCTCCGAGTCGTAATACTGGGCGTGGGGGACCAGGCGCGAGCAGTCGTCCAGGAGCGAGAAGAGCCGGGTATGGATGACCTGGCCGTCGGCCAGCTTGAGCGTGGGTCCGAACATCATGTCGGTCATCCACAGTTGGTTGGCCAGGGCACACTCGAAGGCCTTGGTCGGGCCGCTCAGTCCGGCCGGTGGATTGGCCTTGAGGGAACGAGCGTCCAGGTGGTGGGCCGCCAAGACGCGGTAAACCGAGGGCAGGCTGAAGGTGCCCAACTGGAGCGTGCCGTTGTCGAGCAACTGGCGCACGATGCACTTGACCGTCAGGTCCCGATATTTTTGGCGCCACTCCACCAGGGCCTGGCAGGCTTCCGGGCTGAGCGCCTTGCGCGCGCCTTTGTCTTTGCGGGGTTGTCGGTGCAGGGCCTCGAACCCCTGGTTGCGCCACAAGTAATACCAGCCCTCCAGAGTGGAGGCGCCGTAGAGCTTGCCGCCCCAGGGCCGTTCGCTGGCCAGGGTGGTGGCCCGGGCCAACGTGAAGTTCTGCGCAATGGCTTCCTGTATCCAGCTCGCGGCGGCGTGCCGGGCCAGGGCCGATGCTTCGGAATCGCTTGGTTAATTCATACGCTCGCGAGTCTGGGGCCGGTCTCACGCACTTGGAATAGCAAGGGTGTGTGGGGGTTAACCGGCGCCCGACTCCCGGGCGGGGGCTCCTCATGCAGCCCGAAGCGGTCGCCGCTGATGGCAGCGGTAAGTCCCGAACAAACAGGTGTGATATTGCTGGACCAACTCTCGGGTGGCGCCGGCCAGATCCCCGCAGCGCGCCAGCAGGACGTTCCAAAACTCCCGGGCCGTGGGTTGAAGCGGCAGCGCCCCGAACGCGTTGCCCACGATGCACAAGAGCGCCGGCAGAATGCCCTTGATACCGGCGCCAGTAAACCGCGATGGCCGTGCCCCAATGCTCGACGGCCCGGTTCTGTTCCCGGGTCCGGGTCTGGCCGCTGAAACCGGCCGCAATGGTCTCGCTATTGACCGCCCGATACGGCTGGGCGAAGTCCGGCAGGCAACTCACGCTCACTCGGCAGTGCCGGCACAGGAACCGCCGCACCCAAATCATCAGCACGCCCGTCAGCCAACTGACATACCGGTGGTAATACGCCAACGCCTCCAGACTGTGCGCCCGCCCGCAGTTCAGGCAGTTTTCCGGCGCCTTGACTTGCTTATGATACTTCCGATCGGCATACTGCTGCGGGGTCAGTGAGGTTTTGAAGATGTTTTGCATGAACCCTCTATAACCAAGCTGGCCCCGCCTGAAAACCTCGTTTCACCAGCCTCCCTCCATCTTGGCGGCCCCGGTTGCCTGCGCGACAACGCCCCACCGAGCCCGCTCTCGCCTCACGCTCGCAACGGAGATCTCGCCACCCCCTCCTGGTTAAGTGTGAAGCAAACCGCCTCCGACTTCAGTGATTTCCGCGAAGCGGAACATTAATGGCCTCGTGCTGACGCGTGGGCTGGCTCAGGAGCGATTCTGGCGGGTGGGAGAGGGGAAGAAAGAGCCGCGAGGGCTGGTGAGGGCAGGCAGGGGCAAGGGGTAGGTGGTGGAGAGGATGAAACGGCCTATGGTGCGGAAAAATGGAAACTGTTGTTCTTACTTTTGTTCTTAGGCGGTGTAAATAAATAAAGGTAGCAACTTCGGATGCCGGGTGGTATAGTCATCGTGTGTGAGTGCTATGGCTACGCTACGGCAGAAGTTCAGGCTCATTTGGCCACTGTTGAATGAGCGGACCCGCCGTCTCACCGTGGCCAATGAGGCGCTTCAATTGGGTTATGGCGGAGTTTCCATGGTGCGGCGCGCTTGCGGGTTATCGCGCAAAGCGATCGCTAAGGGGATAGACGAAATCGAAGAAGGAGACTCCTCGTTGGCGGAGCGTATCCGCCGCCCTGGTGCCGGACGCAAGAACCTCACCGTGATCGATCCGGCGCTGGCCGGCGCGCTGGACGGGATGATTGCTGGTGCCACCCGTGGCGACCCCGAATCTCCGCTACGGTGGGTCTGCAAGAGTACGCGCACTCTGGCCGCCGAACTGCAAGCCCAAGGGCACCCGGTGAGCCATCAGCGGGTAGCCCACCTTCTGCATGCTGAGAACTACAGTCTGCAGAGCAACCGCAAGCTCGAGGAGGGCGAAGACCACCCCGACCGGGATGCGCAGTTTGGGCATATCAACCGGTGCGTGAGGCGCGCCTTGGCGGGAGGGTGGCCGGTGATCTCGGTGGACACCAAGAAAAAGGAACTGGTGGGCAACTTCGCCAACGGCGGCCAGCAATGGCGCGTGGCCAAGCAACCCCAACGGGTCAAAGGACATGACTTTCCGGGGCCGAGGTGCCGCGAGCCTATCCTGTACGGCATTTTTGATTTGGGCCGGAACACCGGGTTCGTGAACGTGGGGACCGACCATGACACGGGAGAGTTTGCGGTGGCCTCGATCCGGGGTTGGTGGCGCTTTGAAGGCCGGAAACTTTATCCCGACGCGCGGACGCTGTTGATCACCGCCGATGGCGGGGGCAGCAACGGTTGGCGCCTGCGGCTCTGGAAGCTAGAGTTGCAAGGTTTTGCCGATGAGAGCGGGTTATGTCTTTCGGTTTGTCACTTTCCGCCCGGCACGAGTAAGTGGAACAAGATCGAGCATCGGCTCTTTTCGTTCATTTTGTCCAACTGGCGGGGCGAGCCGTTGAGGGATTACGAGACGATCGTGAACTTGATCGCCAGCACGACGACGGCCAAAGGACTGATGGTGACTTGCCGGTTGGATCGCCGCAAGTATCCCACCGGGCGGAAAGTTTCGCCCGACGAGATGAAGCGAGTGAACCTAAGACCTAACAAGTTTCACGGAGAGTGGAACTACGCTATTGAGCCCCACAGGTAACTCTACACACAACCTGTGGGGGTGTTTTGACAGGCATTGTAGCACCGGTTGTGGACTTGTTGTTAAGCCGCCAACTTGCTACCTTTATTTATTTACACCGCCTTACTTTGGCCATGTTCTCTCGTAAATCTTGCGTAAGTCGTCGATTACCAAGTGTGGAGCGGGTCAATCCGCCTTCGCCGAGGCTACGGCGCAACGCGGGAACCGACCCTCATGTGTGTGTCGTTGTCGGGGTCAAGCCTTAGTTTGGGGCGCTGTCTATGCTTCCGGCAGGGCCTTCTTGGGGCCTACGGACTCGTGAGGGCAGGGAAGAGAGGAGCGGCCACGACGGCCTCGCTGGGCGAGTCGCCGGGCGCGGAAAAGGCTTCAAACGAGAATCCCAGTCAGTTTCAAGGCGTAACCCCCAAGGCCGGTTTGTCGAATTTCACACCCTTGCGGAGGGCGTGGTCAACCATTTCTGCGACGTAGCGGCGGCGTTCCGCAAGCGGGAGGAAGTTGACCCTGGCCATTTCCTCGCCAAAGGCACGGACATGGAAGTCGTACGCCACGCGGTGGAGGTGATCGAAGACGTTGGCCGCAAGCCCGTCGGGCGTTGTCTTTACGTCGCTCATTCCGCCAGGAGGTTAAAGCATTTTCCCGCATCTGGCAACCAACGGAGTGCTCCGGGGGGAAGAAAGCGGGCCGCCTGGGCTTGGGCTTCGTCGATCAGCCGTTCGATTCCGTATTGGCGCACAGGACTAACCGGCAACAACTGCCCGGCATGTTCGAGACGAACTTGATGCTGCACAGCAAGCGCTGGAGCGCTGGAGCGAGGGTCGCCTTTGACGGCCAGCATATAGGGGCGCACGGCGCGTTCATAGACCTTCACGCGAAGTTGGTCGAGCCGATTCCAGAACTCGATTTCGCCCTTCAGTGCTAACTCGAGGCGCTCATCCGCCTCCGCCAACAGGGCCAGTGCCGGGCGCAAGGCGATCATCGCCGCTGGGCAGCGCAGCTTGCTCGCCGTCTGAACCAGCACGTCGTAGTTGAAGAGGTGCAGCCAGCCGCGCGGGTCGCCAGCTTCAAGGAGTTTAACCCCCAACGCCGTAGCGAAGGGCCAGTCCTTTTCGCGATTCGTACGTTTCATTTCCGCCACGGTATGCGGGCCGGCGTAGAGGCCCTGGAGCTCCGCTTCCCAGGGGGAACTGCCCCGCGGCGCAACTCCGAAAATGTCAAGATACGCCTCCACGCCAGGCGTGGCCCAGACAAAATGGCTGGTCCAGCCGCCGCGCAGCCAGCCCGAATCAAGTGGCGGCGTGAGATGGCCCCGATAGCTGGGCATCTGGCCGCCTAGACTGGCCTCGCCGAGCAGCTTGAAAAACTCACCGGCGGCATCAGGAGCGCAGAGCAGATCACAGTCCTTCTGTCGCTTGAGCCACGCCAAAAGCCACACAGGCCATGCCGCTGGTAATGGCACAGGTTATCCCACGACCGCGAGCGCGGGAGACCAAGCCTTCGTAAAACTGTTCCAACTCAGCGTAGCTCAGCGGCATGGCCAAGCTTTACCGTTCCCTGTCCCCCGAGTCGAGAGTCAAAGTCGCAGGGAGCTGTTTCGCTGTTTCTGGGGCGAACGTCCGTGCATCAGGGTCTCTGATGCTCCCGGCGAAATCTGCCGGGCTTGCTGCACTGCCGTGTGAGTTGTCGATAATCATTGGAGCGGGTGAATCCGCCTTCGCCAAGGCTACGGCGGAGGGCGGGAATCGAACCCTCATCTCAGGCTTGTGCAGTGGGGTCGGAGCCACGCCGGCATAGGACCGGAGCACGCGTGAGGATCGGTGATTTCACAGCCCCATGATACGCCATCGGCCAGTCATGACAACCTGAATGCCCGGCTGACCGATTCGCCCCATTCTCGGCACGTGGCTTCGTGGTACGGTCCAGCCGAGAGCGCATTTCCAGGCACGGCGCCAACCTTGCCCGGGAAATGGGTTCGCAGTTCGCGGCGAAACACGCCCGACGGTCTCTTCGGCCGGCTATCCTGGAGCCTGTCCCAAAAGCTCCGATTCCAGACCTTTGTCGCAACCGTTGTCGCCAACTTTGTCGAAAAACGGCCAATTCGACAAAGGCTGCGACAACGGTTGCGACGAAGTCTTCCGTTCGCCGGGCTTTTGGCACAGGCTCTATCCCAGCCGGCGCTGGAGTTCCTCCAACGACAGGCCCTTGGTCTCGGGAAAGAAGATCAGCACGAGGACGAACTGGGCGGCCATCATCGCGGCGAAAAAGGCGAAGGCATAAGCTCCCGAGGCGCCGGCCACCACCGGGAACGACCAACTGACTGCCAGGTCCAGCACCCACAACAGAATGCAGGCGGCGGCCGAACCGGAGGCGCGCACGGCGTTGGGAAGCACTTCGTTGATGCAGACCCAGACGACGGCCCCCTGTGAGTAGGCGTGCGAACCCACGATGCCCATCATGGCCGCGAGGACAATCCAGCCCTGGGCGTGGGTCTGAAACACCCACGCCGCCAGCAGATGGGAAATCATGAAGGTGATGGACCCGGCCAGCAGCAGGGCCTTGCGGCCCACGCGATCGATGAGCGCCATCGCCACGAGCGTCATGACCAAATTGGTCGCCCCGACCATCACTGACAAACTCAGGGCGCTGGTCTTGTCCGAGCCGGTCATGCGGAAGATGTTGGCGGTGTAGTAAGTCACGGCATTGATGCCATCGAGTTGGTTGAAGGCCGCGATCATGAAGGCCAGCAGCAGCGGCTTGAGGTACTTGCGCTGGAAGAGCCGTTGATGAGCCCGGCCATCTCCTCCCGCAGCGAGGCCTCGATTTCCCCCAACTCGGCTGCCGGCTCGCTGTGGCCCAACCGGACCAGGACGGCCTCGGCTTCAGTGGACCGCCCCTTCTTGACGAGCCAGCGCGGGCTTTCCGGAATCACGACCGCCGCCAGCACAAAGACCACCGAGGGAACCGTCATGACGCCGAACATCCACCGCCATACCGCGGGATTGTCAGCGCCCACCAGCCGGGCCACGAGGTAGTTGGAAAAATAGGACAGCAGAACGCCGATGACGATATTCAACTGGCTGACCGCAACCAGCACACCGCGTCGGGATGCGGGGGCGATCTCGGTGATATAAACCGGACAGACGACCGACGCAGCCCCAACGGCCACGCCCCCCAGCCAGCGGAAGAACAGCAAGGCGTACCAACTCCACGCCCCGGCACAGCCGACCGAGGAGACCAGAAACAACCCCGCCAGCAACCCCAGCACGGGGCGGCGCCCCCACCAGTCCGCCGGGCGCCCCGCCAGGAGCGCGCCGACCATCGTGCCAAACAGCGCGCTGGACACCGTGAATCCGAGCGTGTTGTTGTTCAGAGCGAAGACCGTCCGCAACGAATCCGTGGTGCCGGAAATGACCGCGGTGTCGAATCCGAACAGGAATGAGCCCAACGAAGCCAGGAGCGCGCTCGCGAGCAACCTGCCGCTGCCAGCCCCGGTTTGGGGGTTCTGGAGTTCGTTCTCGCGGTGGAGCGCGCTGGTCGCCATGCCTGGCCCGACCTTAGCCGACCCCGGCGGGCAAAGGCAAGCTGGATGTGCGGCCGGAGTCTTGCGTTATCGACCGCTGCCGCTACACTGGCGGCACATGCACACACTACGATGCAGCCGGCCAGTTTCCCGGAAGCGTTCTTGCGCGGAGGTGCTTTGCCTGGCGGTGGCGGTGGCCGCCCCCGCCGCCTGGACGCAGCCAATTCCGTCCCCATCGGCCTCGGCCATCGCCGCCGCGCTCCAGCCCTTCGTGGACCGCCATTCGCTGGCGGGCGCAGTGACGCTGCTGGCCACAAAAGACAGCGTGCTGACGGTCCAGGCCGTCGGCTTCGCCGACATTGCGGCCAAGAAACCGATGAAAGAGGACGCGCTGTTCTGGATAGCCTCCCAGTCCAAGGCGATGACCGCCGCCGCGGTGATGATGCTGGTGGACGAAGGCAAGGTCAGCCTGGCCGATGCGGTCGAGAAATATTTGCCCGAGTTCAAAGGCCAGATGGTCGCCGTCGAGCGCGACGCCGAGCATGTCCTCCTGCGCCAGCCGGCCCATCCCATCACCCTGCGCGAAGTGCTGAGCCACACCAGCGGGCTGCCGTTCTCGACGGCGATGGAACAGCCGACGCTCGACGGCCTGCCGTTGCGCGACGCGGTGCGGAGCTACGCGATGGCGCCGCTGGAATTCCCGCCGGGCAGCAAATACCAATACAGCAACGCCGGCATCAACACCGCCGGCCGCATCATCGAGATCGTCAGCGGGATGCCCTACGAGAAGTTCATGGACGAGCGCCTCTTCAAACCGCTCGGCATGAAGGACACGACGTTTTGGCCGAGCGACCATCAAGTCGAACGGCTGGCGAAACCCTACAAGCCCAACAAGGAGAACACCGATCTCGAGGAAACAACCGTCACGCAATTGCGCTACCCGCTCTCGGACCGCAGCCACCGTTACCCCATGCCAGCCGGCGGCTTATTCTCCACGGCCAGCGACACGGCGAAGTTTTGCCAGATGATCCTCAACGGCGGCGTTTTTGATGGCAAACGGCTCCTGTCAGAGGAGGCCGTCGGGCAGATGACGAGCAAGCAAACCGGGCCGGACGTCAAGGAGAGCTACGGGCTGGGCTTGTCCACCGGTCCCGACTGGTGCGGTCATGGCGGCGCTTACGCCACGAACATGACGATTGACCGCCAGCGCGGCCTGATCCTGATCTGGATGGTGCAACACGCCGGCTTCCCCGGCGATGGCAACAAGAGCCAGGAAGCGTTCAAGCAGGCAGCCCTGCAAATGCTGGCACCGCAACGGTGAAGCCCATGGCCGAAGCTCTCAGACAAGACATGGTTCTGGTTTATGACCTTCGGCGTGACCGTGGGCGCCGGGAGCGCGTTTTGTCGCAGGCGCTCGACCAGTGGCAGGCTTACCAACGCGGCGAGTGGCCAGTCCATATTTCAGACGGACGCATCAGCCGGTTGTTCTTTTACCCGCACGGCGGGCAGCACATGTTCGAGCTTGACGAGGGAGCCCGACGCAGCACCTGGGTTCGGCAGGGTGATGATTCCTGGTACACCGTCGGTTGGCACGCCAGAGTCGAGCAGGTCGTGTTTCACACGCCGCCGCCGGTCAGGGATGTGCCGGTCGTGACGAGGATTTGGATTGGGAACCCCGCGTAGCCCGGATATTTCGCAGCCTGGGAGCGGTACCTGGGCTGCCGAAGCTACGTAGCGCAGGTTTCCAACTTGCTGTATCGCCGACTTCCAGTCGGCAGGCTGTACCTGCTTGGGCAGCATCTGCGGATTGGAAATCCGCGATACAGCAGGCTAGAAGCCTGCGCTACGCCTTCCAGTTGGCAAAACCAGTGAGGTATCCAGGTTAGGAGCGGTCAGAGAATAGACTATGCTCTCAATGGACGCTATCTCGTGCGACGACAAGGTCCGGCTGGCGGCGGAAGCGATCAAAGCCGCCGACGCCCTGTTGGTCACTGCCGGGGCGGGCATGGGTGTTGATTCCGGCTTGCCTGATTTCCGCGGCACGCAAGGGTTCTGGCGGGCCTACCCCGTCATCGCCAGGCGGGGCCTCTCGTTCGAGGAGATGGCCAACCCGGCCTGGTTCAAGGAGGACCCGCATCTGGCGTGGGCCTTTTACGGGCACCGGCTGAACCTGTATCGGAAAACGACGCCGCACGAAGGCTTCAACCGGTTGCTGGAAATCGGCGTTGCCAAGCCGGGAGGCTATTTTGTCTTCACGTCCAACGTCGACGGACACTTTCAGAAAGCCGGTTTTGCGCCCGAGCGAGTGGTCGAATGCCACGGCTCCATTCACCATTTCCAATGTGCCGCGTCCTGCTCCGATGAGATTTGGGAGGCTGAGGGTGAAACCGTGAACCTCGAGGAAAGCACCTTCCGCGCTTTGGAGCCTTTGCCCCGATGCAGAAATTGCCCCGCCCTGGCCCGACCCAACATCCTGATGTTCGGCGACTGGTCGTGGCTGGGCCACCGAACTGAGGCGCAGCTCGAGCGGTTTGCCGGGTGGCTCAAGGAACTGGCCAAATCCTCGGCCAGGTTGGCGGTCATCGAACTGGGCGCCGGCAGCGCCATCCCGACCGTGCGCCAGACCTCGGAGGAGGTGCTGCAAAGAATCAGGGGCACGCTCCTCCGCATCAATCCGCGAGAGCATGACGTTCCCCGCGGCCAGATCGGACTGCCGCTCGGCGCGGCGGAGGGAATTCGGAGAATCTGTGACTGCGCCCAATAATTCCGCTAAAGCATTATGGCGAAACCGCCGATATGCTCTTGAGGCGTCACAGACCGCCTCAAGGCAACTCAAGCCCGGACACCAAGAAGGCCGGGCTTTTTTGTTGACCCCTGCCTGACCCCCGCCCGTTCCACTTTGGTCAGGAACGGCGCCTCAGGCGCTCAAGACCTCGGTGAGCAGTTTGCCGGCAAGCCCCTTCTCCCGTATTTTCCTGAGGAGTAGTTCCTGAACCTCTTTATCCTCGCCCAGTTCTGCCATGAGGTCGCCTGGCCCCAACTCATGGATTGCCGCCTGCAGAGCGCGGTGTTCTCCGAGGAGGGGGCCCGAGCATATCTGCTGGATCAGGCGCAACAGGGTCTCCTGGTTTTGTTGGTCCTCCTGGGGGCTCGTCCCGGTGCGGCGCGCCTGGGAAAGGAGGACATCCCGGCAGGTCTGGATAAAGACAGGGTCCTCGGCGTGGGCGTGCGCGCCTCGCACCCGAAGGATCCTCGAGATCGAGGATGGCCGGCCGGACGCTGGCGCTGCTGGTCTTGAGCCCCGCATCGCGGAAAGCCCGCACCAGGGCTATGATTCTCCAGACCTCCGCCAGAGGCAGTCCGGAGCGTTCCTGGGTGATGGCAGCCTCGGTATCCGGGTCGAACCCGCTCAGGAGAATCGTAACCATTCGGTCCAGGAGAGCATCCTGGACGCCGTGGACCCCCGCATAATCGGCGGGATTGCTGGTGAAGACGATTCGGAAATCGGGGTGAACGGGTATATTCTCGCCGCGCAGAGGCAGCACCCGCTCCTCCAGGACTGAAAGCAGCACGTTGTTGGCCTCGGGCCGCGAGCGCGTGAATTCGTCATAGACGACGGTGAACCCTTTCTGGCAGGCCCCGGTGAGGGCCCTGCCCACCCACGTGGGCTTGACCTCTTCCTCGACCTTAAGCACCGTGTGAATGTAGTGATCGTGCGTATAACTTCGCTTGTAGCCGCTCTCCTTGCCCACCAGGTCTGCGGTGCCCATCTGGTCATCGCCATGGATGAGCACCACCGGACGGCCCAGCCGCTGGGCCACGTGGAGGGCCAGGGTGGTCTTGCCGCTGCCTGCCGGACCGGAGAAGTGAACGTGCAACCCATCCTGGAGATAGGCCAGAGAGCGGCCTACGCAGGTCCTTGACGAAGGGCGTCTCCACGAAGTCCGAGGGCAGAGGAGTTCCTGCCTCAGATGGCTGGGCCGTTGGCTTGCGCTCCGCCTGAGCGGCACTGGGGGTAAAGGTGAAGTTGCTTTTACAGAAGGGGCAGGTGTAGAGGCGCTGATGCCCCGCGTCCACCCGTACCTCTTTATGGCACCAGGGGCAGGTCTGGGTCTCGGTTTGCTGCTCCATCAGTTGTCTCCTTTCTCCAAGGCCTCCGGGAGGTGCCGCGCTAGGTCGCGAGAGAGGCAGCACAGCCGTGACCTCCGTGCCGACGCCCGGAGTGCTGTGGACCACACACTCTCCCTCGACGTTCCCAGCGTAATCCTGCATGGTTGCCATCCCCAGTCCGGGAGGAGCGCTTTCCACGTCGAAGCCCTGGCCGTCGTCCCGAACGGTGAGGCGTAACCAACCTTCTCGAGGCTGGTCCAGCCGCACGGTGGCCTTGCCGGCCTTTGCATGCTTGGCCACGTTGGTCAGGGCTTCTTCGGCGATGCGGTACACTGCCAGCCCCACCTGTTCCGGAACAGGGTTGCGGCCGGCCTTCTCCTCTCGCGCAAGCTCTTCATCCAGCTCTATCTCCAAAGCCAGGGCCGCTCCAAACTGCTCAGGAAAGGACTGAAAGGCCGGGACGAGCCCGTGGCTGAGAGTTGAAGGGTAGAGCTGGCGGCTGAGAGCGCTGACTTGTGGCTCGATCACCTGGTCTAGGCCGTGGATGGCTTCGCTCAGGACCCGAGTTGCTTCCGCGCGCGGAGCTGGCGCCTTTGAGGAGCGTCTTGCAGTTGGCCCTTGAGGATTAGGAGCTTCTCCTGCAAGCCATCGCGCAGTTGGGCGGCAACGTCGCGGCGAACGCGCTCATGCGCCGCCAAAAGTCGCTGTCGCGAGCGCCGCAGCTCCCCTGCCTTGGCGAAAGCGACCCCCTGCCGTATCACCGCCTCCTCCGCCACCTTGCGCGCAATGGCATAGCGCAGGGAGCGCCCCACCAGTTTGCTGTCCGCCTGCCCCTTGACCAGGTAGTCCTGCGCCCCCTCCTTGAGTGCCTGGTCCCCCACCGCCTCGTCCTGGAAGCCCGTCAGCACGACAATTGGCACACCGGGCGCCTGCGCCCGCACCAGGACAAGGGTGTCAATGCCGTGGCTGTCCGGCAGCCCCAGGTCCAGCAGCACCACGCTGCAGGTCTTCTCCCACAGGTATTCCAGCGCCTCGCTCAGCCGGCGGACGTGGGTGAGCTGGAACTGCCCGGCCGGGGCTTCCTTCAGGGCCTCGTACATCGAGGCGGGCATCTCCCAAATTGTCTTCAACGAGCAATACTTCGATGGATTCAGATGACATGGCCTCTCCCTATTCCGGCGGCAGTTTCACGATACTGAACCAGAACTCCGCCAGGGCTTTTACTACCGCGCTGAACTGCTCGAGGTTCACCGGCTTGGTGATGTAGCAGTTGGCGTGGAGTTCATAGGTTTTGAGGATGTCCTGTTCGGCGCTCGAGGTGGTCAGCACTACCACGGGGATGCGTCTCAACTGCTCATCGGCCTTGATTTCCGCCAGCACCTCCCGGCCGTCTTTCTTCGGCAGGTTCAGGTCCAGCAGGATGAGGTCCGGATGGACTGCGTTGACGTGCTTGCCTTGGCGGCGCAGGAACGCCATCGCCTCTACGCCGTCGGCCACCACGCTCACATGGTTGAGCAGCTTGGCTTCCTTCCAGGTTTCCCGCGTCAGGCGCACGTCACCGGGGTTGTCTTCCACCAGGAGAATCTCAACCGGCCTGCCAGACGCTACAGCGCTCATAATTCCTTGCCTTTCACGGGGATGGTGAAGTGGAACGTGGAGCCTTTGGCGAGTTGCGATTCGACCCAGATGCGCCCGGCATGGCGCTCCACGATCTTCTTGCAGATGGCCAGGCCGATGCCTGTGCCGGGGTACTCTTCTCGAGTGTGCAGGCGCTCGAAGACATTGAAGATGCGCTCCGCATACTGGGGATCGATGCCGATGCCGTCATCGCCGACGCCAAAGACCCAGTCGTTTCCCGTTTGCGCAGCCGAGACATGAACGCGGGGGAGGTCTGGGCGTGGAACTTGATGGCATTGCCGAGCAGGTTCTGAAACAACTGAACGATCTGCGAGCTATCGGCCATGACGGTCGGCAGCGGGTCGTGGGTCACGACCGCGCCACTCTCTCCGATCGCGGCCTTTAGATTGGCCAGTGCCTGATCCAGAGCGGCCGCGGAATCGGTGGGCTCGAATCCCCTGCCACGCGTCCCCACACGGCAATAAGCCAACAGGTCGTTGATGAGCCGCTGCATCCGGTTGGCGCCATCCACGGCGAAGGCGATGAACTCATCGGCGTCGGCGTCCAGCCGGCCCTGGTAGCGCCGGGCCAGGAGCTGGGTATAACTGGACACCATGCGCAAGGGTTCCTGCAGGTCATGTGAAGCGGCGTAAGCGAACTGTTCCAGGTCCTTGTTGGAACGCTCCAGCTCGGCCAAGGTCAGTCTTAACTTCTCCTCCGCCCGCTTGCGCTCGGTGATGTCCTCGATCGTCGCCATAGTGCGCGTTGGCTGGCCGGCGGCGTCCCGAAGCACGGTCATGTTGACATTCACCCAGGCCAACGAGCCGTCCTTGCGCACATACCGCTTCTCCATGCGGTAATCTGAGGCCTCGCCCCGCACGACGCGCTGGAAGGCCTCCCAGTCGGGCTGCCGGTCTTTTGCGTCAGTGAGGTCGGCAACGCGCATCTGCTGCATTTCGCTGGCGGAGTAACCGGTGATCTCACACATCTTCGGGTTCACGCGCAGGAATTGCCCGGTCCGCGGATCCGCCTGGCCGATGCCGATGGAGGCCGTGTCGAACATCGCCCGGAATTGTTCCTCGCTTGTGCGCAACGCCGCCTCCGCCTGCTTGCGCCTGGTGATGTCCCGGAAGAAGCCCGCGACGCTGGCCCTGCCATCAACCACGATGTTGACCCCGCTGACATCCGCATAGACGGTTACGCCGTCCCTCCTGAGACACGGAAGGTCCGCCGCCCGCACCTTGTCGCCGCGGAGCTGGGCTCGGACCTCGGCCAAGACCCGCGGCACATCACCCTTGGGGTGGATGTCCTCGATGGCCAGGGTCCTCAATTCGGCTTCGGAATATCCGAGCAGGCGGCAGGCGGCAGGATTCGCTTGCCTCACCATCCTCGTCTCGACATCGGTGATCAGGATGCCATCGGGACTATCTTGATAGAGCGCGCGGTATGTTGCCTCCGAGTGGCGCAACGATTGCTCCGCCTGAATGCGCTCGGCCTCCTGCCGGGGGAGTGTGGCCTCGTGCTCCGCCGCCGCCGGCTCGCGCGGGGAATGGCGTTGCGTCCTCCCCGCTCTACTCCTTGTTATATTCATCAGAACAGCCTTGATCCAGGAGCCACATGGAGTGCCCGTCGTTTTGACACGGTATGCAATTGCTGTGCCAGACCCGGGACGCCTCATACGGATCTTCAGGAGACTCGACGGCAATTCTGCCAAGCTCCGGCAGGAGCGGCACCGATGGCTTTATCCAGCCTCCGATGGCAGGATTCCAGCCGCGCCATGCCGCTCCTAGCCCGGATGTTTCATAGGGGTTCGCCGACCGGGAGGCGTAGCGCAGACTTCCAGTCTGCTGTATCGCGGATTTCCAATCCGCAGAAGCGACCAGGCAGGTACAGCCTGCCGACTGGAAGTCGGCGATACAGCAGGTTGGAAACCTGCGCTACGCAGCCTCGGGAGCCCGGTACCACTCCTTGGCTATGAAAAATCCGGGCTAGCGGAGTTCTCACCGGGCTGTGCCAGGATCCGTGTAAGGTGCAGACCAGACCGCGGCAGGCCTTGGCCCTATTTGGCACGAGCGGCGTTTCGCTCAACTGCCGCCACGGCGATTTGGGGCAACGGTGCTATGGAATCCATTCCTTATTTAGGGACACGGCTACTCGACTTTGGGTCAAATTGACACGAGGTCGGCTTAGTCTTGCGTGACTCCCCTTCGGCGGGTTAGCGTGCTGTTGGAATAGGAAGCGCCATGAAATGAGCCATGATTCGATGTCGCACACAATGAACAAAATCGTTTTCCTGGTTGCGGTGCTGCTGTGCCTTTCACTCCGGGGCGCGGCGGCGCCCTCCGCTGAGAATTATCTGTCTCGTCTTCAAGACACAATTGTCCGGGGCAGGTCCAACCTGGCAACCGTGACCAATTCCGCCGGCAGGGCAGCGGCGGAATATCTGTCAGGAGGCAATATCCTTGCCGCCGGGCGGCAGGCCGACTTCATTTCCGAGGCGTGCGGCCGCGCTGGGGGTTTAATGGCCATCGCTCCTTTGGGCGGGGGAATCCCAACGCGGCACGACATTATCCTCTACGCCGTCCCGGGCGCATTGGAGCAAGAAGATTTGAAGATGCTCGATCAATGGCGGGAGAGAGGGGCCACGGTAATCGAGTTCAGTTCTCCGGCCGGGGTCTTTGAGAACCATTTCCCCATCAACACGGTCGCCAATGTCATTGACCTGTGGACCTGGACGGGGGAATTCGTGGCGGCGTGCACCCGGTTGGGGCAAATGCCGGTTCTCTACCAGAGCTATGGCCTGCCCGGAGGCCCTGAGCGAGGAAAGAAATACCAGGGCAAGAAATTCCATGATGATTTGAGAGTCAAACCCATTGCCTCCGGCGTCCTGGGACGCGAATACCTGGACCAAATCCAACGGATGCTGGCAAAGATTAACGAGACTCAGATGCCGAAAATCCTCCAGGCCGCCAGGTGGTGGAGCCAGGTCCCCAAGGGCTCGGCGACAACCCTGGTCACCGGCCACATGTTCCCCCGCCACGCGCAGGACGCGCGGGCACCCCAAATGAGCGACTTTGCCGCCGTCCCCGCCTGGGAGAATAAAGACCTGCTCGAGGCCGGCCATGCGCCGGCGTTGGTGCTATGTTTGGGCTACCAATTCGCTCCGCAGAAACTCCTGGCTCAAGCCCAGGCCCTGGGCGTGAGGCTGGTCTATTCTGACGTTGAGCCGGCCCAACCGCCCGAACCCGCCAGCAATATCCTCTATCTTGACCCGGCCTGGCCCCTGGCCGATGGCTGCGTAACGGTGCCCGGATATGACATTCCGATTCTGCCCGCCAGTGGCGTAGTCCAGGCTGCCATTTACTGGACCCTCGCTTCCGAACGGGCCAAACTCAGCCCTTAGCCTGACCGGCCCGTGGATCGGTTGACCAGGGCCATGAGCAGCCACAGAATGATGAAGCCCAAGAAGCCCAAGCCGAGGCGGTGGGTCCAACTGGGCACTTTGGAGTTTTGGGCCAGCAGACTGATGGTCATCGGCCTGCGGATTTCGGTCTGCAGGACCTGGGTGAAGCTGAAGCGGACGCCACGGGTGGGGAGGTTGACGCGCAATGGGGCCACCTTAGCGACGGCGACCTGCTGGGCTTTCTCGAGCTTGTCCCATTGCTGGCCGGCGACTTCGGCGTCGGCGTTCAGGAACAGGCTCCCGGCCTGGCCTTGCGCGCGGAACTGCTGCGGGCCGGGTTCATTCAGGGCCCGGTCCAGAGACTTGCCCCGCCGGGAGGGCTTGCTGGTCGCCGAGGCTCTTGGCGTTGGCAAGGTAGTAAGTGTTCTGCGCGACAAGCAGGTTGCTGCTCTGCGCTTTGCGCAGCTCCTCCTCGACTGCTTTGAGGTCGCGGTCCTGGTCGGGCGCCGGCTGGTAATTTTGGTTTTTGGCCTTGGAGCGATTGAGGCTGCTGAGCGTCTGGCGCAGGTTGCCGCTGCTCAGGCCGTAACGGGCGGCAAACAGGTCGTTGGCCGCCTCGACTCTTTGCTGTTGCTCCTGCGCCTGTTGCTGGACGTTGTATTCGGACAGGGAATAGACCTGCTCGACCGGGGTGAGGGTGTCGCTGGTGCGGTTCATCGAGCCTGCGAAATGCCCGTATTCGTAATCGGGCGGCAGGAAGAGGTCCCAGTGGCCGTTCTTGAGGGGCAGGTCAAACCTTGGCGAGGCGAGCCGGAATGTGCCGCGCCCTTTGGGGAAAGGGTCCAGGCCGACATAGGTCAACTCGACCGCCAGCGGGGCGTCGGGGGCGACCTCGAAGGCGAGGGGCAGGAGCAATTTCCCTTCGCGTTTGCTCGGCCGAACCGCCGCCCCCGCCACGAAGGCGGACCAGACCTGGGTCCGCGGCGGCAGCTCGATTTCCAGGTGCTGGCGGCCATGGTTGCGAATGCTCAGCGAGACCGCGGTCATCGTCTGGCCGTCGTCGGCGACGACGGTGGTGAGGCGGGCGCTCTCGATGAGGGCCTGGAGCACCTCGGCTTCCTCGTAGCGCCGGGCTTCCAGGGACAGCTTGTAGCCGGGGCGCAGATAGCGATAGGCCAGCACCGTGGCGCTGTCGATTCGGCCGGCCCAACCGGGCAGTTCGCGCGGGTCGATGCGGCTGAGCAATTCACTGGCCGATTGCTCGGCCGCTTGCAGCGGCGGCCGCGCCCTGACGGCGATGAAGCCGGCCTCCCGTTCGACATCCAGCGCCTGCACGCCGGTCAACTCGACCACGTTGGCTTTCTCGGTTTTTGGCAGTTCCCAAGTCACCTCCAGGACGTAGTTGCCGCGAACTTTGCCCTGCAACTCGACGCGCCACTCATCGTTGGTTTGGTCGCGGCGGCGGAGCAGGCCGCCGGCCAGCTCGACGTTTTTGAACGCCGCCGGCACGCGCACCCGAAACCCCTTCACCGGCGCGTTGGCGATGTCGTATTTCACCAGCGTTCGTCCGCTGACGAGCGTCTCGGTCAGGGTGATGGTGTTGAAAATCTCCGCCCGCACCCACGGCTCGACGGTTTCGGTGGCGACACTCAGGCGCCACGCCGGCTCGGTGGCCGGCGTGGTCGTAATGAACTTGTAGCCGAGGGCGCTGCCTTGGGATTGGCCAGCCGAGACCCCCGCCCCACCGCCGGCCTGGGGGAAGCCGGCGCCGCCACCGCTGCTGCCCAGGGCGCTGGCGAAAGGAATCTCGGTCAGGCCGTCAAAGGACTCCGTCTTTGCGGCGACGCCCGGTTCCGTAGTGAGGGTAATGAAACCGCTGATTTTTTCGGCGCCGAGCGGGTGGACACCGGCAATAGGCAGGGTCTTAGGCAGTTCCTTATAGTCCTGAACCAGGACGACGTTCAACGTGTAGGCAGCCATGGTGCGGTCTTTGAGGGTCACCTCGAGCAGGCGCGCGCCCTGCTCGGTGCGCTCGACCCATTGAGACAAGTTGGCCCCGGCCACGCTCTCGAGCCGATAGCCTTGAGGCAGAGCAAGCCGGAGAGCGAACACCCCTGCGCGCTTGATGGTGTAATCGATTTGCGCGGCCACCCGCAGGGAGTCTGAACCGAGGCGGGCGTTGTGGCGCACGACCGCCTCGAGCTGGGCCTGCACCGTCTCGGCGCGGACGCTCAAGTCAAAATCGGTCTTGAGGAACCGGAAGGCACTGATGACGCCGTCCTTTTGCTCCGGGGCGGCGCGGTGGAATTCCTCGGCATCGACGCGTTGGAGTTCCCGGGCGTCCTGGACGGTGAGCGAGATCTCCTCGCCGCCGCGCAGGGCGACCAGCCCGGTCTCGCGTTTGACGTCCAGGGCGTGGGGAATTTCGACCTTCGCGGTGGCGGGGAGTTGGTCCAGGACCTTCTCGGTCTCGACGGCGAGCTTGTAGGCCGGTGAGAGCCCTTTGAGCAGATCGACGATGAGGGCGCCGTCTTTGACTTCCCAAACGCGAATGAATTCGCCCTCCACGCGCAAGAGGCGCTGGCCGGGGGGGAGCTGCAGGCGCACTTGTTTGAGTTCCCCCTGGCTGATCAGGTAATCGAAGGTGGCGCGGGCGTTCATGACGCCGCCGCCCAGCGTGACCAGGGCGGTGTTCTGCGCGAACACAGTGGCGGCGATTTCCGCCGCCCGCTTCAAGCGCGGAGTCCAATTCAGTTCGAGGCGCTCGGCGGCGCCGATGACGCCCTCGACCCGCGTCTGCTGGTTGGAGACGCTCCGCTCGAAGGCGACGGCGGTCGGGAACTCCACGTCCGCCTCGGCTTCATCGAGGGTCACGCTCACGCGGCTGGAAAGGGCCGGCGGCAGGTTAAAGGCCAGTTGGCGGCGGCCCACGTCGCCGCCGAGCTTGGCGGCGAATCTGAACGACAGAGTCAGGTTCGTGCGGCCCACTATGAGGACGGCCACCATGCGGCCGTCGCGGACCAGCCGCGCCTCGCCTTGGGCGGCGAAGGTTTCCAGGGCAACGTCCTCGCCGAACAGCGGCACCAGTTGGTTGGTAGCGGCGGTGGAGAGCTCGAGGGTGGCGTCAAATTGCGCCACTTTCTCGCGAACGGAGCCGGTGTACGTGGCCGAGAGGATCGAGACGGTGTTCGACAGGACGGCGGGGTTTGCCGGCTGCGCCGCCGCCAGGCCCGGAGAGGCGGCCAGGACCAGCAGCGCCAGCGCGGACGCGGCGGGCGCGACCGGGGAACCGCTGCCGCCGGGCGGTGTTTGGGGCGGCGGCTCCGGCGGAGGCAGACCCTTGCCCGAGGTACGCCGGGCCTGTCGGCGCTGCCGGAATTTCCACGTGACCCAGGCCAGGGCGGCCAACAGGACCGCGGGGACTGCCACGATCAGGCCGATATGCAGCAGCCGCCACATCGTGAGCAGGCTGGCGACCGACCAGAGGATGAGGGCGGCGGCGACGGCCATCCGGAGGCTGCTGCGCTCCCGGCGCCCGGCCAGCCACCAGAGCAGGCCCAGGCCCAGCACGAAGCCGCAGACCTGCACCGCCATCTGCACGCCGCGATAGACCTCCAGCCGCATCATCGACACGCTCACCGTAAGCGGTTGCTGCCCGGCGTTGAGGACCTTGGTGAAACTGAAGGCTCGGCCCGTGCGCGGCACGTCAATGCGGATCGAGCGCAAACCGGAGAGCGGGGCAGCCGACTGTGCCGGCGGCGAGGGAGCGCCGCCGCTCCCACCGATCATGCCGCCCGGTCCGCCGGCTCGCCTCGCGAAGGCTTGCGCCCCTCCGCCGGCCTCCACTTGCCCCTCGGTTGGCAAGGCAGCCTGCGGTTGAGTGGATTGCCGAAGCTGACCGACGACGGACAGGGCAGCCTGCGCTTGAGCGGGTTGCTGAGCGGGCGCCGTCTGAGCGCCCGCAAAGGCCGAAACGGGCGGAGCGGCAGGGGCATTGACTGGGGGCGCGTTGGCGGAGATGACCGCGCGCGGCACCGCGGCGTCGCGTTGGAGCGCCTCTTGGAATTTTTCTGCGCTCAGCACTTGCACGCTGCCGTCGGCAAAGGCCACGGCGCGGCCGCCGACATCCGAGGGCGAATAGGCGAGGATGGCTTCGGGACTGCCCTCGCTGCTCTTGCCGGCGCCGATGTACACGAAGGGCTGGCCGGTGTTTGGGTCGAGGGTGACCTTTTCCGTGCCCAGTTCGCTCATCATGGCTTGGTAATTCGGCGGGAAGGCGTTGCTGTTGTCCAAGGCCCAGGTCATGGCGGCGATGGCAATTTCTTTGAGGTTGTTGACGGCGCTGACGCGTTGCGCCCGCGCCTTGGCTCGGCTGAGCGCCGGCAGCATCATCGCCGCCAGGATGGCCAGGACACTGAACACCACGATCACGGTGACAACGCCTTTCGCCCCGCGCCGCAGGGCCGCGACCACCAGCACCAGCACCAGGCCAGCCAGGAAACAAAACACGAGCAGGCCGATGTTCCGGTCCACCAGGTCGCCGTAGAACTGGACGAACTCGCGCCACGCGTCCCGGAACTCATAAGTAGTGCCCTGCGCGACGGTCATGTTGCCGCCAAAGGCGCTGAGGCGCTGGGAGACGGGAACGAAAAGCTGCCACTCGGCGTAAGTGCTCGGGATGTCGGTCAGCGGCGCGGCCAGGGTCAGGCGGCGGGGAAAGAGCGAGGATTTTAAGTCGTGCTTTTGGGCATAGACAATATCCACCGCGAAGGCCTGGTCACGATTGGCGTCGCGCGGCAGCGGCACCAGCAGCCACTCGCCGTTGCGCTCCGGCTTGGCCGGTAGGCCGTTCACATAGCTGGACCAAAACTCGGAGCCGGCGGGAAGCTTGAATTGCTGGAACTGCTTTTCATTGTTCTTCACCATGAACGAGGATTGGGTCAGCAACTGGCCCTCCTCGGTGAGCACGGTGGTCAGCTCGATGCGATCGGCGGCGGCCTCGAGCACGGGGACTTCCTCGAAGCGGGTTGCCTGCACCGAGTGCCGGTAGTCGCCGCCGGTGTATTTGTAGGCCAGCAGCAGCGGGCGCGTGCATAGGGCGCGGTCACTCTCGGACAGTTCGGTCTCATCAATGCGCCGGAGCGGTTGCGCCGGGGCGGCGGGCGTGAGTTTGAGGCTGGCGGCGGTCATGATGCCGAGGGAGCCGGTCTCGCGCTCGACGCCCATCGCGTGGGCGCCCGCCAGGTCGAGCGTGGCGCCCTTGGGCTCGAACTGATAGTCATAAGTGACCACCAGGGTGTAGCCGCCCCAGGCCTTGTCCTGGAGCGTCAGGGTCCAGAGGTTGGTTTGCTGTTCCTTGCGCCGGATGTTGGCGCCCGTGAACTCGACATTCTTCCAATGCGGCGGCAGGGCCAGCCGGAACTCCTGCACCCCCTGGTTGATGATGCCATAGCGAATGGTCGCGCTGCCTCCCACCACGCCGTCGCCAATGGTCGCCAGGTTGAACACCTCCGCCACCACGCGCGCGGGCAGCTTTTCGGTGGCCAGTGTCAATTTCCAGCCCGGCTGGTCGCTGGCGAAGGCGAGCAACTCGTCGGAGCGGTTTGGCAACAGCGTGATGGGCACTTCCCGCAGGCCGTCGAGTTGGCCGGTCTTGAGGCGGAGGCCCGGTGAGGAGGCCGCGCCGAGTTGGGTCGTGATATTTGTCGCGCCAGTCACGCCCAGCGGCAGGAGCGTGATGGCCGCCGGGAACTCACGATTGGCTTGCTCGAGCTGCACCGCGAGTTTGCGCGCCCCCAGCACGCGCGCCGAAAAGGAGACCTTGACCCTGCCGGCGGCCACCTTCCAATCCTCGATCCCGTCGCCTTTCACGTCGCTGACGGTAAAGCCGGCCTGGGGCGCCAGTTCCAGCGCGTAGAGGCCGGCCTTCTCAACCGTCAAGTCCAGCGCGTGCGAGACGACCAGGCGCGTCTCTTCCAGGCGCGCCGTAACGCGGTCGGCCAGCTTGAGCAGCGGCTCGATGCGTTCGAGCCGGGCCCGGACCGAGATGGGGCGGCCGTTGAAACGGTAGGCGGCCAAGGCCCCGGCGGGGGCGTTGACCTGGCGCAGGCCCGGCGCGGATTCAATGGCCACCGTGGTATCGTCGGCGCTGAGCGTAAAGGAGCCCGACTCGCGCTCGACCTCCAGCGGTTGCGGCGGGACCAGCGTTGCGGCCAGCGGCGTGGCCTCGACGGTCTGCTCGGAAAACAGGGTTATGCTCAGGGCCTTCTCCACCGGTTTGATGAACTCAATGGTCAGGACCTGGCGGGCGCCGTCGGGCTTGATCTGCCAGTCGCGAATCTGGTCCCCTTGAATCCGGGTAAGGGCGTGAGCCGCGGGCAGCTCGACGGTGACGCGCGGCAAGGCGGCTTGGAGGATTTCGTATTTCAACGCGGTCGTGAACTTGATGACCGTCGGGGCGAGCTGCGCGGTGGCAGCGGTCTCGACCGTAACGAGGGATTTCCGCGTGACCTCGGCAGCCTTGCTTTGCCAGCGCAGGCAGAGCACTCCGTCAGCACCGAGAAAGCCCCGGAGCGGAGGCGTCCCGCCGGCGTGGGCGCCCGGGGCGCCGGCGCCTGGCCCGCTACCGGCAGGCAGGATGCCTGGCCCACCGCCCGGCCCGCTGAGTTGCGTGCCGCTCAGGAGCTGCATTTCCACTCCCTCAGCGCTCGCTTTGGCGGTGACCGACGCGATGGCAGCGGCGGGACCCGCGAAGGAGACTTGATTCCAAGGTTCGGCCCGCGTAATCCTGGCCAGGACTTGGAGTTCCACGGGGTGAATCCCCGGCGCGGTGCAGAAGAGCCGTGTCTGGCGGCCCCGGTTAATGAGGCGCAGCCCGGCCGGCAACTTCGGGGCCACCAGGGCGACCTCGCCCTCGAAGAGGGGCGCGGAAATCTCGTTGGTGGTCAGGGACTCGACCTCGAAGGCGACGGAAAAGCGCGCCTCG
The DNA here is from genome assembly GCA_963713735.1 of uncultured bacterium. Lineage (GTDB taxonomy): Bacteria > Verrucomicrobiota > Verrucomicrobiia > Limisphaerales > UBA8199 > CAVQND01. The sequence goes on from CAVQND010000016.1 coordinate 23,899, forward strand.
GTGTCCGACACCTTGCCGGCGTAGCGGATTTCCCGGAACAAGAGGTTGGTGCTGACGGGCGCGGCCGGCGCCGGTGCCGCCGCCAAAAGGCGAGGGGGGCTGGTGCCGCGGGAGATGATCTGCAATCCGTTCAGGACCGCCACGCCGTTCGGCCCGGGAGCGACCTCGAGAACGACCGGGTCGCCCTCCACGGGCACGTCGCGGAAGACCACGTATTGGGCCCGTTCCTGCCAGGGCTGGCCGGCCTTCCACCCACCGCCGCCGATTTGGGTGAGCGGCCCAAGGGTGTTCGTGCCCAGTGTCAGCGTGAACACCGGGTTTTGTTCGCCGGTCACATCCGGGTCGGCATGGCCATAAACATAGAAATGGTATCGTCCCCGTGGCAGGCCCCGGAGCGTGACGGTAATGTTGCTGCCGTTCAGCGCGAAAATGTAGGCGTCGTACATGGGGTCGCCGCTCGAGTTGCCCCAGACCCCGGGGGCGTTGGTGACGGCAACCGAGACGGACAACTCGCTGCCGTCTGCGAGCTTGAGCTTGTCCAGCCGGCCATTGGCGACGAGCGCCATGCCCGGGGTGTACCTGGGCTCGTAATGGCGGTAAAGGTTCCAAAAATCGTTCGTAGCCATGCCGGTGGCGGCCAGGCCCGTCTTTGGGCTGGCGGTCCCGACGCCAAAGCTCAGGTTGAACAAGGTCTGCGCCTCGAGCGGCGCCGCCAGGGCGAGAACAGCCGCCAGCGTGAGCAACCAGCAGGATGGCGCGGCACAATCGGGGAGCCAGGGACATCTTGCTCTCTTGGGGGCCTTCATGAGGATTGAAGGTTCGACAGCTTGGCCGGTGGCATGGGAAACCCGATTCACCGGCCGGACAACTCCACCATTGGTTTCCATGCACAATCAGTTAACATAACCCCGCTGCGGATGTGAGTGAAAAATTGTAAAAAATTTGTGCGTGCCGGTGACGGCGCTGGAACGGGAGGATATCGAGGCCCTGTCCAACGCGTTCTACAGAATTCCCAAGACGCTCGAGAAATTTGCCGAGCGCTACATACTGGCCGCGAGCGAGCTTCGGGACATTGATTTCTTCAAGCACGTGACGTTGTTGGAACAGGCGACCGACATCACCTTGCAGATGTTGAAGGAGCTTCGGCAAGGATTCATGATGGGACTCCTGGGCATGCCTGTCTCCACTACGCATTCGATTACCACGGCCATCATGGGCGTGGGCTGCGCCCGGGGTTTCAGGTCGCTCGATTGGGTCATCGCAGAGCGAATCCTCTGGGCTTGGGTGATGACCATTCCAGCCGCCGGCGCCATCGCCTATTCACTGGTGCGCCTGATGGGCGCCTTGGGGATGCGCTAATCCGCTTCCATCCGGCCGGCGTTGATCGTCTCGGGTCTGTGGCGGGGGCCAGGCTGGGAGGCAATGCAGCCAGGCCGAAATTCGACGCTTGACTCGGTGGGAAATCCCACCATATTAGCGCCGTGCCAACGATGCTGGAAAAGAGAAAGCAGAAGGCCCGCCTCACCGTCGTCGAAGAATACGATGTCGCTGCAGATGCCAAGAAGCGGATCAGTCTCCGCCGCGCGAAGACGAAGTATTTTCGCGCCCGAGCCCTGTCGGATGGCTCCATTTTGTTGGAGCCACGGGTGCTCGTTCCGCCCCATGCGGTCTCGGCTCGCGTTCTAAAAATGCTGGACCGGTCAGCGGAGAACTTGAAAAAGGGGTTGGCCTCGCCCCCGGTTGACTTAGCCCCATTCCGCCGCGACTGAGTCGGCACTATGCCATTCAACATTCGAATGGGCCTGCCCGAAATGGCGGCCGTCTGGGCCGGACAGGGGGGACATCACCATTCTTGCAGTCGAGCCGCATCCCGATGACAAACGCGGGGCCTATTCCCGGATCAAGCTTTCCAGATTACCACCCGCAAAACCCAAGGCTCGCCCAGGTGACGAAAAATCCCCCTGACGGCGGGTGGAAGTCGTCAACTCATGACCTCATTGCCGGCCGGGCAGGTTGCGGAAGGCATCGGCGTAGAGGCCGATCTCCTCGACCGGGATAGGGGCAAACCCGGGGCGATTCAGCAGCGGGTTGTCGGGCCGGAGCGTGGAGTCGCCATCGGCGACCCGGGCATTGTCGAGGTCCTCGATATTCCGGGGCGGGCGCCGGAACAACTCGCCGCAGCGGACCGCCACGTTGCGGTAAAGGGCGTTGGCGTTTGGGTTTTCCGCCAGGGAAGCCAAGGCGGGGTAGCGTTGAAGATAGAGCGCCTGGTCGATGGCGTGGTCACTCAAGGCCGGGGCCACGAAGTCACGCCAGCGTGGTTCGGCCCACGGGCTGAAACTGATCGCGGCGGCGCAATCGATGAACAGATTGTTGTCCACGATGTTGTCCTTGCCGCCATGGATCTGCACTCCGCCAAACCCAAGTTTTCCGGCGGAGCAGCGCTCGAAAATGTTGCCATAGATCAACGTCCCGCAAATCGCATCGTCCAGGCGAATGGCGGCCTGGCCGCATTTGGGCTGTTCGCCGATCGCGCGCCAGTTTCCAATGTGGTGCCAGTAATTGAAGCGATAGACATTGCCCCGATAGGTTGGGTTGCCGAACATATTGACGGCGCCCTGGTCATCGGACTCGAGGACGGCGTTGAAGACTTCATTGAACTCGATAGTGTGGTCATTGCCTTCCACCCGCATGGCGCTGCTCAGCACCTCGTGCTGCCGGTTGTGAGCCAGGCGGTTTCCGACTCCCTCGAGCAACACGGCCGGCGTATAGGTGTGATCGATGCGTGACAAGTCGTAAATGTCGCAGTTTTCGACAAAGTGCTCCCCCCGGGTGAGAGTGGGGCGGTCGCCGCCACGGATGACGGTCCCGCCACGGCCCAGGGAGTAGATATCGCAGGAAAGCAGGCCGTGTTGGCGGCCGCCATGGATCTCGATTCCGTTGCCGGCCAGGTGCCGCACCACACAGCCGGCAAACAGACAGTTGGAACCCCCAGCCACGATAATTCCGTCGCCGCACCCCAGTTCCCAAGTCAGCCGCTCAAAGCGCGCGTGGGAGACGTTTTCCAGCCTCACCATCGGTCCGGGGAACAGGGACAAGTCCACCGTGGCGGTGGCTGGGTCCGATGGCGGGTAGAGGAACAATCGCAGGTTGCGGCGGTCCAGGTAGTATTCGCCCGGCAGGTCCAGTTCGGAGAGGGCGTTGAGGGCATAAAAGGGGGCGCCCACGCTGTAGCCGTAGGTGTGGTAAGGCTCGGCCAAAGTGATGAGCCGCTTCTCAGGGTCAATGCCGGCCACGCGCTCGTAGGAATCGGCCCAATCCCAGAACCAGTAGCCGTAAAGCAGCAAATCCGGCTCGGCCAACCATCTTTTCGGAAGGTCGCCCTGATAAAAGAACTTCCCGGTCTTGCTTCCCTGGCGGTCGTAACCCTGGGTGCCATCCTTGACCGCCACGTCTGCAATGCGCAAGAATCCTTCATTGGGGCCGCGCGCCAGGCGCAGGGCTTTGCCGTTGAAGAACACCTCATGCGCCGCATGCGTCCGGAAGCCGCGGCCACTGGCGTAACCGCCTAATACCAGGGGCAGAAGGTTGGTCACTCCTGCGGTCCGGAGGTCGAGTTCCAGGACTTTGTCCGCAGACTCTCGAGGAAGGCGGTTCAAGGCTTGAGCGTCGCGAACGGGCTTGAAACCGCTGAGGCGGACGCCGCCGGTGAATCGAGGCCTCTCGCCCGGCGCGGCTCGATAAACAATCGGTGACTGCTCGGTCCCGGAGTCCTCGGCGGCAAGGGCGAAGGTCTGTGTGACCCGGTATTCACCGCCGTGGACCACGACCACGACGCCACCCTCGGGAATTGGGGCGCGCTTTCTCAACGAGCGGACCGCGTCGCGCGCGCGCTCCAGCGAGAGGAACGGTTTGTCCTGCGTGCCGGGATTGGCGTCGTCCCCTTTGGGAGAGACATGCAGGACCTGGCCGGCCCGAGGCAGCGGAGGCAACCGCACCCGGCTGGAATTGGGATCTCTCGAGGGCAGGCCGGCTTGCCGCCGCTCGATCTCCTCGAGCCGGCAGCGCGCTTCCCAACGGTGATGCTCGGGGGCGTCGGACAGGGTGGCCAGTTTCTGGGTACTCCCGTTTCGCTGCCTCCAATTGGCCTGCTTTCAAGAGAGCGTCCGCCGAACTCAATTGTGTGAGGCTCCGCCGGGCGGGCGCCTGGTTTTGCCGGGTCTCACCCTCATCCGCGGCTCCGGCCATTACAGGACCGCCCCCTTGGGTCAGGGTTCCCAAACAAAGCGCAGCCGCGCCGAGGAGGCACAGGCCTCCGAAGCGGCGGGCCCTTAACGAGATTAGGTGTACCGGCTGACTCACGAGGGCGATTCTACTCTCCTGCGGCACGGCGTCCAGCCTGGACAATGCGTTTGACGGCGTGACCATCAAAACGGCGTCAATGGCCGCTCAGAGCACCGACTCCTTCCACTGCCCGCCGAACGTGCTTCGGTCAAATTTCGATTTGGTGCAAGGAGTGGACGGGCAACCTCCCTATTAGTGTGAGTTCAGTCGTCACAGCTTATGGAAATTTTTCCGCTTGAGATTGTAGTGCCAGCTTCTATGGTTCTGCCCTTGACTGGCTCGTCAACGGCGGCGAACTGAAACAAACCAAACAGAAAGGACAAATTGATTGTGAGACCTGAGAAAAGGCGACCGAGATGTCATGAGGGGTTGATTGCGGCAAAAACCTGGTTCTCCACGCGGATGAAGCTCCTCTCGTTGGTTTGCGCGCTGACAGTTCAGTACCGGCTGCCCCCGCCTGCTTCTCGGCGCCGGGGAACCCATTGGAAGCAAATGGACAGCGCAGGAAATGCTGGCTGCCGCCCAGAAAGGTGATGCGCAAATTCAGGTGTTGCTCGGAAAGCGATACTTCGATGGGGCCGGTGTGGGAGTGAACTTCTTCGAGGCCGTGAGGTGGTTTCGTGCAGCCGCCCTGCAAGGCAATGCGCAGGGTGAAGCCCAACTCGGCAGGTGTTACTTGGACGGCAAGGGGCGGGCCCAGGACCTGGCGGAAGGCCTCAAATGGTTGCGCAAGGCCGCCGAACAGGGCAACGCTGACGCACAGTGTTGGCTTGGCCTTTGCTACTCTGCGGGCAGCGGGGTGGCCAAGGATGGAGCCAAAGCCCTCGAGTGGTTCCGCAAAGCCGCCGAACAGGGCAATACTCAAGGCCAGAACTGCCTGGGAACCACCTGCTTATACGGCAGTGCGGGGGTGAGCAAGGACGCGGCGGAAGCTCTCAAGTGGTTGCGCCTGAGCGCAGACAAGGGCAACGCGACCGGCCAGTTTTTTCTCGGCCAATGCTGCCTTCGGGGCGAAGGCGTGGCCAAGGATGCGGCCGCAGCGGTGAACTGGTTCCGAAAAGCCGCCGAACAGGGGAACAGCGATGCGCAACTCGCTCTAGGCACTTCTTATCTTTATGGCGAAGGTGTCGCGAAGGACGGAGCGGAAGCCATCAAGTGGTTGCGCCGGGCTGCCGATCAGGATCACGTAATGGCGCGGGCTGTGCTCGGCGCCTGCTACTTTAACGGCAGAGGCGTGGCCAAAGACGAGGCCGAAGCGGTCGAGTGGCTGCGGAAGGCCACCGTACAGGGGAGTTCGCAAGCCGCCAAATTGTTGCGCCAAGCTGCTGAACAAGGTGATGCGCAGGCGCAGGCCCTGTTCGGGGCTTTTTGCGTGGACGGCGGCACGGCCGTGGCCAAAGACGAAACGGAAGGCCTCAAGTGGCTCCAGCGAGCCGCCGCCCGGGGAAACCCCCTCGGCCAGGTCAAGCTCGGCCTCTGCTACCTGACCGGACAGGGCGTCAGGCGGGATGATGCTGAGGCAATAAAATGGCTGCGGAAAGGAGCAGATCAAGGCCAGCCGGATGCCCAGTTTTGGCTGGGAAAATGTTACAATGACGGCCGTGGCGTCGCCCGCAACGCCGCAGAAGTCCAAAGGTGGTTGCTCAAAGCTGCTGAACAACGGCACCCCGAGGCACAGGTTTGGCTGGCGCGCTATTACTCTCAAATCGAAAAGGACGACCGCAAGGCCCTCACCTGGTATCGCAAGGCGGCCGAGCAAGGCAATGCCGATGGACAAGCTGAACTCGGCTGCCGCTACCTGGACGGAGGCGGCGTGCCAAAAGACGAGGCTGAAGGATTGAAATGGCTCTGGAAAGCCGCCGAACAAGGAAGCGGCGCAGGACAGCTCCAAATTGGCATCTGCTTCGCCAACGGCCAGGGGCTTGAGAAAGACGATGCCGAGGCGGCCAAATGGTTGGCCAAAGGCAACCAGTCCCTCAAGCGGGCCACACCCTCAACTGATGACCGAGCCAAGGCCCAAGCCCATCGCACTCCCGACAGTACCCGACTCGACCCAACAACGCATCCGGCGCGCAGAAGACTTGTTGCGTCAGGCGGATGAGCTGCTGCACCAAGGAAAAGAACCAGCGCGCCCGTAAGCGGGCGACGCCCGGTTGAGTGAGGTTTCCCCTGACTCTTGGACGAAGAACGCGCGAGGAGAGGAGCCGGGCGGCTCTTCGAGCCTTGGCCGCCGCAACCAAGGCCCGGACATTGGTCTTCTGTGATCTCGGCGCCGTAATGCCGGGGATGCTCTATCGACTATCCAGCCCCGGCGCAGTTTGTTAACCTGGCGTCGAATGGATCCGAAAATGCTGGTTGACGGGGCCATCCTCTATTTGGGCCTCCTGGTGCTGCTGACCTTCCACGAGTTCGGCCATGCGTGGATGGCCTACAAGTGCGGCGATGACACCGCGCATTTGGAGGGCCGGGTCTCCCTCAACCCCCTTGTCCACATGGACCTGCTCGGGACGGTCATCCTGCCCCTATTGATGATTTTCCTCTCGATGAACGGCTCCGGTCGTTTGGCCGGCTTCGTGGTCGGCTGGGCCAAACCGGTGCCGGTCAATCCCTCCAACCTGCGCAACCCCCGCGTGGATGATATTCTGGTGACGCTGGCCGGGCCCTGGATGAACCTGCTGCTGGCCATCGTCCTGGTCGGCCTGGCGCGCCTGGGATACGTCGCTCATTCCTCGAGCATGGCGCTCACCTGCCTGGATATGGCCGGATTGAGCCTGTTGCTCTTCTTTTTCAACCTCTTGCCCATCCCGCCACTGGACGGGTCCCAGGTTGTCCGCAGTCTCACTGGCATGACTTACGAGACCTACCATCAACTGGCTCGCTTTGGCTATTTCATCCTCATCATCGCCTTGCAGATCCCAAAGGTGCAACTGTTCCTCCACGTCGCCACCCGAACCTCCCTCGCCGCCATCCAGAGCTGGTTCGGAATGCAAGCCTTGACCCTGTAGTTCACCGGCTCCCCGCTCTCCCTGCCGCCTCCGCAGGCGCATTGGTTGCCCGCTCTCCCGTCCGGTCCATGACCTCGCCCAGGGTCGGCAGCCTCAGGAATTCGATGGCATCGGCTATGGCGGCCTTTTCCCGAGGATCGTCGGTTTGCTCGGCGGCCTCCAGCAGCCGGGGGATGGCCTCCCGGCTGCGAACCTGCAGCGTGGCCTCCAAAGCAGCTTTCCGGATCGCCGGATCGCGGTTGGTCAGTTCCGAAAGTATGATATTGAGGGACGCAGGGTCATCTTGCGGCGCCAGTTCCATCAATTCGGCTACCCGGTTCTCCACATAAGCCCTCTGCCGCGCCTCCGCCGAACCCTCCGCCTCCCCGGGCTTCGCCTCGGTCGCCACGTTGGTTGCAACCGCCGCCTCGGCGGCTGGCGGCGGCCACCGCCCGAGGGCCTGGGCGCCAGCCCGTCCCAGGTTGGTTTCGGACGCGGGCAGGACCGCCGGAACCTCCTCCGATCGCCCGCCCCCTTGCCGAAAGAGGAGCGTAACGCCGCTCAGAACCCCTCCCAACAACAGCACCGCTATGACGATCTTAGGCCGCATTTGCAAATCCGACGACAGCCGCCCGCCTGCTCGCAACCCGCCAGCCCGCAGACCTGCCGCCTCAGACTCAAAGTGAACGTGACCCGCAACCCGCCCGCAAGGCAAAATCGCCATGGCGAATTGTAGAAATACGAGCTAAACTGTCACCATATTAGCCTGCCGGCCTGCGGCTCGGAGGGCGGCTATTGCGGTGCGCTTAATGCTGCGACAGTGGCTGTTGGCAAGAAGAGCCGATGTGGAGCATCCGGTAGCGGAGGTACCGATTCAAGGCTTCAACGCCGCAATCGAAGTCCGAGCGATCGTGGGAGCTGGCCAGGCGTTCGATGCGGTACGCGGCGGCGGCGTCAGGGTTCACGCCGTGCCGGTAAGTTTGCGATACCGGCGGGCGGCGGTCTTCAGGTTCGTGTTTGGCGCGGGCGGTACGAGCAAGGCCGAGGCGAAGGCAGCCGAGTCGCGCTCGCTCAGGCGCAGCAGGTCGTGCTCATGCACCGTGCGCAGCGCGGCCTGGCGGAGGCTGCTGATGCAAAAATCGCTGAGGGTAATGCCCTGCAAATCCGCTGCGCGTTGAAACAAACGCTTCAATTCGGGAGCGACGCGGGCCTCCAGCCGGCCGGTTGCGCCCCGGTCGCCGGGTTTGGTGATAACGGCCGTCTTCACGGGGACATTGTCCGGCAAATCGCCGTACATGTCGAGCAGGGTTGGTGGGGTGGCACGATTTTCCCCCGGCTCCTGAGGTGGAGTTCTCTACGACAATTCACGCAAGGGTTTCAATCTCTTCCTTTTCCCGTCTTTGGCGACTGCGCAATCTCGCTCTTGCTACGGTCACCTCGGTCCTCTATCCTCACCGCGGTTGTGCGAGGCGCTTGCCAGCGGCCTTCCACCGGTCTGTTCTATGACAACACAATTCAATGCTCACCCCTTTTTCGTCCGCCGCGCGCTCTCAACCAAGTCCTCTGGCTCCCGGATGGCAATTCGAATTCTGGCCGGGTTGCTGGTTGGGCCGGCCTGCTTTTTCGCCGCCCATGCCGCCTCGAGCCAGGACCCGGCCGAACCCATGCGGCTGACCGTCGGGTGGGAACTCCAGGATGCCGCCAAGGTGTCTCAGGGCGGCGAAGCCGTCTCGCGGACTGACTTCCAACCGGCCGGTTGGCGCCGGGCAACCGTCCCGGGCACCGTTCTCACCAGCCTGGCCAACGACGGCGTGTACCCCGAGCCGCTCTACGGCGAGAACAACCGAACCATCCCGGACACCCTCTGCCGGGCCGCTTACTGGTACCGCACCACCTTCACGCCGCCGCCATCCTACGCCGGCAAGCGGGTTTGGCTCACTTTCTACGGAATCAACTACATTGCCGAGGTCTGGGTCAACGGAAACCAGGCCGGCACGATCAAGGGCGCCTTCGCGCGCGGCATTTTCGATGTCACTTCCCATGTCACCATCGGCAGCCCCAACGCCCTGGCCGTTCATCTCTTCCCGCAGCCTCACCCGGGCGCGGTTAAAGAAAAAACCATCGCCGGCGGGACCGGGCCTAACGGCGGCATCACCGCCCTGGACGGCCCGACTTTCCTGTGCGCCATCGGGTGGGACTGGATTCCCACCATTCGCGACCGCGACACCGGCATCTGGCAGGATGTGACTCTCTCGGCGACCGGGCCGGTCGTCGTCGAGGACCCTTATGTAACCTCGAAACTGCCCTTGCCCCGCACCGACAGCGCCCAACTCACGGTACGCGCCACGCTCCGCAATGCCACTGAGACGCCCCAAGCAGGCACCCTCACCGGCGCCATCGAAGGGGGCGCCTTCGAACAAAACGTCAACCTGGAACCGAACCAGGCCCTCGAGGTAACCTTCTCCCCAACGGTCACCCCGGCCCTGCGCCTCGAAGGACCCCGCCTCTGGTGGCCCAACGGTTTCGGCCCGCAGAATCTCTACAATCTGCGCCTGGCTTTTGTCCAAAAAGGCGCCGTCTCAGACGCCCGCCAGGTCAACTTCGGCGTCCGCCAGATAACCTACACACTGCCCGGCTCGGAAAACCTCGCCTTGTCCGTCAACGGCGTTCCCGTCATCGCCAAGGGAGGGGACTGGGGGATAGACGAAGCCATGAAACGCATCCCGCGCAAGCGCCTCGAGGCGGCGGTCCGCATGCACCAGCTCGCCAATTACACCATCATCCGCAACTGGGTTGGCCAAAGCACCAGCCAGGACCTGTGCGACCTCTGCGACCAATACGGCCTGCTGCTCTGGGACGAGTTCTTCCAGCCCCACCCCGCTGACGGCCCCGTGCCGGAAAACACCGAACTCTATCTGGCCAATGTGCGCGAGAAGCTCCTCCGCTTCCGCAATCACCCCTGCATTGCCCTCTGGTGCGCCCGCAACGAAGGCGATCCCCCGCCCGCCATCGGCCAGGGCATTCAAAAGCTCATCAACGAACTCGACCCCGAACGCCTCTACCAGCCCAGCTCCACTTCCGGACGCGGCGTCAACTCCGGCGGCCCATACCACTGGCGCACCCCGCGTGAATTCTACACCTTCGGCGAGGCCTTCAAAACCGAGGTCGGCTCCATCTCCGTCCCCACCCTCGAGGCCGTCCGCGCCATGATGCCTCCCAAGGACTGGGAAGTCATCAACGACGATTGGGCCGAGCACGACTTCTGCGCCGGCGCCCAGCAAGGGGACCGCTATCCGGACATCATTGCCGAGCGTTACGGATTCCCCGCCAGCCTGGCCGATTTTGTCCGCAAATCGCAGCTCGCCAACTACGAATGCTTTCGCGCCCTCTACGAAGGCCGCTTTGCCAAACTCTTCCACCCGGCCACCGGCGTCATCACTTGGATGAGCCACCCGGCCCAGCCCAGTTTCGTGTGGCAACTCTACAGCCACGACCTCGAACCCAACTCCTCCCTCTACGCCACTCGCAAGGCCTGCGAACCGATTCACGTGCAGTTGAACCAGAACGATTGGCATGTCATGGTCATCAACAACACCCCCCACCCGCTCGAGGACCTCACCCTCAGCGCCGCCCTCTACAACCTTGACGGCTCCCGGCAGGCGTCCCAAACTCAAATCGTCACCGCCCCCGCCAGCGCCGCCACCGATGCCGGCCTAATCCTGTTCCCGGAAGACCGCCTCTCGGCGGTCCACTTCATCAAACTCCAGCTCTTTGCCGCAAAGGACCGGCTCCTCTCGGAGAATTGCTACTGGCGCGCAAGTCCAAAGGAGCCGGATAATTTCCAGGCCCTCAACTCGCTCCCGACCGTCGCCCTCGATCTCATCACCTTCAAGCAGGAGCGGGACGGCAATTGCCTGCTCAATGTCACGGCGAAAAATCCCTCCCAGTCCATCGCCCTGATGGCCCACCTCCAGTTGCGCAAAGCTCGCTCCGGCCAACGTGTGCTGCCGGTCTTCTACAGCGACAACTACCTCTCGCTTCTGCCGGGCGAGAGCAAGGTCCTCACCATCGAGGCGGCGGTTGCCGACCTCGGCGGCGAGGAACCGCTGCTGGCCGTGGACGGCTGGAACGTCACGGTCAATCCCACCCCCGCCCAGGGCAACACGATCCAGGTCGTTCCTAACACCGAGGCGCAGGTCCTCGGCGCCGCGACTGCCCCCCCGGCGCAAGCCGCCGACACCCTAAGCATCAACTGCGGCGGCCCCCGCCTCGGCTTCTTCCGCTTCGGCGCCCCAGTCGAGGGATTCATCGGCGACCGCTATTTCAGCGGCGGCAATACCGCTTCCACCAAACAAGCTATCGATACCCAAGCCTCCGATGCTGCCCCGCCTGCCGTTTACCAGACCGAACGCTGGGGGCAGTCCACCTATACCATCTCCGCCAGGACCGGCGCCGCTTACACCGTTCGCCTCCACTTTGCCGAGGTCAAGCTCCCCCGGGCGGACGCAAGTTCAACGTGGCGATCAATGGTCGCCGGGTCCTCACGGACTTTGACATCGCCGCCCAGGCCGGCCAGGGCAAGGCCCTGGTCAAGGACCTCGACCCGATCACCCCCGACGCCAACGGCAACATCGTCATCCAATTCACCAAAGGCGCCGCCGATGAACCCAAGATCTGCGGAATACAAGTCATCAAACGCTGAGGCGCAAGTATCAACTAACAGGAGATAACGGAGGAAACAGAGACGAAACGGGCAGGCCATTTTCTCCGTTTTCTTCGTTTCCTCCTGTTCAACTCCGGTTGAATCCTTACGCTCAAGCCAGGCGGAGGTTCTGCAGAATCCGGGTCGTGGCGCCCGCCTTGTTGAGCGTGTAGAAATGAAGCCCCGGCGCGCCGGATTGCAGCAAATCGGCGCATTGTTTGCTGGCGTAATCGATGCCGAACTCAGCCACCGCGGCATCGTCACTGCCCAGGGTCTCGAGCTTGGCTGCCAGCGGGGCCGGAATCCGCGCGCCACACAGGGCCGTGAACCGCTTAATCTGCGCCGCGCTCAGAATCGAGATGATCCCCGGAACAATCGGCACGCTCACCCCGAGCTTTTTCGTCAGATGGTCGCGGAATTCGTAATAATCCGCATTGTCGAAGAACAACTGGGTCAGGATAAAGTCCGCGCCGGCGTCAACCTTCTCTTTGAGGTGCTGCCAATCGGCGTATTTGCCCTCTTTGCAGGCGATGTGGCCCTCGGGAAAGCCGGCCACGCCGATGCAGAGCCCGGGCTGTTCACGGATAAACCGGACCAACTGGCTCGAGTATTCGAATCCCCCGGGCGTCGTCTGGAACTCGCCCCCCCCCGGCGGGTCGCCCCGCAAGGCAAGGACGTTCTTGACCCCCAATGCCCGAATCCGGCCCAACAGTTCCCCGATTTGCTCGCGGGTCGCCTCGACGCACGTCAGGTGCGCCACCGCCAGCAGCCCCTGTTGCCGCTGGATAGAATCCACGATCAGCAGCGTCTTGTCGCGCGTGCTGCCCCCGGCTCCGTAGGTCACCGAGCAGTAATCGGGCCGCACCTGCCGCAGGGCCGGAAGGGTCTTCTCCAGCAGGTTGGAGTCCCCGGCGGGCGTCTTGGGCGGGAAGAACTCGAAGGAAATGACCGGCTGCCCGGCGGCCCGCTTCGCGGCGTAGATGTCTCGAATGAACTGCATGAACCTCGAGGATGCCCGAAATCGCCCGAAAATCAAAGCGCCGTCCCAACAATCCGACCTGAACAGGGAAGACAGTTCCCTATCCTGGGGCGTCCCCGCGGCCCTACGGCTGGGTTGTTCGCCGGCGCCATGCTCAACAGGCCTTTGGCCAAATCATCATTGAAACCACACACCGTTTATGGGACTGCCACCAGTCGGTAGAACCTTCGAGGGCTGGCCGATGGCTGAAACATCAAAGTAAAACTGCGGGATGTTGGTGATGGTGACGGTGACCAGCGTTTGCCAGGTAACGGACTCTCCCACGGCGGGGACAAATTCGAGCCAGTACTGCTTGTTCAGTTCGCCGGTCAAGGAGATGGCGGGGCACATGTGGACATTCAGCCCGGGCAGGAGGGTCAGGGTGATGGGAGTGGCGGAGGCGGAGCCGGCGTGGTTGATGACGAAGGGGACGTATTCGCCGCCTTGGGCCGGCGTGACAGCCGCAAGCAGGAGTTGGGCATTGGTGGCCCCGGGAACGGCACTGCCATTGTGGAACCACTGATAAGCCAGAGGCGGCGCACCCACCGCAAGCACGAACAAGGAAACGCTGGAGCCAATGGCGAGAGTCTGGCTCGGGGACGCAGAAAGAATGCTCGGCGCTGCCACGTTCGGTACGGTTGAACTGTGTTCCAAGTTTGCCGACAGGGCAGTAACGCGCGGCAGGCCGAACGGGACATCGCACTGGCCGAAGGTGTTGTCACCCCAGGCCACGACCGTGCCATCGGCCAGGAGCGCCAGGCTGTGGGAATGGCCGGCGGCGACCGCGACCGCGTTGGTGAGGCCCGAGGGCACGCTGCACTGGCCGAGGGTGTTGTCACCCCAGGCCACGACCGTGCCGTCCGCCCGGACGGCCAGGCTATGGGCACACCCGGCGGCAATGGCGATGGCATTGGTGAGGCCGGGCGGCACATTGCACTGGCCGCCGTTGTTCTGACCCCAGGCCCGTACTGTCCCATTGGCCGCAAGGCTCAGGCTATGGTACCACCCGGCCGCTATGGCCACGGCGTTAGTCGCGTCGGGCGGCACGTTGCATTGGCCGAAACCATTGTAGCCCCACGCCAGGACAGTGCCGCCAACTTGCAGAGCGAGGTTATGGTCCTGAGAAGTGCTAATCGCGACCAGTGTGCCCGCGTGGGCTGGCGTCTCGCCCTGGCCATCACTGTTGTCACCCCAGGCAACGACCGTGCCATCCGCCCGGAGCGCCAGGCTATGGCCAAAGCCGGCGGCCACTGCGACCACGTTGGTCAGGCCCGCCGGCACATCGCATTGACCCCAGGAGTCATCGCTGCCCCAGGCCTCAACCCGGCCATCAGATTTGAGAGCCAGATAGTGGAACCAACCGGCGGACACGCTTACGGCGGCGGTCAAATCAGCGGGCACGGGGCATGGGGCGCCACAGTCACCCCACATCCACACGTTCACGGCCGCATTCGTTGATTGCCCGAAACAGCTAAGGCAGACCAACAAGATGAACGGGCAGAATCTCATGGAAAAAAATCCGGATCGAATTATAGCGCGAATTTAACATTTTCGCGCGGCGCGCGACAAGTGACGATTGGGTGACATTCCCCCGATGAGCACAGCGCCGGGCCTGCCTGAACCGAAGCCAAGAAACCTCAAGAACAACTGTGACAGTTGTGTTGCGGCCCTGGCCGATGCGCGTGGGTGAAAGCCAAGAACTGTGCAACGCGTTCCGCACTCGATTGTTGCGGAGCCGCAGTCCAGAGTCCGGAATTCCACTAACGATAGCCTAAAATCGGAGGTACGAGGGAGTCTGTGCCCGTACTCTTGCAGCAGGCCCGCCGGAGCCGAAAGTGTGTGAAATATGGCCGGCGGATATTGACGAATGACCTAATGTAATCGATAGGGACACACTAATGTAGGCCATAACAATTCACTAATATGAGAAACACTTGCCTGTCCACGAAGCTGAGCATGGTTCTGTTGCTGGCGGCGAGCTTCATCGCTTGCCTGGCGGCACGCTCGGCTGACGCGGCGGTCGAAACCGTGACCGTTTCCGTAACCCCCGGTGCGGCGGGCTACAACAGCGCGATCCGCATCCCGAAATTCGACGAAATCGGAAGGGACCTTGGAGTCGGTAACCGTCAGCCTGGTTGGCACGGGGAATTTCGTTCAGATGTACCGAGAATATGGGCCTCGGAACCGGAACCGATTCTCATCTCCCAGAACTTGCAACTGGGTTTGGAACTGCGGAGCCGGTATTGGCAATTTCCCGAGCAGATTATTTCCTTGAGTCAAAATCAGGCCTCCGAATACCGGCCCGCCGCCTTCGACGGGCGCCTCGACTTTGGCGGAAGCTCGGGGGGGGCTTACACTTATGCAGTGACGGCTGCCGGCCAGGCAACTCTGTTGTCCGCTGAGGATCTCTCGCAGTTTACCGGCCAGGGGTTCGCGGATCTCTACTTGTCGGCGGAGGGCACATTGAACCGGTTCGTATCAGGTGGCGAGGGGGTCGCCGAAGCGAATCTCTCGGTCGGAGCCGACATCACCGTCAGCTACGAGTACCTGGCCGTTCCTGAGCCGGCGGCGTGGGCTCCGGCCAGTCTCATTTTGTTGGGTGGCGCCTGGGCGGCGCAGTCCCGGCGTTCCAAACGACGAGGCTCGTCCACCACCGGACACCGTCCGGCCCTGCGGCTGGAAAAGCCGTAGCCAGGAGCCGCTGCCGTTCAGAGCTTTGCTTTAGCCAGGCGCACGATTTCCTTTTCTTCGGGCAACAGGCGAGCCGCTTCCGCGCGCAGCAGGGGTTCTTTGGCGGCCTCCTTTCGACCGGACTGGGCATGGACAACGCCGTAGTAAGCGGCGACAGACGGAATTTGGAGAAACTCCGCTTTGACGCCGTCCATGATTTTCAAGGCTTCGTCATTCTTGTTTTGCAAGAGGAGAGAATAGGCGTAAGTGGAGGCGAAAAAGGGATTGTTCGTGGAAGTGTGGTAGGCCTCTTTGGCGAGGCGGTGGGCCTTGTCGAGCTCGGAATTTCGCAACAGGCAGACGTTGGCGAGGTTGTTTTTCAGGCGGTTGTCGGAAGGGTTGGCGGCGAAGGATCTTGCCAGCAACTCACTCATCGCGCGGGTATCGCCGTTCCTGTAGTAAACACCCAGGAGAGCGTCGGCCGCCCATTGTTCCCTGGGGAACTGGGTGGTGGTCGCGACAAGAACGGCAATCAGTTCAGGCTCCCAGCGCCAAGCGGCGGTCACCTCGGCCAGGCGGGAGAGTCGGTCCAGCCGATGGGCCGCCAACTTGAGGGCTTTCTGCCAGGCGCTGGCCGCGGCGGGGTCTTGCCCCAGGGACCGCTGAGCGAGGGATTCGAGGGCCAGCCGGTAGTATTGCCCCTCGCCCCAATCCTGCTTGCTTACTGCGTCCCGAATGCCCTTCCAGTCCTTGAGAGCGATTTGGCAATCGGTGACAATGAGGGGGACGGGTTGGTTGGTTCGAACGTTGGCTGGCAGGCTTTCGAGCCAACGAAGGGCGTTGGTCGGGCTTTCGCTCGCCAGCAGCCACTGTCCG
Organism: uncultured bacterium; assembly: GCA_963713735.1. Classification (GTDB taxonomy): domain Bacteria; phylum Verrucomicrobiota; class Verrucomicrobiia; order Limisphaerales; family UBA8199; genus CAVQND01. The sequence continues at coordinate 40,493 of CAVQND010000016.1, forward strand.
AAGCCGAAGGCCTCGGCGGAGGACTTGGAGGCTTCTTTGCGCAACGTGTCGGAGAAGGGGCCGAAGTCCGGGTGGTTGGCCAGGCGGAGCAGTTTGAGATGGCCGATTTTGTCATGGAAGGTCGAGGAGGGAGTTTGGCGAATTTCCCGGGAGTAAGCGACGGCGTTGGACCATTGCTGGTGCTTTTCGGCATCTTCGGCCAAGTGCCGCAGTGCGACGGAGCGGAGGGGGCCATTGGTGGTCAGGGTCTGCAGGAGCAGCCTGGCGGCCTGGGCGACTTCCTGGTTGGTCGAGGCCAAATGGATGGTGGCGAGGTTGAGCCGGATGACGTTATTGGTCGGTTCCAGCCCCAAGGCCTGGTTGTACTGCTTCTCGGCTTCGGCCCCATTGCCCTGGGACCAAGCCAACGCGCCGGAGAGCTTGTGAAAGAGGGCGGTATTCTTTGATTTATCGTCGAGGCCGGCCAGGGCATTGGCGGCGGATTTGGGGTCCTGCATCTTCAAGGCCGTGCCGGCCCAGGCGAAGCGGCGCTGCATGTTGTCGGGCTGGAGTTGGGTGGTCCGGATGCGCCAGCCGAGGGCGGCAGGGGAGCCGGCGGTCTCGAGCACGCCGGCCATCAGCTCGCTGGCGTTGACGCTGGAAGGGTTTATTTGCAACACCCGCTGGAGGCAGAGCGAGGCGTTGCGCAGGTCCTTTTTCTCAAGGCACTGGGCGGCCTGGGCAAGCAGGCGACGCTCGCTGTGTTTCTTGTAGGCCTTGCGCCCGAACCACCCGGCAGCCGCCACGGCGGCCATGACCAGGACAAAGACCAGGAATTTTTTCGTGAGGCTGTGCATAGGACTTGGCGTTGATCCAAATCAGGCGGGGGCGGAGGCCCGCAGGCGGGAGGTGTGCTGTTGGCCGGAAATGACCACCTGGCCGCCGGCCAGCTCGACCAGGGTCTGGCGGCCCAGAAAATCCATCAACACGGCGACGCGCTGCGGACCCGGCATCACGCGGGCCACCACGGCCGCCAGGCCGTCGAAAGGACCGCCGGCGACCTGAACGGCATCGCCCGGCTTGAAAGGGTTGTCGATGATCCGCAGCTCCTCGTCGCCCATGGCGGAGCGGAGCTCCTCAATCGCCTGCTCCGGCACCGTTGGCCACTGCGCGCCGAAGCGCACCACGCCGCGGACTCCGCGCGCGTGCTGGACGCGCCGCAGGGAGGTTGCCAGGTCAAAGCGGGCGAACAAATAGTTCACGAAGAGGGCTTCAGTGACCCAAGCGGGCCCAAAACGCGTTGATCGCTTGTAGCGGATTCGCGGGAGGAAGGCCTCGACATCCAGTTTCCTGCCTGAGGCGCGCTGCGGCGATGTGCTCGTGCTTGGGATGGGCGCGCAGACAATACCAGGCCTTTTCCCGGCGCGGCGCCACGGATGATGCGGGGCCGGCAACGGAATCCCAAACGCCCAAGGAACCACTCTTCTGGCCTTCCGGCAGCGCCCGCTTGGCGGCTGCGGTGTCTATCTGGAGCATAGGGACCATAATCAGTCTGACTCAAAGCAAACCAGATTTGCGCACTGGTTGATCCTTGAATTCCGGACACGGACAGCGAAGAACCGGACATTTGTCCGGATTGGCTTTAATGCCTGCGGCCCAGCCAATTGGGTAAGAAAACCGCGGGCCGGCAGCCCGATGTGCCCCGGCGGTAACAGACTCTACACACGGGGGAGGATCGAGTGTCGAGTGTCGAGTGTCGAGTGACGAGTGACGGAATTGCACACGCGGTTGGAAGCCGTTATGGCGGGGTTGTCATTAGAAATTGAACGTCTTGGTTGGGACGTGGACGATATTGAACGGCTTGAGATAAAAGGGGTTTTCATCTTCATCCCGCAGGACTCGCTTGAGGTTCAGCCGATAGGTTCGCTGCACTCCACTCTCGAGCCGCAACACAATCACTTTCGAGATTTTGGCGCGAAAAGGGTCAAACCCGCCGGCCTCCATAATCGCCTCGAGGGCCGTCATGGGACGCTCCATGGGCACCTTGCCGGGCCGCACGACGGCGCCGGTGATATAGACGCTGGTCGCCGCAGATTGGATTTTCACGGTGATGTAATCCTGTTTGGCATAGGGCTGGTAGAGGCGCGAGAGTTCGGCCTCGAGGCCGGCGACGGTGCGCCCGGCGGCCTTGACCTGGCCGGCTTTTTCCAGGCTGATCCGCCCGTCCAAAGGGACTTTCTGAGTGGAATTGAGGTTTGTGGAGGACCGAAAGGTAATGGCGAGGACATCACCTTCCTGCACGAGGTTGGTCGAGTAATATGTCGCGCGGTCGTCACGCAGTTGGAGCGGAGAGAACGCCGAGCGCGGGTAGGACCGGCAGCCCGCAATCGCAAGGGCCACCAGGCCAAGGAACAAAAGCGAAAGCCAGGGCGACGGGGGAAAGTATGAGGGATGAAGCATGAAGCATGAGGGGGCGCGGGCCGAGAGGCGAGGGCCGAGGCCTCCGCATTTTGTCCCGGAGGGAAGGGACACGGGCTTGGATGGATGGATGGTGGCCATAGGGTCGGAAGAAATGCTGTACCAGGGTTTATACATCAGCAGGTTCTGACGGCGGTGGTGATTTTCGTTCATCAAAAGGTGTAGTTCAGGCGCAGGGTCGCGCCATTTTGCGTGTACTCGCGGCCAGGGACGTTCCGACTGCCTGAGCCAATAGGAATAGCCCAGTGAGACGCCCAGGTGTTCGGTGAATTGCCAGGAGATGCCGGGGTTGATTCCGTATCGCTCGAAGTGCTCGGTGAAGTCGTAAATGAAAATGTGCCAGGGCTGGCTGCCCGACTCGTAGTTGAGGTTGGCGCTCAATTTGATCCGCGTCGTGAGGTCCCAGGACAATCCGTAGGTGGCAGTGAGTTGCTCGACGTAGTCGCTGCCCGCGTTGTAGCCCAACTGAACGTCCCGCCGCACCGTCACCCGATGCGTGATGAAGTCGGTGAGCGGCTGGCTCAGCTCGAGGCTGTAATAGTAGGACAGGAGCTCGGAGCCAGGCTGCCCGGGGGCGGCTGCGAAGAGGAACCGGTCGGGACCGGCGCGCAATTCGGCATGAATCGCGTGGGTCACCTGCCACTCGGCGAAGGCGCCCAGGCTTAGGCTTTCGGTATTTCTCTGGATGGACTGCTGATAGGCGGTGAGGCTGTCGCCGGCCTCGAGCCCGGCCTGGCTGTTCTCCCCAAACCGCCAGGCGCTGCGCGCCGTGAAAGACTCCGTGGCGCGATTCAGGTACCTGGTACCGGGAGGCCTGGGCCAGGAAATCCTCGTGGCTGTATCCGGCCTGGAGCAGCCAGTGGCCGGGCTGCCAGGTCGCCCGGGCGCCGATGGTGTTGTCCAAGTCCGGGAGGCTGGCGATGCCGCTGAGCGCGCCCTGGGTCACCACCTCGCGGGAATAGTTGAACTGATCATACAACGTGAGGGTCCCGTCGGGTAAACTCGAGGTCATAAGTCAGGGCCGAATTCGGAGAGACCTCGAGGCCGTCATAGGCGGAGTAATGCAGGTAATGCACGTAGCCGATATTGGCGCTCAACCGCAGGGTGGACCGCTCGGTTGCCGGCAGGGCCGCGCCGAGGCTCACTCCGCCGCGCAGGATGACGTTGCTCTGGGCATTCACGGGGGCCAGGTTGATATTATCGTTAAACTCGGCGCCGGTATAGAGGCCGAGCGAGAGCTGCACCGGGCCAAGGCGCGGTGGGTCCGGCCGCAACTCGACGGGAGGGTTTTGGTATTGGGCCTCGATGCGATCCAGGGCCAGGGTGCTGCGAAAGTCTTCCTGCGCCAGCGCGGTGGCGCGGCCCGCCAGCCACAGCACGGCCGGACAAAGCAAAGCCGCCAGCCTGGAACCAGGCTGGCCGCCCTTCCTGCGCTCGGGTTGGAAGCAGCCGACAGGCACACGACAAAGCACTATAGGGCTTTCATGGCGGACTGACGTCGGATGCGTGACATTCTCCAAACGACGCAAGACTCTCCTCGGCGCAACGGAGCGGGACAAACCTCACAAAGAAATGCCTTGTTTTTCGGGGTTCTTTGTGTGCTTTGCGCTCTCTGCGGTTAATCTTCGCGTTTTTTGATTGTGAAGAACTCCTGACAAGCGGGGCGACTCCCCCTTCGAGACCTGCGCCGCGCCCGCAAGTCACTGCCCAAGCACAACTTGCAGCCGCCAGCCGCTTCTACCGTTCTTTGACACACGTGTCCGATTGGCAGACACCCCTCCCGCTGCCAGTCGTGTAAAGTCACGGCGAAAGTTGCGGACCGAATGTGGTTCCACAGCTCGGCACGCAAGCAAACGAAAAAAAGAAAGCAACACAACCAAACGGACCTATGAACAGAATACTCAAAACACTCGTGGTGACTGCCGCGTTAGCGGCGGCTGCCTCGGCTCAGGCACAACAATATGCGGACGGCGATCTGCTCGTCGGCTTCGCCGGCTCAGGGAACGACTTCATCTATGACCTCGGGTCAGTCACCTCGCTCTCCCCGGGCGAAACGTGGACCGTTGGCGCCAGCGCCGGCACACAATTCGGCGTTGTCGGCGCCCTGTTCAACCTCACACACCATCTACGCGACCACGGGGGATCAGACCCTTGTTTCGGACGGTACCTACGACCCGACGGCTCAGTTTAGCCTCGTGTTGACAGGTGTCAAAACTGTGGCTGGCAGCCCCGCCATCACCGTTGGCGGAAGCCGGACGCCCGCTCCCAGCGACAGCACGAGCTGGAGCTACCAGACACTCCAACCGCTCGGCACTCCCGGCGCCACCCTCCTCCAGAACACCTTGTTTAATCCGAACGTGGCTGCCTCAGCCACAGCTTACTTCTATTCGCTCGGCAACGATGGCACCATCACTGCCGACGGTACCTTCACCTACGCTGGGAGCGTCCTGACCTACACGGCCGTTCCGGAGCCTGCCACTTACGGCGTGCTCGCCGGTCTGGGCGCTTTGGCCCTCTCCTTGCGCCGTCAGCTTGTCAAGGCCTAGTCGGAAAAACTGAACCAACCACAGAAACAGCAGAAACCACAATAAAACAGACAATCACATGAATACCAAATCAATCATTCTTGCCGGCGCGCTGAGCCTGGGCCTTGGGAGCCTGGCCAACGCACAGCAGTACGTTTACCTCACGGGTTCCACCGCGGCCCGCGGGATCGTTTACAACGCGATCAGCACGGGAACGGCCGTGTTTGACGCTGCGCCCTCCGTGGTCACGCAGGGCGGCACCAGCGCCAGTGGCTCGACCTACATGAACTTCAGAGGCAACATCGGCGGCGCTGACACCATCATCAAATGCCACTGGTCCGGCTCCGAGGGCGGCATTGCGGACCTGGTTGGCGGAAACGAGTTGTTCCTGACGGACGCAGCCGCGAGCGATCTTAGCGGCAACGCGCCTGACGCGACGGTCAGCTCGCCGGTTGACATTGCGATGGCGGACAACTCCGTCACCTTTTCGAGGAACCCCGGTGCGGCTGTCACCGGCACAAAGGTCGGCGTTATCGCCTTCAAGTGGGTCAAGGAAAAAGGGTCTGCCGCCGCCCTGCAGAACGTGTCTGACCAGACCGTCCGCGTGGTTCTCGCCGGCGGCGCGAAGCTGGCTCTGTTCAGCGGTAATCCGGCTGACACGACCTTCGTTTATGCGACGGGTCGCGACCACTTTTCCGGCACCCGCGTGAATGCCCTCGGCATTACCGGCTTTGGCATTTTCACCATTCCTTCGCAGCTCCAGGTTAACTCGGATGGCTCGATGAAGGACCAGCAGACCCTTCCGGAGCCTCCTAATGCTCCGATCTATTTGGGCGACTACGGTTATTCCGGCGGCGGAGACGTGGCCACGCAGATGGGTTACGACCTGGGCCAGGCAACCTCCATTGACCTGGTGAACGCCGGTGCTGGCCACTTCAGTGTCATCGCCTACCTCGGCACTAGCGACGCGGCCAAGGCGATTGGCAATGGCGCGACGGAGTTGACCTATAACGGCTTTTCCTTCAGCGCACAGAACGTCGAAAATGGCCAGTATGCCTACTGGGGCAATGAATACATCTATAAGAAGACCGGCGCCAGCTCCCAAGCAGGCACGGTCTATACCAAACTGTCGGGGGCAAGTGGCATTAAGGCCTATGCTGACGACAGCGTGTTGTTCAGCCTGACCGACATGAAGGCCGTCCGCGGTGGTCCGACCACTGACCCTGTTCATTTGTAGGCGGTGGGTGTCGGCGCAGGGACAGGTGCTAGCCAAGGCCGGCGTGGGCGAAAGTTCACGCCGGCTTTCTGGTTGATTGCGGTTGAGGTCAGGGCCAACGCATCCATGCCCTGTTCCGGAGGGACAAGAGCCACCGATTGCACAGATTGCACAGAAAAGAGCCCCCATCCGTGCAATCGGTGCAATCTGTAGCTCAAAAATCAGGGTCGAAGTGCTCGGTTGCGGCTCCGGCGCGTGGCGCCCCTGGCGTCCTTGGCGTGAGTTCTTCAGATTATTTCGTGCAACCGCATTTGGGCAAGGACCGCGCTATTGTTTGCGGGGCTCTTTTCCAAAGGCCCGGTCGAAATCCACGGCCCGGCGGCATCCTTCTTCGTACTGCTGGGGGGTAAACCAGCCGATCGATTGTATATGGTTTAGGAGGTGGTTTGCGCTGCCATCTCCGTGGGTGCCGGCCAGGCGTAGCCATTTCACCGCCTCGACGATATTCGTTTCCACCCCGGAGCCTGGCAAACAGACTCGCTGAGGCGCATTTGGGCCTCGGCATCGCCTTTCTCAGCGGCTTGGCGGTAGCAGTTAATGGCGAGGTGGACGTTGCGAGATACGCCGATGCCCTGATCCAAAACGCTGCCGAGGGAATAGAGCGCGCCGGCGCTTCCCTGGTTGGCCGCCCTGAAATACCAGCGAAGCGCCTGGCGCGTGTCCGGCTTGAGCCCGGGACCGCCGTTCAAATAGATTTCCCCAAGGAACTGCATGGCATCGGGTTGGTTTTGGTTGGCCGCCTTCTTGAGCCACTTCAAGGAGGCCTGGATGTTCGTTGCGACCCCACGCCCAAGCCAATAAGCGCGCCCCAGGCTGTACTGGGCCAAGTCGTCACCCTGGTGCGCGGCCCTCCGATACCACCCGGCAGCCTCGGCATAATCCTGCTTCACACCCAGCCCTTTGGCGTAGAACGCGCCTAAATCGTTTTGGGCGGGCGCGTAGCCGTGGTCCGCGGCCTTTCGCAGGTATTCGGCCGCCTTGGTGGAGTCCAGAGGAACACCCTTGCCGGTCGCGTGGCACTTTCCGAGGAAGTACAGGGCTTTGGCGTTGCCGCCCTCGGCGGCGGCCTGGGCGCTCTCCAGGGTGAATGGTTCCGCAGCCGGCAGGCGCGCGCCCAGGGAGAGCGCGAGTGCCAGGCCCAGGAGGCCGCATCGGCGTCGAGCACGAAGCCACCGCGCGCCGTTGGACCCCGGCCGAGATCCGAGGCGCGAGGGGCGAGGGGCGAGGGGCGAGGGCAAGCGCATCAGATTTCGCGGAGCGGGGATGCAACCCGGAGGGTTGGCAGACAGTAGCCGGGGGTCGAAGCGAAGCGGCGACCCCCGGTGTGTGGCGCCGAGGGTCCCGCACCCCGGAACGGGGTGCCAGAAACCCAGGCCGCTGGCCTGAGCCGCCCTGTGGCATCCCTCGGGGATGCGGGCGCACACCGTCGCCTGACCGGGGGTCTCACTACGCTTCGACCCCCGGCTACCGTCTTTCATCCTTCCGGGATGGATCCCGCAGACTTTGGGGCGCGGGTTGCTTGCCTCCCGTCTCCGGAAGTTGGCGTCTTTGCCCTGGGCGAGGGGCGGCGCTTCGTGGTCTCGAGGCCCGACGATCGAGAGGCGCGTTTGCGTGCTTTTGAACGGCGGTCTGACTCGTAATGGGCTCATCGCTGACGAGAATTAGCAAAAAGAGGGCGGGATTGTCATGAGAAGATCTTGCGTCGAACGTGCCGGAAAGGTTACGAAACCGGGGTTCTTGTTACATATTCATCACAGGGGCGAATCCCCGCGCGGAATCCATGACCGCGTGGAAGGCAAGCGTCTTTCCATAAATGCCTTATATAGATTTGCGCGAATATCCTGTAACCATTCTTCAATGTCGTTTTCCGGTATGGGGCAGGGTTTTGATGACTGCTATGCTGCGCCAGCAACGCGGGAAACCGACCTGACGTTGGCAACGAACCAAAAGCATCCTGATGAACATGAAACTGATAAACCGCAGAAGTGGCGCTGGCCGGCCGCTGTTCCTGACCCTGTTGGCGCTCCTGGCCTTCGGGAAGCTGGCAGAGGCCCAAACCTTCACCTACAGCAGTTGCGACCTGTGCCTTGGGTATCGAAAGGTGGCGCCCTACACCGAGAACAACGAAGTCGTTGTGGACCTTGGCCAGGCGAGCGATTACGTGAATGCGGCGATTGGCACCACGTGGCCCGTCACTGGTTTTTCGGCTTCACAACTGGTGCCGGGGTCCTTTCTCACCGCCGATGATCTCAGTTGGGCGGTCTTCGGCTCGTGCCCGGGGCCGAGCGCGAATTATCCCGGCTATCCCGCCTACACCTTGTGGTTGACGGTTCCCCGCGCGGACAACGCGGTGCGCAGCCCCGATGCCAGCCGTTATCCCGCGGGGCTTCAGAACCTGGCGGCAAGGCCGATGGTCTCAATCCTGGCCAACGCGCAGTTCATTTCTCAGAACGTCGGGGCTTCAAACATGTTTAACACGGCGACATTCGTTGCCGAGTCGATTGTGTCCTATCCCATGCATCTTTACAGCGTGTGGATGGGGAGCTTGGCTGATAACACGCTTGGGACCCTGAACGATAACTGGACGGACAACAATCTTGAGATTATGACCCCCGATGCATTCAGCGGCGTGGTGCGGTCTGACCTTTACGAGATAAGGCCCAGTCAAGACATGATCGGAAATGTGATCGTCGATCCGCACACGGGCACGAATGGCCTGGCCTACTACGTCGGCTACTTTGAATTCAGTTCGGACGCGACCATGACCTTTACCCGGGAAGCGGCGACGAATCCGCCTGCCGGGCCTGCTCCGGTGAATTTGAGCATTGGGTGTGGCAACGACGTGCGCACGATTTCTTTTCTCAGCTCGAACAGCGTGACTTACAAGCTCTGCTTCACGAACGCCGCGGGTTTAAGCGCGCCTGCCGCTAGCTGGCCGTCGTTGCCCGGCACCATCAGCGGTGACGGGACGATCAAGGTCTTCCAGGATGCCACGACGGAGCAAACGCGGTTTTACCGTGTCCAGGAGCAATAGACCAGGGGCTAACTCTTGGGGAGAATGACTGTGACGCGGCCGACACGCTTGGCCAGCACCGGCTTTTTGGATGGTATTTTTTTCCGGTCGTCGTCCTGAGCCGTGCCCGTCGTATCTTGGGCGAGCTGTTGCTGGGTCTCAGTATTAGACTGTTGGGCGGCGGCCGCGCTGGTGGAGGTGCCAGCGGCGGAGGGGCCGAGGGTGGATTGGGCTGCGGCGCCGCCGATGGAGACGTTTTGGCCCAACACCGTGGCGGTGACTCCCGCGCCGCCGGAGGCATTGACGCCGCCGACTCCAATGACTGTGCCGGAAATCGAGCCAGCGGTGGCGGTCACAGTCGCGTTGCCGCCCGAGAGCAGCGTCCCGCTGAAGTTCTGGGCGGCGTTGATGTTGGCGTTCTGGCGCGAAACGATGAGGCCGGTGATGTCGCCCTGGGCAGTGATATTGATGGTGCCGCCAATGACGCCGCCCAAGCCAAGATTGACGTTGCCGGCATGCCCAGGCGAGCCGCCGGAAGCGGGAGTTCCCGCAGTGAGCGTTATGGTCGGGCCGCCGGTCACGGTGCCATTCAAGGCGTACTGCTGGATGCCGCCGAGCGTCGAGTCAATGTTGCCATTCGGGGTTTGGATAGTGATGTTACCCGGCAGGGCATTGCCCCCCGGTGTCTGCCACTGTCCGGTGGGGGAGAGGGCGAGCACGCCGCTGCCAAAGGGCCTCGGTTGCTGAATCTGTCCGGTGACCAACGAACCGGAGGCGGGATCGGTATAAATGACCGGCACGACCAGGACTGCATTGGCGCCATTGCCCGCGTTAACGTCGCCATTCTCCGATTCAAGGGAGACGTTGCCGCCATTGAACGTGCCAATGCGGGCGCCGCCGATGTCAATGTCCCCATGAGCCACGACGCTTACGTCGCTGTGTCCGGAGGTGAAAATGCCGTAGGAGACGTTCGCGCCGGAGGGGATCAGGGAGAAGTCACCCTGGCTCAGAATAGATGCCGCCCCCGCTGTTTATGGTCACATCCCCGCCAAAAATGGAGGCAATCGTGGAGGTCAGCAGGCTGAGGTCGCCTTTGACATTGATGTCGATCAACGCGCCGGAAGGGGTCCACGGAGCCAGGGACGAATAGTTCGACAGGATTATAGGAAGAAGCGATGCCCCAGGAGATGATGCCGGCGCTGCTGCCCAGGTCCATGGAAGAAGCAGTGACGTTAAGCTTGCCCGGGCCGCCGATTTGGAAGCCGGGAGACAAGTTCTGCGCATCTTTGACCGAATTCAGGCTCTGGGCGTACAGATTGCCGAGCGCGGAGGGGGAGACAAAGCTGACGGTGGTGGTGGCGAAATAGTAATTGCCGTCGGCATGGCGCTGAATCACCACGTATCCTTGTTGGTTGATTTCGAGGATGGGTATCTGATTTTTGTCCAGGGCGCTGAAAACATTCTGAGGCATCTGGTATTGAAAGCCGAGTTGTTTGGTGACAGGGTCATAAATGAAACCCGGGTTTGCACCGGGATCATAGCCCGGCTGGAGTTGATAACGACCACCGTCACGCAGTGACAACCGCACGTTGTCATAGGCCCAGGCCGTCTGCTGTTGAGGGGTCATCGAAAGGACGGCAGGAGCGACCTCGAGCGAGGCGTTTGGGTCCACCATGTAAGAGAAGATGGCGTCCCAAGCGGAGGGTAGAAGCGGGTCAGCGCCGACGATGCCTTGAGACAAAGCGGTGAAGGTATAGACGGGAGGATAGGAAATCTTGCCGGCCACATTCGATGGAGGTGACATCGGCGGGATGAAGGTTCTCGCCAATGAAGCCGGCGTTGAACATGTCGCCCCCGACATCAACCTGGGTAGCTTTGGTGGTGCGTAAATTCACATTCATCATGCTTCCCGAAATGTTCACTGCCACCGGATTTGGATTGTTCAGTTCCGGCGGTGTGGGGGCATGATCGGTGGCGCCAAAGGTGCCAAAGGTGGTGGCCGGCGTAGGGTCCCATTGGGTGGCGGCGCTGTCCGACATCGAGAGAGTCCAGACGGCGACGTTTTGCGGTGTCTGGGGGTTTTGGAGGCTCTGGAAATTGCCTCCATGAGTGGTGGTGATGTTCAATTCGCCGTAGGGTGAAGGGAACAAGATGACATCGGCGCCGAGGACAAACCCGCCTGAGCCGGCTGTGACCTGCAACGTTGGGGGAAACAGCAGGGGAACGAAGTCGCCGGATGGCAGAAGATGCGGCGCCCCGGCGCCGGTGATCTGGACGGAATCGCCCGCCTCGAGAGTGGCCGAGGAATAGGGATCATAATCAAAGAGATGGAAACCGCCAAAGGCAGACACACTGCCCCCGGTATCGTCAAAGACCCCGTTGGGATTGCGGATGTCCTGGACATAAATACTTCCGTCGGGGGCCAAGACGCTCCAACTTCCCTTCACCAGGCTCAGGGCAAAGCCGCCGCTGGCGGTGGGGGCGCCGATATTTCCGAGGGCGGCGATGTTGCCGACGCCGTTGGCGAGCACGTAATGGCCGGACACGTTTCCGCCGGCGGTGATGGTGACGTTGCCCGGCTCGGGGCCGAAAGCGCCGGTGCCGCCGTCGTAGAGGGCGGCGTTATAGTTGTTTTGGACTGGAAGATAGCTGGTGACATTGCCGCCGGCGGTAATGGAGACATTGCCGCCGGCGGCGGTGCTGATGCCGCCGAGGTTGGGGGAAACCCTGTAGTAGGGCGCCGCGCGCTGGCCGAAGAGGTAGCCGTTGTAGTTGCCGCCGGTATTCACATCGCCAAGCAGCGCGGTCACGCTGATGTTCCCGCCGCCGAGGGTCCGGATGCCGTTGTTGCCTGCGGGCCCCGAGCCGAGGGCATAAGGGGGGCCGGGGTTCACGATGACCTCGTTGGCCGCCCAGAGATTGATATCGCCGTTTAGAGTCTGGATATAGGAATCGCCGAGCAGGTAAATCCCATCGTTGCCGCGCGCAGGGCGGGAGGCCAGATTTTGCGGTCCGGCCGCCATGCTCACGCCCCAGTTATTCCCGGCCCTAATCGCTGAGCCATCATCCAAAGTGATGTTATTGCCGGCCGTTAGAATCAAGCTTGCCGGCGTGCTCGAGTCGGCCAGGGTCCAGACCGTGCTCAGCGTAATGTTGTGGTCCGCCTCAAGGCTGATTTCGGAAAGGCCGTCCTTGAGCACCGGGGTCAACGAGTTCACCAGAGAACTGTCCAGTGTGAGGTCGTAAGGGTCGAGGGCAAGCTTTCCGCCGAGGAAGCCGCTGGCCGCATGGCCGTCGATGGTGGATTGGATGGGACCCAGGGCAGGGGCAGACAATTCGACCTGGCCGCCATTGCCGCCCTGGGCTCCGCCGGAGATGTTGATGCGCGAGGAGGGTTGGTCTGAGAAGCTGTTGCCGGATTTGATGAAAATCGTTCCGCCAGGGCTGACGCCCTGGCTGTCGCCTTGGGCTGAGAGGACGGAATTGGGGCCCAGGTTGATGGCCTCGCTGGCAGCCAACACAATGGCGCCATTGATTTCGCGCATTGAATTGGCCTGGACCAGGCCGCCCTGGTTCACCACTTGTGCCTGCATGGCGATGGTCCCGGCGTCGGCGATGAGTCTTCCGGAGTTATCAACCGAGCCTTCCGGGAGGGTGACCTTGGCGCTGAGACCGCGACCGTCCGGGCGCGCGGAGATCAGGACCTGTTTGCCGGCGTAGAGACCAATGTTGCCTTGGGGAGCGGAGATGACGCCGTGATTTTCGATAGCGTTGGCGATGAGGAAAGCGGAACTCCCTCCGGCGACGTTGATTTGGCCGTAATTGATAATGCTGGCGGTCAGCGGCGGCGCATTGAACTGCCAGGCGCCGCCGGCAGCGAGGTCGGGGGCGGGAGTGGGGGCGGTGGTCATGAGCAAGCCATGAGTGTTGAGAACGGCTTGGCCGCCGAGGTAAAAGCCCGATTGGTTTTGAAGCACAACGTAGCCGTTGGCGTTCAGGGTGCCGAGAATTTGGGAGGGGTTGGGATCGTTGATCCGGTTCCAGACAACCGAGGAGGACGACGGTTGAATGAAGGTCGTGGTTTGCCCGACACCGATGTCGAAAGTCTGCCAACTGATGAACGTGTGGTCGGACGTTTGAATGGTCAACTGGGAGCCCTGGCTGCTGAAGGAGGCGCTGCCCTGGCTGACGGCGGGACCGACAGGATTGGCGTGAAGGCAGGGTGGGGGCACGCTGCCGGCCAGCAGCCCGATGAGGGTCCATCCTGCCCGGGACCAGCAACAATCCAGAATGTGCATCATAGGCCTTTTCCTTGGAAAAGAATAGCTCTGGCGGCCTCGATGCGGAAGGGTTTGTATGTTACATTGCGGTGACACGAGTCAAAACTGGGCACTCAGGTTAAAATTAAAGCGTGGATTGCCGGCCTGCGTGGTGCCGGCGTCGAGCAGGGGCCAGGAACTGAGGAAACGAGCTTCCCAAGTGCCGCCAATGGAGATTACGGCGCCGAAACCCGTGCCCCAAAGGGGAGTGCGGGCCTGGCGGCCTTGGGGATCCAGCAGATAAACCTCGCCATAGTCCATGAACACCGAGCCGCGCACTATCAGCGGATGATTGCCATAAACCGCGCCGATAAGGCACGGGGGCGTCTTTTGGTCGAGTGTGAAGCGCCAACCGGTGTCGCCGAACACTTCGCCCTCGTGGTAGCCTCTGACACCGGCGACGCCGCCCAGGCCAAATTGTTCGTTGCTAATCAGTGGCTCGCTGGCCCATTGGCCGTCGGTGTGAATGGAAAGGACCCAATTGGTATGGAGGATGAAATCCCGGGACACGCCGGGGTTGGCAATGAGCCAATTGCCGGAGGACTTCGGGGAGCCGGTGACATTGTGAAGATTTGAGGAAGAACCCGAGTACCAGGCGTTGCCGCTAAGACCCAGGCCGAAAGTGGTCGCTCCACGGGGGTCACGCGAGATGGCATCGTAGCGGAGCGATAGCGGCAGGTAGTCCAGGGGGCGGACGGTAGTGGGCACGGGAGAGTAAACCGTCGAACGGCTGATGTTGGTAGTCGGATGGCCGGGATTGGAAATGGTGTCAATGACGATACTGGTCAGGGTGAAGATGTTGGTTTTCGCACTGATGAGCTTGAAGGTCTTGTAGTCAAGACCGGCAGAGAGCCCGGTTGGAATGTGGCAGTGGGTTGCAGCGGGACGGTCAACCGGGTGCCGAGGTCAGTGGTGGTAGTCAGATCCCGTTGCACGTCCTTCCGGTCCAGGGAATTGCCGTTGGTGTTGTACAGGTTGCCACTGAACAAGGTCATGAGGCCCGTGTTGATGGAGGACCGGCTGGCGAAGAAGTTCAGCTCCGGGCGGCCGGCCGGGGCTGGCAGGCGGAATTTGCGCGAGGCTTCGTCATAGCCAAAACTGCCGGAACTCCTGGCGACTTCGTCATTGATAGCGTTGAATTGCCCGAGTGGCAACCGGTAGAATCCGCCATAGTTGGCAACCACCGGTTTGTCATAGAAGTTCCAGGAATCACCCGCCTTGTAGGCTTCCGGGGAGAAGCTGTATTGCAGGCCCAGGGAGTGTTCGAGCTGCCAGAGGTTTTGGCAGGCCGCCGAGGTGTTGAGGCGCAGGTCGGGTGTGCCGGGCGAGTTTTGGTTGTTGAGCTCGATTTTGCCGTGCAATGGGAGGCGATCCTGGACCGACAGGGTGAGGAGCGACGTTCCTTCGACCGGCCCGGCATCGATTAGCGGCCGGATCTGGCGGTCCGGGTTCGCGTTGGCGCGGTCCAATTCGGCCTGAAAAACCGGGCCGACGAGAATCGTGTTGGTGCGCAGGCTGGGTAAGGCGCGCATCACGTTATTGGAGCTGAAATAGCGGTTGTGCGTCACGTCAATTTCTGATAGCCGCCCCTGGAAAACCCGGATTTTGACAATACCGTTCGTGATCTGCTGGGCCGGCAACGAGACCTTCACCGTCGGGAAACCGCGGTCGCGGTATTCCATCTGGAGATCGGATGCCGCCTGTATGATGTTGGTCATAGTGAGGTTGGTGCCGGTGTGCTTGGCCAGCACCGCCATCAGGATCTCGGTCGTCAGCAAAGTGTCGCCGGTGATTTCGTAGGCCCGGACATTCGCGGTGGGCGGGGGTTTGGGTGAGGCCAAGGCGTTGGCGGCGGCGACGGCGGCGGGGGGCGAGCTGGAGTAGGGTTTGCCGGACACCAGGATTAGCGGCACGCCTCCGCGAAAGACATGCAGGGTGACGAGGCCGTTAGTGATTGCCTCTGAGGCGATTGAGACGCTCGCATTGGTGCGGCCCTGGTTGCGGTATTCAGCCTGCAGGGCGGATGCCGCGTTCACGATGCCGGCCAGGCTCACATTGGTGCCTGTGTAATTGGCCAGGATCTTCATCAGTGAATCGGTGGAGGGGAGGGTGTCACCGCGGACCTGGTAACGACGGACCTCAAAGCAAGGGAAGGCTGGAGCGGGGGCGGCGTTGGCCGGCCGGGTGGCGGAGGCAGCCGGGGCGCGAGGTGGAGCGCCGGCGCCGGGGGAATCGGGCGCAATCGCCGCCCGAATCTGGCCCAGGCAAAGAAGCCATCCCAGGGCCAGCGCACCCAACGCGAGGGCCGAGCGGGGAACCAGCAAATGCCTCGTGTTTGCGACTTGATTGGAGGCCGCCAGGACTTTTTCGTGCATCGCGTGACCGACTGTAAGGATGGGGTGTGACGTGGCGATGTCGCACGAGTGACTTTTGGGTGACGGGACCTCCATGCGCCGGTCCTTATTCTGTTGCCTGGCGTCCACACCGCGGCGCATCTGATGAGAAGTGCGCAGTTAGGACATGCCTTCGTGTGAGGTGCCACATTTGTTTCGCAACCGCCATTTGTCTGTGATGTGAGATGAATAGAATCCCCTGCGCTTGCCATTGCAGGCCTGTAGTTTTCTGACGGTCATGAAAGTGGAACGAACTTTCGATCAGCACCTGGTTGTGAGGGAGTTGTCGCTTCGACCAGGCAGTGAATGGACGCCAAAACCACCGGGGTGGTCGGTCGTGCGTATGGCGTGTGGCGTCGGGTATTGGATTCATCCGCACCTGAATCGCGAACTGGCCGCGGGCTCGGTCGTGATCCTGTCCCCGACGACGCAGGGGGCCATTCGCGCCAGCCAGATTGGCGAGGCCAAGCTCCACTTTTTCAATGTGGCACCCGAGCGTTTGACCGGGGTGGTGAGCCTGCGTGAACAGGGAGCGTTGCAAGAAGCTGCCGGCAACCCGGAACTTTCGTGCCGCTTTTTTCCCCCGGAAGATCCGCTGGCGGCAGAGTTCGGGGAACTTTTCCGGGAGCGGAAGGACAGCCTGCTCCATTTGCGAGTGCAGTTGGTGATGTTGTTTATTGAGGGCATCCGTCGCGGCCTGACGCTCGAGCCGGTTGAGCCGGGGGAGAGGAGCACCAGGAGCCGGCTCGAGGCCTTTTTGCAAAGGATGCCGATCGAGTGCCTTCTGGATTTGGATTTCACGGGTTTGGCGCGCCACATTCGCTGTTCGCCCAGAAACCTGAGTCGCATCTTTAGCGAGGCCGTCGGCATGTCCTTCCGGGCGAAGCAGGCGGAAGTTCGGCTGGCGCGCGCCCAGGAGTTGCTGGCGACTACGGAGTCCAAGGTTTGTGAAGTGGCGCCGGAGAGTGGTTACCAGTCGGTCAGTTTATTCAATATGATGTTCAAGCGGCATTTGGGAGTGACGCCGAGCCGGTGGCGTCGCGGGCTCAAGCGCCGGCAGGTCCGCGCGGGGACCGCTGAGTCCGGGAACAGACCGGGCGCGATTAAGACGGCCAAATGAGCGAGCTTGCACACATGTCGAGATTTGAGCGGACCCTCTTCAGCGGGCGGGAATGGCCGCTTTCCACCCGGAATTGGGTGGTGCTGCAGCTATCCAAGGGAATTGCTTATGTGCGTTCCTCCGGGACCAGCAAGGAAGTGCCGACGGGTGGAATGGTGCTCAGCCCGCCCGGTTCGTCGGCGAGCATTCTGGCGAGCCAGATCGGGCCAGCAACGGTGCGCGGAGTGGCCCTGTGCCTGAGTTCGCTGACCGGGTTCCTGACCGCCCTGGAGCGCCAGTACTTCGAAACGCAAGTCGCCCGGCGCTGCTCTCCGTTTTTGCTGCTGCCGCCGGCGCATCCGCTGGCCCCGCGATTGGCCGCCTTTTGCCAGCCGGAGCATAGCATGAACCTGCAGGACCGGCTTGGATTTGCGCAGGCCTTTTCCGAAGTGCTGTCCCCCTATCTCGCCGAGGCTCTGGCTAAAGGAGAAACGGGCCGCCAGGATGCCGAGGCGCGGCTGCACCAGTTTGTCAACCAGATGCCCGAATCGGAGCTGGCCGACCTGAGCCTGGCGCAACTGGCCAAACACCTGCACTGCTGCGAACGACACGCGAGCCGCCTGTTTCACGAACTCTGCGGGTGCAACTTCCGCTCCTACATATCCGAGCTGCGCCTCAAGAAGGCCTGCACCCTGCTGGGCAACCCAAAGCTCAAGATCATTGACGTGGCGATTGAAAGCGGCCACGGTTGCCTGGGGATTTTCAACTACCGCTTCAAGAGGCGGTTTGCCATGACCCCGTCCGAATGGCGGCAGCGGCGCCTGCCGCGGGAGCGTCAGCCGGCCCGGTCCAGTCCCGGGCGCCGGACAGTGAAGGTGGCGCTGGCGCTCGGTTTGGCCCTCCTGGTGTCTTGCATTCCAGCCGTCCTATGTTGAGCGATCGATCTGTTGGGACTCGGACGGTCCTGTTGCTGTGGAAGTTGGCCGTGGTCACCGCCAGTTTTTGGGGCTGGCTGTTTATTTGGGAAAGCGAGCTGTTTGACGATCCGGCCACGCTTCAGCGATACCTTCTCTACAACGAATTCTTGTTGGTCGGCATCATCTTTGCAGGGGGCGGCAAGAAACCGGAGCACGGACAGCCGACCCAAGAGTTTCTGCTGGCGAACCGGAATTCTCTGCGCCAGGCCCTCCTGGGATTGTTTTTTGTGTTCATGATCAATTTCGCCCTGGCGGACATGGTGGCGTCGCGTTCGTTTTTCTTCAGTTACATACCTTGGCTGTACCTGACCTTGCTGTTTGCGAATCTCCTGCTGCCTCGAACCTTGGCCAAGTGGGCCTTCTCGGGCGACCGGGTCGAGCGTGTGGCCCTGGCCGGGACCGTGGAACAGGCCCGGCAACTCCAGCCGTGGTTGGAACGTAAGAGCCTGCTTGGACTGCAGACTGTCGGCTTGGTTTGCCCGGAGACCGGCGCCTGGCCCGCTTCTCCCTTCCCGGTCCTGGGCACTCTGGATCAAATCGGGGAAATCCTCCAACGGCTCTCGATAACGCAGGTGATCGTGCTGGATGTGTCCTTGGGCAGCCAGTGGCTGAGAAAGCTGACCCAGCTTTGTGAAGGCGCCGCCGTGCGGCTGCTCGCGCGGCACGATTTGGACAGCTATTTCAACCACACCACCACCACGTTCGAGGACGACGGCGTGCGGTTCATCGGACTGCGGGAAGAGCCGCTGGAAAGCCCGCTGAACCGCTTCTTCAAACGAGCGTTGGATTTGGCCGTGGCTCTGCCGGTGGTGGTGTGCGTTCTGCCCCTCATGACGGTCCTGGTATGGGCCCTGCACCGGCTGCAATCGCCCGGACCCGTTTTCTTCACGCAGGTCCGCGCGGGCATGATGGGCCGGCCCTTCCGGATACTGAAGGTACCGGACCATGCATCTGCATCATGAAAGCGAAGCCAAACAGGCCTCGAACCATGACACGCGCATTTTTCCGGCCGGAAGCTGGCTGCGGCGGCTGAGCCTGGACGAATTGCCGCAGTTCATCAACGTGTTGCTGGGGGACATGAGCGTGGTGGGGCCCCGGCCACACCTGCCCCAACACGAAGAGCTGTTTATCCGTGTCATGCGCAAGTATTTGATCCGCAAGTTTATCCGCCCGGGTCTTAGCGGCTGGGCGCAAGTCAACGGGTTCCGTGGGGAAATCCACACCGAGGCGGACATCGAGCGCCGGGTTGAGGCGGACATTCATTACCTCGAGCACTGGTCCCTGAGCCTGGATTGCCTCATCATCCTCAAGACCTTCAGGCACTGCATTTTTCCCCCGCGCAGCGCGTATTGAACACGGAGTTCACACAATTGAAACCCGCACGCCATCGAACCGTCACCTGTCTCGGCCTAACTTTCGAGTTCGGACCTCCGGCGCGCCGGAAGGGTTGAGGCAAGGTCTGGGGGGCAGGCGGGAAGCTAAGGTTAGAGCGGCAGCAATGCCTGTGGCCAAGAGACACGTTGAGCCGAGGCGGTTTTCGCCGGAAACGAGCGAAGAAACGCAAGGGCGGCAGCCTGCCCGCAGGAAAGCGTGAACGAAAAGACCATCCTTCTGCCCCCGAATCCGTCTGGCAACGGCGGGGAGGCAAATTACCGGCTGACGGTGATGGTGCCGAAGCGGCGGTTTCTCTCCTATTTGCGCGTGCGGTGGTGGGTGGTGATGGTTTGCCTCGTGTTGACGATCGGAACGGTGCTGACCTATGAGACACTCCGCGCGGAGCGGTTCGAGTCTTTTGCCCAGATCTATCTAAGCGGCAATCTCCAGATGAACGTCGGACCGATGTTCAATGAGGAATCGCTGACGTATTATGGCACGCAAATCGAGATCCTGAAGAGTTCCCGGATGCAGGCGGCGGCTTATGCCGCGGTCAACATTACGCTCAAGCCTGAGGAGGAGCCTCCCATCAAATTCGACGTCGTCCAGCCTTTGAAAGCGTCCATTTTGGTCCTCCGGGCCGCCAGCCGGGACCCAACCAGGCGCAGCAATTCCTCGAGGCCCTGGTTAAGGATTACATGGAATTCAAGCAGACAACCCGGCTCTCCTCGATGGCGGACGCGGTATTGGCGCTGACGGAGCAAGTGGCCAAGAAAGACCAGGAGCTCCAAGCCGAACAGGACTCCTGGGCTGATTTCCAGCGCACCAACAACATCGCCGCCCTGGAAGAAGAAGGCAAAAGCGAAGGATTCTATCTGGCGGAACTCAGCCGCAAGGTGGCCAAGCTCAAGCTGGAGCGCGGCTTGCTCGAGCAGGGCATTAACCCCTTCGAGAGCGAACTGAGCTTGGATTGGGCGCGGCTCCTGGGCCAACAGACCAACGGGTTCGCCGCCGGGTTGATGCCCAGCGATATGATGCTCAAGTCCGCGCGCATGGAGCTGGCGGTGGCCCGGGGGGAGTGGATGCGAAAGACCAATGAGTGGCCGGAGATGTTCGCCCCAATGCGGCGACTGGCCGATGAGGTTTCCCGGATGGAGACGATGGTCGCCAACCTGGAAGAGCAAGACCTGGCGCAGAAGAAAGCCGAACTCGAGCTCACCGAACAGCGCATCGCCGCCATCGAGGCATCACTCCCGGGGTCGGAAGCCAAGGTGCAGGGCATCAATGAGCGTTTGTCCGCCAGCCAGCGTTTGAAGAATAACATCCAGCGAGATCAGGCGCTGTTCGATCGCCTGCTGGGCACACTCCAAAATGCTGACCTGAGCAAAAACGTGCAGCAGGAGCGCTTGGCGGTGCTCGTGCCGCCGACCGTCGGCAGGCCGGAAAAGCGCTACCTTTCCCTGCGGGTCATTTTGGCGGCCATGACGGGCCTGTTCCTGAGTTGCGGGATTGTCTTTTGCTGGCAGTTGGTGGATGGCCGTTTTGTCTCCGTCGGCGACATCAACGATCAGTTTGGGGACGTGGTGTTGGGGGTCGTGCCGAGAATCCGTCTTCCCCGCCGCGAGCCGCGGGCAGCCTTGCTCGCCCGGGACGATCGCCGGCGCACTTACGTGGAGTCGTTTCGCCGCCTGCGTTCCGCTCTGTTGTTGTCTTCCTTCCCCGAGGGCCAACCCCAGACGCTCCTTTTGACCAGTGCCGCGCGTGGGGAGGGCAAGACCACGATCGCCCTGAACCTGGCTATGACCCTCGCGCGGAGCGGGTTCGAGGTCGTTCTGGTGGACGCCGATTCGCAAAGCGGCGCGGTTCACACGCTCCTTGAGCGCGCTGGCAAACCGGGCTTGATGGAATACCTGCAAGGCCAAAGCCAGATTCCCGACCTCGTCCGCCCAACCGAGGTTCCTGGATTGTCGTTTGTTCCGCTCGGGGCGGTTCCGGAAGGCGCAGACGGGTTGTTTGTCCGCCGCAAGCTGGACGAACTTATCCAAACCCTCCGGCGCGAGTGGGAATACGTAATCCTGGACAGTCCGCCGATTCTGGTTTCAGACGATACCGCTCTGATGATTCCGCAGGCCGACGCGGTGCTGCTGGTGGTGCGGCCATTTTCTTCCCGGTCACGGATGGTGCGCCACGCCATGGAAATGCTCTACCAAAGGCGAGCCAAGCATGTGACTCTGGTTCTGAACCAGGCCCGGGGCGAGGACGTAGCGGCCCAGTTCGGTGTCAACGGCACTGCGGCGGCCGTCCGGAATGGTGGCCCCAGGCAGAAGTCCCCGGGCCACCCGGTCAAGAAGGACCCCGCCCCGCCTACGGCATGATAATGGCTCCACAAATTGGAGCGAGATGTTGAGCGGCCACACTGGATCCAGCCGGAGGGCAGGCCTGTGCGGCCTGCTACTGGCATTGGCAACCGCCCACCCAAGGGCCCTTGCTGCGGACCCGCCCAAGCACTACGTGTTCGCCAATTACATGGTCTGCTACGCAACCTATGGGCAAAACCTGCAGGGCTACGAGCGTGAAATCCAGGAGGCGCAGGCCGCCGGGATTGATGGGTTTTCCCTGGACATCGGCGCCTGGAGCGGACCCTACACGTACTATAAGGACCGGGTCAAACTGATCTACGATGCCGCGGACCAACTTGGCAGCGGCTTCAGGCTCTTTCCCTTCATCGAGTTTTCGGACCCCAACGACATTCTGGACCTGGTCCGCACCTGCGCCAGCCGGACTCCTACGCTGTGGTATAACGGCAGGCTGGTGCTTTCCGCCTGGGGAATGAATGACGTTGCCTCGGCGGGTTGGGCAGGCGCGAATTGGACCAACGGGACAAACGGCATCCTCAGCCTGTTGCAGACCAATGGCTATCCGGTGTTCTTCATACCCCATTTCTGGCCTGATCCCCTAACCGAGCTGCCCTCGTTCTCGGATGCTCAATATTTGCTGGGTAAATATAAGTTTCTGGACGGGCTGTTCCTGTTTGGCGCCGCAGGCTTGCCGGCTCAGTTGGCCCAGTGCAACTCGAACTATAATAGCGCGGCACACGCCGCGGGGAAGGTCTTTATGGCCAGCGTCACCCCGCACTATTGGGGTTGGGTGCAACCCAGCAACGGGCGCCGGTACTTTGAAACCTATGGCGGTGAGGGGATCGCGCTGCAATGGAATTCCATCATCGCCAACCAGCCCGATTGGGTGAACCTTGTCACCTGGAACGACTTCAATGAGAGCACTTACGTCTCTCCGGTAGAAGATCCCGGCCAGTACTTTTCCCAGTTGGTGACTCCGCACAGGTATTCGCATAGAGGCTACCTCGAGCTCTCCAAACACTATATTGCCTGGTATAAGACCGGCCAGGAACCGCCTTGGGGCTCGGACGCCATTTATTATTTTTATCGCACCCACCCCATGGCGGCTGTCGCTGCGAACACAAGCGAGGTTCCCGTCACCTCGCGCTTCGGGGATGTCGGGGACACTATCTACACCACTGTCGTCCTGACTGCGCCGGCGCAACTGCAGGTTTCCTCCGGAGGAACCGTCACGACCAACAATCTCGGGGCCGGGCTGACCTTTGTGCGAACCCCGTTCCAACCCGGTCCGCAGAGCCTGGCTTTGTTCCGCAACGGCCAGCAGGTGATTTCGTCCCAGGGCCGAATATCCTCTCGCAGATCCAGTTTTACAACTTCTTCCCCGCCAGCGGCTTTGTCTATGGTCCGGTCGAGGCCAAATCCTCCCGGCAATTTGCATAAGCTCGGGCCTTGATTGACATCTTACTGCCGGTCACGGCTATGTGGTTGCGCGCCAAGTGAAGGCCTGCCGGGGACAGCAAGGTTTGTCGATGGCGCTTGAACGTCTTGGTGGTTGGGTGACGGCGGCCTCGCCGGCGCCACTGCGGCCATTTTGGGCGCGGCTGGGCTCCTCCCGCCTCGGCGGGCGCCTGGCGCGAGGCACATTCTGGGCAGTCACAGGGACGGTTCTCTCCAGGGCGCTGGGATTGGCCGGCTCGATCGTCCTGGCTCGGCTCCTGGGCAGGACCGGATTTGGAGAACTTGGAGTCGTCCAGAGCACCGCTGGTCTGTTCGGCACTTTCGCCGGTTTCGGCGTCGGGCTTACCGCAACCAAGTACGTCGCCGAACTCCGCTCCTCGGCTTCGGAGCAGTGCGGTCGGGTGATCGGGTTTTCTCTGGCGACGGCGATCGGCGGAGGGGTGCTGACCGGTTTGGGGCTGCTTTTGGCTGCCGACTGGCTGGCGGTCCATACGCTGGCGGCGCCTCAGTTGGCGCCGCTGCTCAGAGTGGGAGCGGGCCTGGTGGTTTTCGGCGCGCTCCAGGGCGCCTATCTGGGCGCGCTCTCGGGTTTTGAAGCCTTCAAGCGAGTGGCGTGGGTGAACTGGATGGGCACCCTGGCGGGGTTGCCGGCGGTTGTTCTCGGCGCGATGATCACCGGGCTAAAAGGGGCCGTTTGGGGAATGGTCTTGCAGACCGCCATCGGATGTGCCCTCGGTCATAGGGCTCTCGCCGCCGAGACCGCCAAGGCCGGCGTGCGGATCTCGTGGACCATCAACTCTCAAGGGTGGACTGTCCTTTGGCGTTTTACGCTGCCGGCGTTGATTTCGACCTTGCTGGCCACCCCGGCGGGTTGGCTCTCCCGGGCCCTGCTGCTCAACCTGGACGGAGGGTACGCGGAAATGGCCTTGGTGAATGCGGCCAACCAGTGGATGAACCTTGTTCAATTCCTGCCCTTGATGATGGGCAGCGTGCTGGTGCCGATGTTCGCGAGTCTCCATGCCGCCGGTCGCCCTGAGGAACTCCGCAAACTGCTGCGCTACAACCTGCTGCTCAATGCCGCTGTCACCTTGGCCTTGGGCCTTCCGCTCCTGCTGCTGGTCCGGCCAATACTCGCATGGTACGGCCCGGGTTTCGGGGAGGGGGTGACGATCTTCAACCTGGCCATGCTCACCTGCTTGTTCCTAGCCCTCAATAATCTGATGTCCAGGATGATGCAGTCAACCGGGCGGGCCTGGTGGGACCTGCTTTCCAACGGCCTATGGGCGGCGTTGGTTTTGCTTTTGAGTTGGTGGCTGGTTCCCCGCCACCGCGGCAACGGACTCATTGCCGCCCATGCCCTTGCCGCCGTGGCTTTGCTGGCTTGGCAATTTGTGCTCGTCCACTTTCTTTTCGGGTTCACAAAACAGAGACGGATGCCCAGGAACTGGCGATCCTCACTCTCGGCACCGCAGCTCAATACCGCCTGCGGGTCAATGGGCAGTATATCGGGTTGGAGGCCGCTCAAGGACCGCCGGCGGATGGGAATTCTTACTCGTTGGATCTCGCATTAGTATGCCCCTGACAATCGCGAAAACCCTTCAGGCAAGAGGCCCGGAGTGCTCCCTCCAAGTCACGGCAGCAACGCCCTTCCGCTGGATCGTGGCACAAGAGGGGCCGCGCGAACACTATTCCATCGCGGCGGCTTTTCATCGGCTGTGCCAATTGCGGCTCCTCTATGCCGACATTTGGTGCCGGTGGGGACGAGCGCTCCTCCGCCGCGGCCCCACGGGCGCTCGCAACCTGGCCACTCGATTCAATCCTGAGATTCCACTGGATCGTGTCGTCTCCTTCAGCCCGCGCGCGATGCTCTGGCGCTCTTTGTATCATCACCGGTTCCTGCGCCTTCCCCTGGCCGAGCAAATGGATTTGGCCTGCCGGTTTGGCCAGTGGTTCGCTCGCCGCGTTGCCCGGCATCTCAAGGGCTTGGAACTGGATGCGGAGCAGGACTTGTTTTTTGGTTTCAACGCCAGCAGCCTCGAAACCATCGAAGCGCTCAAGGGCCGGGGCATCCTCACGGTCGTGGACCAGGTCGATCCGGGGCAGGTCGAAGAGCGACTCATCATCGAGGAGGCGCGACGCTGGCCGGGTTGGCAGGACGTCCACTCGCCCGTCCCCCAGCACTATCGGGACCGCATTCGGGCCGAATGGGACGCCGCCGATCTGGTCCTGGTGAACTCTGAATGGTCGAAACAAGCCCTCGTGCAACAAGGCGTGCGCGCAGAGCGCATTATCGTGGTGCCCCTCGTGCTCGATCTGCGCCGGTGGGCGCCGGCCCATCCAATCAACCCGCGGGGCCCGCTGAAGGTCCTCTGGCTTGGCAATATCATCTTGCGCAAGGGCATTCAGTATCTCGTCGAGGCAGCGCGCCGGTTGCAGGGCGAGCCGATCGAGTTCCTTGTGGCCGGCCCGCCGGGAATTTCCGATGCGGCCCTGAAGACGTTCCCGAACAACATGAAACTCCTGGGTAAGATCACCCGCGATCAACTGGGCGCAATCTATAGCCAAGCCCACGTTTTCGTTTTGCCGACCATCTCGGACGGTTTTGCGATCACGCAACTGGAAGCGATGGCGCATGGCCTTCCCGTCATCGCGACACCCAATTGCGGCCGGGTCGTCACCGACGGCGTGGATGGCTTCGTCGTGCCCGCCCGTGACAGCGCGGCCCTGGCGAGCGCCCTGGCACGGGTGAATAGCGATCGGGAGCGCCTGCTTGAGATGTCGCGCAATGCGATCAAGACAGCCGGCTCCTTTGGCCTGCCTCGGAACGCGGTGCTGCTGGATGAAGCAGTGCAGGCCCTTCGCCAGCGGGGGCGGGGCTCCTGAGGCGGCTGTATGCGGATGCCGCCGCCAGCCGGCCAGGCATTGCTCCGAAGACAACGCTGCGATTATGCACGCCAACTGCAAGCTGCTCTTTGCCAGATACGCCCAGCCCTTGTTTCGCGCGGACTTGCGCGTCCTCGAGATCGGTCCGGATTCCTTCCCGTCGTCCTACCAACAAATGGTCGCCAATGGCGGCCCTGCGTGGCACACCCTTGACATCCGCGCCGACGAGAGGCTCACGTATTCAAGTTCGGAGGCGCACCGTTTTCCCATTGCTGATGGCGCTTATGACATAGTCCTGGCCGGGAGTGTCCTCGAACATGTGCGAAAACCTTGGCTCTGGATCAGGGAAGTCGGCCGAGTCTGCAAAACCGGCGGGCATGTCGTGGTCATAGTGCCGGTCAGTTGGCCTTACCACGAGGCGCCGCTGGATTGCTGGCGCATCTATCCCGCAGGCATGAGCGCCTTGCTCGAAGAGGCCGGGCTGGCTGTCATTGAAAACCGGTTCGAGTCTCTGGAGACTCCCGGCTACACCAGGTATAGGCCGGGAAAATCCCTGGACTGCCACGCCGGCTCGCTTCGCTGGTTTTACAGTCTTGCCGGCCGTCTCGGGTTTCCCGTCGAGAGGGCCTACGACACGATCGCCATTGCACGCAAGCCAGGAGGGGGCGGCGGCCGTCAGTCAACGGGGTGGCCCCGGAATGAACCCGCTTAGCACCCCCTGGAAACGCCATGCTCCGCGCCTTTCTTTACCGCCGGCTCGCTCGCTGGATAACCTGCGAAGTGCGCCTGCTGGGACAACATCCCTTCGCGCTCGACAGCAAGTTTCAAGTCAACAGTTTGCAGGATGTTTTCTTCCACCCGTTTTATTGGCAGCTCTACAGTTGGCTTCCTGCCGTTCCACGCCTGGTGGTGGATCTCGGGGCGCACTGCGCCCACTTCAGCATGCTGGCTGACCTCTGTTTCCGCGCACGCTTCGGGAACGTGGAGAGCGACTACGTTCTGATCGAACCCAATCCGCGGTTGATACCCATAATCGCGAGAAACCTGAAACGATCCGGGCTCTGCCCTAGAAACAGGGTGTACCAGGGGCTTGTCGGGGCCTCTCGCGCGGGATGCGGAACCCTTTGGGTCCACCCCAAAAACTACCTGAGCGCCGGCCTAACCCGAGCCCCCTCAACCCGGGGGATTCAAGCCCCGTACCTCGATCTGGAAACCGTCGTTGGCAGCCGGGCTATCGATCTCCTGAAGGTTGATATTGAGGGGGCGGAATTCGACTTCGTGGAAAACTACCGGGAGTTGCTTGGACGCGTTGGGACTCTCGTTATCGAAATCCATGGCGCGCCAGAGGGGCGTGAAGCAAGCCTGTACCACCGCCTGGTTGAGGCCGGACTTCGCCCTTGGGCTGAACCGCTGAAACGCGAAGCGTGTTCCCTTGCCATGTTCCGTCGCGGCCAAGGCGATACAGACGGAGCCTGACATCTTTTTCGCCTCCACCGTGATGCGCCAGGTGAAACCCGCGACGAACGCCGCAAGCAGTGGCCTCTTGAGAGTCCCTGCTCTCGATACTGCAGCCTCGCTCCCAAATGGAGCCCGCGTCATTATCGGCGGGGCGAAACTCGGGCTGGGAGGCGTACGCACGCATCTGGCGCTCTTGTGCCGGTTGCTGCTGGCACAGGGGACTGGGGTGGTGGTGTTCGCGATGGGTTCGGATTGGGGTTCTCGCCTGGTGGCTGAGCTGACCGACCTTGGAGCGCAGTTCGTCACGCCCCCGCCACGGCTGTGCCAAACGCCGATACTCGGCGCGTTATATTCCACGATGACCTGGCCATGGTCGATGCCGCGAACGGCCAATTCCCTTTACTGCATTGGTCCGGGCCGTTCCCACGTGCTCCTGCACCTGCTGCGGCCGCGCGGCACAAAAAGCGTTTACCACGAGATCGTTTTCCCCTCAGGACACAACACACCAGAACGGCAACGCGCTGCCTTGCTGGACCTCACGGTCGCCAATTCCCGGAAAGTCGCCCGGATGGTGAGGCACTACTGTCCCCGCAAACCGATTCGCGTGATCCCGTTTCTCACCTCCAACGCCCCCATGCCTCCGCCGGTGCGAAGCCGCGCCGTGGGCAGGGGCGCGCTTCGCGTGACCTATTTGGGACGCCTGGTCAAGCACAAGCGGCCGGACCAACTCGTCCGCTGCTGGAAAGCGTTGAGTGGCACTCCGGCTCTTAACCTGGCCAGTTTAAACGTTTACGGCTACGATCCTGGCGGGGAAATGCTCAAGGAACTCCGTCGGTTCGTGGGGGACTCGGACATCGCCGACCGCGTGCGGATTCGTGGAAATTACGAGCCGGAGGGCCTGGCGCGTATTCTTGCGGAAACGGACCTGGTCGTTCTGCCCAGCCTCGAGGAGGGTCTGCCGCTGGTGCTGGTGGAAGCGATGTTGCATGGGGTGCCATTTGTCGCCACCGCCGCCGGCGGCACCGAGGAGTTGGCGGAGGATAATCAGGACGTGCTGGTCACTGGCAAGGAGTGGGGAGAGTTCACGGGCGGCCTGCTGCAAATGGCGGGCAGAATCCGCGCGGGGGAGATTGATGCTTTGCGTTTGCACCGCTGGGCGGAGGAGCGTTATGGCTATGCCGCCGTCTCCCGGCAATGGCTTGCTTGCCTTCACCAACCCCGGCGCTTCTTCGGACTCTATGATTGAGCTGGGTCTCTGGGCGCAGGTTCTGGTGCTGCTGATGGTAGTGGGCGTGGTTCTCGCCAGCGGCCAGGGCTCCCTCATGCACCCGGCCATTTGGTACCTCGGGTTTCACCTCGTCGTCTTCGTGCTTCGCCCGATCCTGGTCCATGGTTTCGGGTTCACTGCGGAGTGGTATTACATGGGGTTCCACCCCTCGGACGCCGTCTTCGTGCGAACCTTGGCCGTGAGTTCGATGGGACTGCTTGTATTTGTCGGCGCCTGCCTGATCGCGGGCTGGACGGAGGTCGGTTTTACACCGCGGGAGCCGCGGGCCCTGACGCCGGTGCAGAAACGGGGCCTCTTCTTCGCCACGCTGGCCCTTTTACCCCTCGTCGCCTGGTTGATCTATGCGACGCGCAAGGGCATCAACCGCGAGCTGGCCGGAGCCGCTTACATCATGACCGATTCCACGGGCTATTTGAACGAGGCCCAGAATGTGCTGACCCCATTGGTCTGCGTTTGGCTGGTGGCTACCCGCTTTCATTGGCTGAACCTGCTGCCGATGGCCTTGTACCTCGGCTACCGGAGTTGGTATGGGTGGTCTCGCTGGACCATCCTGCTGTTCGTGGCGATGGTCGTGGCGACCTACTGCTGGTATCACCGGAAGAAGTGGCTTCCCTGGTGGTCCATCCTGGCGGCAGTGCCGATCTTCCTGCTCTTCAACGTGCTGGGCCACAACCGGGAATTGCTCAAATCCTACCTGGAGGGAGAGCCCGTGATGACTTATGAATCTCTGCCGGGGATTACCACCCTGGAACAGATGAAGCTGCGCTATGACGGACCCGACTTTGCCAACTTCGATTTTCTGGCCTACATCGTGGCGGTCGTTCCGGAATGCACGCGCGATTTCACCTACGGTCTCCAGCACCTCCAACTCTTCACCGAGCCGGTTCCTCGTATCCTCTGGAAAGGCAAGCCGGTGGGGCCGCCGGTGAAAACAATCAACGCTTTTGAATACGGCAACTTCCTCGGCCTGACGGTCAGCCTGCCGGGTGATGGCTGGATGAGCGGGGGTTGGGCGGGATTGGTGCTGACCACCGGCCTCGCCGGAGCGGTCTTGGGCCGTTGTCATCGCCGCTTCTGGATGGCGAAGGACCGGCCGATCTTCGCCCTGTTTTACCTTGCGGGCCTGGCGATGCTGCCCCAGCTCTACCGCGACGGTTCTCTGGTGTCGCTGATGAAGTTTTTGCTTTTCACCTGGCTGCCGTTCTTGCTTTGGGCGGGCTTCAACTGGGTGCTCGGGCGCCGCCGCGTGCCCGAGCCTTCCGTGGCGCTGGCCCCTCGGGGCAACGTTGTCCTGATTCAGGCCCAGGGCGAGAATGGTTGGGCCAACTGGGCGCCCCGCGGGGATCCACTTCGCCATTGATAAAGCCGCATGAAAATCCTCGTAACGAGCATCAATTTTCATCCGGAACACAGTGGCATCGCGCTCTACGCAACTGATCTGCCAGTGTTTATGGCTGAACAAAGTCACGAGGTGACCATGGTGACCGGTTTTCCTTACTATCCGAGGTGGAAGAAGCGTCCGGAGGACGTTGGCAAGCTCTTCTCCTGTGAGGTGTTCAAGGGAGTAAAGACCCTTCGCGGCTACCTGTACGTCCCGCGCAAGGCGACAACACTGAAGCGCATCCTGCACGAACTGAGCTTCGCAGCCTTCGCCACGCTGAACTTCCTTCGGGCGGGCCGGCAGGACTGCATTGTGGTCGTTTCGCCGCCGCTCCTGCTCGGCGTGATCGGCGTGCTCTTCAAGTGGTGGTGGCGCGCCAAACTGGTTTTTCACATTCAAGACCTGCAGCCCGACGCGGCGCTCTCTTTGGGGATGGTCAAGCCCGGCTTGCTCATCCGCACACTCCTGCGCATCGAGTCGTTCGTCTATCGTCACTCCGATTGGGTCGCGACGATAACGCAAGGCATGCTGGCACGCTTGATTGAAAAGGGGGTGCCGCGCGAAAAGCTCGGCCTTTGCTACAATTGGATTGATGTGGCCAGCGCCGGTTGGCGGCGGATGCCTGGCCGCTTCCGCTCCAAACACCCATTCGCCGCCGAAAAGCTGCTCGTTGCCTACGCCGGCAATATAGGCGTCAAGCAGGGAGTAGAGGTCCTGGTCGAAACCGCGGCACTGATGCAAAGCGACCCCAGAACGCACTTTTTCATCGTTGGCGACGGCGCAGAGCGCGCGCGTTTAAGTTGCTGGGCGGAGGAAAAGCGGCTCCGTAACCTGACCTTCCTGCCCTTTCTTTCCCAGGATGACTACTTCGACATGCTTGAGGACATTGACATTCTCGTTCGTCGCGCAGAAGGCAAAGACAGGAAATGTCTTCTTCCCATCGAAGCTGCTTGGCATCATGGCGATGGGGAAACCGCTCCTGGTGTCGGCTGACGCAGATTCGGAACTGGCGGCGGTCGTGGGGAAGACCAGGTGCGGCTTAGTGGCGCCGGCAGGGGATGCACGGGCAATAGTGAAGGGACTGAGTTGGCTGGTTGAGAATCCGGGGGAGCGTGCCCGTTTAGGACACCTGGGCCGTGAAGCGGTCTTGGCTTTCGATCGAAACGTGATATTGGGGGCGTTCCTGGATCGAGTCCGTTCGTTTGCGCCGGCGGAAAGGCCGCGGGCTTCAAGCTCGGTCGCCTCGCAGGGCATGTAGATCGATTTCTGTGCCTGGGCCGCATGCGCCATCTTCACTTCACTCAGTCGCTGGAGCCGTTGCAAGGGGGCGGGCTGGGAGCCAGCGCGGCAGCGCTTCATCGCCAGTTTATCGCGCGCGGGGTGGTCTCAGTCTTATGTTCGACCTATGGGAAGAGCCCTCAGAGGCCGGCGGAGGCTACGGTGGAATTCCCACGCCTGGGGCCGGACTCTTGGTACTTCGCGCCGGCCATGAACCGTGAGGCTCGCCGGCTGGTGCGGGAATCGGATGTGGTTCATGGTCACGGATTGTACGTGGGTCCCAACTTCTTTTTTGGACGAGAGGCCCGAAGGCAGAAGAAGCCTTTGGTTTACCATGTGCATGGCTTCTTCGAGCCGTGGATTCTGAGCCGCTCGCGCTGGAAAAAGCGGCTCGTTCATTGGCTGTTTGAGGATGTTAACTTCCGGCAAGTGCGGCTGTGGCGGGCCCTGACGGCCAAAGAAGCCGGCCAGATTCGCGCGTGTGGCATCACCAGGCCCGTGGTGGTCGCGCCGAACGGGATTGATGTCGGCCAGTTTCCGAAACCCGTCTGCCTGGAGGCATCGATTGAAACGCCTTGGGTGAACAGACTGGAAAAGACCGCCCGGCGGCTGTTGTTTCTGGGAAGAATCCATCCCAAGAAAGGCCTCGATTTGCTGCTCCCGGCCTGGGCTTCGTTGCGAGAGGGGCGAGACTGGCAGTTGGTCATCGCCGGTCCGGATGAGCAAGGTTACCTCGCCAACATCCAAAAACTGGCCGGCAAAACCGACTGGCCGAAGCAAATCATCTTCACCGGGCCGGTAGTGGGAACGGTGAAAAACTCGCTTCTTCACTCGGCCGATGTTTTTGTCCTGCCCTCCTATTCCGAAGGTTTTCCCGTCAGCGTCCTGGAGGCGATGGCTTGCGGCGTCCCCGTGCTGGCGACGAAAGCCTCGAATTTCCCCGATATTGTCTCGGCGGAGGCGGGTTGGGAGTGCGAGGCAAATCTGGATTCGGTGCGGGACGGCCTGAGCCAGGCTTTGACGGCCTCGGATGAGGAACGCCGCCAAAGAGGGGCAAATGGCCGCCGGTTGGTTGAGCGCCGGTATAACTGGCCTTCCATCGTGTCGGAGTTGTTAAGCGCCTGCGCCGCCCATTGCTGACCAGTGACTCGCGTCCGCATTGATCTGTTCGATCCGCGGAAAGGGCTCGACCGGGGGCGTCCCTTTTGGGTGGAGGCGGCCTGGTATTTCTGCAAATGCCTTTTCTTCCTCCCCGCCTGGCCGGTCCCTTCAGCCTTCAAGCGAACGCTCCTCCGTTGCTTCGGCGCGCTCATCGGCCGCGGGGTGGTCATCAAGCCGCGAGTGAACATTCATCTGCCCTGGAAACTCGCGGTCGGCGATTTCACCTGGCTTGGTGAAGAAGTCTTCATTCTGAATCTTGAGCCAGTGACTATCGGCGCTCATTGCTGCCTTTCTCAGCGCGCCTTCCTATGCACCGGCAATCACGACTATTGCCAGACCGACTTCCAGTATCGGAACCGACCCATAACGGTGGCGGATGGGGCCTGGGTGGGAGCTCAGGTGTTTGTGGGACCTGGCGTGAGCATCGGGTCTGAAGCCGTTATTACCGCGGGAGCCGTGGTCACGAAGGACCAACCGCCGCGGATGGTCTGCGCCGGGAACCCTTGTGTCCCCGTCAAGGACCGTTGGCGCTAACACGCGCGCCCGCTTTCAGGTCGGCCCACAATCGAAGGATACCTGTGGCGCTTCATCGTTCCGAGTTGATCGCACTGTGGCTTTCCCCACCGGCCATTCAACTATGCCTGTCTCCGCTTCGGAAGGTTCTGATCCGATGACCGAAATCCAGTATCCTGACCTGGATCGACATCAGTCGCATCCTGCCGAGTTCCGAGCAACAAATCTCCGGAGCGCCTGGCCCTTGGTCCTGCTCGCCGTTGGGGCCTGCTGGCTGCTGTTCTTTGGGGAGTTGCGGGGCGAATGGGAAATCAATCCTCAATACGGCTACGGTTGGGCGGTCCCGTTGTTGGGTCTGGCGCTGGTTTGGCGCCGCTGGCCGGACCGGCCTGCTCCTCGGCTGGCGAAGCACACCGCGCTACCGGGCTGGTTTGGCGCCGGGGTGTTGCTGCTGTTCCTGCCCTTGCGGCTGCTGCTTCAAGCCAACCCGGAGTGGCGGCTGCTGTATTGGATTCATGGGTTCGGGGTGGTGGGCCTCAGTTTGTGTCTCTTGTATGTGGCCGGAGGCCGGCCTTGGGTTCGCTGGTTCTCCGCTCCGGTGCTCTTCCTGCTCATCGCCGTGCCTTGGCCGATGGAAGCTCGAGACGGCGGTCATTCAAGGCCTGATGCGGTTTGTGGCCGGGCTTACGGTCGAGGTCGCCGGCTGCCTGGGCATTCCCGCTGTCCAGCACGGGAACCTGATCGAGGTCGGAGCGGGGATGGTGGGCATTGACGAGGCCTGCAGCGGGGTTCGTTCTCTGCAATCGGGGCTCATGGTTTCTTTGTTCCTTGGCGAGATGTACCGGATGTTGCCCCGGCGGCGGGTGGCGCTGCTGGCCTCGTCATTGCTGTTTGTTCTTCTGGCGAACCTTTGCCGAACGAGCTTTCTCGTCTGGGCGGCCGCCAATCGTGGCCTGGTCCGGATGGAAGCCTGGCATGATGCCGCGGGCTTGCTGGTCATGTTCGCGGTTTTTGGGGGGCTCTTGGGTCTGGCCCAACTCCTCAAACCGGCTTTGGCCGCGAGCCAGCCGAGCGCCCTGACCGCCAGGCCGGTCCTGCCTGCCCTGCCACGTTGGGTGGGATGCGCCGCGCTGGGCTGGCTTGTGTCGGCCGAGTTGGCCACGGAACTTTGGTACCGCGCGCACGAATCCGAGTTGGCGCCTAATGTCCAATGGCATGTCGCCTGGCCCAGCCAAAGTCCCGAGTTCCGATCAAAGCGGGTGCCGGAAAAGGCCCTTGCTATCCTGCGTTGTTCCCACAGTGCCGCCGCCTCCTGGCAAGATGATCAGGGAAATCAATGGTCGGGCTTCTTCCTCCGTTGGGAACCGGGCAAGAATTCCGCCCAACTGGCGAAAGGACATTGACCGGACATCTGCCTGCCGGCCACAGGAGCGACCTTAAGTGGCGATTTCGGGCTGGTTTCCCTGGCCGCCAACGGGCTTGAGCTGCCCTTCCGCCATCAGACCTTCCAGAATGGGCCCAGGCTGGCGCACGTCTTCTACTGCCTCTGGTCAGATCGAATTCCTCCCAACGGCAAACCTCTATTGGAAGACGGCTCCCGGGCAAGCCGGCTCCAGGCCGTCCTCGCCGGCAGGCGCAACCTCGGGCAGCAGGTCCTGGAGGTCGTTCTGCAAGGCCCTGAGGCCAAAGAGGAGGCGGTTGCGTTGCTTGAGCGCCAACTTCCGAACCTCATTCAGCGCTGATTAGCTCCCTTCCCCTCTTCGGCCCCGAGACGAGGAACCCCCAAACGTGGGGGTAAGAGACCACGCGAGTATTGGGCTGACAACCGGATGACCCGGCTTTAGTATCCGGCTGTGAAACTCGAATCCCTCGCTCCTGCAGGCCCGAACCCCACTACCCGTCGGGAATTTCTCAAGACGTCAGGCAAGGCCGCCGTCGGGGCCGCTCTGGCCTCTGGCGTCGCCCGGCCTGGCTACACCGCCGAGGACAACACCATCCGGGTCGCGCTGGTCGGGTGTGGCGGACGCGGCACCGGGGCAGCCGCCAATGCCCTGGCCACCAGGAGCGGCCCGATCAAGCTCGTGGCCATGGCGGACGTTTTCGGGGAGCGCCTGGATGGGAGCTACGAGGCGCTCAAGAGCGCCGCCAGCCGGGTCCAGGGGCTCGGCCGATACTTGGGTGACCGGCTTCGAGGCGGCCCAAGTTGACGCGCCACTCGAGCGGCGATTCCTTGGTTTTGACGCCTACCAGAGAGCCATGGACTGCCTCAAGCCCGGGGATGTCGTCATTCTCACCACGCCAGTGGCTTTTCGCTGGGTCCACTTCACCTACGCCATTGCCAAGGGTTTGAACGTGTTTATGGAGAAACCGATCTCGGTGGACGGGCCCACAACGCGAAAAATGCTCCAGCTCGCCCAGGACGCCGCCCGGAAGAACCTGAAGGTGGGCGTCGGCCTGATGTGCCGGCACTGCCAGGCGCGATGGGAGCTTTATGACCGCATCAAACAAGGGCAGATCGGCGATATCACTGCGCTCAGGAGCTACCGCTTGGTTGGCCCGGTGGGGTTTACCGGCCCCAAGCCAAAAGAAATGACCGAACTGCTTTACCAGGTCCGGAGGTATCTCGGCTTCTTCTGGGCCAGCGGCGGGGTCTTCCATGATTTTGTCGCCCACAATGTCGACGAGTGCTGCTGGATGAAAGATGCCTGGCCGGTCCGGGCCGACGGTATGGGCTCGCGTTGCTACCGGGGCGACGCGGTCGATCAGAACTTCGACCACTACTCGATCGAGTACACCTTTGCCGATGGCGCCAAGCTCTTCGTCAATTCCCGGTACATGCCCGGTTGCCGAGAGGAATTCGCCAGTTATGCCCACGGCACCAAAGGCTCGGCCGTCATCTCCACCTTCATGCACACACCGGCCAAATGCCGCATCTTCAAAGGGCAAACCGTGACCCGGGCGGACATGACGTGGGCCTTCCCGCAGCCGGAGCCAAATCCCTACGAGCTCGAATGGGAGCATTTAGTCGAGGCCATTCGCCAGGATAAGCCTTACAACGAGGTGAAGCGCGGGGCCGAAGCGGCGCTGGTGGTGGCCATGGGCCGCAAAGCCGTCCACACCGGCCAGGCGGTCACGTTCGACGAAATGCTCAACGACCAGCATGAATTTGCCCCTGACGTGGACAAATTCACCAAGGACTCACCCGCACCTGTACAACTGGGTCCTGAAGGGCTTTATCCCGTGCCCCAGCCGGGCCGGCTGAAAGACCAGGAATATCCGCGTTGACGCTCCACCCAGCCGCCGGACAATGACGAGGAATATGACAGCGTTGCGGTCCTACCCGCGGCCGCGCTGCGAGACGCACCCGGCGCGGATGCCTTCCGCTTCATCCACTTTGCCATAGACGCCGCCCAGCGCCGAAGCGCCGAAACTGAGACGCGAGACGTTGAGCCCGGAAGAGTTGACCTGCGATGTGGGCCAATGGTTCCACGAAGGAAATACCGAATACCACGTGCGCTCGCCACTGCAAATATCGCCACCGTCGAAGTTCTGAATGGCAAACGGATGATATTGGCCGGTCAGATATATCTTCTGGATCATCATTCCCTTATATTCAGGGCTGGGCGGATTTGGGTTCCAGCTATAGTCCGTGGCTTTGCCGCTGCTATCCACGAGCGTCATCACCGGCGCCTTCCGAACCACCGTTTTGGGATGCTGTCCCTCGCTCAAAAGCGCGATCTGCTCGTCCCATTCGTGCCACGTATTGGCTTTTTGGGAAATCATGGCGGGCTTGAATTCGGTTCATAGCGGGACGTTGAGTTCAAGTTTCCTGGCTCCCACGACGAGAGTGTGTTTTCCGGGGCGATCCATCACCAACGGGAACGTCAGCATCTGCTTTTGGGCGCCACGAGCCCAGGCCCAGCGAAAGGCCGCCGGCTTGCCGTCAACCTCCAGGAACACGCGGCTGCCATCGAGGAAAGTATTGGCCACGCTTGCCGTGAGGGTGAACCGCTCGCCCGGCTTGATTCCCTTTGGCGAAACGGCGAGGGCGGGGCAGTCAAAATCGCTCTGCACGTTCCAACCGCCCACCTCCAGCGTCGCCTTCCCGTTCGCGGCGTCGCTCGCCGCGAACGTGGCTGTGAGTTCGCGGAACTCGCCCGGCAGCAAGCTGAAGTAATTGTCCTCCCAAAGCACAGGCAGAATCTCAGCGCCACTCCGTCCTTGGGTGAGCGCCAGTTGGACGAAGAAGGCCAGTTGGCTCGTCGGATTGGTGACTTTCATCCGGGCGATTCTTTCCGCGCCGCGCGCTTCGATTTTGCAAGTCGCCTGGAGCTTTGCCGGCGGCATCGAGTGTAGCGCCTGCATGGACCCGCCTTTTTGCGCCGGCAACCAGTAGAGGTTGTCTGAAACCCGCCTTCCGGCGGCGTCGCTCAAGTCGAGCCGGACAAAATAGACCGGCGGCAATTCCGGCAGTTTGGGCAATTCAAAGATGTCGCGATACGTATTGGCGGCCACGTCCGCGTGCTCCCGCTTTTCGAAGAGCACGCGCATCGAGGGGTCCAACACCCGGGCTCGCACCTGGAGACCGTTCCGCGGCTCGAGCGTGTGATTCACGACCGTCACCGTCGGCTCGATCAATCCGAGTTGGACGTGGACCGGCTCGTTAGCGCGCTTGATGAAGTAGTAACTGACCATCGGCTTCAGAAACCAGTCGAAGATCTGCCATTGCACATCCGGCCACGCGGAATTGATCTTCCACTCCGTGAACCCGCTGGTGATGTCCCAGAGCCGATGGTTTGCAGCTTCGAACATGGCGCGGTGCTGATCGGCTGTGGCAAGGTGCCCCTGCCAGACGTAATCGCCCACGGTGGCCGGTTGCCCGTACACGCGCCGGACCGCGGCATCGTAAGGCTTGTAATATTCATTGGCGCCATGATGGGCCCAGGCAGCATCCAGGGGGAACGTCGGGCCTCGAGGCACTTCGCCCAGCCTGGGGATGAACTTCCGCAGGCTGCTCAGAGGCGGCAGGGAGGCCGAACCGCTCTCGACCATGAACATCCAATTCGGAACCTCGCGCACTCTCCGGTAGTACTCGGATGGCTCCTCCCACCCGTAGGAATTGCCCCCGTTGTCGGTCATCCCAGCGGGCAGGTCCTGGCGAAACCACGGCTGCACTTCCTTGGGCGCAACGTTAGGCATGCCATTGGAGGGAACCCAAAAGCGGCTCCCGTCCAGTTCGACTACGCTGGCGCGCCAGGGAACGTAAACCTCCTGGCGCGTGAACCCTTCGTTGCTGGCCATGTACATGACCAGGCTGGGATGGTTGCGGTAGCGCTTCAAAATATCCCGCGTGCATTTCACCACCAGCGGCACGTCGGACGGATACTTCGAGCCGGTCTGCATCCAGGAGCAACCGTAGAAGCACTGGCCGATCATCACACCCTGGCGGTCGCAGGCGTCGAACAGGTAATCCGGAGGATTGGCGATGTCCTCGAAATAGATCAGGTTGAGGTTGGCCTGGGCGTAGTAGCGTATCTCGGCATCGATGCGCTCCGGTGTCCAGTCCCAGAGGGCGTCGGGCTGGATGTAGCCGCCCCGGGCGAAGATTTTCTGGCCGTTGACCAGAATGCGCCTTCCGTAATGGCCACTTTTCTCATGCATCTCCGTGGTGATTTGGCGCACACCAAAGCGTACCGTCTGTGCCTGGGACACGTTCGCGCCCGCAACGAACTGCAGCTC
This sequence comes from uncultured bacterium, assembly GCA_963713735.1. Classification (GTDB taxonomy): domain Bacteria; phylum Verrucomicrobiota; class Verrucomicrobiia; order Limisphaerales; family UBA8199; genus CAVQND01. The sequence continues at coordinate 79,442 of CAVQND010000016.1, forward strand.
GAGGTCATACTGAGGCCGCGCGCCATATCCGTTCGGCCACCAGAGTTTCGGATTCTGCATTACGGGCGCGGGGTCGAAGGCAACTTGCTTTTCTTGGCCCGCCGGAAGGGTGACCGGCGTCTCAAACCTCAATCCCGCCTCCGCAATCGAGCCCTTCAGAAGGCCGCGGATCGCCTGATCCCCCGCATTGAACAAGCCGGCGGAAATCTTCAGCTTGGCGCTGTCGGTGCGCGGCAGCGGCAGTTCGGTCACCACGAAGGGATCGCGGATTGTCACCGGCCCACTGAAGTCCACCCACACGTCCTGCAGGATGCCCATGTAACGGTCCGGAATGGACGGGAAGCAATCGTAGCCGCCGGCCAGTTGAACGGCGTAGTCCATTGGGCCATCGCTGACATGGTCTTCGAAGCGGTTGGCGGCGAGCGGACTCAACTGCGTGCCTGGCGAGCCGACGTGATCCACAGGCCAAATCTCGACCGCCAGGCAGTTCGGTCCCTCCATGGCCCAGCGCGACACATCGAAGGCGAAACGCTGGTTCATGCTGACCATCTGTTCGCGGCCACCGACCTTGGTTCCGTTGAGCCAGACCTCAGCCCGGTAGTTGATCGAATCGAAATGCAGCCACACATGACGGCCGGCGGCCAGCTTGGGCAGGGTGAACTCCCGCCGGAACCACCAGGGATCGCGCCAGGGGTTTCTTTTGTCGGGCAGATGACTGTACTTGGCCAGGTCGTGCTTCCGGTTAAATTCGTCCGAACTGTCCGGGATCTGATAGGCGTTCAGCGCGAATCGCGGATCGGGATAGACGCCGTTCTTCACCAGGGCGTTGAGCACCGTGGTGGGGACCTGGACGGAATACCAGTCCCGGACGGCCTGTCCAGGCTGGGACAAGCTGCCTCCATCCGCCAACTCCACAGCCGACGACTGCATCTGCCACGGGCCGGGAAGGTCGAAAGCGCTCGAGCCTGGCCGGCTCTGAAGCTCGGGCCAGAACAGCAACCGTGACGGCCAGCCAAACCACCAGAACGAGCGTTGCGTTTTTCATAGTGCCGGGATCAGAGCCATCCATCGGGACAAAATCGTGCAGGCCTTCTGAAGGACTCCCGTTCCGGGGTCAAGCGCAAACGTGCAGCGAGTCTCTGGCCGTCTGCGTCGAACAAACAATCGCCGCCCGATCAGGTTTCGCCAGGCAGAGGCTCGAACCGACAATGCCGGCAGACGAATGGGGCGATTGAGTTTCCTATTTCTTCTCCGCCCCCTTTGTGCCAGCCAACGACCAGCCGGTTTTGAGTCCCAGCGCGAACCAGCCCAAAGTGACGGCGCCCAGCGCGAAGATCGTGTCGCCGATCACCCGCAGCCAGCGCAACTTCTCCATGGGGCCGGTTTGCAGGAACTCCGCCGAGCGCGCGTACCACATGCCGTGTTCCACGCTGGCCCAGGTTTGCAGCAACCCGACCGGCAGCAGGCTCAGCAGGACCATCAGCGCCAGGCCGATGTTCATGGACCAGAAACCGAACCAGAGCGCGCGTGACTTCCAAATCTCTTGCCGGGTCAGCCCGCGCAGGCAAAAGAGCATCAGGCCGATGCCCAACATGCCATACACACCAAACAACGCCGTGTGCCCATGAACCGGCGTCGTGTTGAGTCCCTGCATATAGTAGAGGCCGATGGGCGGATTGATGAGGAACCCGAACAGGCCCGCGCCGACCAGGTTCCAGAACGCCACCGCCACGAAGTAGTAAATCGGCCACTTGTAGGCCGACACCCACGAACGCGCCCGGCTCAGCGTCAGGTTCTCGTAACCTTCAAAACCGATCAATACCAGCGGCACCACCTCGAACGCGCTGAAGGTCGCCCCCAGCGCCAGCACCGCCGTGGGGGTGCCGGTGAAATAGAGATGATGGAACGTGCCCAGGATGCCGCCGGACAGGAATACCACCGTGGAGAAGATCACCGCCGCCGTCGCGGTGGCAGTCTTAAGGAGACCCATGCGCGTGAATAGGAACGCGATCACCACCGTAGCGAACACTTCAAAGAAGCCTTCTACCCACAGATGCACCACCCACCAGCGCCAGTACTCGGCTATGGCCAGGTTGGTTTGCCGATGCCACATCAGGCCCGCCCCATAGAACAACGCAATCGCCGTCGAGGCCACCAGGAACAAAGCCAGCAAGTGGCGGTTGGCACCGGGATTCTTCAGGGCCGGCCACAATGAGCGGCCCATCAGAAACAGCCACACGAACAGCCCAACGAACAGAAAGATCTGCCAGAACCGTCCCAAGTCCACGTATTCGTAGCCTTGGTGGCCGAACCAGAAATTCATGTTGAATCCCAGTTTCTGCTCCACCCCCATCCATTCCCCGCCAAGCGAGCCAACCACAATGGCCAGCAGGCAGACAAAAAGGAAATTGACGCCCAGCTTCTGCCCGCGCGGTTCATAGCCGGAAACCGCCGGAGCCACGAACAAGCCCGTGGCCAGCCAGGCGGTGGCAATCCAGAAAATGCCGAGCTGGGTGTGCCAGGTGCGGGCCACGGAATAGGGCAGCCATTTGCTCAACGGAATTCCGTAGAAGCCGTCGCCCTCCACCCCGTAATGCGCAGCGATAGCGCCCAAGCCCACTTGCACTACCAGGAGGGCCGCTACGACCCAGAAATATTTCAAGACCGCTTTCATGGACGGCGTTGCCTTGAGCGCCAGCAGCGGGTCGCTCTCCGGCACGTCCGCCGCTTCTTCGGCGTTCTGATGCCGCTGCACGGCAAAATACCACACCATGGCGCCGATTCCCGCCAGCAACACCACAAAGCTGATTACCGACCAGACCACGACTGAGCCGGTCGGACGATTATCAATCAGCGACTCAGGCGGCCAGTTCTGGGTATAAGTGATCCGGCTGCCTGGTCGATCCGTGCCGCACGCCCACGCCGCCCAGAAGAAGAAGGTGCATAGCAAACGCCGGCGTTCGGGAGTCTTGATCGAGTCGGCTGGAATGGCGTAGGCCTTGCGCAACTTTTGCAGCGCCGGGTCGTCGCCGAAGAGCGCGGCGTAGTGGATGCTCACTGCCTGAAATGCTTCGGCGCGCGTTGGCGAAATGACCAGGTCCCCCGTTTGCGGATTGTAGGTATTGGAGCGGATTTCCTCCTTCAATCGTTCGCGGAGCGCGGCCTGCGATTCCGGATCAAGTTGGTCATAGGTTTTGCCGCCGGCTCGCGCCGCCCAATGGTCGAGCAACCACACCGATTCCCGATGCAACCAGTCTGCCGTCCAATCCGGCGCCACATAGGCGCCGTGGCCCCAGACCGTCCCGACTTCCTGGCCGCCCATGGATTGCCACACATTCTGGCCGTCCTTGATGTCCTGGCCGCTAAACAGCACCGTGCCGTCGGAAGTCACGACGCGCTGCGGCAAGGGCGGCGCCTGGCGATAAATCTCCCCGCCAAAGAAGCCCAAGACCAGGAAGGACAGGGTGATGACACTGATCAAGCTAATCCAAAGCCTGCGATAGGAAGGCGGTTTCGTACTCATAATCTCGATGCGGCATTCATACCACAATGAATGTGGGTGCACATTCACATTGCGACAAGGGGTGGACACGTGTTTTGACTCAAATCAAACAATCCTGAAATGGGAGCTGCCGCCCTCGTACCCGCGCGGCTCTGAATGAATGCAGTGACGGCGGCGTCTATTGAAGGACGAACTGCAAATGAAACCTCTGCCTCTCGCCTCGACTTTTTTCCTCGCCTATGCATGGATGCTGCCGGCGGCCGAAGAAATCCCGGCGGATCGCGCCCGGCAAATCTACGACGCAGCCCCGGCCGGGCCAAGCGTGGCGCCCCAAAAGCCCCGGCGTGTGCTCATCTGGAACACGCCGGCGCACCTGATGGAGCAGGATCCCCACAAGGGGTACTGCATCCCTTACGGCGCCGCCGCGTTGGAGGCCATCGGCAAGAAGACCGGCGCATTCCAACCGGTCGTCAGCGGCGACCTTGTCCTGTATCTCCCGGAGAACATCCGCCAGTTTGACGCCATTGTGATGAACAACAGCTCCGGCCCGTGGATTACGCCGACGGACGCAGACCTGGCGAGGGACGCCTTTAGAAAGCACGGCGCGGATAAGGCCGCGGTCGAGGAGGTGCTGCGCAAGACCCTGCTGGATTACGTCGCCAATGGCGGCGGCGTGGTGTCGCTGCATTATGCCATTGCTGCCAACGCGCACTGGCCGGAGTTTAAGGCGTTGTTCGGCGCCAAGTTCACCGGCCATCCTTGGAACGAAGAAATCGGCGTCACGGTTGAGGAACCAGCGCATCCGCTGGTGGCGGCCTTCGGCGGAAAGGACTTCCGCATCGCAGACGAGATCTACGAATACGGTGATCCTTACGACCGGGGCAAATTGCGCGTTCTGCTGTCGCTCGATCCCGCCCGGTCCAACATGGGGGTGAAGTGGATCAACCGGAAGGACAGCGATTTTGCATTGGCGTGGGTGAAAACCTACGGCAAGGGCCGGGTCTTCAACACTTCCTTCGGGCACCGCACGGAGCTTTACTGGGACCCGCGCGTGCTCCGGTTCTACTCGGACGCGATCCAGTTTGCGACCGGAGACCTCGCCGCGCCAGCGGCCCCGCGGCCCCGCCCTCCCGGAACAAACCGGGGCCGGAGACGGCTCAAGCCGGTTCAACGGAATCCGTTATTAGAAATTTCCTAATGGTATGAATACCCCAGCCAGCCCGATGACTCGCCGCCGGTTCCTTTGCCGCACGGCCCTTGGCGGAGGCAGCCTCCTCATCCTCAAGCCCGCGCGCTCAGCCTGGAGCGCCCAAGCCAACGAGCGACTCAACGTGGCGTTGGTCGGGGTTGGCGGACGGGGCGACTGGTTCGTCGAGACCATTCCCAAGCTGGAGAACGTCGTGGCACTGTGCGACGTCAACGAGCAGAAGCTGAGCGGGGCCTTCAAGCGCTGGGAAGACATGGCGAAACGGTTCGCCGGGTCGCCCAATGATTGGGAGCGCCGGGCAGCCGAGGCCTACACCCGCACTCTCCAAAAGAAGCCCAAGACCTTTCGCGATTTCCGGAAGCTGCTCGAGGGGATGGGCCAGGAGATGAACGCGGTGGTCGTGGCCACTCCCGACCACACCCACGCGGTGGCCTCGGCAGCAGCCATGCAGGCCGGCAAACACGTGTTCTGCGAAAAGCCGCTGACGCGCACGCTGCACGAGTCGCGCGCGCTGCGGGAGTTGGCCCGCAAACAGAAGGTCGCCACCGCCATGGGCAACCAGGGGACCTACAGCGGCCCGTTTCGCCGCGCGCTCGAACTGATCCGCAATGGCACGATTGGCGAGGTCAAGGAGGTCCATGTCTGGAACAGCGGCGGCGGAGCCGACAAAAGGGAACCGCCCAAGGGCGAAACGCCGGCGCCAGATTACCTGGATTGGGATCTCTGGCTGGGCCCGCCGCCTTTCGACCCTATCATCCGGAGTGGCTGAACCGGCATCTGTGGCGCGAATTTGGCACCTGCCAGCTTGGCAATTGGGGTTCGCACAGCGCCAACCTCGGCTTCATGGCGCTCAAGGTCCACGACCTGTGGCTCCCTCAGCAACCGGCGTCGCCACCGTCGCTCATCCGCGTTGAGGCGCGAACCTCTGGCGTGAACCGGCTCTCCTTCCCGCGCTGGGAACGCATCGAATGGAACGTCCCGGCGCGCGCGCAATTCCCGCCCATTACGATCACTTGGTACAGCGGAGACGCGCCCGGCCGCAGGGAACTTCGGGCTCGTCTCAGTTCGGACCCTGACGACCGGAAGGAGCGGAGCGACTGGGACTTCGCCGGCACTTTCATCGTCGGCACCAAGGGCAGCATTCACACCACGGGCCACAACATGTGGTTCCGGCTGGTGCCCGAGGACCAGTTCCAAAATGTGCAACGAGGCCGGCCTGAAACCGTCGAGTCTTCGCGCGACCCGGAACAGGATTGGTTCGCCGCCTGCCGCGGTGGGAAGCCGGCCTGGTCGAACTTCGACTATGCGGATGCGCTGAATGAATTTCTGATGCTCGGCAACGTGGCCACGCAATTCGATAGCCCGCTCGAGCTCGATCCCGTGGCGATGAAGATTGAAAACAACCCTGCCGCCAACGCGCTGTTGCGTTGCGAGTATCGGCAGCCATGGATGCTGTGATTACTGACCAGCAAATCAAACCATGAGCATCCCATGACCCGAACTACGCGATGGATTTGTGCCGCCGCAGCCCTGGCGGCGATGGTTCAACTCCCGCCGGGCCAGGCCGCGTCGGCACAGGCCCAGCCTGTGAGCGTGGAGCCTGCCACCAACCGCGTCGGCCTCTACGAGAAAATCGAATTCCGCCTCGAGGTTTCCGGCAGTTACACCAATCCCTTCGATCCCGATGAAGTGGAGGTCAGCCTGCAACTGGCTGCGCCCGGCGGAGGCTCGTTGACGGTCCCGGCCTTTTATTGCCAGGACTTCGAACGGCAGCGCCTCAAGTCCGGGGACCAGGCGCGGGATTGGCTCTACCCGCGCGGAAACCCGTGCTGGAAAGCGCGTTTTGCCCCCATGCAAACCGGGGACTACTCGGCCGTGGGAATCGTGAAGGACCGCAACGGCACTCGTTCCTCGTCGGCGGTCCGGTTTGCCTGCGGGCCCTCTGCCAATCGGGGATTCGTCCGCGTGAGCGCCAAAGACCCGCGTTTTCTGGAATTCTCCCGGGGCCAGCCCTACTTCGCCATCGGCCAGAACCTCGCCTTCATCGGCAGCCAGCAATATGTCACGCTATCGAAGGCCGAGGAGATCTTCGACAAGCTGGCCGAAAACGGGGCGGATTATCTGCGCATCTGGACCTGCTGCGAGGACTGGGCGACCGCCATCGAGGCCCGCAAGAGCGCCTGGGGACGCTCCTGGGACTGGCATCCGCCGATTGTGCCCATGCCGGGCGAAGAGAGCGGGCGCCAGTGCCTCAAACTGCCCGGCAACGGTTCGGCCCTCAGGGTCGAGCCCTCGCACCCGGTCGCGCTGCGTCCGGTCGCGCGCTACGTGTTCTCCGGCAACGTCCGGATCGAAGGCGGGGCGGCGATCAAGCTCGAGGGCAACCACTTTAAGCCGGCCCAATCAATTGACGCCGGGCCGCCTGGTTCCTGGCACGGTTTCCAGTGCGAGTTCCAGACGGGGCCGGGCGACTTTTGGTTGGGAGACTTGAGCCTGCGCGCCGAGGGCGGCGGCTCGGCCTGGATCGGCGAGCTTTCGCTCAGAGAGGTCGCCGGCGGACCCGAACTGCTCTGGGAGGCGGACGTGAACCGGTCCATCCGGGGCTTCTACAACCCGCTGGACTGCTTCGTTGTGGACGAACTGGTCGCCTCGGCGGAGAAGCATCGCATTTACCTCCAGCTTTGCCTGCTCACGCGCGACCTCTACATGAGCGCCTTGAAAGACCCGGCCAGCCCGCAGCATGAGCGCGCCATCCAAGCTGCCCGGAAATTCTTCCGTTACGCCGTGGCCCGGTGGGGCTATTCAACCAGCGTCGCCGCCTGGGAATATTGGAACGAGATGGACCCGGGCCTGCCTGCCGGCCGCTTCTACACTGCGTTGGGCGATTGGCTCGAGGAAATCGACCCCTACCATCACCTGCGCACCACCAGCACCTGGGGTCCCTCGGCCAAGGACTGCCACCATCCGAAACTGGATTTTGCCGACACCCATTTCTACCTGCGCCCCTCCGACAAAGGCCGCCTGGCCGATGAAGTGGACGCGGTGCTCGAACGCACCCGCTGGCTGCGCGAACAGGCCCCGCTCAAACCCGCCCACCTGGGCGAGTTCGGCGTGGCCGACGAAAAATGGGGGCTGCGGGAAGAGATGAAGTCGAGCCCGGATTTGGCGGATTTCCACAACGCCCTCTGGGCCTCGGCCCTGTCCGGCGCGTCCGGCACCGCCATGTTCTGGTGGTGGGAACGGCTGGACCAGCGCCATGCCTACCCGGTTTACCGCCCGCTCAGCCGCTTCATTGCGGACGTGCCCTGGAACGGGGGCGAACTCAAAGCTGCCGCCGCAACGTGCTCCGACGCCCGACCGCGCCTGGTTGGCCTGCAAACCCGCGACCGGGCCTGGCTCTGGCTCTTCAACCCGGAAGCCTCCTGGACCAGGCTCGCCGTGGAAAAACGCCTCCCGGCCCGCATCACCAGGGCCACGATGGAAGTGAAGGCTCTGTCCGGCGGAGACTTATCGGGTCCGCTGGGTTGACCCCCGCCAAGGCGGGGTCATCTCCGAAGAGAAGCTGCCGCTGCAAGAGGGCGTGCTCCGCCTGGCCGTTCCTGACTTCGACCGCGATATTGCCTGCGGCATCTCGCCCTGATTCGTCCTTGCCCGCTTACCACCCCGGGTCCGGTTTGACCGTCGCCTTCAATCCCTTAGGGCCGACAGCGTAGATGGGGCTTTGACCGAGCGGCACCGGGAGGTGGCCGGTGCGGATTTTGTCGTAGGGAACGACGCGTTTCGTTCCGTAGAGGTCGTAAAAAGTCGAGCCTCTCTCGGTGTTGTTGATGCGGACGTAGGCAAAGGGTTTGGGGCTCCACGGGACGAGGGTGTCTTCGTTCCTGGCGTCGTCGGTAAAGAGGCAGGCATAGACCTCCGGGCCGAACGAGTCGTTGCGCACCCAGCGTTCTGCCCTCGAGCATCCGGGTCATGAAACCATAGGCGTAGTACGCGTATTTCGGGGCCAGGTCGTTACGCATCAGGCCGACCATGTTGGCGGCGTCGAACTGGCGCGAGCCGCCGTCCTTGAGGGTCCACCAGAAGACCTTCTCGATTTTGCGAGAGGCCAGCGCCAGGAGGTGGAACCGCACGAGCAAGTCGGCGGAGCGCAACTCGGAGACGCCGTAAGGATGGATGTGCGTATTGAAGCACATCTCGGTAATCCAGATCGGTTTGGGTTTGCCGAACCGCTCCATTGTCCGGATCGAGTTCGATCGGTTTGTTCCAGGAAGCCCTGGCGGGCCAGCGGGTAGTCCGGAGTCAGTTCCTTGTGGAATTGTTTCACGTATTGATCGAGCACCCACCAGTCGAACTGGTCTTCCGGGGCATTGGGGTTCCGGTAGGGATGAAAGCAGATGATGTCGAAACAGTCGTAGGGGACAAGCTTGAGGATTCTCTCGGTCCAGAGCACGTCGCAGAAGGCCATGTTCAGGCCGAGGACCTTGGCCTGGGGGTTGGCTTCGTGAATGGCCTTGCCGGAGGCGGCCAGCAGACGCGCGTAGAGCGCGGGGTCGCCACCGTGGTAGCCGAGGTTTGGCTCGTTCCAGATTTGCCAGTGGTCAATCTTGCCGGCGTAACGCCGGGCGGCAGCGCGCGCGAAGGCGCAGTAGGCCTCAAGGCCGGCGTCGGTCCGGGTGTCGTGAAACTCCGGGCCGTAAGTCAGGTCGCCGAAGAGCTGCAGGCCGTAGCGCCGGCATTGTTCGACGAGCCGGTCGTAAGGCTCCCAGGCGTATTGCCCCTTTTGGCGCTCGATGCGCCTCCAGGTGAAGTCCTGGCGGCCCCATTTGATGCCGGCCTCCTGCATGGCCTTGAGCCGGGCATCGAGGTCCGGGCTGTCCGGATTCAGGGCCGTGTTGATGCCAAAAGGCGAATCGGCTAGCAACGCCCCAGGGGCAACGGGGGCCGGCAGGCGGACGGTGAAGCTGTCCTCGGCAGTGGGGGAAGCTGCCTGGCCAGGTGTGGCCGAGAACGCCAGGGCCGCCGCCAAACAGACGAATGAGAGCGCCCCATGAGTGGACCATTGCCCCGCCCTCTCCCCGAGGGAGAGAATTCCGGTGATGGGGAACCAGGCGACCGAAGTTCTCGATATGCTCAAAAAAAGTGGGCCATGAACAATTTGCATTGGCAACAATTGAGGTGTTTTCGGCAACCAGCGCAAAGCATGAGGGTTTTGGAGCCGGAAGGCAAACACAACGCTTCGTCTCTCTCGACGGTGCTCCTGCTGAACCGCAAGGTGAGAAACCGTTGGAAACGGTTTCGGATGGCCCTCGCCCGTCGTGGACCGCGCTGAAGCGCCGGTGTTAATGAAACCCGACCCCGTGTTCCGCGCGCGCCCTACGGCGGCCCGAGGCGATAATAACGGCTCGGATAATTCGTCCACCGGGCATCGCTGAAATAAAACGAGCCGCCCGCGAGGGTGATGGTTTGGATTGGAGACCACCCCGGATTGGCCAGGTTTCGGGCAGCTTGTTCTCCCATTAGGCGGCGTAAATAAATAAAGGTATCAAGTTGGTTCACCCGTGAGGCTCGATGGTATAGTTCCACTCACCATGGAACTTGTTAGGCTTTAGGTTCACTTGCTTCATCTGCTCGCGTGAGACTTTTCTACCCGTCGGATACTTTCGACGATCCAGCCGGCAGGTCACCGTCAATCCTTTGGCCGTCGTTGTGCTGGCAATCAGGTTCACGACCGTCTGGTAATCTCGCAACGGTTCACCGCGCCAGTTGGACGAAATGAACGAAAAGAGTCGGTGTTCGATCTTGTTCCACTTGCTGGTGCCGGGCGGAAAGTGGCAGATGGAAAGGCACAGCCCACTTTCGTCGGCAAAGCCCTGCACTCGAATTTCCAGAGTCGCAGCCGCCACCCATTGCTGCCTCCGCCATCGGCGGTGATCCACAGCGTCCGGACCGCAGGATAAAGTCTTCGCCCTTCAAAGCGCCACCACCCACGAATCGAGGCCACCGCAAAGGCCCCCGTGTCATGGTCGGTGCCCACGTTTACGAATCCGCTGTTGCGCCCCAAGTCATAGATGCCGTAGGGATAGGCGCAAGGCACTTCGGGACCGGGAAGTCGTGCCCCTTGACCCGTTGCGGTTGTTTCGCCACACGCCATTGTTGGCCGCTATTGGCGTAGTTGCCCACCAGTTCCTTCTTCTTGGTGTCCACCGAAATGACCGGCTCCCCCGCCGCCAAGGCCCGCTTCACGCACCGGTTGATATGCCGAAATTGGGCGTCGCGGTCCGGGTGGTCCTCCCCTTCCTCCAGCTTCCGATTGCTCTGCAAACTGTAGTCCTGCTCGTGCAGCAGTTGGGCCACCCGCATGTGGCTCACCGGATGAGCTTGCTGGCTTAACTCCTCGGCCAGGGTCCAAGTGCTCTTGCAGACCCAGCGCAAGGGAGATTCCGGATCGCCGCGAGTTCCGCCCTCAATCAAATCGTCCAGCGCCGCCACCAGCCCGGAATCCAACACCGTGAGGTTCTTGCGTCCGGCGCCCGGGCGCCGGATGCGCTCCGCCAGCGAGGAGTCGCCCCGCTCGATTTCGCCAATACCCTTGAGGATGGCTTTGCGGGACAAGCCACAAGCCCGGTGAACCACGCAGACACCGCCATAACCCATCTGCATAGCTTCATTGGCGGCGGTAAGGCGCCGGGTCTGCTCATTTAGGAGTGGCCAAATGGCCCTGAACTTCTGCGTCAGCGCGGCAATAGCACTCATGTGCAGCTATCATACCACGATTCTCAGAAGTTGATACCTTTATTTATTTACGCCGCCTTAGTGGCTTCTGTGTTCACGGTTTGCCTGCCGTTCTGTTCCGCGGCTTTCTTAATTCGTGGCACTCTGCTGCCTGCGGCGATCATTCTGGCTGCATGATGTCCGGTGCATCGAAAGTGTCAAGCGCCCACTCCTGGCCGCTCCAAGCGGCCGGGACCAATCAAGGGGTTGAAACAAGCGCGAGTTACCACTAAACTGACCGGGCAAAATAATGGCCCAATGAGTTTCGTTATCAGCCAAATCATGCCTGCCGAAATTCCGGAGCTGCTGACACTTATATGCGAACTGGCCCGGTTCGAGCGCCTGGGGCACGAAGTGGAGGCCACAGTCGGATCGTTGCACGACTCCTTCTTCGGTCCCCAACCTGTGGCTGGCGCGCTCCTGGCGCGCCAGGGTGATGAACTGGCCGGCTACGCCATCTACTTCTTCACCTTCTCGAGCTTTGTCGCCGCCGCGGGCTCTGGCTGGATGATGTTTATGTGCGGCTGGCTTTTCGGCGGCAGGGCCTGGGCCGTGCCTTGCTCGAGCGGGTCGCCGGCTTGGCCGCGCAGCGCCGCTGCGGCCGTCTTGAAGTGGTCAGTGCTGCGCTGGAACCAAAACGCCTTGCAGTTTTACGCAGACCTCGGCGCCAAAGCACTCGATGAATGGATCATGTTCCGCATGAACGAACAGGCCATCAAACGGCTGGCCAATTTCAGAGCAAGTCCGCCTGGTAGCCAAGCATGAGCTTCTCCTCAAGCGGTGCTCCCCGGTTCAGCCATTCAATCGCTTGCGCCAGGGCGTGGGCAGGATTGAGCCACACCAAATCCCGAAGCTCCGGGGCCTTTGGCGCCGCAACCGCCAAGCGGCGGCGGATTGCGACGTTACCAGAAGCCACGGGACCGGCGGTCTCAAGAGCTGCATAAACCAGGTGCAAATCCTTGCGGATCGCCTCCGGATTTAGTCCGGTTGGGTTAGCTGAGAGGATGCGCTGTTCCAGACCTGGAACCACCTTGGGAACGCACTCATCGAGCTTCCGCCGCGCAGCCATTTGCACCCGCCACTTTTGCGAAAAGCGGCTTGCATGCCTCTTCCACTCATCCGCAATGGCACGCGTCCAAACAGCGTGGTGACAAACCTCCAAAACAGTTTGCAGGAAGTCTCGGCACGCCTTGCTCGCACCGGTTGCATCCGGGGAACCGCCTGCGGCCCGGGCAACGTCGGCATCAATGACCAATTGCCGCGAGGCAACTTTGCTCATGCGGGGAGACGACGCGCATCCACGGCGTCCAGATAGCGGCTTTCAAGGTCCAGCTCGACCTTGCCGAAGTCCTCGGGCCAGTCTCCGAATGATCCCTTGCTGTCCATGTCCGCGCTGGTCACGACCGTCGCGCCCTCAGACGAATCCCGAGCGAACCAGTGCAGTTTGATCTCTTCCGGCGCAAGCTCGGTTCCCTCCGCGGCCAGTGACTGGATGGCCAACAAAAGCAGGGCGCTGTACGTCTCGGCCACCACCTGGACGCCGCGCCTAACGGCTTTGGCTAAAACGGAAGCGAGGGCCACCTGGGCGCGCGGGTGCAGGTGGATTTCGGGCTGTTCGAGATAAACCACCTGGCCCGGGCTTGCGGCTTGAAGCGCCACAGCCACAGGCAGGGCCTGCGAAACTCCAAATCCAACATCGGCGATGTTCACCAGGTCCCATTCGCCCCCCACAACGGCCTTGGGCAAACGACCCACCACGAGTTCGACCTGCGTGCCGTTTGGGCTTACGGCGGCGACCTTCCACGTCAGGCCAAGGGCAAGGAGATCTTCGTTGAGTTGGTCAAGCTTTGCGTTGTCCTTTTCAGCCTGCCAATGGGCAACTACGGCCGCAGTATAGGCCTCGAAAGTCCCCGGATAGAGCTTAGCGACGGCCGTCATCGGATAGGTCCTCAACGGATTGCCACGAAGTCCAGGCAGGTGGATTAGTTCCAGCAGTAGTTTCTGGGTCGCGCCTACAGCCGGGCTCTGCAGCTTAGAAAACTCAAAGTCCAAATCCATCTCCTTGAACCGGGCTCCCAGACCGAGCAGAAAGCGGTGCCTGGCTACGTAGTACTCCAACTGGGGTTCGCCTTGATCACCACCAAAGCGAATGAACCCCTTGCGATCGGGCGACTGACTGAGAATCTCCTCGCTGGTCATACCAGGGTGAAGTCTGAGCGGTGGCCGCCCGCCGAACTCAACCACAGCCACGTCAATCACCTTTGCGGCGTGGCGACAGAAGGTCAGCTTGAGCCCGGGCGCTTGGCCGAACGAGAGGCTCGATTTCGAATGTGTCAGCGCTCTTTTTCCTGGCGAGCCTCGAGAAAACCTGGTCGGCTGAAGAAAACTTTACGTTGGGTCCGTCCAGCAGCAGCACGCCCGGATCGTAGCCCACCTCCAGGCTTTGCTTGAGCAGCAGCAGGGCCTGCATGAGGCTCGATTTGCCGGAGCTGTTCGCGCCCGCGAGGATCGTGAGGTTCCGAAACTCGACTGACTGACGCCGTATAAAAGATTTGAACCCGCCCAATGCCACGCCGGCCAGCGGGGGACTCTTAACCTTATTTGGCTCTTCCGACATCGCTCAATAAGCTACGTGACTCTGTTGATTTTGAAAGCTCCGATTTGCCCGGTTGATGAGAAGAACCGGCGGGGCCATTTTGGTGTCGCCCTTGAGGTGAATCCTCACGGTGCGACCCGGCTTCAAGTGGCATGCGGCTGGCATCGGCAGAGACTTGGACTACGCGCTCTTGTATCGTGGGCACCTCCACCTTGGCGCCGCTTGCGCCGGTGGCCCACAAAACCCACACGCAGCCGGCGTCGGCATTGGTGTTGTCGAGGTGCAGGAAGACCGCCGGGCTTCCGCCGAGGACTTTCACCTTGTCGCCGGCCCGCCGCATCGGGAACGGGTCCGGCAGGGCGTCAACATAAGCGCGAACGGCAGCCTGCTCGGGTTTGGAGGCATCCATCACCGCCACCTTGGAGATGCCGGCGGCAAACGCGCGGGTGAAGAACTGGATGCGCCAGGCCGCGCGCCGCTCTCTTGAAAGGAAACCGAAGAAATCGAAGTTGCCTTCGGTATGCCAGTATTGCTGTTTTCTTGGGTAATGGAACCCGGCGGACCGGTCTTCATAGCGCTCGAACAGGTCCCGGATTTCGCTGAAGGCGATTTCGACCGTGCGATCCTCGCCTGAGAAGGCGGTATCCAGGCCCTCGTAAACGTGAAAGGAAACCGCGTCCAAGACCGGTCCAATGGAGTAAGGCACGCCCCTGCTGCGGCAGGCCGGGGAACCGCTCAGCGCCCGGGCGTCGAGGGCCCCTTCGAGCCATCGGCAGGCCTTGCCGCCACCCATCGTCGCCGGCCCGATAATGACGGCGCGCGGGTCGGCCTGGCGAATCGCCGCGGCGCACCTGGTGACAAATTCCGCATAATCGGCCGCCTGGTTTTTCCAGTGCGTCAGATAGCCATCCGGCTCATTATCGAGTTCCCAGGCACGGACGCCGTAGTTGGCGCCCCACCCCTGCTGCCTGGCCAGTGTTCCGCCGGGCGCGTAACGGGCGGCAAGTTTCCCGGCGAAGGCCGCTGCCGCCTCCATATTGGCGGGCGCTGATTTGCCCTTCTCACGGCGGCCGGCCCATTTTGGCGGGCCGCCGGCGTTGCCTCCGATGACCGGGGCTTGCATCAGGATGTTGAGGCGCCGTTGGTGAGCAGCCATGAGGAAAGCATCCATCTCTTTCCACGCGGCAGGAGTCTCGCTGGCGAGGTCCACAGGCCCGCTGGGTTCCAGGGCCTTCCAATACGCCGCCATAAAGGTCCAGCGCAGGTGCATCGCTTGTTCCGTGTCGAGGTCGGAGACCTTCGATGAGCCAAACATCCCGCCCCCCTTGCCGTCCCAACTGCCGGTGTGTCCGATGTAAGGCGAGGCAAAGCCTTCCAAATCATTGTCAGAGGGAACGCCGCGCGCGATTTCAATTGGGTGAGCGACTGGCGGGTAGTTTTGCGGAACGCGGTTCAGGAGAACGAACAGGAGCGCGGTCAAAGCGGCAAAGCCCAGCAAAATCACTCCGCAACACCAAAGGAGAATCCTCAGCCAACGCCGGCGCTTGCTTCCAGATGAACTCATGGACGTGGCGCATTTTTGGGGCAAGAAGCGGCCGATTTCAATGACCAAATGCCCGGCGGCAGCGCGGCCAAAGGACCGATTCCAACCTCACCCCTTTTTCCCCGCAACGCAAGCCGGCCCGGCCAAGCGGACAATTCTGAACAAATGTTGACCAGGATTTGTCCCCTCGGGTCGCAGGGCTGATTCAAGATCGCCTCGGAACTGCAGGAGCCGACGCGAGGAGGCTCAGTATTTATTTTGAACCCCGATCAGAGCCTCCTTACGTCGGCTCCTACAGAATCTTGAATCAGCCGTGGCCTGGGTCACCCGGCGCGGAATGGGCGTTTGCTTTTGGGCGCAGGCTGTGGTGTATTTAAGACAATTGAATATGCATACCTCAATCGAAGAATCGCCGGTCCTCCGGAAAACCAAGGAACTGTGCGAGACGATTTTGGAGCAGCCGAACATGCGCTCGATTCGCCAGCGCGTCGAGGCCTTCATGGCAGACGCTAGAATCCGCGCCCAGTATGACGGGCTGATCTCCAAAGGCCAGGCCCTCCAGCAGAAGCAGCAGGCCTCGATGCCGTTGACCGGCGAGGAGATTGCCGATTTCGAGCACCATCGCGACGAACTGCTCAGCAACCCGATTGCCCGCGGCTTCCTCGACGCCCAGGATGAGCTGCACGCGGTCCAAAAATCCGTCCACAATTACGTCAGCAAGACCCTTGAGTTGGGCCGCATGCCGACCGAGGCGGACCTGGGGGACGGCTCCTGCGGGCACGGCTGCGAGTGCCACTGAATGCCATGCCTTTCATTTTTCCGAATCGCCAGGTTCGGGTTCAGTCGCCGTTGGTCCCCCGAGTTCAGGTTGCATGTCGGGCGGGCCAGTGGATGCCGATTCAGTTTGGCGCTGCGGAAGACGCTGAGGTCCCACCGCTGGGCGCGATTGTCCGGCGCTCGAAAAGAGCTCTCGCGCCAGCCGCATGGCCTTTCTGCCGGAAACACGAAGCCTCCAGGTCGTTCGCAAGAAACCCCGCGTGTGTCGGTTTACATCGCGAAAATTCGCCGCGTCGGCCCTCACTTCCTTTGGGTCGACGGCCACTCCCAGGGCCTCAATGAACTTGAGATCCTCGAAGAAAAAGTCCGCATTTACCAGGCGCAGAATCCCGACCAGCGGCTTGGCGTGCCCGTAGAGGCATTTACGAAACGCCTGCTCCGCATATTCCTCCGGGGGACAGTTGAAACGCTTGCAAAAGAGCGCCTTAAACTGCTGCGGTTGTTGGGCCATGGGCCGCATGGTAGCAACTGCAGGGGCAAGGTCAATTAATTTCTCGGCCCTCGGACTACTTGCGATAGCTGATGTTATAGACGGGGATACCGTCGGGAGAGGTGGTCACAGTGACCACCTGCCGGAGCGCGGCTGTGGCTTGAGCCGGCCTTGTGGCGCTCACGGCAGGGGTGTAGCTGTAGGGAGTGGGATCGGGCACCCATCTGCCGGCCCCTGGAGTGCTGGGCACCCAGTAGGATGGCTCCGGCGCTCTGGCAGGACTGGGAGCCGCCGCCGGAGAGTCAACGTAATTGGCGGGAGGGGGATAGGCATAGGCATAGGACGGCTGCGAATAAGCGTAGCCATAAGCCGGATAGCCGGAACCGCAATAACAGCAACCCGGCCATGTGCCCAGCGAGCATCCGAACACGCCCCCAAGGCCGATTCCGACCGAGAACGAGGGCCAGAAACCGCAGACGTGCCAGTGGCCGTGGGCCATGGCGTTGGCGCCGAGGGCCAAAACCAAACTCAGGGTCAGGGCAAACTTCTTCATAATCTTGCCTCTCTTTGACTGCAATCTACTCCCATCCGAACCTGACGGGAAGTCATTTCTGGCAGCCGGTTTTTTTTGAACAGATTGCCCGCCAGGCTTTCTAAACCATTGTTGTTGGAGTTGGGTTTGGTTTTTGGCACGGTTGGGAGCGGCCCGCGTTGGCGGGCCGCTCTTTTTTTTCAAGCGTCCGGGTGACCGCTTTTTCCTCCCCGGCATCCAACCTTCTTGAAGCGCAACGAAGGGTGTTGCGGGTTGATTTGCCACAGGCGATAGGACTTGCTGGCCAATTGGGGCCGCAGCTTCAAGTCGTTTTAATGGGGCGCCCGCGCGCCCGCGCGGGCGCGGCGCCATTGAAACGCACAAGCGGCGTGACTTCCTGGACCTCCGCCTCACTCCGCCGGTTTGAGGTTGCGCAAGGCATCGCGGACTTTGGCAGCCCGTTCGTAGTCTTCGGAGGTGACGGCGTCCTGGAGGGCGCGTTCGAGGCGTTCGCGCTGGGAGAGCGGACGTTTGGCGCGCAGTTCCTCGAGCCAGTTTTGGAGTGACTGGACCTCGTTGCTTTGCTCGGCGGCCTCGGGGTGGCCGAGTTCGCGGAAAAAGCCGCGAATGTTCTCCAGCCCCTCTTCCGCATGGCGGATGGCCAAGGCGTGATCGTCAGCCTGGAGGGCCTGCGCCGCGCGGGCCCGCGTGAGCACGACCATGAGTTGCGGCTGGAATTGCCGGAGCGCCAGGGCCAGTTCCTCGGACTTGGCATGTTTGCCCACAAAATCAAAGACGGCCAGGTTGCGCTCGGCATCCCGGATCACGCCCGGGTAGTCCTCGAGTTGCAGCAGGCAGATGTAACGGTGGTGGTATTGGAGGGCCTCCAATTGCAGCTTGGCGCAGTCCTCGGGTCCCAAGGCGAACCCCTCGTCACTGCCGTCGTGGGCCGCCAGGTATTTGTAGAGCCGCGCCTTCTGATATTCCAGCAGCGAAGGATAGCCCAACGGCCGTTTGCCGTCGGGCCGCCCTTCCGCATTCATTTGCAGCAAACCCAAATCCACGCGGAGTTGAATTCGCTCCTGTCCGTCCTTGGACTTGAACCGCCGAACGACAACTTCTCCCGGCTGGTATTCCCATTCTTGCAGAATGTGCCATATATCGAAGTCCATGGGCCGAATATGGACGGGTTGCCCGGACAAGTCAACGCCCGGCCAGCAAACTCACGTCTCACGTGTCATGGCCGCCAGCTTCTCCTCCAGCTCCCAGGCCATGAGGGGTTCGATGATGGGATCGATGTCGCCTTCGACGACGACGGGAAGATTATAGAGGGTCAACTCGATGCGATGGTCGGTGACTCGGTTTTGCGGGAAGTTGTAAGTGCGAATGCGCTCGTTGCGTTCGCCGGTGCCGACCTGGGCTTTGCGCTGGGCGGCATACTTGGCGTTTTCTTCCGCAACGCGGCGTTCCAGCAGGCGGGAGCGCAGGACCGTCAGGGCCCGGGCCTTGTTCTTCTGCTGCGAACGCTGGTCGGCGCAACGAACGATCAGGCCGCTCGGGCGGTGAAGGATCTGGACGGCCGAATCGGTGGTATTGACTCCCTGGCCGCCGGGGCCTGAGGCCCGGCACACGGTAATCTCCAATTCCTCGGGCTTGATTTCGACATCCACCTCGCCGGCCTCCGGCAGCACCGCGACCGTGCAGGTGCTGGTATGAATGCGCCCCTGGGCTTCGGTGGCGGGCACGCGCTGAACGCGGTGGACGCCGCTCTCGTACTTGAGCCGCTTGTAAACCTCGGTGCCGGTCACCTGGAAGATCACTTCCTTGTAGCCGCCCAGGTCGGAGGAGCTGGAATCCAGGCCCTCATACTTCCAGCCGCGGGATTCGGCATAGCGGGTGTACATGCGGTAGAGAACGGCGGCGAAGAGGGCGGATTCCTGTCCGCCGGCGCCGGCGCGGATTTCGATGATCGTGTTGCGCGAGTCGGCGGGGTCGGGCGGGAGCAGGCCCCGATAAAGCTCCTGCGTCAGACGCCGCTCCTCGGCCTCGAGGCGGGCAATCTCTTCCTTGGCCATCTGCGCCAGTTCGGAATCCACCGGTTCGCCCCGCAGCAAGGCGCGGTTCTCAGCCAGGTCGCCGACGCTTTTCAGGTAAGCCTGTCCGTCGGCGACCAACTCTTTGAGCCGGGAGTACTCCCTCGACAATTCCTGGGCGCGTTGAGGGTTGTCAAAGACCTTGGGATCGCTCAAAGCGGCCTCGAACCTCGGCGAAGCGGAGGGAGAACTTCTCGATATGGGGGCGGAGGTCCATGATTCGGGGGCCAAAAGCAATCCGCCCGTACGGCGGGCTGGCCATGCGGGCGGATTGAAGGCCAACTCCCTAATGCCGCTTCTTCCTGCTGGCAACGGCGGCCTGGGCGGCCCGGGTCTTGGCCATGCGCTGCTGGAACTTGTCCACGCGCCCGGCGGTATCCACAAACTTCTGCTGGCCGGTATAGAAGGGGTGACAGGCATTGCAAATACCCACGATAATCACCGGCTTGGTGGAGCGCGTCTTGATCACGTTGCCGCAAGCGCAACGGATTTCCGCATCCACATATTTCGGATGGATCTTTTCTTTCATAAAAGGCGGAAGACAATACCACCCGCCAGGAGAATGACAAGCGCGAAGTAGCCGGTTTCGAATAGTCTTCACGGCTGATCCAAGGTTCTGTAGGAGCCGACGTGAGGAGGCTCTGATCTGAATGGCGCTTAAATAAGGGCCATGTTTTTCCGGGTGCCTCTCTTCCACCAAGCGCGGTTGCGGTGAGGTACATCCTTGAACGAGTGCCGCGGCTTGTTCAGCAAGGCGAAGGGTTTAGGCCGCCGTTTGGCCGCTCCGGCACCGCATCCCTGGCCAAATCCGACAACAGCATCGCCACCAACTGCCGCCGTTTCTTCTTGGTCGGCGCCTGTGCCAGCACGATGTTGAACTGCCGCATCCTATCCACGGCGCCCTTGAAGCTGATCCGCTCCAGGTCCCCGTGATGGACCAGCGCCGCCTCGGCCATGACGCACCGAATCAGGTTGTACGCGATCAGATAGGTCTCCAGTTCCTTCTGGACCATCGCCGGGCTCAGACAGCGTAAGTATTCCATCCCCATCGTCGTTTTGATGTGCCGGAACCAGAGTTCAATGCGCCAGCGCCGCAGATAGAGCCGGGCTAATTCCAGCGCCGGATAGGCCTGGGCGTCCAAGAGCGTCGTCACCAGCGTGACCGAGTGAGTGCGATAGCCTGGCCGGTGGAGGGACACGTGCACCACGCGCACGGTCAACTGGTCCGGCACTCGACGCCACAGAGACTGGGGCAGCCAGCGCGGTTTGGTGCCGGGTCTGCTCCAGGTGAAAAGCGCATCGCCCGGCCCCAGTTTCTTGCCCCGGCGGAAGTCAACCTTGCGCGCCGCGTGCAGGCGGAACACCGCCTGGGCCTGGCAGAAGACCAGCAGCAGGGCCAGCAAGACATAATTGCAGAAGCCCCGGTCGGCCAGCAGCACGTCGTTGGGTTTAATGCAGTCCACCAGGCGGCGCAGCAGCGACAACTCGGATTTATGCTTGTTGCCCTTGGCATAAGCCAAGAGTGCGCCGCTGGCCAGGCTGAAGAGGGCGAGCACTTTCATCAGGGGGAACCCGCAGCCGGGTTTCTGATTGGACAGTTGGGGGTACTGCCGTTGGTTGTCCGCGGTGTCGGCCATCAACAAGGTGGTGCCGTCGACGACTTTGAC
Source organism: uncultured bacterium (assembly GCA_963713735.1). Classification (GTDB taxonomy): domain Bacteria; phylum Verrucomicrobiota; class Verrucomicrobiia; order Limisphaerales; family UBA8199; genus CAVQND01. The sequence goes on from CAVQND010000016.1 coordinate 100,620, forward strand.
CTCATGGCCCAGCCAGCGGGATTGTTCTGAGGGCACGCGGTTTTGGGCCTGCTGGGCGGCGGCCTCGCGGGCGCTTTGGAGCACCTCCAGGGGAAGGCGTTTGCGGGCGGTGCAGTAGGCACTGTTTTTGGGGTCGGCCTCCTCCGGGCGCAGGTCGTGCAGCCCCAGGTGAGCCAGGATTTGACTGACGGCCTCGCGGCAGGGGCAGCCCGGATTGAATGCCTGATAGAGAAAGGCCCAGAAGGTGCGGGAGAGGCTGTAGAGCCGCGTGCGGCTGTTGGGGCCTTCGTCGCGCTGGGAGAGCAGGCCCGGGGGTAGCAGCGGGGCGAAGAGTCTTTCCAGGTGCAGGAGAGGTTGGCGGGTGAAGGTCTCCAGGTGTTGTCCGAGATTAGCCAGGCGCGAGCGCCAGGCGGGGAAGTAGGGTGTGTGGGGCATGGGGGAGGGGTGGTTTGGGGGTGTTTGGGTTTGGGGCGGCTTGTCGTTATCGTTATAGGGCGGTATATATACCGCCCTATTGACGAATCTGCTACGCTCCTATTCAATGAAACCAGCAAAAAAGTCAGAGCCCGGCCTGAGGGCCTGGCAGTCGGAATACGAGACGCTGCGCCGCTCCCTGAATACCGTCGGCTGGATCAGCGAGGGCTACGTCCAGGACCGGGGACCGGGTGCCGGCGGCCCTTGCTACCAGTGGACGCGCAAGGTCAGGGCAAAAACGGTGAGCGTGGCGCTCTCCCGAGAGCAGTATGAGGCCTTGGGCCAAGCCATCCAAAACTGGCGACAGGTCCAGGAGACGTTGCGGCGAATGCAACAACTTTCCCGCCGGGTGATCTTCGAAACGCTGCCCCACCCCCCTCGTCGTAAACGATTGGGCAAGAAAGTCTTGGCCCTTATTTAAGCGCCATTCGGCTCTGATCTCTGCTCTTTTCAAAAAGTGAGCCTCCTCACGTCGGCTCCTACATTCTGGGGGGAATCTTGAATGAGCCGTGGAATAGTCTTTGCGCTTGGGGCCAACTCTGGTAACGTGAAGATGGAACGAGGACAACATGATATGAAGCCTTGGCTCTTGACCCTGGCGGCGGTGCTGGCGTGCGGTCCGGCGGTCGGCGCGCGGGCGGCCAATGTTGGCCTGATCAAGATCAACGGCGCCATCGGCCCTGCCACAGCCAGTTACATCGCCCGCGCCCTCAACCTGGCGGAGGCCCGCCACGACGCTTGCCTGGTGATTCAACTGGACACGCCGGGGGGTCTGCTCGATTCCACCAAAGAAATCGTTCAGACCTTCTATGCCGCCGCCATCCCCACGGTGGTCTATGTCGCCCCTTCCGGGGCCAGCGCGACCAGCGCCGGTTGTTTTATCACCATGGCCGCCAACGTGGCCGCGATGGCGCCCGACACGAGCATCGGGGCGGCCCACCCGGTCATAGGCCTGGGCGGCGGCGAGAAGCTCGATGAGGTGATGAAGCAGAAGCTGGAAAACTTCGCCAGCAGCTCCATCGAAGCCATCGCCGAAAAACGGGGACGCAACGCCGAGTGGGCCAAATCCGCCGTGCGTGAGAGCGCCTCGGTCACTGCCAAAGAGGCGCTCGAGCTCAAGGTCATCGACCTCATCGCCGCCGATATGCCTGACTTGCTCAAGCAAATCAACGGGCGCGCCGTCAATGGCAAAATCCTCCAAACCGCCGGGGCCAGCGTGGGCGAGATTCCGATGCTCCCCCGGGAAAGGCTCTTTCAAATGCTCTGGCGGCCCGAGGTGATGCTGATCCTCATGCTGGCGGCCATCTACGGGATCATCGGCGAGCTAAGCAATCCGGGCGCCATCCTGCCGGGCGTGGCCGGAGGCATCGCGCTCATCCTCCTGCTCTATATGTCGGCCACTCTGCCGGTGAACGTGGCCGGCCTGGCCCTGGTCGTCCTGGCGCTGGCATTGTTCGTCATCAACCTCTTCGCCCCCACGCACGGCGTGCTGACCTGCGGGGGCATTGCCGCGTTTTTCCTCGGGGCGCTCATGCTTTTCAACGGCGCCGACCCCGCCTTTCAGCTCTCGCTCGGCTATATCATTCCGGCAACCCTCCTGACCGCCGCGTTTTTTATATTTGTCGTTGGCGCCGGAGTGCGGGCACAATTCCTGCCGGTGCGGGCGGGCAGAGAGGCGATGCTGGGCGCCAGGATGGTCGCCCTCCAACCCATCGACTCGAGCGGCGGCAAGGTCTTCGTGGAAGGCGCATACTGGAACGCCGTGAGCGATGTTCCCACCGAGGCGGGCCAGGGAGTCGAAATCGTTGGCATTGACGGATTGACTTTGAAAGTTAAACCAATAAGCGTTGTCAGTTGAACCTCTAAACAAAAACCTATGAACCTTGAAGATGCTGCTCACAGATTGGCAAACCTCACTGGCTGGATCGCGGCCGTGATTATCCTGTCGGCGATCGTTCTGCCCCAAGCCATCCGCATCCTGCGCGAGTATGAGCGCGGGGTCATTTTCCGCCTCGGCAAATTGCTCGGGGCCAAGGGGCCGGGGTTGATTTTGCTCATCCCGGTGGTGGACCGCATGGTGAAGATGGACCTGCGGGTGGTCACTATCAACGTCTCCAAGCAAGAGATCATGACCCGCGACAACGTCCCCGCCACGGTGGATGCGGTGGTCTATTTCCGCGTCATCGATCCCGTCGCCGCGGTCGTGAAGGTGGAGAACTTCTGGAAGGCGACTTCGCTCATTGCCCAAACCACCCTGCGGAGCGTCCTGGGCCAGGCCCCGTTGGACGACCTGCTCTCGCAACGCGATGTGATCAACCAGAAGCTGCAGGAGATTATCGACCGCCAAACCGAACCGTGGGGCATCAAAGTCACCGCCGTCGAGGTGAAGGACGTGGCGCTGCCCGACAGCATGAAGCGGGCGATGGCCAAACAAGCCGAGGCCGAGCGCGAGCGCCGGGCAAAGATTGTCAACGCCGAGGGCGAGTTTCAGGCCGCCGAAAAAATGGTCCAGGCCGCCGCCATGATCAGCAAAGAACCGATCGCCCTCCAACTCCGTTTCCTGCAGACCATGCGCGAAATCTCCAGCGAGCACAACACCACCACCTTCCTGCCGGTCCCCATCGATCTGTTCTCGGCTTTCATCAAGGGGCTCCGGCAAGAGCTGAACTCCGCAATGGCAAACCAGTTACCCTCAATGAAAGTCTCCAACCCTCAACCCCGCAAGCCAAGCCCGGTCATTTCACGGCGCGCCTTCCTTGGGTATTCCGCCGCCCTGGCCGCGTTCAGCGTGGTGCCCAGGCGCGTCCTGGGCGGACCCGGAAACGTCTCCCCGAACGAGAAACTCAACCTGGCCGGCATCGGCATCGGCGGCCAGGGCGGCAGTGACCTCGCGGAGATGCAAACTGAAAACATCGTTGCCCTCTGCAACGTCAATTGGGCCCATGCCGCCCATACATTCAACCAATATCCCAAGGCCGCGAAGTACCGGGACTTCCGCATCATGCTCGAGCAGGAGAAGGGGATTGACGCCGTGGTCATTGGCACGCCCGACCACATTCACGCGGTGGCGGCGATGGCGGCCATCCGGCACGGCAAACACGTTTATTGCGAGAAACCGCTGACGCGGACTGTGTTCGAGGCGCGGGCCCTGGCCAAGGCCGCCCGCGAGGCCAAGGTGGCCACCCAGATGGGCAACCAGGGCATGGCCTTCGAAGGGAACCGCTTGATCAACGAATGGCTGGCCGACGGCGCCATCGGCCCCGTTCGCGAGGCCCATGTCTGGTCGGACCGCCCCACGCACCGCGGCAAACTCCCGCTTTATTGGGCCCAGGGCGTCGAGCGGCCCAAAGACACCCCGCCCGTCCCCGATACCCTGGATTGGGACCTCTGGCTCGGCCCCGCCCCGTGGCGTCCCTTTCACCCGGCTTATGTCCCCTTCAAGTGGCGCGGCTGGTGGGACTTCGGCTCCGGCGGCCTGGGCGACATGGGCGTCCACAACCTGGCGCCCGTCTTCTCCGCCCTCAAACTGGGCGCCCCCCTCTCCGTGCACTCCAGCTCGACCGCCGTCTATCCCGACACCCTGCCCGTCGCCTCAGTCGTTCACTACGACTTCCCGGCCCGCGGCGACCTGCCGCCGGTCAAGGTGCACTGGTACGACGGCGGCATCCTGCCGCCCCGGCCTGACGAACTGGAGGACGGACGCCCCCTGGACCCCGAGGACGGCATCATCTTTGTCGGCGACAAAGGCAAAATGCTCGTCAAAGGCTGGGGCGGCGAGAGCCCGCGCCTCATCCCCGAGAAACGGCACCAGGAATACAAACGCCCTCCAAAGACCCTCCCCCGTTCCATCGGCCACTACAAAGAATTCCTCGCCGCCTGCAAAACCGGCTCTCCCACCCGCTCCAACTTCGACTTCGCAGGACCCCTCACCGAGGCCCTGCTCCTGGGCACCATCTCCGTCCGTCTCGGCGGGGAAAAACTCCACTGGGACGGCGAAAAACTGCGCACCGACGACGATGACGCCAACGCCCTCCTGCACTATCAATACCGCGCCGGATGGTCCCTATAAATCCCTCTTTTGAAGCACGCTCCAAGGCGTGGTGTGCCCGGATCGCTTGCTGCGTGCTGCTGGGCCTGCAGAGCGGGCGGCCCGAGGACACCCGCTGCTTGCTCGAATACGCCCCAGGGCCGGCTGACAACCCCCTCAAGGGGCTGGTCCCGTACGCCGGCGCCGGGGGGGCCAGCTTCCCCCACAGCATGGAGTTCTCCTATTTCCCGCTGTCGGCCCTGGTCACCGGCTACGATCTCTACGATTGGATGCCGCTGGATAAACTCCTCAACGAGGCCGCCGGACGCGGCCACCAAGCCGTCTTCCGCGTCTTCCTCGAGTGGCCGGGCCGGGAAGGGGCGATTCCCGCGTTCCTCGTCAAGGACGGATTGAAGGTCTATAAGTTCAAAGACTCGAGCGTCGAGCCGGCGATAGACAACCAGACCCCGGACTACACCAACCCGAAGCTGCGCGCGGTTTTGATGCGATTCATCGCCGCCTTGGGCCGGAGGTATGATGGGGACCCTCGCCTGGGCTTCATCACGGCCGGTCTGCTCGGCGGGTGGGGAGAATGGCACGGAATGGCGCCGAGATACGATCTGTTTGCCGGCAAGGAGCTGCAGGTCGCAGTCATGGATGCCTACGAAGCGGCCTTCGCGACTACGCGGATTCTCCTGCGCTATCCCACAGGCGGGGAAGGCTTTCAGCAACTCGCCCCCAACGCGAAGCGAAGGTTCGGCTACCACGATGATTCGTTCGCCTGGGGCACGCTCGACACCGGCAAGCCCGGCGACTCCTGGTTCTTCATGGCCGCGCAGAGAATGGCTGGGCGCGAGGCCCTCGACAAGTGGAAGACCCAACCCATCGGCGGGGAGATCCGTCCGGAGGCCTGGGGCATCGTCTTCGACCCCAATCCGCCTCGCAAGGAGATCCAGAATTTCCGCGAATGCGTCCAGGCCACCCATGTGTCATGGCTTATGGATAGCGGGATGTTCCGCCAGCAGCCCGATGCCGCTCGAATCCGGCGGGCCGAGGAAGAGGTGCGGCGCATGGGCTATGATTTCTACGTTTCCGCCGTCACGACCGCGCCCGCCAAGGACGGGAGATTGCCGCTCAAGGTCGAGCTCGTCAATCGTGGAGTCGCGCCGTTCTATTACGACTGGCCGGTGGAATTCGGGCTGATCGGAGCCGACGGCCGGATGACGAGGACGTCGGCGGGTTCGGGCAAGCTCACCGGCTTGCTGCCCGGCGACGAGCCCAGAATCTGGGACGAGGCGCTCGAGGTGGCTGGGGTTGCCGCCGGCAAGTATAGGCTGGCGATGCGCGTGCCGAACCGGCTCGCGAACGGCCATCCGCTCCGGTTTGCCAACAAGACCCAGGATGCCGATGCGCGGGGTTGGCTCACGCTAGGCGAGGTCCTTATCAAAAGCCCCTAAGCTGGTTCAAAGCCCAAAGGTGAGGGAAACTCTCCCGCACCTTCCGAAAAGGGCCGCGTCGCCGACCGAGCTGCGGCTGCATTAGACGCATTTTGTTTGGGTCTGAAGCGGACTAACCCATTGACGGCGAAGTAGTTAACACCGTTTTTGGATTTCACGCTGATGGCTACAGTTTCACTTTGAGCAAATCCAGGATTCTCTGTTGGTCTTCCCCCGGAACGGTGACCTGGTCAATCCATTGACCCCCGCGCCAGGGATCAAAGATCGGCCTTGCCTCGCCTTGATATCCACGTCGTGAAGCACTACGTGCCGGGCATAGTTGATATGGAGCCCTTCGGGCGCCTGGATGCTCACATGATCCAAGACGATGGTATCCGCCGGCATCTCCGGCAAACCTTGGATCAGGCCAGCATCCCAGATGCAGGTGGCCGAGATGTTTCGCAGCGTGATATTGTGCCAACGGGGAGTTTCGGCGGTGATCGGCTGCGCGCCGTCCGGGCCTCCGTTGGCGAGGTCGATGGAAGATTTCTTTGAATAGGGACGATAATATATGCTGATGTCAACCAACGGGTAATAGCTGCTAATCACAATCGCCTCTCCGACGTGATTCATCGTCAGATCCGAACAAACGATGTTATTGACCGAGCCACCGCGCCCGCGGGCGGATTTGAGGTGGATTCCGACTTTCGTCCCTTGGAATACGCACCGGCGCACCGTTATGTCGCGTATTTCTCCGCGGGTTTCGCTGCCGATCGAGCAGCCGTGGCCATGGAGGAACGTGCAATCGGTGACGAGTATGTCCCGGGAGAGGCCGGTCTCAGATTCGCCGGAACTGATGGCGAGGCCGTCGTCACCGGTATCTATGGTGCAATGAGAAATCAGCATCCTTTGGCAGAAGATGGGGTCGATGCCGTCCGTATTGGGAGAATCGTCGGCGTATTCCCGAAGCAGTTGTTCTCGCACTTGAGCAGGGTCCACACCGTCGGTCTCGGGATTGTCATCGGCGGGATTATAGATCGCGATGCCGTTGATGGTCACATCCGTGCAGCGAAAGGGCACGAGATTGTAGGCCGGGGCGTGGGTGAGGGTGAGGCCTTCGACCCGAATCCGCTGGCAGGAGTCGAAATATACCAGATCGGGGCGGCGCGGCTCCGCCGTGCGGTTCCCTTTGCTTTCACGAATCCTGGCCCACCACGCCTCGCCGCTCCCGAATATCGTTCCTGCGCCGGATATCATGATATCGTGGGCGTTTCTTGCCCTGAGCAGGGCTGGATAGGCGCCGGCATTTTCCATCTGAAACTCGCTGGGCGAGAACAAAATCAAGGCGCCTGGGTTTAAATGCAGGTTGATCCTGCTGCACAGACTGAACGCTCCGGTCACATAAATTCCCGCGCGCACAATCAGGGTGCCGCCTCCCGCCCCTTCAACCGCTGTGATAGCGCGCCTGAAAGCGTCCGTATTGGAGGCGATTCCATCGGATCGCCCGCCGAAATCATCGAGGTTGAACATTTTGGCCGGAATGTCCGGTTGCGCAGGTGACACGTCCTGCAATCCGGGGGTCGGATCGGGATGGGCCTTGATTCCGCCGACGTGAACACAAGCGAACGCCAGCACCGCACAGCGAACCATGGTCGCATAGATCCTCATAATGCTTTTTATCGATAAGAGCCAGTCAACCGATAGGAATTTGCTTTTCCGAGCCGCTCAAATGGTAGCGTGCGAAGGGCATTCTGACAAGGGCCACCCGACTGGTCCAGACCCACGCCAGCAGCCCAGGTCGCAGCGTCTCCACCCCCGCAAGCCAACATGATTCCGCAAAACCACTCACACCCGAAGCACAGTGGTGTCGAATGGTGGCCGGTGGGCGGGATTGAGGGCTTTTCACTGTGAATGTGGACTCGACAGTGACCGTTGATCACCTGACGGTGTTCAGCAGCACGTTGGAGGGCATGGGCAGCCTGACTGTGAACACCGCCATGGAATGTCAAAACGCGACGCTGGCGGTGGGCGGCGGCATCACTGTTGAAGGCGAGTTCACGGTGGATCCGGTGCCGGACATTCCTGTTTACAACACCACGACGTTGAGTTGTCCGATGACAATCAACGCAATCAACGGCTCAGGCACCATCCATTCAAATGCGATCCTTCAATTTGGAGCCGCAGTCAGCCTCGAAAACAATGGGGTGTTTGACCTGATCGGCGGCTCGCAGTTGGTCTTGCTGAGCACTAGCGGGGCGACGTTCATCAACAACTCTCTCTTTAGGGCGGCGGGTGGTCTGGCCAGGGTGAGCGGGGGTTCGTCGGTCTTCAGCAATGCACCGTCGGGCCAAGTGGCTGCCTTAACCGACGCCACGCTGCAGTTTCAAGGAACGCTGGCCGACAGCGGGGTTTTTGCTGCCTACGCCAATGGATTGATCATCCTTGATACCGCCCGCACCGCGTTCCATGACGGAGCCAGATTTAGCGGCGATGGGATGACGCTCCTGGACGGTGGCAGTCACACGCTGGATGGGACCGTGGTCATTGACGGCCACCTCCTAATGGGCTCGAACAGCATTCCCGATCTCACCTTGAACGGCACGCTTGAGGTGGATCAGAATGGCAATTTCGAGTGGTTGAGCGGCGGATTGACCGGTGTCGGGACGAATGTGACGGGAACGATTTTGATAGACACCAACGGTGTCATGCAGATCAACAATCTGGGCGGCCTGACGCTCCAGAATGTGGTCCTAAAAAACAACGGCTTCATCAACTGGGTGGATTCAGGGGTGCTGTCCATGGGTTACGGCGCGCAAATCATCAATGCCGGGTTCTTCATTGCTTTTGCGGATGGCGAGCTGCAACCGTTGACCGGGGGATCTCCCGGTTATGGCGTGGCCTCGTTTCAAAACACCGCAGGCATCTTCGATAACGATGTTGTGGCGGCCAACCCAGACGAACTCAGGATGCGGCACGGGAAACTCCTTGCCGTCTGAGGTGCGAATGAGAAACGGGCCCTGCCCGGTCAACTGCTGCCGAATCAACTCACCCGGACATTTCATGAGGTTTCGCCAACTGGAAGGGGTGGCGCAGACTTCTCCCGGCCTGCCGGGATATCGCGGATTTCCAATCCGCAGATGCGACCGGGCAGGTACAGCCTGCCGACTGGAAGTTGGCGATACAGCAGGTCCAGCGCGTCCTTTTCGCGGTGGGTCGAGGCCTTCATCCGCCACAGCAGCCGCGGCGAGGCAAACGGGATGGGCACGCCGTCCACCTCCCGGACCACCACGTATTTCCCGCCCCGCCGGTTCAATTCCCGGCACAGCGCCGCCACATCTTCCTGCTTTGGCGGCCGGCACTCCTGGTTGCTTACATCCCGCTGCGCGCCAGCATTTTCATTGTCCATGCGTCGGCCTCTTCGTGGGTTTTAAAACGGTAAACTCCTTTGGGACACCAGTGATGTTTGAAACTTTTGTGCAGTTCCACCCCCAACGTCTGCAAGGCCATGCCCGTCTTGAGCCCGTCCGGCCGGCGCGTCCGCCTGCCCACCTGGCGGTCAATCTGCTCTTCCAAATTAACGAACGGCTCTTGCACGGCCACAGCCTGAACCAGCGTCTGCCCTGCGGCAACCGCCAATATCGTGGGCATCCGGAGGCGGGAGTGAAAGCACTTTACACCACCTTACACCGCCATCGGCATGAGGGTTCGATTGGGCGGGTGACGGTGAGCTTTGCGGTCATGCCGGCGATCATCCGCCGGTTCGGGCTTGACGCCAGGCCCGCGCCAGGTAAACTCCGGCAAACGAGTTAAGAAAGTGAGTGAGACCGAAAACCAATTCTCCCTCACCCGCGCCGCGTCAGTAACCGGCGGCGCGGCAAAAAAAAGCAAGTTCCTATGAGTATGTTCCCCAGCGAAAAGGAGTGTGTATGAAGAGTGCGTTGCGGTTGGGCGGATTGTTGTTTGCCGTAGCGGTGAGTTTGGCCGGTGGGGCCGGCGTCACCGGCACGTGGCAGGCTCAAGAGGTTGCGTTTGCTCCCTGGACGTTTGCATTGCAGGCGGAGGGCGCCAAAGTGACGGGCACGGTGAGCCAGGGAGCATCCAGTGGGGCGATGACGACGACGTTGACCGGGGCCACCGCGATCTACGACGGCGCCATCGAGGGAAACAAGGTCTCATTTAAGTGCGACAGTCCGGATGGCGGGCGCACGATCAGTTTTTCGGGCGTGATGGCACGTGACAGCATCACCTTCACACGCCAGGTGAAGGTTCAGCCCGGCGCTTTTCCAGGGATGAACGGGATTTACGGCGCGTCAGGGGCCTCCCATTTCACGGCACAGCGCGTTGGGGCCTCGACGGCCGAGACGGCGCCCCGCCCGACGCCTGCGCCCGCTGGTTTCGGAGGGACTGGAGCCAGCGATCTGAGAGTTGTGTTTCTCGGCACCGGGACTCCCATTCCCGACCCGGAGCGCTCCGGTCCGGCAGTGGCAGTGGTCGCGGGGACGCAGGCCTACCTGGTCGATGCCGGCCCCGGCGTGGTGCGCCGGGCGGCGGCGGCGGCGGACCGGACGCAGATGCAGGCGCTGCGTCCGACTGCTCTCACGTTCCTCTTCCTGACCCACTTGCACTCGGACCACACGCTGGGTTATCCCGATTTGATCTTTACTCCGGCGGTGGTGGGCCGGGGGAAACCGCTCGAGGTCTTCGGGCCAAAGGGAACGCAGGAAATGACCGACCACTTGATGGCCGCCTGGAAGAAAGACATGGATGTGCGAATCAATGGGCTGGAGCACGGAAATGCCGAGGCATACAAAGTGAACGTGCACGAGATCGGTCCCGGAGTGGCCTATAAGGACGAAAACGTCACCGTGAAGGCGTTTCTGGTGAAGCACGCCACGTGGGACCAGGCCTTTGGCTACCGCTTCGAGGCGGCGGGCCGCAGCATTGTGATTTCCGGGGACACCGCGCCCACCCCGAGCATGGCGCAAGCGTGCAACGGATGTGACGTGCTGGTGCATGAAGTCTATTGCAATCCGCCAGGGCAGGAAGGCAGCGCCTATTACAAGGCCGCGCACACCTCGGCTGCCGAACTGGCCGAACTCGCCAGCCAGGCCAGGCCCAAGCTGCTGGTTCTCTATCATCAACTCTTGAGCGGCTGCAGCGAGGCCACGCTATTGCAACAAGTGCAACAGGGCTATGCAGGCGCGGTCGTGTCCGCCAAAGATCTGGACATTTACTGAAATCGACCAAGTCGGCGACGACGGCTGCGACAAAGGTCCGTTCTCCTCCTGGGATTCGACGGGAGGCCGTGAATAGAAATCCCGCTTTGCCCGTATTCCAAGGCGTGGCCAGCGATGGCCAAACTTCAGACCGGAATGCGGGTGCCTATGAAAAAGCGCAAATCGAGAATCACTATCGGTGGGTATGAGCTGAATCGTACCCGGTACAACTGTGGCCGGCGCGAACTCCTTGGCGTCGCATACTCCTTGCGTTCTCCTTCACCTGCGCCATCGAATCGCGGTCCGTTGTCCAATTCTTCGGGCTGGCTCCAGCGGTTGACGGTACTGTGGGCCGGGCTTGCTCAACTGTAAACCTGAGGCGGCAGGGTCGTTCCGTGTTCCGCCCATGGGGGCCAGGCCGTTGGGCTCAAGGCCTGCGGCCCGCCTCCCTCTTTGCGCAGCAATAGGGCAGAGAGGCTGGCAGCCTGTTGAAATACCCGATTGGTGATTTGGCGAGGGAAGCCCGGAGTCTGTCCAGGCCGTGTTTGGGCAGCGGGCATTAGTCAACGCGAGCCCAAGGCGTCCGGGATTCGCCAGGTGGTTGGAACACGATTGACTTTTCATTTTTCCGAGGGTAGTCTGGCGACGGCTATGAAACCGACGCTGAGACTTCTGCAACTGCTGACCGGTTCAATCCTCCTGGCATCGAACTCCTTAACGTTCGCCGGGACTTGGTCGGACCATTTTTCGGAGGATGTCCTGGGAGCCGATTGGCAGGGCGACCGGGACTATTTTTCCATTGTCGATGGGGCGCTGAAAGGTGTCAGCGCCCAACCAGTTGCCCCGGTCCCATTGCACCGGGTCGAGGTGGGCAAGGACTGGACTGATTATACAATTCAATGCCGCATCAACGTGGTCGAACCGAACCTGCTGGTTTGCACCAAAGGGGCCTTGATTCTCCGCGACAACGGAGCCGAGGGCTACGTCTTCGCTCTGCATGTCGCCACCAAGACCATCGAGGTGTACCGCCTTTCCGATAACGAGATGCTGCTCTCCGCAGACGCCCCCTTGGAATTGCAGCAATGGTATCTGGCGCGCGCAGAGCTCGAGGGACCGACCATGACTTTCTTCGTGGATGATCAACTGATAGGAACGGTGACCGATGATCGCTCGTTGTCAGGCGCAGCCGGGGTGGCCGTTCAGGATGCCCTGGAGGATTTGTTCGACGATTTCACCGTTAGCGGACCGAATATACCCGGCAACGGGCTGGCCTTGAGCCTCGGCAAGAAGGTGACCCTGAGTTGGCCGAGTTCCTTGACGAATTCCATTCTCAAAGAAACCGCCGAGCTCTCGGCCACAACCGCGTGGAACATAGTAACGAACACCCCTGCCAGCGTTGGCGATCAGCTTACGGTCACGCTGGACCCTGCCCCCGGCAATCACTTTTACATCCTGGTCCCCAAGAGTCCGTAGGGACTCCCGCCGGCAAAGCGCCTGAGGGGAGGACGGGTCTGGCTGCCTCGAAAGGGTGGGTCACTTAACATTTACTGGCATCGGAACAGCAAGGAATGCAAAGCATTTTCGCAGAGATTTTTCTGGACGCCGCGCGCCCCTTCTGAGAAAGTGGGCCACCAAGAACGCTAATAGCCAGAATTAGCAATCGAGCGTTGGCCTGAAAGAGACCCGAATATGCAGACGAAACGAATCCTTGTGGTAGAGGACGAAGCGATTGTGGCGGCGGATCTGCAGCACCGCTTGCGCGCCCTGGGCTACGATCCTGCCGGCGTGGTCGCCGCGGGCGAAGCAGCTTTGTCCAAGGCTCAAGAAATCGGGGCGGACATCGTCCTGATGGACATACAGTTGAAAGGCCGGGTTGACGGCATTGAAGCCGCCGAACTCATCCGTGAGAAGCTCGATATTCCGGTGGTCTTTCTGACGGCACACGTGGACGAAGCCACTTTCCGGCGAGCCAAAATCAGCGCGCCGTTCGGATACGTGCGGAAGCCCTTTGATGAGCGGGAGTTGCACACCGCCCTGGAGATTGCCCTCTACCGGCACGCCATCGAAACTCAACTCAAGAAGACTCAACAATGGCTTCAGACGGTCATCGAGAGCATCGGAGTTGCGCTGGTCGTGACGGACAAGTGGGGGTCGATTGAGCTGATGAACAGCGCCGCCGGGACGTTGAGCGGCTGGCGTCTGGAGGAGGCGCGCCTCAAACCCCTGGCGGAGGTGTTCCCGTTTACCGATGCCGCTACGCACGAGGCCGCGCATCTGCCGCTCGGGAATGGCTTCGACGCAGAACGAAAACCCCAGGCTCGCTCTCCGGTCATGCTGCGAAACCGCGCGGGGGCCGGTTCGCTTGTGGACTATAGCGCGTCGGCGATTCGCGACGGAAGCGGCCGGGTCACCGGCCTCGTATGGGTGTTCACGGGTTGCCCGCCCGGACTTTAGTTCGGCCGTCCCTTTGCCAGTCATCAGGTTCAGACATCAACCGATCAGCCAAGTGCATAATAGCGGTTACTCGATCTGGTCATGAGCGAGTTGGCGGCCAATGGCAATCTTGCGCCGGCGAAGCCGGGGAGAGCGCCGCCCGTGTCCTACCGGAGATATTTTGTTCTGCTGGCTTTTGCCTGGAGCGTTGCGGTCGCTGTCTCGTTTGGTTGGAACCTGGTGCGTAATGAGGCAGGGGTCAAGTCCCTGACGACGCGAACCGCGCAGGCGCTTCTGGAAAAGGACCTGCTCTACCGGGAATGGAGCATCCTCCACGGTGGCGTTTACATTCCGAAATCGAGCCAGCCGGAATCGGTTTCCGGTGCCGGGGGTGAAGAGCGTGAGATCGTTACGCCGTCGGGCCAGACGCTGACGCTGCTCAACCCCGCGGCGGTGAGCCGCCAGGTGTTCGAGCTGCAGGAGCGGCAGACAGGCATCCGCGGCCACCTCACGAGCTTGAAGCCTCTCCGCGCGGCGAACCGTCCGGACGACTGGGAGCGGCGGTCGCTGGAGGCCTTTGAAAAGGGGCTTAGAGAAGTGAGTTCGATTGAGACCCTCCAAGGCGAGCGGTGTTTTCGCATGATGCGGCCGCTGGTGACCGTGCCGGCGTGCCTGCGCTGCCACGAGGAGGCGGGGCGCAAGCCGGGGGAGATTCGCGGGGGGATCAGTGTGACGGTGCCGATGAACCGCATCGCTACCCGGGAAGAGAACCTGGACCTCTCGGTGGCGCAGGCGGGCTTATGGCTGATAGGCCTGCTCGGGCTGCTGCTCGGGCTGAGAAACCTGGAACACCACAGCCGCGAGCGCAGGCGGGCCGAAGAGGCGCTGAATCACGAGCTGGGCCTGACCGGCGCACTTACCGAAAACGCGAGCACGGCGATCTTCCTCCAGGACCAGCACGGCCGCTGCACTTTAATGAACCCGGCGGCCGAGGCCATGACCGGTTACAAATTCGAGGAGGTGAGGGGGAAGCTCCTTCACGACGCGATACACCACCTGCACCGCGACGGCACGCCCTTCCCCCCCGGCGACTGTGCCATCCTCTCAGCGGTGTTGGAGCGTAAGAGCTTCCGCAACAAGGAAGACCTATTCGTGCGAAAAGACCGCACGACTTTCCCCGTCCTTTGTGCGCTAAGCCCCATCGTGAAGGAGGGTGTATTGAGCGGTGTAGTGCTGGAAGCACAGGACATTACCGACCGGAAGCTTGCTGAGGAGAGAACGCAAGCGGCACTCAGAGAGAAGGAGGCCCTCCTGCAGGAGATTCACCACCGGGTAAAGAACAATCTGCAGGTGATCTCCAGTCTCCTTCAGCTCCAGATCAACGAAATCAGGGATCCCCAGACGTTGGGGATCTTCCGGGAAAGTCAGCTCCGAATCCGCTCCATGGCGCTGATTCACGAGAAGCTCTATGAATCGGACTCGCTCGCGGAAATTGACCTGGCCGACTACCTTCGCAGCCTTACCAATCTGCTTTTTTCCACGTATGCCAGCGCTCCGAGCCAAGTCAGGCTGAAACTGAATCTGTCGCAGATCTTCATCAGCATCAATACGGCCATACCTTTGGGACTGATCGCCAACGAACTTATCACCAACTCTCTCAAGTTTGCATTTCCTGATGGCCGCCAAGGAATCATCCGGGTGGAATTGGGAGCCGTGGCCGGCGACCGGTTTCGGCTCCGCATCGCGGATGACGGAGTCGGCCTCCCGAAGGGATTTGCCGCAGAAAAATCAGCTTCTCTTGGCATGCGCCTGGTGCGAATGCTGAGCAGCCAACTCGACGGCGAGGGAGCTTGGGAAACGGTCGAGGCAGGCGCCAGTTTTACGCTCGAGTTCCGGGACAAAGTGTGTGCGAAGAAAAACGACGTGCCAACTCCGGTGTGTGCAGCCCCGGAACGAGTGGCTTGATGGAGAAACTCGGTCCCCGGCGTTGATCCAGCCTGGGCGAGCCGACCTTGGCCGGGTTTCACCGCTCGGCCAGAAAATGCATTGGTTCAAAGCTGTCCCGCTCTTTCACCGTGAGCAAACCATCGGCGTAGGTCCAACCGCGCGGGGCCTTCGCCAGCGCCGCGGCATCGAGACGGGGCAGGGGCGCCTTGTCCGGCCCGGTCCCGACGCACACTGCAAGGGGCATTTGTTCCAACCAGATTTCCATTATCAGGTCGCGCGCAGTTGGACGGTACGACCCCTGAGGCGCGGAAATCTCAATCGCCGCCGTTTTGTCGTCGCGCGTTTGGCGGAAAGTCCGCTTCGTGGCGACCCCTTTACGGTAGTCAAGGGTTGCGCCGTCATCTTCGTAGAGCGTGGTTTCGGACTGGGATGCCGGAGCCACGAGCACGTGGAGCGGTTTGCCCGGCATTTCGCCGGTGTGCTGCACGACCGGTTGGCGGAAGATGAACGCGCCGCTGCGCACGAACAGCGGCAGAGAATCCAGCGTTACCGGAATCTTGCTTTTCGCGCCTCCCGCGTAGCGGCGGCCCGTCCAGTAGTCATACCATTCGCCCTTGGGCAGGTAAACCGAACGCGTCGTCTCGCCTTCCCGCAGAACGGGGGCCACGAGCAGGTCCGCCCCGAACAGAAACTGATCGTCGGTCGCCGCGAGGTTCTCATCCTCGGGAAACTCGAGAAACATGGGCCGCAAAGCGGGCACGCCGGTTTCGCTTGCCTGGTGCATCACGTTGTAGATTTGCGGCAGCAACTGGTAGCGCAGTTCGATGGCGCGCCGGTTCACGGCCTCGAACTGATAGCCGAACGCCCACGGCTCCTTGTCAGGCGCGCCGAATTCGCTGTGCGCGCGCATGAAGGGATAGAAGACACCGGTTTGCAGCCAGCGCGTGTAAAGCTCGGCCGAGACCGGCTCCGCGAAGCCGCCAATATCACTGCCGGCGAAGGCGAAGCCGGACAGCCCCAGGCCCAACAGGGTGGAGATGGACTGCCGCAGCGACGACCAATCCGCCGTGGCGTCACCCGTCCAGAGGGCGGCATAGCGCTGGCCGCCCGCAAAGGTGGCGCGTGTCAGCACAAACGGGCGATCGTTGGGACGGAGCCGGGTGAGCCCGTCGAAGCTGGCGCGGGTCATCAATTGCCCATAGACGTTGTGCAACTGGCGGGTCGTGCCGGGCCGGCCTTCATTGTCGAACACGAGGTCCAGCGGCAGGCTGTTGGAGGGCTTGGCGAAGACGGACGGTTCATTCATGTCGTTCCAGATGCCCGCGATGCCGTCATCGAGGAACTGTTCGTAGAGCGAGCCCCACCAGTCGCGCGTGGCCGGCCGGCTGAAATCCGGGAACACACTCGGCCCGGGCTCTTCTCCGCCCTCGAGGGCCAGACCGGGCCCTCGTACACCGAACCATCCGGGCGCTTGACAAAGTGATTGCCCGCCAGGCCGCTGTCGTAGGGCGCGTAACCGGTTTCCTTCTTGGGATGCCCGTCCGCGGCGCACACGGTGTGGAATCCCTGCGCCGCGAGATCCGAAATCATCTTTCTTGGGTCCGGAAAGCGCTCGTAATCCCAGGTGAACGGCTTGTAGTTGTCTTGGAAATGAATGTCGAGCCAGATGACATCGGCGGGCACTTTCTTCTCGCGAAAGGTATTGGCCAGCAGCCGCACGCGGGACTCGGGATAGTAGCTATAGCGGCTCTGGTGGTAACCCAGCGACCAGCGCGGCGGCATGGGGATGCGGCCGGTGAGGGCGGTGTAACGCTCGATGACCTGCTTGGGGTGCGGGCCGTTGATGAAGTAGTAATCCAACTCGCCGCCTTCGGCGCCGAAGGTCAACAGGTCCTGCCGCTCGCGGCCGATGTCGAAGGTGCTGCGCCAGGTGTTGTCGAGGAACAGGCCGTGGGCTTTGCCTTGACGGACCACCATGTAGAAGGGCACGGAAACGTAGAGGGGATCGGTGCTGGAATCGTAGGAGTAGGTGTCCGAATTCCACATCACGTAGTTGTAGCCGCCCAACGACCAGCCGCGTTTGTCGAGCCGCCCGTTCTTTTCGCCGAAACCATAGACATGCTCGTCCTCGAGCAAGCGTTTGGCGACGCGGAACGAGGCGCCCGCCACGGCAATGCCGCGCCCGGGGTCGTCGGCATCGAGACTTTCGCCCGCGCTGTTGGCAAAAGTGATGCGAAATGGATTGTGCTGGGCGGTCACCTTGAGCGAAGCGGTCGTGAGGGTGCTGGCGTCGGCCCCGATGTCAGCCTTGGGCGAGAGCGGGCCGAGGTCGCGGTTGATCACGGCGTAGGAATGATCGCGTCCGAAGGCCCTTGCGGTGGTGAACCGGATGCGGATGACGTCATCCGCCAGCGGCGTGATAGCCAGCACGCCCTGGTCGCCCTCGAAACGAAGCGCCTTGCCGTCCCACGCGGGTGAAGACATTCGCCCAAGGGACGACCAACCGGCGGCCGGCGCATCGGCAGCCTGCGTGTTAAAGGCGCTCGAACCGAGCGCCAGCGCCAGCGTGATTGCCAGGGCCCTTGCCGGACACTGCCACTGGACGCGCGACCCGGGACCGCAAGATTCCAGTTGAATGATGCTCACGGGATCATCCTCCTGATTTCGCGTAGTCGAGTCAAAGTGTTTAATCGTCGTGCACCCTCTGCCAGGGGCGGCCTTGGCCTTCAGGGCTGTCGCAGCACGGCCTCGATCTGAATTTCCCGGCGCTCACCCACCGCTGCCTTGCCCGAAATGCGCGAACCCGGCGCGGTGGGCGAATCGGCGAGCCTGATGAGATGGCCGCTAAAAACGACCTTCTGGTTGAGGCTGCGGTTGGTCCCGACAACCTGGAAGAAGTAGTTCTGGCTGCGGTCGGTGTCGGCAAGTTGGTACAAGAGGGACTGGGAGGGCGAAGACTGGGCCGAAGGCGCAACCGCCGCGCTTGCCAGGCGGGAAGCGCGCAGGGCGCTCTGTGCCTCGGAGCGGACAGATTGTCGGGCGGGCGACGAAGCGGCGGCGGCCTCGGCGTTGGAGTCGGCGTTGGTCAACTGCAGGTAACCCGTATAGACCGAGCCATCGCTGTCGGTAACTACGAGCCGCCGTCCCGAGTGCTCGACTTGAAACGCGTCCAGGACCGCGTCCGCCGGCGAGGCCCTGTCCGAGACCCTGTTCGAGGCTCGCAAGGCTGGGGCCTTGGGGGCCGCTCGGACGAACTTCTGGAGCAGTGGAATGTCCTTCGCTTTTTCTCTCTCAAGAGTTCCGGATACTGCCGCGGGCTCAGCTTTGGCATAGCTAAAAGACCTGGCAGCCGAACCGGGAGCGGGGCCGTAGCGCCTTGCGTAAGCAGCGTTGTCGGTTTGATTATTCTTGAACTGAGCCGCCTCGTCCCCGCCGGCACGCGGCGCTATCGCCGTGGCTCCGGCCACGCGCGTGCCGTCTTGGACAGCCGAAGCCGGCTGAAGCCGGCGCTCCACAGGCGTCGCGGCGGTTCCGCCCGGAACCGTGCCGAGTTGGGGTGCGGCGGCAAGAGCAGAGCGCGTGTTTCCGGGGCTGCTGGCCAGCGCATCGGTAAAGGAATCACCGAACTGCCGGGCAGGCGCCTCGCCCGGAACCGGCGCGGACACCGATGGAGGACCCGGTGCGCCGTCGCTCGGCTTTTTCTCTTGCGCCGGCTCCCGGGCCGGCGGCGGCGCTGCCGGCGGGACTGGCAAGCGTTTGTCCGCCAGTAACTCGCCGGAGGATTTGCTCAGCTCCCTTTGTGGGGCCGCAGGCGGCCGCGCGACGGAGGCGGGAGGCGGTTGAAGGCCGGGAGCCTCGGGCGGGGCTGGCGCGGGCGAGACCCGGCTGTTGCGGGCCAGCATTCGGGGGCCCTTGGAACGATTCACGCCCGGCACGAGGAGCGCCACTGCGACACCCAGCAAAACCAAGGAGGCCAGACCCCACGCCAGACGCGGCCGGAACGAGGCCAACCGCAGCCATAAGGCCGGCCAGACGCGTTCTCCTTCTCGTTTCTCGCCGAAGTGCCGCGCCACCTCGTCTTGAAGCCGGCGCCGGACGGCCGGGCGCAACTCGAGCGGCGCGCCAGCCTCGGCGCGGCGTTTCCTGGCGTAAGAACGCAAGAGCTTTTCGACTGGACGTTCGTCTTCCATTGCCATGTCAACTAAGAGTTAGACGGAAAGGCGGCGGGCTTGTCTCCCGAAAAGATTTTTCGCGCGATAATCTCGAGCCGGTCCAGGCATCTGCTCAAGCGGGAGCTGACCGTCTTGGGATTGAGCTTGAGGGCGCGGCTGATTTCCTCATAGCTCAGTTCGGCAAAATAGCGCAGCTCGATCAGTTCCCGGCAGGGTTCGCCGAGGTGTTCGAGGGCCTGGCGCACGAGGGCGCCTTGTTCGGCGTTGAGCAGGCTCAGGTCCGGGGCCGGGGTGTTGGCCGGCGGGTCAAGCGCCAGCCCCGTTTCCGGGTCCTGGGCCTCCATTGGGAGGGTCAGTTGACCCCCGCCCCGTTTGGCGGCTTGCTGCCGCTCCCGAAAATCGCGCGCCTTGTTCGCGGCAATGCGAAACAGCCAGGTCTGAAACTGGCTTTGCCCATGGAACGAATCCAGGTTCCGCACGACCGATAGAAAGGCCTCCTGGCAGATCTCCTCGATGTTCCTCGCGCGAAAAACCGTGCCCGAGCTGGAAAATGAACCGCCCCGCCGCTGCGTAGTACCTCTCGAATAATTCGTCCCAGGCAGCAGCCTCGCCCCGGCGGCACCGGGCCACCAAATCCGCTTCGGCATCCAATCCCATGTCGCCTCAGACTCTATTCCACCCTGGACTGTTTGAACAGGCGGAAGGGGCCCGGGAATGAGCAAGAGCGAGTCAGATCACCTCCTGGCGGCCTGTTTAGGGGTGGCTGCAAGTTAACCGCAAAGAACGCAGAGAGCGCAGAGAGGCGGACATGCTCCCTGGCACCAGTTTGGGAGTTGTTTCAAGGGCTGCTTGGAACTTGTGTGTTTTGCGGCAGGGTCTAAGGGCGCGTCCGAAAACCCCGACTCCGAATCTTTGTCGCCGCCTTTGTCGCTGCGCTTTGTCGAAAAGCAGCCAATCCGACAAAGTTCACGACAAAGGATGCGACCAAGGTTTCATTCCGGCGAGATCCTCGGACGGCTCTAAAGCGTTGAGGGGTGACGGCTCCTACGGGTGCTGCGAAACGGTCATGGTGGTGAGGCGGGCCTGGGCCTGGCGTGAGAGGCCGGTCAGGACCATGGAAACGTGGTAGCCGGTGTGTTTGTTGCCGGTGCAGGAAATCACGACCCCGGTGCAGTGGATTCTGCCGCCGTCGCCCGGGGATTGGAGGGTGAGGGTCATTTCGGCCCAGGGAGAGAAAGGCGCCATGCTTCGGAATTCAATGCCGTTTTTGTGGAAGATGACGGAGTCCGGTGAGAGGGACAAGCGGGTTTGACGGGCCTCGACCGCGACGGCGACATGTTCAGGTGGCAAAGAACCATTGCTTTCAGCTTTTCTCGCGCTCATACAACAGTATCAGATTAACATGGAAGGGGGGAAAGTCAAATTAGTGGATTGCAATGGTACGATTAGCCGATAAGATAGGAGGGCTACCATTCGATGACAGCGGCGCCCCAGGTGAGGCCGGCGCCAAAAACAATCAAAAGGATGAGGTCGCCGTGCTGGACGCGCCCGCTCTGGACGGCCTCGTCCAGGGCGATGGCGACGGAAGCGGCGGAGGTGTTGCCGTATTTGTGAAGGTTGATAAAGAACTGTTCGGGTTTGGCTCCGAGGCGTTCGCCAACGGCGTCAATAATGCGGAGGTTGGCCTGGTGGGGGATGATGCATTTGATGCGGGAGATATCGATTTCACAGCGGCGGAGGGCTTCCTGGGCGGCGGTCTGCATGGCCTTGACGGCGTTCTTGAAGGTCTCGCGGCCTTCCATCCGCAGGTAGTGGAGGCGGGCGGCGACCGACTCGGCTGTGGCGGGGCAACGGCTGCCGCCGCCCGCCATGAAGATCAAACCAGCCTTGCGCCCATCAGCGCCCATGACGGCGGTCAGGAGGCCGTGGGCATTGGGGCGGTTGCGGAGAACGGCCGCGCCGGCGCCGTCGCCGAAGAGCACGCAGGTGTCGCGGTCCTGCCAATCGACGATGGAGGAGAGTTTCTCCGCGCCGATGACCAGGACGGTGTCGTAAGTGCGGGACATAATGAACTGCTGAGCGATTTCGAGGCCATAGATAAAGCCGGAGCAGGCGGCCTCGAGATCGAAGGCGGTGGCGCGAAAGGCGCCGATCTTTTGCTGGACCAGGCAGGCGGTGGAAGGAAAAGGCATGTCGGGGGTGATGGTGGCCACGGCGATGAGTTCGATTTGGTCGGGGGCCACCCCCGCGCGCTGCATGGCGAGACGGGCGGCGCGCGAGGCCAGATCGGAGGTAAACTCGTCCTTGGCGGCGATATGCCGCTCCTTGATGCCGGTGCGGGTGGTGATCCACTCGTCGGAGGTGTTGACCATCTTTTCGAGGTCGGCATTGGTGAGGATGCGGGCCGGGACGTAAGAGCCGACGCCGGCGATGGAGCAGGTGCGGCCCTGGAAGTTGTACTTGGCGCGCGGGTTCTTGAATTTGGGGGTGGAGGTCGGGCTCATGCCGTGGAGAGCGTGGCGGAGTTTAGCCCAGCGATAATTCGGGCGTGGCCGCGGGCTCGAGGGATGCCAGCCGCTCATTGGCGCGGGCGATCTCCTGAGCGATGGTCTGGTTAACCTGGAGGTGGATGTTCTCGGTGGCCACGCGGATGGCATTGGCGATGGAGCGCTCGCGAGCGGAGCCATGGGCTTTCATGACGGCCCCGTTGAAACCGAGGAGGGGGGCGCCGCCCGAGCCTTCGGGATCCATGCGCCGGCGCAAGGCCCGGAAGGCATTTTGGGCCAGCAACGCCCCGAGTTTGCGCCGCGGATTGGCAGTCAGCTCGTGTTTGAGGAGCGAAAACATCGCCAGCGCCAGGCTCTCGCAGGTCTTGAGGACAATGTTGCCGACAAAACCATCGCAAACGACGACATCCACCCGGTCCTTAAACAGGTCATAGCCTTCCACGTTGCCGATGAAATTCAGGTCCAGTTGTTTGCACAGTTGGAAGGCTTGGAGGGTCAGTTCGTTGCCCTTGGTGTCTTCGGTGCCGACGCTCAGAATGCCGACGCGGGGGTTGGGACGATGAAGGATGTCGCGGGAGTAGATGCCGCCCATAATCGCATATTGGGCCAGGTGGAGCGGCTTGCAGCCGATGTTGGCGCCGGAGTCCAGGAGCACACATTCACCCTCAGCGCGCGGAATAATCGTGGCGATGCCGCCGCGGTCCACGCCCGAAATCCGGCCCAGCTTGAAAGTGGCCGCGGCAAAAATGCCCCCGGTATTGCCCAGGGAAACCACGGCATCAGCCCGGCCCTCGCGCACCAGTTCGACCGCCCGCACAATCGAGCAATCCTTCTTGCGGCGCACAGCGGCGGCGGGCTTGTCGTCCATGGTGAGCACTTCGCTGGCATGGACGACGCGGACCCGGTGATCGCGGAATCCGCGATGGGGCAATGCGGCGTGGATATCGGAGCGGTCGCCCACCAGAAAGAGGGCGGTGATTTGCTTGCCCGTCTCCAATGCGCGCATGGCCCCTTCGATAACGACCCCGCAGCCGTGGTCGCCACCCATAACATCCACTGCGATTCGCATAAGACGGGCCGGACGCGGAGGGAGTTGTTCCGCGCCGCGAGGGACGGCTTAAGTCCCCGCGCTGACCGTGATCACCTGCCGTCCCTTGTAAAAGCCGCAAGCCGGGCAAACGCGGTGGGGGACGTAAGGCGCAGCGCATTGCGGACAAGCGCTGAGCTGGGGCAGAGTGAGGACGCTGTTGTAGGCGCGCCGCATTCGCTGGCGGCTGTGCGAAGGTTTACGCTTGGGGACACCCATAAATGGCGATCAATGTTAAGATGTTTCTATGTCAATGACAACAGTTCAAGCGCGCCAGGATACCGCTAAAGGGCGCGCCGTTTCAACGTCAAAACTTGAGCTTGTTCAACTGGGCCCAGGCTGATGAATCGCCAGCCTCGGCCGGGCCGGGGCGGCCCGCCGAGGCGGGGCTGCCCACCCAGGTCTTGGGCAAGCCGCGGCATTCCGGGTCGCACAACGGATGTTGCGGAATCTCCAAGAGAATATCCTCCCGCACATAAGGCGTCAAGTCCACGCACTCGTTGACGACCTTCACCTGGTCCTCCCCATGCAGCGGCAGGTGACGCATCCACCCGTTGAATTCCAGCGGGAACCGGAAGGACTTGAGGCAGCGGACGCACTGGCAGTCGAGCATCAAGCGCAGCCGCCCCTGGACCAGCAAGGCCCCATCGAGCTTCTGCACCTCGAGCGCGTAATCCAGCGGTTGGTCCACCCGGACGACCTCGTCCATCGTGTCAATGTCCAGTTCGCTCACCGTCAATCGGCCTTCCAGATGGACATCGTGGGCCTCTAAATGACGCAGATTCACTTTCAACGACATAAAAGTCCATTCCATGCCGGTTTTCAGCCGGGCTTCCGGGAGAGCTTCCCGGCCAGGGCGGTCCGCACGTGCGCCGGCACAAACGCACCCACGTCACCGCCCAGCAAGGCCACTTCTTTGACCAGTCCGGAGCTGAGAAAGGTGTAGGTATCCTTGGGCATCATGAAAATCGTTTCAATGCGCTCATTCAAGTTACGATTCATCAAAGCCAACTGAAATTCAAATTCAAAGTCCGAGACCGCCCGCAGGCCCCGGATAACCGCCTGGGCCGAGCGCCGCTGGACGTATTGAACCAGCAGGCCCTGGAAGGAATCCGCCTCGACATGCCGCAGATGCCGCACGGCCCGCGCCACCATCTGCACCCGCTCCTGGAGCGTAAACAACGGGTGCTTGCTCTCATTGGCCGCCACGGCCACGATCACTCGGTCAAAGAGCTTGGTGGCCCGGTGGATGACATCCAGATGCCCGTTGGTGACTGGGTCGAAACTCCCGGGATAAATCGCCGTTCGCATCGGAGAGACTGTAACAGGAACCGGCCGGATGACGAGAGCAGAAAAATAATTAGAGCCTGTCCAAAAAGCCCGGTGGGCCGAAGACCTCGTCGGAACCTTTGTCGCAACCTTTGTCGAACGTGCCATTTTTCGACAAAGTTGGCGACAAAGGTTGCGACAAAGGTCTGGAACCGGTGCTTTTGGGACAGGCGCTAAACATTGACGCCAGCCTGCTACTGTGTACCATGGGGCGCAACGGGATTCAATTATGGGATGTAGGGCCTCAGTGAAAGCGGCTGAGCCGCCCTTTCGTAGCGGCGTCTCGCTTCCTGGCCCCAACGCCCAACTGAACACGCTGGCCACCTTGCGCCGCTACCAGGAGCAGTTGGTGCGCGAGAGTTCCCCGGCGGCCCTGTTCGCCCAACCGCCAACCGTGCCCTTTCGGCCCGCCCAAACCGATTGCCCCGACTGTCAGGCGCCGCTCCAGGTTTACAAAACCCAGCGCCGAACCGTTCAGACCCTCTCGCTGGGCTGCTTTACCGCGCACGAAACGCTCCTGCACTGCGCGCACTGCCCCAAGGACACTCTCTATGCCGCCCAGCCCCTGAGCCAACTGGTGCCTGCGGGCTGCACCTATGGCTATGATGTGCTGGTCTTTGTCGGCCAGGCGCTGTTCCTGCACCATCACCGTCTCAACTCCCAGCGGAACGCGGCGCATCCAACCCCAACGCACCAACAACGTCATGGAGCGACTCTTTCGCGATTTTCGGCGGGGCGCTCGCCACAGAAGCGGGCACAACTCGATCAGCCGCTTGCTCCAAAGTATGATCGCCGACACCCCGTTGGTCCGGAATCTGCAAAATCCTCGCTACATGGAAATCTTGCTCAACGGCCAGCCGACCCTTGAAGCACGCTTCGCCCAAATCGAAGTCCAAACTGTCCGTAAGGAACTGCAGCAGGCCCAAGGTTCCTTGGAGAAGGTCCCTCACAAAATCCGCCAACTGATCGCCCTGCCCGCCTTCCCAGAAGCAATCAGCCGCCTATTTCGAAAGGCCGCCTAACGCGGCGATCCAACGGACTTTTGTGGCCATAGCGAATACAGCAACACGGGATAGCGCAAGAGGTTGGTGGCCAAGGGCGCCCCCTTTGAGGAGTCTGGGGCGAAGCCAGCCAGGCGCGAAGCGGGAAGGAAACACTCGAAGTTCCAGGCCACCGCTTTCGCCACGTAAGGCGGTAGAACCTAGCCATAACCGCGCGGATGTCCGGACGCCAGGTGTTCGTGCCTCCCTGTTCCGCCGCACTGAGCATCCGGCTGGCAGCGGCGTAGTGACCGTTCCGATACTCCGCGAGGCCAAGTCCCAGTTGGAACCATGGCAAATCCGAATTGGTTTGCCCAATTTCCACCGCCCGCCGGGCGAGCGTAAGGGCGGTTTCAGATTCCGCGAATCTTGCGGCCTTGCGCAGAATCAGGCCCAATCCATCCCAGCAAAAAGCGGTCGTCGGATGGCGATCCCCGAGGGTTTTTCGGCTGAGGGCCAAGGCCTCGCGCACGGTCCTTTCGGCTTCATCGGGCAGCCTGACAATCACAATGATAGTAACCGTTCACGGGTTTCGACGCACCGCTTGAGCACATGATCTGAGCGGACCGTAGATTTTGCTGGCGTCACCGAGCGGCCCTTGTTAGGGTGCGTGGCCGTGGACCAGGATTTAGTGATTAGGCGCCGGGTTGTTCGGCAAGCCGAGCTGCTGCTCATCCGACAGTTGATCGAGGATGAGGGAGCTCAGGGACGCAGCCATGTTTCCAATCGCCTCTGTGAGATTTGGAACTGGCGCCAGGCCAATGGGCGCTTTCGTCAGATTGCCTGCCGCGACCTGCTCCGTCGGCTGGAAGCGCGCGGACTGATCGAGTTGCCTCCGAAGCTCTGCGAGGCCCGACGACCCGGTTATCGCAATGGAACCTCGACACCCGATCTCCTGGATTGCAGGCCGTTGACGGGCAGGCTGCCAGAGTTCCAAAACCAGATTGGCATTCAGTTAGTCCAGGACTCCAAGCGGTTGGCGCTCTACCGTGGACTGGTTGGAACGTATCACTACCTGGGCTATCAACAGGCCACCGGAGCGCAACTCAGATATATTGCTTACTTCCAGGACCGGCCGATTGCCTGCCTGAGCTTTGGTCCGGCCGCCTGGAAGCTCGGGGCCCGCGATCAGTTCATTGGTTGGTCGGCGCAAGCCCGGCAGCAAAACCTTCGGTGGGTGGTCAACAATGACCGCTTCGTGATTCTTCCCTGGGTTCAAATCAAGTGCCTGGCTTCCCATCTATTGGGCCGGACCGTGCGCCAGCTTCCGGGCGATTGGTCAAGGGTTTACGGTCATGATCTGGCTCTGGTCGAAACGTTTGTGGAAAAGCGGCGCTTTGCCGGGACGGCCTACGCGGCGGCCAGTTGGATTTGCGTGGGGCAAACCCTGGGACGAGGCCGCAATGATCGGACCCACGACCAGGCCGCCCCCATCAAAACGATCTGGCTGCGCCCGTTGCGAGAGGATTTCCGGCCCTTCCTCTGCCAGGAACAATAGCCATGGGCTGGTTCATCGGAAAAAAACGACTGCGCCAGTTGGAGGAGGAAAACGCCCAACTCCGCCAGGACAAGGCGCGCCTGGAAGTTGCGGCTGGCCCAACTCCAAGCCGAAAACGCCCGGCTCATGAATCAACTGGCCGCCGCCCGCAAGCATTCGGCTAACTCCTCCAAACCGCCCTCCAGCGACATCGTCAAACCCAATGGGCAGCGGCGCCAGAAAAAGTCCAAGCGACGCATCGGCGGGCAAAAGGGACATCCCCAACACCAGCGGCCCGCCTTTGCTCCCGAGCAAGTCGATCAGCGGATCCCCTTCCGCCTCAAACAATGTCCGGTCGATCCCTCCCACCGGATTAGCCCGGCGGAAGGGCCGGAGCACCAACGCACGATCCAACAGGTCGAGTTGGTGGAAAAACCGTTCCGAGTGGTCGAGTATACGGCTTACAGCATTTGGTGTCAGGACTGCGGCTGCTACCACCAGGCCCCTTTGCCCGGGCCCATTGTCCAGGCCGGACTGTTCGGCCCCCGCTTGACCGCCCTGGTCACTTATCTCAAGGGCCGGCTGCACGGTTCTTACAGTGGGATTCGGGATTTTCTGGGCGAGGTGGTCGGCGTGTCGGTCTCGCGGGGCTATCTGGCCAAACTCTGCCACAAGGCCACTCAGGCCTTCGCCGCACCCTACGGCCAGCTACTGGCCTTGTTACCGCGGCAGAGCCACCTCAACTGCGATGAAACCGGACACAAAGACAACGGACACCGGTTCTGGACCTGGTGCTTCCGCGCGAGCCAGTTTGTCGTCTTCAAAATCGAGGCCTCGCGCGGCGCTGAGGTTCTCCAGCGCCTGCTGGGCCAAGAGTTCCAGGGCATTCTGGGCTGCGACTATTATGCCGCCTACCGCAAATACGCCCGCCAATGCTCGGTCCTGGTCCAGTTCTGTATGGCGCACTTGATCCGGGACGTCAAATTCCTGTGCGAATTCCCCGAGCCCAGCGTCCAAGGCTATGGCAAAGGGTTGTTGGCGGGCCTCAAGGCCCTGTTCTGGACGCTGCACCGCAGGGACCAACTGAGTGCCCGCGCCTTCGAGTCGGAGCTGGCCGCCGCCCACGACCAAATCTGGCGCGCCGCCCTGCCGGGTTCGGGCGGCCCCTTTCACCGGTTGATATGGAACATGGCCGAGCGATTTTACCGCCATGGCGAAGCCTACTTTCAATTCATCACCACCCCGGGCATCGAACCCACCAACAATGTGTCGGAACAGGCCATGCGCTTTGTGGTGATGGATCGGCACATGACCCAAGGCACCCGTAGCGCCCGAGGGCGGCAGTTTTGTGAGCGACTCTGGACCGTGATGGCCACCTGCTCGCTACAGCATCGCTCCCCCTTTGATTGGATTTGTCAGGCCCTGAGCGCTTGGTTCAAAGGACAGCCGGCTCCTCCCCTATTAGCCGATTCCTCCTGAGTGACAACTTGAGGTGTGAACGGTTACCAATGATAGTGTCGCCATACCCGGCGTTCACCTCCACCTCGACCGGATACGCTTCGATGCCGTTGACAGCCGCCGAAAATGGGCTTGCCAACCATCGAGAAGACCTCATAATCTCCAAATGATTTTGGAGTTTTATGTCTGGCTCGATCAACGATAATGGCAGGCCAATTGTCAAAACGCTTGCGAGAAGCAGCTTACAGGCCTGCGCTTTGTTTGGTCTCGCACTCGTTGCGCTCTCAACCCCGGACCTCCACGCCCAGTCTCCGGGGTTCACGGCTCCTTCGATCAGTTGGGTTGACTGGACGGCAGCCACGACAGGGAGCCCAGGCGGTTCGGCCTCCGGCTTCATGACCATTGGATCCACGACGGTGAACGTCAGCTATTCAGGGGACGTCTTTAATACCACTCAGACTAACGGTTCCGGAACCGATTACTACATACCCATCAGCACCTACACGTCCACCATCGTCCCTAATCCTCCATTGAGCGGAATGCTTGCAGTTGTCGGCGGCGACGCAACGGTTGACACGATCACTTTTTCACAACCCGTTACCAACCCCTTTATGGCCATCGTGAGCCAGGGATCTCCGGGTATCAACGTGGATTTCACCTTCAGCCATCCGTTCAACATTCTGGGCACTGGACCCGGATGGTGGGGTTCCGGAGCACCGCTGACCCAGACGAGCAACATACTGCACGGCACGGAAAGCGACGGAATTATTCAATTCATCGGCACATTGAGTGCTATCTCCTGGACCGTGTCGGGGGGAGATACTTACTATAACGGATTCACTTTTGGCGTGGCTAATTCACCGGCCCCGCAAATCACAAGTGTCCTGGGCGGCAACGTTCTCCTTTACGAGGGAGCGCCGTGGTCCTTCACCGCGTCGGGATCCGGAGGTGCGCCCTTGACTCTTCAATGGTCCCTCGACGGCGCTAACTTGACAAACCAAACACGCGTCTTCGGCGCGCAAAGCAACATTCTGACCTTTACCAGCGTAGTTGTCAGCGACACGGGAACTTACCAGCTTGCCGTTTCGAACAGCTTTGGGGCGGCGACTACCAGTGTGACGCTAACGGTTTTGCCCGACAACAGCTACAACACTTTCAACGCCTACGCCGAGGGCATCACAAATACATCGAATCTCCTTGGCTACTGGCGGTTTGATCCCACCTTCCGATTTAACAGTTGCGTCAACGGCTACACCGGGACACCGCAAGGCAACGCCTCGATTGGGGCAGCCGGCTCTGGTTGTCCGCTCTACCTGGACCCTGAGAACCAGTCACTCTTGCTCGATGGCAGCAGCAGCTACCTGGGCACAAGCCTAACTGGCCAAATTGGCAACCAAGGCACGCTGATGGCCTGGGTTTATCTCACCTCCCAACCGTCAACCGCAGGACACATCTTTTCAGTCGTCAACCAATCGCAGGGCGGCAATGACTTTGACCTGCAAATCGAGACCGACAACCACCCCAGGTTTTACGCTGGCGCGGTGGCGGTCTATGACCAGACGTTGCCCCTGAATCAATGGCATTTTCTGGCCGCCACCTTGGACACCAACTCCTTGCAGAGCATTTATTTGGATGGCCAGTTGGTGGCGAGTGCCACGGGAGGCAGACACTCAATCGCCAACAATCCAGTCAGCATCGGTAACAGCCAGGTTTTTGGCGGGCGCTATTTTCAGGGACGGATTGATGAAGTGGCGATATTCAATCGCGCCCTTTCCGGAGCCGAAATCGCCGCGCAATATGCAACTTCCCTGGGCCGGCCGACCCTGCGCATATCGCCGCTGAATGATGCCGTTCTTCTGACATGGCCGACAAACTACAGCGGCTTGGCAATCCAAACCAACGCCTCTCTGAACCCGGCGAACTGGGCGTCACTCGTCACGACTTATAGCGTCCTTTCCACCAACTATGCCGTCACCAACGCCATCGGCAGCCACCAGCTCTTTTTCAGGTTAATGAAGTGAACTGACTTCGCTGGAATGTGGGGGTCAGGTTCCTGCCTCCGCTATCACGTGGTCTTCTTCGGGGTGGATACGGGAAAACTTGCCGGGGTGCCGCGGCTTTGGCTGGCAAGATGGCTATGGCGCCTTTACGGTGAGTAAATCGCAAGTGCCCGAGGTGGAGGAGTACCTCCGGGGCCAGCGCGAACACCACCGGGTAAGGACTTCCCAGGAGGAATACCGGGCGTTGCTGGATCGGCATGAGATTGAGTACGAAGAGCGGTATCTGTAGGGTTGAAAGCGCATCGAGCCTGTCCTTCAGGCGTCGCTACGCGACGCGGGTCATCTTGGGCCACGGGAACCGTGGACTGGAAGTCCACGGCTACCCCCAAGCACCGCTACGCGGTGCCAAGCCACTCTGGGCCTTTGAATCACCGCACTGGCGCCCGGCAAACCTAACCCGGATATTTCACAGCCTAAGAGCGGTACTGGGCTGCCAAAGCTACGTAGCGCAGGTTTCCAACCTGCTGTATCGCCGACTTCCAGTCGGCAGGCTGTATCTGCTTCGCCGCATCTGCGGATTGGAAATCCGCGATACAGCAGGCTGGAAGCCTGCGCTACACCTTCCAGCCGGCGAAACCCTGTGAAATATCCGGGCTAAAGTCATACAAGGAAGGTGTCCAGACTCCAGTGTCCGGGCTTCAAGCCCGGACAACAAGACCCGGAAAAAGGGGAGGCGGGTGGCGTGCGGATTTGCGTCAGAGCATAACGCAAATTCAGAAGCAAATGTCAAAAAGTTTAGATCCGACCCTAACCTGCACTCTTGCCGCTCCTAGAAGCTAAACCCAAGCTCACGCAGGCCCTCCGGAACCGGTTGATTTCTGGTCCGTCAAAGCGTACAGGCCATAGGCGAGGCGGTCGAGTTCGGCGGCCCTGGAGGCGGAGGCAAATCGTGGCCGCTGGCGTAGCCGCGGGGGAGGCGGCAGAAGAGGTCCGGGCGGCGGCTGGCCAGCAGAGCGCAGAGCCAATGGCGCGTGAAGGCCCAGAGCGCGTCCCGTCCTCTGTTGCCCCGGCTGCGCATCAACCGGTGGAACCTGGCGTTGTACTGGTAAATCACGTTGGCCCGCTCGGCCAACTCGGCCTCCCACTGGCGCGGAAACGGCTCGCCAAACCACAAGGAAGCCTCCTCGCACACACCCATCGCAACGGCGCGCGGAACGATCGGTGTGTCGTCCTCGATCCGGGTGCGCCAGAGCCGAGGGGGGCACTCCCTCTTACCGGCTTCACGGCGGCGCATTTGTTCTTCTTTCCAAAGCCGATAACCGGTGTCCCACTCGCCCACCCCCCGCTGCTCGGGCAATGGGAGCGGCGCAGGCTGCTCATCAGGGGGGCGGGCGCTACGGGTGGGGCGGAACCGTGGCCGTTGGCTGTAGCCGCCCCCGCGCGGCAGACGGCCGTGGACCATTTCATTTTCTATCATGACGCCAGTTGGTAGATCGCCGGCCGATAGGCCGGGGGAGGAATCGGTTTGCCTTCCTTCCTGGCCGCCGCGAGCCAGGCCCGCTTGGCCTGTTGGACTTCCTGCAACGCCTCGTAGGGTGTGCTGCCGAAGGCAGAGCAGGCCACAAGGTCCGGAATGTCGGCAATATACCCCCCGTCCTCTTCACTGTAGAAGATGTTGATGTGGTAATCTTCCATGGTTTGTCCATCAACCGCAGGAACCGCTTCAGGAGGGAACGGGCTCGTGTCTCAAGAGAAGGATCTCGTTGCGCTTCAGTTCGGCGAGGGCAAAAGTCTGGCCGGCTGGATCAAGAAACTCGACCTCAAACACGTCCGGGGATAAAACCTCGACGACGGTGCCAACATGGCCGGCGGCCAAGCCCTCAGCCGGCTTGTCCGCAAGCAGCGCCACAACATCCAGGAGTTTGATCGCTTCCGGTCGCATCAAGACCTTCATAGCACATAGCAGGTGACAAGGCGAGGAACATTTTCACCTGGCCGGACGTTCCACACGCTACGGACTTGCGCCCGCTTATCAGCCCTGGTGACCGGAAAGTCAACTACGTACCTTTGGCCGAACGACGTTTTTCTGCCGAGTTCACAGCCGTACCGGCGCACGGCGTCCAGCAGCACTGACCGCAGCCAGTCGGCGTCGCCCTCGGCTATCCCCAAGGCGGAGGCAAAAACGCGGGCCTTGTGTTTGCCTTCCTTGTGGAGCGGGCTCAGCGAATAATCGCGAAGCTTCGCAATGTCAACGACCGCACTGTCCGCGTTTGGAACCTTCATGGCGCAACGTTAACTGGGCCGGCGAGAGTCCGGAATGGGCAGAAATCTTCATCGACTTTCCTGGCCGGCGGTTAGACGTTGATTTGGACCGCCCGCCAGGTCCTGTCGCCAACGGAGGGGGCGGAGTACTTTGGCGGCGGGCTTGCGCTCCGCCCAGTCAAGGTACTGGCCGGAGTAGTCCAAGAGGCGGAGGATAGTCTTGTAAAAGAGTGTGCGGAGGTTTTCTGAAAAACTCCACAGTTTGGCGGGTTCCTTGTCGGCGCCGCGGCTGTGTACCTGCTCGTGACGGGCTCTCAAGGACTCCAATTGCCCCCGCGTCGGCGTCACGCCCACCTCGCGGAAAAACTCTTGTGTCCTCGCGTTCTGCCCCATCTCAAACGAGTTTTCCACTCGCTGCACGAGGGCACTTAGAAGGCTTCGGTCCTGGAGGCGAGACATCGAGGGATCTTCGCCGGCTGCCCGGGAAAGCTTTGCACGGATGTTGTTAAAGTCCTGCTGGAGCAACGCCATGAATTCCTTCTTCGGAGTGAAATTCCCATGCGAGGCGGATGAGGATGAGGAGAACCAAGCCGCTGCCAGGATTTCGATCCCGTTCACCAACATCGGCAGGTTGATGCCAAGAGGGAACTCCTGAAATGTCCAGTAGCGCCATAGAGCGTGATCCAGCGCGAAGGACCGGCGGCGCTGCAAATAGAGCGGTACCAGCCTTGCCAGAACGGTTTCAATGCTCTCGCTGCTTCTTCTTTGCAGCCTGTCGATGGGGATGGGCGGGAAATCGATCTTGGAGCACAGGGCGCGGACGTTTATCCCGCGCGGGTTCCAGCTACGCAAATGGAAGGCGAAGTCCGATCTGATTCTCGCCGGGACTGACCGTGCTTGGGAGACGTCCCAGTTTTGCATGTGGACAGTGAAGTCGTGGTGTGTTGTCAGGGCTGTGTCGCCCACATCAATAAGCCTGCGGCCCAAGACGAAACTGACGATCTCCGCGACGGCCTGGCGCGTATCTGCGTCGGGAATGGGCGAGAGTTTGGTGGAATACTCGATCGCAACATTTCTGGACCACGGCGGGCCGCATTCCTCTGGCACGCCTCGCAGGACGAACGAAAATGCAGGAAGGCTGACCACAGCACAGTCAACACTGCCCCCCGGCAAGCTGGTGCCTGAGGCGAGGGTAAATCCTGCGTACCCATCTATTTTTCTTAGGTAACCAAAGTCATATTGGTGGAATGTCTTGCGAGGAAATACGAAGTCGTGTGGCCCGTTTAAAAACCAGTTGATATGAGTGGTTTCGCTCCATTTCCCCTCGGCCTTTTGCTCAACCCGGTCTGCGGAGCCCGCCAGTCGAAATGAATTGTTTGTGTAAAGGCCGGAGTCTGAATCGGGCTTGACCTGAAACTGGGGCAGACGGCAGTTGGACAGCGATACCGTGCACCCGTCGGAGATGCCAGAAAAGCTAAACGGCCCGGTCCGCTTGCGCTGGAAGAATTCAGCAGCCGGAGCAACTGGACTGCTCGAAAAACCCTCCACTTCACAACGCAAGTGGCAGGAATCATCACGTGAAACCGTTGCGGCGCTGCTGCCGGTGAGGAGGCCGGAATGCTGCAGGCGGGTGATTCTGCACGGGGATTGTAGTCCTTCCCATTGCAGTAAGGCGTCCTGATTTCGGTGCTGATCTTTCATCGGTCCTGGGCGTGGTGGTTGTGTGCTACAGCGATGCAGTCTCAACGATGTCGATCTCCTCTTTGGTCAGGCCGTAAAGGTCATAGACGAGCCGGTCGAGTTGGGTGTCGGCGGCGGTGATTTGGCGCTCCAGGGCGGTTTTCTCCTGTGGGGTTTTGGCGGTCGAGAGGCGCTGGTGGAAGGTCAGCATCTGCTCGGCCAGTTGGACAATCTGCTCGTGGCGAGACTCGTCGGCCGGGTTGGAGAAATCCAGGCGAGGAATCGGCAATTGCTTGAGGTATGTGCCCTTGATCTTCGGGAAGGTGCGCCTTTGATCGTAGAAACGATCCAGCCAGATGCCGTGCAAAAGTCTGGAGTTCAGAATGCCCAGGATGAACCGAGGGTCGTATGCCGGTTCGCGAACATTGACCATGAAGATTGTGTTAAGGCAATGCCAGCCAGCGGTCTCGAGCGCGAAATCCGGATAGCGGCCGATCTGTCGCGTCAGGAGTTTGTTCCTCCCGTCGTGCTTGGCGTTGTCCCAACAACCACCGCGCCGCGCCACCTCGCTGGTGAGGCAAGCCAGGTTTCCCCAGGTTAATGCGTAGCGATTCACGTCGCGGCCCGTGTAACAGGGACGGTGACTGGCTGGAATCGCGCGGACGCTCGGTACTGAGATCACATCCTCGGGAAACTTTTTTCGATCACGGAGCTGCTTTCCGAAGTTCACATCGGCGATTTCGCCCAGGGACCGGCTCCGGCTGGCGATTTTCCTCCACAACTCCCCCGTGGGTGCATCGGTCGTCCCCGTGAACAGGACGCGCTCATTACCCAGTGCTGCATCGGCGGAAACCTCCGACGTGCTGGTTTGGCGCAGATGCTTCGCTTCGATTCGAGCGTGCATGATTCGGAAGTTCTTGCTGGTGGGTTTGCCGGGGCTGAGCAGGAAAATGGCGTTGTCAACGCCAATCCCGCGGAAAACGCCGCCGTTGATGACAAGTACCTGTTGAACCACCATCCGCTCGAGCATCAGCCGGCGCAGTTTATCCAGGTGGTTGTTGGTCAAGAAATTGGCGGGGGTGATCATCGAGCACAGACCACCCTCCCTGCCGAGGCTGATCGACTGTTCCATGAACAAATGATAGGTGTCGATCTTGAACGAAGCCGCGGTGAACTTGGCGCGGAAATACGCCAACTGCAGTTCGTCTCGGAATTCGTCTTCAAGCAGGACGTACGGCGGGTTGCCGATGACGGCATCGAAGCCGCCTTCCCATTCCGGCTCGCTCGGCGCCGGGGGCGGCACGCCTTCTTCAGGTTTCTGCTTCTTGTAGCCGTAGCGGCCATGCAGCGGCACGCCGGGCACGGTGTAGTCCAACGGCGAGGCGGGCGTTTCACGCAGCTCGCCCGAGGGAGTCCTTCGCCGGAAGACTTGCGGGAATTCGGCGTGCCAGTCGAAGACGTTGATGCGGTATCGTTCTTCATCGTCCAGGAGTGACATTTGCCGCTGCTGGTAGAAGTCCGGGCCGATGAGGGAATTGCCGCATTTGATGTTGTCGCCCAGGTCGGGCAGGGCGCGTTCGTGGAACAGCCGGAGGACGGGCTGGAGGGTTTGCTGGGTCTCGCCTTCGAGGACTTTGAGGAGGAGCGAGAGCTTGGTGGTCTCGACGGCCTGGCTGTCAATGTCCACGCCGAAAATGTTGTCCAGGAGGATGCGTTTGCGTTCGGCGATGGTGAGTTTCCAGTCGCCGGCACCGACCTGGACGAGGACCGGCTTGGGGCCTTTGGCCCACCTGGCGGGGTCGTGCCCGGTGTAGAAGTCGCGGTGCCATCCGAGGAGGTGCTCGTAGGCGCCGAGCAGAAAGGAGCCGGAACCGCAAGCGGGATCGAGGATCTTGAGTTGGGCGGCCTGCTTGGGGGTCTTGCCTTCGAGCAGGTGGCCGACCGTGGTCTGGACGATGTACTCCACGACGTAGGTGGGGGTGTAGTACACGCCGCCCGCCTTTTTGACCTCGGGTTTCTCCTCGACGACGGCGCGGTGGCCTTCGGTGAGGCGGATGACCTTGCCGAGGAATTGCTCGTATATCTGGCCGAGGATGTCAGCCTCGACGGCGTCGAAGGCGTAGGGCGTCGTGTCATAGAGGCCCTTGATAATGTCGCGGAGCAGTTTGTCATCCAGCTCGAGGTTCAGCGTCAGTTCGTCAGGCGCCTCGTGGCGGTCTTTCTCGGGTTGGAAGTGGAAGAGGCCGGAATTGTAACGGGTGTCGGCCTCTTCAAAGAGCTGGCAAAGGCGGGGATAGACACGCTCGCCGTTTAAGAGGGCGCGGAGCCGGTCGCGGTCTTCGATGCCGCGGCCTTCGCAGATGCGAAGGAAAATGATGCGGTCGATGATGCGCTGGACGGCAAAGTTCAACTCGCGCTGCGAGAGCTTTGGGTTCCGCAGGGCCAGGTTGCGGGCAACGTCGGCCCGCCAGGTTTCGATGGTCTTGAGAAAATCGTCGTCAAAGTTGGCAGTGCCGCGCTTGGCTTTAACGGATTCGGCGAACTTGTCGAAGGCGCCTGTGAGGACCGCCTCACGCGAGAAAACGCCTGCGATTTCATCCCAGCGGCTGGCGTACTCGGCGTAGGGAATGTAAAGGACGCGGGCGATGGCGGCGCTGTCCAGGTGGTGCGGCTTGAAGCGGCCGTCGTACACGGCAAATTCCTCGAAGTCGCTGAGAATGCTCAGGGGAAGACTCTTGGTCCAGGCATACCGGCGGAGTTGGAAGGCGGGGTGGACGTCGTTCTTGATGTCAACAGAGGGGCGCTTGGCTTCCAGAAAGAACTTCCGAGTGCCGCCGATGCGGAAAGAGTAGTCGGGGGCTTCGGTGGCCTCGCCGACCCTGATGGCGTCCTCGTGGACCACGTCCTTGTAAGGCTCGGCATACCCGTGCTCGTTGTCGATGTCCCAGCCGAGCGCCTTGAAGAACGGGTCGAGGAACTCGCGGCGGAGCTGCGTTTCATTGTAGTGGGGCGAGCGGTAGGCCTCGCGGTTACGGTCGAACCGCTGGATCAATTCCAGAACCTGGGGCGGTGGTTGCGCCATCGGGAAATAGAGTGTCTAACATTCGTGGTTCACGTGTCAAACCGGGCTTGGGCGGCGAGGATGTCTTTGTGGATTTGGCGGCGCAGGTCGGCCAGGGAAGCGAAGCGGCGTTCGTCGCGCAGTTTCTCGACGAAGGTGAGTTCGAGTTCCTGGCCGTAGAGGTCGCCCTGGAAGCCGAGCAGATGCGCCTCGACGCGCAGTTGCGGCTCAGGGCGGGCCAGCGTAGGGCGGGTGCCGATATTCAAGACGGCGCGATAGGTTCGCCCGCCGGCCAGGGCGTGGACCGCATAGACTCCCCTCGGGGGGAGGGCCAGGCCGGCGGGGTCGAGGTTGGCAGTCGGGAAGCCCAACTGGCGCCCGAGGCGGTCGCCCTGAACGACCGGGCCGGCCAGGGAGTAGGCGCGGCCGAGCATCTGGCTGGCTGCGTCCAGGTTGCCCGCGATGATGGCGGAGCGAATCCGGGTGCTGCTGACCGCCTGGCCATCCAGGGAGACTGACGCCAGGGCGTGGACCCCAAAGCCGCAGGGCAGCGCCTAACCGTTTCAACAACTGGACATTGCCGCCGCGCTTGTAACCGAAGACAAATCCGGCCCCGACGCAGATGCTCAGAATCTGTCCCAGGTCCCGCGCCAATCCGCGGATGAACTCCTCGCCGGTTTGCCGGCTGAAGGGCTCGTCAAAGTGGATTAACAACAGGGCGTCCGCCCCGAGGGAGCGGATGGTCCGTAGCTTTTGCGGCAGGGAGTAAATCAAAGGGGGCACTCGAGCGGGGGCCACGACGGAGTTGGGGTGGCGGTCGAAGGTAATGACCAACGAGAGGGCTTCATGCTGGCGGGCATCGGTAATGGCCTGCCGAATCGTCTGCTGGTGCCCCAGATGCACCCCATCGAAAAATCCGATGGCCAGCGACACCTTGCGTGTCCCCGGCTGCAACTCCCTGGCAGCGTGGATCGTTTTCATTTCGGCATATTCAGTCCCCGGCCAGTTTCAGGAAGGGGATGACCAGTTTCTCCAACTCGCGGGCGGTGAGGGCCAGGACTTGGGCCAGCGGGGTGGCCTGGGCGACATCGAACCGGCCGGAAGTGACACGGCGAAGGGTGGCCAGATGGGCGCCGCAACCGAGCTTCTGGCCCAGTTCGTGGGCGATGCTCCGCACGTAGGTGCCTTTGGTGCACGCCAGGCGGAATTGCCCAAGCGGCTCCTGGTAGCCGGCAAAGCGGAAGGTGTAGATGTGAACCAGGCGGGCCTCACGCTCGACCTCGATGCCCTTGCGGGCCAGTTTGTAGAGGGGCACGCCGCCTTTCTTCACGGCGGAGACCATGGGGGGCGTCTGCATCAGGTCGCCCACGAATTGCGCCGCCGCTTCGTTGAGTTGCTCCAAGGTCATCGGCATCACCGGCATCGAGGCCACCAACCGCCCATCCGCATCATAGGAATCAGTGCTTTCACCGAACTTGATGGTTCCCTCATAGACTTTGTCGTCGGCCATGAGTTTCTCGGAGAGTTTGGTGCCTCGACCCAGGAGGAGGATGAGCAAACCGGTTGCGTTGGGGTCGAGTGTGCCGCAATGCCCCACTTTCTTGATGCCAAAATGCCGGCGGACGGCGTCCACGACGTCGTGGGAAGTCGGCCCGGCCGGTTTATCGATCAGAATTGCCCCATCCAGGGCGGAGAACTCTTGCATCATGCGTTATTAAATCGCTTCTCGCCATGGTTGCAATTTGATAGGGTGATGACAAAGCAAAAACTGCATTGCCCCTTGCAGAAGCGACTGGCAAGACTGAATGAAGAATCAAACTCTCTCGGTAATACGGACCAGGACCCAGGTGTTCCAATCATTGCAAGCCGGTTTGGCCGGTGTTTTTAAGCTTCTGCCGGGGGCGTTGGCGCTCCTGGTGTGCGTTTGGCCGGCCCACGGCGCCTCGTTCAGCGACGGTTTTGAGGGCTACGCTCAGGACTTCCTGGACAAGAATTATGCAGGCGGGGCCAACGCGGCGCCCAACGGCTCGGGCAATCCGTGGTGGGGCGCCAACCCCGCCAATTTCGCCGTCGTCGGCGCCGAGAACGGGGTGACTCCCCACAGCGGCGCGCAGATGGTCCGCAACGAGGCCGGTTCTCTTTTCCAGGTCCCGTTTTTCGATTCCGACTCCGAATACTGCAACCTGGCCTTCCGGCTCAATGCGGGCAATCTTTATTACGGGAATGTGGTGCTGGACTGGTGGTTTTATGATCCCTGCGGCGCCGGCACGACGGACCCGCTGAACCAAACCAACTACGGCGATTTTGCCGGGCTGTGCAACTATGCAACGGGCATCCCGGGCAACGCGGACTACAACGCGGATTCTGGCGGGAGCGCCGACGCGCCCTCGAATCCCGTTCAATGCCTGATGCTCGGGGC
This sequence comes from uncultured bacterium, assembly GCA_963713735.1. GTDB lineage: Bacteria > Verrucomicrobiota > Verrucomicrobiia > Limisphaerales > UBA8199 > CAVQND01. The sequence continues at coordinate 140,645 of CAVQND010000016.1, forward strand.
GGCCTACGTGTGGGGCGCCGCCGATACGACAAAGTACCAGGCCCAGGTTCTCGGAGCCACGGACGGCCTCAACAGCGCCGTATCCAGGCTTACTTCGATACCGCCACTCCGCGCTCGGCAGGCTGGCACAACGCCCGCATCGTCATCGGCCCTGCCGCCACCACCGAGGCGGCGCTCATTCATTTCTATATTGATGACATGGTCAATCCCACTTTGACCCATGATAATGCCGGGGGCGTCGGCATCAATTGCATTCAACTCAGTTCGCTGCAGAATTATGGAATCGACGGGCCGCTGGGAGGCTATTTCGATGATTTCTATTTTCAGGACGGTGTCGCCGCCCCGGCCATAACCGGCGGACTGACCAATCAGACCGTCAACCTAGGCGATACCGTGACGCTGGCGGTGAGCGGGATCACGGGCGCGCCGGCCCCCGCTCTCTACTGGCAGAAAGACGGGGAGGCCGTGACCAACTCGAGCGAAATCAGCGGGGCCGGCACGAGCGCCCTGACGATCTCCGGGGTGACGGCCGCCAACCTGGGCGCCTATTCGGTGATGGCGAGCAATATCGCCGGAGCGACAGTGAGCAGTGCGATTGTGGGTCTCCCGGCGCCGCCAACCCTGGACAGCCAATCGCCCACGGGGGGCACGGTGCTGGCCAGCCTGGGCGGCACCATTACGTTTTCCGTCACCGCCCATGCCGGCCAACCCATAAACTACCGATGGAACAAAGACGGCAGCCCGCTTTCGGACGGGACCAACATCTTTGGCTCGGCCACAGCCACTCTGACGATCAGCAACCTGGTGGCCGGCAATGCGGGGAGCTACTCTTGCCATCTGAGCAATGCCGATGGGGCGACGGATAGCGTTGCGGTCATTCTCGTGCTGCCTCTGACGCCGGTCATCCTCAGCCAACCCGCCGGCCTGGTCATCGGGGCGGGCAGCAACGCGACCTTCACGGTCGCCGCCGTCGGTCCGGACCTGGTCTATTTGTGGAGCAAGGGCGCCAAGCCGCTCAGCGAGGGCGGGCGCATCTCCGGGACGGCCTCGGCGTCGCTGGCTATCGCGGGCGTGACGGATTCGGATGCCGGGGCTTACTCGTGCCTGATCACCAACGTCAATGGCTCGACCAACACGGCTGCCGCGGGCCTTACGGTGGTTGATCCCCCGGTTTTCACCCTCGAGCCGCAACCCGCCAGCCAGGTGACCTATGCCGGCAGCAACCTGGTATTCCAAGTCGCCGCCCAGGGAACCTTGCCGCTGAGCTACCAATGGTTCCGGCGCGGCGTTCCGCTGGTGGATGGGCCGAACATCTCCGGGGCAACCACGCCGAGCCTGGCCTTGGCGGTGACTTCCACTGCGGATGAAGGGCTTTACCAATGCAGTGCCAGCAACTTCGCCAACGTCGCCATGAGCGCCGGGGCGGTGGTGTGGGTGAACTCAAACCGAGGTCCTGTTCACGGACGATTTCGAGAGCTATCCCGCTTGTTGTTTGAGCGGGGGGCCGGGCCTCTCCGGGCCCCGGGGCGGCGGGCCCCTTGACGGCCAGGGCCCCTGGTGGGGCGGAACAGTCCGAACATCCGCGTCTATGCCGCCCAGAACGGCATCACGCCCCACACCGGGCTTGCAGATGATTGGCGGTCCCCTCAACGGCGCGATCAGCGCCGGCGACAATGACCGCACCTACCTGAACCTGTCGTATCGGTTCAACGGCGGCGGGCTCTACCTGGGCAACATCCTGCTCGAATGGTATTTCTGCGATTTGTATCCGACCAACTACGCCAGCTACAGCGACCAGATTTCCCTCTGCAACTACGGCTCGGACATGCCGCCTGACGCGGACCATGACCCCAACAAACCCGGCAACCTGATTCAGCGCCTGGCCATCGGCGGTTGGGAGGGGGGCGACCTGTCCAAATATCAATGCGCGGTCATGACGGCCGGTGACGGGCTCAGCGGCGACAACGGCGAATTGGGCGGGTTCCTGCAAGTACTTCAACACCACCGTGGCCCGCGCGAACGGCTGGCATCATGCCCGCATCATGGTCGGCCCGGCGGACGCCGCCAGTGGCGTCGCCAACTGCCGCTTCTTCATCGATGATATGCTTGAGCCAGTCCTGACGCACGACAACGCCGGGGGCATCGGCTTCAACTCGATTGATATTGCCAGCGAGGTCATTTACAGCGGCGGCAACGACCAGGCCGCTGCCGGCTATTTCGACGACCTGAGCTTCCGCGCTGTCAATGATCCCTTCATCCTCGAGCAGCCGATCAGCCAGACGGTCCAGTCCGGGGGCGGCGCAACGCTGGCTATCGCCGCCTTCGGCGCCAGCTTCCAGTGGCAAAAAGACGGCACGAACCTGGGCGGCGCCACCAACATGCAATTGACCATCAACCCGGCCCTGGGCAAGGATGCCGGCAGTTACACCTGCGCGGTCACCGGGGCAAATGGCTCGGTTGTCTCGAGCGAACGCCACTTTGACGGTCAGCAGCCCGGGGCCGGCTCTCATCAAGGCCGCCCTGGCGGGACGCAACGTGGTCGTCATCACCTGGACCGGTTCCTACGTCCTGCAATCGGCGTCCCGCCCTGCCGGTCCCTATCAGGATGTGACCGGCGCCAGCAGCCCTTACACCAACAGTCTCCCGCTGGCCTCGGCCCGGTTCTTCCGGCTGCGCAGCTCGGGCGTCAGCCTGGGGCCGACTCTCACGGCCGCCCGGGCAGGCCGCAACGGGGTCGTCATCACCTGGGCCGGTTCCTACGTCCTGCAATCGGCCCTCAGCGCCCCCGGTCCCTACCAGGATGTGACCGGCGCCACCAGCCCTTACACCAACAGTCTCCCGCCCGCGCCGGCCCGGTTCTTCCGGCTCCGGAACTGAGCAGCCATGCACACATTCATCCCCACCTTGAAGCCCTTGGAGTGCGGCGGCAAGCGAAGCGCGACGCCGCTTTGGCTTTGAAGCAAGTGTATGAAAACCACAGCGACATGTCGCCCGTCGCGAAGCGGATGGAGCGCGTGGAGCTTGCTCCCGCTCTCGCCGACCCCAGCCAATTCGAAAGCGCCGTCGCCGCTTCGCTCTGCCGGCGCACTCCAGGGGCTTCGCCAGCTCGAGGGCCCGTTCACATGTCGCGAAGCGTTTGGAGTGCGCGGCATTCCCGCGCTTTGGCTGCGCCCGCCGACAAGAAAATCGGGATTAATTTTTGCACGATGACCAAGCAGTCTGTCTCATAATTCACGATGCAATTCGATGTAGCCCCGGATTTCGAGGCGATGAGCCGGCGCGCTGCCGCGCTGATCGAATCGGAGGTCCGCCGCCAACCCAATCTGCTGTTGTGCGCTGCCGCAGGCTCGAGCCCTGCCCGGACCTACGAACTGCTGGGCGAACGGGCGGCCCAGGAGCAGGCCCTGTTCAGTCAGTTGCGAGTCATCAAGGTTGATGAGTGGGGCGGGCTGGACCTGGCCGACCCCGCCACGTGCGAGAGCGACTTGAGAACGCGCCTGCTGGCTCCGTTGCGGATTGCCCCGGACCGCTATCAAGGCTTCGAGAGCCATCCCTCAGACCCGCCGCTGGAATGCGAGCGCATCTCGCTGTGGCTCGCCCGGAACGGGCCGATTGACCTCTGCGTTCTGGGCGTCGGCCTCAATGGGCACGTCGCCATGAACGAGCCGGCCCAGGCCCTGTGTCCCGGACCCCATCTGGCACAGTTGACGCCCGCTTCACTGGAGCATCCGATGCTCGCCGCCTCGAATGCCAAACCGGCCTACGGGCTTACCCTCGGGTTGGCCAACATCCTCCAATCCAGGACCATTCTCCTGCTGGCCAGTGGCCGGCGCAAACGCCTTGTCCTCGAGCGTCTGCGCCACCCGCAAGTCACTCCCCAGTTCCCCGTCTCCTTTCTCTGGCTGCACCCCAACGTAACGGTGCTCTGCGATGAGGGAGCGCGGGGGACATGAGCGGCAAAATCAGGGCGTTACAAAATGTCAGATCGCGGTTAAAAAGTACCCAGACGCAGGGGTCGAAGGTTGAGGGTTCGAGGGACCGAAGGGCCGCCCCTCGACACTCGCCCCTCGCCCCTTGCAGGTCGGATTGATTATGAACACCAAAGGACCAGTCAAAGTCGGTATTATCGGGTCGCAATTCCAGGCGGACATCCATGCCGAGTCGTTTCGGGCTTTGCCCGACGAGGCGGAAGTGGTGGCCGTGGCCTCACCCACGCCTGCCAACGCGGAACGCTTTGGCCGCAAGCACGGCATTCCGCGCATTTTCACCGATTACCGCCAGATGCTGGCGGAGCGGGACATCGAGATGGTCACCATCGCCGCTCCCAATGCCCTGCACGCGCAGATGACGGTAGATGCCGCCAACGCCGGCAAGCACGTGGTTTGCGAGAAGCCGCTGTGCATGACGCTCGAAGAGGCCGACCTCATGCTCGAGACCTGCCGTCGCCAGGGCGTGCTGCTGCTCTACGCCGAAGAGCTCTACTTCACTCCCAAATATGTGAAGGCCAAGCAGATGGCGGATGAAGGGGCCTTTGGGAAGGTCTATTTAGTCAAGCAGACCGAGAAGCATTTTGGCCCGCACGCGCCCTGGTTTTGGGATGTCCAGCTCTCCGGGGGCGGGGTGTTCATGGACATGGGTTGCCACGGCATCGCCTTTTGCTGGTGGTTCCTGGGCCGGCCCCGCATTAAGGACGTCCTCTGCCACATGGGAACTTATGTCCATGGGGACAAGACCCAGGGCGAGGACGATTGCGTTTGCATCATTGAGTTCGAGAACCGCGCCAAGGGGATGATCGAGGATAGCTGGGCGCGGCGCGGCGGCATGGACGACCGCATCGAGGTCTATGGCGAAGGCGGCGTCACTTACGCGGACCTGCACCGGGGCAACGCCCTACCCACCTACAGCGAATACGGCTACGGCTACGCCGTCGAAAAGGCCCCTACCACCAAAGGCTGGACCTGGCCGGTCTTCGAGGAACTCTGGAACTACGGCTTTCCGCAGGAGATGCGCCACTTTGCCCGCTGCGCGCGCGGCAAAGAGGAGCCCCAGGCAACGGGCCAGGACGGACGCCTGGTGCAGGAAGTCCTCTATGCCGGCTACCAGTCGGCCGGCCTGGGCGCGCGGGTCGCCCTGCCCTTCCGGCCCAAGGGTGTCCGCCGTCCAATCGACCTCTGGCGCAGCCCGGCAGCCCGGCCGTGAGGCCCGAAGCTCGAAGGCCGAAATCAGATGCATGAGAACCACCTTGGACATTGAGGATGACGTTTTGCAGGCGGCCAAGGAACTGGCGCAACGCGATGGCGGCACGGCCGGTCGGGTGATTTCCGACTTGGCACGGCGCGGTTTAAATGCGCCGGCGCCGAAACGGCGGCCCGGCCCGCGCGGCGGTGTTCCGCTGCTGCCTTCCCGCGGGGAGATTGTCACGCTGCAACACGTGCAAGGCATACGGGACGAGGAGGGCGTGTAATCCATGCGCGCCTTGCTGGATTTCACGGCTGCGCACGTTTGCCGCACAAACCAATCACCAATTCTGGCCGGACGAGGTTTCGTTGCGCGACGAGAAACTCTTCACGGCGGAGCGCATCCACAGTTCGCGGCAACTTACCGATCTTTATCTGCTCGCATTGGCGAGCAGGCACGACGGGAGGCTGGCGACATTTGACCAGGCAATTCCCATTTCAGCCGTGCGCGCCGCAAAGGTGGAAAACCTGTGTCTTATTTGACAGAACACGTGGTGGTCCCCCACCCGCTCCTTGCTCCAAGACTGGCCTTTGACTTTTTCCGCGCTCCCAAATAACGCGGATGGCGCGGAAGCGAGTGCGCCAATCACGCAGCAATTGCCTCTCGCCCACGGGCAGATTTTCGTCCAGCACCAACATGGAACCCTCTGAATGGCTCGTGTTTGACGACCAAACCAGCTATAGCAATGGCCTCGCCGATGGCCTCTTCCGGAACCCTGCCGTCCCACTCGCGCACAACCTCCTGCCAAGTCAGACCGCGATCGAGTTGTTCGAGCACAATCCACACCATGATACGAGTGCCCTTGAAGGTCGGTTGGCCCCCGCAAATCTTTGAGTCTGCCACGATGTGGCGGCCCAGTTGGATCCGCTTGCGAGGTCTGTCGCTTTTCGCCTTCATGCCGATGCGCCAGACTATGCGCCCGCCCGGATTTGTTTGCAAGCCTCGGAATGACCTGCTCCCCTCTGCCCAGGAGTGGAACCCCGATCCATAGGGATGGCGAGAGGCCGGGGATGCACTGCAATGGAGTTTGGGTGACTGACCAGCCGCGTCAAGGTCCGCCGCAACGCTCCAGGCCAAAGCGCGGGAATGCCGCGCACTCCAGAGGCTTCGCCACTGCCACCGCCGCCGCCGGTGTCGCGCAGCGTTTGGAGTGCGGCGTATCCCGCCGCTTTTGGCCCCGCCTTCGCCTGCTTATCCCCTTGGCCGATAGGTCAGCCAAACTAGATGGCAATAGGCCCGGCGTGCGCCTTTGCCATCCTCCATCTTCCATCCTCGGCCTCCTTGGTTGCGGTGCGCCCGCGTTGCGTTCTCCCGTGGCAAAGATTCCCTCCCCATCGGTGTCATCCGCGCTCCAAAAAAGTTGTAAGAAACCCGGCGCCGTTTGCGATGAAGCGGATGAAGGCTGTTCCAGCGAACAAACCTGAAAACGGCGGCGGGCGCCGCCGGCACCTGCGGACCGGCCTCCAACAGTGAAAAAACAAAAAGCTCGCTTCCCAGGGCTGTATGCAGATACTCGTAACCGCGAATGAGTTCCGGAAAGAAACCGCTCTGCCGCGCAATTGTCGTTGGCGATTCAGCGCGAGGAGCAATCGGCTTCCCTGGTATGCCGGGGCATTTTCTCTCTGAATTACCGTAAGCAGCACTTCGCCACGTCCGTCGGCTTTCCAAGCCTCGATGAGGCCAGGCCAGCTTACGAAAAGCTCAAGGCCCGTTGGATCGAGGACTACGCTGGCCTCTACCAACGCAAAGAAGCTTATACCCGCTCCCAGTTCCTCGACCCCATGCTCGCTGAGCTGCAGTGGACCTTCATTCCTGAACAGGATCTGCCATCCAAAGGCACGACGCACAAGCGCCCCGACTACTGCCTCTTTCTCAAGGACGAGTCTCGTCAACGCGCCGCCAAGGAAAGCGAGACGGCCAACGTTTTCCGCGAGGCCGCAACGGTGCTGGAGGCCAAGAAGGTGGACACTCTCTGGACAAGGTCTCCGAGCGCGAAACCCCCGGCCTGTTCCCCAGCCAGCAAGTCCAGGACTACCTGCACAAAGCGAAGGACAACACCGGCGCCCGGTATTTCAACTGGGCGGTTCTGACGAACGGCAACGAGTGCCGCCTCTATTGCGAGCAAGCCTCGACGGACGCCTATTTCGCCTTCCACTTGGCCCACCGGGAGCAATTCTGTTCCCTTGAAGATTTCCGCTTTTTCCTGGCGCTTTTCCGGCCACAGCCGTTCGAACAGGACGCGGATCGGCGCTGCTTGCTGGACAGGCTGCGCCAGGAGGCCCTTACCCGCCAGGCCGAACTCGAGCATAGCCTGCGTAAGCGCATTTTCGATGTCCTTGAGGACCTGGCCAACGCCTTCCGCGACTATTCCGCCAACAATATCACCAAGGACGATTTCCCGGCTCTCTACGACACAGCCCTCGTTTTCCTCTACCGCTTGTTGTTCGTCCTTTACGCCGAGAGCCGCGATTTGCTGCCCGTAAGAACAAGAGGCTATGGCGCCAGCAAAATCTACCGCGAGAAGTTCTCCATGGATCGGCTGGTCAATCCGCTGCGAGACAAGAGCGCCTACTCCAGCCAGGCCTTCACGGACCTCTACGAAGGCCTGCTGCGGCTCTTTCGCCTGATTAACGGCGACATACCGGAACAGAATGAGGAGTGCAAGGTGACCCGCTACAATGGCGGCTTGTTCGACCCACAACTGCACCGGCTCATCGAGACGTGGCGGGTCAGCGACAGGCCCTTGCCGACGTCCTGCGACAGTTGATCTTTCTCAGCCGCCTGCGCGCGCCTCCGCCCCGTCCTATCTGCGCCCCCCGGCGCAGCTCAAACTCCTCCTCACCGTCGCCGATTGTCTGGCGGGCCTTGAACTGGCGGTGAATTGGGAGGCCGAAAAGCTGTATGGTGTTGAGGGCTTGGGACCTTTCGACGAGTTTTGAGGCATGATATTTCACCTCCAGCCAATTCACAGTGATTTCAGCGGCTTTGCGCACTTGATCGAATTTCACGCGAAGACGACGGAGCGCGTCTTCGAGCAGATCGAGGTTGATATGGCGCCGGCAAGCTGGTTCGACGCCAACATGTGCGCCCCCTTCGGCGCCCTCCTCTACAAGATCAGCCGCAGCTTGAACACGGTGAAGTTGGTCAACCTCGCTCCGCAGGTTAAGACGATCCTTTCCAAAAACGGCTTTCTGATCAACTACGGCGTGGCAAAAAGACTCGACACGTACGGAACCACTATCGAATACAAGAGGTTCGAGCCCAAGGACGACCGCTATTTCGCGGCGTACATTGAGCAGCAGCTCGTTGAAAAAGGGATGCCCAAGATGTCTGCTGGATTGCAGAAGAAGTTCCGGGAAAGCGTCTTCGAGATATTGAGCAACGCGGTGCTCCACTCTGAAACCAAGATGGGCATCTTCACCTGCGGCCAGTTTTTTCCGGCGGGCAAGCGGCTGGATTTTTCCATTGCAGACCTTGGCATCGGAATGCGGGAGAATATCACGAGGAAGGCGCGCTTGAAGCTGGAGCCAGAAGAGGCGATCACGTGGGCGACAGAGGGCAACAATACCACCAAAACCGGAAGCATTCCCGGGGGACTCGGACTCAAGCTGCTGCGGGACTTTATCGGCTTGAACAAAGGGCGAATCCAGATTGTCTCTGATGCTGGCTACTGGGAGCTTGCGAATGGAATGGTGCGAACCAGGCGATTCGACGAGCCGTTTCCAGGAACAGTGGTCAACCTGGAGATGAACACCGCCGATCGCGATTCTTATTGTTTGCCCTCGGAGCAGGATTCGGCAAACATCTTTTGAAAATGGAAACTGGCAAAATGAGCGACAAGATTACCATCAAGGTCTTTGAGGTGGTGGGCAGCAGGCTCTGTGTCGCATCCAGCGACGGGCAGAAGGTCCACGACCAGATCGCTGCTGTGCTCAACGCGGGAAAGCCGGTACAGCTTTCCTTCGCCAATGTTGAGAGCTTAACCTCGGCCTTCCTCAATGCGGCCATTGGCCAGCTCTACGGGAAATTCTCCGAGCAAAAGATACGCGCCAACCTGTCGGTTTCGGCCATGGCCCCGGAAGATCTGGCTCTCCTGAAGCGAGTGGTTGAGACGGCGAAGCAGTATTTCAGGAATCCAGACCGAGTGAAAAGAATCGTTGGGGAGACATTAGGGGAATGAGGCATGAGACCCGGGCGAATTGAGAATTACACCTTTGCCGCAAGAGACACCCTGCTGCTGGACGCCAACATTTGGCTGTTTCTCTATTGCCCTCACGGCGATCCAGGGGCGCACGGGCCTGCGGTTTACTCGGCCGCCTTCAAGAACATCCTGGCTGCCAAGAGCAGCATCTATATCACCAGCACCGTCCTCGGAGAGTTTGTCAATCGTTATTGTCGACTTGCCCACCGGCTGTTGTTTGCAAAGGGTGCCTCCACGGAAGACTTCAAAGAATTCAGAAGGACCGCCCTGTTCAAGCACGTGGCCAAGGCGGTGGCCGATGCCGGAAGGCGAGTGCTCAAAGACGCAAGCCCCATAGATGACAGTTTCATTTCCCTCGATGTCTTGCGAATTCTCACCGATTTCGAAGCGGCCAAACAAGATTTTAACGACCTCCTCATCGCAGAGGTCTGTAAGAGAAGACATCTCACTCTTGTCACCGATGACGAAGACTTCTCGGCGCAAGGCGTTTAGATTCTGACAGCCAACGCCCTGTTGGCGAACTGAGCACGCTCGCGGCGCGCCACTCCAGGCGTGGCTCCGCCATTTAGCAAGGGTAGGGCGTCCCGCCGCCGGGACCAAAAGAGTGGCTGCACCTTGTAGGCTTTGACGGCGCCGATGTGATGCTGGTTGGGCGTATTGTCCGCATCGTGGAGGAGGGCGAGGGCTTGCGGTGCTTCGGCCCGACTGGCGCGGGAGAGGATCAAACCCCAGTTTCACTCTGCTTTCAGCCGAGACCCCACACGACAAGAACTGAAGATCGGCGAGGGGGTGATGTCGTTGCGCCGGGCGGTTCGGATTGCGGGGGCGCAAACGGTGCTGGCGAGCCCTTGGCCGGTGAGCGAGGTCAGGGGGCGGAGGTTTTAGCCCGCGCGGCAAGGTAGCCCCACACATAGGCCTGGCCCGCCATCGGTTTGTGGATGGTGTATTCGCAAACCATAGGGTCCCAGAAGACGTCCCAGAAGGCCTCGAGGGCCGGCCATTCTTTGTACGGGGGACAGAAGACCCCGCCCGCAAACGGCCCGATGAACGGGTCCTGCAGGTCTTTGATGGTGTTGTCCATCGGCCCGCCCACCGTGAGGCCGGGCGGGGGCGGTTGGCGCGTGATGCGATGGTCGAGCTGCAGCGGATGCCTCGGGCAGTTCTGTCCCACCCCGGTGGTGTAACATACATTGGCGGGGTTGGCCCCGGCACCCGTCTGGGCGGCCAGCACCAGCCCATGCAGATACTTCGGCGCGGCCGAAAGGGCGTGCGCCCGCGCCACACACACGCAGCTCTCGGGGCTGCTCAACGCCCCGTAAATGACCGGCGCGTAAGGATGCTTGGCCCAGCGAAAGCCGGTCCGCTCGATGCTGGCCAGCCGCGCGTCGGCCTCTTTGAGCACCACGTCCCGGCAGTTGCGCTTCACTTTCTCATCCACCCCGGGCCGCTCTGCGCGCGCATAGACCCAGGCGCAATCACCCTGGTCCAGGCTGTCCCAGGTATATTCCACCGGGCCGGGAGCATTTTTGTAGGCCGTGGTCGCCAGAAAGAGCTGGTTCCATTTCAAGTCGCCGGTCAGGCAGAACAGCTCGGCGCAAGCGAAGTTCCGAACGTCACGCACGGCCGGGTGCCTGGCCATCAAATAATCCCGCTCTTCGCGCTCGCGGTCGCGCTCGGCCCAGTTCATGGCGCGCAAGCGCGCTTTCCCGGTAAACCGCCGACCGTTCCGGCGAGCGCGGCCGCCAGCCCTCGCGCGGCGCGAGCCGCCGCGCCGGCGTAGATGTAAGTTGCCAAAACGTCGGGCGCGTAGGCCATCACCGTCAGGGATTCCTGGAAGCTGGCCTCGCCCCGGCGGGGGTGTTCCGAAGACTCGATGCCGCCCCGGACGCCGCCCTCGGGCAATTGCAGCCGCCTGAAGAAATCGATGGCCCAGAGCGCTTCATTCACGATGTCCGGCAGGCCGTTGCCGGACTCCGGGAGATTGAGAGAGAGCGAGCCGAAATAGTCGGGGAACAGCTCGGCCAACTCGAGCAGCAGCAGGCTGGCTTTGAGATGCTGCACGCGCCGGTCCCAATCCCCGGCGTCCATGTAGCCGCCCCAGGCATTGGCGACCAGGTCCTCGGTCCGGCCCTTGACGAGGTTGCCGAAGTTCGAATCGTTCTTGTTGAGGCCATTGCCGGTGTCCATCAGCGGGGCCCTCGAGGCATACACCTTGAGCCCGTCGTCCGGATGAAACGGGCGCTGGCGTTTATAGGCGGTATAAGGCTCGCCAAGCGCAATGCCGCTCCGCTGGTGATAAAAGCCTCGGGCCGCAACCACGAACGCCCGCCGCCAGACATCGTCCGCAACCTCAAAAGGGTATGAACAACCGATGGCCTTTGACGCACACACGGTACTTTCCGGGCCGAGCCAGGCCGCTGAAGTCCATCTGGAAGACATCGGCGCCATTGTAGTTCTTGTTGTAGGCGTCCTCGGTCTTGTCGGTCGGCGGCTTTGGAGAGCACCGTGGTCCCGCTGAACACCGCCTGCCCGGTGGATTCGTCAATGATCTCAAAAGGCAAGCCGGCCGGGTAGTGCAGCCCGCCGCCATTGCCCGTCCAACAGGACAAAAAAGCCACCTTCGCCGGATCATCGGGTCGGAACCCGACCTGGGTCACATGGACGGCTTCGCTCCGAAGGCGCGCTGTATCCAGGACAAACTTCCGGGCCGGCAGGTCCGGACTCGCTGAAGATCACGGTATAATCCGCGCCCGCCTGGAGCGGCGCGGACAATTTGAGATAAACGACGTTCTCGGTCGGCGCCTCGAATTGGTAAGGGCCGACCATCCCCAGATCCGAGGGTTTGCTTTTGCGGTGGACCGACTTGGGCATTTGCGGCGGCTGATAATGCGGGTCATTCTCCGATTTTATGCGATAGCTCGCCGGGTCATCCGCCCAGCCGGTGTCGAGTTTGTTTCCGACAACCTCATCCATAGTGCAGAGCAGGCCGCCGGTTTTCCCGACCAGGGTGCCGATGATTTTCCCATCCCGTCTGACGAACCGGTGGATGTCGGAATCGGCCACCGCGTCTCCCTTTTGCTTCACGTATGGGATCTGCCGTCCATATTCGACGTGGCGCGCGGACAGGGTGATGCCGATGACATCCGGAGCCACCAGACCCACATGGTCGACTCGCACGCCCTCCGTCGCCGGGTTGTCGGCCAGCGCGGCGCTGCCAGCAGCGACCGCGAGAAAAACAGCAAGACGCATAGGGGTCTGAGAGCGCAACGTTTCTACGGCAGCACGATGCGGTAGAACCTTCCAGGCGAAGAAGTGAGCGTGTCGGAAGGTGCTCAGGGTGCCGCCGGTCGCGGTGAGGGCGCCTCCCAGATTGGTCCAGGAGGCCGCGGGAGATTCGTCGGTGTATTGCACCTGGTAGGCAAGGCCCGGGAGCGTGCTCCAGGTCAGCGAGATTATGCCGTGGGTTTGCGCGACCGCCTCGAGCACCGGCGCCGAGCAGCGGTTGCACGCTGATGTCATCCAGCCCGAAGGCATTCTGGTCATTGCGGGACACGAACTCGAGGACGGTGCTGGTCCCGGTCGCCGAGACCACGAACTGGATGTTGGTCCAGGCGAACTCCCCCACGTTGAGCTCCTTGAGCAGCGTCGTTCCGTTCCAAGAGGCGAGAAATTCATTGGGTGTTCCAACGAGCGGGTTGTCCAACCAGAACGAGAGCAGGTAACGTTGCCCGGCGGTGGTCGGCAGGGTCTGGGAAAGGGAACCCAGGGAACCATATTGGCCGAGAAACGCGCCATAGATGCCGGAGTGGACGAACAGTGAGTCATTGGCCCCGTCAAGAGTGCTGCCGCCGTACAAATCGGTGGCGTCAATGCTGTCGACAAAGGTGTTGTTGGTGTCTCCGGAAAAATCCCAGTGCGTGAAATCGCCGGTCTCGAAGCCGCCGTTTCCCACCAGCAGGGTGAACTGGCGGTCCTGCCCGACGCCATCATTGAGATTCGTGAACGAAACGGTCGCGGTATAAGCGCCGAGCAGCAGGTTGCTGGCGGCTGGGTTCAGATTCACGGTGACGGTCGCGGCCGGGCCGCCGGGGGCCAGCGTGCCGCTGCCAGGGGAGACATGGAACCAGGGGGAGGTGCTGGCCAGCGACCACTTGAGCGAGGCGGCCCCGATGTTGGTCAGGGTGTAAGTCTCCGTCGTTACACTGAACGGACCGCCGACGGGGCCTTGGGCATAGAACCCCAAAGGCGGCGTGATGAGCAGCGGTTCGGTCGGCGGGGCCAGCAAGGCATTGATCAGGCTGGTCCCGCCGTTGGGCGTGCCCCAGCCCGTGCAAAGGTCATAGCCGGCAACGGCGAAGAACAGGTCAGGGCTGTTGGTGCTGGTGTTGTCCCCGGTCATGATGTCATGGAAACATTCGGCGTAGCTGGCGCCTTTGCCAACCGCGTAGAGGGCGGGATTCAGGAAGCCCACCGGCGGTTTGCCGCTGGCCGCGGCCTGTTGGTTGACCAGGGCCGTGAAGGCCGCCCAGAGCGGCGTCGCGATACTGGTCCCGGACACTGCGAAGGATTGGCCATTGTCGGCTATTTCCCACGCATTATCGGCGACCATGGCCACATCGGGCAGATTGCGCATCGTGGTGGAGCCGTGGTTTACGGACATGTCAAGGCCCTGCTGCCAATCCGGGATCGGATAGATGGTGCTGATGCCGCCGCCGCTGTAGTTCCAGGTGGTTTCCGACACCCAATTGTGCGAACTGTCCGTCGTGAGCGTGGTCCCGCCGACGACCGTGAGGTACGGATCATCTTCCGGCTGGTCAACGAAGCTGCCGAACGCTCCGTTGTCGCCCGACGCCAGGAAGAATGACTGGCCTTGGGCGGCAAACTGCTGGAAGATTTGCTGCGACGTGGTGTCGATGTCAAAGCCCCACGAACAACTCAGTTGTTTGGCCAGGTTGTCCGTGGCCATGCGATTTAACATGTCGTCCAAGTTGGCCGTGGTCGCCTAGGGCGAGGCCTCATAAACGAGCACCTGGGACAGGCCCGGCGCCATGCTGACGGCCATCTCGATATCCAGCGCCACCTCTTCGTTGCCGCTGCTGGGCACCCCGTCGAATCCGTCCACCAAGACATTGCTCAACGGGACCTTCGTCAGCCCGGCCTGGGTTTCATACTTGGTGATGTCCGCCGCGTAGTAGCCGTCGAACTCGCACAGCCCGACCGTCTGCCCGGTGCCGGTGAGCGAGACGCCATGGCAGATAGGCAGTCCGGAAGTCGCTGCCAAAATAGGCGCCGCTGCCGTCCGGCGACGAGCCGGCGCGCGGAATGGCCCCGGCGGCCGGCCCCGTGGCCCGGCGATGGCTCAGGGGGTGCGGCAAGGTGTAGTTGTTCAGACCGCTGATGTGCAGGACCCGCAGCCCTTTGTCCACCGATGGCTCGGCCTCCGGCGCGAAGAAGGTGCGGGCCTCCCTGTGGGTGCGGATACACGCGCAACTTCACTTGAAAGGCCCTTTCAACATCCGCCGCGGCCCCCGCCACGTCCACTAACATCCGGTTGGCGTGCGTGCCCGTGAGCGCCAAACCGTTCGCCTTGGCGAAAGCGATCACGGCCTGATACTCCGGTTCCGTCGGGCCAAAGGCCTCTGTGAACTGCTCCGGCGTCAGGTAGTGACGAAAACTGGCGCTGGCCGGGTCGTAGAGCCGGCGAAGCAGGTTGGTGAGGCCCTCCCGGTTGTGCAAGGGCAGCCCGATCGCCAGTTGCAGGCGGTTGGTGCCCGGCAGGCGGCTGGCCGGCTGCAACCGCGCCACCGCCGTCGGCACGTGGCCGCGCAGGACCTGCCGCTCCGTCCCCTGGACGCTGACCGCCAGGAATGAGAGGGAACAAGCGACCACAAATTCTAACCGGTTTTGCATGGGTTTCATAAACAATCTCGCCGCCAGCTCAACAATAGAGCAATGTGGCCACGTATGTAACACACCGCGGGTGCGATAGCAACAAACAGAGGACGGGTTGAGCCTCACGCCCGATTCAAGACTCCGTAGGAGCCGACGTGAGGAGGCTCTGATCTCTGCTCCTTTAAAAAGTGAGCCTCCTCACGTCGGCTCCTACATTCCGGGGGGAAATCTTGAACCAGCCGTGGGTTTAGCCTTGCCCCACAGCGCCTGCTGCGCCCATAGTTAAGCATGATTGTCCGGCAAATAAAGGTTCTCTCGTTCCTGGCCCTTGGCCTGGTTGGCCTCCCATCACCTTGCCTGTGCGATGAAAAACCCTCGTTGCGCGCCAAGTGGGAAATGCCTGCCAAGTGCGACCCCTTCGCTCCCGTCCGGATCCAGGACCTGAAGGAGGAGCTGCGCCAGACCGGCTACCGCCTCGTCATCGCCATCCATCCCGACCGCCCCGCCGATGCTAAAGGCGAACCGCCCTCTCGCGACCTCTATCTCATCAACGCCGACGGCACCGGCCTCAAGCAACTCACCAAAACGCCCGAGTCTGGACGAGCGTGTCCCGCGGACCTCCCCGGACGGCAAAATGTTTACCTACAACTACGGCGATTACCTGGTCGAGGTCGGCACCCTCAAGACCCGCGAACTTTATGGCGGCTACGTCTGGTCTCCCGACAGCACTGAAACCATCGACTGCGGCAAGAGCAGGCATCACCTACCAGAGCGTCCGCACCGGCCAGAAGACCCGGACAACCCCGGTGGCCCGTAAGGTGGATATTGTCGACCTCACGCCCGACGGAAAGTGGTTCATCTTCGAGCTTCGGAATTACCAAGGCTGCCAGTACACGATCGATTTCCTCCCCGCCGCCGGGGGCGAAATCCGCAAGCTCCCCAACCACCCGATACGCGAAGGGGAATGCCACCCGGCCTTCTCGCCCGACGGCAAATGGCTCTGCTGGAACGCCGGCGGGAGCCTGGCCATCCGGAAGTTCGACCCCTCGTTGCCCAACGGCACCGACGGCCAGGTCGTCACGCTGCCGCGCGAGAGAATCGGCCAGGACCCGTGCGGGCGCTGGTCGCACTGCGGGCGCTACATCGCCTACGTGAAGATCCCGCACGCCGGCAGTTGGCGGGTTCACAGCCCGATCTGCATCGTGCGGGTGGCCGACGGCGCCACGCATCACCCTTAGCCCCCCGGGATGGCTCGGCCACCACTGGGACTATGATTGGCTGCCCCCGGAAGATTAAAACCACCAATGAACTGTCGTGTCTGTCTCCTCCTTGGCTGCGCCGCGTTGCTGGGCGGTTGCGGCGCCCCGCCGGAAAAGACCGGCGGCCAACCTCGGACCATCGCGACCGCCAGCGGCATCGAAATGGTCGCCCTCCCGGCCGGTTCGTTCGAGATGGGCTCCGCCAACCAGGACGAACCTGACCAGAAACTCCACAAGATCCGGGTCAGCGCATTCTCCATCGACAAATACCCGGTGACTCAAGAGGCCTATGAAAAGTTGATGGGCAAAAACCCTTCGCTTTGGCGGGGACCGCGCAACCCGGTGGAGCAGATTCGTTGGCGCGACGCGGCTGCCTTCTGCAACGCCCGTTCCCAGGCCGAAGGCTTGCAGCCCGCCTACAACACCAACACCTGGGCGTGTGATTTCGAGGCGGACGGCTATCGCCTGCCCACCGAGGCGGAGTACGAGTACGCCCTCCGCGCCGGCTCGACAAGCGCCGACGATGGGTTTGGAACTTCACCCGAGGAGTTGAAGCGCCACGCCTGGTTCAAGGGCAACAGCCCGCGCGGCACGCATCCGGTGGGCGAAAAACCGCCCAACAACTGGGGCCTGTGCGACATGGTGGGCAACGTCTGGGAGTGGTGCAACGATTGGTACCAGCAAGACTACTATCAGCACAGTCCCGAGCGAGACCCGCGCGGCCCCGCCACGGGCCAGAACCGCGTGGTCCGCGGCGGCTGCTGGAACTCGAAACCCGACTACTGCCGCGCGGCCTACCGCTATTATGAATTGCCCGCCTACACCGACACCTGCTTTGCCAAGGACCTCCACGGCCAGATCGGCTTCCGTTGCGTGAAGAAATCGCCCGCCAGGCAGCAGGCCCCTTGACGCGACGGCCCGGAAGCACAATACTTTATCGATGAGCATCACTCTCGATCTCGACGAGGAAGCCCTCGCCAGCCTGCCACTGAAGCCGGGCGAACGGGAGCGCCACATGCAGATCGAACTTGCCTGCCGCTACTACGCCATGGGCTGGCTTTCTGTCGATGCGAAGATCGAGCAGTTCATCCTGTCACAAGTCGGAGAATGATCCGCAGCCGCGGGCTCGTGACTCCTCGGCTCAGCGCACCGTTCCAGTTCTCCAGCGGCAGCGGTACCAGCCCATATTTCAGCCTGCGTCTGCTTTCCGGTTTGAAGACCTCTTCATGGCTTTGGGCCAAGCTGGCCCTTTCCCGACGGGCCCTCCACGACCACACGGAACCTCAGGACGCCGGGATAGGTCTTCGGTGGGCTTGGGTCGCTGCTGATGTATTCGACCTCGCCGACGGCATAACCGGCGTTTCCTTTGGCAAAGTGCCCGTGTTTGGCGTTCGCGTCGGCTCTCCCGCTGTCCTCGGGCGGGATGTGTTGCGGGTCCACCATGTCTTGACGGTCAAGCTCGCCGGTTCCGTCGCTGACCCGCTCCCACCCGGTGCTGAGCATATCATAAAACCCCCAGGCGTTTGGCTGCCTGGACTTGACCGGCTTGGTCGCGTCGCTCGCCTGGGCCGCGTACTTGCCGGCAAACGTCGGATTCGAACGTCCCGACGCGGGCCGCGTAATCCCACTCGGCGGCCGTCGGCAAGCGGACCTTCCGGCCGGATTTTTCCGAAAGGCGTTGGCAGAACTCGTGGAGGTTGACGCAGGAAACGTTGGCCGGAGCCCTCGCATCCGTGAACCTCGGGTCGGTGTCGGGAGTTTGGGTCGCCATGGCGGCATCGTACATTTCCCACGTAACCGGGTGTTCTGCCAGGTAGAAGCCCCGGGTCAACGTCACCATGTGCGGCGGGTCCTCTTGCCAGTGCGGGCACATGTAATAAGGCTCGCCCATCAAAAACCGGCCGGGCGGCACCCAGATGCACTTGAGCGACAGGCGGTCGCTGAGCTTCAGGACCAGCGGCTCCTTGTCAGGCATTACGAAGGGCTTGTCCGGAGACAGCATCTTGTCCGGGTATTGGAACCGGGCCGGCTCGCACTTGCTCGCGGTGATCCACTTCCTGCCGCCTCGTTCCGCGATGACGCCGGTCACTGCCATTACCTGCCGCGCGTTGTAGGTCGCGTCCGATTCCAGTTTGTCCGCCATCGGCCCGTCCAGGAAGTATTTCAGTCTGGCCGTGAATTGATCCAATAGTGTCCGGGCCGCGTCGCCGTCGAGCCCTCGGTCAGGATAATACTCGGCCATGATCTTCTCGAATTCAGACTTGATCTGCGGCGGACCGTCCAGGGCATAGACGAATACGCTGGGGTCCTTTTCTCCCGTGTGGACGTGGTTCAGCACCATGCCCAAGATAGTGACTTGCTCGGCAGGCGCGGCGGATCGGTCACCTGCATCCCCGGCAACCACTGCTCCCAGGACCGGAACGTTGACGATCAACCTCAGCACGAGCAGGCCAATCCAAAGGATGATTGATGAATGGCAGAGGCGTCTCATCAAGGCTCGCAGTTTGGCGTTTTCGCCCACCAGAATTCAACCCCCTTTTTCGACCTGCTCGGCCGGCATTTCGTGAGGCTGCACTCTCCCGGCTTCGGCAGGGCCTGCATTTGGGTGGTCAACCTCTGACCCGCGAGCAAGCCCATGAACGCCGCTAAATTCCTCGACACCAACATTCTTATTTACGCTTACGACCAGGAGGCGGCAGTCAAGAGGGAGGTGGCCTTGCAGTTCGTCGAACAGGGGTGGGCTTCCCCGGGCCGTCTGGCGATCAGTGTCCAAGTACCTGCAGGAAATGCACGTCAATCTGGAGAGGCGTGGTGTTTCACGCGCGGATGCCGGCTTTCAACCCGAATATCGTTGACCGGCTCGACAAACCCGGCCCAGAATACAAGCCGGCAAGTTTGAAATCTCTACTGCGTATGAACTCAATCGTACATCGAATCGCCCGCGCCATGCTCGTCCCATTTTCCATTTTAATGCTCCACGAGTCCATTGCCGCGGCGGCCCAATCAGCGACTACGACCGAGCCTCCCATCATCGACCCTGGTCCGGTCGGCGGCCCGCCCTCCGATGCCCTCGTGCTTTTTAATGGCAAGGACCTTTCCCAATGGAAAAGCGCGTCCGGGGGTGAAGCCAGGTGGAAGGTGGAAGATGGCGTCATGGAAGTCACCAGCACGGGCAACATCGCCAGCAAGGAAGAGTTTGGCGACGTGCAAGTGCATGTCGAGTGGGCTTCACCGAGCGAGGTTAAGGGAGAAGGGCAGGGGCGGGGCAACAGCGGGGTTTATTTGCAAGGGCGCTATGAAATCCAAGTCCTGGATTCTTATGAAAACAAGACCTACTTCAACGGCCAGGCCGCCGCTCTCTACGGTGTGGCCGCTCCGCTGGTCAATGCTTGCCGCCGACCTGGCCAGTGGCAGAGTTACGACATCATCTTCCATCCCCCGCGACCGTCCCCGGATGGCAAGATGCAACCGGGATCAGTCACCGTGTTGCACAATGGCGTGCTGGTGCAGGACCATACCGCGGTGAAAGGCGAGGCCACCACCGCCGCGACCTTTCAGGGTGCCGTGGCCAAAGGCCCTTTGGTCTTGCAGGATCACGGCAACCCCGTCCGCTACCGCAATATTTGGGTCCGGCGGCTGTAACCTGTCGTCCCGCCTAACGGCTCCTAACCCAAAGGCGGCCAACCAGATCGCTTTACTGATCTCGACGCCAGTCGGCGTCCAAACACGCATGAGAGTCACTGATAGAACGGAACTTGGCGCATGAGCGACGGGCGTGGTCGGATCGAACCGGCGGTTTTCGTGTTGGCTGCGCTGCTTTGGCTCGGCGAAACCGGTTCGGCAGCGGGGGCGCAGGATTTGTCCACCCCCGCCGCCTCGGCCACTTCGGCGCGTTCCGTCTATCTCGAATACCGGGAACTGGACTCAGCCACCTTCTCCCTCCATGAGGATGTCCCCGTCGTCTCTCAGTCCACGCCCTTCTGGAGAGAGCCGGATTTCAGCCACCGGAAGGTGGTGCGCGGGACGCTCAAGTTCGGCGACAGCAGCGAGCATTTTGTCGCCTTCATCCTGGACCTCGTTCAAGGCAAGCTCTACCTGGACCTGAACCGCAATCTGGACCTGACAGACGACTCCGGCGGGGTGTATTCGTGCCAACCACGCTTTTCTTTCAGCTCCTCCATTGGCTTCCATAACGTCCGTCTGACTTTCAAGACCTTGATGGGCCTCCACCCGGCCCTGCTGGATCTGTGGTTCTTCGACTTCGGCAAAACCAACCAGCCCGGCGTGTCCGTCAATCGCCGTTTTATGTGGGAAGGAAAACTCGGCTTCAAGGGACAGGATTGGCAAGTAGGGCTGGTTGATAGCCTTCAGGGCCGCATCGGGGCTGCTGACGGAGCCGTCCTGCTGTTGCGGCCCTGGTCCGCCCGGAACCAGACCCACCCCGCGCAAGCCGGTGCCCTGGACCTGCTGGGCTTTTCCCGGCACCTCTTTTTTGCCGGCCAGACCTTCCACGTGGATTGGGCATACATCCCGCAAGACAACCAACCCAAGTACCGGCTCGACTTCAGGCCGCAGCCGACGGAACTCGGGCGACTCAGATTGACGGGCAAATTCATCCAGCGCCTGGTCCTGACTTGAGACAGCAGCCAACCTTTGACCGTCATCCTGGATGCGCCCGAGCCGGTCGTGATGATCCCCGTCGGCAGCTACACCAATGGCGACATCAGCCTCAAGCACGGCGAGACCGAGGCCAGCCGCCTCTCGGACCGCTTCGGGCAGGCTCCGATCTCGCCGTGCGCGCCCACCATCAGGGCCGGAGGCGAGGCGGTGCTCAACGCGGGCGGTCCGCTGACCAACACTGTCCTGGTCAAGCGGCGCGGCAACTCCCTGGTGCTCGATTACCATTTGCTTGGGGCCGGAGGCGAGGTTTACGAAGCGCGGGGCCCTCACACCGATTCGGGATTTGCCGTTTATCGCGCCGGGAAGAAGATTTATTCCGGCAAGTTCGAACCTGGCTGAGGGGGCACCTGCTCGGTACCTCATGGCGATGGACCTTTGAGCAGTGCCGGCGAGTTGAAAATCGCCGGGGTGGCCGACCTTGGCGGCCTGGGTGACGCGGAGGGGCCGCCTGTCTTCTATCGCTGGACGGCGGCCAATCCTCTGACGGTGCTCCTGCCGTGGGTGGGGGTCTTGCTTCTGCTGCTGCTAAAGGCCAACCGTACCGCGCAGGCCTGGTGGATATGGGCGCCCTTCTGCGGCGTGGCTGGGTTGAGCGGCATCGTGCCTTCCGCCCTGGCTTCCTGGCCTTCCAGGGAGTTGGGGATCCTCCAGGAGCTGGTTGTCGCCATCGCCTTCGGCCTGGCGGCGGCCTGGCTGGTTTCGACTTGCCTCGGGCGTCGCCAACAGCTCGTCACTTTTCTCGGGTTCGTCCTGGTGCTGCTTGGGTCCAGTTCCTTCATCATGCTGATCGGGCGCGTGGGGAACCGGGATGGCCTCGCCTGGCCGGCCGGGGAGTTTGCAGTCGCCACCTCCCTGGCCATTGCCGCAGCCTTGACCCTGGCAGGGCTGCTCTGCCGGCGGCGCTATCGTCCCTTGGTCCTTTGTTTGTGGGTGTTGGTCTTACTGCTCCCTGTCTGGCTGTCAATCATTGTGCTTTGGTTGATGATTGACGCGCTCCGTCTCGGCTTCACAATCGACACACACCAGATCGAGGTCTGGTGTCAGGACACGGGGGGACTGGTTCGGCTGAGCTTCGCCGTGCTGTTACCGTTCCTGATTCTGTCCTTCGCCAACGCGTTCTACCGCGAACGCCTGAAGGGCCTCCTGTGCCTGGGAAGAGACAGGCCGAGGTTTTCATGGCGCCGTCGAGACGGTTCAGTTCAGCAGGATTTTGGATGAGCGGCTTGACGACCGAAAGAACTTCGTTGCGCAAACGGGCTCGAACCGGTTCACTCGGGAGCAATGAAGCGCAAAACAGTGCTGCGGACCTGGCTTGGCCTGGCTGTGTATGCGTTGGCTGCCTTGTGCGTTGCGCGGGGAGCGGAGACCGGCCAGGCGCCAAAGGTGTCATCGCGAGGTCATCCAGCGTTGCCGGATGCAAAACTGAATCTGCGTCTGACCGCGCCGATCAGTTCGTGGGACGAGGCGATACCCCTGGGGAACGGGCTCATGGGCGGGTTGCTTTGGGGGGACAAGAATGTGGTGCGCCTTTCGCTCGACCGCGGTGACTTGTGGGACGAGCGGCCCCACGCCGAAAAGGAATGGTGGAAGACCCGCAACTGGACAAAAGGCGGCGATTGGGACGGGCCGTACAACGGCGTGACGCCCACGAAACTTCCCGCGGGCCGTCTGGAAATCACACTCGATCCATCGCAGAGCATCAGTGCGTTTGAGTTGAATCTGGCCACTGCGGAAGGCTTGGCGCATCTGGCCGGCGGCGCGGAACTTGAAACCTTCTTCAGCGCGGCGGAACCGGTCGCCCTGATCCGCATTCCTGGTCCGGAGCCGAAGGCGTTCGATTTGGTTCCTTCGGGAGCCAGGAAGCAGGGCGGCGATGCGGGACCGAGCAGTGGCGGCGCAGTCAGCGCGCTGGGTTATCCGCCGGCCGTACACCGACACGATGGCCGCGCGCAATGGTATGTGCAGGAAGCGGCCGACGGTTTGAAGTATTGCGCCTGCGTCGAAACTAAACGCGTTGGCAAGCAAACGATCGCGGCGGTCGCCGTCACTTCCACGAAGGACGCGACCGATGTGCTGGCCCTGGCTCGGCGGCGATGCTCCGCCGCCCTGGCGCAACCATACGAGGCGATGCTCAAGCCGCACGCGCGGTGGTGGCGGCAGTTTTGGGGCCGCTCGAGCGTCCATGTGCCCGAGCCGGACCTCGAGCGATACTATTTTCTCGCGCGCTATTTTTACGGCGCGGCCTCGCGGCGCGGCGCCCCACCGATGCCCTTGCAGGGGGTATGGACCGCGGACAACGGCGGGCTGCCGCCGTGGAAGGGCGATTATCACAACGACCTGAACACGCAGATGACCTATATCGGTTACCAGGGGGCGGGACATTTCGACGAAGGCGCGTGCTTTCTCGACTACCTTTTCGAGCTCCTGCCGGCGTTCCGCAAGTTTGCCCGGGACTTCTATGAAGCCCCCGGCGCCGCCGTTCCCGGTGTGATGTCGCTGGCGGGCCAGCCGCTCGGGGGCTGGGGGCAGTATTCGCTATCCCCGACGATGGGCGCGTGGAACGCGCATTTGTTTTATCTGCATTGGCGCTACACCGCCGATCATGAGTTTCTCCGCTTGCGGGCCTATCCGTTCTGCCGCGAGCTCGGCGAGTGCGAACGCGCGCTGCTCAAGCCCGACACGAACGGGGTGCTGAAATTGTTCCGGTCCTCCTCGCCGGAGATTTTCGACAACAGCCGCCGCGCGTGGCTGATCCCGAACAGCAACTATGACCTCGCCTGTTTGAAAATGCTGTTCCTCGCGCTATCCGAAATGGCCGATGCGCTCGGCAAAACCGACGAGGCAAAATCGTGGGCGCCGCCGCCGCGGCCCTCGGCGATTTTCACGCGGACGCCAACCGCCTGTTGCTGGTGGACGCGGAAACGCCGCTGCCTTACAGCCACCGCCACCTCTCGAACATCATCGGCCTTTATCCGTTCAACCTCATCACCTGTGAAGGCGGCGAGCAAGACCGGCAGCGCATCCGGGCTTCGCTGGCGCAATGGGACAAGCTGGGCCCGAGCGGGTGGTGCGGCTACTCGTGGTCGTGGATGAGCTGTCTGCGCGCCCGCGTCGGCGATGCCGAGACCGCCGTGCGGGATCTCGATGTGTTTGTCCACGCCTTCATTTTACGGAATGGTTTCCATGTGAACGGCGACCAGACGCGCAGCGGTTTTTCGAGCATGACCTACCGCCCATTCACGCTCGAAGGGAATTTCCTGGGGATGCAGGCCGTCCACGAAATGCTGCTTCAAAGCTGGAGTCCCACTCCCGGCCAGCGCGACACCGAGATCGTCCGCATCTTCCCGGCGGCCCCGTGGCGTTGGCATGACGCGTCGTTCACCGACCTGCGGGCCGAGGGTGGCCACCGCGTCAGCGCCCGCCGCGAGAACAACGCGACAACCTGGTTCCGCCTCGTGGCCGGCAAGGACGGTCTGGTGCGCATTCGTGACAACTTTGGTGGACGAACCCCGAAGTGGAGCCGGAGCGGCGTTCGCAAAGTCGGCGACAACTTTGAGTTGACGTTGAAGCCAGGCCAGTTTGTCGAAGCGACCCTGCCGAAACCGTCGGCGCTCCCGCGAGCACCGGCAAACGCCGCCGAACCGGTGGTTATCAAATGAACGGATGGCCTTTGAAAACAGTTCCAGGTGGACTTGCTCAGGTGGATCGCTAAGATGCCGAATATGATTCGGCGTTGGCCAATTGTCGCAGCGGTTCTGATTCAAGCTTCTCTGATCAGCCCCTGGCTGATGCTAGGATGGTCTGCGGGCGCCCAAGACGCTGCACCGGCGGACCGGAATGCCATCAACACTCGAACGCGCCCCGGCAACATGATGGCGGATTCGCCAGAGGTCCAGCCGGATCGGCGGGTCACGTTCCCGTTTCGTGCCCCTAACGCAAAGCAGGTGGCGCTGGGCTCCGAATTTGCTTGGTTTACCCCGATGAAAAAGGACAGTGACGGGATCTGGAGCGTCACAGCCGGCCCATTGGAGCCGGACCTTTATGCCTACTGGTTCACCGTGGATGACGGCGTCCCGGTGCTGGATCCGGCCAACTGCTGGGTGAGGCCGAATCTGCAATCTCTCTGGAGCCTGGTGCGGGTGCCGGGTCCGTGCCGCTGCCCTGGGATGTCCAGGATGTGCCGCACGGGATCGTGCATCGGCACCATTACCGCTCGGAAATAATCGGAGACGATCGCGAGTTTTACGTCTATACGCCTCCCGGCTATGAGCCGGCGGCGCAGATTCGTTACCCGGTGCTTTATCTGTTGCATGGATTCGGAGACGAAGCGGTTTCCTGGTCCTCGGTGGGACGCGCCGATACGATCCTCGACAACTTGATCGCCCAGGGCAAGGCCAGACCGATGATCCTGGTGATGCCTCTGGGTTACGGCCGTCCGCCCAAAGAGGCGGCGGGATGGATGAAGCGGCACCGGACGGACGCGGAGATTTGGCGTCGCGGCAAAGGCAGCAAGGAAGACATCGAACTGTGGCTGCGGTTCATCACCGGCTTTCGAGATGCACTCCTGGCCGAAGTTATGCCGCAGGTCGAGCGGTGCTATAAAGTCGATGCTTCCCGCGAATCCCAGGCCATCGCGGGCCTTTCCATGGGAGGAACCCAGTCGCTTTACACCGGGTTGAACCGACCGGACCGCTTCGCCTGGGTCGGCGCCTTTAGCAGCGGCACTGTGCCAAAAGCAGATGGCAGCTTCGGCGTGGATTTCCCCGGCTTGGATGCAAAAGGCAATCCCCCATGGCGATTGGTCTGGCTGGGATGCGGCAAAGACGACTTTGTACTGCGTCAGAGTCGACAGTTGGATGAACTGCTCCAGTCCATGGCGTCCCGCACATTTACAAGGAAACCCCGGGAAACCACACCTTTTTAGTTTGGCGCCGCTACCTTGCCGAATTCGCTCCGCTGCTCTTCCGGCAGGATTGAGTTCGGACATCGCCTGGGAGACCCGTGCAACCTTCAAAGCCCGCTTTCGACCCAGCACACGGCATAGCGGATCAACTCGTTGCTGGTCTTGAGCTGCAATCGCTTCCGTAGCTGGACGCAGCGGTTGGCCACCGTCCGGACGCTCAAGTTTAGCTCGCGCCCGATTTCGGCGTGCGTCTTGCCGAGTCCCAGCAACTGCAAGAGGTTGAGTTGGGCGTCGGTGAGGTTCGCAACCCCGTGGGTTTCCCCTCGCGCCGCCTTGGGTGCCGCGGGCTTCCCGCCGCCGGCCAGGACCGCCTCGCTCACGTAAATGTGTCCTGCCAGGACATCCTGAATTGCGCGAACGAGTTCCTCCGGATCTTCCTGCTTCATGATGTAGCCATCTCCGCCCGCCCGTAAGACGCGGTCGGCGTAAAGCGCTTCATCGTGCATGGACACCACCAGCAGCTTGAGCTTGGGATCCAGCGCCCGAAGTTCCCGCAGCAATTCCAGCCCGCTCTTTCCCGGCAAACTCAGGTCCACGAGGACCAATGCCGGCCTTGAGGCGGGGATGTCACGCAGGGCCTCCTCGGCATCTCCGGCTTGCCCGCATATCGCGAGGCCGGGCTGGGCGTTGAGAATCTGCACGAGGCCTTCCCGGAAGACCGGGTGATCTTCCACAATAAACACTCGGCTCGGCGTGTCCGCGTTCGGGGTCGTGGTCATCCGCTTTTCTTTCGCGTTCGCCGTCAACATGCATTGAACCGGCCGGTCCTGGCAAGGATGAACTGGAGTGCGTTCATGGAAACCGAGTATTGACTGGCGGCTTTCTCCCTTACGCCATGTAGTGGCCCGCCATGACCGGGCCATCCCGGATACGCTCGACAAGAGAATCATCACGAGGCACGACAGACAGACGGCTCGGATTTGTGCCACGCTTGAAGGCAAAGCGCGGTTGAGGGTGGCCAATGTCAAAGCACGTTACAGCAGAGAGAGTAGGCGTCGGAATTGTTGAAACGGATGAGAAGTTCCGCCGCTACCTCGTCGCGGTCATTGAAGGCACTCCGGGGCTGACCATTACAGATGCTTGCCCGACGGGCGAAGCAGCCCTGAGTTGCTTTGACCATCATCCGCCCGAGTTGTTGGTGGTCAACTTGTTCCTCGCAGACATGAGCGGGACCGAACTGATCTGGCGGGCCAGGCGGCTCTGGCCGGAGGCGGCGTCTCTCCTCATGATAGCGGAGCAGTGTCATGGCCAGTATTTCGAGGCCCTGGAGTCCGCCGCCTCCGGTTATTTGTCAAAGCCGTGTCCTCCGGAGGAACTCGTCCGCGCCATTTGGACCGTGCGCCACGGAGGCGCAGTGCTGCCGGCCTTTCTGGCTAGGGCAGTTACAGACTATTTCCGCGCGCGAGGGGCGGTTACCAGGCGATTGACCTGCCGGGAACGGCAGATACTCGCCTGCCTGTCCTGCGGCCTCTCCCAACAGGAGGCCGCGCTCGAATTAGGTGTTGCCCAGGCGACTGTCCAAACCCATGTTCGCAGCCTGCGCGCAAGGCTGGATGCTCACTCCACAGCCGAGGTCCTCTCCGCCTACTTCAATCCGAGAGATCTTCGCAACCACGGGATTGCTCTTGCTCGGAAAAACGGCTCTCAACGCCCGGTTTCAACCGCCTGCGTTGCGCAATAAACTGGAGCGCGGAAAGTTCTCGGCTGCGCGCCGGAGTGCCCGGGGGTGGCGGCCCCACTACCACAAATGAGGTAGAAAACCCGCTTTGTCATCCGTCCCTTCCCAATGCCTCGAGGCCGACCCCTGGGTCGGCCTTTTTGCTTACGGCTGGTACGGCCTGGCGGTGAGCCTGGCCTGTTTCACAGGGGTGGCGGGCTCGAAATGCCACTTGCCGCCTCGGTATTGGGTGAGAACGACCGGGGCGATGTTGTCCCAGCGTCCATCGAAACGCATATAGCCCGTGACCCCGGTGTATTCATCGATGCGGGTCATGAGGTCATGAATCCGGTATCGGTTCGGACCGGCCTTCCGGATGGCTTCGATAAGCATTTGCGCGCCGTCATAGCTGTAGCCGGCATATACGTCGGGTTTGATGCCGAACCGCTTGCGGAAGCGGTCGCAGAATCCCGTCCAGGCCGCATCGGTTTTGTCAGGGTCGAAGAAGTAAGCCGCCGTCGTGCCTTCGGCCGCCGGCCCGGCGGCTTTGGCATATTCGGGCTCGACCACCCGGTCAAAGCCGAAAAACGCCGCCGTCACCCCGGCTGCCCGCAACTGGGCCGCCGCCCGGCCAGCGTCCGCGGGGTTGCCCCAGAACACCACGGCCTCAGGGTCGGCTTGCTTGACCACGGCGACCTGGGTGCTCATCGCTTGGTCGCCGTCCAGGAAGTTGATCTCCTGCAACACCGGATGTCCCAGGCGACGGACGGCGTCCACAAAGGGGCGAACGCCCATCCGGCCCGGACGGCTGTTGGTGCGCATGAC
The DNA here is from genome assembly GCA_963713735.1 of uncultured bacterium. Classification (GTDB taxonomy): domain Bacteria; phylum Verrucomicrobiota; class Verrucomicrobiia; order Limisphaerales; family UBA8199; genus CAVQND01. Next base: position 169,360 of record CAVQND010000016.1, read on the forward strand.
CACGATCTTCTTCAAACCCTTCTCTTTTACCATGAACATGGCCAACCGGTATCCCTGCTGCCGGTTGTCGGGGAAAACGCGAAGGAGCCAGGGGACTTGGGTTTCGGTGAGTGTTGGATCGGGGTCGGCGCAATTGACCATGAACGTCTCGATCTTCAGGGCGACGCGCAGGGCGACGTGGGTCGCATCGCCATCAATCGTGCCGATAAAGGCCAGCACCTCGTTGTCCGCAAATTCGACGGCGATATTCGCCGCGCTGCCCCACTGGGGCGAATCGGCCTTCTCGAAAAGCTCGAACGGCAAATCGCCCGGCTTGCGGGCGGCGTTGGCCTCCTCGATGGCCAGCAGCACCCCCTGCTTGCTCATCTGGCCTCGAACCGCCTCCGAGCCCGTTGGGCGCCGGGCTTAACAAGCCGATTCTCAACGATTTGAGGTTGGGAGGGTCGGCGTAATCCCTGCCCGGCCCGCGAAACGGCAACCGGGTGAGCCAATAGCGGTAGTAAGGCTGGATATTGCGATAGGGCAGCAACTCGTCGGGGGCGTTGCCGTAGTAAGGGTAGTCCCCCTCCTCAAGCTTCTGAACCGAAGCGGCGCCAGGTGGCAGAATCGGTTCGACCGAATAATTCGCGTTCGTATCCGGCTTGTCCGTGTACTTGTATTGAGCGGCGCCTGTGAACACAAAGGCCTGCAGGGCCAGGGCCGTGGACAAGGTGATATTTTGGAGTCCGCCGGCAGAGCGAAGCGGCGACGGCGCCTTCCGCCGCCCGGGACTTCCAAGAATGCCAGACGCTGCCCAAGCTAAAGCGGTGTCGCGCTCCGCTTGCCACCGCACTCCAAAGCGGCCTGCTCGAGACGGCTCGACGGACTTTGTGGCCGGCCCTGCCAGCAGGGCGAAAACTGTGCTTTGTGTGCTTTTCATAGGGTCTCCTGGCGCACGAGGATGGCTATGGCCTCGATTTCAACCAACAGGTCGCTCCGGCAAATCCGGGCCTGGACGGCGGTGCTGGCCGGGAACGGGTTGAGCCCCAGGGCGCGGTAGAATTCGTTTCGCACCGCGTTGAAATCCGCGTAATCGCGCTCGATGTCGCGCAGGTAGCAAGTGGTGCGGACCATGTCGTGCCAGGTGGCGCCTTCGCTCTCCAGCAACCGGGTCAGATTATGATACGTGCGCCAAAGCTGGGCTCGAAAGTCGCCGGCGTAAAGCGTTTCACCGCCGGCCCCCACGCTGGCCGTCCCGCTGATGAGCAATTGCGTGATGCCGCCCGGCAATTCGACGCGCAGGCCGCGCGGGAAGGCGCTGCCATATTCCGGCGCTTCGTTCAAAACGTCCGGCGCCTGGATCGCCGATTTTTTGACGGGCCTGCGGCCTCTGGGCAATCGCTCGATCAAACCGGTCGGGGCCGGTTCGCAAGCGGGCAAACCGAGGGCGCCCCGCTCGATTTTCTCGCCGTCGGTGTAGATGAGTGAGACCTGGTTCTGCATGGACAAGTGGGTGGATGCGATTTGCATATATGGGTGCTCCTGAAGTTTCCGGCTATTTGCCCGACACGGTGGTAATGGGTTTTTGGGTCGGGCTCAAAGTGGCATGGCTCAATCCATCCGAGGTGGCGAACCAGGCCTCACGCTCGTCCGCCCAGATGCCCAGGACAAAATCATTGGCCAGATGGGTCGGCATCGTCCGCGTCTCCGCCGGCTGCCCCGGCCGCGCGATTTCCACCAGTCCTTCGCCCTTCTCGCTGGTGCGATAATTCACCCAGGTGTCCCCGTCAGTCACCGACACCCCGCGGTCAGTCCCGACCCACGCCACCCGGCCGCGCGCCCAGATGAAGTTCAGAAAATTGGAGAGCAGCGGCGATTTCTTTTCCTGCCAGGTGCGCCAGCGCAACCCGTCGTAACGCGACATCCCGAAATAAGTCGCCTGCCACAATATGCCGTTGTCCCAGGCTATCCAGGCGGTGATGTCATTGATGGGCCCATCGTCGGGCACGAGGTCAAAATGGAAATCCCGGTCGGGGTCGCGGTGCTCCTTGAAAACCGCCGTTGAAAACTCGTATTCCAAAATGCCGCCGCCCCAAACCCCGACAAAGACGCGGTCGATTGCCCCTTTGACGGCGTAAACCCACGGCTCGTGCATGACGGTGTTGCTGTGGTCGTAAATGGTCCAGGAGCCGCTCTTGAGGTCCAGCACCCCCAACCCCGCAGCCGTCGCTACCCAAAGACTCTGGCCAACCACGTCCAGGCCATAGACGACGTTGTTGGGCAGGCCGCTGCTCGTTTGCGTATAGGTCGTAATGCGCCCGGCGCTGTAGCGGTTGAGGCCGCGCATGGTGCCGATCCAAAGGTCGCCCGTGCGCGCATCCTCCGCCAGGCACATGACCATCGGATGGCTCAAGCCCTCCTCGGTGCCGATTTTGCGGAACTTCCCCTCCTCCCGAACCAGCAAACCTTTGTAGGTGCCGACCCAGAGCTTGCCGTCGCCGGCAGGCAGGACACAGTGGACTTTATGGGAGGGGATGCCGTCTTTCATCGTAAAGTTGTCGAATCTCTCGATGAGCGGGAAAGGCAGGTCCAACGCCGTCGTGGCGGCAACGAGCCGAACGGCCAGGGCCCCCAGGACAAGCAGGGACAGCCCCGGCCAGGACCGTGGACAAGGTGGCGTTTTGGAGTGCGCCGACAGCGAGACCCTGCTTTTGGTCCCGTAGGGACCCTCGAGAATAGCCCAACGTTTTAACGTTGGGATGAGAGCACGGGGGAGCCGAGTCCCGAAGGGACGGCTGATATGACCGGCCGTTTCAGCCGTCCCTTCGGGACTTATGCTTCTTTCCGACCAAACCCGACGTTGAAACGTTGGGCTATTCTCAGGATGTCCCTCCGGGACAGAGCCTGACAGACATTTCTCTTTCATAGTTGGCTTCAATGTCGTTGGGAACGCCGCCTTCAGGCGGCAGCGGCCAGTGACGGACCATTTCGCTTTCATAATTGGTTTCAATGGATGTCAGAGTGTTTTCAGGAATTCGACCAGGTCATTGAGCTGGATTTTGTTCATGTAGCTGCTCACGCCGTGCAGATCGTTGGTGTTATAGACGGTCCAGAGTTCTTCCAGGCTTTGCGCCCGGCCGTCATGAAGATAGGGTGCGGTATCGGCCACGCCCAGCAAATGCGGGGTATCGAAGGCGTCGGTGGTATCGTACTGCCCTTTGGAGCCTATGTTAAAGGGCAGCCGCACCGTATAGAGCGGCGGCGGGTGACAGGTCACACACCGGCGGGACAAGGGAATCTCCTTGCCGTCGGGCATTTTGGTCGCAAAAAAGATCGCGCGGCCGCGTTCCTGGGAAGGAGTCAGTTTGGCGTCTTTGTTGCGTGCCGTTCGCGGCGGGGGCAGCGATCGGATAAAGGTCGTCAGGTCGCGCAATTGCCTCGGGGGGAACGGGTCGGTGCGCATGAGCACTTTGGCAAAGCGGGGGCCGCACTGGACTTCCAGCGTCGGGTTCTTCCCATTCCACTTGAACGGCCCCGTCCCGGCCACGCCTTGAAGACTGCGGTTGTCCAAGAGGTTGTCGCCGATGCCATCGCCATCGAAGTCGTAGCTCAGGCCATCCACATGGCCGTCGGGGTGGCATGACCGGCAGGAGAATTGATGCTGGAAAGTATAGGCGGCGGTCGTGAACACCCGCTCGCCGCGTCGAATCGGATCCTCTGTTCCTCCATCACCCAGAACGATTCGGCCCAGCGGAACGAGCTTGTTTGCGTCCACAACCAGTATCGAGTCCTCGAGGCGTTCGGCCACCAGCAGCGTGGCGCCATCCGGGCTTAAGACGAGCTGGCGCGGATTGCGCCGGGTGGGAATCCGACCCACGACGTATTCAGCCGAAAGGGAGAGGTCATAAATCGCCTCCTGTCTCTCGGTCGCGTCGGCCTTGCGCAACCATGCAGCCAGGCGGTCCAAGTCCACCACGCTCACCACATCTGCCCCGCCCGAGGCCACAAAGGCCCTGTGCCCCGCCGAGTCAACCGCCACCGCAGAAGGGTCGGCGAAGTAGTCGTTGGCCTCGTCCAGGGGCATTTGGATAACCTCGCCCCTTTTGATGTCCGAAATTGCCAGGCCGCTGGACATGACCCATCCGCCGGCCACCTGGGTTATCGGAACCATGTTCCTCACCTTAACCAGGGGTGTGAGGGCCCAGCTTCGCTTCTCATCCAGGCCGACACCTTCGGAAAGATGGGCCGATTCCAGGAAATCGCGCCGAACCACACGGGCCGTAACCGGGTCAACCACGGTCACTTCGGAAGTCGGCATCGTCTTTATACTGCTCAAGCCAACCAGACGATTGGCCACGAATGCGCGCGCCCCGTCGGACGTGGCTGCCACCGCAAAAGGCTCCCGGCCCGCCGCCGGACGGCCCAATTCCTTGAGCGGCGCCGCGGAAATCACGGAAATATCGTCCGACATCGAATTGGCCACAATGAGGCGGTCCCCAACGGCGGTCCGGCAGAACGCAATTCCCGTGGGCCCCGTGCCCACCGGCAGCGACCCGGTTTCGTTGAGCGATTCCGCATCCAGCACGGCCAACCGATCGCCGCGCCGGCAGGTGACGAACAAGCCTTTTCCGCGTGCATCGATGGCCAGCCCGTAGGGCCCGCCCGGGACCTTGGCCCGGCGCAGCACCTTGCGAGTGGCAATATCGGCCTCCGCCACTTCGTCACGGTCGTCCAGCGCAATAAAGAGTTTCCGGCCGTCGGGGCTGACCGCCAGGCCGGCGGGCGAATCGTGATGGGGCCGCGCCTTGGCCCAAGGCAGGCGGTCAGTGGACACGAAATGACAGTAGAAACACGTTGCCTTGGCCAGCGGCGGCTGGCCGATCCTTTTGCGGATGTGGGCATTGCTGCCGAAGTGATGGCCCAGGACGGCAACCGTGGTCATCAAAACCAGCGCGCCAGCGCGGATGAGAATGCCTCTGGGTTTCATTTCTCCGTAGCGGCGTCTCGGCAGAGCGCCGCAAAAATAAACCAGACGCGCATAAGAATGGCTCTTGGTTTCATTTCACCGCGCTCTTTGGGTCTGGCCCGGCTCCGGTTCCGCAGGCAGGCACGGCACGCGTAAAGGTGGATAAATTGTCCATTGGCCGGTCCGAGCTCGGCTCCGGTTCGGCCCGCAGGCACGGCACGGGGGCGTACACTGCCAGCGGGCGATGGTTGTGGGGCGCCCGGTTGTGCGCTGCATGACAGCCGGTGCAGGAACGATTCTCCCCGGGCCGGACCCAAAGTATCGGTTCGACCCGACGCAAGACCTGCCCTTGTTGGTCCAGGGCCTCGAGACCCAGCGGCATATCGGCGGGCACCTCCGCCATGAACGAGCCGTCCTCCTGGACCGGCACTTCCCCCAGCGAGCGGCAGCGTCCCGCAGAAACCTCCGCCAGGACCCGAATCCGGGTGACGACTGCGCCCGCCTGCTTCCCGGTATTATAGGTTGTGTCGTTCGCATTCATGCAGAGGATTTGGCCGGTCTTCTTGGCCGCATCGATACTGCTGAGCCGGCCCATGGGGCGTTGGCGCGCCAGCGCCACCACCGCCTCCACGCAGTCCCACCTCGGGTCCTCGAACAGCGGCGTGCCTAACTTCTCTTCGCTCCCCTCCACCCGGTACACAGCCCAGGAAGAGCGCCCATCCCCGGCACAGACCAGCAAACCGGTCTCTCCCTCGGGGCACACCGAGCGAACGCGCGCGCCCAGGCCCGGAAGCAACTTCGCCCGGCTCAGAAACGGGCGCGCCATCCGAACACACTCCGCCGAACCCTCAGCCACCGCGCTTTGGAGACCCGAGGCCAAAAAGGCGACGCGCCCATCAAGCAGTTGCCTGGGCCGGCCAATCAGGGCCGGAGGATCATGCTGGCAGGCAAAGGCCGTAACCTCGGTGCCGTCGTTGTTGATGGTAAACAGCGATTGGCCTCGCGATGAATCGGCGGGGCCGGGGGATGTGGCCGAAACAAAGAGGATTCTGCCATCCAGAAGCACTGTCGGATCAGCGGCCCCGGCAGCCCCGAAGGTGAGTTGGCGCGCCTTGGCGCCGGGCAATTGCGCGTAAAGCTGAGGCGTCGGGCCAGTGGCGCCTGGATTGCCCAGCCTCGGGACCGGGGAGGCAAACACAAGGCTCCCATCCGGCAGCAACGCCGGAGCGGCGGCGCCGCCCGGCATCGAAGTGACCAGCCGCCGATGGCCTCCGCCAACACGCGCTTCGTAGATCTGCCATTCGCTTTCGGCCCCGCTTTTTCCCGTGAAATAAACGCGCTCTCCGTCGAAAGAAACCACCGGCCCGCCCGCGGCATAGAGGCCCTCCGAAAGGAGCCGCACCTTCGGCGCGCCCAAAGGCGCGGCCGCAACCACCACCCGGCTGCCCGGCCAATAGCACCGGTCCAATCGGTCCCTGGCCGCCCCGGCGCCGCCCCCGCGCGGGCTTTGCGCCAGCACCAGCGGCCCTGTCCCCTCCGCCGGCCCGCAAAGGCCGGATGCCGCATACGCGCACCACAGGAAAGCACAGAACCTAATGGCTGCTGCGGAAGTAACCGCAAAGAACGCAGAGATCACAAAGAAATGCTTCATTTTTCTCAGGTCTTTGCGTTCCTTGCGTTCTTTGCGGTTAATTCTGCAACCGGCTCTAGCGCTCATTTCCGCTCTCCTGATTCGCGAACCTTGAGAATCTGGTCCACCTTCACATTCGTCAGTTCCTGCACCTGTTTGCTGGGCCAGCGGATCTCGATGCGGTCCACCGTTGAGGCCTTGCCCAGCCCAAAATGCAGGCGCCGATCGCTTTGCATGAGGAAACCAAACGCGCAACGCGCCTCGGCAAAATACTGCCGGCCCCCCGCGCTGACCGTCACCAAGGCGCCGAAGCCGTCGCGATTGCTCTTGGTTCCCTCCAAATCCAGAGTCAGCCAGTGGTTGCCGGATTGATCCCGGTTGTGGAGCAGGAAACAGCGGTCGCCCATGGCGGTCACCAGGATGTCCATCCGGCCGTCGTTGTCGTAATCGGCCACGGAGCACCCGCGCGCTCGAACTTTGGTCCTGAAATAAGCGCCACCCTTGGCCGCCGCATCGGTGAAGGTGCCGTCACCGCGGTTTTCCAGCAGCAGGCTCTCCCAACCGACAAGGTAATGGGCGTCGCCGTTGGCGATGAAAATGTCCAATTTGCCCGCGTTGTCAAAATCCAGGAAACAACCGCCCCAACCGACAAACTGCGCGGTCAGCGAGCCGAGTCCAGAGGCCATCATCCGGTCATCATAGACGCCTTTGGGAGTCCCCATATATAATGAGCCGTAGCCTAACCGCGTCACCAGCATGTCGTCGTAGCCATCGCCGTTGCAGTCGCCGATGGTGGCCGCCATCGAGCCTGCAGCCTCGCCCATGGCGTTGAACGCCACACCCGCCTCGCCAGCCATGTCTTTGAAATGACCCTTGCCGTCGTTGACCAGCAGCACATTTGGCGTGCCATCGTTGGAAAGGTAAAGGTCAGGCGCGCCATCCCGGTTATAGTCCAGCACCGCCACCGACATCGCCCGATGCCCGGGAATCTGGATGCCCGAGGATTGGCTGACGTCTTCAAAAGTGCCGTTGCCGCGATTGCGGAAAAGCTTGTTGAGCTGGGGCTTATAGGAGAGCGGTCCCGGATAGGCGTCGGCGCTGAAATACAACTGGTAATTCGGATCGAAGGTCAGATAGTTCGCCACAAAGAGGTCCAGATACCCATCGTTGTCCGCGTCAAGAAACACCGCCCCAATCGCCGTGCCCCCCGGGTTGGCCACTCCCGCTTTGTCGGTCACATCCTCGAACGTGCCATCGCCCCGGTTGTGGTAGAGGATGCAGCGCCCCACTCCCAGGACGAACAGATCCACATGGCCGTCGTTATCATAATCCGCCGCGATGGCGGCGGTGCCGTAGCCCGCCCCTTCCACTCCCGCCTTTTTCGTCACGTCTTCGAATGTTCCATCACCCCGGTTGCGATACAGGGCGTTAGGCCGGCGCACGGTGCCCGGCGCGTGATGAGTCACTCCCTCGAGCGGACCGGAGTTGACGAGATAAAGATCCATCAGCCCGTCCCCGTCATAATCCAGCCAACACCCCCCCGCCCCGTTTGACTCGATGATATTGGCGATTCTGGAATCGCAAAACTGGTTCACAAATACGATGCCCGCCTTCTCCGTGACATCCTCGAAAAGATCGTTCGCTTCCGCCTTGAGCGTGGGCGTCACCGACAGCGCGGCCACCGGTTGTTGCGAGGCGCCCCCGCGCGGCGCCGAACGGCTGACCGACCTCTTGAAAGTGACCATCACCGCCAGGCAGCCGGCCAGGCCCACGGCCACCAGCAGGACAATGCGGAGGAGCCGCCCGCGCGGTTTCCTTTCTGATGGGCTCTGTTGGGTCATGGCGGCAGAATGAGAAACTTGGGGACCAAAAACCATAAAATAGGGATGAATGGCGCGAAAATCGGGGTGAAAGGCCGGGTTGGCCCCCTCAAAAGGATTGATTCCGGTTTCAACCGGGCTTATCAATGGGCTACTCACAGCCCGGAAATGAAAAAATGCCTGCTCTGGATTTTTCTTGTCGCACTGACAGCTCTGGTTCTGCTCCTGCTGGTTCGACCTCGAAGCCATACCGAAGGGTTTGAGCGCCTCATGGCCTCAGGCCGGGGCTACTTGGAAAAAGGAGATGCCACCAACGCCGTCAGGTTCTACAGGCAAGCAGTCAAGGCCGCGCCGGAGAGCATTGACGCGCATTTAAACCTGGCGAACGCGTTTCTGCTGGCGGACGACAACGAGGGCGCCGCCGGGGAATGCCAGCGGGCGATCGAGCTGGACCCAAACGAGCCGGCGGCCTACTACCTGGCGGGCTGTGCTTACCTGCGCCAGAACCAGGTGGAGAAGGCGGTCCAGGCCTTCCAGCAATCGCAGCGAATCGATCCTGCCGTTGACGCCCTCGCCTTTGAGCTTGGGCTGGCGCACGAACGCGCGGGGCATACGGAGGAGGCGATTCAGCAATTTGAAACGCTGCTCCAGTTCCAGCCGGATCATCCGTCGGCCCATTATCAACTGAGCCGGCTTTACCAGCGAGCCGGGCGGGCGGCCGACGCGGCGGCGCAGTTGGCCAAGCACCAGGAGCTTCAGGCCAAAAACCCCGGCGGGTCCCTGGGTCCCGCCGCCCTGGAACGCTGCAAATACACACAGCCGCGTGTGGCTTTTACGCTTGCCCAACCCGAGCGGCGCGGCGTGACGGTGCGGTTCGTCGAGGCGACCGCGCAGGCCTTTGGCGCCCAGGCCTTGAGCTATCGCGGGCCACTGGGAGTGCTCGATTACAACCATGACGGCCGGAACAGCCTCTGGGTGCGGCAGGAAAACGGCTTTCGCCTGCTGGACAACGCGAGAGGCAAATTCACCGCCCTCGGCGCGTGGGTTGCGCCAACCACCAACGCGACGTATCGCCGCTGCCTGGTGGGCGACCTGAACAACGATAAGTTCGAGGACGTGGTGATACTCGGGGAGCAGGCCTCGCACGTATTCCGTTTTGCCACCAACGGCCAATTCCGAGAAGTGACCGCCGCGGCTGGGCTCAAGGGTCTAAAGGCCAGGGACGGAGTGTTGGCCGACCTCGATTTCACCGGCAAACTGGATTTGCTCACCATCCAGCCAGGCGGGCAAGGTTTGCAGGTCTATCGAAACCTGGGGAGTTTCTATTTCCAGGAGAACACGACCAATACGGGGCTGCCGGCCGTGTTGGGCGGGGTGGAGCATCTGGCCGTGGACGACTGGAGGAACGAGGACGTGCCGGCGGTTTATCTTGCCCGTTCGGGCCAGGCGCCCGTGATTTACTGCAAACAGCGGGCCGGCTCGTTTGTGCGGACGAACCTCGAGGCCAAGCTGCCGGCGGCCAGGCTGGTTGCGCTGGGGGACCTCAATAACGACCTGCTGCCGGACCTCGTCCTGGCCGGTGAAAAGGAACTCACGATTCTATACGGCGGCAGCGGCGAGCAGGTCACAATCCCGCTCAACGGCCTGCAGCCCACCGGGCTTCTGTTGCTGGATTATGACAATGACGGCTGGCTGGACCTGTTGGCTTTTGGCAGCGGGGTCCGGGTCTGGCGTAACGTGGGCAAGCGCGGTTTTGAAGAGGTCACGGCTACGCTGGGTTTGGACAAAACCGGCCCGGTCGAGGACGTCGTGGCGGCGGATTTTGACCAGGACGGCGACACCGACCTGGTGATGGCCTCCGGGACGGCGCTGCGCTACTGGCGCAACGACGGCGGCAACGCCAATAAACAATTGAAGCTGCGCCTGGCGGGCAACCGCTCGAACGCCTCGGGCCTGGGCTCGCGCGTCGAACTCGTCTCGGGGCATTGGCGAACGCTCCGGACCCTCAAGCAGCTCCCCTTCGAGATTGGCGTCGGCAAGCGCGACAAACTCGAGCTGCTCCAGATGCGGTGGACGGACCTGACGACCACAACCCTGGACGTTCCCGTGCTGCCCCAGCCTTTCGAGTTGGTCGAGCCGGTGCTGCCGGCCGGTTCGTGCCCATACCTTTACGCCTGGAATGGCGAGAGGTTCAAGTTTGTCACCGATATTCTAGGCGCCTCGCCCCTCGGCTTGCCCGCCAGCCAATCGCGCTGGGTCGAGGAGGATCCGGAAGAGTATCTTTCCCTCGGAAACGAGCGCCAATTCCCGCCCCGCAACCACCAATACGAGCTTCGCATCACAGAAGAGCTGCGGGAGGTGCTCTACCTGGACCAGGCCAGGCTGGTGGTCGTGGACCATCCTGCCGGCACGCTCGTGGCGCCCACGAGCAAAATGCGCGCCGGCCGTCCCTTTCCACCGCATGAACTGTGGACGCTGCGCCCGCGGTCCGCCCTCAAGCGGGCCCTGCGCAGCGATGGCCTGGATGCCACTGAACTGTTGGCGGCCAATGATGGGCGCCTGGTCGGGCCGGAGCGCCTCCGCGAGCCGCAATTGCGCGGTTTGGCGCAACCCTTTGGTATTACCCTCGACTTTGGCCAACTCCCGGTTTCCGAACCCCTCGTCCTGGTCCTCAACGGCTGGCTGCGTTTTGGCGGAGGCATGGCCAACATCGCCGGCTCGCTGGACCCGGGCCTTCCTTTTCCTTTCCCGGCGCTCGAGGCGGAGTTGCCCGACGGTTCATGGCAGCCGGTGCCGGCGGACGTTGGGGTCCCGGCGGGCAAGACCAAGACCATCCTGGTGGACCTGGAACGCAAGTTGCCGTCCGGCGCCCGGCGTCTGCGCTTGACCACCGCCTTTGAACTCTATTGGGATTCTGTCTTGCTCTGCGTCAAGGCCCCGGCCCGCGACAACCGCCTAACCAGCCTGCGCCCGAACCGAGCCGACCTCCATTGGCGCGGGTTCAGCGAATTTGCGCCGCTCCCCGACTGGCTGCCCCTGACACCGCAATACGACAGGCTCAGGGAGGGGCCACCCTGGCGGCGCACCCCTTATGGGTGGTGCACCCGTTATGGCGCCGTCGATGAGCTCGTCGCAGAAAAAGACAATGCCTTGGTCCTTCTCAATGGCGGGGACGAGTTGGCGCTGGGTTTCGCTGCGGACCAGTTGCCGCCCAAACCCGAGGGTTTTGAACGCGATTTCTTCCTCTACGTCGTAGGCTGGGACAAAGACGCCGACTTCCATGTCGGGCAGGGCTGGCAGGTCGAGCCGTTGCCTTTTCACGGCATGGATGACCAGGCATACGGCCGGCAGCCCAGGCCCTCCAATCTGGACGACGCCTGGCGGGCGAAGTACAACACTCGTTGGGTTGGGCCCCTCGTGTTGAGCCAGAGGCGCGAATGAAAGACCGAACTGTTCTGTGCACCCATGCACTTGTCTCGGCATCGCAGGCGGCTCTCCAAATGTCGAGTAGTTTGGGGCCGGTTGTTGTCCCGGAGGGACAACCCGACAATAGCCCGGCGCTTCAGCGCCGGGAGGCGGTTTAGTGTTGCCTCCGTCCCGAAGGGACGGTTGATTAGTCGCATGTCATACATCGGCGCCAGCGCTATTTGTGGGACTGAGCTTCAAGCGTCCCTTCGGGACGCGGGCTCTTTGGGCGTCGTACCCGGCGCTGAAGCGCCGGGCTATTCTCGCGGTGTCCCTCCGGGACAATGCTTCAAGCCGAGCCGGAGTGACCGTTCACGTCAAACCTGGTCCAACACCCCCTGAAACAGTTACAAGCATGAACCAATCAATCTCAAACCAATCCATCGAACAGGTAGTCGATCTGACCGAGCCGGCTGCCAACCGCATCCTCAATATGAGCGTCGCGCAAGCGCGGGAGCGCCTCCTGCGCGGCCCGGCTGAGGCGGTACGCCAGATCGAAGGCTCCTTTGCCCTGGTGGCCAAAGCAGGAAAGGTCGTCCGCCTGGCCCGCTCGCTGGATCGGCCGATGCGCTACTTTCTGGCCAAGCGCCACCAAGGCCCCGCCCTCGTGGTGGCCCACCGCATCAACGCTATCTGGGACTGGTTGAAGCAGGAGGGATTCGGGGCGCAGTTCCATCCCAGCTACACGCGCATGGTTCCCGCTCATCACGTCGTGCAGATTCACCTGGTCGGCTGCCCCGATCCGGACCCGATATACGAGCGGTTCTTTGCGCCGCAGCGCGGCGCCTTTCCCGCCGACCTCGAACAGTTGGGCCAAAACTACATTGGCGCCCTGGCCCGCGAGATCCGCCAGTGGCTCGGCAGCCTGCCGCCCAGTGAACCCATTGGGGTTTGTTTCTCCGGCGGTGTGGATAGCGGGGCTGTCTTCCTGGTCACTTACCATGGCCTCCTCAAGCTGGGGATGAACCCCGCCCGGCTCAAGGCCTTCACCCTCTCCGTTGACAACGGCCCCGACCTCGATCAGTCCAGGACCTTTCTGGACCGGCTCGGGCTGGGACTCTTCCTCGAGGTCATCGAGGCCGACCCGGCTTCGCTCGACCCGATTGAAACCATCGGCATCGTAGAGGATTACAAGTCGCTCGATGTCGAATCGGCCACCATGGCCCTGGCCCTGTGCCGCGGCATCCGCCGGCGCTATCCGGACTGGAAGTTCCTCATGGATGGCGATGGCGGCGATGAAAACCTCAAGGACTACCCTATCGAGGAGAACCCGGAGCTGACGATTCGCAGCGTCGTCAATAATCGCCTCCTCTACCAGGAGGGCTGGGGCCTGGGCACCATCAAGCATTCCTTGACCTATTCCGGCGGCTTGAGCCGCTCCTGCACCCGCACTTATGCTCCCGCCCGTCATTTCGGCTTCGATGGCTTCAGCCCCTTTACCCGCCCCGGCGTCATCGAGCAGGCCGAAGGCATCCCCTTCATCGCGCTGACCGATTATGACGTCGACAAGCTCTACGCCCTCAAAGGCGAAGTCGTCAGCCGCGGTGTCAAAGCCCTCACCGGCCTTGACATGCCCGTCTTCCCCAAGCGCCGTTTCCAGCACGGCGCTCTTTCTGTTGAGCGTCTGGGAGAGCGCCTCTCCAGCCAGGAGCCGGAATACCGCCAGGCCTTCCTGGCCAGTTACCGCGGGACCCTTTCGTGAAGCGTCAGAGCGTGAAGCGTGAGAGCGTGAAGCGTGAGAGCGTGGAGCGTGAGAGTGTGGAGCGTGGCGAGTGTTACGATGTCCTCACGCTCTACGCTCCGACGCTCCGACGCTCCACGCTCCGGTCGCCAGGCAAAGGCAGTTTATTGCAATTGCGCCCAAAGCACCCAAGCTGTTTTTTCACGGGCGCTAAGCCAGACCATTCCCGGCCTCCATGAGTTCCATCTACCCGGAGCGAAATCAGTCGGCCTGGATCATCGCCCAACGCCCCCCACGGGCGAGCGCAGACCCCTTCAAACCCCACGGGTTCCTGCTCGAGGAGGAACGCTCCGCTTCCGGTCGCCTCGTCAGTTCCGTCGTCATTCTCCTCACCAACAAAGAATGCCCCTGGCGCTGCCTGATGTGCGACTTATGGAAACACACCCTGACCCGCTCCGTGCCGCCCGGCGCCATTCCACAGCAGATTGATTACGCCCTGGGCCGCCTGCAAGCCCGCCCGGAACAGGTCAAACTCTACAACAGCGGCAGCTTCTTTGACCCCGCCGCCATCCCCCTGGCCGACTACCCCGCCATCGCCCAAAGGCTCTCCTTCGCCAGCCGCCTGGTAGTGGAATCCCATCCGCGGCTTATCGGCGAAAACGTCTTGAAGTTTAGGGACCTGTTGGGCCCGTCGCTGGAAGTGGCGATGGGCCTTGAAACCGCGCACCCGGGCGTCCTGACCCGTCTGAACAAAAATCTCACCCTGAGCGCTTTCGCCAAAGCCGCCGCCTTCCTGCGCAACCACGGCATCGCCGTGCGCGCATTCGTCCTGTTGAAACCGCCTTTCCTGAACGAAGCCGAGGCCTTGGAGTGGGCGGTCAAGTCGGCTGAGTTCGCCTTTGCCTCCGGCGTGGAGGTGCTTTCCGTCATCCCCACCCGCGCCGGCAACGGTGCCTTGGACCGCTTGCGCGAAGCCGGCGAGTTTGCCCCACCCCGTCTTTCAACGCTCGAAAGAGCCTTGGAATCCCTCCTGGAACGGCCCCAGGGCAGGGTCTTCGCCGATACCTGGGACCTCGAGCAATTCTCCGCCTGCGCCGCCTGCCTCGAGCCACGCCGCCAACGCCTGCACACGATGAACCGCCGGCAAATCGTCCCGCCCAGAATCGGTTGTCCGCTCTGTGGCGACCCCTGAGCCTGGCGGTGGGCGGCAGGGCAGATCCAAGATTCCGTAGGAGCCGACGTAAGGAGGCTCTGATCCGAATGGCGCTTAAATAAGACAAACAACTACTGAGCCTCCTCACTCAATAGCCGCCCCGGGGAAAACCGGCGCAGAATGCTTGTCCGCTTTTGGGGCTTCGGCGGCAATGATAGTATTAAAGGCAGAAGCGCATGAACGACTGGGAACTGGTTCGGCAATATGTAACGCAGGAATCCGAGACGGCGTTCTCGGCGCTTGTAACCCGCCACGTCGGTCTGGTTTACTCGAGCGCGCTGCGGCAGGTGCATGATTCGCAATTGCGAGCATCACGCCCATCGACTCGGCCAGTGGCCGCCCGGCGATATTGGGGAGCCTCACGGTGGATGATTATCGTCATCCTGACGATCCTGCCGCCGCCGTGAACGGGTTTTTGCACTACCGTATCGCCGATGGTGCTTGGAAAGAATGAAGGAGGCCCGATGTTGGAGCTGGCGGTCATTCGGGACGCGCCGGAGCCAAGGGCCTGTGGGCACAGCCGCGGACGGATACATCTGGACTCTGAGCCAGAGGCGGAAAGGAACGCAGGCTCTGCGTCAAACGCAGCCGGGGACGGCTGCGGAAGGGCGCGGAGGGACAAGGCTGGCTTCCAACCGGTACCTGGGGAAAACTCGCCGTACGGGATGAATAGAGGGGGTGGGGGAAACGTGGGCAGGACCTATCCCGATTCGGAATCGGGATTTGCCACGATGCTCGAAAGGGCAGAAACACAGGAAGCCCTTGGTCCAAACCGGTCGCGCCTCCGCTCCACTCGACCAGTTTTTTGCATGCCGCTATGTCTAAGGGGAGGAGACGGGGCGTGTCAAAAGGGAAGTATGATCCACCGAATGCGACTTACTGCTTTCAGCAGAGCACCGCACTTGAACGCTCCCCTCCACCTGTTGTGAGTTGAGCCCAACGCGCCACGGACTGTACAGGGATAACCCGCAGCCGGAGAAGCTCCTGCGCGCTACACCGGCCGGTCATTGGCGAGGACGCCGCGTTGCCGAGGCAGGAGCGGAAAAAGCTAAAACCTTGGCTTTTTTCTCTTGACGAGCAAACGGGAAAAGGCTAAAAAGTTGGCTGTTATGGAAATTGACGATCTTCTCCAGGAGGGTTGCCCGTGAGCGCGCTTGCCGATCTCAGCCGCCGGGAACGGCAGATCATGGACGCGCTTTATGCCAAGGGCGAAGCGACCGCTACGGATGTCCTCGGAACGATTTCAGACCCGCCAACACGCACGGCGGTGCGGACGTTCCTGCGCATCCTGGAGGGCAAGGGACACCTCAGACACATAAAGCGCGGGCGAGAATTCGTTTATCAGCCGACACACTCACGGGACAGCGCCGGCAAGACCGCATTTCAGCGCGCCCTCCAGACGTTTTTTGACGGCTCGCTCGAAAAGGCCGTCGCCGCCTATTTGGGCGATCCTGGGGCGGCGGTCTCGCCGGATGAATTGCAGCGGCTGTCCGCACTGATCAGCCAGGCGCGGCGAAAGGAAAAGAAACCATGATTACCGTAACTGACCCCGATCAGTGGTTGCCGCCCGCGCGGGAGGTTGCCAGGATTCTGCTGGACGCGGGCGCGAAGAGTGTCGCCGTGATGGCGGTGGCAGGAGTTGCCATGGTTTGCATGAGACGGCGGTCGGCGGCGGCGCGGCACTTGGTCTGGTTTCTGGCGGTAGCCAGCCTGCCGGCGTTACCGGTGCTTGCGTGGAGCTTGCCTGGCTGGCGCGTGCTTCCGGGGTGGATGGACTTTCGCCAAGCCAAGCCGGCTGCGGTGCAACACTTGACGAAAACGCCTTCCCTGCCGGAACCATCGGCCGCGATTCCACCAGCGCCAAGCCGGATTGGAACTGCGGTTCCCGCGACTTCTGAAATGGCCCTGCCAACCCGGGTTCCGAGCGAAGCGGTCCCAACTGTAGCGGGGCCAAGGCACCCCACGGATCGCTCCAAGTTGGATTGGCTGCGCGCGGGATTATCGGTCTGGCTGGCTGGTGTCATGTTTGCTCTGGCGCCGGCCGTTCTCGGCTGGTTGAGCTTATGCCGCCTGGAACGGGCCTCGCGGCGTGAGACCGCGGCGCCCTGGCTCGATTTGCTTGGGCGAATGGTGGGACGCCTCGGGTTCAAGCGCCGCGTCGTTTTGCTGAAAACCGCCCGGCGCCGAGTGCCTATGACCTGGGGCGTGCTGCGCCCCAAGGTGCTGCTCCCCGAGGAATCCCAGCAGTGGCCGGAAGAGCGCCGCGGCGTTGTGCTGCTGCACGAGTTGGCGCACGTGCAACGGTGCGACTACCCCACCCATCTGATCACCCGCCTGATCTGTGCGCTTTATTGGTTCAACCCGCTGGTCTGGCTGGCGGCGCGCCGGATGGTTGCCGAACGCGAGCGCGCGTGCGACGACCTCGTTTTGCGGCACGGCGCCGGACCGGCCGATTACGCGGAGCACGTGCTGGAGGTTTCGGCGGGACTTTCCACGGGCTGGTTGGCCGGCTGTGGCGGAGTCGCGATGGTCCGGGCCTCGAACCTCGAGGGCCGTCTGCGAGCGATTCTCGACAACCGGCGGGACCGCGCGGCCGTGACACGCGCGGCGATGGTTTCGGCGTTGATCGCCTCGGCCGCCATCATCGTGCCGGTGGCGATGATGACCGCGGCGCCCGCCGGCGAGGGCGCCGGCGCAGCCGCATTGATAGTTGACAATGCTGGAGGGCAACAGTCGTTGGGTCCTCCGCAGGAAGTTCCCTTGCAACGTCAGTGGGTTGACGCGCTAATTGCAACGCTCAAGCGGGAGACTTGGGATCAGTCTATTGAGAATCTTGTTACTAACGGAAACCAGTTTTCTGACCTGGCAGCTCGTGCATCGGAAAAGGGCGCGGAAGCGCAACTCGAGGAAATGCTCAGTGCCCGCCGCGCCATCAAAGTCTTGAACACGCTACAGGCGCTACCGACGAACCAGCGAGTTCAGGAGTGCAGGGAATTGTTCGACCGCGTATTCCGAGTGTACGCAGACGAGATTGAGAGGCGGCTGGGGCTGGGGAAGCTGGGCCCCCCCATCGACGAACTGTGGTGGGTCCCTCCAACGCACGCGCTGTGCCTGGCCATGTTCGCGGCCGCGGAGGCGGGACAACGGGATCTTCTTGCCGAAGAGTTCCTGAGGCTCGACGAGTTGCGTACACGGGTGGAAAGTCTCATTGCCGACAACAAGACGGCCTGTTCGGAGACGGCCCGGAAACGGGGATTTGGTGTTTTGGAGGAGTGGAAGACATCGATGCTTTTCTTATGCGCTCCCCAGCCGCGTTTTCTGATTAACGTGCTGCGCGTCGCTGTGTCGCGCGATCCCCATGCGCCGGCCAACCTGCTCGAGAAGATCAACGCGTACCTGCCGAAGCAAGGACATCACCGCAATGGAAGTGTCGATCGTGCCTTGGGATGCGCGAGTGGCGTGGTTTGAGGGGATTCCAGTAGATACCACCAAGGGAGCCACGAAATACTCGTTCTACGATTGGGGCAGCGCAGCGAGGTACGAAGAGTTCCGAAAGGGGTTCGGAAAAAACGACCTAAAGCGCGCAATACTGCAAGAAGTGCGGGAACTGGCGTTGTGACAGCTTCACCAGGATCACGCAGTTTGCGGGCAGATCCAGTCGCAACTCACCGCTGGCGGCATCGAGCGTGGCGTTATTCATCTCGTCCAGGCTGTGCGCTTCATCAACCAGGCAGGATTGGGCGCGGACCCGCCCCGTCCAATGCACCCATCCAACTCGCAGCCAGGAGGCCGATCATTGAGAATCTGTTCTCACGGAATATCATGCCAGATCAGTGGGCGGCCTCAAGCCGCTGACGGGGACTGGTCAGCCGCTCTGGCCAACGTCCAGGCCGCAACGTTAAGAACTGACTGCCGCCCCGAAGGTGCTTCCTTCTCTGAAACCAGTGAGAAGGGCGCTTTGGAACAGCCGAACCGGCATAAGAACGGTGAAGGCTCTGCAAGCCGAACAGGCCCAAGCTGGACGGAGTTCGCCAGACCGGCGCATCAGGCCGTAGTAGTGTTTGCAAGCGCGGGGATAATAAACCGTGCTGAGCCATTTGCCACGATGCTCGAAAGGGCAGAAACACAGGAAGCCATCGGTCTAAACCGGTCGCGCCTCCGCCCCACTCGACCAGTCAATGTTTCTCAAACCTTTTCAATTCTTTCCCAAACCTCCCGCGCGTTTACGCGGTCACTCACTCACCCAACCGCTGCGAAACAGCTCGTAACCGACCGGAAACCGCCATGCGGCTCGCGGCGATCCGGCGGGAAACACTGCTCCTCCGTTCGCTGCCAACTGCCTGTTTAGCTTCCGCCGCAAATCGTAAGGCCCACAGCCCAATACCAGCCGCCATTGGCCTGAGGCCGTCGGCAAAGGGACAGCAAGAACCTCGGATTCGCCCGCCTTCAGTAGCCTGCTCGATGGCAGGTCAATGGGCTGCTGTGATTGGGCGGGCGCGGTATTTAATCGGCCTGGGGCTGGCCGCTTCTCGATCCAGTAGCCACGGGCCCGATCCATCTGCCCTTTGCCGTGATTTGTCACCGTAAAGAGGGCCAGGCGGGTGCCACTCGGGCTATTGGTAAGACCGGTATAGCCTATGGAAATTGGAAGCGGAGGATGGGGCCGGAACAAGCACGTTACGCCACCCAGGACCGTGAACAGCGCAACCAATGCGACCGCTATTCGTTTGGCAAAGGAATCCATCTTTTTGTGCCGGGGACTCAGGGCAAGGAAAAGGCCCGCAATGCTCAGAAAGGCCAGGGAAAGCGCTGGTAGAACCGCAATTCGCACCGCTTTGCCAATCACCGCTCCTTGATCCAATAGATCTTGCGGCGTTGGGGGATATTCAGTCCTTACAAAGCCAGGTCCGAGCCATTCGTACGCCAGGGCAATGAGCATGGCCACAGCCGTAATCAGCCAGCCGTAGAGTCGTCGGCGATCCAATTGCTTCATGTTCAAGACGGCACCCTTTCCAAATAAGCCGAACAATTAATATACGAACGGCTCGTATATTGACCTACGCAAACCCGGATGCAACGATTTTCGCAGCCCCCCCACGGCCCAGGACTTCGTTTCCCCAATGGAAGCGGGAGTGGAGGGGATGCCAGACCGCCAAGCGTAGGCCCTAGAACGGGTCATCCGGCGCAAGCTTTCTATCACATTCCAAACGAGCCTTCTCCCGCGAAGCGTCAAACCGGGGTGGCGGCAAAAAAGCGATTTCTTATGTGCAGCCTTCAACCTTGGACATGCTTGCGGGTGGAAGTCCTGCCTCGGCAATGGGTGGTTGGGCCGAGTAGTAATAGCAGACTCCGGCGAGGGGAGACCCTGGCTGGGGCAAGCTCTGCCGCAAACGCGCGGGCCTGTGGGCGGCCTCAAGCCGCTGGCGGGGACTGGTCAGCCGCTCTAGCCAACGTCCAGGCCGCAACGTCAAGAACTGACCGCCGCCCCGAAAGTGCTTCCTTCTCTGAAACCAGTGAGAAGGGCGTCTTGGAACAGCCGAACCGGGATAAGAACGGTGAAGGCTCTGCAAGCCGAACAGGCCCAAGCTGGACGAAGTTCGTCAGACCGGCGCATCAGGCCCTAGTAGCGTTTGCAGGCGCGGGGATAATAAACCGCGCTGAGCCATTTGCCACGATGCTCGAAAGGGCAGAAACGCAGGAAGGCATTGGTCTAAACCGGTCGCGCCTCCGCCCCACTCGACCGGTTTCAAGGAGAATCAGTGAGGTACAAAGCAGGAGCGTCCCCGCCAACTGCAGCCGTTTGCCTCTCGGGCAAACGCCCTCCTAAAGCCCTTCCGGCAGGGCGAAACCTTCGCGATGCGCGATCTCCTCCCAGCCGCCTGGGAAGACAGTGCGCAATAGCGGCGGAAAGGACCCGCGAGTGACGGCCCCCTGGCAAGACTCGCCGGGACCTCTGATTTTCCTGGCTCCTAAGGATCTGGTGATACGCCGCTATCTCGGCCAATCGCTGGCGCTCGCGTTCGGGGTCTCGGCCAAGCCCAAACACCTCGCCTTCCTGCTCGCCATGCACTGGCAGCGAGTCCTCCGCAACAGTGCGCCGGAATTCGTACGCCAAGCCCGAACCCGGACTGTTTGTGGAGCGGCGCACCGTGAGCGTGGTTTCAAGATTGGGCATCAGTCCGATCTGCTGTGGGAGCTGGCCTCCGGCATACTGCGTGAGCAGCGGCCCACGCTCGGGTCCGAGCGCGGCGGCAAGGCTTGCGGCGAGCTCGCCGGTGAGGTTCGTTGAATTGTTGAAACTGGCCGGGAATTTGTACTGGACAACGACATCCCCGGCGGGTTCTTCGCGGCGCAGATGTTCGCGAAACCACTGTCCATTTGCGGCCGCGCTTCGTCCAATGGCCGTTTCGGCTGCCGTGCGCTCTTCGGGCGAGATCGACAGGAGAGAGCAAACCACCTCTGTGAGGCCGCCATTCGTCAACGCGCCCACCGCCAACCGGCCCAGAGCGGTCTTGCTGACCCACACAAAATCGCCGGCCGAGTTCCAGTTCAAGCCTAGCGCCGCCTTCAAATCCAACACCACCGCGTCGGAGAGCGGGCGGCTGGGGTCCGACAAAAGCCATTCCGTCAGAGCGGGCGACAAAGAGGGTTTCAACGGCAACGCTTCATTCCTGGCGGACGCCTCCTCCACGCTGGAGCGCACGGCATCCCGCTCTATCTCCATCGTGGCGAGGCGCTTGGCCGCTTCGGCGCATTCCGATTGCAGGCCCGGAATGACCGCTCGCGCTGATTGGCCGGCGTGCCGAAGGCACTCAAGGGCTGCCGTGCCGAGACCAATAACAAGGAGTGCCAGAAGGAGTCGCTTCATGGGTTAGACGGTATCGGGTTCGTGTATCCTATCTCAGCCAGCCAGGGGCGAAACAACTGCCGGAGCGGTTCTGGAACGAGGTCCAGCGCAGGTGGGCCAAAGGAGTAGAAACGACCGCCCCACCGGAAAACCAGACCGACTTCCCGGCCCAGCCCGACCGTGATCTCCTGGGGTTCGCCCAACCGGCCGAGCCGCCTCCAAAGACCTTCATCCACGCTGCCCTCAAAGGGCATGCCGCCATGCAGTCCCCGGAGCAGCAGCGTCGCTCGCGCGCCGCCCAGGGCGGCGTCAATGTCGGCGTCAAGACCATCGAGAATGGCTGTTCCCTCTTCACCCAGGGAGGGCACCACGAACGTCTTGGTTTGCACGCCCGATGGCATTCCCGGGGCGACGGGGGTTTCGGCCTCATAGGCTCGTTGCGCAGCCAACCGGCCCATGTCGTTCAGGAAACCGGCCAAGCGTTTTTCCACAGTTTGCTTCTCCTGCGGGCTTAGCCCGAGCAAGTCAACCAGGGATGGCGTGACCGCCCCGTGGATGTAGCAGGTATGAATATCAAGCTGGCCGAGGATTGTCTTCGGCACCCTCACCAACGGCAGATCCTCGGGCCAACGGTAATCCCCGGCCAGGGCCGCAAGCCGCATGCGCGTTTTCAGTTGCTCCAGCCGGCCGATGGCTTCCTCATCGCGGGCACGCTTCACGGCGGCGCCCGCAAGCAGGGCGCTCAATCGGGTCTGTTCGGCGCGCAACTTCGAGGTTTCGGAGGCCACTTGGTCCTGATGCCCGCGAGCGGCGCCAATTTCGGAGTAGAGCGCTGCCACTCCCCTCCTCGCCGCCATCGCCTCATTCCCTTGCCAGATCGCCGGCGCGGCCCCGATGGCCATACATGCGACTGTTAATTGCACTTTGGACAGAGATGCGACCCGCGCCAGGATAGCGGTGAAGCCACCCATCGCCGGGGAACTGGATTGGAGAGCGGCGTTTAGCACACCCGAAGCAGTCGCCTCCGAGGCTGAAATTGCCGTCTGCCGAAGCAACGCCACCATTGCGGCGGCGCCCGCGGTTTTGAAGCCGCGCCGCTGAAAAAATCTACTCACCTTCTCCAGTGCGTTCGCCACCCGCTTCCGGGCCGCGTCCTCTTTCACCCGTAGCGACACGCCGACTTCGCGCATAGATTGGTTTTCATAGAAGCGCAGCAGCAAGGCGGTGCGGTCCCTCTCGCGCAACGATAACAGCGCCTCATCCAGCAACGGGACCAGCGACTGCAACGCGGGATGTTCGTCCGGGGTTTTCATGGTCGTGCCGAGCTCGGCGGCGATTCGTTCGCGGCAGCGGCGGCGAAGTTCGCCACGCAGCCACGCTTTGGTTTCGAGCAAAGTTGTCCGGTGAAGCCACGCCGCCAGCGAATCGTCCGGGGCAAACTGCCAGGCCTTGCGGGCCAGCGCCCCGAACACATTCTGAGCCACTTCGTCTGCGGCTCCCCCATCTTCGAGCTTCCGGAGCGCCGTCGCATAAACCAGATTCAGGTGCCGGGAGACCACGCTTGCGAAAGCTTGCTGATCGCCATGTCTGACGAAATCACGCAACTGTTCAAAATCTGTCTGCGGCGCACTCATGTCTCACCCATAGGCTGCCGCCGCGACCGAAAAACGGAAATGATTTTTCAGCGCCACCCGCGAAGCGTCAGTAACCGGCGGCGGCAAAGAAACGAATTCCCACCTGCTTTAATACCAGACCGCAAGGGGCAAGAGTCAGAACCGCCATTGAAAGCCTTGTGCTCATTTTGGCTGAACGATGGGCGGTTCGTTTGGCCCCGTTTTGGGGCCCTCCTGCCCTGAGGCCGGGCAGAGGGTCACGAGCTGCTGTGGGAATGG
Source organism: uncultured bacterium (assembly GCA_963713735.1). Lineage (GTDB taxonomy): Bacteria > Verrucomicrobiota > Verrucomicrobiia > Limisphaerales > UBA8199 > CAVQND01. Next base: position 192,853 of record CAVQND010000016.1, read on the forward strand.
AGGACCAATGCCTGCCTGGATGAATTGCTTTCTGGCTTCCTCGAGGCAGGGCGCATTTGAGGTCGAAGGCGTCGCTGGCATTGGCGCACCAGGCGCTCAGAGTGAGGACCACGCCGGCCGGGCCGACCTGCGTTACGGGACAACCGCAGACGGACTGGGCTTTGGGGTTTTGCCTGGCCAAGGCCAGCAGGACGCTGCGCGCTTTGTCGAGGTCCGCCTGGTAGTGAAGGCCCACGGGCACCGAGCAGAGTACGCGGGGGTCGTCGCCGCTTAGGTTGACGATTGTCTGGGAGGCGATCAAGCTGTTGGGCACGACGATTCGCCGATTGTCATCGGTTTTCAAGACCGTGTAGCCGAGGTTGACACTTTGGACCTCGCCGCCTTCCAAGCCGCTTGGGGCGGTGACCTGGAGGCGGTCGCCGACTTTGAACGGGCGGTAGAGCACCAGCGAAACCCCGGCGATCAGGTTGCCCAGGGTGTTTTGGGCGGCCAAACCGATGATGACGGAGATGACGCTCACGCCGGCCAGCCAGGCCGTTCCGAGGTGAGCCAGGGCGGGGACGAGGTGGGCGTAGGAAATGAACGCGAAGAGATAGACCCCGGTCTGGGCCAGTTGCCCAAGGAACTCCACGGTGGTCCGGTCCATGAGGGCGCGTTTGTCGTGGGCGAGGATACGGCGGATGGCCAGGCGCAGGGTGCGGCCGATGACCCAGGCGATCAAACCGAAGATCAGGGCATAAATCACCGCCCCCACCGGCGATTCAGGAGAATAGAACGGATGCTGGGGGGCTAAAAGTTCACGGGCGTACTCCACCGCCTTCTCAGGCGAGACAGCCTCTGCCAACTTTCCGCTCTTGAGCTGCTCTAGAATGTTCGTCCGCATGCCGGCTCCGGCCCTTTACACCGAGCACGAGTCACAGTATCACCTGACTTCGCCGCCTGGATCAAGTCGCCGCTGCCGCTTTTCCGTCCGAAGACCACTGAACCGGGTTCGCTTCATATATGCCGGCACGCCATTGGCGTGCACTCCGACGATGATTTTCGAGCCACAGATTGCACCGATTGCACAGATGCGAACTCCTTTCTGTGCAATCTGTGCAATCGGTGGCTCAATCACTCGTTCATCTCCGTTTGTTGATTGCCTCGATGAGTGCGGCGGGATCAATCACCGGCCCGGCGGCTGTCTTGGCGGCGGTTTGCTGCCAAAGCTGCACCATTTCCCGGGGTTTTATGTTCGGATCAACTTGCCAGCCCAAGGCCGCCACGCCGGCGAGATAAGGCACCGTCCAGCTCATGCCGCCCGTGCGGTCGTAGGTGTAGAGGCGCGGCCCTCTGAAGCTCGCCAGCGTGCGATTGGCGGCAGGAACGCAGAGCGCCGCCCCTGGATGAGAGTACAACCCCCGTGAGTAATCCGCCGGTTTGAGTTCCGGGCGGTTTTCGATGCGTCTCAGGGTGCCGATGCGGAGGAAATCGGGATCGCAAGTCACCACGAGGATGTTGGCTTCTTCGGCCCTCTGAAGGGCCTGCTTCCAGCGCGCATAATTAGGCCGTTCAGAAAAAGCGCCCAGAGAGATGCTCACGACCCGTATTTTCGGGGTGGTCTTTGGGTCGTCGTTCAGCTTGACGATCCGTTCCAGGAGTTCGGCCCAAGGCTCATTCTGGCGCCATTTCCATGTTGGGACAGCGAAGTAATAAAGCGAGGCCCCGGGAGCCACGCCGCAGTCCTTGCCCACAGCGATGCTGGTCACCGCGGGTCCGTGCATCTGCGGCCCGACACCCTCGACCTCCACCGCCTCATAGCTCACGATCCGGCCCGCGTATTGCTCGTGTTCACGCAAGAGTGGCTGATCGATAATCGCAATTCCGACCCCTCTTCCGTTGATCGCCGCCGCGTGCAACTGGCGCACGCCCAGTCCTGGATTCTTCCCCTCCTCGAGCAGACGCGCGGGGTCGAAGCCTTGGGGCAATTTGTCCTGGCCAGGCCATACGGTGCCGCTATCAAAGGTCAGGCTGCTCAACCGGCTGAGCTGCTCCCGCAAGTCCAACCGGGCTGCGGAAACCCCGGCCAAACCCCAAAAGGAATCGAGCTTTTTCAAATCGTCCACGGTCCTGAGGACGATCTGCCGCTCACTGCCGATATCGACCCCTGTGCCGGCCACCTGCAATTCAACGAGCGTGTACGGGCCGGGCAACTCTCCCAGCCGGCAGAACACTGCCTTGGCATCGGTGAACCTCTGTACCATCATCTGCATGTCGCCATCCCTTTTTTTCTCTTCGCGCTCAGGCGGGCCCAGCAGGCTTCGCAACTCCTCAGGCGTGGTTAACTTGAAGGCAATCGTCCCGGCTTTTGCCGCCGCGCGCACCGCCTCGGCGCTCGCAGGTTTGGGGTCTCCGAGTTCCCCGGAACTTGCCCCCAGGGCCAGCAGCCCCGCCAGGGCCGCCGTCAGGCCAGCCGCCCGGCAATGATCGGTGTGGAGTGATTGATTCAATAGGTTTATAGAGAGTTTTTTGGTTTTCATATAGTGTGTAATTCGATTGGTAATTCGATTTGCATAAGGCCTTATGCGCCTATCAGCGCGGCACCAGCCACGTGCCCGCGAGCCGGTCGGCCAAACCGCGTTTCGGGAGCAGGGCTGAAGTCAGGGCGAGCGCTGCGCTCAACCCAATTACAGCCACCAGGGACCCGTTCAGACCCAGCACTGGCGCGAGCAGCATAACGCTGGCCGGAAGGACCAGGACCGGCAACCAGGCGACCAGGTTTCGCCAAGCCACCCGCCAGCGCGATGACAGCGCTCCGGTGCGATTCACGAAAACGATGCCCAGCAGCTTGACCATGGCGCCACCTCGGAACAGCAAAGAGCCGATCAGGCAGGGCAGGATTACGAAGATCACGGCGTTGGCATAGCCCACGAGCAGCGCCGCCACCGGCAGCTTGACTTGTTTGATGGCCTCCTGTGCCGCGAGGTCCGGGGATTTCTTGAAGAATCGTTCCACCCTGGCCGAGGCTTCCGCGAACTGCTCGGGTGAAGGCGGCGGCAGCCGGGTGAGAATCCGTTCCGCTTCGTGCCGGAGCGGATCGGTGATGGCCACCCGCGCGTTGAAGTCGTTCCACAGGACGGCATTGGTGATCACCGGCGCGAAGCGTCTGGCGATGTAGATCTCGAGGGCCTCGCGGTCGGCTGCCTGGTCCAATTTGCCTGATTTGGCCTGGTCTTGGAGTTCGTGGTGGTGGGCCAGGCACTCCCGGAGGGTCGCCAACTCCGGCGCCGCGTGGAACCAGGCGAATGTGAGCATGGTTGCGAAGCCGGTCACTGCGGTGATCAGCACCGGAAAGGCCAGCACTCCGGCCAACAGAGCGAGTCGTCGAGCGCGCGAAATCCGCGCGGGTATGCTCAGCAGGGAGCGGAGTTGGGCGCTACATCCTCGAGGTTGGCGCCGGGCCTGAGCGTCTCCAGGAAACGGGAGGCGTGGACCGCCAGGGGCACCTTGGCGGTGCCGGAGTCTGCGCCACCTGAGTTGGCCGGGCGCCCTTCCAACGCCGATGTCGCCACCTGCCGAAGGAATGCCAGGGGCGAGGAAGCAACCGACTCGACCTGCGCAGGCCGGTCTGGCTGGGGACCCGCGGTTCCGGGCGCCGGGAAATCCAACAGCTTGGCGCGTCCGTCTGCCGTGACCCAGACACAGTCCAGGCTCAAGGTGCCGGGGAGCGAGGCGTCCTGGGTTGCGGCCCGCAATTCCTCGGCGAGGTCGAACAACCAGTAACGCACGCGGCTCCACTCCTGCCGTTCTGAGAGGAGAGCAAAGAGTGGCTGCCCTGGCGGGGCTTCGTAAGCGTCCCAGGCCTCGGCTTGGGTGCGCCGGGCGCTGAGCCAGCGCAGGCGTCCGGGGCGGCTCATAGAGCGCAGGTTCGGCGGGAGCGGGGGCGTGCCCGGGGACAGTCTCCGAATCCAAACGCGGCGCAACAGGCGCGCGTCGAAGCCCAGCATCAGCTCGGTTCCGTCTTCGCCGCCGATGCGAGCCAGCACGTGATACGGACCGATCAGGGGCAGGGTCTCCATTTTCGGCAGGGCCTCTTTGGCCGGCGGCAGCGCGGGGCGCGGCTCGTATGCCGTCTTGACGATGACCCGGGTGCCGCTGGCGAGGTCGTGCCAGCCGGCGAAACCGTTGCGCCGGCGGGCCGTGGAGAAGGGAAGTGCGCGGGCCGCGATGCTGAGAAGGCTGACGGCCGCCATCCAGCCAGCCAGGGACGCGCCGGAGGTCCACGCGTGGGTCAGGCCCCAGCCCAGCAACCACACCGCGTGGGGAGGCGCCGTGAGCACGAAGGCACGGAGCAATGCGCGTGGCACCCCGGGCGCGGTGCGATCCAACCGAGCCACCCTCAGCCCGCAGATGGCCTTGCCGAGCGAGGCCCCCGAGAGGCCCTCAAGCAGGCCGAGGTACAAAAGCGCCAGGAGGGCGGTGTTGAGGAGGTTGTCCAGCAGAAACTGAGAAACCGTCAGATGGTTCGTGGCGGCGCGGACACCATTGATGATCAACGTGCTCACGAGGGCCAACAGGAGCATGTCCAGGCCATAGGCAAAGAGACGCAGGCCCAGCGTTGCCGGCGTCGGCGCGGCCGAGGCATAGGGCAGGAGCGCGTTGCGCAGCTCGTCGTAATTGCGGAATCGTTTGTCGGGGTCTTTCTGCAGGCAACGCAGCACGGCCCGGCACAGCCCGGAAGGCAAGCCGGGACGCCGTTTGGCGGGAGACTCGGCCGGCCGCTCGAACACGGTCGCCAGCAACCGCACCAGGTCGGGCGCCTCGAACGGATGATGCCCGGTCAGCAGGTAATAGAGCGTCACGCCCACCGAGTAGATGTCCGAGCGCACCGTCAGTTCATCGCCCCGCAATTGCTCCGGAGAGGAAAACGCCGGCGTGCCCAGGAAGGCGCCCGTGGCCGTGAGGGCCGGTTCCGTGCGCACGAACGTCGAGATCGAAAGACCGAAGTCCCCGATCTTGACGGTGCCGTCCGCCTCGATGAAGCAGTTGGACGGTTTGATGTCGCGGTGCAGGATGCCCGCCCGCTGGGCCGCCTCGAGGCCCGCCATGATCTGGAGCACGCTGTCCACCACCTCCCCGACCGGCAACGGGCCTTGGCGCGAAACGCGCTCCTGAAGCGTCCCGCCGGCGACCAGTTCCATCGCGATGACCGGGATGCCGGCGATTTCCTCGGTGCCGAACACGTACACGCTGTTGGGGTGATTAATCGAAGCCGCAAGGCGTCCTTCGCGAAAGAAACGGCTGCGCGCTTCCGGCGAGTCGATCCGGTGCCCGAGCACCTTCAAAGCAACCCGGCGGCCGGACTCCAGGTCTTCCGCCTCGAAGACCGCGCCCATTCCGCCTTCGCCCAGCAGGCGGCCAATCCGGTAATGTCCGAAGGTCGCGCCCGGCTCCGGCAAGGCGCGGGCCAATGCTGAATCCGTCACGATTAAGGTTTCGCCTGGGGAGGCAGCCTCCTTCGTCGGCAGCCCCTGCCGCAGGAGGCAGCGGGGGCATCGGCCGGGTGGAACCTGTGGCGGCAACGGCCCACCGCAGACCGGGCAACTCCCGGCCGCCAGGTCCTTTGTGGATTGGTTCGTAGTGCTCATCCGCCATTACTTCCGCAAACCTGCAGAAAAGTAACGCGCCTCAGCGCTGAAATACGGCAAACAGGTCCCGGAGTTCCGCTTCCACCTCGTCCGGCGAGGCGACGGTCTTGGCGATTTCCTCGCGCAGGATAGCGCGGTAGCGGGCCCGCAGGCGTTGCATGGCCATCTTTACCGCGGCTTCGCTGAGACTCAGCTCCGCGGCGATGCCGGCATACGGCAGGGCGGTTTCATCCCGGGTCAGGCAGGCCTCGAGGCGCTCGAACAATCGGGCGCGGCCGGATTGGACGTACTCCTGCCGCAGCCGTCCCATGACCTGGTCGAGCAACGCCAGCGCCCATTGCCGCTCATAGAGCGCGTCGGGCGGCTCGCCGTGCGCGGGTTCCGCGCCGAAGCGGGCCTCGGCCAGGCCGGCGTCGAGGGCGACCACGGGCTGGAATCCGCCCCGTTTCTGCGCGTGCTGGCGGTTCCATTCGTCGGCCAGGAACCGCTTGAACACCGTGAGGAGGAACGAGCGAAAACGCCCTTTGTCCGGCTCCGCCTTGGCCACGAAGTTGCGCTCGAGCAGCCGGGTAAAGAATTCCTGGGTCAGGTCTTCGGCTTCGCTAGCGCCGTATCCCTGGCGGCGGGCGAACGCGTAGAGGGGATACCAATAGACCTGGCACAGCTCGTTGAGGGCTGGACCGGCCTCGCTCGCGTCGCCGTGACCGGCCCGAACCACTGCGCTCCAATGCGTGGTCCGGAACTGGCCTCCCGCCGCCCAAGGAGTCTCTGGAGTTGAGTCTGGCATGCCCGCTTAAGCAATCATCCGCTGACAGGGACCAGGGTGTCCCGGTCGCGGGATGACGTCAATACGAATCCCGGCAAGCCCTGGGCCCGCAGGGCTGATTCAAGATTCTGTAGGAGCCGACGTAAGGAGGCTCTGATCGGGCTTCAGAATGAATACTGAGCCTCCTCACGTCGGCTCCTACAGTTCCGAGGCGATCTTGAATCAGCCCTGCTGGGCCTGTAGGGCTGCATCAGGCTCGCTGTAGAGGGTCCGTATTGTCCCGGAGGGGCGGAGACCGCCGCGTGAACGCGGCGGTCCGCTTCCCGGTCGGAACGCCTTCAGGCGGCAGATTCGTTTGCGTAGAGCCTGTCTCAAAAGCACCGAACCCAGACCTTTGTCGTAACCTTTGTCGTCAACTTTGTTGAACAAATGGCCAATTCGACAAAGGTTGCGACAAAGGTTGCGACCAGGTCTTTCGTCCGCCGGGCTTTTGGGACGGGCGCTACCGCGAATACTTCACGATTAAGCGGCAGCGGCATGTGCCTGGAGGTCGCTATTTCGGCGTAACATGGCGCTCCTATAGGAGCTTGGGAGAGCCGTTGTGGGGCCGGCCTTCTATAAGCATGGCGCTCCTAACGGAGCTTTCCTGAACCGGCGCGTGGGCAAATCGCCTGAGCGCAGTTCACAGATGCCTCTGTGCTGGCGCGCCGGCACCACACCCTGGCTGCGTGAATTTCACTCAAAATGCGTGAGAATCACGCGTTCACTGATTTGCTCGCGACCTGCATTGCAGATTTCCTGGGTTTTTCGCAGAAAACGGAAGCGGCACAAAGTATGCTCTCAGTCTGTCCGGCTCAATGTTCTGATCTGTTTAGGGTTCGTGTTTTCGTGTTGGTTTGACCTGGCGGTTGATGACGCGAACAGACAACAGAAAGGGTAAAAGTATGCTTAGACTCATGCGGCTTCTCCTGTCCCGCCTTGCGGTTCTTATGATGGTCTTGACGCTGCCCGCTGGGGTGGAAGCCCAGTTCACTTATACGACCAATAACGAAACGATTACAATCGCGGGGTACACCGGGCCTGGCGGGGCTGTGATTATTCCTGACAGCATCAACGGCCTGCCGGTGACCAGCATCGGAGACGTTGCGTTCTTGAGCTGCACCAGCCTGACCGACCTCACGATTCCCGACAGCGTCACCAGCATCGGCGACGAGGCGTTCTTTGTCTGCGCCAGCCTGGCCAGCGTTACGATAGGCAACAGCGTCACCAGCATCGGGGCGTTGGCGTTCGATGGTTGCACCCACCTGACCGGCATCACAATCCCCAACAGCGTCACCCACATCGGGGAACAGGCGTTCGGCAACTGCACCAACATGACCAACGTCACGATCGGCAACGGCGTCACCAACATCGTGGAGGGGGCGTTCTATAGGTGCACCAGCCTGACCAACGTGACGATGGGCAACAGTGTCACCAGCATCGGATACATTGCGTTCTATGATTGCACCAGCCTGACCAGCCTCACGATTCCCGACAGTGTCACCCACATCGGCGCTTCTGCGTTCTTCAGTTGCACCGGCCTGACCAGCGTGACGATCCCCAACGGCGTCACCACCATTGGGGACCTGGCATTTGAAAACTGCACCAACCTGGCCAGCGTCACGATTCCCGACAGCGTCACTACCGTTGGGGGCCAGGCGTTCGAGAGTTGCGCCAGCCTCACCAGCGTCATGATCCCCGACAGCGTCATCAGCCTCGGGCAGGAGGCGTTTGCGTGGTGCACCAGCCTGGCCAGCGTCACGATAGGCAACGGCGTGACCAGCATCGGGGAAGCGACGTTCGCCGGGTGCACCGACCTGGCCAGCGTCACGATCCCCAACAGCGTCACTAACATCGGTGAGGAGGCGTTCGGAGGGTGCAGCCTGACCAGCGTCACGATCCCCGACAGCGTCATCACCATCTACAGCGCAGCCTTCGAAGGCTGTTTCGGACTGACGGGAGTTTATTTCGAGGGTAACGCCCCCGGCATTAGTTATTCTGTGTTCCTCGGTGACACTAATGCGACCGTCTATTACTTGCCTGGGACCACCGGCTGGGGCCCAACGCTTGGCGGCGAGACCGGTCGCCCGACGGCGTTATGGAACCCACAAGTCCGAGCCAACGACACCAGTTTTGGCGTGCGAGAGAATCAATTTGGATTCACCATTACCGGCAGCAGCAACCTGGTCGTCGTGGTGGAGGCCAGCACGAATCTCGCCAATCCCGCCTGGTATCCGCTGCAAACCAACACCCTCACCGGCGCCCCGTTTTATTTCAGCGATCTCCAGTGGACGCATTATCCCGGCCGTTTCTATCGCCTCCGCTGGCCGTGAGGCGCGGGCGCGGCCAGGGCTGTTGACAAAGTCTGTCGAGCCCTGCCGGCCAGGCCACTTTGGAGTGCGGTGGCAAGCGGAGCGCGACACCGCTTTGGCTCGGGCAGCGTCTCGCGTTCTTGGACGTCGCGGGCGGCCGAAAGCGCCGTGGCCGCTTCGCTCTGGCGGCGCACTCCAAAAGACCAATTTGTCAACGGCGCTGCGCGAGCGGCGTGGCGTTTGCGACTATTTCTTGTCCCAATTGTGCTCTTTGATGAGTTCCTCGAGTTTGACTTTGCCCTCGGCATTCTCCGGGATGATGTTAAAGCGGGCGAGATACTTGCAGACGTCGCGAAGGTGCTTCACTTCATCCTTTTTGGCGGCCAGCTTGTCGGGGGGCAGTTGCTCGAGGTCCGCCCAATATTGGCGTGCCAGCGGCTGGGCCCGTTGGACGGTTTCGGCATCGTTGTCGTACACGAGCGACTCCGCCAGGCGGAGCAACTCCGGCACCGGATTGGAGGGGTTCTTCAGCTTCTCGGCGTCTTGCCGAATCATGGCTGCGATTTGCTGGCGCTTGGCCATCGTGGCCTCCGTGCTCAGATAGCCGTCGGTGCCGCCTTCGATGGCGCGGGGAGGCAGGGGACGATACCAGATGTTGCGGAAACGGACGGGGTTGCCGTGGTCCTGAAGCTTGAGCGGACCGGCCTCCGGGAAAGGCCGCGGCCTGCTGCGCGTCATGTGACCGGTGCCGCCTTCCAGCATGGTGTGGTCCTGGACCAAAACTCCGTTTTCAAAGACCGTGATGTAACCGGGGTCCAATTGTTTGCCGTCCTTGTAGATGGGCCGGCGGAAAACGATGTCGTAGGCCTGGAACTGGCCGGGCGGGAGCAACGCATTGGCCAGCGGCGGGTTGACGCCATAGACCGAGGCCGCGAAGCCGTCGGCGTAGGTGGGATTGTTGTAGTTGTCGAGCACCTGCACTTCCACCAAACCCATCAGGAACACGCCGCTGTTGCCGCGACCCTGGCTTTCGCCCTCGGACTTTGGTGGGGGCGGCCCACTCGACGTGCAGTTGGATGTCGCCCAGCTTATCTTTGGTGCGGATATAGCCCGACCTGGGAACGCACTCCATGGCCCCGTCCTTCACGATCCATTTGGTGGGGACGCCGTTCCCCTCGTCGGCTTCCCATTTGGAGAGGTCAGTCCCGTCGAAAAGGACGATGGCGTCGGAGGGCGGTTTGCCCGGTTGCTCCGGGGTGCTGAAGGTGCCGGGCGTGACCAGCGGGGGCTGGGGACGATTGCGGTCGTGCACCGCCCACGGGTGGTGGTCATCGGGGGCATCCCCGTAGAAAGGAGACCCCACATTGGCAGCATACATGCCGGCTGAGAGAGACAGGACGGCGCAACTGGTGGTTATGGCGGAAGGTAATTTCATAGGATGTTCAAATGTGCGGGACCAGTTTTAGGTGTTCACAACGTCAAAGTCCAGCCTTGTTGGCACTGATGCGCGGCACTTGGGCAGTGCCAGTGACAAAGTTCTCCGCAAACCATTGTAGGAGACGACGTAAGGAGTCTCTGATCGATTCCTGGGCACAGCGAGGGCCTGCTCCCCTCCGAAGCCATTGATCAGAGACTCCTCACGTCGTCTCCTACAGGGAGAGAACGGCGCCCTCTTCGGCGACTTTGTCAATGGCCCTGGGCGCTTGGGCGCATCTCAACACCTGGGAAGATGGCACAGGACAAAGTCCCCGAAGTCCGGCAAGCTATCGAGGGCTATCACAAATACCAACAACTCACCGACCAATATGACCAGCAGGCCTACGAACCGGGGCCTAAAAGGCTTCCCTTCGCGCCGGCTTGATGGCAATCATCACCGGGACAATGGATGCGAAATGCGTATGAATTTCCGGTGGATGAAACCGATGGCACGGTTTGCCCTAATCGTGTGGGCCAGCGCCTCGCTCGGGCCGGCTGCGCCGGCGGCGGGCGAGGTGAAGCTCGAGCAGATTATCTCGCGTGAGGACCCCGCCTTCAATTGCGCCGCCGCTGAACTGGCGGTGGGCCGCGATGGGATGGTCTATCTGGCCAGCGGGGGCCAGGGCAGTTTCGTGCTGCGGCTCTCGCCGGAAGGGGAGAACAAGTTCGGCGCAACGCTCGCCGACGAGGCCATCGGCTTCGCCACAGCCAACGCGCAAGGGGTGATGGCCTCGGCCCACGCGCACTTTTCGGCCAAGGTGTCCCTGCACGACCAGGGCTTCGCCAAAACGTCCGAGGCGCCCGGATTCCTGGTCAGCGACGCTGCCGGCTGGGACGCCCCGGCCCATGCGGACGTGGGCGCCAGCGGCGACTTCTATGGTCTGGACCAACACCGCGACCGCATCCTGCGTCTCAACCCCCAGGGCAAAGTGCTCAAGGAGTTCGCCCTCGGGCACGACCCGGCCGGCAACGGCGGCCTGGCATCCATGTTCCGTGTCTGCGAAAAAAGCGAGTCGCTCTACGTTCTGTGCCGGGACGGCTGGATTCGTTGCCTGGGCTTTGACGGCGCTTGGAAGTGGCGTCTCCACGCGGCCATCAGCGCCCATGATTGGGGCGGCGGCTCGGGCGGATTCGACGTGGACGATGAGGGCGCGCTTTATCTCATCGGACCCGAGGACCAGGACATCAGGAAGTTCTCGGCCGCTGGAAAGCCCGTCGGCGGCGTCAAGCTCGACATGGGCGATTTCAAGCCGCAGCCCAACGGAGCGCGCATCTCCGCCATGCAGGTTCGCGGCGGCGACGTCTTTATCAAGCGCATCCACCCGACTGAGATGTTCCAGCGCTATGAGCTTTCCAGCGGCAGGCTCAGGAACGTCGTGACCACCGACCATGAGCGGCTCACCGTCCGCTACGCCTCCGACATCTGGATGGCCGGGCAGGACCTGGACTTCACCATCGCCTTCGACGCGGGCGGGCGGGTGGTCAAGCCGCAGTGGCGCGTCTGGGTCAAGACCTTCGGCGACACCGACTACCGCCGGCTCGAACTCGCGGGCGACAAGCTGAAAGTCCCGCTGGACCTTCGCGGCGTTTGCCAGGTCAAGGTCACACCCGAGGCCGGCCCGCTCGTGCGCGGCCTGAGCAGCGAATACCAGGTTCAGGCCCTGGTCGAGGTCCGGGAGATGGGCACTCGGGGTTCGGCCAGCGCCTTCACCGAAAACAACCGCCTCTGGTTCGGCCGCGGGGAGGACATCCCATTTGCCGTGGCGGTCAGATCAGACGCAGCCGGGCAGGGCCCCGAGCTCAGAGTGAGCCTCATGGAAGGTGACCGCACGCTCGCCACCGGCAGGGCCGCCGCGGCGGCGGGCGAGGCGACGCTGAGATTCCTGCTGCCCGGGTGGCTGACGGCGGCGCTCAAGCCCGGCCGCTACGCCATCGTCCCGTCCGCCCCCGGCCTGTCGTGCGCCAGCCAGGGCCTGGAGCTCGGACCGGGCATGAGCGAGCCGCCCTTCCGCACGATTGACTACGGCGACTACTCGCTGACGTTCCCCACCAAGTTCGGCCAGACCGCCTGGGACGCCCCCGACAGCGTGGCCGCCCACCTGGACTGGGCGCAAAAGCTGGGCTTCAATTTGTTCGTGGACCGCTTGGGCTGGGGCGGCAACTTCAGTTACTTCACCCGGCTCGGCGCCACCGAGCCCATGGACGCGCTGGCCAAACGCCTCCGGGGCGATGCCTTGGCCGCGGCGCCACAGAAAGCCTCGGCCGCGCCGCAGTTGCTGCAGCTCATGGCGGGCTATAGCGCCTGCGGCGTGCAGGAGGCGCCCATTCTGCTTTATATGGACGCCGGGTTGCCGCTGGGCTTGCCCTACGACACGCGCAAGCCCGAGCAAATGCTGGCCGACCTCGAGACGGTGAGCCGGGCCCTCAAGCCATACCCGGCCTTCACGCTCTGGGACTGGGCCTCGAACTGGTGGGTCAACCAGCGGGGCTCGCAGGCCGCGAAGACGCCCGAAGAAAAGGCCGCTTACGAGGCCGCCCTCAAGCGCGCCAACCAAACGGGCAAGTGGGACCCGGTCCTTGAGCGAGTGGCCGAGGAACGCTGGCGCCTGGCCGTCGAGGCCCAGGACCGGTTCAACCGGAGACTGAAATCGCTCGGCCAGAGCAAGCAGACGGCGGCCCCCGGGCCCGTACCGGAACGTGGACGCCTACCCGCCCGTGACCTTCAGCAATGTTGATGTCGTGGACCTCCAGGCGCAGTTCGAGCAGATCGACGTTCCTTTCCATGCCCCGCACAGCGTTAATTACTATCGCCGGCCCGGCAAGGGCGTCCTGGGCCACCCGGAAGTCTGGAACGACGCGGGCACCGGCGACCTCATCGTGCCGGTGCTCTTTCAAATGGTCATGCGCGGTTCCGACAGCGTGGGCTTGTCCGGCAACATCCCCAACTGGGGCGCGATGCCCAACGACAGCCGCCTGAGCGACTCCGGCCTGCTCTCCGTCTATCGGGCGCTCAACGGCGTGCTCAAGCAATACGGACCCTGGCTGACGACCCTGGCCGGCCACGACCCCCTGGCCATCATCGCCGAGCGCCGCATGTGCGTCATCGATACCTGGCCCAGCGTCATGCCCCAGCACTTCAGCCGGCTCTTCGAGGCCTACATCTCCTGCCTCCACGCTCACTATCCGGCCACTTATGTTTTCGCTGAGGACATCCAGCCCGACACCCTCGGCCAGTTCAGGGCCCTGCTGCTCGTTGACCAGCGTGTGGAGATGGAGCCGGCCCTGGCCAAGGCGCTTGAGGATGCGCCGGGCCGGGGCGTGGCCCTCTTCTATGACGGCACCTGCCGCCAGAGTCTCATGCCCAAGGGCGCCAAGGCCCTGGGCGTCTCCTTCGACAAAGTGGAGAACGACCCCAGCCAGGCCGGCGATGACGCCGCCTACCTGCGCTTCCCGCAGTACGCCATCGCCAACGCACAGGTCATCGCCAAGTCCCTCGCCGCAGTCTGTCCACCGGTGGCCGGCGCGGACAACCCCGAGATTCTCATGAGCGAACGGGTGAACGGGAGTGGGCGATTCCTGTTTGTGGTCAACAACACAACCCCGGCGCTCGAGCCCGGCCACCTCTGGCGCGTCACGCTCACCGAGGCCGCTCGCGTCCCCCTGGTGGCGGCCCTTGAGCTGCCGGAAGGCGCCAAGGCGGTCTATGATGTCTTCGCCGGTCAACCGGTGCAGGCGCCGGACGGCATCGTCCAAGCCGACCTGCGGTCCTTGCCGGCCCGCATCTACGCGATGCTCCCGGCGGCCATCGCCTCGGTTGAGTTGAGCGGACCGAAGTCCGTAAAGGCGACGCAACCGTTCCTATGCTCCGTTCGCGTTCTCGATGGCCAGGCCAACGCCATTCCCACGAGTGTTCCCCTCCGCCTGCGGCTGCTCGGGGCCGATGGCGGTGTCCTCGAGGAACGATTTGCCAGCGCCAACCCCAAGGGCGCCTCAGGCCGCTTCGTCGCGCCGCTCAACGCGTCCTCAGGTCAAGCGGCCCTGGAAGCGACCGAACTGTTCAGCGGCAAAACCGCCACACTCACGCTGAGCATCGAGCCAACCGAGGCCTTGAGAATCTCCGAGCAGCCCACGCCGGTCAACGACACGCCGCGTGGCGCGGGCATCTTGCCTGCGCCACAAACGGCCCCTGCCGCCCAGCCCGCGCCGGCCAACCACACGGCCATCGGCCGGGAACTCGCCCCGGCGTGGGCGCCCGCCGACGAGAACTTCGGCCCGCATATCCGGGACATCGTCGTCGCCGAGGATGGCCAGGCCATCCTCCTGAACTCGATGAACTGGGACGAAAACCTCTACTGCATCGAGGCGGCTCAGGGACGCCTCCGCTGGTCCAAGCGCCTCGGGCAGTACTTTGCGTTCGCGCCGCAAGCCCTCGCAGGCGGCTTCGCCGTCCAAGGCTTCGATTTCCAAGCGGCCGAGGGTTACTTTCTTCACCTGCTGGATGAAGACGGCCGGAGCCAGCGGCGCTTTGCCCTCTATGGCGTGCCGCAACGGTTGCCGCACCGCTTCGTTCCGTCCATTCTGAAAGACCGGATCAACAACTTCGCTACTTCGAGCAACGGCGAGTGGGTGGCGGCTGCCGGCGACCTTGGCCTGGCGGTCTGGTCCGGCCAAGGCAAGCTGCTCTGGTCGCAGGACTGGTGGAGGACCAACCGGCACACGGCCAACCTTTGCGCGTTGGACGCCGAAACGCTGCTGGTGGTCGAGGGCTTGACCGCAACGGCCTACGAGGCCTCGACCGGGCGGCAGGCATGGCAGGTGAAGGACTTGGCCCCCAATGGTGAGATCCGCCAGGTCTGTTCCAGCCGGGAGGGCAAGAGCATCGCGCTGCTGGCGACTAGCCAGGGCGGACGTGTGTTCGTGCTCCATGAAGGCAAGCTCTTGAGGGCGATTCCCACCCCCGCCGACGACGCGGGCTTCTCGCCGGATGGAGCCCTGCTGGCAGTGGTCGCCGGCAACCAACTCAAGCTCTACTCGGTGGTGGACGGGCTGCGGTGGATTCACAACGGCGATGAGACGATGCGCCAGCCGCGATTCTCGCCGGATGGCAGACGCATCGCCGCCACCAGCGACTTGGGCAGCGCGTATGTGCTCGAGGTAGCCGGCAGTGTTCTTTTCCAGCAGGACCTCGGCGCCAGGGCCACGGCGCGCCTGGCTCCCCAATGGGGACCTGCTCCTGGGCACATGGATGGGCAAGCTCCGGCGCCTGGACACCCATTACGCGCAGAAATGGTGCGTGCGGCTCCATCCCCGCACTCTGGACCTGCGGGCAAACCTGTTGGCCGGCGACCCAACGCCCGCCACCCGCATCGCTCGCTGGGGCAACGCCGGGGCGGAAGCCCGGCCAATCACGCCCAATCTGCTCGCGCAGACCAAACCGATCATCAAGTTCGTCCCCTCGGGCGGCTGGGGCGGCTGGGCGCAGTTGGTCCAGGAGCCCCACGCTCCTTTACGACGGTAAGGCCCAACCGCCGCCGGGACCGTGGCTAAACTGGGCCAACGTGGGCTTCTTCGCCGAAACCTCGCCCACCAATTACCTGCTTATCGACTCCTTCCGCACCCTCATGCGCGTCACTGCCGTCACTTTGGTCGAAGACCCTTCCCATCCCGAATCTTACCTGCGCGATGCCCGGCTTGATTACTGGTCTCCCGCCCAGGAGCAGTGGGTAACGGTCATGCCTCTCCTGTCCAGCCAGGCCGTCCACACGCACAAGCTGCCTAACCCCGTGGACGCTGCCCGGTGGCGAATCATGCTGCCCTGGGGCCTGTGCGGCAACCTGCGGCTGGCCCAGCTCGTCTTCCACGGCGAGCCCGGCGGCTGTTCCCATCCCGACGTCGCCGCACACCGGCCGCTGGCCGTTCTCTTCGACGAAGGCGCCGACCTGGCCGAGAGTCTTATGCACGACAACAACGGCCTGAGCTTTGACCTGAAAAACGCTTATGCCGGCAGCCGGTCGCTCCTGCTCAGCCTTCCGCGCAACCGGCAGAACGCCGCCGCTGCGCCCCTCTACCGCCAGCAGTTCGGCCACACGATCCCGAACTGGGATTTCGAGATCGTCCGGGACCCCAAGCCGGGACAATACCGCTACCTCCAGTTCGCCTGGCGGGGAACCGCCCAGACCAAGGGCCTGGCTCTGCGCTTGAGCGGCTCCTCCGGTGAAAACCTGGACCTCTATGCCGGCGAGGCCCCCGCCAATGCGGCCGCCAACGCCAGGAACGTCGCTGACGGCGTTCCCGCCGGCTGGCAGGTGGTCGAGGTTGACCTCTGGGACGCCTTCCGCCAGCAACCCATCCGCATCCAAGGCCTGGGCCTGATGTGTTCCGGCGGCGCCGCCTGATTTGACCAGGTCGTTCTTGCCCAGACCGAAACCGACCTGCCGGTGAAG
The DNA here is from genome assembly GCA_963713735.1 of uncultured bacterium. Lineage (GTDB taxonomy): Bacteria > Verrucomicrobiota > Verrucomicrobiia > Limisphaerales > UBA8199 > CAVQND01. The sequence goes on from CAVQND010000016.1 coordinate 209,516, forward strand.
AAATAGCCAGGCGTTTCAACGCCGGGTCAGCGATCCGAAAGAGCAGTTCCGTCCCGAAGGGACGGCTGAGAGTGAGGGGTATTCTCAGTCGTCCCTTTCGGGACGAGAGGCCCTTTTCTGGCCTCCCCGGCGTTGAAACGCCGGGCTATTATCAGATGTCCCTCCGGGACAAGACTTGCGGGGCGCATGCCCGACACTTTTAATCGCACTCGCGGATGGTCTCTGGCTGGTTTGCCGGGGTCCGCTTGATCCATCATCGGGAGTACGTTCCGTGCTCTCAGTTCCTGTGATGGTCCCTGGCGAGTTCTACCGGCGCGACAACGAGGTCCAGTTTCTCCGTGTGCCGGATGACCGTGATGGGCGATGGGATGCCTATCACCCCAGCAACGAGGTGACGATGCAGCTCATCGATTCCCGAAACGGGCTCACCGGCAAAGGCAACGATAATATCACCCTCGCGAAGGCCGGCACGGCTGGCGGGACTGCCCAGGTTCAACACCCGCTACGAGGACGCCGCGGTCTGCCGTTAGCCGGTGGAAACGCACGACTCGCCGATGAATGGGGACATCCTGGCCGGCAACCCCGAGCCAACTGCGGCGAATGCGCCCTTCCTTGATCAACCATGCGGCCACGAACTCGGCGGTATTGCTGGCGATGGCGAAACAAATCCCCTGGGCCGGGAGAATGATCGCCGTATTCACGCCGATGACCTCGCCCTGCGAATTGACCAACGGACCACCGGAATTTCCGGGATTCAATGCCGCATCGGTCTGGATGACATTGTCAATCAGCCTTCCGGACTGGGAGCGCATCGAGCGGCCCAGGGCGCTCACCACACCTGCGGTCACGGTCTGATGGAATCCGAACGGACTCCCGATAGCGACGGCGATCTGCCCGACGCGGATGGATTTGGAATCGCCGAACTGCGCGTGGACGAGCTGAGGGGCATGGATGCGGATGACCGCCAAATCCGCCTCGGGGTCCTGGCCGACCAAACTGGCGCCGAACGCCCGGCCATCCGCCAGCGTGACCTCCATCCCGTCTGCGCCATGAACCACGTGGCTGTTAGTAAGAATGAAGCCGTCTGGCGCGATAACAAAGCCGGAGCCAGTGCCGGCGGATTCCGAGCCACGCCGCCCATCGCGGTTGCTGTGGCGCACACGGATGTTCACCACTGAAGGACCGACCTTCGCCACGACGCGGGTAACCGCTCTGGAATAACTGTCCAACAATGCGTCGTCGCCTGGTGGCGGTGGGGCTGCCGGCTCCGCGATGATGGATTCCGCGTCGCTAAACGCGCGAACGAGTTTGGCCCTCGGGCGCGCTTGGAATGTGGCTGAGCTGGTCATCCTGCTGGTGTGAAGATCGGCTCTGCTCGCCGAACGGATCGTTGGTGCATGGCCCAGTCAACGACGCCTTGGACCTTCTCCATCGCAAGAGCCGGGAAAAGGAGTGCGGATAGTCTGTTTGCCAGGCCAATGCCTCGGCTTCATTCAGCGCCAGTTTCAAAACTCGTTCATGCTCTCTTAGCGTCTCGCGCGATTCGGCCAGGACGGAATCTTTCACTCTCCCGAGCTGTGCGAGAATCCTTTGGCAAGATCTCAGGCACAGGTTGCCGAGAGTGCTTCTGACACTTGGATTGGTCGTGCATTCATTCGTCTGTTTCGATTTCATAGGTCCTTTGTTGGTTTGTTGATCTTGTTCCCTGCAAACGGCCACAGAGGCCCCGGCGGGCCGTCGGTGGCTGTTGGCGGGCCCTGGATTTCCAGCCAGTTTCCGTTCGGGTCCCGGAGCTGGAGAACTGGGCTGCCTTCGTCCTCCGGCCCGGTTCGGGTTTCATAACCGAGGAGCGGAGCCCGATGGCCCAGGCAGTAGAGAATTTCGGTGACCGGGACCTCGAGGCGATAGGAAACCAGTCCCACACTGTTGACCGGCGGGGCGGTTTTGCCCGCCCAGGTGTTGACTCCGACGTGGTGATGGTAACCGCCGGCGGCGAAAAACAGGGCGCCGGGGTAGGAGCGCTGCGTCACAGCCAAACCCAGGAACTCGCTATAAAACCGCTCCGCCGCTGCCAGATCCGGGACATGGAGATGGATGTGCCCGATGTCGGTCCGGGGAGGCGGTTGCGCCGCCGCGGATTCGTCTGCCGCCAGGGCGAGCAGGTCGTCCAGATCCAGTGCCTCGGTCACCATAGCGATCTGGCCGTCACGCCAAGGCCACTGTGCGCGCGGCCGATCGGCATACAATTCGACACCGTTGCCGTCAGGATCGCTGAGATAAATTGCCTCACTGACTCCATGGTCGGCGGCACCGGCAACCGGACAGCCGCTCCTGACAAGGCTCCGGTAGGCGTGCGCAAGGTCTTGCCGCCCCGGATAACGGATGGCGAAATGATAGAGTCCAGTGGAGCGCGGCAGGCGGGGCCGCGCGTTCAGGTCCTCAGTGAGCACGAGCAGCCCCGGCCCTCCTCCGGCAGCCGAGAGGACGGCCTTCGGGCCGGGGCAGTGGCGGACCTTCAGCCCCAATACGCCGGAATAAAATGCCAGCGCGCCTTTAAGGTCAGCCGTGCGCAGATGCACCTGGCCGATGCGGGTTTGGTCCGGCAGAAATGCTTTCATGTGTGATTTCGATTCTTCGTTTTACTGTTTCGTCTTAGCGCGAAACGCAGCTAACCCACGCTAACGCTAGTTGCGTGCCAGGGGCGCACAGCAAGGTCTGCAGCAGCGACAACCAATTGATCCCCAATACGATACGACACGGATGGCCTCTTGCCGCCGTGCCGGACGCGGCCCACGAATGAGCGTTTTCAACGGTTAAACGTTGCCGGAACAACGTTGCCTCGTTGCGCCGGGCAGCATCCTGGGCGATGTTGGGCCGCATGAATTCAGTTGCAGAAACGCGGACGGCAAACGGCATTGGCCCCGCCGTGGTTTCCGGGTCCGATGCTTTCTACCGCGCTGCCCTCGAAAGCCTCTCGGAGGGGGTGATGGTTCTGGATGCCGACTGCCGGATCATTTACGCCAACCGGTTGGTGTACCAGCTCACCGGCTACTCGCCCGAGGAACTCCTGGGCCAGACGCCTTACCTGTTGCACGCCGATTCGGAGCCGGCCGGGTGCCCGGCGGACAAGGCGCCGACGGACGAGCCCAGGTGCTTTGAGTTCGAGATGAAACGCAAGGATGGCCGGCTTCACTGGATGTATGTCAAATCCACCCCGTACCGCAATGAGCGCGGCGAAGTGGGCGGCCGGGTGGTGGCGCTGAGCTGCATCGCCAGGCAGAAGAACCTCGAGTTCGAGAATGAATTTCTCCAGGACGAGTTCCGGGCCAACTTCGGAGACCTCATCGGGCGGAGCCCGGCGCTGCAAAAGGTGATGGCCCAGATCGCCACGGTCGCTCCGACCGAGGCCAACGTGCTCATCCTGGGAGAGTCCGGCACGGGGAAGGAGTTGGTGGCCCGCGCGATCCATGATTTGAGCGCGCGCAAAGACCGGCCGCTGGTCCGGGTGAATTGCGCCTCGATTCCCAAGGAGTTGTTTGAGAGCGAGTTTTTCGGCCATGTCCGGGGGGCCTTTACCGGCGCCATCAAAGACCGGCTTGGCCGCTTTGAGTTGGCTGACAACGGCACCCTCTTCCTGGACGAGGTCGGTGAAATCCCGCTGGACCTGCAAAGCAAGCTGCTGCGCGTCCTGCAGGAAGGCCAATTCGAGCGCGTGGGGGACGAGCGGACGCGGACCGTCAAAGTGCGCCTGATTGCCGCCAGCAATCGCGACCTGCTGGCGGAGGCCAAAGCCTGCCGTTTCCGCCTCGACCTTTATTATCGCCTGAGCGTTTTCCCGATTGAAGTCCCACCGCTGCGGGACCGCCTGGAGGACGTTGGGGAACTCGCCGAGCACTTCCTCAAACAAGCCGCCCGCCGCCTCGGCGTTCCCCGCCCGCGCCTGACGAGGCTTCACGCGCAGGAACTGCAGAATTACGATTGGCCCGGGAACGTGCGCGAGTTGCAGAACGTGATCGAACGGGCGGTCATCCTGGCCAAGGGCGGCAAGCTGCAATTTGACCTGCCTCATCGCCTCGCCGGCGATGCCTCCTTGAATCGCGCCACACCTGCGCCCAGCCACGATGGGCCAGAAGAGCTTTCGCTGCACGAACTGGCAGTGCGGGAGCGCGAAATCGTGGCAGCCGCGCTCCGCCGGACACATTGGAAGATCTACGGCGCAGATGGCGCCGCCGCCTTGTTGCGCATCAAGCCGACTACACTGGCTTCAAAGATCAAGCGGTTGAAGGTCCAAAAGTGAAACCTCGGGGTCGGATCTAAACTTTTTTACATTTGCTTCTCAAGCTCGTTTATGAAAGCAACAGTATTGGCTGCTGGTCTGCTGCTCGGGCTCAATATGGTGAACGGTTCGCCACTGGTCCGCAGCACTGCTGCCTCGGAGGCCTCGGCGGCGGCCCCTGGCAACGAACTGCGCCAGTGGTTCCGATTCCAGCCGGTGCGCGATGAATTCCAGGAGACCATCCTGGATTGCAGCCCGTGGGTGGAAGCGCCAACCGGCAAACACGGTTTCGTCACTGCCAAAGGGGAACGGTTCGTGTTCGAGGACGGCACCCCGGTGCGGTTCTGGGGGCTCAAATGGGCTTGTGGGACAAGGAACCAACCGATTACGCGGTCCGCCGCATGCGCCGCCAAGGCATCAACATTACGCGCCTGCACGGGCTGAATAACCTCGGCAGCGGCGCCGGGTCATTCGAGCGGTTGGACTACCTCATCTCCAAACTCGGTGAAAATGGGATTTATATCATCCTCGACCTGCATTACCCGCTGACTCACCGTTTTAAGGCCGGCGATAACATCCCGGGCCTGCCCGAAGGCGGTGCGGCCCCTTACACCCAGTTCTTCAACGAGCGGGTCGCCCAGCTAATGCACGAGCGCATGACCAACATTTTCACACACTCCAACCCCTATACGCACAAGCGCTATTGCGACGACCCGACGCTCGCGCTGGTCGAGATCCTCAATGAGGACTCCCTCTTCTGGGGCAGCGTGGAGCCTCCCTTCCGCGCCCAGTTGGAGGACAAGTTCGCCGCCTGGCTGCGGACAAAATACCGCGATGACTCGGGGCTCAGGAAGGCTTGGGCAGCCGACGGACAGTCGCCGCTGGCCGAGGGCGAGGGCTTTGGGCCAGGCCAGCGCATCGGCCTGTTGCGGAATGCCGATTTCAACGAGAAGTTCTTCCGTGCCCATCCGGAGCGGAAAGCGCGGGGCCAGGATCAGATGCGATTCTTCCTGGAACTGGAAGAGCAATATTGGAGTGGTTGCCGCGCCGCGATGCGCCAGGCCGGGGTTAAGGCGCCCATCGATGCCTCCAATTGGCAGGGCCACGGCTTTACCACGCGCGTGCACATGCTCGGCCAGGCCAAACTGGATTACGTGGACCGACATGGCTACTGGGATCATCCCCAGGGCGAAGGCAATTTGAAGTGGCGCATTGCCACCGCGCGGTTTCACAACTTGCCGATGGTCAAAGCAGTCCGGGCCGATCTGGACGCGCTCACCTATCTCGGGGTCGGCAACCTTGTGACCGAGAAGGCCTGGGAACAGGTGCTCGGTCTGCCCATGACCATCAGCGAGTGGAACACCTGCCTGCCCAATGAGTACTCCCTGGAAGGCACCGGCCTCATGGCCGCCTACGGGCTGCTCCAGGGCTGGGATGCATCCCTGCAATTCGGCTACTTCAGCCCCGACTGGCCCAGGGCGCTCGGCGACGGTTCGTTTGATTTGCTTGGAAACCCGCCCCAAATCCTTCAGTTCCCGGCCGCCGCCGTCATGTGGCTTCGGCAGGATGTCAAAGAAGCGGATTTGGTCGCCGAGTCGCTCTACGACCCGGAAAGCGTCTTGAGCCTGACCGAGGATACCAAGCCCCTTCCTATCGCCGCCGCCCTCGTGGGCAAGGTGGGCTATCGGTTCGTGGCAACCAACCGCCCGCCGACAGTCAGGGACATCAGCCCGTATTGGGATGCCAAAAACCTGGTCGCCCGCTCACTCACAGGGGAATTGACCTGGGACGCGAACAAGGGATTCGTCCGCATCGACACGCCGCGCACCCAAGCCGTCATTGGGTTCCTGTCGGCTGAACGGCACACACTCAACTCAACGAGCATCGAAAGCCCGACCCGCTTTGGCGCCATCTATGTCACCGCGATGGACGGCTATGCCCCCATAGGCGAAGCCCGGCATCTGCTGATCACCGCTGTCGGGCCGGCCCGCAATACGGGCATGGAATACGAAACCACCACTCAGCCCTCCCGCCTCGGCCCTCCTTTTTGGCGCCTCAAGGCCGAAGGCGCTTCGCCCGCCCTCCTGGAGGCCGTCACCGGGGAGCTTCAAATCCAGTGCGCTCGCCCGAACGACTTCAAAGCCTGGGCCCTGGACCCGGTCGGCAGGCGGATTCGGGAAGTCCCGCTCGAGGTCCGGGACAACTTGATACACCTCAAGCTCAGCGCCCAATACGAAACCGTTTACTACGAATTGTCAGCGCCCTGAACCGCTCGTTCCTCTCCGCGCGCGGCCGGGGCGCACCAACTGAAAATCACGCGGATGCCAGAGCAACCGTCCAACCTACCGTGTCCCGTCCCCGACCCCTGGCTGGCCAGGTTCTTGCAGCACCTGGCAACGGATCGCGGGGCCTCCCAGTACACGCAACGCAACTACCGCCAGGCGCTCCTGGAATTTCAGGGCTGGCGCCAGGCCGAGCGCCAGCAGGCCCTGGATTGGGCCGCGCTCGAGCGCGACGATTTTCGCTCTTATGTGCGGTTCCTGGGCAGGCACAACCTCGGCCGGGCCGCCATCCAGCTCCGCTTTTCAGCCTTGCGGACTTTTTACAGGTTCCTCATCCGGCACGGCGTCCTGGCGTCCTCGCCGATCAAGAACCTGGCGCTGCCGAAGCAGGGTCGGCGCCTCCCCAAGTTTCTGACGGCCGAACAAATGATCCACCTGCTCGAGGCGCCGCTCAAACTCCTGGCGGCCGGCGGGGAGGCGGCCCCGGCTGCCGCCAGCCAGCGCAAAAGGCGGTGGGCGGCCGCTTTGCTCTGCTGGCGCGATGTGGCGGTGCTCGAGACGATTTACTCGTGCGGCTTGCGCATCGGCGAGCTTTGCGGGCTAAGGGTGGACGATATTGATTGGAGCGAGCGTCTTATCCGCGTGCGCGGCAAGGGCTGGAAGGAGCGGCAGGTCCCGGTTGGCGAACCGGCCCTGGCGGCGATTAAGAGCTACTGGGAGCTGCTGGGCTTGCCGCCCGCCGGCGATTCGCCCGTCTTTCTGAGCAAGCCGGACAAGGCGGCGCCGGTCTCGGCGCGCCTGTTGCAGCTTCGCCTCAAGAAGTACCTTGCCATCGCCGGTCTGGACCCGCGCTTGACCCCGCATAAGCTGCGGCACAGTTACGCCACGCACCTGCTGGACGCCGGCGCAGACCTGCGCAGCGTCCAGGAACTCCTGGGCCACGCCCACCTCGTCACCACCCAAGTCTATACCCACCTGAGCACCGAGCGCCTCAAGCGCGCCTACGACCAGGCCCATCCCAGGGCATAGCTGCATGCTTGGGTGACCCCCGTCCGGCTTGATGGCGCCGGATTCTCCTGTCAACTTCACCCCATGCAACGACGTCACGCCCCATTGTCGCTCGCCGAGCTGCGCACGGTGCTCCGCCAGTCCTTGGAGAAATCCCCCAATCGCTTTGCACGGAACGAGATCCTCGCCTCTGCCGTTTGCGTGTATGGAAGCTAATCATGTCCCTGAGGTCTGCGCGGTGCTCGAGAAGTTCTTTGCCGACCGAGAGCAGCCCCCGGGAAGTTCGACCGGCTGAATTCCACGCGCCGCTCGTGTTTCGGCTTTGGCAGCGGCTGTGCCGGGGTTATGGCCGCTGCGGTGATGTTTTGCGGGGCAGTTTCTCGTCGGCCATGGCGGCATCATAGACAAAGGCGGCCAGGATGACGGCGGCCTGTTTCAGGTCGTCGGGCGGAACGCGGTTGACCAGGTCCTGGTTCGTATGATGCGTGCGCGTGCCGTAGTCCAAGGGGTCCTGCATAAACTCGAAACCGGGCAAGCCGATTTCGTCAAAAGAAAGATGGTCGGTGCCGCCGGTATTGGAGGGGGTGAGGGTTTCGGCGCCGAGGTCGCGGAACGGTTCGAGCCAGGCGCGGAACAGGGGCCGGACGGCCTCATTGTTCTGCATGTACATGCCGCGGATTTTGCCTGCGCCATTATCGAGGTTGAAATAGGCGGAGAGTTTTTCATACTCCTCGAGGCGCACGAGCTTGCGGGTGGAGGAGGAGTTGGCGGAGGCCGATGCGGGAGCGGGCCGGGCGTCGCCAGAATCCCTGTTCGAGGAGGAGAGCCAGGATGGCCGCGGATATTCACCCATCGAGATGGGACGGGGGCGGTCGGAATCCTTGGGCGAGCGGAGGGCGCCGGCATGGGCAAGGTTGGTGGCGCCGGCGCCGGTGCCGCGGTGGCGGCGGCGGCGAGGTTGGTGGATGCCTGGCTGGTGGACGCGAGGCTGGTGGATGCGAGGCTGGCGCCGGCAAGGTTGGTGGCGGCGGCGGCGGTGAGGTTGGTGTAGTAGCCGAAGTGCCTGGCCACATAAGCCTTGGAGCCGAGCAGGCCCTGCTCTTCGCCGCTCCAGAGGGCGACGCGGATGGTGCGGCGCGGCTGGAGCTTCAAAGCGGCGATGATGCGGACGGCTTCCATAGCGGCGACGGCCCCGGCGCCGTTGTCGGTGGCGCCGGTGCCGGCGTGCCAGGAGTCGAGATGGCCGCCGAGCATGACGATTTGGTCTTTGAGGTCGCTGCCGGGGATTTCGGCGATGGTGTTGTAGGCCATGAGGTCGTCGTCGTTGAATTGGACCTGGAGGTTGACGGCCATTTTAAGTTTTTCCCCTTTTTGGATCATGCGCACCAGGCGATTGTAATCTTCTGCGGCGAGGGTGACCTGGGGCGGGATGGCAGGGGCATTGGTGGACCACGCACGGGTGGACCCGGCCATGAGGCCGTCACTGGCGGGAACCGATGCGGAGGCCACCAGGAAAGTCCCTCCATCGCCCATCATGCTGGGGTTGACCACCAGGGCGGCTTTCTCCTTGGCCAGGAAGGAGAGGGCGCGGCCCGGGTTTTGGAACCGGACCGGGCCGGGCCGGCGAGACGCAGGGCGGTTACCCATCGCGAAGGAGTAGCGGACGGCATTGCCGGGGGCGGCGTTGGCCAACTGGAGCAGGTTGGTCTCTGCGATGCGAACGGCCAGGGGTTCAAAGCGAGGGGCTAGCTCGCGCGGTTGGCCCGCCAGGACGATGGCCCCTTTGAGCTTGCCCTCGTACATTTTGAAATCGCTGTTGGTTCCGGGGTCGAGATAGACCACGTCCGCCACCAGGGGTTTGTCAAAGCCGGGGGACCAGGCGGCGGGGCAGCCCAGGAGCGGGATTGTCTGCGGCTCGATGACTTGGGCGGAGAAACGCTTGAGCGTCCAACCGCGCCCGAAGGGTCCCCAGGCCTCCAGGTGGGCATTGGTCAAACCCCAGCCCGCCATGCGGTCGCGCGTCCACTGGTTGGCTCGCTTGAGATTGGGCGAGCCCGTCAGCCGCGGACCAATCACATCGCACAAGCGGCTCAGGGTCTCCATCACCTGCGAATGCTCCATGCCTTCCTCGCGAATGCGGGCGATGGCATCGCCTTCGCCGGCGTTCTTTTCTGCCGCGGTCGTTTCGGCGGACAGGCCCGGCCGGGCCAGGAGCACCGCGCACGCTGCCAGGGAAAAACACGCTAAATAGGTTTGCGCCTTCATTGTAAGACTCATTTTCCCGCCGCCCCCGTGTTCGCATTCGGAGCAGAGGATCGGTAGCCCGTCAGGGGCACGCCGTAATCATAAAGGGGAAGACCGTTCACCTCCTGCCCCATATCCAGGGCCAGGCAGTCCAGGATGTACTTCGTCGAATCGGGAAAGGCGGCCAGTTTGGCGCGGCAATCGGCCAGCAGGGGACGGAGGTTTGCAAGCTGCGCCCTGCCTTGGCTCTCGACCAGGCGCAATTGGCGGACCTGAGGGGCAAGCAGGCGTGAACGCTGGTTGTTGGTGCCGATCTCCCGCAAGCGCCTGGCCGCCGCGCTGACCTCGTTGGAAAGGGCCCGGCTCTGATCATTCAAGGCCTTGGACTGAGCGGTGAGCTCCGAGAATTCCGCCAGTTCCGAAACCGGCGGGTGTTGCAGGGCGAGCTTGACCTGGCCGCCGGCGGACGCGCGCTCCTGGGCGGAGCCATGGCCTCGAGCCGGAGGATGGTCCAAGCGTCCCTCGATGGTCCATCCCCAACCGTTGGTGGCAACGACTGCCCCGGTGATATGGGCCCAGGCGGAGAGCGGACGGTCCCCGTGGCGATTGGTCCACCAGCGGAAGAGCGGCTCCAAATTGACGGTTTGTCCCGTGATGACCCGCTTGGGGTATTTAAGGGGATTCGCCCGAAGAGTCCAGCCGGCCAACCACGCCACGCCGCAGAGGCAACAAATCATCAGGGCGAATCGAGCTCGCATCATCCACACCATATTCCCGCAGGCCACGTTCTTGTCAAGCCTCTCAAACGGCAGGCCAAAGCGGCGCGCGGGGTGACAAGGTCCTTCGCAAACCATTGTAGGAGACGACGTGAGGAGTCTCTGATTGAGTTTGGGGCACAGCGAAGGCCTGCTCCCCTCGGAGGCCATTGATCAGAGACTCCTTACGTCGTCTCCTACAGTCAGGGAATAGGGCCCGTTTCGGCGACTTTGTCAGCCGCCCTGCCAAAGAGGGGCGCGGGCTGAAAGCCGAACAAGAAATCAGAATTCCGGGACCGACCCCACGACCCATCGCCCCAGTTCTTCCGCCACCCGAGCGATGACCGGTTGCCACTGGCCGGATTGGGACTGGGACTGGCGGAACAAACGCATGGTTGGGTACCAGGGAGAATCGGTGCGCTGGAGCAGCCAGCGCCAATCCGCAGGGTGGAAGACGAGGGTCCAGACCGGTTTGCCGAGCGCGCCGGCAAGGTGGGCGACGGCGGTATCGACGGACAGGACGAGGTCCATCTGCCCAAGGCAACCGGCGGTGTCGTAAAAGTCCTTGATGCGCCCGTTCAACGGCACGAGCTGCGGGGTGGCGCAGACATGCGGTTGGTCCTCGGGCCGGATGGGGACTTGCAGGCTGAAGAAGGCGATTCCCGGCTGGGCGAGAATGGGTCGCAGTTCGGGGAAGGGGATCGAGCGCCGGTCATCGTTGAAATTGCCGCGACTACCCGCCCACGCCAACCCGACTTTGAGATGTCCGGGCGGAACCGGGGGCAGGGGCTCGGCGGCCGGGGCGGCCAGCCACGGGATTCCGGGGGAGGGTCTCCAGCGTTGTCCCCAGCACCAGCGGCAGGCTCATCACCGGGACGTAGTAATCGAAGGGCGGCGGGGTTTCCCCAACCGCAATGACCGTGTCCGCGCAACGAGCGTGCTCGAACAGACGCTTGAGGGGCGCCTGGCATTCGAGGATGACTTGCCCGGCGCGCGCGCGCGCCTGGGAGATAAAGCGGGCGAACTGGATGACATCTCCGAAGCCTTGCTCGGCACAGACCAGCAGGCGTTTTCCCCGGGATCGGTTGGCCGCGCCAAAAGGGCTGCGCGGTACGGGCGGGGGGGAGTTTTCCGCCAGCGCCATTCGTATTCGCGGAACCCTTCCTGGAGGCGGCCAAGCGACAGCAGAGTCAGGGCGCGATTGCTGCGGGCCAGGCCGAACTGGGGCTGGATTTCGATGGCGCGTTCATAAGCGGCCAGGGCTTCCTCGGTCCGGAGCAGGGCCTCGAGCGCCCGGCCCAGGTTGTTCCAGAGCTCGTAATCTTGCGGGTTCAGCGCCAGGGCCTGGCGATAGGTGGAAACGGCCCGCTCGAAGTCGCGCAGTTCATAACAGGCGTTGCCCAGGCCGTAATAGGCGTTGAGATAGGCGGGATTCCGCTCGCAGGGCGGCGGCAAACGCTTCCGCCGCCCTCGCGGCATTGCCGCTCGCAGCATAGACGCAGCCCAGGGCGTAATAGGCGTTGGGTGATAGCGGAGCCAATCCGGCCGCGTGCCGGAGCCACTTTTCCGCTTCCGCTTCCCGGCCGGTTTGGTGCAGGACGAGGCCCAGGAGATAAGGCACTTCGCCATCAGCGGGTGTGCGCCCCAGTAAATTGCGGCAGATGGCCTCGGCCTCCGCATACCGTCCCTGGCGGTGTGCCTCGCGCGCCGACTCCAACGTCTGGCGTGAACTGGTAGCTGCCATAAATGGGGGCGGACGCGCAGCAAAGTTGCTGCGTCCACCAGCCAATGGATATTCACAAGCCGGGTTCCAACGGTCAAGCCCGCCGAGCGCCAGTCGCGAGCAAGGCAGGGCGGATTCAAGATCCTGTAGGAGCCGACGTAAGGAGGCTCTGATCGGCATTCAACACAAATACTGAGCCTCCTCACGTCGGCTCCTACAGTTCCGGGGCGATCTTGAATCAGCCCTGCAAGGAAAGCTTCAACGCAACCCCAGGGCTGCCCCAAACCCGGGCGCGCTGATCAAAAATGCCGCGGCTGCGCAAATCGCAACAGGCGCATTAACCTGCGGAATGGACTCCATCTTAAAGACCTCCCTGGAAAAACGGGCCATTTTCACGGTTCGGCTTGGATTTTATTTGCGTGGCATCGTGGGTGCTAGAGGGGTTGGCATGAGCGAAACTATGGCAAACGCAGAAAAATCAATTCCTGGCACCACACCGGGCGGCGGCGCAAGACCGTCCACCACCAAAGCTACCCTTGGGCTGACAGGCCTGACGGTCAACGCCATGGCGCTCATCGCGCCGGGCGCCTTTTTGTGGTTGACGTTCCAGATGCAGTCGCTCTATGGGGCGCCTATGGCCGGGGCCGCCATGTGGTTTGGCATCGTGGCGGCGCTGCTGCTGTGCTTTGCCACGGCCATCAGCTACGCCGAATTGTCGAGGCTGTTTCCGGGGGCCGGTTCTTCCTACCTCTACGCGGAGCAGGCCTTCCTCTCCAAGACCCGCTCGTATCGGTTTGCGAGGGTGGCGAAGTTCTTCACCGGCTGGGCCAGCCACTTGTATTACTGGGTCTATCCCGGGTGCATGGTCGGTGTGACCGCGATTCTGGGCGGCTATCTCGCCAGCCAGTTCTGGCCGGGCACATTCAGCAGCTCCTATAACAGCCCGCTGTTCATGTACTTGTTCTGCATCCTGTTCGCCTTCGGCGTGGCCTATATCGCCTTTCGCGGGGTCAATGGCTCGACTGGCGTCAATGTGGCCATCAACGTCATCCAGATCAGCGCCCTGCTGGTTTTCTCGATTCTGGCGATCGCTTACCGCGTGCAACACCCCCAAGGCGCGCCCGGCATTCACCTTTCCAACGGCGTCGCCGTCAATTATCAAGTCGAGCAAGTCAACCTCACCGATGACAAAGGCAAACCGGTGCAGGACACCTGGGCCGACGGCAGCCCCAAGACAGACGATAAGGGCCAGGCGCTCTATAAGACCCAGGACCGCCAGGTCACCAAGGAAGACCTGGCCAACAAAGACATCCCGCTGCCGCCGGCCTCAGCGAGGGGGATGCCTACTCGGTCTTGAAAAAGGACGCGGATGGCAAACTGGTGTTGAAGGATGGCCGGGCGGTGGCTGAGCCTTTCACGGTCAGTTACAAGGCCGACGAAGCCGTCACCGGCAAGGCGGGTGACACCAAGGACCCGCTCACGTTCAACTTTCACACCACGCCGGCCTCGGTGCTGGCGCCCCACGGCTTCAGCCTGATGTTCATCCAGGCCTGCATTGCGATTCTCATCCTCGTCGGATTCGAGTCGGTGACCGCCATGGGCGAAGAGGCCAAAAACGCCAAACGCGATATCCCGCGCGCGGTGCTTCTGTCGCTGGTGATTCAGGGCGCGGTCTGTTACCTGATCGAGTATTTTGCCGCGAATTATTTCCTGCACAACGGCTATACGATACCGGCGGCCGGGGCCTCGGGCGCGCCGCTGGGGGACATGATGGTCATTGTGGGCACGTGGCTTTTTGGCAGCTACGCGGCGGGCAAGGCCTTCATGCTCGTGCAGGCCTTCACGGTCTTTCTGGCCCTGGTGGGCACAACGCTCTCCTGCATTAACACCGGCGCTCGTGTCACATACGCCATGGGCCGCGACGAGGAAATGCCTGCCCATTTCGGCCTGGTGCACGGCAGGACGCTCTCCCCGCACCGGGCGATTTGGACGCTGGCGGTCCTGTCGGCTCTCATCGGCATCATTGCAGTGACCGTCTATCTCGGCGGCCAAGCCACCGCCCCGGCGGCGCTGGACAAGCACAATCTCTGGTACGCCTTCGGCATTTTCTCGCCCGCCGCTTATACCAAGCTGCCCAACACGCTGCTCATCATCACGCTCATCAGCAACTTCGGCACGTTCCTGCTCTACATGACCACCTGTTGGATTGCCATTGTGGCCTTTAAAGAGCACCACAGTTTCAACACCTTCAAACATGTCTTTGTCCCGTGGTTCGGCCTGGCCGCCAACTGCGTGTGCATGCTCTTTTACCTGGTCGGCCCGTGGCTGGTGCCGGGGATGAACAAGACCGAGCCTTATGTTGCCCTCGGGGTCGTTGCGGCATGGGGCATCTACGGGCTCATCTATTTCAAGCGGCGGAGTGCCAAGCTGGGCCGGCCAGTGTTTCTGACGCAGAGATCGGCTGCCGCCAGCTAATTAAGAAAGGAGGTGCGTTCATGGCAACAAGACCCGGCCCGGCCTCCCTTGCGGATCGCCGGGCCGGGTGTCTCTCTGAGCCTGGAGATTGGACCACGAACCTAGCGGGCAGCGTTGAATGTGGGAGACGACGTAAGGAGTCTCTGATCAATGGCCTCCGAGTGGAGCAGGCCTTGCCTGTGCCCCAAACTCAATCAGAGACTTCTTACGTCGTCTCCTACAATGGTTTGCGGAGGACTTTGTCACGGGTCCTGCGTTGAAATCCGAAATGCCTTTGGCTCCTTTATTTTCAGTTCGTTTGCCCTTAAGCTGCGCGCTGATGAAAGTCAAATGCCACCAGCTTTCCAGCGCCGGCTCGGTGCGGGATCGCAACGAGGACTTTCTGCTCTTCTGGGAGCCTGAAGAATTCGACCGGCGCCAGGAGACGGGCAGCGTGGCGATTCTGGCCGACGGGGTGGGCGGCGAGGGCAACGGCGATGAGGCCAGCCGGCTGGCGGCAGAAACCGCCTTGTCCGTGTTTCGCGAACGGAGGCCCGGGACTTCCACCAACGACACGGTTCGCCGGATGTTCGACGCGGCCGCGGCCCAGGTCTTCCAGGCCGCCCAACAAAAGGGGCGGATGGCCACCACCTTGCTGGTGTCGGTTTTTCACCAGGACAAGGTCACCGTTGCTCACGTGGGGGATTCGCGCGCCTACCTGATTCGGGCGGGCAAGCTCAGGCGGTTGACCACCGACCATTCCTACACCGCCTTGCAGGTGAAACTGGGCCTGCTCCTCGAGCGCAATGCCATGACCAGCCCCCATCGCTCGACTTTAACGCGCAGCATTGGCTACGAGCCGATCTGCCATTTCGATCTGACGAGCGAGGCGCTGATGCCGGGGGACATAATTTTGCAATGCACCGACGGCCTCTACGGCTGCAACCTGGACGAGGAACTCCTCGAGGCCGTCGTCAAGTACCATCCCGGCGAGGCCTGCAAGCGGCTCATCGCCCTGGCCGAGAAGCGCCAGGCCAGCGATAACGTCTCGCTGCAGATCGTGCAGGTGTGGGATGTCGAGCGCTCGCAGGCAGCCAGCGCCGTCGCCGGTCCGGCCCGCGGCGCCTCGGCGAGCGAACTTGGCGTTGGCCAGGTGCTCGATGAGCGGTTTGAAATCACCGACCTCATCGCCAAGAGCGGCATGGCCTCGCTCTTCAAGGCCAATGACCGTGTCACCGGGGCGGAGGTCGCCGTCAAAGTGCCTCTGCTGCAAATCGAGAGCGACCCTGCCGGATTCGACCGGTTCCGGCGGGAGGAGGAAATCGGCCTTCAACTGAGCCACCCCTATATTCTCAAGGTCATCCCGGTCGGGAAAAAGAGCCGCCCGTATCTGGTCACCGAGTATCTTCGGGGCCAGACCCTCAGCGAATTGTTAAAGCATGTCCGGCCGCTGCCGGAGCCGGACGCGGTGAAGATCGCCAGCCGGATTTGCGAGGCCCTCGAGTACATGCACCGGCGCGGGGTGGTGCACCGGGATTTGAAACCGCAGAACATCATGCTTTGCAACGACGGTTCGATTCGCATCATGGACTTCGGCATCGCCCGCGCCCAAAGCTCCCGGCGGCTGACCTTCGTCGGTTTCACCCCGGCTATGGGCACCCCCGATTACATGGCCCCCGAGCAGGTCAAAGGCAGCCGTGGAGACGCCCGCACCGATATCTACAGCCTCGGCGCCATTCTTTACGAAATGGCCACAGGCGAGCTCCCCGTTCGGCGGCGACAGCGCTTATGTCATCATGAACGCCCGCGTGACGGGCGACCCGGTCGCGCCCAGGAAAGCCAATCCAAAACTGACCCCCGTGCTCGAGGAAATCATCCTCCATGCCATGGAGCGCGACCCCAAAAGGCGCTACGCCTCCGCAGCCCAAATGCAGGGCGAGCTGGATGGATTACGAGACGGTCGAGATGACCGCTCGTTGCACCCGCCTCCAGGCCCCCCAAATCTGGAAGTCGCGCTTCCGGATGCTGCCGCTCATCATTGGGTTCGTGCTGCTGCAGGTGATCCTGTTCCTGCTCTTGCTGCTCTATTTCCGGAAGCGGTGAGGCGGCGTGCGCGCAGGGTTGAGGGTTGAGGGCGGGTGACGGAGTTCTACGGGACCAGCGACTCGCGAGGATTTGGAGGGTTTCTATATATGGTCCCGTGTATTTGCGTTGATGCTACGATTATAGGGCTGACCTTTTCGCTAACCCTTTCACTTTTTTGAAAGATCGGGGTCGTTTGCCGCGTACTTACAGTAGGACCCACGCTCGGCAGTGAAAAGGTGCTCCGCCTTCCAGCGTGGGATCAGCCTGCCGGCCTGAGGTTTGCTACAACGGCGTACCTACAGGGTGTGTTTGGTCCCGCGCGGGCGAATGATGGGAAACGGGCGAACATCGTTGGATCAGCCACTCGGCCATGAGAAGACTCCGAGCGCCTCATCTTCGAGGAGCTCCACGCGCGCAACGGCACCGAGGCCGTCGTGAACTGGCTTCGCCTCCGGTCGCCTGGCGCGATTTAGTGTCGTGTTCACAAAATGAGTGGTCAAAACCTCAACAGGAGAAAACAGAGAGAACGGAGATAAGAGTTTTGCCCCCACCTGGCGCGACCCTGGCAAGGTTAGCAGAATTTATGCCGCCGAGGCCGGGCCTTTTGGTCCCCTGGCGGCTGCCTGAGGATTGGATAGAATGCGATGTCCCTGGGCTGGCCCCGTTGGGCGCCGTGGGCGCTTCTCGACAGTACCACCACAGGCGCAAGAACTGTGGGGTGGACCTCGGGTCTGCCGGGACTCATCCCGGAGGGATGAAAGAAGGTAGCCGGGGGTCGAAGCGTAGCGAGCCCCCCGGTCCCGCAATGGCGTACTCCCCGCATCCCGGAGGGATGCCAGAAGGCTGCTTACGTAAGGGGTGCGTATGGTTCTGGCACCCCGTTCCGGGGTGCAGGACCCTCGCTGCCCTTGACCGGGGGTCGCCGCAACTCAGCGACCCCCGGCTACCTTCTGCCAACCCTCCGGGTTGCGCACCATCCTGCAGGCCCCGGGTCTGATTTATAATTCCAACTGCTTGGGTGGCGCTCTCCAGATGACCCGGCCCCGTCCGAAATGCAGAATTGCCTTGACACGGGCGGCGAGTTCTGGTTTTATCAATGCCGAAGCGGCGAAAGCTTATGAGACAGAGGAAAATCGGCGGACAGCGTGGTGCTCCGCTCGGGGCGGGCGCGGCGCTGGCGCCTCTTCCAGGACCCGCGTTTACCTTGATCGAGCTGCTGGTGGTCATCGCGGTCATCGCGATCCTGGCCGCCCTGCTCTTGCCGGCGCTGAACCGGGCCAAGGTCAAGGCGCGAACCACCTACTGCAAGGGCAACCTCCGCCAGTACGGCCTGGGGCTGCGCATGTACGTGGACGATTTCAAGGCCTATCCGCTCGAAGCGGCAGTCTGGCCGATGGCCGACACTGCCCCATGGTTCCGCCAGTTGCAGCCATATACGAAGGACAACTGGACCACGGTGAGCCCGGGGCAGCCGGAGCCCCCGGGCATTCAGATTTGCCCCGACTATGGCGGGTTGGGGGGGCAGTTCAGCGCCGGCCCGCTCCCCCTGGGGAGCTATGGATACAACGGTCATGGTTACGTGTCCGGACCGGGGCTCGGCGCGGGCATGGTGCCAAATGGCTCCACCAACCCCACCCCCGCCATCCGAGAAGGCGACGTGGCATGCCCGAGCGACCTGATTGCCATAGCCGATGCTCCCGTGTTCGCGCCTGGACCATTCGGTCTTGGCTACCAGGTGGCTGGACTGCCCAATTTGTGGCCGTGCGGACCTCAAGCTATGGAGGCGTGGATGGAAGACCTCGGCGCGCCGTGGGTCCCCGCTGAGGATGGCTTGGTGCTGCGCTTCCAGAGGCAGCGCCACGGCGACCGGTGGAGCGTGGTCTTCTGCGACGGGCACGTCCAGGGGTTCACCACCATGGGGTTCCTTGACCCACGCTCGGATGCCGTCCTGCGCAGGTGGTATGCGGACCACCAACCCCACGACACGGACGGAATAATCTCAATCTTCCGGTTGACTCTACCGTGAAGCGCGCCGAAGTATGGCGCGCAGGCGATTGCCGCCAGCCGGGCACCCGGCTGCCCGTCTGGCCGGCCCGCCCCGGGCCGCTGGCGGGCGGCGCAGGGTAAAACCCGACCACGGCGTCTTCCCGGACGCACGGGCCGCCAGCACCTGCGGTAGCACATCCCGTGCCAAGTAGAGGGGAGCTTTTGCTCCCCTAGACCGCATCCCCGCTGGCGTGCTACAAACGTTCCCGAACAAAGATCCGGGCCACTCGGGCCGGCGGGCGCCGGTTCGCAAAGGCCCGGGCGCGAAACGAAAGCTGATAAGGCACATTTATGACGAACGAACATAAAGCGGATAAACAAGCCGGAGCGGCCCCGGCGCAGGGGGTAACGCGCCGGGATTTTCTCCGGCGGGCGACGAGGGCGGTCATAGGAGGCGGCATACTTGTCGGTGCCCTGGCGGCGCCAGCGCCGGCGACGGCCGGGCAGAAGTGCTCGCCGACAAATACCTGCCAGTCGAACCAATGCACGTTCGATTATTGCGGCAACTCCACGTGGCCCTACAGCGGCAGCAACACGTGTACGGCCAGCGACGTTTGCGACGACAACACGTGCTACGGGTCAGACGGCTGCCTGAACTACAACATGTGTGAGGGCGGCTCGAACACCTGTGAGACCAGCCACACATGCAATGCCGATCAGTGCACCGCCACCAACGACTATTGCATACAGATCGACTCGTGCTACGTGAATGCATGCCCCATTTCCACGGACAGCTGCCCAGGCACCCACAAGTGCGAATCGCAGGACCACATCTAGGCGGCGGCGTGAAGCGGCGCGGCGGCACCACGCCGCACATGGGCACGGGCTGGGCGCAAGCGCACCGGAGGGTGGGCGGCCGGCCCGCGTTTGGCCCAAAATCTGAAGGCTAAAGGGCGGCGCCCTGCCGCTTCGCGCCTGGGCTGGCAGGCCTCCGCCCCGCCCGGTGCCGGCAGGGCAACGCACGAGGCTCGGCGGCCTGTTGGAGCGTGTTGTTTGAGCCGGAAATGACGGGGACTGCGATAGCAACCGGAACCCGCCTCGGCCCTCGACTTTCAGAGTAATGCGCTCTGGCGGAAGCGCCGCTTTGTCCGGTGGCGCCCGTAGCGGCGTCTCGGCAGAGCGCCGCTGATATTAGACAGGGTGTTAACGTCATACAGGATACTGGATGAACGAGATAGAACCATTTAGTGACGCAGCGGCCACCGACGAACCTTTCGACAACGTGGCTGTGAGGACGCGGGGGGAGCGATGCCTGGCGGCCTCGGTGGCGCCCCCCTTTCAGGCGGTCTATTGGCCGGAGGTTGGCGAGGCGGCGCGCGTGTCTGAACCGCAGCCGCGCTGGCCGGCCTCGGGAGCCGCGCCGCTCGGGGACAAGAAGGTGCAGGGGATCGTTGCGCTGGCGTGAGGCCGTTCTCGGAGGAGATTTGGCATTCTCCATGCGGCTTACAGTGGAATGAGAAAGCGGCTGGAAGTCCGCGGCGAGCCTGGCCGCGGAGCCCCGGAGGCCGCGCCAGACCAAGTTCTTTCGCTCGCTCTGTGCGCCGCGCGCCGCTGCCGCGAGTGCGGTCCCTTGCCACAGGATGCGGGGCGGCCCGATGAGGCGCCAGGCGGGCGCCGGTTGGACCAAGGCCCCGCTGCTCAAAAGGCGGCCAGCCGTCAACCGGTGGCCGTCGCTGTCGTGGACGGTGACAAGGGCGTCTGGAAGGCAGTCCACGCAATTCTCAGCGGCTCGGCTGAGTTCCATTGCTGCGGCTGCTTCCGGACCGGGGCGGAGGCGCTCGAGGGGATTCCGGAGTTGGGGGCCCGGATTGTCCTGGTTGGGGCCGTGCTTCCAGACGGTTGCGGCATGCAGTGCGTTCGCAGGCTGCTGGCGCGCCGGCCGGGCCTGGGAGTCATCCTTGCCAGTAGCCACGCGCTTGACGAGGAGATGGTCCGCCGCGCCCTCGCGGCCGGCGTCAATGTGTGCTGCCGCAAGCCGCTGCGGGCAGAGTGGTTACTCCCGCTGGTTCGCTCTATGGCGGCGCGCTCCTTCCCGGAGCACCGCGTTGCCGGACCCATGGAGCTGAGGGTGCACGCCGCCCCCTCGCTGGCAGAGGGCTCGGCCTGTAAGGAGACCGGCGAACGGCTGGCCGCGCAACTGACTGGGGCGGAGGATCAGGTGATGGCCTGCCTTGCTCAGAGCATGTTGCATAAGGAGACCGCGGCCTGCCTCGGGTTCAGCGTGGCGAAGGTGAAGGCGCTTCAGCACAAGGCTTACGAGAAGCTCGGGAAACACAAGGCGGTTGAAGCGGTGGCTGCGTGGCGGGAGACTGAATCTCCTTGACAGCGGCGCTGAACTATGGCCAAATATAGCCGCGTTCAGAAAGAGGAAGGACTATGATGTTCGGGACAAATGGCGGACAGTATGGCGCCCCGCTCGGGGCGAAAGCGGAACGCGCGGCCCACCTGCGGCGGGCCTTTACGCTTATCGAACTGCTGGTGGTGATCGCGGTGATAGCGATCCTGGCCAGCCTGTTGCTGCCGGCGCTCAACCGGGCCAAGGTCAAGGCGCGAATCGCCTACTGCAAGGGCAACCTCCGCCAATACGGCCTGGGGCTGCGCATGTACGTGGACGATTTCAAGGCCTATCCGATTGATATCACCCCGCCAGGGATGTTCTGCGCCCCCCCCAGGACGCCATGGTTCTGCCAGTTGCAACCTTACACGAAAGACAACTGGACCACGGCGAGCCAGGGGCAGCCGGAGCCGCCGGGCATTCAGATTTGCCCCGACTATGGCCGGCTTGGGGGGCAGTTCCTGGCCGGCCTGCTCCCCATCGCCGGCAGTTACGGGTACAACGGCTGCGGCTATGACGCCGATGGCACGCAAGACGAGTTCGGGGGGATGGGTCTTGGCTTCCGTATTGGCTTCCGCTTGTCCTGGACGGGGACCAACGGATGGCCCGCCGTCCGCGAGGGCGACATCGCGTGCCCGAGCGACATGATTGCCATAGCGGACGCGACTTTGATGGGGAGGGGCCCGGCTGCCTCGCTGCACGGTCCGCCGTGGCTGCCGTTCGGATCGGCCAATCTGCTCCCAACGGGTGGTGACAATATGTTAGCGTGGGCGACCGACCTCGGGCTGCCCTGGGGCTTCTCTATCAACTCTTCGGCCGCTGCGCTGCGGTTCCAGAGGCAGCGCCACGGCGACCGGTGGAACGTGGTCTTCTGCGACGGCCACGTCGAGGGTTTGACCACCAAGCAGTTCCTCGACCCCCGCTCGGATGCCGTCCTGCGCAGGTGGTATGCGGACCACCAACCCTACAACACGGACGCATGGACCTCGTGGTTACGGAAGGTTCTTCCGTGAGGCGCGCCGAAGTGTGGCGCACGGGCGACTGCCGCGCTCCGGACGCCCCCCTGCCCGCGTGGCCGGCCCGCCCCGGGCCGCTGGCGGGCGGGGCAGGGTAAGACCCAACCACGGCGTCTTCCCGGACGTGTGGCTCGCTTGCATTTGCGAGAGCATATCCCGTGCCAACTTGAGGGTAGCTTTTGCTCCCCTAGACCGCATCCCCGCCGGCGTGCTACAAACGTTCCCGAACGAAAGTCCGGGCTGGGCAGGCCGGCGGGCGCCGGTTCGCAAAGGCCCGGGCGCGAAACGAAAGCTGATAAGGCACATTTATGATGAACGAACATAAAGCGGATAAACAATCCGGAGCGGTCCCGACGCAGGGGGTAACGCGCCGGGATTTTCTCCAACGGGCGACAATGGCGGTCATAGGAGGCGGCATACTCGTCGGTGCTCTGGCGGCGCCAATGCGGGCGATGGCGGGCGTCGTTTCTTCCGTTCTGTGATTGTATCTATGCGGATGCAACCGCAATGAAATGGGGCTGCCCCTGGCCCGCCAGTCCCCACCCGGGATCGCTGAGCGGCTTTGTTTTCCGCGTATTCCGCGTATTCCGCGGTTGCCCTCAGGCGCTCCGAAGAGGAATGAACCGCGGAAAACGCGGAAAACGCGGAAATGAACAGGTCTAATGGTTGCTATTTTGACCCGCCCCCGGCTGTGCGGCGCGAGGCCAAAATAGCTTGACAGCGGCGCTGAACTGTGGCCAAATATAGCCGCGTTCAGAAAGAGGAAGGACTATGATGTTCGGGACAAGTGGCGGACAGTATGGCGCCCCGCTCGGGGCGAAAGCGGAACGCGCGGCCCGCCTGCGACGGGCGTTTACGCTGATCGAACTGCTGGTGGTGATCGCGGTGATCGCGATCCTGGCCAGCCTGTTGCTGCCGGCGCTCAACCGGGCCAAGGTCCAGGCGCGAATCACCTACTGCAAGGGCAACCTCCACCAATACGGCCTGGGGCTGCGCATGTACGTGGACGATTTCAAGGCCTATCCGCTCGAATGGGCTGCCTTTCCGATGGGCGAGACTAACCCATGGTTCCGCCAGTTGCAGCCATATACGAAGGACAACTGGACCACGCCGAGCCCGGGGCAGCCGGAGCCGCCGGGCATCCAGATCTGCCCCGACTATGGACGGCTTGGGGGGCAGTTCAGCGCCGGCCCGCTGGCCTTTGGGAGCTATGGATACAACGCTGCTGGTTACAACGCCGGACCGGGGCTCGGCTGGGGCAGGGTGCCAAACGGCTCCACCAACCCCTGGCCAGCCGTACGGGAGGGCGACGTGGCCTGCCCGAGCGACATGATCGCCATAGCCGATGCTCCCGTGTTCCCGGCGGGATCCTCCGCTGTTGGAAAGGACCCGGTGGCCGGACTGCCCAATTTGTGGCCCTGCGGTGACGCTTTTCCGGTGTGGCTGACAGACCTTGGCGCGGCGTGCCTCCCCCCTGACCTTGACTTCGCGCTCCGGTTCCAGAGGCAGCGCCACGGCGACCGGTGGAACGTGGTCTTCTGCGACGGGCACGCCGAGGGGTTCACCACCAAGGGGTTCCTTGACCCACGCTCGGATGCCGTCCTGCGCAGGTGGTATGCGGACCACCAACCCCACGACACGGACGAACTGACCTCAATCTTCCGGTCGGTTCTCCGGTGAAGCGCCGAAGTACGGCGCGCAGGCAGCCGCCTGCCCGTGTCGAGGGCCCGGCCCGGGCCACTGGCTGGTGGCGCAAGCTGAAACCACACCACAGCGTGTTCCCGGACGCGCGGGCCGCCCGCACCTTCCCAAGCATATCCCGTGCCAATTAGACGGAGCTTTTGCTCCCCTAGACCGCATCCCCGCTGGCGTGCTACAAACGTTCCCGAACAAAAAATCCGCGCCTGGCGGGCCGGTCAGCGCCGGCTCGTAAAGGCCCGGGCCCAAAACGAAAACTGATAAGGCACATTTATGACGAACGAATATAAAGTGGATAAGCAATCCGGAGCGGCCCCTGCGCAGGGGGTAACGCGCCGGGATTTTCTCCAGCGGGCGACGAGGGCGGTGATAGGAGGCGGCATACTCGTCGGTGCTCTGGCGGCACCAATGCGCGCGATGGCGGGCCAGAGGTGCCCAACCTCAAATACTTGCGGGCCGAGTCCGAATACATGCACCAGCGGCGACTATTGTTCCAATGGCGGGTATGGCACCAACACGTGCACGTCGGACGCATGCACCAACGGGGACTCGTGTGTGACGAGCGGGTACGGCGGCACCAACACGTGCGGGTTGGACAAATGCTACAACGACGCTTGTGGCAAAAACCTCTCCGCCGGCACAAATACATGCACGGCCAGCGACGGCTGTTACGGCAACACGTGCTACGAGTCAGACGGCTGCCTGACCTACAACGAGTGCCTGACGGCCCAGAACACGTGTCTCACCACCCACACATGCAACGTCGATCAATGCTATTTCAGCAACCAGTGCCCAAACATCGACGATTGCAACGTGAACACATGCAGCGCGGTCAACTACTGCCCCAGTGGCAACCAGTGCTCATCGCGGAACCACTAGCCGCAGGCGGCGGCGTAAAGCGGCCCGGCGGCACAGCGCCGCACTTGGGTACGGGCTGGGCGCGGGCGCACCGGAGGGTAGGCGGCAGGCCCGCCTTTCGCCCGAAATCTGAAGGCTAAAGGGCAACGTCCTGCCTGTTCGCGCCAGGGTGGCAGGCCTCCGCCCCGCCCGGCGCCGGGCTAGCACGGCGCCAGGCTTGGCGTCCTGCTAGGGTACGTTGTTTGAGTCGGAAATGACATGGACTGCGGAGGCAGGCGGACGCCGCATGGGTGCTCGAATAGCAGAATGTTAACGTCATACAGGATACCGGATGAACGAAATAGAACCATTTAGTGGCGAAGCGGCCACCGGCGGACCTTTCGACAACGTGGCTGTGAGGACGCGGGGGGAGCGATGCGTGGCGGCCTCCGTGGCGCCCCCCTTTCAGGCGGTCTATTGGCCGGAGGTTGGCGAGGCGGCATCGCGGCTGGGGCTGGAGGGCCTGACGGCGGCGTCGCTGGCGGCGCCCGAGGCAAGGGCGCGCTTTCTGGGGAGGCTGGCCGGGGAGATGGGCGGGGCATTTCGCCCGGCCCGGATCGGCTTTGGGTCGCCGCCCTGGCAGGTGCGGGGGCGCGAGGCCTTCCGGCAGGATCGGCTCTCTGTGATCTTCATCGGAGCAGTTCGGAGGGCGGCGGCGCTGGCCTCGCTCGAGGCGGCTTGCGGGCGGGCGCGGCGGGGCGGGGCGGTTGATGTCCAATTCAAGGGCTGGGATGCGCTTGCCGATTGGGCGGCTGGCCGGGAGGCCATCTGCGATGTATGCGGTTACCTCTATGAGACCCGGGGGCGCGGCTCGAACGTGTTGGTGTGGTCGGAGCTGCGGCAAATCCCGGACGGCCTGTGGCAGTTTGTCTATGAACGGCCGCGGGTGCGCGTGGCCTGGCGGGCGGAGGAACTGGCGCCGTGCCGGGACGGGGCCGGGTTCGAGGCCATCCGGCGGGGGAGCGCGGCGCTGGAGAACCTCGAGCAGCTCGGCAGCGCCGGCCTGTGGCCGCACGTGGTGCTGCCCGTGACCCGGCGCAACGTCAAGGGCTTGCCCGAGCTGGTGCAACGGCTGCTGGAAGCCACACGCGGCGGGAGCATCGAGCTGGCGCCGGCGGGGCTCGGGCCGGCGCAGGAGCCGGTCGGCGGCGGCGAGACCGGGCCGTCCGTCGAGGAGTACGTCGAGGCAGTGGGGGCGCTTTACCGAAAGCCGGAGGTCCCGCTGAAGTTGGTCTCGCCCCTGTCGTGGGTCCTGCCCCGGGTGAATTCGCAGGGCGCGATGATCGGTTCCGCCGCCTCGGCGGGCGCTGAGATGGCGGCGCTGCCAGAGGGCGAGCTTTACGCCGGGGAGTTCGGCGTGGGGGCCGAGCGGTGGCGGCTGGGAAACGTCTTGAAGGAGCCGGGCGGCATTCGCTGGGAGCGGCTGGATGCAATGGCCGAGGCCTCCTCGAACGCGATGCAGCCCGAGGAGTGCCAACGATGCGACTGGAGGTACCGCTGCGGAGGTCCGGGGGCGTCACTGCCGCTGTCGGGCGGACGCCGCGGCCCCGCAAACGGCCAGACGAGCCGCTTCGAGCTATACTGCGCCCCAAGGAAGCGTCTGTTCGACGAAATGGTCTGGGACTGGGCCGAGCGCGCCGCGTTGGGCCACGACCCCGGCCCGCGCGAGCGGATCGAACTGCGCGAGGACGGCATCAACTTTGC
Source organism: uncultured bacterium (assembly GCA_963713735.1). Lineage (GTDB taxonomy): Bacteria > Verrucomicrobiota > Verrucomicrobiia > Limisphaerales > UBA8199 > CAVQND01. The sequence continues at coordinate 236,039 of CAVQND010000016.1, forward strand.
GCCGGTCAACCCTGAGTGAGGTCCCTTTGAGAGCGCGTTATGAAACGCAGAGACCAGATGAGGAGCGGGCGGAGCGTGGAGCGTGGGGGAAGGGATGGCGGCGGCTGGAAAGGGAGCGGCAGCCAAGCACGTGGGCCATGATTTTTGAGCCACAGATTGCACAGATTGCACGGATGGGAATTCGGTTCTGTGCAATCTGTGCAATCTGTGGCTCAACTTTTCCATGTTTTTCAGCTTTCAGCTTTCCCAGTTTCAGCTTTGCCCCTAACCCCCTTATCCACCCATGAGTGCTTCACTTGCCCCTCCTGCCCCTGAAACCGCCGCCGCGCCACCCGCCCTGTGTCCCAAGCTCGGCTGGTCGCAGGCGTATGAAAGCCTGCCGGCGGTGCGCAACGTCCACAGCCTGGACCTGGACGTGACTGAGGCGTGCAACCTCGCCTGCATCTATTGCTTCAAGTGGCAGAAGAAACCGGTCCATATCGACGAGGCGAGGGCCAAGAACGCCCTGGACTGGCTGCTGGAGGCGAGCGGGGATTTCACGGGCGAGCTCAAGGTCAACTTTATGGGCGGGGAGCCGCTGCTCCGTTTCGACCTGATCCGGAAGATCGTTCCTTACGGCAAGTGCCGCGCCCGGCAGCTTGGCAAGAGACTGCACTTTGGCTGCACGACCAATTGCACGCACCTGACAGACGAGATGATGGATTTTTGGCGGCGCTTCGGCATGGGGTTCCATTGCTCGATCGATGGCATCCCCGAGGTCCAGAACGCCAATCGCCCGCTGCTGGGCGGAGGCCCGAGCTCGCCGGCGGTGGAGAAAAACGTCCCTAAGATCCTCGCCTACCGGCCCGGGGTGATGGCACGGGCGACCATCACGCCCCGCTCGGTGCGCGCACTGCTGGAGAGCGCGAAGTACCTCGCGGGTCTCGGCTTCCGCTCGATGACCTTCAAGGTGGCAGTCAACTGCGACTGGAAGCCGGAGGACTTCGAGGCGCTGCGCAGCCAATACGGGAAGCTCGGCGAGTTCTACCTGGAGGCCCTGGTCACAGGCAGACCGCTGGTCATCGAGGAGCTGCGCAACGGCATCCGGTCCATGCACTCGCTCGAAGGCCCACTCGAGGTTCCCGTGCGGGGCGGGCCGCGGGGTGATACTGCTCGATCCACGCGGCGACTTCTGGCCCTGCCACCGCTTCGGGCCGCACCAGTGCGGGGGCCAGTTCCGGCTCGGCCAGATGGGGGGACCATTCAACGATAGGATGAGAAGGGTGTTTCTCGAATACAACGTCATCGAGGACGCCAGGGCGGGCTGCCAGAACTGCCCGGCCGCCTTGACCTGCCGGAACTGGTGCTATGCTGAGTGCGTCGATTCGACGCGGACCTTTTACGACCCGGGCGGCGAATACTGCCAGGCAGTCCGGGTCGTCCATGACGAAGTCCTGCGGCTGCACGACCGCCTGAGGTCGAACCACCAGAACATCTTGCTCGAAATGACGAAGAAGGAGGAGGAGCCATGAAACTGCGATTGGCCTGGCTGGCGGATGCCGAGGACGCCAACACCTACTCGGCGCGGGAGACGCGGGTGCTATTGCGGGCGTTGGCCCGGAGGAGCGATCTCGTGCCGCTGTGGTTTGCAGTCGGCTCAGGCGAAGCTCCTCATCTTTGGAACGGAATCCGGGTCTTCCCGCTACCCCCGGAGTGCCTGGGCTCGCCCGATTTTCTGCGCGTGCTCATCGGGCAGCAGCGCCCGAGCGTGGTGGTGTCGAACGTGCCCTGGCCCGCATTCCCATCCGGCCTGCGCTGCGTTGCTCAAAGCGGTCTCCCCTGGGTCCACCGCCTGAATCCGGCAGACCTCGAGCCGCCGGCGCCCGCGGAAGTCGAGGCCGCGCCCCTCTCCGGGCGCCGGGTGCTGCTCGTCGGACGCAACGGCGCCGGCGCCGCCTCCGGCCATGCGCTGTGCGTGCCCTACCTGAGCGGCCTGGACCCCGCGGTTGAGGACGGCGACGAGCCGACGGCGGTCCTGCGGCGGCTGGAAGAAGCTATTGCGGTCGCGCTCGGCCCTGCCCCGGGGTGGCGCCCGCGGCCGGCGCCGGACATCCCCGCAGGCGCCGTGGCAGCAGCAAACACAGGCGAGGGGCAGAGGCGCCCGAGAGCCGCGGGGCTGGACAGCGACGGCGCTCCCTGTTTTGTCATGCGGCAGCATTTGTTCTGCAACGCAAGCGTGGCCCAAGTGATGTTCGAGCTGACCAACGCCTTGATCGAGCTGGGGGTGCCAACGGTCGCGCAAGAAGAGCAGGCGGTTTTCTCCAAGGGCTACATGCATCGTGAGGAGGAGTTCTGGCGCGCCGGCGCACCCGCCAAGTTCGAGAGGATTCAAAGAAGCTTGGGGCTTGCCTACGATCCGGAGACGGCGATTACGGTGCATTTCTCGATGTTCAAGCCCGGGGTGGGATGCGCCCGCTTCGGCGTCTTTCAAGCCATGACCCCACGCGAGGTCCTTTACACTACGGGCAATCACACCGTGACACCCGAGGCCCTTCGCCAACAGGCGAACGCGTTCGAGATGATCCTGGGCCCGTCCTGGCACGTGCTCCGCCCATACCTCGAGGCCGGCCTCAGCCCGGGCCGAGGGGCGGTGATTCCGCACGGGATCGACCCCGAGGCCTTTTCGCCGCAGGCGCCTGCCTTAGCGTACGCGACCGAAAAGAGGTTCAAATTCCTCCAGACAAGTTTCCCCTGGGTTTACGAGAAGGGTTTCGACCTCTCAATCCGGGCGTTCTGCAGTGCCTTCTCGGCCAACGACAACGTTACGCTCATCCTGAGGACCCCGCGCATCCGCGACCCCAACGAGCGCAGCTCGACTTTTGGGAGACTGGAGGCCCTGGTAAAGGAAGCCTCCGCCAAACCCCGGGCACCCGAGATCCTGCTGGTGGAATTGGACGTTCGAACTCAACCGGCGCGGCGGGGTTTACACCGGCGCCAACTGCTACGTGTTCCCCTTGCGGGCGGAGGGGTTTGCGATGACCATCCTTGAGGCGATGGCCTGCGGCCTGCCAGTCATCGCGACGCCCTGGAGCGGGCCCGCCGATTTCCTGTCGCCTCGCTACACCTACATGTTGCGCCACTCCAGCCCTGTCCCCGAACGGTCGAGCGACGGCGCGGTGCGCCGATTCCATGTCGAGCCGGAGCTTGACCACTTGGTTCATTTGATGCGCCAGGTCTATGAGCAGCAGGACGAAGCCAAGGCCATGGGGCTGGCAGGCGCTGAGGCAGCCCGCTCCGCCTGGACGTGGAAGCATGCTGCGGCCAAGCTGGCATCCATCCCCGGGCTGGGCATGGAGGGCCTGAAGGTTGGCCCGGGCCAATTGACATGAGTGCGACCCAGGTTATCTGCGACAAATGCAACGCCCCGGTGGCAGCGGATGTCCTGGAAGGCCTCTGCCCAAAGTGCCTCCTAATCTGAGCATGCTCTACGTAAACATATCCATCGGCTCCACCTACGGCTGGGGAGTGCTCGGCAAGAACGTCGCCCTGGAGCTTGCCAGGCTCGAAGCCGACCCGGATCGTCGGCCAGCCTTTCCCCGTGAGCGCCATTGGGGACGCGCTTGAGTTCTACGAACTCGGCAAGCTTTGCCTGGATGCCAAAGAGGCGGCGACGTTCCTGGCCGGCGAAACCTCGCGCGCCCTTGACGGCCCGCTCCTCCAAGGGATGAGCGATGAGCGGCTCCTACCCCGTAGCGCGCATCTGCGCGCCGAAGCGGTGTTCGGCTATAGCGTCTTCGAGAACAACCTGCTCCGCCCGGCATGGATCGAGAACGGGCGCCGCTTCTTCACAAAGGTGGTCGCCGGCTCCAGTTGGTGCGCCCGGGTGCTGACTGACGCGGGCCTCCCGGGTGTTGAGCCTGTGCCGCATGGCATCGACCCCGCAATCTTCCATCCGGCCCTGGACGAAGGCCGCGGTCGTCGGTTCTGCCCCGGAAGCTTCGTGGTTTTTTCCGGCGGCAAGTTTGAACTGCGCAAGGGCCAGGACATCGTGATCCGTGCTTACAAGGTCCTGCAAGATCGCCACTCCAACGTCTTGCTCGTGAATGCCTGGTTCAATCCCTGGCCGGCTTTCTTCGAGACAATGCGCAACTCGCCGCTCATTCGATTCGCCCCACGCAAAGGGTCCTTTGTGGAAATAGTCAACCAAGTCCTCGCCGACAATCGCATTGACCTCGAACGGGTAATCACCTGCCCCCAGCAACTCAACCTCGCTATGGCCAAGGTCTATCGAAACACCGATGTCGGCCTTTTCCCCAATCGTTGCGAAGGCGGCACCAACCTCGTGCTCATGGAATACATGGCCTGCGGCAAACCGGTCGTGGCCGTTGAGACCACAGGCCATGCGGACATTGTCAGTTCCTCCAACGCCTTGATCGTCGGCGTCAGGGGCGAAACCACCATCCACGACAACGACGGCATTCCCGTGGCCCGGTGGCCCGAACCGGACCTGGACGATGCGGTTAACAAACTCGAATGGGCCTACCAGAACCGCGACAAGCTGCGCGAACTTGGCCGCCAGGCCGGGGCTGACCTGGCCCGGCGAACCTGGCGGAAAACCGCAGAGTCCTTTCAAAGGATCATCCACGAGACCGTTGGCGTCCACAAGCCTGTCAGCAGCCAGATTTCCGAGGCGATGCAAACTGAAAAGGGCAACAGTCTGACGACTTCGATGGACGGTCACCCTTAGCATGCAACCAGCGCGCCAGCGGGATGCCGTGTTGCGCCTGAAACGGGCGATCCTGGAGGATTATTCCTACCGGGACCTTCGCGGCGTAGATTGGCGGCGGCAATTCGCGAAATTCGGGCCGAGGCTGTCATCCAGCCACACGCTCCGCGAGTTCGCCCGCGAAGCAGTCAGACTGCTCGGCGTCGCGAAAGATCTCCACCTATGGTTGCAACTGGGGTGCAGGAAGGTGCCGACTTATAGAAGGTGCCTGCGAAAGAACGTCAACCTACTGCTGCTGCCGAAAGTGGTCCCCGGCTGGCGGCAGCACAACCAGGTGGTTGTGTCGGGCAAGTTCGCGGACGGGATTGTCTATCTCTGCCTGCGCGCCTGGCCGGCGGCAAACCGAAGTCGCTAGCGCCAGCTTACCGGTCGCTCCGTCTGGCGGCGGTTAAGGGCCAACCGCTCATCATTGACGTGCGGGCAAACGGTGGCGGCTCGGAGCCGCTGGCCGCCCGCTTCGCCGGTTGCTTTATTAGGCGCTCCGTTTGCTATGCGAAACACTTTACCCTGTGCGATGGCACCCTGAGAGGCCCCATCGAGCGGCGGCTGAGGCCCAACCCGGCTGGCCCACACTATCGAGGCCGCGTGGCGGTGCTCGTTGGTCCGGGCACAGTGAGCAGTTGCGAGTCTTTCGTTATGATGATGGGGCATGTCTCCGGCTGCAAACTGATTGGGCAGCGGACCGCCGGCGCATCGGGCAACCCGAAACCGGTGGACCTGGGCAACGGCGTGGTGGTATTCGTGCCCACTTGGCAGGACCTGGACCTTGACGGCGCCTGCCTGGAAGGGCGCGGCGTCGCGCCGGACATCGAGGTCAAGGCAGAACGCCGAGTGCGCGGTCTGTCGCCGCGGCCGGACGGAATGCCAAAAGGGGCCAGATGCTCGGAGCTGGAGGTCTTGACAAGCCAGGACCCTGTGCTGGCTGCGGCTTTGCGGTTTCTACGGCGTTAATGCATATGAATGCAAAACAAATTATCTGCGACAGATGCGGTGCCCAAGTGGCGGCAGATACGCTGGAAGGCCTGTGCCCGAGATGTCTCTTCGAAGCCGCCCTGCGCTCCGAAACGGATTCCGAGGCCGAGGATCGTGCCGATCCTTTAAGAAAGAGCGCTTGTTCTTCCCTTCGTCCCCGTGAAACCGAGACAATATGCGCGCTCTTGGCCGGCAGGCGGCCAAGGACCTCGCCCACCGGACTTGGCGCAGGGCCGCGCAGGCCTTTCAAAAGATGATGCATAAGACCAGCCGCTGATCCTGGCGTTGGTAAAACACCCTGAGAAAGCCTGCCTTAGTCTGCTCGTGCGCCCTGCAAGGGCCTAGGTCGCGCAAGGTGCCCCCGCCCTTGCAGGGCGAGCTCGATGATTACGAGACGGTCGAGATGACCGCCCGTTGCAGCCGCCTCCAGGCCCCCCAAATCTGGAAGTCGCGCTTCCGGATGCTGCCGCTCATCATTGGGTTTGTGCTGCTGCAGGTGATCCTGTTCCTGCTCTTGCTGCTCTATTTCCGGAAGCGGTGAGGCGGCGCGCGCGCCGAGGGGCGAGGGGCGAGTGTCGAGGGAGCGAAGCGCCGGGGCCAATTCGTGAAGCCGCAAAGCCAGGGGCGGGGATCCCGATTCGGAATCGGGACTTCTTGCCGGCAGGTAGAAAGCGCAACAAGGGACGAGCCGTCCCCACCCCTTTCATGAATTGGCCCTGTGAAGCGCTGCCCCTCGCCCCTCCCCCTTGGCTTCTGTCCGCTCTGCATGGTTTTGGGCTGGGTGGTCAAATGGCAACACTGTTTTCAGGGGGTTAGGGTTTGCTGAAGAACTCTATCGTTCTGGAAACCAGCAAGTTACACATTTCTTCGTATGTCTGGCACGGAGGGTGCGGATGGATTCGACCCACGGGCGCCGCACGCTCATTTTCTGTGAAGATGAGGGCACTTGCATTTTGGATGTGGCCCTGGTCGAAAGCGCAAAACTCGAGCACAGATGAAGAAAATTGAAGCCATCATCAAACCGTTCAAACTGGAGGAAGTCAAAGACGCCCTCGGGGAGATTGGAATCGAGGGCATGACCATTACGGAGGTCAAGGGGTTCGGGCGGCAAAAAGGCCACACTGAGATTTATCGCGGGAGCGAATACACGGTTGATTTTTTGCCCAAGATAAAGATCGAGTTGGTGCTGGGGGATGAGCTGCTCGACAACGCCGTAGCCACGATTGTCAAGGCCGCCAAGACCGGCAAGATTGGCGACGGCAAGGTGTTCGTTTCTCCGGTCGACGAGGCCATTCGGATTCGGACTGAAGAAAAAGGGGAAGCCGCCGTTTGACCTCCGATGGCGGACATCCACCCTTGATTCTCGCACCCCCTATGAAAAAACTTCTCTTCACCCTCGGTTTGGTTGGCCTCGTGTTCTGCAGCAGCCCACTGACGCCCCGCGCGCGCGCCGGCGCCGCGGCGGAGCGCTCGATTCAGGAAAGGCTCGATGACATCGAGGCCTACATCAACAACAGCGCCCGCAATCCGAGCACGAACGGTACCTGCAAGATTGCCGGCCCGGGCCCGGGCCATAATGGCTGGATGATGACCAGCTCCGCCCTGGTCCTGTTCATGACCTTGCCTGGCCTGGCCCTGTTCTATGGCGGCCTGGTCCGCCGCAAGAACGTGCTCTCGGTGCTGGCCCAATGTTTTGGCATCGCCGGCCTGGTCACCATCCTGTGGTGGCTCTGCGGCTACTCGCTGGCCTTCCACAGCGGGGAAACCGCCAGGGGCTGGTCGATTTTCGGCAAGCTGGACTGGAAGTTTTTGCAGGGCGTGAATTCGGCGCCGAACCCGGATTACGGTTCGTGGGTTTCGCACAACGTGTATGCGATGTACCAGCTCATGTTCGCCATCATTACGCCGGCCCTCATCATCGGGGCCATTGCCGAGCGCATGAAATACTCGGCCGTTTTGCTCTTCGTGGGCATTTGGATGTTCGCGGTCTATTTTCCCCTGGCCCATATGATCTGGGGCGTGGACGGCATGATGAGCGGCGTCTCCAACCCCAAGGCGGCCATTCGGGCCATCGATTTCGCCGGCGGCACGGTCGTGCACATGTCTTCCGGCTGGTCAGCTCTGGTTCTGTGCCTGATACTGGGCAAGCGGCTGGGTTTCGGACGGGAACCGATGCCCCCTCACAGCATGGTCTTATGCATGGTCGGCACCGGCATGTTGTGGGTCGGTTGGTACGGCTTCAATGCCGGCAGCGCCGTCGCCGCCGACGGCATCGCCGCCAACGCATTCATGGCGACGACCCTGGCTACGGCCGTGGCGTCCTTTACCTGGCCCATGGCCGAGTATGTCACGCGCGGCAAACCCAGCGTCTTGGGCTTCTGTTCCGGGGCGGTGGCCGGGCTGGTGGTCATCACTCCGGCCTGCGGGTTCGTCACCTCCACCGGGGCCGTCATCATTGGCGTGGCGGCCGGCCTGGTGCCGTTCTTTGCCTGCTGGAAGCTCAAGGCCTGGCTTGGTTACGACGATGCCCTGGACACCTTCGGCGTCCATGCCGTCGGAGGAACCTTGGGGGCCTTGATGACCGGGTTCCTGGCCAGCGCCAGCGCCAACCCGAACCTGGCCAACAACCTGGCCGACGTCGGCAACCAGCTCGATGCCGCCAATGCCGCCACTCAAAACGGTCTGGCTGACCTGATCGCCCATCACCGGCTCTGGATCGAGCAACTCAAAGCCATCGGCGTCACCCTTGGCCTGGCAGTGATTGCCTCAACCATCATTGCCTTCGTCGTCAAGGCCATTATCGGACTGCGAGTCTCGCCCGAAGTCGAAACTTCCGGTCTTGACCTGGTCGAGCATGGCGAAGAGGGTTACCATACGGAAGGCTAATTGCCGCACCCGGATTTTCGCGGCCCGCCAGGCCGATGCGCTTCCAGTGCTTGCGCCCGGCCTGGCCCCGTGATAGCAAGAAGACCCACTACCAAATAGCAAACATAGAAAACAAATGAGTACACCCAAGAGCGTAATCGAATTAGCCAAAAAGAGCGGCGCCAAGATGCTGGACATCAAGTTTGTCAACACCTTTGGCACCTGGCAGCACTTCAGTTGCCCCATTCGGGAGCTGACCGAAGAGATCTTCACCGACGGGCTGGGCTTTGACGGCTCGAGCATCCGCGGTTGGAAGAGCATCGAGGCCAGCGACATGCTGGCGATGCCGGACCCGGACACCGCGTTCATCGATCCCTTCATGGCTGAGCCAACTCTGTCGTTGACCTGCACCGCCGCCGAGACCGGCACCCGCGAACTCTACTCCCGCGACCCGCGCGGCATTGCCCAGCGCGCCGAGAAGTACCTCGCCAGCACCGGCGTCGCTGACGCCGCCTACTTCGGACCCGAGGCCGAGTTCTTCATCTTCGACAACGTCCAGTTCGACCATAAAGCCAACGGCACCTTCTACGCCGTCGATTCCGTCGAGGGCATTTGGAACACGGGCCGCGACGAGGCCCCCAATCTGGGCAACAAGATTCGCCACAAGGAGGGCTACTTCCCGGTGCCGCCGACCGACCAGCTCCAGGACATCCGCACCGAGATGGTCCTGGTGATGGAACAGTTGGGGCTGGCCATTGAGAAGCAGCACCATGAAGTGGGCACCGCCGGCCAGGCGGAAATCGACTACCGCTTCGAGACGCTGGTCAAGTCGGCAGACCAGATGATGGTCTATCAGTACGTGATCAAGAACGTCGCCAAGCGACACGGCAAGACGGCCACTTTCATGCCCAAGCCCCTCTTCGGCGACAACGGCAGCGGCATGCACACCCACCAGAGCCTCTGGAAGAAAGGCAAACCGGTCTTTGCCGGAAACGAATACGCCGGCCTGAGCCAGTTGGCCCTCAACTACGCCGGCGGCCTCCTCAAGCACGCCTACGCCCTCTGCGCCTTCTGCAGCCCCACCACCAACAGCTATAAGCGCCTGGTGCCGGGCTACGAAGCCCCCGTCAACCTCGCCTACAGCTCCCGCAACCGCAGCGCCGCCATCCGCATCCCCACCTACAGCGAAAGCCCCAAAGCCAAACGCCTTGAGTATCGCCCCCCCGATCCCGCCGCCAACCCCTACCTCTGCCTTCGCCGCCATGATGATGGCCGGCCTGGACGGCGTCCTCAACAAGATTGACCCGGGCGAGCCCATGGACAAAAACCTCTACGAATTGCCCCCCGAAGAAATGGCCAAAGTTCCCCAGGTCCCGGGCAGCCTCGAAGAGGCCATCGTGGCCCTCGAACGGGACCACGAATTCCTGCTCAAAGGCGATGTCTTCACCAAGGACTTCATTGACATGTGGATTGCCGCCAAACGCAAGGAGCACGATGCTCTCCGTCTGCGCCCCCATCCCTACGAATTCTTCCTCTACTATGACGTATAGCAGAGGACGCTCGGGGTAACTCAAACAACGGCGCGGACCATCCTCCGCGCCGTTTTCGTTCCCTATAATGAAACGCATAAGGGCCGAGGAAGGTAAAGCTGGCAATCAGCAGGAAAATCGGTTACATATTAAAACCATGAGCGCGAAAGAAATCCTGTTGGAAGTTGCGGAGAAGTTGCCGCCGGACGCCACCCTCGTTGATGCCATCTATGAGTTGGAATTCCGGCAGGCGGTGGAGGATGGTCTCGCCTCGCTGGATCGCGGCGAGCGTATTCCGTTGGAAGAGGCCCGCAAACGCGTCCCGCAATGGATTTCAAAGTATTCCTCTCCGACGAAGCATTGAGCGACCGGAATTGCGTGAAATCATCTTCCGTTCGTATCGCATCATTTACCGGACCAACAACACGGATCAGAGCGTGGAGATTGTCCGCTTCTGGCACGGGGCGCGCGGATTTCCGCACATTCCAGTCGGCGGATGAAATGCCGGAGTCACTGCCGCTTTCGCTGCTCAACGGTTTTCCAAGGACAGCGGGGCGGGGCGGCGGGTGTCTGGGGAGCGGATGGAGCGGCGGCGAGGGGAGAGTGTCGAGTGTCGAGGGAACGGAGTCCCGCCCCTCGACACTCGCCCCTCGACACTCGCCCCTCGACACTCGCCCTTCACGCGCTGGCGCTGGTATATCGGCGCAGAGAAGCCCGCCAGCCCCATTCCGACACGCAAAAACAGGCGACGCTCATCACGAGCAGCAGCAGCACAGGTCCGGCTGAGTCCAGCTTGTGCGCCAGCACGCGCGCCGGCACGTTGGAAACCAGCAGCATCGGTATCGCCAAAGTGAACAGGGCCTTGAACAACCCGTGAAAGGCCTCGTCCGGCAACCGGGCGATGTTGAACAGGTTGTAATAGCCCCACACAATGCCCTGCGCTCGCACCGTCCAGAAACTGATGCTGGCCAGCAGAAACATCAGCGAGTAATGAATGGCAATGCCCGCCACGCAGAGCACGAGAAAACCGAGCATCTGCATCGGGGTCGGCACCACGCGCAGTTGACGCGCGGCATAGACCATCACCCCGACAGCCGAGGCGGCATTGACGTAGGCGCCGAGGTCCACTTGACGAAACGACACAACGAAGCGCGAGTTGACCGGCAGCAGCAGGAGAAAGTCCAGTTTGCCGCTCCGCACCAACTCGGAGAGATTGGTGCAGTTGATGAGAAAGAAGGCCTGGAAAAGTTGCTGGATGAAGTGGCTGGCCCCGACCAACAGCACCACCTGCCACTTGGTCCAGGTGCCGATATGGTCCGTGTGCAGATACAGCACGCTGATAAAACTGATTTGCAGCGCGAACCAAAGCAGCTCCACCAGTATCCAAAGCAGGAAATTCCCCTTGAATGTCATCTCCCGCGTCACCGAGTTTTTCCACAGCGCGCCATAGATGGAGGCGTAGCGGCTTGCCTGATGCGCCCACCGTGATGCGGGATGCCGGCTGCGGAAGGCCGGCATCCCAGCCCCCCGGGCTTCTCCGGTGACCGCCCCCGTCTCCCCCAATTCCGCACCTTGCTGCCCAGATTTCAATTTCTCATCCATGACCTATCGATTCTTGACCGCCCCCCGTCCTTCGCCTTCGGCCTTCGCCCGGATGTATAGGGTTTCGCTAACCGGAAGGCGTAGCGCAGGCTTCCAGCCTGCTGTGTCGCGGATTTCCAATCCGCAGATGCTCCCAAGCAGGTACAGTCTGCCGACTGGAAGTCGGCGATACAGCAGGTTTGGAAACCTGCGCTACGTAGCTTCGGCAGCCCAGTACCGCTCTTAGGCTGTGAAGTATCCGACTTCATCCTTCATCCTTCATCCTTCATCCTTCCCCCCTCACCCTCCCACCGCCGAGTATCTCTTAATGCCGCGGTTCCAGGCGAAGCGCGCCAGGGCGTAAGCCGCCAGGACCCAGAAGACCTGAAGCAGCAGGCCGTAAACCAGCTCTGCGGGTTTCGCCTTGCCCATATAGATGCTCACCGGGAAATAAAGCTGGTAGGGAAACGGCGTGTAGTAGAGCGCCTGTTGGAGGCCGTGCGGTAGAATGTCCAGCGGGAAAAGATGGCCGCTGGCGATATACTCGAAGGCGAAAAGGATGAAGATAAAAGTGGAGACCTCCAGGACCCAGAATGCCAGCATCGCCATTGCGTAAGAGGAGAAGAACTGGAGCATCGCTGTCAGAACTAACGAGACGATAAACCAACCCAAGGCCGCCCCATCCGCCGGCGGCACAAGATAGCGCCCCAGGCAAAGGATGAACACGGCCAGCGGTACCGCCGCCACCGCCATGTAGGTCAGCCGGCCCGAAAAGAACAGGCAGAGCCGATACCAAAGGTAATCGATCGGCTTGAGCAGAAACTGGCTGATGTTGCCGTCCTTGATGTCCGCCGCAATCTGCCAGTCGTCCTCGTTGACTGCCGTCAGGGCGTCCACCACGGTTATCAGCAGGTAGTAGGAGATCATTTCCGCCAGCGTGTAGCTGCCTACGGTCGCGCCCGGGTTTTTGCCGCTATAAATGGTGCGCCAGACCGAAAGCATGGCCAGCAGCGGGATCAGCCCAAAGACCGCCCGCGCCAGGAAATTGAAGCGGTACGTCAAGTTGCTCTGAATCCCGATGTTGACGACATGCCAGTATTTTCTCGCGCGGCCCACACCGGGGAGCTTAGCCCCATCCTCGCGGAAGGCAACCACGGAACCAGGCGCCAGCCCCGTCTCGACCGCGGCCTGCAACCCCCGATGCACGCCGCTGCCAATTGCAAATTTTCAATTTTCAATTGACCCTGCGGCCCGCCGCGCCAAGCGCGGAACGTGCGCGGGAGGTGTGAATGCCCAAGGGAGCGGCCGGCCAATCCAGCGGCGCAGGAATGCTCGAGAGCCGGCCCCGGCTGCTCCCTCTCCTGAGGGAGAGGCTTGGTGTGAGGGGAAACTGGCTGTCGAACCCACGAAGGGGTCCGCTAGGATGACAACGCGGCGCTTGACTGGCGCCGGCAGTTGCAGCTAAGGTGGCGGCACGATGGCCAGACCCTTCGATAAAGCAATCAACCCATCAAAGCGCGCATTAACAATCTGTTCCTCCTGCCCGCACTGATAACCGGTCTGGTCTTGATGCAGGCCGGCCGGGTGGGCGCGCAGACCTTCACGACCCTGCATGCTTTCGACCTCAACGACGGAGCAGGTCCCGTTGCCGCACTGATTTTATCGGGCAACACCCTGTATGGGACGGCGTTTCATGGCGGCAGTTCGGGCAATGGCACGGTGTTCAAGGTCAACACCGATGGCACGGGTTTTACGAACCTCCATAGTTTCACGGCGCTCTCTAATTCCGGCACCAACAGCGACGGAGCTAAGCCAGAGGGCGGATTGATTCTATCCGGCAACACGCTGTATGGCACGGCGTTTTATGGCGGCAGTTTGGGCTATGGCACCGTGTTCAGTGTCAACACCGACGGCACAGGCTTTAGGACCCTGTATAGGTTTAGCGGGGGAAGCGACGGAGCTTATCCGTATGCCGGATTGATTTTATCGGGCAACACCTTCTACGGGACGGCGTCTTGGGGTGGCAGCTCCGGCAGTGGCACGGTATTCGCCATTAACACCAATGGCACGGGTTTTGCAATACTGCACAGTTTCACGGCAGCTATTGGTCTTTATGAGCCGGGCGTCAACAGCGACGGAGCTAATCCGTGGGGCGGAGTGATTTTATCGGGCAACACCCTGTATGGCACGACGCTCGGTGGCGGCATTTCGGCCGATGGCACCGTGTTCAAGGTCAACACCGATGGCACCGGTTTCACGACCCTCCATACTTTCGACTACAACGACGGAGCCAAGCCGTTTGCCGGATTGGTTCTATCCGGTAACACCCTGTACGGCACGGCGTTTTATGGCGGCAGTTTGGCCTATGGCACGGTGTTCAGTCTCAACACCAACGGCACGGGTTTTACCACCGTTTATAGGTTCACGGCGCTGTCGAATTCCGGCACTGACAGTGACGGGGCTAACCCGGTATCCGGATTGATTTTATCGGGCAACACGCTGTATGGGACGGCCCTTTACGGCGGCACTTTGGGCTATGGCACGGCCTTCAAGGTCAACACCGACGGCACCGGTTTTACGACCCTCTACAGGTTTACTAATGGAAGCGACGGAGCTTATCCGTATGCCGGATTGATTTTGTCGAGCAACACCCTCTACGGCGCGGCGTCTTCGGGTGGCGCGGGCGATGGCACGGTATTCAGTCTTGCCCTGCCAGTCAGCGCACCGCAACTCGCCATCATTCCTTGCGGAGCAAATGTCATCGTGACGTGGCCGGCCAATAATGCCGGGTCCGGTTGCGCCGGATACAATTTGCAGTCCACCACGAACCTCGTTTCACCGGCCGCGTGGACCCCCGTTTCTCCGAGTCCGGTTGTTGTCAACGGGCAGAACGCTCTTACCAATCCCATCTCCGGCACGCAGCAGTTTTTCCGGTTGAGCCAGTAATTACTCAGACTGCCGCCCTCCTGGGCAACTCCGATTGCATGGTTGCGGCTCAGGTTTTTGAAGAACGAGCCGATAACAGGGTGCAGAGAGCCAAGCATCATGAAGTGTCGCGGAGAAAGCAGCCGGCCGTTGACGGGCAGGGGCCTGATATTCCTGCTGGCAGGCTGGCTTTTGGGGCAGGGTGACGGGCCTGGGCCAGACGGCCCACTCCAGGCCGGCTCGAGTGGTCACCCAATACGCGGTGACCTCGGCCATCAACAGGGAATACGCCGATCCCCGGCGATTGGCGTTTGCTGGGTTCTAACGATGACGAAAAGGGCTGGGTGCTGCTGGACGTTCAAACCAATCAATCGTTCACGGCCCGATGTCAGAGGCGAGTCTTTGCCATCTCCAACCGCACCGCCTACACCACCTATCGTTTCCAGGTCGGAGAGGCGTGGATTCGGTTCAGATTGGGGAACTGGAACTGCTTGGGCCGGTGGTGGGGGTGGCGAGGGAGGCGGACCTGTACGGCTCGATCAGCTCCTCCAAAGAGCATCCCCTATTGGGGCCGGCGGTGCAGGCCTTTGACAGCGATCCGGCCACGCGCTGGCTGAGCTTCAGCACGGGCCAAAGGGTCTGCTGGCTGCAATGCCGTTACACGCTGGATCCCGAGGTGCTGGTGACCAACATCAGCCAGTGCTTAATCCTGGCCCGACGCTGCGCCAACCGCAATCCGCTGGCGGATCGAGCGCCGCAGATCCTCTCCAACCTCACCGCCCAGGCCAACCGCCCGATACGGGCGCTGACCGGCTATGCACTGACCTCCGCCAATGACTTTCCATGCCGCGACCCTCGGGATTGGCGGTTGCAGGGCTCCGATGACGGCGGGAAAACATGGAAGCTCCTGGACGCGCGCCGCAATGAAGCCTTCAGCACCCGCTTGCAGAAGCGGGTTTTCATGCTCTCCCACCCGGCGGCTTACGCGCTCTACCGGCTTGAGATCAACTCGGTGCGGGTGCCCGAGGGGCTGCCCGGCGGGGCCACCTGCGTTCAATTGGCGGAGATCGAGCCCTTGTATGCGGCGCACGAAAGCAACGGCAAGCTCTCGGTCGTCGTCTCAGCCCAGGGTGAGAACGCTCCCATGGAGACGGCCTTGGCGGCTTTCGACGGCAACGCGAGCACCAAGTGGCTGGACTTTGCCGAGGCCGGAGGCACGAACAAGAGCAGTTGGATTCAGTGGCAATACCTGGCCGGGGAAGACGCGCCGGTCATTGACCTGCGCTGGCTTAAAGCAGTCCGGACCCGGCCCCCGCAGCCCATCGGGCTGCGCCTGGAGGGCGTGGTCGTGGCCTGGATTGCCGAGTCACGCGCCCTGGGTCTCCTGGATGAGACCGGATTCCAAATCTTCAAGCTGCGCTCCTCGGCTATCCAGGGGCAACCCGGCGACCGGGTGCGCCTGAGAGGCCGGCTCCAGTTCGAGGCGGGGGCCTCGGTTGTGGAGCAGCCCGAATTGACCCGCCTGGGCTCGCTGCCGGTCGCGGCCGAGCTGCAGCCCGGCCAGCCCTTTGCCCCGCAACAATCATTTCTTCTCGGTTCTGCCGAAGGCCGAGTCGAGTCCGTTTCCATCGACCCCGCGTGCTTGGATTTCAAGCTGGTGGGGACCAATGGGGAGATGATGGTCAAAGTCCCGGACCCCCAGCTCGAGCATATCGGCTTGTTCGCCGGTTGCCGGGTGAGCGTCCGGGGAATCGTCGAGCCCGTATTCGAGCGGGATGGCCGGCGGGTGGCCGGCACGATCTGGGTCCCCGACCTGGCTCACCTCGCCTTGGCGGCCGCAAGCCAGAGTGATTGGGACCTGTGGCCAAAACATAGCCTCGAGGCGCTTTGGCGGACCAACCGCCCGTTGGCCCCGGGCAGCCCGGTCCGGGTCGCGGGAAAGTTCATCGAGTTTGCCGCGCAAGACCGTTTGGTCATCGGCAGCGGTGCTAACCAGGTTATCATTCATACCCGGGAAAAACCCACCTCGCGGCCCGGCACATCCGTCGAAGCCATCGGCTTCCTGGACAGGGACGGACGCAAGCCGGTTTTGCGCCTGGCGCAGTGGCGTCCGGCCGGCTCGAGCCTTGGGCGGCAGGAGAGTTTGCCTGAGCCGGACAATGTGGCCGGCCCAGTCACCGAGATCCGCCAGATTTATGAGCGGCTGGCAAAGAACCCCGGCAAGCGGTTTCCCGTCAGAATCCACGGCGTTATTACTTTCATCAACCTGGGGTTGAGCGATTTCTATCTCCAGGACGGCCCCGATGCCATCCTCGTCGATGGCCAGGAACAGGGGGGCCTGGCCCCGCGGTTGCACCAGGAAGGTCTCTACATCGAGTTGGAGGGCGAGGTGGACCCGCAACGGGCGATAGTCAGCGCGACTTCGTCTGTGAAGGTGTTGGGAAGAGGACGCCTGCCGGCGCCCCGCCGGTGCTCGTGGGACGCCCTCATGAGCGGCAAGGAAGACAGGCAATGGGTGCAGGTCGAAGGAGTGGTCAGCGCCTGCCAGGACCATCGGCTGACGCTGGTGGTGACCGGGGGACGTTTGGTGGTTTGGCTCAATGACTTGGGCCTGGAAGCTGAGGGTCCGCTCCTGGGCAGCGTTGTCCGGGTCAATGGCGTCTGCGACGCGGTGCGCAACAACCGCAACCGCCGCCTTGGTGTGCGGCTGCTGGCGCCCTCCGAGGAGTGCGTCGAGATGGTCCGTGCCGCCCCCCGAGACCCCTTTAGCCTCCCGGTTCTCCCGCTTGGGCGGGTCATGGAGTCTGATTCGCAGACCGCGGGCCAGGCCATCCACCTCCTGAAAACCGCCGGGGTGGTGACCTACGCCGGGCCGCGCCTGCTCTTCATCCAGCAGGGCGATGAAGGGCTGCGCATCTACCCGCGGACGCAGGTTCGGGCGCGGCCGGGAGACCGGGTGGAAGTCGTCGGGTTTGCCGAGCCGGACGGTTTCTCGCCCAAGCTGGTGCAAGCCCTGGTTCGGAAAGTGGGCTCGGCGTCATTGCCGGCAGCCAATCCCATCGACCTGCTGCAGACCGAATTGAGCGTCCAGGACGCCACGCGAGGGCAGATCGAGGGGATCGTTGTTGGCGCCAGCGCCAGGGAATCAGTCCAGGTCCTGGAGCTCCAGGATGCCGGGGAAAAGCGCTTCTTTTCGGCCATCATCCCGACCGCCACGGATGCGCTGTCCAGTCTGGCGGTGGGCAGCCGCGTGCGACTGGCGGGGGTTTTTAAAGCCGAGACAGACCTGCTGCCGGATTTCGGGCAGGCGCCGACCTCCTTTCAAATGTATGTCAACTCGGCTGCGGACATCCAAGTGCTGGCGCAGCCGTCCTGGTGGACGGCGCGGCACACCTTGCTCGGCCTCGGGGCTTTGGGCTTCATCCTGCTGCTGGCTCTGGCCTGGGTCAGGCTGTTGCGCAACCAGGTGCGACTCCGCACCGCCCAACTCCAGTCAGAAGTCACCGAACACAAACGGACCGAGATTGCCCTCGAGACTTCCGAGCGGTTCATGCGCTCGCTGGTCGAGAGCCTCCCTCAGAATATCCTCCGCAAAGACCTGGACGGACGAATCACCTTTGTCAACCAGTTCTTCTGCCGGACCCTGGGCAAGCCGATGGACCAGATCCTCGGCAAAACCGATTTGGATCTCTTCCCGCAGGCCCTGGCTGTCAAGTACCGCCGCGACGATGAGGCGGTGTTGAAAAGCGGGCAGCTCTTCGAAACCGTCGAGGAAAACCGCAGTGCCGAGGGCAAGAAGACTCATGTCCAGGTCATCAAAACTCCGCTCTACGACGCCGCCAATCGGTCCATTGGGCTGCAGGTCATTTTCTGGGACGTGACCGGGAAGAAGGAGGCCGAAGAACGCCTCGAGATCGTCCAAAAGGGTCTCGTCGAGGCCTCACGGCAGGCGGGCATGGCGGAAGTGGCCACCGGCGTCCTGCACAACGTCGGCAATGTGCTCAATAGCGTCAACGTCTCGGCGGCCCTCCTCACCGACAATCTTAAACGGTCGAAGGTCGGCGGCCTGGCCAAGACCGTGGCGTTGCTGCGCGAGCATGAGGCCGACGTGGGCGCCTTCCTCACCGCCGATGCCCGAGGCAAACGAGTGGTCGGCTATCTTGGCCAACTGGCCGAGCACCTGGCCGGCGAGCAGGCGGCCAGCACTAAGGAACTCCGGGAATTGGCCGCCAACATCGAGCACATCAAAGACATCGTGGCCATGCAGCAAAACTATGCCAAATTCGTTGGCGTGACCGAGGTGGTCCCCGTGACGGACCTGGTGGAAGATGCGCTGCGGCTCAACGCGGGCGCGCTGGCCCGCCACGACATTCAGATTACCCGCCAATATCACCCTGGGCCTCTGCTCATCAGCGTCGAAAAGCACAAAGTCATCCAGATCCTCACCAATCTCATCCGCAACGCCAAGTATGCCTGCGACGATTCGGGCCGCACCGACAAACAGATGGGCGTGCGTGTGGAGAACGGCGATGGCCGCGTGCGGGTCTCGGTGGTCGATAACGGCGTGGGCATTCCCCCGGCGAATCTGACCCGCATTTTCAATCATGGCTTTACCACGCGCAGGGACGGGCACGGCTTCGGCCTGCATAGCGGCGCCCTGGCGGCCAGAGAAATGGGGGGGTCGTTGACCGTTCATAGCGAGGGTCCGGGCCAGGGCGCCACCTTCACCCTGGAACTGCCGCTGCTTCAACGCGCGGATTATGCCTGACTCGACCCTGCCACCAAACCGTCGAATCCTGGTCGTCGATGACAACCGCGCCATACATCAGGACTTCCGCAAAATCCTCAGTCCCCAAGCCGACCGCGCCGCGGTGGACCAGGCCGAGGCGACCCTCTTTGGCGAAGAACCGTCCACCGGCGCGGCGGAAACCTTCGAAGTGGAATCCGCTTACCAGGGACAGGAAGGGCTGGCAACCGTGCGCCAGGCAATCGAGGCCAAACGCCCCTTCGCCCTGGCGTTCGTGGATATGCGCATGCCCCCCGGCTGGGACGGCATCCAAACGGCCCGCCATCTCTGGGAAGCCGATGCGGACCTTCAGATCGTCATCTGCACGGCCTACTCGGACTATTCCTGGGACGAGATGGCCAAGGACCTGGGCGCCTCCGATCGCCTGGTCATCCTGAAAAAGCCCTTTGATGTCCTTGAGGTGCTTCAATTGGCCAACGCCCTGACCGAGAAATGGCGCCTGGCCAAGGAGTCCAGGTTCCGGATGGAAAACCTCAAGCGCCTGGCGCGGCAGCGCGCCGGCGACCTCCAAGCCGCCAATGCGGAATTGGCCGCCGCGACCAGGCGGGCCAACCAGATCGCCGCCGCCCTGGATGCCAGCAGGGCCAAAGGCGAGTTTCTGGCCGGCATCGGCCACAAGCTCCGCACTCCGATCAATGGCCTCCTCGGCACCCTCGGCCTGTTGCAGGACGCCGGGCTGTCCAGCCGCCAGCGCGAGCTGGTCCAAACCGCCCGTTCCAGCGCCGAAGTCCTCCTGGCGGCTATCGATGACATCCTTGACTTTTCGAGGACCGAGGCCGGCAAACCGGTCCTCGAGTCAATCCCCTTCGACCTCCGGACCGCTGCCGAAGAGGCCGGCCAGCGCCGCTCACCCAAGGCGGCCCAGAAAGGGCTGGACCTCGTCCTCAAGGACCGCCCTCGCCCCCCGGACGGAGCAGATGGACGATTGTTGCTCCCCAGCCTCCATACTCGGGGTGGTCCAGCGTGAAGGAAACCACCTCCGGTCGCCGGGCCAGAATGGCATGGACCGTCCGGCGCAGATTCCCGATGCCCTTGCCGTGGATGATGCGCACCTGGTAAATCCCCCGCTCCCGGCAGGCCGCCAGGTAATCCGGGACGAGATCTTTTATCTCCCCCGGCTTGAACGTGTGCAAATCTAGCACGCCATCGATCGGAATTTCAAGCGGTTCGTCCATCATCGCGGTGATACGATTCCTAAATTGCGTAACCCCAATTCAATGGGTGACACTTTTTTCAGTGCGGATAACATTTCGGCCCAATCCAGGTCAAGCCCCGCCTTGGAAGCGGGCGCCAATCAGGTTTTGCGCACCCATCGTCCCTGCATTCTGTCCCGGAGGGACATCTGAGAATAGCCCGGCGTTTCAACGCCGGGTTCAGGCCTCGGACCAACCCCGTCCCGAAGGGACGGCTGAAAAACCAAGGCCGAGGTCGAGCGTCGGGGGTCGAGCGCCACGCCAACGAAGTGCCGCCCCTCGCCCCTCGACACTCGACACCTGCCGCTGAGGTTTGACATGCGGTCCGGCGGGATTACGATAAGACCGTTGGTTTTCGCATGAAGAAAGAAACCGTCAGCCGCTTCAGCGTGTCCCTGCCGCCGTCGCTCCTGCGCCAACTGGATGAAATGTCGCGCGAAAAGGGTTATGACAACCGCTCGCTGGCCATCGCCGACATGATCCGCGATCGCCTCGTCGAACACCGGCAGAAATTCGGCAACGAAGACATCGCCGGCACCATCACGCTGGTCTATGACCATCACAAGCCGCATCTCCAAGCCACGCTCACGGACATCCAGCATGATCATCACGACGTCATCCCCTTAACCGTGCACGTGCACCTGGACCATCATAATTGCCTGGAAGTGTTGCTGGTGCGCGGCAAGGCGGCGGTCATTCGCAAAATCGCCGATCAATTGATTTCCGCCAAGGGAGTCAAACACGGCAAGCTGACCGTGACCACCACCGGCAAGGACCTGCCGTCCTAAACGCCGGCCGATGGGCCGCGGGAGGAAGTTGCCTTCTGCCCGAAATTTGTGCGCTCCGCCTCGGAAGGTCACGCCGGAGCAGACGAATCACCGCGCTGGTGTCGGCGATGGAATCAGGCCGCGCGTCGTTCATGGAACTTGCTCGAAGGCATCGGCGATGTCTTTCTCGAATCAGCCCAGGTGCCGGGCGCCCCAGACTCGGACGGCGCGGCCAAGGCCACGACGTTGGCCAGGGCCTCGGGCTTCACGCCCGGGCGGGCTGCAAGGCTGCCAAAGGCTCGACCTCCCGCTCGATTACTTGCGCCTTCCGGTATCGTGCCAACCGCAAGTCGTAATCAGCCTGCAGGCCCGTCCACAGTTCCGGCGTCGTGCCGAAAAAGCGCGCCAACCGCAGGGCGGTGTCCGCCGTGATAGCCCGCTTCTCCAACACGATTTCATTGACGCGCCGGGGCGGCACTGCCAAGCCGCGCGCCAATGCGTTCTGGGAAAGGCGGTGTGGTTTCATCTAATCCCCCCCAAGCGTTTGAGTTCCTCGCCCAACGCGCGCGCCTTTTCATTCAACGCGCGCGCTTCGTCAATTCTGGTTTCGTCCTGATTTTGCAGCCCCTCGATGGTCACCGCCAGGGCATCCCGCCGATAGCGGGCGAGAGGCACGAAGAGGGCACGAAGTTTGCGAATTGTTTCACTTCTGGGCACAGGCGCAGCTTCCAGTTCCGCGACGATAGCTTGCCAACGCTGATAGCACTCGGTTTCGAGGCTGGCCGCCAAATCGGCGTCTGAGATCGTGCCGGCTTTGGCCTGCCCGAAAAGCTGCGCGAGCCGCTCCTCGGCCAGACGTTCTTGAGCCGCGCAGCGGGCCATGGCGGCATGAAATGTCCTGGCGGGCCCAATCACCAGGAGCGCTGTGGCGCCCGCAAAAAGGAGGGTGACGAGAGTAGCTGCGGCCGTGCCCCGCCAGGCCCGGGACTTTCTGGCGTCCTTGCCCAACGGGAGCGCTACTGCGAATCCAGCGACGAAACCGCCGGCAAAACCGCCCAAATGCGCGACATTATCGATCCCTGGCAGCGCCAATCCGCAGGCGACGCTGCATCCGAGGATGGCGATGACACTGAAAACAAGCTTGAGAAGCACGGCTTTGGGCAGCCACTGCTTCTGACGGATGAGGTAGGCCAGCAGCGCGCCATAGAGTCCGAAAACGGCCCCCGACGCGCCGGCGGAAACGAGGTCCGGATTCCAAAACAGGCGGGCTACACTGCCGGCCGTTCCCGAGAAAAGATAGATCCAGAAGTAGAATCCGTTCCCGAAGAGGCGCTCGGCCAGAAGGCCGGCGACCCCGAGCGCGACCATGTTGAGTGCCAGGTGCTCGGCGCCAAGATGCAAGAAGCAGTTCGTGATGACTCGCCAGTAGTCTCCGCCTAAGGTTTTGAGGCCGAAATTCGCTCCCCAATTGATCAAATCCTCGGTCTTGGGCGCCCAACAACTAACTCCATCTACCGCCATCAGGGCAAAGAGCAGGATGTTCGCCCCAAGCAGGAGGGGAGTCACATAAGCCTTCGGGGTTGCCTCACGAAGAGCCCGGCTGAATTCTTTTGTTTCGGAAACGGGAGCCTCCAGCGGGGGCGCAGGGCTCGGTTCTTGGACGAGCGGGAACCTGGTGAAGCAGAGCGGGCAACAGAGGGTTGTTCTGCTGCCGTTTGTCGGTGGCGATACGCGCGCACCACAGGCCGGGCACCTGACAGTTCCCTGGCTCATGGCGCCAATCCTTCTGTCCGATGGTGCGGGGAGAAGCTTCCGGTTCTCAGCGCAGAACCCGGTTGTAAATGGCGGCCAGCAGCATGGCCGCGGCGATGAGCACGGCGGAAAAGACCAGGCTGGCGAAGAGCGCAACGGCCCGGTTGCCCTGCAATAACTCGCGCTGGAGGTCCACCTGCGGCAGCATGGCTTTGAACAGCGGCTTGACGCCGAAGAAGACCCCTGCGCCAAAGGCGGCCAGCATGGCCGCGCCGGCGAACAGGCTTAAAAAGACACGAAGGATTGTTTCAACTTGTGCGGTTTGCATGGTATTATTATTGCTCGTTTATCACAGGGAGAGAAGACGATGAATCCACCAAATCAGAACGGCCACGCTCACACCCAGGAGGGCCGGCAACTCATAGCATAACCACTGCCGCCCGGTTACGGCGATGGCGGCGGCATAAACGAGGCCGGTCAACCACAAGACCAGGACCAGCGGCGCAGCGGCGTTACATTGCCGCGCCGCCTCGAGGTTGCCGCGCATCGTGTGAGCAAAAGCGGTGGTCAAACCGCAGGACGGGCAGCGCTCCATACCGGCCACTTTGCAAACCAGACAGGAGGGCAACCCCAATTGGCGGTGGGTGCCTCTGCCGGACGGGTCTGGTTTGAGCAAAGCGCAGCATATCAAGGCCAGTGCCAGCAACGCCGCCGCGCATCCATGCAGCGCGCGGTTGACCCGGCGCGGCACGGCCTGGAGGCCCCCTTCAATTTGGCCAGTGATTCGCGGGAGCAACATGGGGCCTAGAAGCAGCGCCAGGAGTGGATCGGCCCCTTCTTGAGCCGGCTGGCAATAACGAGGGTATCAACCAGGCAGAGGATGCGCCACGGGAGGTAGATGATCATGCCGATCAAGAAGCCGACCCCGCACGTGAGGCCCCCAAAAACCAACGAGAAAAATAGGATGCTGAAATCCAGAAGGAGAACCACACCGCCTTTGCCGATTTGTCCCATGTACAGTGTACTGCGTGCCATTGAGAAAGAGGAAAAGCAGCCAGGCAACGAACATGCTCACCTGTTTGTGCACCATGTCCAACTGCGGGGCGGCGCCTGCGACATTGACGATGATTTGAGTGGGTCCCGGTTGTCCTGCGGGTGTGGCAGCCGCGGCAACCGGTTGGGCTGCCACCGAGGTCGCTGGTGCGGGCGTGGCCGCGGCAACCGGGGTCTGTGCCTGAGGATTCGGGACCGTCAATGATGCCTCACAATTCCCACACTGAACGAGTTGCCCCGCATATTCGTCGGGGGCTTCCATCCGGCTTTGACATCGCGGACAAATGACTTCGATCATGGGTATCCTTTCATTCCGTTGGTTTTTGCGAGACATGGCGGCGGTGGCTGAGACTGGCTGTAAACACCGCCAGGAGCGCGAGCACCCCTAAGGCCGCACCCATGCTATAGAGCAAATAGGGCGGGTGCTGCTGGCGCCAAAGTTCTTCAGCGTCGGGCCGAACCCGCCCCTCGCTGATGGCGCCCTTGAGGCGGGGAAGAAGGTAATCGGCCAATTGGGCCGCAGCCACTTGTAGCGCCGTTTTTCCGGCAATGGCGGGCGTCGAGTCCGCCGCGCTTCCCACCCCGGCGTTGGCCGCAATAATCTCACCGGTGCTCACAATAAAGGCTTTGACCTCGATGCGCGCTCTGGCCGAGATGTTCTCGGAGCTATGGGGAGCCGGCTGGTTTACCTGCTCCGAAAACGCCTCGCCGGCGACAAAGATATCGCAGTGATACTGAGCGCACAGAGCTTTCATCGCTTTGATATCCGCCTCCTTGATAATGTGTCCCATTTCGCTGCTGTAGCGGACACGGGCAACCTCCGATGACTCGATCACCAGGAAACCCGCGTCAACCAGGCGGCGAATCAACTCGGTCTCGCCCGCCGGGTCGGGCACGCGTGCGCGGCCCAGCAGCGTCTCGGGCACGACCACCATAATGCGAGGGTTGCTTTGGCGGCCCGTCCTGGCGGCGTCCTCGGCCGCCGGGCGGGCAGCCGTGTCGTCGGCTGCCGTCGCCCGGCCCGGTCCAACCTCCAACACGGCTGCAACAGTTGCCGCAAGTCCCACCAGTTTTACGAGTTTTTTCATGGTTTGATCATCTTTTCTTTGCCGTAGTGGTCCGGGGCCGGCCAAAGCGACGCGGTCATCTGTCGCCCGGTCAGATCTGGTCCAGGAGCCGTTTTTTCTGAGTCTCGAAATCTTCACGCGTAATCAGCCCCTCATCCACGAGGCCCTTCAGATCCGCCAGCTTCGCCCGCAGGTCCTTGACTTCCAGCCGAGCTGAGCAGGTGGCCGTTGGTGCCGGAGCCACCGGCGGGCCAGGAATCTCCTTCATCATCTGTATCCCGGCGGCAAGACCAAGGCCAGCCGTCAGACCTTCTGCCGCACTGCCTCCGGGTTGCTTGGACGATTCGAGCAGCGCGTCCGAGCGGGTCACACGCTCGTAGCGCTGCAGCTCATCCATCCCCAACGCCCGGGTGCCCGCTGCGCGGTTGATGGCATCTTGCACCGATGGCGGCAGGGTGATGGCTTCGACCAGCAAGTCCACCAGTTCGATTCCGTACTGGGCAAACTCGTCCCGAACCGCCTGTGTGAGGCGGGTGGCAATGTCCTGGTACGACTTGGGGAGGTCTAGGATAGTGGTCATCGCCTCGGGGAGGACGCGGGCCAGGTGGGACACGATGATCTTCCGGAGGTAGTCTTCGAGCATCGTGCTGGTTTCCACGCCCTGGGTGCCCATGATGGCGTTTAGGAATAGCTCCGGGTCTTTGATCCTGATGGCAAACGCGCCGTGCGCGCGGAGGTTGACCATTTTGAACTCGCTGTCCCGATACAGAATCGGCGAGGCAGTGCCCCAGCCAAGGTTGGTAAAGACCTTGAGCGCGATAAAACAGACGTACGAGCGGAACGGGGCCGGACCCAGCGCGGCCAGGTTCAAAAGCTTGCCGAGCACAGGCAGGTTTTCCGTGGTCAGGTCGTGGCGCCCCGGCCAGAAACCGTCGGTCGGCTTTCCGTCGTGAAAGAAGACCGCAAGCTGCCCCTCCTGCACAATCAACTGGCTGCTTGAAATCAGTTCGGCCGTGCCGTCGGGCGGCACCCGCGCTACCATGACTTTTCCGCTCGGATCGTTGTATTGAATGACTTTCCAAGGCATAGGTTTAACAGGTTATTGGGTTCAACTCAGTCCCAGGTCCCGCCGCTGTCGCAGGACGGCGACCGCCGCATCAACCGCTTGCCGGCTTTTTTCGAGTTCCGCGTCGAATGCGGTTGCGTCCGTGCCGCAGAGCCGGTCTATCTGCTCCTGCAACTGTCGCAGGCGATCTTCGATCTGTTCCGGGGCCGGTGGCTCGACGGGCCGCGCCGTAGCCCGTTCGCCGATCGCCAGGTTTGACATCAATTGGGTGCGGAGTGTGTCCACCCGTTTGTAGAGCCGGTCCACCTCGGTCGCTTTGGCAGGCAGCCTCCTCGAGAGGCCCTGGAGCTTGGCCAGCAGACCCTCGACTCCGCCCGTGTAGGACCGGATTTGGGTCCGCTGCCTTTGCGGCTCGGCGCTGATGGCTTCCACCACCGCGCTCTGTCGCTGCATGAAGTAGGCCCCGGCGATCATGAAGAACGTCAAAATCAACTGCCAGACCAGAATCTTGTCGCTGAAAAAGGAATCGGCGCGGGCGGGGGCGACCGCTGCCGCGCTGGTGATAACGATGATGACGGTCCAGACCGTCACGAGCGTCATTACCCGGAGACGCACCGCGTGCCCGGGGGTCCCGCGATCGAGGCTGGCGGAGACCGTGAAGACGAGGAAGGCGGAAAACACCAATTCGGCGGCGCAGCAACCGGCCACGGCCTGGTAGAAGGTCATGCCCCGGTGGTCGGGGATGACGAATGTATAAAACCCCGCCAGAGTAACGCCAACGGCGGCCAGGAAAAGCAAGGCTACCCAAGCAAGGGTCGTCAAACGAATACTATTCATGCTCATAAAGTGCTCTTAGCCTTTCAAAGGACGCCCTTGGGCGTCCTGGTTGATGCTGCCTGTCAGGATCATAATTCCCTCGATCAGCCCCCAGATCCCCGAAACGATGCCGCCCCAGCCACAAGTCAAGATCGTGATCAACAATTGAGCGAGGCCGATCCCGGTATATCCAAGGTAAAACCGATGAATCCCCAGCGCCCCCAGACAGATGCCCAACACGCCGGCTGCAACTTTGGATTTCGCCGGGCCCGCGGGGACTAAAGTCGGAACCGGCGAAGCACCCGGCACAGCGCCGGTGTTGACGATGACCTGAATTTGTCCTCCGCCAAACGACGGGACCGACTGCGCCGGCGCCGGCGACGGCGCTATGCTGGCACCGCATCTCGAACACTGCGCCACACCGGCGGGAATAGGACCTCCACAGTTCTCACAGTTCATAGGATTCTCAGTTTCCAAGGCTCGTTGTGAAATATGGCAGGCTGCGACCCAGCCACGGCATGCCAATGGAAAAGTGCCTCCGGCCTGGGACAAATGCTGCCAGCCTGAAATCGGCAACCCCGGAATCTCGAGCTGGCAAGCCCAACCCAATCCGGTTCCCTCTCCGCAAACTGACGACCCATGTCAAGTTCATGCTGGCGCGAAGGGCAGGTAAGCCTGCCTGTGGAATCAAGCACCCCCACAAGGGCACCCGTCCGGCACGACCGTTTGCCGCGAGGAGCACATCTAAACCAACCGGATTCGTCAAGGTAAAAGAAGAAGAAAACCGATTTTGACCCGGACTCATCATTTTTCGTTCTGAACTCATATGCCTGTGCTGTCACTGGAGAACAACGGCAATTGCACCGCGTGATTACAAAGAAAATGCGGCCAGCCGGCGGGCTCAGAAAGAAGCGCTGCCGGGGCGGGTTACCATGGCCTTTTCCAGGGCTCGGCCCGGAGGGTCGCTGGTTTCACCGCCGATCAAGTAGGCCATACCGTGCTCCGAGTCGTAAGCTGCGGCGGGAAGGACGCGCGAGACGGGCGCCGGCGGTTGACACGCTACGATCTTGCCGGTCTCGACATTCAAATGGCAAATGAAGATTTGGGCCGACCGCCGGTTAGTCCGGGCCAGGCAATAAACTCCTGCCTCGTCCGAAAACAGAAAGTTAGCCTCGCTGTCCACCTCCCATTGCACCGTCGAGGTGTGGAGACCTCGTTGCGCGCCGGGGCCGGCGGCGAAGATCCTTTGGTCCATTGCCGCCGGCGCACTGGGCAGCCCAGGGCCGATAACCAACAGGTTGCGCCACGGTCCGCCAGCGCAGCTTCCGCGCCGTTGCGGCATCACGCCTGCATCCAGCCACTTGTCGGCCAGGAGATCGTAAGCGTCAACTCGGTCCGTTGCATACGGCCGACGGATGTTGCCGCCGGCGCAATAAATGCGATTGCCCAACACGCCAATCGCGAAGCTCGACCTGGCAATGGGCATGTCGGGCAGGCGCTTCCAAGTCGTGCTGCGCGGGTCGTAACCGTAGGCCGACGCAACCGGAGCTCCCCACCAATAAGGCTCGCGAGTGCCGCCCATACAATACAAATACCCACCGTGGACCGCCAAACCGGCTGCCGCCAATGGCTCGGGCACCGGTGGCGCGGAACTCCAGGCGCCAGATTGGGGATCATACACCTGCACCGTGGAGACGCACCCGTACGGCTCTCGATGCAGTGTCCGACCACCCACAACGTAAAGCTTGCCTTCCAGGACGATGGCCCGCATCTCGTCGTAGCTCTCCGGCAGGTCCGGCCCCCGGCTCCAGGAAATTGCCGGCAGCGGCTGGCTCAATGGGAGACGAGCGGCCTTCGCCTCAGACCCGCTGGCCCCCGGTGACTGCCGGGCGACCGGCGCCGGTCCGGCCCGAGGTTCATTGCTCATCCACGTGCGAATTCCAAAGGCGACGCCCAACAGCAGACCGAGCCCCACGGCGGCCAGCCCCACCGCTTTGCCCAGGCGCCGCAACCATCGATGTTTGTGGGATCGCGGTTGGCGGGCAGGGCTGGCCGTGACGGCCTCGCCCGCCCGCCAACGACGCAGGTCCGCGGCGAAGGCCTCGGCGGATTCATACCGATCTCTCGGGGCTTTCTGCAGGCATTTCAAACAAATCTGCTCGAAGGGCGGGGTATGTCCGGATTAATTCGTCGAGGCGGAATCGGCGGCTGCGTTTGAACCCGGAGCAGAATCTCAGGGAGTGTGTCGGCAACAAAGGGTGGCCGGCCCGTCAGCAGATGATAGAACATTGCGCCCAACGCATAGACATCTGCCGGTACGCCTAACTGACTGCGCTTTCCCGCCGCTTGCTCCGGCGCCATGTAGGCCGGTGCGCCAAGGACCTGGCCGGTCAAGGTGAGTTGAACGCTGGCACTTGGGGGGTGAGGGCCTGAACTCAGCCGTTTCGCGAGACCGAAATCTGTAATCCGCGGCTGGTCGAAGGGGTCAATCAGCACGTTGGATGGTTTCAGGTCACGGTGCAGAATACCGCGCTGGTGGGCATAATGGATGGCGTCCGCGATGAGTTCGAGATAGCGCGCGGCCCGCTCCGCACCCAACGGCTTGCCGCCCGACACCTCGGCCAGGTTCGGCCCCTCCACAAAGTCCATCGAAAAATAGTGCAGGCCGTCGTGGAGGCCCACTTCGTGGATAGCAACGATGCCGGGATGCTGAAGCCCGGCGGCCGCTTCCGCCTCGGTCTGAAAACGCCTGATGAACTCCTCGCTGGCGAAGCCGCCATGCAGCAGCATCTTTACGGCCACCACCCGGTTCAGACTCGTTTGCCGTGCCTTATACACGACGCCCATGCCTCCGCGCCCGACTTCCTCCAATAGCTCATAGTCCCCGAAGTATTGCACCAGGGGCTTCGCAAGAGCCGGCCTCGAGCCGAAAGGCGCCGGCGGAGAATCTGACGGCGCGTAATTCAACACTTGCCTCGCCGCGCACCTCGGGCAAAGCCCTCCCATCAC
The DNA here is from genome assembly GCA_963713735.1 of uncultured bacterium. Lineage (GTDB taxonomy): Bacteria > Verrucomicrobiota > Verrucomicrobiia > Limisphaerales > UBA8199 > CAVQND01. The sequence goes on from CAVQND010000016.1 coordinate 266,206, forward strand.
GCCTGCCGTGATGGCGGCGCCACATTTGCCGCAGGTTTGAACTCCAGCCGGCATGTCAAGTCAGTCTGTCACCCAATACAACGGAAAACCTGCCCGATAATTACAGCCTCTTCACTGGCATACCAATTCCAACAGATACCGCATCTCCTCCTCCAACTCGGCGGGCGATCGCACGGTTTGGGCGATTTCGGCCCGAAGGCAGTCACCGTACCGTCCTCGCAGCCGGTGCACCGCCACCGCCACCGCGCCAGCGGTCATGCCCAAGCTGGCCGCTGCGCTCGCATATTCTGCAGCCCCTCCTCCGGCGGAGAGGAAGGGGCTCAACTCCTTGAACTGGGCGGTCTTGCCTGCGGCGACGTATTCCTGTTGAAGGGCACGAAAGGCGCTGTCGAGGACCGTCAGACCCCACTGCCGGTCAAAAACTGCCTCTGGCGTCCGCGAGCCATTATTCTCCTCCAGGTAGTGGCGCTCCACGTTCTCGTCATCGAGGGGAATAACCACCTGGCCGCCACCGCGTTTCGCGGCCGTGGCGCGGTCATGCTCATCGGCCAGGAAATTCTTGAGCGCTTTTAGCAGAAACGAACGGAACTTTCCCTTGTCCGGGCTGAGTCCGACAAAAGGCTCGCCTGTCAGCAAGTGCAAAAAAAACGCCTGGGTGAGGTCCTGGGCGTCGAGCGCCTCGCGGCCCTGGCTGCGCAGCCAGGCATACAGCGGTTTCCAATAGGTGCGGCAGAGGATCTCCAGGGCCGCCCGCCGCCGAGGCGCATCCGCCTGGCCCGCGGCCAGCACAACGCTCCAATGCGTTGTCGCGAACACGCCCCCGTGCGCCTGAGGTTCGGAGTTTGAATCTTCCGTCCGCACGGGTCTATCTAACCAAACCCGGTTTGCCTTGCACGCCAAATCGACGCGCCAAAAACAGTTAATAACCGTCCCTCGGATTGTCCTCAGCCCGCGGTTAAGGGTCGCGGGCTCTGCCGAGCAGCAAACGGCTCCACGAATGACCCTGGGCCACACCTGCGAGGCCTTGCGAAGATTTGTGTGTTCGCCGCAATTCCACCCACTGTGGTTGGTCCAGAGCGGCGGCCCGGCCCACACCGCCCCCCATCAGCCGGAAAGCTCGGGGAGCTATAGACGGCCTTGTGCCGCTCCACTGCAAGCCTTAGGGTCAGTTCTGGAAGATTGCCCCGAACAAATTCATGCGGAAGACCTTCTTCATCTTGCCGGGACATCGGCCAGGGCCTCGGGCCTCACGCCCGGGCGGGCTGCAAGGCTGCTAAAGGCTCGACCTCCCGCTCGATTACTTGCGCCTTCTGGTATCGGGCCAGCCGCAAGTCGTGATCAGCCTGCAAGCCCGTCCACAGTTCCGGCGTCGTGCCGAAAAAGCGCGCCAACCGCAGGGCGGTGTCCGCCGTGATGGCCCGCTTCTCCAACACGATTTCATTGACGCGCCGGGGCGGCACTGCCAAGGCGCGCGCCAATGCGTTCTGGGAAAGGCGGTGCGGTTTCATAAACTCCTCACGGAGAATTTCGCCCGGATGGACGGGCGCCAGCTTGTTCCTTTTCATAAGCTCAATGGTAGTCAACAATTTCAACGTCAAACGCATCTTCGCCCTGCCAGCGGAAGCACAGCCGCCATGGGCATCGTTAGCACGTTAGCCGCGGCCTGGGGTTTGACGTTGAACCAGCGTTCCGCCTCCGCCGGTTTCACAAGCTCGCGATAGTGGCGATGCACCACGGCGGCGGAGTTGCCAAGCTCGCCGGCCACGCGGCCCGCGTCGCCAATCTGCGCAAAGCGATAACCGGCGTAACTGTGCCGCAAGGCGTTCGCCTTCCACTCAAGCGGCTTCTGCGCCTTCATGCCCTTGGCCTCATCGGCTTCGCTGGCAGTGGCGGCGGCGGTTGCCTCTTGGGCTCCGTAGAAGGCGTCATGACCACCGGGCCAGACGTTGCCCTTACTATCAACGTAGGGCTCCAGCCACGCGGCCAGGTTGTCGCCAACCATGAAAGCCGGGTTGTCGGAAGGCGTCTGGCGCCGATAGACGGTTACGGTGGCCCGGCCCGGTTGGACGTTTTAGTCCTTTATTTGCAGGCTGGAGCCAATGGGTGGGATTGAACCACCTAACTACGGTTTACGAATCCGTTTTTGCCCTTTCGCGACCATGGGCGAAACTTGCGCGACAACCGCATGAATACAGCGCAAACCAATGTTTTCAGGCTTCCGGTGAACTTGACGCCAAAACGCACCGTTTCGCACTTTTGGTGTTGCAACCTGTTGCACGAAAGACGGACGGTTCCGCGAACCGTTGAGCCGCTGTCTTGGCCGGCCTCCGAAAACTCCGGCGTTACGCCCTGCCGGCACCGGGCCGGGCGGCTAACGCAACACCCGCAATAGACGCTTCGGGTGAACCGGACGCACCTGCGGGAGATCAGCCTGGTTGAAGGCCAGCAGCAAGGCGTCTTCGTCAATGTCCAGCAGATGCTTATCGGAAGTCACCAGCAGGGGGATTTCCGCCAGTGACGTTTCGGCCAGAATCAGACCGTCGTTAAATTCGTCTTCGGGAATCAGGCGTTGCCGGAGCAGGCTGCGGACGAATCGCTCGCAAATGGCTTCCGCCGCAGAATCCAGGTCAAAGGGGCGGATGCCCCACTGCTTCAGGTGGGTCAGCCCCTTCCGCGCCAGTTCCCGTTCCGCTTCGCTGTCTCCATCGGTGAAAATGACGTGCAATTCGTGAACCGCCGTGGGCGGCAGGACCAATGCGTAGCCTTTGGACTGGAAAATCTCCCGAAAATCGTGGGCGAAGTCTTTGTCTCCTGCGAGATCGAAGATGATGTTAGCGTCGAGCGAGAGTTGCTTCTTTTGCGCCGCCATAGATCATCGTCATGGCCGCATTGAAATGTCCCCGGCGTTGTTCCGGGGTGAGCTTGCTGGCCAGCTTGCGAGCTTTGGCGGCCAGACGGCTGCCGGGAGTTTCCTCCGGGTAGTCGAGCTTCTTTTTCGCGCCGCGTGGAGGGTGTTTCATTACAAGCCAAATCTCCCCTTTCCCCAAGGCGTTGTCAATGGCTCTGTTGGCACCCGTGGAAGTCGAATTGCCCGTTTCCTTGTCCAGCATCGCCGGCTGTGCCGTATCGCACTCGGAAATCTGCCCCCCCACTGCCGCACGGCCCCGGAAGTGCCCCAGGGCGTTGGGGGCCATGCCGACACACCACCCTGCCCATCCGGACGCCTGGAAATGCCAATCCCGCCGTTGCGGCGGGCCAGGAAGAGTATTCTGGCGAGCGGGGCCGGACATGCGAATCTCACGCGGCCAGGTTGTCGGCAACCATGAAAGCCGGGTTGCCGGAAGGCGTCTGGCGCCGATAGACGGTGACGATGGCCCGGCCCGGTTGGACGTTTTAGTCCTCTATTTGCAGGCTGGAGCCAATGGGTGGGATTGAACCACCGACCTACGGTTTACGAAACCGTTGCTCTACCGCTGAGCTACATTGGCTTAACCATCTGGAAATCAGCGGTCTGCCGGCTTCCGCTGGTCTCAAGTCTGGCCGCGCGACGTTTGCGGCAGGGGCTTGGCCCCCCCCTTGTCTCCTCCGGGACTTCCAACCCAAACCCAAGCGCAAACGCCTTTGGCTGCATCTGTATAACCGAACGTGCCGGGGCGGTCAAGCACGCAGAACGGCTCTCGTGTCAAGCTCGGCCCCTACCCTCTGCTCACCGCTGGATGACCCACTCGCTCGTCGAGAACCAAGCCTCCTCGTGCGGTCGGTTGTCACGATTCCAGTGGTGCGCGGTTCGTGGAGGAAACTGCGTTTGAGGCCGGTTGGGGGCATCAGCGGTTTAGACCAGGCCGCCGGGAAAACCTCACTGGCCGCATTCTCACCAAATTCAGTCCCTGTGGCGTGGTCCAGCCAACATGCCTGCCCTGCCGCCCTGCCGCCGCCACCCCAAATGCGGCTCGCGCAACCAGGCTGTCCTTGTCACATTGGATCATGATGGACCGAAAAGAGAGCGCCACGTCGCGCAAGAGCCTATGAACACAAGAGATTTTATCCGTCTCGGCGTGCCGCTGGGCGAGGCCACCCGGCGGGCGGCCGATTTCATCAGCAAGTTCATCCTCGCCGGCGGCGACAAAACCCGCTTGGAGGAGGAAGTCAAAGCGGTCATCGCGAATCCATCGGCCTTTGCTAATGACAGCCTGCGCGGTGATTTTGCCAAGGCCTTGCTCAAGGCTCCCCCGCCGCCCCGGAGCGAGCCGGTGAAATACCGCCAATGGGGCGAGGGACTGGAACACGAGGCGGTGATGCAAATGGAACGGGCCTGCCTGCTGCCGGTCGCGGTGGCGGGCGCCCTCATGCCGGATGCCCACGTCGGCTACGGCCTGCCCATTGGGGGCGTGCTGGCCACCGAGAACACGGTCATTCCGTATGCAGTGGGCGTGGACATTGCCTGCCGGATGAAGATGACGGTGCTGGACCTCCTGGCGCGGGACTTGGAACGGCACCAGGAGCGGCTCACCCGGGCGATTGAAGCCGAGACCCGCTTTGGCGTCGGCGCCAACTTCAGGGAGCGCCGTCATCACGAGGTGATGGATGCGGATTGGACCGTCAGTCCCGTCACCAAACAGAACAAGGACCGGGCCTGGGCGCAGCTCGGCACCAGCGGCAGCGGGAACCACTTCGTCGAGTTCGGCCTCTTCACCGCTCATGAAGCCATTCGGGAGCTGGGGCCTGGCACCTATGTTGCCCTGCTCTCGCATAGCGGCAGCCGCGGCACGGGGGCGGCGGTGTGCGATCACTACAGCCGGATCGCGTTCAGCCAGTTCCCTGACTTGCCGAGCGAGCTCAAGCGGCTGGCCTGGTTGTCCCTGGATTCGCAGCCAGGCCAGGAATACTGGGCGGCGATGGAATTGATGGGCCGTTACGCCTCCGCCAACCACGCGCTGATCCACCGGCACGTGGCGGCCAACCTCGGCGCCGAGGTGCTGCTGGACCTCGAGAACCATCACAACTTCGCCTGGAAAGAACGGCACGTGATTAACGGAGTCGAACGCGAGGTGATTGTGCATCGCAAGGGCGCCACACCGGCCGGCCACGGCGTGGTGGGGATCATTCCCGGTTCGATGGCGTCGCCGGGCTTCGTGGTCGCCGGCAAAGGCAACGCGGAATCCCTCAACTCCGCTGCCCATGGGGCCGGCCGCGTGATGAGCCGCAAGGCCGCGAACGAAAAGTTCAACTGGAAAGACGCCAACCGCTTCCTGCGTCAGCAGGGGGTGACACTCATTTCCGCCGGCCTGGATGAAGTGCCCAGGGTGTATAAGAATATCCATCAGGTTATGGCCGCCCAGAGCGATCTGGTCACCATCCTCGGCCAGTTTGATCCCAAGCTCGTGAAGATGGCCCCAGCCGGGGAACGCCCTGAGGACTGATGGAGCCGGCAATCACAGCGCAGTTCAAAACGGGCGCGCCCGTCCCGCCTGCGTCGAACTGTTCAACAATGGCAGCACGAATCTTTCCCGCCCGCAGGCGCCCGACGTTTCCATCGGCCGCGTCGCGAATGGCACGGGCGGCTGGCGGGGGAGGCGGCCAGCCGCCTGCGACAACAGCAGAGGGTTCCCCTTGAAATCCCTTTCACACCGTGATTGAGAACTTCGAGGAAGATTGTCCTCGAAGGCAACCGCCATTCTTGAGACCCTGTTCATCACACTCAACCAGCCCGGACAAATGCGAGCGACCAGCAGAGAATCCCGCAATACAGAGACCTTCTGGAAATGATGAAACCGCCGATCCCTTCCTTCATTCCGAGACTCATCCGGCTGTTCCGCGGTGGGCGTTTCCCTTCCGACCGCTTGGTAAGGTTCTACGACTTTGCCGACATCAACCGGGCCATCGCGGACTCCAAGCGCGGGCAGGCCGCCAAACCCATACTGTTGATCGGCCAGCAATGAAAGCCGTGTTTCTGCCGCTCCTCTCGGTTTTGACAGCGGTCCTTAACCTCCTGGTGACCCCATCACCAACCCCCGCTCCGGCCGTCTCCGGTTGCGAATCGTAATGGAGGACGGAATGCTCAGGATTGCGTAGGGCGCCAACTTGGGCCTCGGGGTGGCAGCCCACCGCTGCCGCCCCCTGGACCGCACCGGCCCGCCAGAGCGTTGGCAATCCTCTCTCCCGGGCTAAGAACCGAGTTTTCCGGTTTTGACACTCTCTCTCCGGCTGGTAAAGTTGATGGGTGAAGCGAAAAAAAGCGCAAGTTGACAAACCTTCCACCGGCACCATCGCCGCTGCGAGAATGCGAGCCGAATGCAACCAGTTGACGGACGCGGAGCGCGAAAAACTCGGAGAGGAATTCCTGAAGCTCTACTATGGCGGCGATCGCAACCCCACGCGAGATCGTACGCAAGTTTTTTGTGCGCTGAGGTGAGCGGGAAGGGCGACTATGAAACGCGCCTTTGGGCTACCCCGCTATTGGCCTCCACGAGACCAGATCCCGTGAAAAAATGTCCAATGCTCATCGGCTTTCTCGCCGCGTTGAACCTGGCTGGTTTGGCTGCCGAGGATAGGGTTGTCCTCGAGAACGCGTTCATGAAATACACGGTCTCACCTGACGGGAAGAACCTGGGATTCGTTGACCGTGCGACCGGCCTTGACTATTTGCGCCGGGAGACTGTCTCGGCCTGCGCCCTGGTCCGCCAGAACGGGAAGGAATATCCCGCAACCTCGGCGGCGCTGGCTGACGGCCGCCTGGCGCTGCGCTTTGGCGATGCCGGAGCCGAGGCAGTGCTCAAGGTCGAACCGCGGCCTTCCTGGATTCGACTGACCGTCGAATCGGTGAAGGGCGCCGAGATCGAGTCCCTGGTGTTTCTCAATGCCCCGCTCACGCTCACAGGCAAGCCGGAGGAGCCTTTCGGGGCCTGTGCGCTGTCACTCAACCTCATCACCCGGGTGGACCAACTGCCCGCGCTCCAGAGCGAACTCCGGGCGGCCGCTCACCGGAAGTTCGGCATCGTGGGAGCGAAAGTGGCCCTGGTTGGCCTGCCGCCAGGCCGAATGCTGACTACGCTCAAGGAAGTGCTCCTTGAGTCTGACGAAATGCCGCTTTGCAGGGTCGCCGGCCCGTGGGCCCAGGAGGTCCCTTTCAACCACGGCTCTTACCTCTTTAACTTCGGCTCGCTGACGGATGGGACCGTGGAGGACTGGATTGAGATGGCCAGGAACCTTGGCTTCACCCAAATCGACAATCATGGCGGCAGCGCCGCGTTCTTCCGCTTCGGGGATTTCGAACTCAACCGTGAGAAATGGCCCGAGGGCTGGGAGAGCTACCGGCGGATTGTCGCCCGCCTCCATGGTGCGGGCATTGGTTCCATCTTTCACACGTATGCCTTCTTCATTGACAAGCACTCGAAATACGTGAGCCCCATCCCCGATAAACGGCTGGACGCCTTCCGCGCCTTCACTCTCGCTGGAGACCTGGCCGCCGATACCGACACGATCCCGGTGAACGAGCCCACCACCGGCATGAGCACGGTCACCGGTTTCTTCGAACACAACAGCGTGGTGCTGCACCTGGGCGACGAGTTGGCCACCTTCGGCGGCGTCAGCCAGGAACCGCCCTGGCGTTTCACCGGGGTCAAGCGGGGCGCGCTCGGGACAAAGGCCGCGCCCCATGAGAAAGGCACGACGGCGCGCCACCTGAAAGAGTGCTTTGGCCTGTTCGTGCCTGACCCGGAGTCCTCCCTATTCACCGAGATCGCGGCCAACCACGCCGAGGTTGTCAACCGTTGCGATTTCGACGGCATCTACCTGGACGCCATCAACGGCAGCTCCATCCTGCGCGGCGGGGACGAGTCCTGGTATTGGGCGGACAAGTTCGTCATGGAGATTCAGAAGCGCCTCAGGAAACCCGTGGGCATGGAGATGAGCGCGATGTGGCACCACTTCTGGCAGTACCGGACGCGCTGGCAGGCCTGGGACTATCCCCAGCGCGGCCACAAGCGTTTCATCGATTTGCACGCCGAGGCCGTCAACGGCGGCCTGCTCCTGCCACTTCACCTCGGCTGGTGGAATTTCCAGTCATTTAACCCGCCGCAAATCGAGCCGACCTACCCCGACATCATCGAGTGTCTCGGGGCCAGGCTCGTCGGCTGGGATGCCGGCATCTCGCTGACCGGCGGAGCGGACCGCGAGCAACTTCGGAATGTGCCCCTCTTTCGCCGGGCGGTGGACACGCTCCGCGCCTGTGAGGAAATCCGCCATGCCGGAACCTTGGATGAGGTTGCCAAGGCGAAACTCCGGGAGCCGGGCGCCGAATTCACGCTCATCACCGATGCCGGCGGGAAGCGCCGTTTCCGCCGCTCGCATTCTGAAGCCCACACCGCGGCCACGGCCGAGCCGTGGACACTCTCGTGGTCAGTAACGAACCCCTTCGCTGGACAGCCCATGAAAGTGCGCCTCGAGGCGCTCATGTCTGCCGGCTCCAACGATGCGCCTGGGGCCATCGTCCTCGGCAGCCTCGCGGGCGAGGATGCCGCCAACTGGAAAGCAAGCGCAGCTCGGGGCGTCGTTGCTTCGCACGCAGCTCCCGACAACGCTTCTTCCGGAGCGTTCATCACGGCGACAAACCGCGGCAAGGTCGAGCGCCGGGCCGCGTGGGCCTGCTATCGGAAACAGTTCAAGCCGGCCTTGAACCTGAAGCAACGCCAGGCGCTTGGCCTGTGGATTGACGGGGACGGCTCGGGTGAAGTCATCGCGGTCCGCCTGGAAAGCCCGCCGCACCTGGCCTTCGGCGCCGTGGCCGATCGTTACGTCACCGTGGATTTCACTGGCAAACGCTGGTTCACGCTGGTGGAGACCGAGTCGGCACGCTGGAGCGACTACACCTGGGACGACGGCAAGAGCCTCTACAACGTCTATCGTGAGACCATCAATTTCGGCGCCGTCGAGTCAGTGGCCATCTGGTGCCAGAACCTCCCACCGGGGCAGGAGGTCAAATGCGGCGTCGGTCCAATCCGAGCGTTGCCGATGCTGCCGGGCACACTCAAAGACCCGGCCATCACCATAGACGGGGTCACGACGACATTTCCGGGCGAACTCACCTCGGGAAGTTGGCTCGAATGCAACGGCCCCGAGGACTGCACCCTCTACGGCTCCAAGGGAGAAGTCCTCGGCAAGGTCTCCCCGTCAGGCAGGCTGCCGCCCCTTCGTGCTGGACAGAACCAGGCGCAATTCTCTTGCGCCTCCGGCAAAGGCCCGTCCCCGCGTGTAAGAGTGACGGTGTTCACCCTTGGAGAGGCGCTCTAACCGCGCAGGCAAGCTCAAGCGCACGGGGAGAACGTCTTGCCGACGGCCTGATAGGCCACAGACATCAGGCCGGAGTCGAGAATAGCTGCTTGAAGTGCCGCGGCAACGGTCCTTTCTTCTTCCGGCTCATTCTCGAGAATGGCCGCGACGTGCGGGAAGAGCGCAAGCCCTTTTACCAGCGCGATTCATTATTGCCAATCCTCGTGCCCATGTGGGAAGCTCGGCGGAGATTTGAACGAACCCGATCCGAACTCAATGACTTGAATGCTGTCCAAACTCACGACGATATGAAAACGCGCAGCCGTGCTTGCGAGATTGTGTTTCAGGTCGCACTGCTCCTGGCGGCAATCGGTTTCGCCCTGGCTCAGACCAATCTCGCGGCCAGCCCGTGGGACCTGAATGCGCTGGCCGCTCCTCCCAAGTGGACTGCTCTGGAACGTCCCAGGTCCGACGGTATCAAGGCCATCACTTTTGAGGGGCTGCCCTTTCGGGGCAAACCCACGCGTGTGTTCGCCTGGCTGGGAGTGCCTAAGGTGAAGGCCGGTGAAAAGGTGCCCGCCCTGGTGCTCATTCATGGCGGCGGTGGAACCGCCTTTGACGAGTGGGTCCGCCTCTGGGTGGAGCGCGGCTATCGCCTCGCTGAACTGGCGCAGTGCATCCAGCGTGCCCTTGAAACTGATCCGCTCCAGCGGGACGGCATGCTCGGCCGCCGCCTGGGCCATGGTGCAGCGGATGAGGTTATGGGCGATGAGATGGCTATAGACCTCTTTCTGGAGCATCCCGGGCGTGCGGCTGCGAAGCATTTCCATTTGCAGGGTCGTCTTAAGGTTGTCCAGGCACATCTCCAAGCGCCAGCGCCGCAAGTAGGCTTGAAGGATCTCCCGGGCGGGGCAGCGCTCCGCGTCGAGCAGCGTGGTGACCAAGGTGAGTTGGCGCACCCGGAAGCCTTTGACGTAGCAACTGCCGCGCACGACGCGGAGGGTCATTTGCTTTGGCAGGGCCAGCAGCACGAAATTGCCGAAGCCTGCGCCGCCAACTCAGACAACTGGAGAAGCTCTCTCGACGCATCATCTTCCAGGGCACTCCGCACCCGGGACGCCGCAAGCGCCTCTCCCAGAAAGTTTTAGGCACTAAGTAAGGGCCATTCACCCCAAAGGGGTTGTGGAGCAAAGCCCAGGGTTGGCGCGGTGCCAACCCTGGGTCATCGCGCAGCAATGCCCGTCAACCCCAACGGGGTTGCGGCCCGGTTGGCCAGAAAACCAGTCGCCTGCGATCCTCACCGGCCACAACCCCGTTGGGGTTGAGGGCCCCTCTGCCGCCGCTACCCAGGGTTGTCCCTTCGGTCCGACCCTGGGCTTTGCTCCACAACCGCCTTGCGGTTGAAGTCGCGCACGCCAAGTTGGGCTGGAAATCCTGCAGATTCTTGGACGTTCTGCTCTCCATGCCACATCCACTATCTGCCGTTTACATTCACCTCGTTTTCTCTCGTGCGTCCCTCTTAGGCAGGGCCAATTCATGAAAGGGGTCGGGACGGCTCGTCCCCTGTTCTGCTTCCCACGTGCCGGCAGGAACCGGGGACGAGGCCGTCCCCGCCCCTGGCTTTACCGCTTCATGAATTCGCCATGCCTTTTTCAGTTTCCTCGACGGGAATTGCTTGCGCTGGCCGCTCCGTTTGTTATTCCTCTCGCGCTATGAATTACAAAATATCAGATCGGGCGGCTTCGCTCTCTCCCTCGCTCACGCTGGCCATTGACTCCAAGGCCAAGCAGATGAAGGCGGAAGGGCAGGACGTGGTCGGGTTTGGGGCGGGGGAGCCGGATTTTGACACGCCGCAGCACATCAAGGACGCCGCCATCAAGGCGCTCAACGAGGGTTTCACCAAATACACGCCCGCCAGCGGCATTCCGGAATTGCGGCAGGCGATAGCCGACAAGTTCAAGCGGGAGAACGGGCTGGCCTACAAGCCCTCGCAGATCATTGTCTCGTGCGGCGGCAAGCATTCGTGCTTCAACGTCATCCTGGCCACCTGCCAGGCAGGTGACGAGGTCATCATCCCGGCGCCCTACTGGCTGAGCTACCCGGAGATGGTCAAGCTCGCCGCGGCCAAGCCGGTCATCGTCGAGACCACCGACAAGACGGAGTTCAAGATCACCCCAGCGGCCCTGCGCCAGGCCATCACGCCCCGCACCCGGCTCTTCGTTTTGAACTCCCCCAGCAACCCGACCGGCTCGGTCTATACCCCGGAGGAAATCAAAGCCTTGGGGGATGTCTGCGTGGAAAAAGGGGTGCTCATCATGAGCGATGAAATCTACGAACACCTGCTCTATGACGGCGCGGTGCACAAGAGCGTTGCGAGCTTCTCCCCGGCCCATTTCGAGCACACGATTGTCGTTCACGGTTTCGCCAAGGCCTGGAGCATGACCGGTTGGCGCCTGGGATTCTGCGCCGCCCCTGAGCCGATAGCCAAAGCCATCGATGCCATCCAAAGCCACAGCACAAGCAACGCCACTTCTTTTGCCCAAAAAGGGGCTGTCGCCGCCCTCAAAGGACCCCAGGACCACCTCAAGACCTGGCTGGCCGAGTTCAACAAACGCCGCTCGTTTGCCTGGCAGAAGCTCAACAGCATCCCGGGCCTGTCCTGCGTCAACGCCAAAGGGGCCTTCTACCTCTTTCCGAACATCTCGAAAACCGGGCTCAAGTCCACGCCCTTCTGCGCCCGGCTCCTCGAGACCGAAAAAGTCGCCGCCGTCCCCGGCATCGCCTTCGGCGCCGACGATTACCTGCGCATCAGCTATGCGACCAGCATGGCCAACCTGCAAAAGGGCTTGGAGCGCATCGAGAAGTTCGTGAGGAGTTTGGGCTAACCCCTTAGCCCGGACATTCCTTAGCCTAAGAGCGGGTACTGGGGTGCCGAAGCTACGTAGCGCAGGTTTCCAAACCTGCTGTATCGCCGACTTCCAGTCGGCAGGCTGTACCTGCTGGGGAGCATCTGCGGATTGGAAATCCGCGATATCCCGACAGGTCGGGAGAAGCCTGCGCTACACCTTCCGGTTAGCGAAACTCTATATCATCCACGTTAGGGCTGCGCCGGCAGGGGCGGCAGGCCCGCGGCCCAGGCACAACCTCGCCGGAAGAGTTCCTGCACTGACGGCACACTCAGGGCCTTGGTGTCGTGTCCGAGCGGGCAGTGAAAACTCCGCCCCTTCCCGCAGTTCGTGATAAAGGCCATCGGGTAGTACTTGCCGTCCACTTTCGATTTGGCCTGGGCCAGCACCTCGATCGGCACATCGCCCGTGAGGCAGGTATAGAGCTCGTCCTGGGTGTCAAAGTCGGCCATGCCCCGCACCACCGGATGGTCCCGTTTGGTGATTTCCACGCGGAAAGGCCCGTAAGGATCGTGCTGGCGGACATTCTGGCCGGCCCAGACGCGGCCGGCGATATTGACGAATTCCGGCCATTCGTCATGCCAGGCGCCGCAGGCAAAATGGAGCAGGACGACGCCTTTGCCGCCCTCGACGAACTGGCGGAGGTTTGCGCGGGCATTCAAACCGGGGGCCGGTTGCTCCCAGTTTTCAAAATGCAGCACGACGACGTCGTAGCGGGCCAACGCCGCCGAGTCGAGGAAATGCGGGTCTTCGACGGTGAAGACCTCGAGCCGCGGGTCTTTGCGGAGGGCGTCCGCAAGGACGGGGGCTGTCTGGCGCCAGAGGTGGCCCGGATAATCGATGCCCGTCACGAGCAGGACGCGGGCATGCCGGTTGGTCGAGGCCGGACTGGCGGAGGGTTGCTCGGCAGCGAACAAGGGGCTGGCCGCAGCCATGACCAGCAAGGCCAGGGCCGCAACAGGCAACAGGACCGCTGACAAAGTTTTCCGCAAACCAATGTAGGAGACGACGTAAGGAGTCTCTGATCGAGTTTGGGGCACAGCGAAAGCCTGCTCCCCTCGGAGGCCGTTGATCAGAGACTCCTTACGTCGTCTCCTACAGCGAGGGAATGGGGCCCGTTTCGGCGACTTTGCCGCCGGCCTTGCGACCGGCAATGTGGAAAGCCGGGTTGGATAGGTTTTTGTCTTCATTTAGATGAGAATGGTCCTGCCGGGGACCGGCACCGGGTAGCTCCCGTTGGCGTCAGGCTTGGCGGGCGGGTCCATATCGTCGCGGCAGTCCTCCGGTTTGGGCGGATAGAAGAAGTCCGACTGGTTAATCTGTTCCCAGGAGACTTCCTTGCCGGTGTAGCAGGAGATCTGGCCCATCACGGTGATCATCGTGCTGCGGGCCATGTAAGCGCCGCAGTTGATGGGGTTGCCGGAGCGAATGGCGGCAAAGAGCTTATCGTGTTCGATCTGATACGGGTTGCATTGCCCCTGCCAGCGCCAGTTGGTTTCGCCCCAGATCCGGTGAGCGGTCACCGAGGCCTTGCCTTTGCTGCCGAAGACCAGGCTCGAATTCTCGTCGTAGCATCCGGTGGTCGTGCGGGTAAAGGCATAGACCCGGACGCCATTGCCGAATTCATAGACCACCGAATGGTGGTCGAAGACATCTCCATAAATGGGTTCGACCATCGAGGAGCGGCCGCCCAGGCCGTGGCATTTAACGGGCACCTTGTTGCCGAGCACCCAACTGGACCGGTCCAGGTTGTGGACCAGAGACTGCGGCACATCGTCGCCCGAGAGCCAGCGGAAGTGATACTGCGTGCTGCACTGCCACTGCAGCTCGGTCAGGCCCGGTTTGCGCTCGGTGACGCCGTAAGGGGAGCGCAGGAAGTTCTCTTCGATGGCTGACGACCTCGCCAATGGCGCCGTCCTGGATGCGCTTGACGGTCTCGGCGTAGCCTTCGTGGAATCGGCTCTGGAGGCCGGAGACGATGCAGAGGTTCTTCTCCCTGGCCAAATCGCAGGCCTGCTGCATGAGCTTGACGCCGCGCGGATCAACGCCGTGCGGCTTCTCGACAAAGACATGCTTGCCGGCCTGGATGGCGGACATCGCATGGAACGGATGGAACTTGGCCCCATTGGCAATCAAGACCACGTCCGAGGCCTCGATAACGTGCTTGTAGCCGTCGAACCCGGTGAAGCAGTGGTCGTTGTCCACGATGACCTGCTCACCCCGGTCCGCCTTGATGTTCGCGCGCTGGGCTTCGATGCGGTCGCGGAAGATGTCGCACATCGCCACCAGCCGGGCGCCCTTGTCGGCCCTCAGGGCCTCGGCCGCGGCCCCGGAGCAGCGCCCGCCGCAGCCAATCATGCCCACTTTGATGATGTCGCTGCCGGCCGCGTGGGCGCTGCGGCTCAGAGTCGAGCGAGCCGACGGCGGCAGCCGAGGCAGCCACGGCGGAGGTCTTGAGGAAATCCCTGCGCGTGAGGAATTGAGGAGGAGGAGTTTCGTTTTTCATAATTGTTTTTTTATCAATGCGAGATTTTTAGTTCGGTGAGCGTCTGGCGGAGCCAGGCCAGGGATTGTTCGATCATCGGTCCGGACTGGCCTTCGCACTCGATGCTGGCCACGCCCTGGTATCCGGTGTCGCGCAGCAAAGCAAGGCATTGGCGGATGTTATCGGCATTGACGCCTTCCCCCAGCGGGCAATGGCTGACGGCGATGCCCGTCTGGCCGCCTCCAACCGCCTGGGCCAGGGACTCGGAGACATCTTTGACGTGGACGTGGCTGACCTTGCCGATGAACCGCCCCAGAAAAGCCACCGGGTCGCGGCCCGCGATAAAGGTATTGCCGGTATCCATGTTCATCCGCAAAAAGGGGCTGTCGCTAAAGGCCAGCATCTCGGCCATCATCTCCGGGTTGGTCGTAAAGTAACCATGGGGCTCGATATTCACGATGACGCGGTGGGCCTCGGCCACTTTGAGGATTTGCCGGTAGCTGCGTTTCATCAGCGCCAGCGATTCCTTGTCGGACAAGCCCTCGGGTTGGTGCAATCCGTCGGTCGTGTCCACGCAGGGGCAGCCGAGCTGGGCCGCCCAGGCAATGGCTTTCATCACGTAGGGCACGCCGCGCAGGGGACCCTCCTCCCCCGAGAGCGGAAAGGCGGCGTCCACCTGGGAAAACTCGACGCCGAATTTGTCCATCTTGCGCCGGAGCAAGACCGGGTCTTCGTACAACGCCACGTGCGGCTGGTAGCCCAGGCCGTGTATCCAGCTCACCCCATCAATGAGTCCGCACTCGATGTATCCCACCCCGTTCTGCTGCGCCCAGGCCAGGCACTTGTCGAAAGACCAGTAGGCGGAGTTGAAAGCGTCGGTATGAAAACCAATTCTCATTGAACTGTTCGTCTTGAATTCAGTGCGTCGCGCCCTTGATATTGCGTCATTGTGACGGCGTGTAAAGCAGTTTTCGCGACGCTTCGATTAGCGTCCAAGCGCCAGTGGCAAACCGCTCTTTTGGAGTGCGCCGGCAGAGCGAAGCGGCGACGGCGCTTTCGGCCGCCCGGGACGCCCAAGAACACCCGACGCTGCCCGAGCCAAAGCGGTGTCGCGCTCCGCTTGCCACCGCACTCCAAAGCAGCCTGCCCGAGACGGCTGGACGGACTTTGCCACAGGTCTTGAATAGCGTCCGGCGTCATCGCGCTCGTCTCTGTGGCTGTGTTGAGGGCGTTATTGATTGCCGGTTCCGTAGCGGTCCCACCCAGGCGAACTATGGTAAACCCACCAATCCTCTTCTTTGGGGTTTCCCTTGAAGCGGTAGGCGGAGTTGTCCGCGTGGACGACATTCATCCCCATCTGGTGGGGCATGTAGCGTGCTTCATGATAAGGAATCTCCCAGACGAGCACGGCCAGGGATGGTTGCAGGACCTGCGTGACCAGGCGGCCGCTAATGGCGGGGCCATAGACCGAGTTGGTCGGATCCCAATACATGTGGTTCCAAACGTAGGAAACGCCGTTATTGGCGTAGTAGAAGTCGTTGTCAAACCCATAGTCTCCACTGGAGGGCGGCACCTTGATTTTGATGCCCGCGGGGCAGGCGAACAGGCCGCTGGAGGGGACGTAAGTTGCAGCCGTTAGACCCCGGGTGCTGTTCATGTTCGTGCCCAAGTAGGGGCGGAAGGCCTCAGGCATCCACACCGGCGCGGGATTCAGGGCGTGGTCGTCGCCCCAGGCCTGACCCCAATTGTGGAGCCAGGCAAAGCGCTCCTGGAAATCGCGCGAATAGACCGCGGAAGCCATGCCGATCTGTTTCATGCTGTTCAGGCAATAGGTCTGGGTGGCTTTCTGTTTGGCCCTGGCCAGTGCCGGCAAGAGCATGGCGGCGAGGATAGCGATGATAGCAATCACCACCAGCAGTTCGATCAGGGTGAACCCCAACCGGGTGAGGAGAGGAAGGTCCTCTGTCCGCGGCCGGTTAGATGGCGCGTCCTGGTGCATTGGATTGGAGCCTGTTCCAAAAGCCCGGCGAACGCAAGCCTTGGTCGCAACCTTTGTCGGCACGTCAGCACGTATCGAGTCCGGTGCGGAGCGGCTACAGCAGAAGTTCTACCCGACACCCCTTGGCCGCTTCGCATAAGGCTTCATCGCGGGAAGCTAGTGGGAGCCGGCGGCGCACCGCCAGTTCCAGATACGCGGCATCATAGACCGACAGGCCATGTTCAGCGGCCAGTTCGGAAATGCTCCTCAAGGCGAGCCGAGGACCTTCGTCGTCCACCAAGAAGGGCAGCCGGGCCAAGGCCCCGAGCGCCCGATCCCGTTCCGGGGGGAGGATTCTATTTCGCCGGAGCAGGACCAGGAGGGAGTTGGCGACCTCAAACGGCCACAATGCCGGCACGACCAAGGGTGTGCCCGCAGCCACATTCTCCAGCAAATGGTCGGTCGCGCCGCTGGCTTGCGAATGGACCGCCCACGCCACACCGACCGAGGAGTCTGCAACGAATCCCTCGCTCACGGGCGTCCTTCCTCGATGGAGTTCTTGATCTCCCGGTCGGTGAGCGGCTTGAAACCCCGGCGCCGGGCCATCGAGGAGCGACCGGCCCGGAGTTCCGCTACGGCCTCTTGGATTTTCTTCAAGTTCGACCCCCTCCGGAACCAGCCGGGCAACGGCCTTCTCGTGCCGGGTGATGACGATTTCCTCGCCGCGAGCCACCCGGTCGAGCAGTTCACCGAACCGGGTTTTTGCGTGAAATGCAGTCACAGTTGTCATAACGTCTCATCAAATTGACCAGTCGTTGACCGGCTTACCATTGCCCTTGGCGGCTGACAAGTCAAGTTCCAGCGCGATAGTGTCTCAACGGAGCGGGGCGGCCATTGCGAGAGAGTGTGCAATTGTGTACGAGTCTATGCGACCGACACGGCCCGCCATCTTTGCTACCGTGGCGCTCGCGCCGCCGACTCTTGCCTGCCCCGTTTCACCGGCTTGGCCCTCTCGAAAAACGCGAGTTGGGTTGCCTCCTGTGCGACCTGGTGCCCTGCTCCCTCCGAACCTTCCGTGAGCAGGCGCATCGCCGCCGCAACGGACATCTCCGCCTTAAGCGGATGAGCGTTCACGACATCAAACCCCGCTCCCACCACTGCTTCGGCCAATGACGTCCAGCCATCTGCCCTGGATTGGTGGTAGGTAAAAATAAGCAGCCCGTCGCGACTCAACACCCGATGGCACTCCCCGAAGACCGCGCGGAGTTTCCTCGAAAACTGCTCTGCGCTGGCGTCCTGCACCTCTTCCGCATGGCGCGTCGAACTTCGCTGGTTGACGAACGGTGAAGGCCCCAGCCGCTGCCAGGCAAAAAAGAAATCAGCCAGCTCTGAATAGTGGACGTTGTCGAAGAATGGCGGGTCGGTTACAACCAGATCCACGCTCGAATCCTCAAGGCCGGTCGCCGCCGAACTCCCGCACGAGAGGAAAATCGCGCGCGGAACCGCCCTTCCTGGCGGAGGCCAGGCTGTCTCGACCCGCCCGCTGAAGGGCGGGCTGCTTCCGAAGACCCGGAGAACACATTCAGCATGGCAGCCCGCACCGCGTCATTCGGCAGCTCCAGAATCGCCTGGTGCAGCCAACCCAGCGCCAGCAGTTGGCGGTCGTTGAAGAACTCCCGCCACGACCGATACGCGTAGTTCAGCACCTGCTTCGTGTTATGCCCATGTTCCATTTCCAGCTCCGGGAGCGGCAGCCGGCTCCGGCCCAGCTCGTCCGAGCAACGCTCGTACGCCAGCTCGTCCTCTCGGGTGACAGGCACATAAATCTTGTCATCCGCTGCGGTGAGCACAAGCTTGGCGAACAGCCGATGGGCTGGTGGATGTCCGAGGGCCTTCACCGTTTTCGCGATAGGAAACACACGCCGGCGGAAAGCTGCCCGAAAGCCCCTAACAACGCATCCCGGTCCAGTGGTCCCAGCGCCACCCGCACGGACTCACAAGCCACCGGGTTGATGTCCCGGCCCAGGGCGGTAAAGCCGAGTTTGTGCGCCTCGCCCACCGTAGTCCCGCTGCCCATGAAAGGATCGAAGACCGTCAACCCCGAAAAATCATGCTGCCGGTAGAACGCCTCGGCCAGGTTCTCTTTGTCCGGAATAACCGAGCCGAGCAAGACGGCACGGAACACGGATCCCAACCGCTTCGCCCACCACTTGTGAATGTGATAGACCGGCCGATAAACCTCCTTGCGCCAGCTCTCTATCTCCGCCAACTCCGAAACGAACTCGAACGGAAACGAGTCCAACTCGATCAGCCGCCGGCCAGAGCCCGCACCATAACCACTCGCAGGGGCCTTACTCATCGCATTGCCCGGGATGTTCCACCTTTTGCCCCAGCCCAGCGAGCCTTTTCTCTCCACGATTTTGAAATCACGATGATGAATTCCGTCCCCTATAACGCAAATTCAGGAGGAAATGTAAAAAAGTTTAGATCTGACCCCAATTGTTCCCCCAATCGTTCCTCGAGTAGTTGAGCCACCGATTGCGCCGATTGCACAGAAACCAATTCCCATCCGTGCAATCTGTGCAATCTGGGGCTCAAGAATCAGGGTCGAGGTCGTTGGTTGCCGCTTCGCCGCGCTGCACTGCACTCGTAGCGGCGTCTCGGCAGAGCGCCGCCATTCCCGGGAACGATCTCCGGCGGCGCTCTGCCGAGGCGCCGCTACGCCGAGGTCCATGGTCCCAATGCGCGCGCCAAAACCAATGGAGGCTCTCCATGAAACCCCAGCCGGCAACCTGCCCCGCCATTCCCGCTACCCGGCTGGCGCAATTTTGCTCCGCCTCGGGCTAGGGCGCCCATTTAGACTTGCAACTGCCGGCCTGGCGTTAAACTGTCTGTCGGATGCATTGGCTCCAGACACTCGACATCGAACTGTTCCGCTTCGTCAACCTCCGGTTGGCGAACCCTGTCTTCGATGTCGTCATGCCCTTCCTGAGCGGCAATCGCTGCTTCCTGCCGTTGCTGGCCCTGGTGGCAGGGCTGCTCCTTTGGAAAGGGCGGGTCCGGGGAACCGTTTGCCTGGTGATGGCAATCGCGGTCCTGGCCATCGGCGATGGATTCATCTGCCGCAACATCAAACATGCCGTGAGACGCCCGCGGCCCTTTCTGGTTCTACCGGGGTCCATCGTCCCGACCGGCCGGACCGCCACGGGGAAACGCCGGGCATGGAAGCCCCCGGGCCAGCGGCAAAGGGCGCGACCCAGGACCCCAATGCGGGCCTGGGGAGCATGCCCTCCTCCCACGCGGCCAATTGGTTCGCCGCGACAATGGTGGCCTTCATTTATTATCGGCGCAGCCTTTGGTTCATGCTGCCGCTGGCGGTCCTGGTCAGTTTTTCCCGGCTCTATAACGGGGTCCACTATCCGAGCGATGCGGCGGCCGGAGCCATCCTGGGCGCCGGCTATGCCGCCGCCATCGTGTGGTCGCTCGACGCGCTCTGGCGCTGGGCAGGCCGGAAATGGTTTCCGCTTTGGTGGCCCAGGATGCCGTCTCTGCTGGTTCCGGCAGTGCGCCCGCAACCGGCCGAGGGTGAAGAACAGGAGGCCCCGGCGCTTCCGCCCGCCAAAGGGCTGCCGGAGCCCGGCTTTCGTCCGCCGCAGGTCACGCTGGACCAGCACTGGCTGCGGGTCGGCTGCATCTGGCTTGGGGTGCTGTTGCTGGCGCGCCTGGCGTATATTGCCAGCGGCACCATCGAGCTGAGCGAGGACGAATCGTATCAATGGCTGTGGTCCAAGCACCTGGCCCTGTCCTATTACAGCAAACCGCCGCTGATTGCTTATACGCAGTTTCTGGGCACCTCGATTTGGGGCGATACTGCGCTGGGCGTGCGCTTTTTCTCCCCCATCATCGCCACCATTCTCGGCGGCGTCTTGCTCCGGTTCTTCGCCCGAGAGGTCAACGCCCGCGCCGGGTTCTTCCTGCTGCTGATTACTGCCGCCGCCCCTCTCATGTCGGTCGGCTCGGTGCTCATGACGGTCGATGCCCTGTCGGTGTTGTTCTGGACGCTGGCCATGCTGGCGGGTTGGCGGGCGGTCCAGGAAAACGCGCAGACTCGTGATTGGCTCTGGGTAGGGCTTTGGATGGGCTTGGGGTTCCTCAGCAAATACACGGCGCTGTTCCAGTGGCTTTGCTGGGCGGTTTTCTTCGTCTTGTGGCCCCCGGCCCGCAAGCAACTGCGCCGCCCCGGGCCGTACTGGGCGCTGGCGCTGAACCTGCTCTTCGCCGTGCCGGTGGTGATTTGGAATATGCAGCACCACTGGATTACCCTCACGCACGTGGCCGGCGATGCGCATGTGGGGCAGCCCTGGAAACCGACGCTCCGCTACCTGGGGGAATTCCTGGCGGCCGAGGCGGGCCTGCTGAACCCGGTCTTTTTCGTCGGCATGCTCTGGACGGCCATCGTCTTCTGGCGCCGGGGCCGGCATCATCCGCTGCCTGGTCTATCTTTTCAGCATGGGCGCGCCGCTCTTCCTGGCCTTCCTGCTCTACACGTTTCACTCGCGCGTGATGCCCAATTGGATTGCCCCGGCGGTGCTCCCGCTGTTCTGCCTCATGGTCATTTACTGGGACACCCAATGGCGGATGGGAAGAGTCTGGGTCAAAGGCTGGCTGGCGGCGGGCGTGGGCTTGGGATTGCCGCTGGTCATCCTGGGCCACAACACCGACGGCCTCGCCAGGCTCATTGGGCGTCCGCTGCCCGTGAAGCTCGATGTCCTCCACCGGGTGCGCCAATGGCGCCAGGTCGCCGCCGTCGTCGGCCAAGCCAGGCAGGATTTGCTGGCGGAAGGCAAACCGGTTTTTATCATCGCCGGCCACTACGGCCTGGCCGGGGAACTTTCCTTTTATCTCCCGGAAGCCAAAGCGGGCGTCCCGGACGAGCCGTTGGTGTATTGCCTGACCAGCGAGCGGCCGGACAATCAATTCTACTTTTGGCCCGGCTATGGCCGGCGCCAGGGCCAGAATGCCATTTACGTCCGCGAGTTGGATCGCGACTCAGCCTGTGCCCAAACCGCCCCCGGCCCAGTTGGAAAAGGACTTCCAGTCCGTCACCAGCCTGGGCGTGCGCAATGTGCTCTACCAGAACCGCTACCTGTTGCGGCCGCTGCAAATCTTTGAATGCCGGGGCCTCCGTTGATTAACCCGACACAGCCACAGCCCCCTGACCCTAATCCTAATCCCAATCCTAATCCTAATCCTAATCCTAATCCTAATCCTAATCCTAAGGCTCCCTTGATTCTCTCCACTCCATTGCAGCCCCAATCAACCGTCTTCAGAATTCCTTTGGAATCAGATTATGACCTCGAGGCGACGCTGAACTGCGGACAGGCCTTTCGCTGGCGGTTGACCGAGCGGGGCTGGACCGGCGTCATCGGCACACACTCCGTGTGCCTGCGCTCCAATGGGCGTGGCCTCGAGGCCGAGGCCGCTCACCCGGTTTCCGAGTGGGCCTGGCTCACGGAGTACCTGCAAACAGACCTGAATCTCGATGAGGTGCTGCGGACCTTCCCGGCCGACGAACCGATGCGCGCGGCCTTGGCATCGTGCCGCGGTTTGCGGCTCTTGCGCCAGGACCCCTGGGAGTGCCTGGCCTCCTTCATATTGTCTTCCACCAAGCAGATCGTTCAAATCCGGCAGATTGTCGAGTCGCTCTGCGAGCGCTATGGCGAGCCGCTGCCGGCGCCGACCGGCTCGGGCTTTGCCCGCGCCCGGACCTTCCCGTCGCCGGCCCGCCTGGCGCTCGCCGGCGAGACCGAGTTGCGGGCCTGCAAAATGGGCTTTCGCGCCCCTTATCTGTTGGCCGCGGCCCAAAGGGTGGCTGAGGGCCAGTTGGATTTGGCCCGGCTGGGCGCGCTGGGCCTCGAAAGCGCACGGGCCCAATTGATGCGGTTGCCGGGAGTCGGGCCGAAGATTGCCGACTGCGTCCTGCTCTTTGCTTATGGCTTCCAAGACGCATTCCCGCTGGACGTGTGGGTGCTCAGGGCCCTGAGGCAGCTCTACTTCCCCGGCCGGCGGATTAAGCCGGGGCGGCTGCGACGGTTTGCCGCAACCCATTTCGGTCCTTATGCCGGCTATGCGCAGCAGTATCTCTTTCACTACATAAGAAGTATTAAAGATGAAGGCAGCCCTTGAAGTGACGTTTGCCCCTGCGGAATTCCAGGCCCTCAAGGGCCGCGATTTGAGCCGGACGACCTGTGTGGTGTTTGACGTGTTGCGCGCCACCAGCACTATGGCTATGGCGCTGAGCAACGGGGCGGAGGCAATCATTCCGGTGGAGAGCATCCCCGAGGCCCTGCGCCTGCGCCAACGGCAGCCGGCCCTCCTGCTCGCCGGCGAACGGGATGGGGTGCGCATCCCGGCCAGCCTGACCGGGGGCATTGACTTTGATTTGGGCAACTCCCCGCGTGAATTCACTCGGGACAAGGTCCAGGGAAAAACAGTTGTCATGACTACCACCAACGGGACGCGGGCATTGCGGGCCTGCGCGGGCGCCAGGCGTGTCCTTATATGCAGCTTTCTGAATCTGCGCGCCACAGGGGAGTTTCTGGCCAAAGAAGGCCCGTGCCCGCTGTTGCTGGTGTGCGGCGGGACTGCCGAAGAGCCGGCTTATGAAGATGTCCTGGGCGCCGGCGCCTTGAGCGAGCTGCTCTGGCCGCATTCGAGCGACACCGTGGTTGCGGATTCGGCGCTGATGGCGCGCCGGTTGTTCGCCGCCGAAACTGCGGACCTGGCCGCCGCCTTCGCGCAGTCGCGCAACGGCCGGCGGTTGCTCGGGCTCGAGGAACTGCGGGCGGATGTCGCGTTCTGCGCCCAGCGTGACCGGGTCAACCTGGCTGCCGGAATGGATCGGGAGGGGAGGGTCAGGGTGCTCTGAGCAGCTCCAACTGTTTTCTGGCCTCCGAAAAACCGGGCCGGAGTTGCAGGGCGGCGGTGAGTTGGGCGGCCGCTTCGTCGCGTCGCCCCTGGCGCAGGAGCACTTGGGCGAAGCGATAATGGAGTTCGGGATTGTTGGGGACCAGCCCGAGGGCGGCCTGGTAATGTTCGAGGGCCTGTGGGAGGTTGCCCTGCACCGCCGAAGCGGCGGCGAGGTTGGCGTGGGCCTCGGGGTTGACGGCGTTGAGGCGCAGGGCCTCCTGGTATTGGCCGATGGCCTGGTCGAACTTGCCTTGTCCGGCCAGGGCATTGCCGAGATTGTTGTGCGTCTGGGCATCGTCGGGTTTGAGGCGCAGCGCTTGCGCGTATTCCTGGATGGCCCCATCCAGTTTGTGCTGGACGGCCAGGGCATTGCCGAGATTGCCGTGCGCGCTCGCATCGTTTGGCTTGAACCGGATGGCCGCGCGGAAATGGACGATGGCCTCGTCGAGTTGCCCTTTCATGGCCAGGGCGACCCCGAGGTTGTTATGGGCATCCGCATGCTCGGGCCTCTGGGCCAGCGTGGCCAAATAGTGCTGGATGGCCTCGTCGAGCCTGCCCAGTTCGGACACGGCGTTGCCCAGGTTGTTGTGGACCTCGGGATGGTTGGGCCGGATGCGCAGGGCAGCCAGGTAATAACCGATGGCCTCGTCGTACTTTTTCTCTCCCGCCAGCGCATAGCCTATATTGTTGAGCGCGTCTTCGTAATTGGTATTGATTTCAAGGGAGCGCCGGTAATTCTCCATGGCCTCGGCTGCCTTGCCCTGGCGGGACAGGTAAAAGCCCAGATTGTTGTAAGCCAGGTAATTCCGGTCCGTGACCTTGACCGCGCGGCCGAACAGGGCCTCGCTATCGTGCCAAAACCGCACCTGCCGAACGCTCAGGGTGGCGCAAGCGACGAGCGCCAAAACCGCTGCCAGGCCCAGCGCCGGGACCCGCCATGGCCGCAACGGCACCACGTCCGGCAGGTTCCACAACAGCATGACCAACAGGCCAATCATTGGCAAATACATGTAGCGATCGGCCATGGATTGGATTCCGACCTGGACCAGCCCTATGACCGGGACCAACATTCCCAGGAACCAAAACCAGCCTGTCGCCAGAGCCGGGCGCCGCCGGGCCAGAAAGACCACCGCCCCGGTAGTGAGCGCCAAAAAACAAGCGGCCGCAACGACCTTGGCCAGTGGCCAATGGCCCGGATGAGGATAGAGGACCGAGAGCTTTGCCGGCCAGAGCATCTTGGCCAGGTAACGAACATAAGAGATTACTGCGTTGCCGATGCGGGCATCCAGGGGCAGGACCGTCGAGACGGCGCCTCCCTTTCTCTGCGCCAGAAAGGTGACCACGCTCGAGGCCAGGCTCAGCGCCAGAAACGGCAGCTTCTCCAGGACCAGGCCTCGAAGGGCCGGGCGCCGCTTCTCGGGGCTGCCGCCTGAAGGCGGCGTTCCGGGCTGCTCCAGGACCAGGCCTCCAAAGGCCGGGCGCCGCAGCCGCCCCAGCGGCCAGTAGTCAACCAGGACCAGCACAAAGGGCAGTGTGACGAGCATTGGCTTGCTCATCAGGCCCAAGGTGAAAAACAGGAGCGAAAGCAAATAGTAAAACAGTGGACCGTTCCCAACAGAGGCGGAGAGACCCGCCTGAGGATGTCCCTTGTCCCGGGCGCGCAGTTTCTCGACGTAAATCGTATAGGCCCCAAGGGTGAGCAGAAAGAACAACCCGCTGAGCACGTCTTTGCGTTCAGAAACCCAGGCCACCGACTCGACGTGCAAGGGGTGCAAGGCGAAAAGCGCGGCGGCTAGAACACTCTGCCACAAGGCCCCGGTCATCCGCCGGAGGACAAGAAACAGGAGCAAAGCGTTGGCAATGTGAAGAGCGACGCTGACCAGGTGATGCGGGCCGGGTTGCTGGCCGAAGAGCCGCAGTCCAGGGCGTGCGAGAGCCAGGTCAGCGGGTGCCAGTTGCTGGCATGGCCCGTCGTGAACGCCCAAACCACGGTTTCCCATGTCAACCCGTTCTGCACATGGGAGTTGGCCGTCACGTAATCGGCGTCATCATAATCAACAAAGCCATTCCACCCGGCAGGCCAATATACAGCCAGGGTCGTGAGCCCCAGCAACAGGCACAGCAGGCCAGGGCGGCTGAGGATCTGCTTCCAGGATTTGCCTGGCGCCGGGGAATCGGCGGCCTGCATCCGTTTTGGCGTTTGGCGCGCGCTCATGCTTTCTTTCTTTCGGAGGCCTGGATTCGTGCTCTGGCCCAGCGGCGCGCCTGGGCGGGGGTCTTGAGGTCATCCTGCAACTGTTTTTCGCGGATTTCGGCCAGGAGCGCGCCCATAGGTGGACCGGGTTTCATGCCCAGGGCAATCAAGTCGCCGCCCTTGATGAGGGGAGGTCGGATGTGCGGTTGCCGCTCCAAGGCCTTGGCCTGGGCGACCAGGAAATGATAGACCTCCAGTCCGCCATGGGACCCCAGGCAGTCCAGGCGGTGCAATTCCAACTCCAGAGGAAAGGTCGGGCGGAGCAGGAGGCGGCGCAGGGTGGACTTGCGCATTTGCCGGGCGTCCTTGAACTGCATGTGGCCGCGCACCGCTTTGAGGATGTCGTCAATTTGCCTGCGGGGAAAGCGGAGCCGTTCCAGGATTCGGGCGGCCATCTCGGCGCCGAGGCGTTCGTGGCCGTAAAAATGGAGCGTGCCCGTCTCCGGGTCTCGGGAGGCGGTGAGGGGCTTGGCGACATCGTGAAGCAAGACCGCCCAGGGCAAGGACGGCGCCTCCTCGGGCGGCATTTGGGCCAGCATCAAACACAGGTGTTTGAAGACCGTGCCTTCCGGGTGAAAGTCGGGAGATTGCTCGCAGGAGACGGTGGCGGCGATTTCAGGCAGCACCTGTTCGAGCAGGCCGCTTTGACGCAGCAACTCGAGGCCGCGCCCTGCGTGCGGAGGGCAAAACAGCTTCACCAACTCGTCCCGGACGCGCTCGGCGCTGATGTCCTTAATGGCAGGGGCGGCGGCCTGGATTGCCGCAAGCGTGAGCGGTTCGAGCTGGAAATCCAGTTGAGCGGCCAGGCGCACAGCGCGGAGCAGCCGCAAATGGTCTTCGGCAAACCGGTCTGCGGCCGGCCCGATGGTGCGGACGATTTGGGCGCGCAGATCGGCCTGGCCGCCGACCCAATCGTGCAAGGTTTGGTGAATCGGATCGTAGAACAGGCCGTTGATGGTGAAATCGCGCCGGCAGGCATCGGCCCGCGCATCGCCGAAACTGACTTGCTCCGGATGACGGCCATCCCGGTAATCGGCCTCCGAGCGAAAGGTAGCGACTTGGAACTGGTGGCCGCCTTCGACCACCACGACCACGCCGAACTTCCGGCCCAGCGCGATGACATGGGCAAAGAGCTTCTCGACTTGCGCCGGCAACGCCGAAGGTGACGATGTCGTAATCACACGCCTGGCGGCCGAGCAGGAAATCCCGCACGCAACCGCCTACCCAGAAGGCCTGAAAACCGGCCTGGTGCAAAGCGCGGACGATTTCCGTGGCTGTGCGCCGCAACGAATGGTTCCTGGAGCGGTCTCCACTCAATCGTCTCCCCACACCTTCTTCACCAGTTCCACCCCGCTCTTGACCTCCTCGGGCGTCAGGGCGGGGCCCAGCTCGAACACCCTGATGTGCCCGGGTTTCACAAACGGTTTGAGCGCGGCGAAGTCAACCGTGCCGGTGCCGGGGGCGAAATGGTCGTGTCCGGGGAACTGGACATCATGGATATGAAAGCCGGCCAGGCGGTGGAGGAGCGACTCCAGGTGCATGGGATGGTGAATGAAACCAAGGTGCTGCTTGATTTGGGCATGGCCGGTGTCATGCCAGTAACCGAGGCAGGGACTGGGCAGGTCGCGGAACAGGAATTGGAAATCGGCCTCGAGCGGCAACTCCTCGAGGGCCTGGCGATTCTCGGCCCCGAGCTTGATGCCGCGCGACTCGGCTTCCGGCAGGATCTGGCGCAGCACCTCTTTGGTTCGCTCGAAGAAGGGCTCTTTGCGGGCCTCGAGTTTTTCGGCCACCTCGGCGCAAAGTTTGGCGTATTTGGGCGTGTCCCCTCCGCCGCGCTCGAGCATGCCCAGGAGCTTCCCGGTGTAATCCTTCATCTCGATGCTGCCCAGGTGCAGGACCACTGCCGGCGCTCTCACCCGCTGGGCGAATTCGAGGGTCTTGAGCGTATAGCGCAGGGCCATCTCCCGTTCGCGGGGACGCTCGGCGGAGAACTGGTAAATATTGGGCGCGGCATGGGTGACTCCCATGGGCAGGGGGCAGAAGTTATGCAGGCTGGAAATCTTGATCTCCCCCGCCTCGACCGCCTCGATAATGCCCGGCACCAGGCTGATGCGCGTGCCGTGGCTCAACTCGGCGTATTCAAAACCCAGTTCGCGGATTTCCCGCAACATGGCGCGGCCATCCGTGTGCCGGTGGGAATTCCAACAGGTGGAAAGTGAATACATAACAGGCAAAAAAGAGTATTTTTCCTTGGGCGGTTGTCAACCGGCAAATTGACCCAGCCCGAAATTGACGGGGCCCGGGCGGCGAGGTTACATTCTTAGCATGGTCAATGTGACTCAAGCGCAGGCGCCGGGAGTGGATCGCTTCCCGGTGCGCCGGCCCGTGCCGCGTGAAGAACTCGATGCCCTGTCGCGCGAGATTCTCGTTCTAAAAAAGCAACTCAACGCCGTCATCCTGGCCCATAATTACCAGGTGCCGGAAATCCAGGAGGCAGCCGATTTTGTCGGGGATTCGCTCGGGCTCTCCCGGCAGGCCGCCCGAACGGATGCGGAGGTCATTGTCTTCAGCGGCGTGCATTTCATGGCGGAAACGGCGAAGATCTTGAATCCGAACCGGATGGTCGTGCTGCCGGATAAGGATGCAGGCTGTTCGCTGGAGGAAAGTTGCCCGGCGGACAAACTGGCGGAGTTTCAGAAGAGCCATCCCGGCTTCTACACCATTACCTACATCAATTGCAGCGCCGAGGTCAAAGCCTTGAGCGACGTCATCTGCACCAGCGGCAACGCGGTAAAGATCGTCGAGGCCGCGCCCAAGGACCGGGATCTGCTCTTTGTGCCCGATGAGAACCTGGGCGCCTGGGTAATGGAGCAGACAGGCCGGCCGATGACCCTGTGGCGGGGCAACTGCTACGCCCATGTCGAATTCCGCCAGGAGAGTCTCCTGCGCCTCCGCCGCTCGTTTCCGGAGGCCAAAGTGGTCGCGCATCCCGAGTGCCTGCCCGAAGTGCGCAACCTCGCCGATGAGGTCTGCTCGACCGAGAAAATGATCCTCTATTGCAAGGAAAGCCCGGCCAGGCAGTTCATCGTCGTCACCGAGTCCGGCATCCTCCATCGGATGAAAAAAGAGTGCCCGGGCAAGGACTTCATCTGCGCCCCGGTTTTTGACCCCATGCGCGCCCCGACCGATGCCTGCCGCTGCAGCGAATGCAAGTTCATGAAGCTCAACACCCTCGACAAACTCCGGGATTGCATGAAACATCTGGCGCCCCGCATCGAGTTGAGCCAGGACATCATCCGCCGCGCCCGCCTGCCCATCGAGCGCATGCTCGAGATTTCCGCCTCCAAAGCTTGAGCCAAGTTGCCAATCTGTGTTGTCGTTTGGCCGGCCAATCACAGAGGGCGCGAGATGTGGTTTCGGAAACTGGTTTCGCGGGACAGCTAGTTCCCCCTCACCCCGGCCCTCTCCCCGAGGGAGAGGGGGCAGCCAGGGCCGGGGTGAGGGGAAGAGGGGGAGCAATGGAGCAGGCGCTCAAAAACGGATCTGCGCGTCGATTACAAACAAGGCCGCATTTTGGAGTTGCATTGCGATTGCATTATGATATCATAGAGATAGCAATTGAAAATGCCGTGTCCAAACGCAAATGCCAATATGAACACTGAAAATAGCACTATGAACCGGGAGATGAACCGGGAGAGAATCGTCAAAGTCTTCAATGGCTGGGTGATGTTGCCGATTGTCGTGTTCCTCTTATTGGGGGCAATCGCGCTCTTCATTTACTCGATCGTGGCCGGGGTCCATGAAAGGGCGATCCGATCTGGAGCTTTTCGTCATAGCGATTCTGGTGGAGATCGCCGCGATCGTGATGTGTGTCGGCTTTTTCGCATTGCAGCCGAACGAGGCGAGGGTGGTGGTGCTCTTTGGCCAGTACAAAGGCACCGTGCGGGACGCCGGTTTTCATTGGGGGAATCCCTTTTATTCGAACGGCCCAAGCCAGCCTGGAACGACGCCGGCGCAGCACATGGGCTCGGAGGCGAATGCGGCGGCGGGCAAGCTGGGCGGGGCGGCGCGCGCGCTCAGGAAGCTGTCGCGCTTCAAGGTTTCGCTCAGGGCGCGCAATTTCAACAGTGAGCGGCTCAAGGTCAATGACAAGCGGGGCAATCCCATCGAGATTGCGGCGGTGGTGGTCTGGCGCGTGCAGGACACGGCGCAGGCGGCCTTTGACGTGGACGATTATGAGAACTACGTGCGAGTGCAGAGCGAGTCGGCTATCCGGCACGTGGCCAGCGCTTATGCCTACGACTACGGCGAAGAGCACGAGGTCACTCTGCGCAGCGGGATGGAGGAAGTTTCCCAGGCCCTGAAGCAGGAATTGCAGGCGCGTCTGAACAAGGCCGGCGTGCTGGTGGAAGAAGCGAGATTGACGCACCTGGCCTACGCGCCGGAGATTGCCCAGGCGATGCTGCGCCGGCAACAGGCCGAAGCGGTCATTGCCGCGCGGCAGAAGATCGTCCATGGGGCGGTGAGCATGGTCGAGATGGCCTTGAAAGAACTGGCCGAGAAACAGGTGGTGCAACTGGATGACGAGCGCCGGGCAGCCATGGTGAGCAATCTGATGGTGGTGTTGTGCGGCGAGGCCGAGGTCCATCCGGTGGTCAACACAGGCACGCTCTACACTTAAGCCGGGCATGGCCTCACGCAAACCGTTTCTTCTGCGCATGGACCCCGAACTCTGGGCGGACCTCGAGGCCTGGGCCAAGGATGAACTGCGAAGTGTCAATGGACAGATCGAGTACCTCCTCAAGCAGGCGGTGCGGAAGCGCAAGGGCCTGCGCCGCCAGACCAGCCCCCAACCCCAACGCCCAGGCTCGACCGGGGATTGAAGAGGGAACCAGGACGAACCATGACAGAATTAGTCTTAATCCAGCCCATGCCTGCCAAAGTTGAGTTGGGCGAGAGCCTGAGCGTTACCGGCCGTGACGAGTCGGCGCGCTTTCATCACCTGGATGCGCTGCGCGGCTTCGCCTTGCTGCTCGGGGTGGTCTTTCACGCCGCCGCATCCTTCGTCGCCCCTTACCACGACTGGGCCATCACCGATTCCAAGCCCAGCGTTTGTCTCGAATGGTTTTTCTTCGGGTGCCACTCCTTCCGCCTGGAGCTGTTTTTCATCATGGCGGGCTTTTTCGCCCGCCTGCTCATCCTGCGGCGCGGAACGGCCGGGTTTGTGCGCAATCGCATCCAGCGCATTCTTATCCCGCTCGTGGCCGGCTGGCTCATCCTGTTTCCGCTGGTGATTTACCTCTGGCTCTGGGGCTGGTCTGTAAGCGGCAGACTGGCCAAGACGGGTGTGCCCGACCTGCCCCTCTGGAAGCTGCTGCTGGGGTTTTTTGCCAGCGGCGACTTCCTCCGGAAGTTCGATCTGACCCATCTCTGGTTCTTGCACCAGTTGCTGGTCATCTACTTGCTCCTCCTGGCCGTGCGTTGGGCCTGCTCTCTGGCCGTTGGGGCCGGCGCGCAAGCCGCCCGTTTGGACCGCTGGTTCGAGCGGTTGTGCCGCTGGCGGGGGGCGGCCTTGGTCTTCGCCCTGCTCTGCCTGCCGATGCTCCTAACCATGCGCGTGTGGGGCGTGGACACGCCAAGCTCTTCCTTGCTCCCTTATCTACCGACAACCTTTTTCTTTGGCTTTTGTTTCCTGGTCGGCTGGCTGCTGCACCGCCAACCAGAGCTGGTGGGCGCCTTCGAGCGGCGCTGGCCCTGGCACCTCGCCCTCGGAGCCGGCCTGTGGCTGTGGCTGGGTGGCGCGCTGGATGCAGTTCCTCTTGCCGGCCTGGCTTCAAAGCAGGTCCACTCGGTGCGCCTGGCCTTCACCGCCTGTTACGCGGTGACAATGTGGGGCTTCGTGCTGGGTTTCCTGGGCTTGTTCACCCGCTTTTGCCGGCGGCCCAACGCCTGGGGACGTTACCTGGCGGATGCCTCCTACTGGATTTACCTGGTCCACTTGCCGCTGGTCGTCGCGCTGCAAATCCTTGTGGGCCGCTGGCCCCTGCCGTGGCCGGTCAAGTACCTTTTCATTCTCGCCGTTGCCATCCCGGTTTTACTTCTCAGCTATCATTACCTGGTTCGCCCTTCGTGGATTGGCCTCCAGCTCAACGGTCACCGCTACCCGCGGCGCTGGCCGTGGGCTCCTGAGCCGGGCAAATGACATAGCGGCGCACAGGATTATGCATACATACAAAAGATCAGTCATAACGTTCACGATGCTCCTCGCAACCGCGGTTGTGAGCACGCCCTGGGCCGCGCGTTCGGAGTCCGGCGATGTTACGGCGTCCGCCCGGGACTTTGTCGGTCTGCTGGCCAAGGCAGACTTTGCCGGCGCCGTGGCGCGCTTCGACGCGACCATGAAGCAGGCCTTGCCGGAAGCCAGGCTGCGCGAGGTCTGGGAGGGGGTCCAGGCGCAAGCCGGTCCATTCAACCAGCAGCTTGATACCCGGGCCGAAAAGGTCATGGGCTATGACGTGGTGCTGGTGACCTGCCAATTCAAGCAAGCCACCCTGGACACGAAAGTTGTTTTCAACACCAACGGCCAGGTCGCCGGGCTGTTCTTTGTCCCGACGCGACCGGCCACGTTTCCGCCTCCGCCCTACGCCAGGAGCGACGCTTTCCGCGAGCGGGAGTTTACAGTTGGGACGGGCCAATGGGTCTTGCCGGGCACGCTGGCCGTGCCCGTTAGCGGCGGGCCCTGGCCCGCCGTGGTCCTGGTCCACGGCTCGGGCCCGAGGACCGCGACGAGACGGTGGGGGCCAACAAACCGTTCCGCGACCTGGCCTGGGGGTTGGCCACCAGAGGCATTGCCGTTCTCCGCTACGAGAAACGCACCAAACAGTACGGCGCGAAGCTGGCGGCTGCCATCCAGGAGATTACCCTCAAAGAGGAGACCATCGATGACGCGCTGGATGCGGCAGCGCGGCTGCGGGCCACCGAGGGAATCGATGCCAAGCGCGTGTTCGTCCTGGGCCACAGCCTCGGCGGAATGGCTGTCCCCAGAATCGGCAAGGCGGACCCGAAGATTGCCGGGTTGATCGTCCTGGCGGGCTGCAACCCGGCCGCTCAAGGACATCATCATCGACCAACTGGATTACCTGGCCTCCCTGGACCGGTCCAAGACCGCCGAGGGCGTGCCCAAGCTGGCGCAAATGCGGGCAAACGTCGCGAAGGTCAAAAAACTCACCGCCAGCCGATGCCTCCTCAACCAATCTGCTGGTCGGCGGCTCGGCCCGCTATTGGCTGGACCTGCGGGACTACGATGCGGCGGCGACAGCCAAAGCGCTCAAACAACCTCTGCTCATCCTCCAAGGCCAGCGTGATTACCAAGTCACCCAGGCGGATTTCGACGGTTGGAAAAAGGCCCTGGGCGCTTCTCCCAACGCGACCTTCAAGCTCTATCCAAATCTCAACCACCTGTTCATCGCCGGCGAAGGCAAAAGCACGCCCTCCGAATACGAACAAAGCGGGCATGTCGCCGAGACGGTAGTTGCCGACATTGCGGCTTGGATTCAGGCCGGACAAGCGCCCGCCCTAAAATAACTTTGCCAATCTGGAATCGCCGCGAAGAAGCGCAAGAAGCGCAAAAATCAGGGCTTTTGAGCCTTTTGCGCCTCTTCGCGGCTATCTGGATTATGTTCTGTCCTGCGGACTCCTCCGCACGTCATTCCCCCAGATTGCGCCGCAACAGAGCGCTCAATTTCGCCGGCGAAAGGACGGTGACGGTTTTGCCTTTGACCGCAAGGAGCTTTTGCTGGCGGAGCTTGGCGAGCGTGCGCGAAAAAGTTTCGCCGACCGTGCCGAGTTCCGCCGCCAGCACGCGCTTGGTCATCGTCAGCTCGATTTTCACCGGCGATTCGCCCTGCGGATTCGGACAGCGCTTTACCAGCCAGTTGGCCAGCCGCGTCTCGACATCTTTCAACGTCAAATCTTCAAGCTGCCCGACCAGCACGCGCAGATGGCTGCTCATCGAGCCGAGCATCCGCAGCGCCAGTTCCGGCTGGCGCTTGAGCAGCGCGAGAATCCCGTCCTTTTGCACCAGCAAAGCCTGCGTCGGCTCCAGCGCGCGCGCATCGGCAGGATAGCCGCTCGCCGTCGCCAGCGCCACCTCGGCGAACGATTCGCCGGCGCGAAAAATGTGGATGATTTGTTCCTTGCCGGCGGCGTTGACACGATGAACGTTCACCGCCCCGCGTTGCACCACGTAAAATCCGTGCGCCGGGCCGCCTTCCCGAAAAAGATATTCGCCCTTCTCCAGCGATTTCAAAACCGTCACGTCCGCGATTTTCTCCAAATCGGCCGACGGCAAGCCCGTGAAAAGCTGGCAGCTTCGCAGCGTGTTGACGACGGCGATTTTTTTGAACTCGGCGACGGACGAGAGCATTTTTCCAAGAGAGTCTTGAATTTTTGGCTTTAACCGACTCAAAACTCAAAACTCAAAAACCGAGCTTACTTTAGTCAGTCTCGCGCCAAAAGCAACTCACCCTGTCGCCCCCCTTTCCGGGCGCAAGACGGGATTCTTTGACGCTGCGCCCCGGGGGCTGCCAGACATCCTTCTCCCATCCATGGGTTCTGAAGCTCGGACATCCTGACCCCGTGGAAAATGGGTGAGCCGCCCGGTGAGGGCACCGGGTCTGCAATCCCGATGCCGCATCGGGACTCCTGTAGGCCCGGTGCCCTCACCGGGCGAGCTGCCAACCGATTTAACCGAAAAGCACGCGCTGAAAGCGCGCCGCATATCAGCCCAGGGCGTTGCCCCTGGGCTGAAGATTCTTGTCACTGGCGCTGCCGCGCTCGGCCTTCGACGTGACCTTTAACGAATCAACCAACACCTTGACCTGCATCAAGGGCCTCCGATGATGGGTGTGCGAAAATGGCAGCATGAAAAGGTCTGCCGGACAAGCCGCACCGGACACCTTTGCTGCCGTCGTGCCGGAAACCAAAACCGGCGCTTTCACCAGCAAACGGCTGGACCGCGAATGGAAGACGATGGAGGCGATGATCAAAATTCATTGCCGCGATCATCACGGCGCGGCGGCGGCGCCGTGCGCGGAATGCCGGGAGCTTTTGGACTACGCGGGCGGGCGGCTGGAACGCTGTCGGTTCGGCGCGGAAAAACCCGCGTGCGCCAACTGCCCCGTCCACTGCTACCAACCCGCGCGCCGCGAGCAGGTCAAGGCCCTGATGCGCTATGCCGGGCCGCGCATGATCCGGGAGCATCCGCTCCTGAGCCTGCGCCATTGGCTGGACGGCTTCAGAAAAGCGCCCCGGTAGCACCCTGGGAAAGCCGGCCCCTTGCTCAGCCAGGGGGAAATGTAAAAAAGTTTAGATCCGACCCCAAGGGTTTCAGGAACTCATCAGGTGCAGCAGCGAGCAGCGGATGGTGAGGGCCAGCAGGTCGTTGATGGCGTCCAGGACGATGAACCTGCGGACCTGGCCCCAGATTTCGGTCTCATAAGCTGCGCCGATGTGCAACAGCAGAGAATCCAGCATTTCGCGGGTGTCCTCGCGGGCCAGGATGCGCTCGAAACCGCGCCGGATGGCGGGAAGAGACACCTCGGCAATGTTCGTATGCTCGAGGGCCCCCGCGAAGGCGAGCCGAAGCAGGACCCGCATTTCCTCCGAGGAAAGCCCGGCCTCGCCCGCGGTCGTTCGGTTGGTCGCCCGCTTGGAGAGGAGGAGGTAGAGCGCCCGGAAACGAAACCTCTTGGGGGCGGGCGGTTCGAGCCACGGCTCCGGGCGCAACAGGCGGAGCACAATCGAGGCGGGGTCGGAGGCCTGGCCCAGAGGCCCTTCCAGGGGCGTTCCCACGATGCGCTCGTCTTCCCACCAGCCGGGAATCTCCTCGAGCGTCCGCCGGGCTTCCCGCGCCATCCGGCAGTCGAAGTCGCGCACCAGGCGCAGTTCCTTGTGGAGATAACAGTAGCTGAGCGGGGCCAGCACGGCTTTGCGCAGGCGCAGGGGGAGCGGCACCAAATCCGGCACGACCAGCCGCACCTCGAGCTTGCCGCCGTGATGCTCGAGGGCCGCGCGCATGCACAGCTCCCAGCAGCCCTCGATCTTGGGCAGGTTCTCATGCAGGTTCATGCCCGCCAGCAGTGAGACGGCGGCGGTGTGCGTGACCTCGCGCGTGAGCAGGGGCGTCAGCCCGTGACGGCTGGCCAGACCGTAGAGAAAGTCATACGGAGTCACGTTGCGACGCGACTGTCCCGGCATCAGTACCAGTCGGAAAACTGGTTGAGCGCGCATTGCCAAAGGACCTGCTCCTCCTGCTGGCAAATGCAGCCCAGGCCGCTCTCATAGAGCGCGTAGGCATACGCGCTTCTGAGCAGCGCGCGGCCGCGCGGCCCTTTCCATTTTCCATATTCCTGCTCCAGCTCCCAGGGTTTGAGCTGGGCGGAGCCCCAGCCAAAATATTCCGGCGCCACCCGGCGCAGGGCCGTGAAGGCGGAGATGCCCAACCGGGAGAGAATCTGCGGAGACACCTCGTCAAAGAGCCTCGCCCAGCCACGAAAGCCGCGGGCCGTTTCGTAGTCCAGTTCGCCGTTCTCTTTGAAGAGCAGCGGCTCCGTCGGCCCGCACTTGCTCCATGACGGTCCGGGCGATTTGATCCAGCCCTTCCCAAATCGCCTGGCCGCGATCGTGACAGATGCGCCGGGGCCAGGCGGAGACTCTCCCGAGAACTTCGGCTGGCAGATTGCCGCGGCCGATTTGCTCGAGGCAGCGCGTGAGCAGCGCCCGCCAATCAATGAGCCCGCTCTCGCGCAGGAG
Organism: uncultured bacterium; assembly: GCA_963713735.1. GTDB lineage: Bacteria > Verrucomicrobiota > Verrucomicrobiia > Limisphaerales > UBA8199 > CAVQND01. Next base: position 302,880 of record CAVQND010000016.1, read on the forward strand.
CGAGTGGGGAACCCGGACCCCGAGAGAAAGAAAGGCGTCTTCCCAATCCGTGCGTCCGAAGGCGCCGATGTTCCAGCGCGGCAAGCCCTCGTCGGTGGAGACCAGACGCAGCTCGTATTTGATCTTCCAGAGCGCCGCGATAAGCAGCAATTCGGCGGCCCGTTCATCGCTCAGTTCCTGCCTCAGAGTCAGCTTCCAAGGCCGGACGGGCGGGTCGTCTCCCCGGGTGATGCCCGGAAGCGCGACCTCGGCTGCGAGGCTCGACCGGATCAGGCGAAAGCCGACGCTCCTGAGCAGATGACGCAAATCCGCATTTTCAATGTCGGCGCAGGTGCGCAAGCCGAATTTTTCGCAGAGCAAATAGCGTAGGTAAACCGGCGCGCGCCGCTCGAAAATGGATTGCTCCCGGGGAGAGAGCGAGGCCAGTGCCGTTGGCGGGGCGGCGTGGGAAAGCGGACAGAGCAGGGCTTTGGGGTAGGAACCAAGAAATCCTTCCACCCCCGGGCGCACGGAGCGCCACGCGGTCAGTATCAGGAGCGCGTCGTAGTCCGGGGCCTCCTGGACATCGCTCACGCCGCCCAGCGAGCTGGCAATGCGGAAGACCCTTTCAAAGTGGGGCATGCCAGAATGCTGCCCGTTCGGGTCCGTCCCGCACAGATAGCGGTATTGCGCCTCCGCAACCGGAAAGTGACCCGAGATGACTCGCGCCTTCTCCTGCAATAACGCGTCGAACTGCGGCAACTCGATGCGGGCGCGCGCCTCCGCCGGATTGGCAGACAGCGATGAAGGGACCGGCCAACCGTATGGGCCCCGAGGCCGGGCCACGGCCATGGCCGCTTGCGGCCGGCTCTGCTCCGGGAGCGGGGCAGTTGCCAATTCCCGAGGCGCTTCGTCCGGTGCGGACGGAGGCTCCTGGTGTTGGCACGTCGGTTCTATTTGCGCAGTCTCAGTCCACACGGCCTTAACGAGCTCCAACCATTTGTACTACCAGCCGTCCCCCATTTCAATCCCCGATTCTGTCAGAAGGGGTCGGTCCCGGAAAGCTGAATTACTCTGCCCGGAGGCCGGCTACGCCAAGAGCGGCGCCGGAGGAGGCCCGCTGCGTGGGGGGGGGGCAGGGTCTGGGGGTTGCATTTTGTGCTTGCCTGGCGGGGCGACTGTGCGAAACTGAGGTCCTGTTAACGACCGATCACATATTGCCGTTCCGTCCGGTATTATTCTGGATGAATAATCTCCAACCCGCGAGGCCTCATTGAGCCGCCCTTTCCCTTCTCGCTCCTTTCATTCCCGCGAACCCTTGCATCGCCGCAACGGAAAAATCCGTGCCCGCGAGGTCCGCGTCATCGGCGACGCCAAACAGCAACTCGGCGTCATGTCGCTCAATGAAGCCCTCCGGTTGGCCCAGGGCAAAGGCCTGGACCTCATCGAGGTCGCGCCCAACGCCACGCCGCCCGTTTGCCGCATCGTCGATTACGGCAAATTCCTTTACGAGGAAGCCAAACGGAATAAGGGCTCCCACGCCCGCCAGTCGGCGAACATCATGAAGGAGCTTCAAATCTCTCCCGCCATTGACCCTCACGACCTGGCGACCAAGCGAGACCACGCCATCCAATTCCTGTGCGATGATATGAAAGTCCGCGTCAAGTTGCGCTTTCGCGGGCGCCAAAAGGCGCACAAGGAAATCGGCTTCGAGGTGGTCAACCAATTCGTCAAGGACCTCGCCGCTTATGGCCAGGCGGATTCGCCGCCGAAAATGTTAGGCGACCGCGACCTCAACGTCGTCCTCAGCCCGCTGCCCCGCAACAAACGCGCCAAGAACCCGCGCGAAACCCAACTTCCGGTTCCGCCCCCGGCCCCGCCCGCGCTCCCGACGGAGGCCGTGGCGCCTTGAACGGGGTATTCCGCACTGCTATACATAAAAGTTTTCGCAACGTGCGCAAACTAACGTGCGACTGGAAGACGCGCCAGCTTGCAGTGCCAACTGCCGGATCACGCAGAAAACTTTTATGTATAGCAGTGCGGAAACCTTCCCCTTCGGGCGCGACTCCGCTTGCATCCGAGGAGCAACGGACCCGCCAGTCGGGCTTCGGGCGCGTCCAGCCTGGGCGCCAAAGGCCAGCGGAGCCGGTGGGCAGGATGGCCGCCCCTCGGCCTCGGTGGGCGCTTGGCTCGGTGGGTAAGCCCCGGCGGCTAGGCAGCCAGGGCCGCCAGGTAGCGGTCCACGCCGGCCCGGCTCACTTGGGCCCGGCGGTAGAGGTCGGCGAGCCCACGCCGCAAGATGCGCCACTGGCGCTTACCCTTGGGCTGGTTTTCCGCCGCCCGCCACACCTTGAAATCTCGAGGGTCGTTCATGGTCAGCTCGCCCCGCAGGGCGGCCCGGCTGCGAAACGTCACGTCACACGCATACTCACTTTGCCGGGCTAGCCATTCCCGTCCGTTGAGGCAGATCTGGATCAGGAAGGGAAACCAGGTCTGCAGGCGCACCGACAGCCAGCCCAGTTCGGCATGGATGTAATAATAGTAGAGATGCAGACATTTGCCCCACTGCAGCTTCAATTCGAGCTGTCGCGTTTGCCGGGTGCCGCGGGCGAACCAAGTCCGGCATGGCTCCACGCAACTCAACACCGCTACCAAGCCCTGGCGAACCGGTCGCTGGCGCTGAGCCCGCCTAGCCTCTTGCTCTTTGTCGGTCTTGACGGAGGGTAGGTAGGTCATCGGGCGGTGCTCCCGCTCCGCCCACGCCTTGGCCGCCTGGCACACCCGCTGGGTGATCCCGGTGAGGTAGCGCCTGTAATCTTTCCACAGCACCCCCGCCTTGGACAGGTAGCGTTCCATGACCGGGCCGTAAGTCGGCTCCTACAGAATCTTGAATCAGCCGCAGGCCGCCCCTCACGGATTCACAATTGTCTTGCCGGGGGCCGGTCGGCCAGGCTTTCTCTGGCGCAACGATTATGCGCGCAGTTATCCAGCGGGTCTCCGAGGCCAGCGTCACCATCGGAGACAGCGTCAAGGGCGCCATTAAAAATGGGCTGCTGCTCCTGTTGGCCGTCGAGGAGGCCGACAGCGAGGAGGATATTCAATGGCTGAGCGGGAAGATTGTTCGTTTGCGAATTTTCGATGACCAGAACGGCGTGATGAACCGCTCTGTGCAGGAGGCGCAGGGGGAAGTGCTCGTGGTCAGTCAATTCACCTTGTTTGCCAGCACGCGCAAGGGCAACCGCCCTTCCTACAGCCGGTCGGCCGGACCGCCAATCGCGGCGCCCCTTTACCAGCGGTTCCTTGGCCGCATCGCCCAGGACCTGGGCAAGCCGGTGCAATCGGGGGAATTCGGCGCGCACATGCTCGTCCGGCTCATCAATGACGGTCCGGTGACCATCATTCTGGATTCAAAGCGGCGGGAGTAGCGGCCGGGATGGACGACTAACCCGGATATTTCACAGCCTAAGAGCCTTACTGGGCTGCCGACGCTGCGTAGCGCAGGTTTCCAACCTGCCGTGTCGCCGACTTCCAGTCGGCAGGCTGTGCCTGCTTGGGAGCACCTGCGGATTGGAAATCCGCGATACAGCAGGCTAGAAGCCTGCGCTACGCCTTCCAGTCGGCAAAACCCGTGAGATTTCCAGGCTACGCCCCGGGCGCGCCGGCGCGGCCCGCCGACTCCAAGGTCAGGGCTTTATCAATGTCGAGCAGAATGGCCACCCGGCCCTTGAGCTTGGCGATGCCCAGGATGAACTCCATGTCCACTTGCGTCCCAAACTGGGGGGCCTCCTCGATGTCGGCGCTGTTGATCTGGGCAACCTCCTGCACGCCATCAACCAGCAGGCCGAGCAGAATCTGGAGGCGACCGGCCGGGGAGACCTGGACCACCACGATGCAGGCGCGTTCGGACCCCTGGGCGGCAGCCAGGCCGAATCGCACGCGGAGATCCACCACCGGAATAATCTTGCCTCGGAGGTTGATGACGCCCCGGAAATGCGGGGGCATTTGCGGCACGGGGGTGATGTCGGTTACGCGGATGATTTCCCGCACGCGCAGCACCTCGAGGCCATAGGTTTCGCTGCCCAGGCTGAAGGTCAGGTATTTGCCGGCGGCACGGTGCTCACCGACCGCCGCGCCGGCTTGTTTTGAAGTCTGCATAAAGACAAAGTCATGGCCTCGCGGGAAGGCCCGGAGGATCTTCGGCTGCTTTTGGAGAAACTTTAGAAACCAACCACTCAGTTGTCCGCCTGATGCCCATCGCCGCAGTGGAGCAGGCCGTTGACATCCAGGATCAGGCCGACCCGTCCGTCGCCCAGGATGGCGGCGCCGGCCAGGGCGCAGTTCCGTTTGAAGGTCTCGCCCAGGCCTTTGATCACTACTTCCTGTTTGCCCAGGAGCCGGTCCACCAGCAGGCCGCAACGGCGGGCATTGGTTTGGACCACGACCACAATCCCCTGGGACGGTTCGGTGGTCTCGGGCGTGAGACCCAACCGTTGGTAAAGTCGAATCAAGGGGCTGAACCGGCCGCGCACGCTGACCATTTCGCCCCGGCCCTGGACCGTGAAGATCATCCCGGGCGCCGGCCGAAAGGACTCGCAGACACTCAGGGCCGGCACAATGAACCGCTCGGGTCCGATGCTGAAGATCGAGCCCATCGATGATCGCCAGGGTGAGCGGGAGGTGAATGGAGAAAGTCGAACCTTTGCCGGGGCAGGAGTGGACCTGGATTTTGCCCCGTAACTCCTCAATATTCCGACGCACCACATCCATTCCGACACCGCGTCCGGAGAGTTCGGTGACTATCTGTGCGGTGGAGAAGCCGGGAAGGAAGATGAGATCCACGATCTGGTGTTCCGCGAGGCGGGCTTCCTTGGCGACGAGCCCCAACTCGACGCCCTTGGCGAGGATACGTTCCAGGTCCAGCCCGGCCCCGTCGTCGCCAATTTCGATGATGACATTTCCCCCCTGATGAAAAGCGCGGAGAGTGACGACGCCGGTGCGGGGCTTGCCTTGGGCCTGGCGCCGCTCGGGGGCCTCGATTCCGTGGTCCACGGCATTGCGAAGCAGATGGATCAGGGGATCGTTGATGCGCTCGATCAAATGCCGATCCAGCTCCGTCTCTTCTCCGCTGACCTGCAATTCGACCAGCTTGCCGGCCTTGGCGGCGACGTCGCGGACCAGCCGGCTCATTTTCTGGAAGGTCGCTCGAATGGGCACCGTGCGCAGCGACATGGCGGCGTGCTGGAGGTCTTTGGTGATGCGCGCCAGGTGGACCAGGTTGCGGGCCAACTGCTGGTCTCCCACGGCGCGCAACCCGGAGTCCTGGCCTACCAGGGACTGGGCTATGACCAACTCGCCCACCAGGTCGAGCAGATTATCGAGCTTGGCCGTGTCCACTTTGACGCAGCCGGACGAAACCACAGACTCGATAGTCGTGGCGGGCCCGGTGGGGGCGATGGGGAGGGTTGCAGCGGCAGGGGCGGAGTTGTCCGGTTGCCGTTGTTGGAAGGCCGCAACTCGACGCAGCAAGGCGCCCGTGGGCACCAGGAGCGGTTGTTCCCGGGCTTCTCCGCGCAGCCGGCGCTCGAGCTCCGCCACAAACTGCTGCAAGGTGTCGCGCGCGCAAAGGATGAGCTCGATAAGCTCCCGCTGCGCGGTGAGTTTGCCTTGGCGCGCCAGGTCCAGCAGTGTCTCCAGTCCATGCGCCAGCCGGTTCATGGGCAGGAGATTCAAGAAGCCCGCCCCACCCTTGAGGGTGTGGAAGGAACGAAACAGGGAATGCAGAGCGCCTGCACCGGCAGGGTCCTTCTCCAGGGCCAGGGCATCCAGCTCAATCCGCTCCAGGTGCTCCCGCGCCTCCTGGGTAAACTCCCGCAATAGGTCGGCGTTGCCCTCGAGGTCCAGCGACGCCACCTCCTCATCCTGGCTTTCCGGGGCCGGAGGCGGAGCCGCCGGGGCAGACGGCGGGTGCGCCGGACAAGCCCCCCCGCACCGGCAGGAAGCCCGGGCATCGGTTGGCCTTGATTGTCAGCTTCCAGGGCCGCGCGCATCCAACCGCACCAGGCGCCCAACCCTTTGATGGCGGCGGCGTCCAACGCGCCTGCCTCGAGCGCGGCGTCCACACTCTGGCGCGCCAGCTTGACCGCCTCCCGCACCCGTTCCGGCGCCAGACCGGCGTCAGCCGCCTCTTCTATCTCACTCAGCAGGCTGTTCACCGGTAAAAGGCCGGCGTCTTTCCCCGCCTCGGCGAAGACCAGCTCCAGCGCGATTTTGTCCGCCAACTCCGATATCCTCGGCTGCAAATGACTGCTCACGTTCGGTCGCTCTTTCTCAAGCCGGCTCGCTGTGCCGCGGCCACTCAGGTGGTGCGCTCGCAGGCCGCACACACCGGCCGCCCTCTTCTTTTTCGGAAGGTTCAGGAAGAGCTTGAGGGGATTTATCTTTGCGATGACCCTCATGAGGCCAAACGCCGGTCAACACGGGCCAAAACCAGCGATGCATCAAGCTCGGTGCCGAGAAAAGGGACTGCCGCGTGAACGCGGCGTTCCGCCCATGGGATCCGCGTATTCTTCAGAGACGGCGATAGACCTCAGAGCGGTGTTGGATGCGGTAGATGCGGACCAGCCTCTTGGCGGGGTAATTCCAATACAAGATGCGGTAATCTCCCGCCCGGAGCTTGCACAGACCGGCCAAATCGTTCGGCATCCCAACAAGCCTCCGATGCACCATGACGGCGGCATTCTCGGCGAGCCACCGGATTTTGCGTTCGACACTTCCTCCGATGGCGGCGTCCAGTTCCGCGAGTTGCCCGTCGGCCTTGCTGCCTATTTCGACCCGGTAGGGCATGGCGGGTGGCGTGGCTTCCAGGGCTTGAACTTACCAGCGCGGTCCTCGCGGCGGGCGGCGCGAAGTTCGGCGATGACTTTGTGATTCCGCGCCGTAAGCCAGTCCTGCAGCTCGTCGAGTGTTTCCACGGAGGCGAGCACAGGCGTTGGGATCTCAACGGTGTCCGTTTTCATGCGCAGACCATACCATGCCATCAGTCCGCCTGTAAATGCCGCTCACGGATTCAGCCGCCCGCCCACCTCGCATACGCCGTCTGGCCTGCAGTGCCCGCCGTCGCGCTGCGGACGGAGGGCGACAGGCGACCCGTCCAGCCGTGGGATTTCCAGGCCGGCCGAAAATAGCAGTGAACATTCCGTCCTCGTCCTGGAAATAATCAATGGCGTATTCCTGACGCTTCATGCCGCCAGCCTGATTCGGCGCGCGTTTCCGAGCAAGTAAGATCGGTTCAGCGTAAGTTGACAAGCTGGGAACTAATTCCTGGTTTCATTAGCAATCCGCATTAGCCTATGGCCAGAAACCATGACAGTCAACCGCCATGAAAATCACCACTGCCCTGGGATTACTCCTCTGCCGTCTGGGATGCCATCATGCCGCTCCCGCGCGGTATCCTCAAGCCCCACAGCAGCCCCGGCCGGCCAGAGAGCAAAGCACAACACTCATTGTAAACACGAACCTCCACGGCCCGATCAGGTATCAATGGGCCTATACCAATTGTCCAGACGGCACCAAGATCCTCAGGTTCGTGCCTGGCAATTGAGCCGCAGATTGCACAGATTGCACAGATGGGAGCTTTTTTCTGTGCAATCTGTGCAATCTGTGGCCCAAGAATTAGGGTCGAAGTGCTTGGCTGCGGCCTTGCCCGCTCCAATAATTGCCGATCACCCGTGTATGAGTAGGTTTCCAGCATGGCATCCAGGTTGCACAGACCGCTGACATCCCCTCCGTTCAGCTCGAGGCGCCCCATCGGGACCGGGTAGGCCCTGTACACCTTGAGCAGCGCCTCGAGGATGCGCCTTTCCCCGGTGGCTTGGTAATACGCTACTAAGGCCCGGCCCATGTGCGAATGGGCCCAACTGTTAAATCCCGCCGGCGGGTTGGTCCTCCAATAGATGAACGAGGCTCCGCCCCGGTTGACCCCATCCACCACCGGATCCAGCCGCGCCTTGGCCTTAGCGATCAACGTCTCATCGTGGAGCACGTAACCCAGCCGCACCAAACCATCCAGCCAGTAGCTGCACTGCTCCAGCGGCCATCCCGTTCCGTCCGCCGCGGCGTTCGGGGCCTTGACCGGAGTTCCCTTCCACGCATCGCCATAGACCGGGTGATATTCATCCAAATGCCCCGTTATCCCCTCCCGCGCCGCAATGGCCCAGTCCCGGACCCAGCCCCCCGGCTCAATCGCCCCCGGCGGCAGAGGCAGGAACCCGGGCCTGGCCACCGGCTCCGCCGCCCGCCCGTAATTGGCGGGCCCGGCCCAAAGGGAGAGCTCCAAAAGGCCAACGCCAATGGCCAGCGTGACCCAGTCCAGTCTCACATCTTTTGCGCGCATGTTCAGTCAAACCAATCCGATCATTGAGCCACATAGGGCACACCAAGGTCCAGACCAAAGACCAGGGAAACTCCCGAGGCGCATAAACATAATGGAGTTGCTCCTCCGGGAGGCCCGTTTTTAGAGGTTTCGCAAAGAAAAAGCCAATAGAGCCAATAGAGCCAATGGAGCATTTGGAGATTCGGGCCGGGCATGAGAAAACGGGGATGGAAGGTTCGATCGGATAACGCGAACCGAAACAAAAGAAAGGCGAAAGATGAATACGATGATACAGCAATGGTTGCAGGGCAAGAAGACCTACCTGACCTGCCTGGCGGTCGGGGCGCTCCTGTTTGGGTCGTGGCAGAAATGGTGGCAGTTGCCGCCGGAGATCTACGCGGGGCTGGCAGCGCTGGCGACGGCGTTCCTGCGGGCGGGCATAGCGAAGGTGGAAGGTTCGCAGGGCGAACCGGGGGCGGGGGGCGCAGCAGTGCAGGATCAGGGAGCAGCGCCGGCGCCCGAGGTAAAGGGGGGCACAAAAGGCGCTGGCGCGCTGGGATTAGCGGCCGGGGCGCTCATCGCGGGGGGAACGCTCGGGGTGAGCCTCCTGGTCGCCGGGTGCGGCTCGCTGGATAGCACCGGGGTTTATCAGGGCAACGAGGTGCTCTACCAGACGGACGTGGCGCTGGCCAGTTCGTATGAAGTGCTGCATGGGTTTGTCCAGTGGGAATACGACAACCGGGCGGCGATAAGTTCCACGCCGGCAATCAAAGCGGCGGCGGACCGTGTCCGTGCCGGGGCGCCGCAATGGTTCAGCAGCGCCCTGGCCTTGCGCGATGCGTGGCAGGGAAACCCGACGCCCACCAACCAGGCATCCCTCCAACAATCTCTGGCCGTCATTCAGCAAGCCACCTTGGAGGCGATTGGCTATATGACCACCAATTCGGCGGGGCTGCCGGCTCAGTCCACAGTCCAGAGTCCACAGTCCACAGTCCAGAGTCCACAGTCCACGGGCCACGGACCACGGGCTAACGACTACTGACGACGGACTACTGACTACTAACTGATAACTGCCAACTACTGACTACTGATTATGGAAGCAACAGCGATTATAGCAATTGTGGAGGGTGCCTTGACCATCCTCGAGAAAGTGGCGCCAATCATCCAACAGGCGGTGCAACAGGGAACGATTACGGCGAGCCAGCAACAGGCCATTTACGATCGTGTGGCGGCGCTCAGGGATGCGGGAGCTTCATTTGGGGGCCCGGAGTGGCAGGTCAAGGGATGATTGACTGAAAGGAGATTCAGATGTTTGCACAAGGGATAGTGCCGGCGGAGCTGGCGGCCTGGGCGGCGTGCCTGGCATTCACGGTGATGTTGTTCAACCAAATGACAAAGGCAAAGCGCACCCTTTTCGGAGAGAAAGAGCAGACGGTGGTGTCGCCCCAACCGATCGAGGTGAAGGAGGTCTCCGGGTTCGTGACGGAGGGCGACTACCGGAACCGGCTGGCCCTGGTCGAGAAACAGATTGACGAGCTGCGGGTGGATCGCAAGGCAGACGCCACGACGCTGCACGAGAAGGTCAATGGCGTGGCCCGGGAGGTCAGCGAATTGGCGGCGGCCACGGAGCTCCAGCACCAGCGTTTGGCCCAGATGGACGCGAAGTTGGACCGGATGATTGAGCGGCAGGCCCTGATGGCCAAGGCCGAGTAGCCTCGCAATGACACGTTAGGACTATGAACTCACAACAACGAGAACTCTTTCGCATGGCCTGTCTGCGGGTCATGGCGGCCAATGACACGCGTTTTGGCCTGGGGATCGAGGCGGTGTGCCACCTGGCAGGCCGCTTTGGCTTCCCCTCGCCCGATGCCAGGGAAGCCGAAGAGGCGATTCATTACCTGGCGCGCAAGAACCTGCTGGAGGAAGTGCTCAAGCCGGTCAGCCCCGAGAACCGGGTGTGGCGCATCACCAGCGCCGGCATCGCATTCCTGGACGAGAGAGGTTAGATGAACGGCCAAAGAAAGCCGCGGGCAGACTCTCCGCTCAACCGGCTGTCCAGGAAGCGGCAGGATGCCCTCTTCGAGTTCGGCGCCATCCATACACTGAGCGAAACCGTGGCGTGGCTGCAGGAGAGTGGTGTAGCCACCTCCACCTCCGCGGTTGGCAATTGGATGTCTATCCAAAGGCTGCGCCGGCAATTGAACTGCAATGCCGCGGCGGTCCAAACGCTGATCGACGGCCTCGAATCCGCCTCAAAGGCCGACGGCCAGAAGTGGGACCCGGAGGAGATACAGCGCCTGGGGCAGGCATTTTTCTCCGCGATGGCGTTGCACCAGCAAGACCCGGATATCTGGAACATGACCCAACGCCTGGCCCTGCAAAAGGAGCGACTCGCCTTGGACCAGTCGAAGTTCAAGGAATCGCTCCGCAGCAAGCTGCGGATGGGCCTTGAGGTGATCGCCGAGGCCTTCCGGGAACATCCCCAGGCGATGAAGTTCTACGAGCAGGCCTGCTCCTTGATCGATATGGAAATCAAGTGAGCCGCAGCGCCCCAGCCCCATGGAAGAGCAGTCCAAGACACCGCCCGAGGAGCGGGGTTCGGGGGTCAAGACCCGAAAGAAATGTGAGGCCCTGCAGGCCGCGGGCGGGCTGGCAGGGCTCTTAAAAAAGGGCGCAAGGGCCAGCCCGGCCCCGCGCTGTGCCACCTTCAAGGAGTTCCTGCGCGACCACGCCCGGGTGTTGCAGCGCGACGGCGCCGGAGGTCCGTTCTCCCTGAAAGGAAGAGGGCCGCTGGCGGTAGTCGTGGATTGGCTGGATAAAATTCTGCGAAACACCATCGGGCCGGAGGGTCAGGCGGCTGAAACGGTCGAAATCAATGGGGCGGTATTCCTGCCGGGCCAGCTTAAAGGGGCGACGCTGGCCGTGGCCGGGGGGGCGCAGTTCGGCAAGACGGTGCTGGAACTCAACCTGATGGCCTACGCCACGGCGATTCGGTTTTTGAGCGTGGGCAATTATCTGCCGGACCGGCCCAAGGTGGAGGAAATCGTGGGGCAGAAGTTCCGTCCCAACGTGCTGGATCTCTATCCGTGGATGGCGGAGATGATCCAGCTTGGGAAAGTCCAGAACGCCAGCGGCAAAACCATTGACCGGAAGGAAAGCTACACGGTGACCGACGGCGAGCGGAAGTCATTCGGGAATTTTTGCGGGATGCACCGGCCGCCGACCTCGATCACCATGGACCTGGCCTTGCTCGACGAGGTGGATGACATCCCGGACCGGAACATCGGCTACGTGGATGCGCGCATGACCAACTCGCCGGTTCACCTCACCTGCTTCATCGGCACCCAGCGCGTGGCCGGCGCCGGACAGAATGCCCGGCTCAGGGCCTCGAGCTTCCACGTCAAGATGGTGCCTTGCCCGAACTGTGGCCGGGAATGGTGCCTGGAGGAGGAGTTCCCGCGCTGCGTGCGGGTGGCGAGAGGTGGCTTTCCTAATCCTGCTCCTAATCCTGCTCCTAATCTCCCACCGCCGAGATTAGGATTAGGAGCCGGAGGCCAGGCCGATCCCATCATCAGCGCCGAGATCGGTCACGATCGGCTGGCCACCTATTATGTGGCCTGCCCGGAGTGCGGGACCGAACTGGACCGCGACAGCGGGCGCTACGTGGCGAAACACCCGGAGCGGATGTCGCAGGCCAGGCTCGGCGTGCGCGTCTCCCAGCTCAATATCAGCGCCATCTCGATGCAGGAAATCATCGGCGCCTGGTATGCGGCATTCGAGGACCCGAGCGGAAACGCGCTGACGGCGTTTTGCTGCGATCGATTGGCCATTCCCAATGCGGGGGCGGCCCAGCCGATCACCCAGGCCGTGCTGGAGGAGTGCCGCAAGCTCGGCCTGGCGGAGAAGCCCGAGGCGGCGGAGCCGTATGCGATGAGCCTGGGGAAGGGCTGAAACCGGAAACCGGAAACCTGAAAACGGGCCTGTTCCGCGCGCTCAGCTTTCAGGTTTCAGGTTTCAGGTTTCAGCCATCCGGGTGGCAGGGATGGACATGGGGCCGCGCTGCTGGTTCTGGTGCGATGAAGTGCGGGGGCCGTTGGTGAGCGCCTGCGTATGGGCTGAGTTGATCGCCAGCGGGAATGCCCCCGCGCGGGTGCCATTGCTGATGAATGCGCTGGGGATTTGCTGCGTCTTGTTGGATGCCGGCGGCGAGCCGGACTTGACGAAGCGGCTGGTGCTGGCGCTCAACGGGTTGGAGGATTACCTGCCGCCCCCCATCTCGAGGCAAGCCCTGCTCGGCAGCCATCTGAGCCATTTGGGCGTGGGCGTGAGCTGGGATGGCCGGCGAGGGGCCTGGCAGGGCATCCGGGCGGCGGCGGTCCTGTTTGTCCCGGGCCAGGCGCGCGGCCTCGAGCAGACCTGGGTTTCACCCAGGACGGGCGAATCTATCCGCTGATCAAATGCAGCCGCAGCGAGAGCATCCAGGGGGCGGTCAATGATTTTCTGACGCCGGCCGAAGGCGTGATCGAGATGCTGAGTGCAGAGGACAGGGGTCAGAGTCCGCCCTCGCGCCTCCGCCCTCACCTCGACGCTGCGACCTCGCCAGCTCCGCACCTCCGCCGCGCGCGGCTGCCCCAATCTTATATCGGGCCCGGGGTAAGCCAGGCGGTGCTGGACGGCCATTTGCTGAATCTGCGCCGGGAGCGCAACCCGCGCACACAGGCCGATGATTGGATTGACGGGGTCGAGAACCACCTGGGTCTGGCCAAGACCTATGCCCGCCTGGCCCAAACCCTCACCCAGGCCAGTCGGCCGCCCCCCTTGGGAGCAATCACGAGCATGGAAGGCATCCGCTTCGGGAGCAGCCCCGGCGTGCCGCAGTTCCTCCCGGCCAGGGTGACCGGGCGGCGTTAAATTGAGCCAGAGAGGGCACAGCGCGGCGAAGCCGCAACCAAGCACCTCGACCCTGATTTTGGGCCACAGATTGCACAGATCGCACAGATGGGAATTTGTTTCCCTGCAATCTGCGGAATCGTCAGAGACTCCTTACGTCGTTTCCTACGGCCAGGGAATGGGGCCCGGTTCGGAGGCTTTCTTACTGGCGCGGTTTCTCAGCCGGCGGCCTGCGGAGTGTGTGGTCCCAGGGCGGCGCGGCGTCGCAGGTTTTTTAACAGGAAGAACCAGTAAACCGGCGCGAAGATGCCGAACAAGGAAAGAGAAAAAAGAAAATACCCGGCGACCACAAGCGGGCTGCGCCGGACGCCTTCGGCAACCCCTGTTCGCAGCGCTTCGCCCTGGGAAAAAATGTACACGTTACGGCAGATAATTGCAGTAGGGCCCGGTCGTGCTTGCGCAGGAGGGGCAGAACCATCCATTATGCTCCTGTGGGGTGAAACAATGGTGGCACAGCGGGACCGCCTCGCCTTGGTTGAGGGCTGCCTCAACCTCCTCTCCCCACGGGTCGGGGGTGCGAGCGGCGCTCGTCAGCCAGAGGACAGCACGGTAAATGGCCACTCCGCCGAACAGGAGGATTACAACCACCGCAACGATCTCTTCCTTGCCTGGTCCCATAACGAGACCAGGATGATGCGGCAAAACGGATTTGTAAAGCAAAAGGACGGCGTACCGCCAGGCTCGGGCAGGGCCGTCGGCATCGCGACAAGCCGGGATGTCAGGAGCCCTGACACGTTCCATTTTCCCAAAAACAAATATTGCATCGGGGGGGGTCTTGATACACACTATTAGGATTTAGTTGGACACCGAGCAGAGACTCGAATCTCCTACGAAATGAGCAGTAGAGCTAACAGTGAGAACCAGAAAAGCCAGGCCCGGCGGACCGGGTTGCCGGCCAGAACGGGCCTTTATGACCCGCAATTCGAGCACGAAGCCTGCGGAGTCGGTTTCGTCGTCAATATCAAGGGCCGCCGGTCGCATGGCATCATCCGGCAGGCGCTTGAGGCGTTGTTGAACCTGGACCACCGGGGCGCGTGCGGCTGCGAGGCCAATACGGGCGACGGGGCCGGCATCCTCATCCAGACGCCGCACGAGTTCCTGAAACTGGTCGCTCGGGAGGGGCGGGTTTCTCTGCCCGGCCCCCGGGCCTACGGGGTCGGCATGATCTTTCTGCCGACGCAACGTTCGCAACAGGCCGAATGCGAGAAGCTCTTTGGCCAAATCGTGGCCGAGGAAGGACAGAAGGTCCTGGGATGGCGCACGATTCCCACCAACGATGCGTCGGTGGGCAAGACCGCGCGGGCGGGCGAACCGTTGATGCGCCAGGTGTTCATCGGGCGGAACGACAGACTGGCGGAGGACATGGCCTTCGAGCGCAAGCTTTATGTCATCCGCAGGCGCGCTGAGAATGCCATCCGCTACTCCGGCAAGGTGGCGGGGGGCGAGTTTTTCTACGTCTCGAGCCTTTCGTACAAGACGCTGATCTATAAAGGGATGCTGCTGACGACGCAATTGCGGGAGTATTACCCGGACCTGCAGCACCCGGCGATGGAATCGGCGCTGGCGCTGGTGCACTCGCGCTTCAGCACCAACACGTTCCCGAGCTGGAACCGGGCGCATCCCTATCGTTACCTGGCCCACAACGGGGAGATCAACACCCTGCGGGGCAATATCAACTGGATGCACGCCCGCCAGGCGATGTTCGAGTCCGACCTCTTCGGGGATGACATCCGCAAGCTCCTGCCCGTCATCTGCACCGACGGGAGCGACTCGGCCATGTTCGACAATTGCCTGGAGTTGCTGGTCCTGAGCGGGCGGTCGCTGCCGCACGCGATGATGATGATGATTCCGGAGCCGTGGACCAAACACGAGAGCATGAGCGCGGAAAAGAGGGCCTTTTACGAGTACCACACCTGCCTGATGGAGCCGTGGGACGGCCCGGCCTCGATCGCCTTTACCGACGGCAAGCAGATTGGGGCGGTGCTCGACCGCAACGGCCTGCGCCCGTCGCGCTATTACGTGACCAAAGACGACCTGGTCATCATGGCCAGCGAGGTGGGGGTGCTCGACATCCCGGCGGAGCGGGTGCTGCAGAAAGACCGGCTGCAACCGGGCCGCATGTTTCTGATTGACACCGAAGAGGGCCGAATCGTGGCGGACGAGGAACTCAAGCAGAAGATCGCCACCGAGCAGCCCTACCGCCTGTGGCTGGACGAAAACCTGGTCCGGCTGGCCGACGTGCCCGACCCGGGCGTCCTGCCCGAGCCGGGCCACGAGACGGTGCTCGCAAAGCCAGGTGGCTTTTGGTTATACCTTCGAGGATCTGCGGATTCTGATGCTGCCCATGGCGCGCGACGGCGCCGAGGCCATCGGCTCGATGGGCACGGACACTCCGCTGGCCGTGCTCTCGAACCGCCCGCAGTTGCTTTTCAACTACTTCAAGCAACTCTTCGCCCAGGTGACCAATCCGCCCGTCGATTGCATCCGCGAGGAGATTATCATGTCCACCGAGACGGCCATCGGCTCGGAGCGCAACCTGCTGGAACCGTCGCCGGAACACGCGCGGCTCATCGAGCTCAAATCCCCCATCCTTACAAACGAGGAGTTTGCCAAGCTCAAGCACCTGGACCTGCCCGGCTTCAAATCCATAACCTTGCCGATTCTGTTCCAGGTGGCCGACGGCCCAGGGGGCCTGGAAAAGGCCATGGACCAGTTGTGCGCGCGGTTGAGCCAGGCCATCGCCGATGGGTATAACGTGGTGGTGCTTTCCGATCGCGGCGTGAACCGGGAATGGGCGCCCATACCCTCGCTGCTGGCCGTGGGCGGGGCGCACCATCACCTCATCCGCGAAGGAACTCGCACCCGCGTGGGCCTGGTCCTCGAATCCGGGGAGCCGCGCGAGGTCCACCATTTTTCGCTGCTCATCGGCTATGGTTGCGGCGCCATCAATCCCTACCTGGCCTTCCAAAGCCTGGACGACCTGATCCGGCAGGGCCTCTTGACGGGCATGGATCACAAGACCGCCTGCAAGAACTATCTCAAGGCGGCCATGAAGGGCGTGGTCAAGGTCATCTCCAAGATGGGCATCTCGACCATCCAAAGCTACTGGGGCGCGCAGATCTTCGAGGCGATTGGACTCAAGCAGTCGTTCATCAACCGGTACTTCACCTGGACGCCTTCCCGGGTCGAAGGGGTGGGTATCGAGGTCATCGCGCAAGAGGTCTTGGCGCGCCACCAGCACGCCTTCCCGGACCGGCCGGTCAACGGCCACACCATCGAGTCCGGCGGCCAATACCAGTGGCGGGAAGACGGTGAGTTTCACCTGTTCAATCCCCAGACCATCCACAAGCTCCAGGCGGCCGCCCGGACGGGGAGCTACAAACTTTTCAAAGAGTATTCGGCCCTGGTCAATGAGCAGAGCAAGAACCTCTGCACGCTGCGCGGCCTGCTCGACTTCAAGAAGGTCAAACCGGTGCCGATCGAGGAAGTCGAGTCGGTCGAGTCAATCGTCAAACGCTTCAAGTCCGGCGCCATGAGCTACGGCTCCATCAGCCAGGAAGCGCACGAGACGCTGGCTATCGCCATGAACCGCATCGGCGGCAAGAGCAATACGGGCGAGGGCGGCGAAGACCCGGCCCGCTATGTGCCGCTGCCCAACGGCGACTCCAGGAACAGTGCCATCAAGCAGGTCGCTTCCGGGCGCTTCGGGGTCACCAGCGAATACCTGGTCAATGCCAGGGAACTCCAGATCAAAATGGCCCAGGGCGCCAAGCCCGGGGAAGGCGGCCAGTTGCCCGGCCAGAAGGTCTATCCGTGGATAGCCAAGGTGCGATATTCCACGCCGGGGGTCGGCCTGATTTCGCCCCCGCCCCATCACGATATTTACTCGATCGAGGACCTGGCGGAGCTGATTCACGATTTGAAAAACGCCAATCATCACGCCCGCATCAGTGTGAAGCTCGTCTCGGAGGTCGGCGTCGGCACGATTGCGGCCGGCGTGGCCAAGGCCCACGCGGATGTAGTGCTGATCAGCGGCCATGACGGCGGCACGGGGGCTTCGCCGCAAACGGGCATCAAGCACGCCGGAATACCGTGGGAACTGGGCCTGGCCGAGACGCACCAGACGCTGGTTCTCAACGACCTGCGCTCGCGCATCATTGTGGAGGCCGACGGCCAGATGAAGACCGGGCGGGACGTGGTGATAGCCGCCCTGCTGGGGGCGGAGGAATTCGGGTTTGCCACCGCCCCGCTGGTGGCGATGGGATGCATCATGATGCGGGTTTGCCAGCTCAACACCTGCCCCGCCGGCGTGGCTACCCAGGACCCTGAACTGCGCAAACGCTTTGCGGGCAAACCCGAACACGTCGTCAATTTCATGCGGATGATGGCCCAGGAGGTCCGCGAATTGATGGCCCAACTCGGGTTCCGCCAGATGAACAAGATGATCGGGCGGTCCGACCGCCTCGAGGTCAGCAAGGCCATGGACCATTGGAAGGCCAAGGGGCTGGACTATAGCCGGATTCTGCACCAGCCGGAAGTGCCGACCGAGGTGGGTCGTTTTTGCCAGATCGGCCAGAACCACGGCCTGGAGAAGGCCCTCGACAACACGGTCCTGCTCCGGCTCTGCGCACCGGCCATCGAGCGCAAGGAAAAGGTGATGGCCGTGCTGCCCATCCGCAACGTCAACCGCGTGGTGGGCACCATCGTCGGCAGCGAGATCACGCGGCGCTGGGGCAGCGAGGGCCTGCCGGAAGACACCATCGAGATCCATTTCAGCGGCAGCGCGGGCCAAAGTTTCGGCGCGTTCATGCCCAAAGGAATGACCTTCTACCTGGAAGGCGATTCCAACGATTACCTGGGCAAGGGATTGTCGGGGGGCAAAATCATCGTTTATCCGCCCGAGCAATCCACCTTCGTGCCCGAGGAGAACATCATCATCGGAAACGTCGCGCTCTATGGCGCCACCGGCGGCGAGGCCTATATTCGAGGGATGGCGGGCGAGCGGTTCTGCGTCCGCAACAGCGGCGTCCAGGCCGTCGTTGAGTCCGTCGGCGACCACGGCTGCGAATACATGACGGGCGGACTGCGTCGTGGTGCTGGGCCCCACCGGGCGTAATTTTGCCGCCGGCATGTCCGGGGGCATCGCCTGCGTGCTGGACGAGACGGGGGATTTTCCCCGCCGCTGCAACCCGCAGATGGTGGACCTGGAGAAACTCGAAGACCCCGATGAACTGGAACGGGTCTGGAAGCTCATTCAGCGCCACCGGTTCTACACGCGGAGTTCCCGAGCGGCGCGCATCCTGGCGCATTGGCCGGAGATGGCCCCCAAGTTCGTCAAGGTCATGCCCCGGGATTACAAGCGCGTCCTCGAGGCCCTCAAGCGCGTCCAGGGCTCCGGCCTGACCGGCGAACAAGCCATCATGGCTGCCTTCGAGGAAAACGCCCGCAACGTGGCGCGCATCGGCGGGGGGTAGGCAATGGGCAAACCCACTGGATTCATTGAGTACCTCCGCGAGTTGCCGCTCGACCGCTCGGCTGTCGAACGCATCCGCGACTGGAACGAGTTTCACGAGCAGATGCCGGAGGCCAATCTTCGCCGGCAGGCGGCGCGGTGCATGGATTGCGGCACTCCCTTCTGCCAGACCGGCGCCCTGCTCAACGGCATGGCCTCTGGCTGCCCTATCCACAATCTCATTCCCGAGTGGAACGATTTGGTCTATCGCGGCTTGTGGAAGGAAGCGCTTGGAGCGGCTCCACAAAACCAATAATTTCCCCGACATCACCGGGCGCGTCTGCCCGGCCCCGTGCGAAGGCTCTTGCGTGCTTGGCATCAATGCGCCGCCGGTCACCATCAAGAACCTCGAATACAGCATTATCGAGCGCGGGTGGGCCGAAGGGTGGGTCGTCCCCCAGCCGCCCCAGGTGCGCACGGGCAAGAAAGTTGCCATTGTCGGCTCCGGCCCGGCCGGGCCTCTGTGCGGCAGCGCAGCTCAATCGCGCCGGCCATTCCATCACCGTCCTGGAGCGCGCAGACCGCATCGGCGGCTTGCTGATGTACGGCATCCCGAACATGAAGCTGGACAAGGAGCAGGTGCTGCTGCGCCGCGTCCGCCAGATGGAAGCCGAGGGCGTCCAATTCATGTCCAACACCGAGGTGGGCCTGGACTACCCGGCGGAGCGCCTGCTCAAGGAATTCGACGCGGTAATCTTATGCACCGGCGCGACCCGTCCCCGCGACCTCCCGGTCGAGGGCCGCCAGCTCAAAGGCATCCATTTCGCCATGGAGTTCCTGACCAGCAATACCCGGAGCCTCCTGGAACAGCAATGGAATGGCGATTTCATCTCCGCCAAGGGCAAGGACGTCATCGTCATCGGCGGCGGTGACACCGGCACCGACTGCGTCGGCACGGCCCTGCGCCAGGGCTGCCGGAGCCTGGTCCAGATCGAAATCCTCCCGCGCCCGCCCCTCGAACGGGCAGCCGACAATCCCTGGCCGGAGTGGCCCAAGGTCTATCGCCTGGACTACGGCCACGAAGAGGCGGCCGCACAATTCGGCGCCGACCCCCGGGTCTATCTCACCACGGCCAAACGTTTTGTCCCCGGGGAAAATGGCTGGGTCAAAGAAATCCATACCGTCCAGATCCAGTGGGAGCGGAACGAAAAGGGCCAGTTTGTCCCCAAAGAAGTGCCCGGCACCGAGCAGGTCCGGCCCGCCCAACTGGTGTTGCTGGCCATGGGCTTTGTCGGGCCGGAACAACCCTTGCTTGACGCCCTGGGCATCGCGCGGGACGCCCGCACCAACGTCAAGGCGGAGTTCGAGAAGTATAGCACAAACCTCAAGGGCGTTTTTGCCGCCGGTGACTGCCGCCGCGGCCAGAGCCTCGTGGTATGGGCTTTCAACGAAGGCCGCGGCGCCGCCCGCGAGTGCGACCGTTACCTGATGGGCCGCACGAATCTGCCGTAGCCCATTAGGGGCGCAGGATCGCAGGCTTGCCTGGCGCATCCGCCTGTGCCATATAGCAGGCATGAATATGAGTCACATTCGGGAGCGCCTGAGCAACGGGTTTCGTCCCTTTGTGGTCGAATTGACCAACGGCCGCCGCTTCGAGGTCCCGCATCCCGAGTTCCTCATCGTCGGCAAAAACGTCATCGGCGTGCTGGGTCGCAACGATGTGATCACCACGATCAATGCCCTCCACATCGTTTCGATCAACGACCTGCCGCTCAAAGGCCCGCGCCGCAAGCCCTCGAGGTGAGGCTGTTCATGAATGACGATGCGCCGCACTATGCCGCGCCCTGCGACCCATCCTCTGGCCGAGCACCCGCTGGACCGTTTGCGCGGCAAGCCGCGATGCTCGGCGCACTCCTGGGACCGGACTTATCTGGCCACGGTCATGCTCGAGAACTCTCTGAGCCAATGCGCCGTCTATGTGAAGGGCAAGCTCCTGGATGTGGGCTGTGGACGCCGGCCCTATGAAAAGACGTTTTTTGCCGGCGCCACAGATTACGTCGGGGTGGATTACCTCTCAGACCGCTCGCAGCCGGAACGTCATTTGCTCGGCCTTGGGATTGCCCTTTGCGGCCGAGGAGTTTGACACCGTGGTGAGCACGGAGGTGCTCGAGCATGTGCCGGAGCCGCTCCTGGCCCTGCGCGAAATGCGCCGGGTGCTCAAGCCTGCCGGGCGCCTCGTTCTGAGCACCCCCATGTATTGGCCCCGCCACGACGTTCCCTACGACTTTTTCCGCTACCCGTACGACGGGTTGCTGCACCTGGTCAAAGAAAGCGGCCTCGAACTGATAAAGCTCTTCAATCGCGGCCGCTCTTACGCCTGCGTGGGCCAGGTGCTCCAACATGTCCAACCCCTCTCCGCCCGACCGGTCAACTGGCTCATCAACCGATTCTTCCTCTGGTGCGACCGCCATCTCCACCACGACGCCCTCACGATGGGCTGGACGCTCGTGGCGGGAAAGACCACCGCGGTTCCCCAAACAGCCCCACCGCCGCCAGCGCCGGACAAACCGGGCGCTGCGTGATCCGCAGCCGGACTGCGGTAGATTGGCTGGCGACGATCGGCCATAAATGAAGAACCCCACTGGCCTTGCGGCGAGTGGAGTTTTGTTAAGAAGTAATTAGATGCCCTCTTTAAGAAGCCATTCGTAGCTGGAGGAAACGTTGCTCGTAGTGAGCAGCTTAGAGCTTCCTGCGGATTGATGCCAATAGGGACATTGCTGTTCCGAGCATGGCGATGGTCAAACCGCCGTCGGGAACACTTTGAGGTTGATATTCCACAACGTACCCGCTGATGTCGCCGAGACCAGCTTCATCATTCCAGGTACCGGGGGGTCTATGCTTCCGGACGCCCACATGCCCATGAACTGCTCACTCGCAACACCGTAGGCATCGTTCGGTTCACCATTGTTCCAATTGGAATAAGCGTTGTCATAACCAGCCGCGCCATTGACTCCCGGGAAGGTTCCTTCCCCGTTCACCCACGTCCATCCCGCCGTAGGGATGGGCTGATCGGGAGGGACTTGGTAGCCGCCCAACCAGTATTCAATACCTTGGGGCAACAGGCCGGCTACGAAAGCGTTTTCCCCGTCGCTCGTAATGGTCGCCAAGTGTCCATTCATGCCAGCGAACGTGGAGGCGTTCGCCAGGTTATTCGCCGTGGTCCAGTCAACTACTGGATCGGAAACAACTTGGTAATAGTGGCCGTCCCCGCTCCACAGGGTCTGCCCGATCGCTTGGACCGCAGCCACAGCAACGAGGAAAGCGATAAACGTGACTTTTCGTTTCATATTCTCTGATTCTCCTTTTATGATTTTAGTGCGTGCAGGTTACAGTTGCCTGTTTGGCATAATAAGCATGAAGCCTGCCACACGACAAGGCAACCTTATCCACAAGGATGCCGGCAATCTAAGTGGCTGTGTATGAGGCATTTATTGCCAGGTGTTTTTCTCGGGCCCGTGTGGGATAGGAGAGCAGGTTTGCGGAAAATCGTAAAGCCTTCCGACACGTCTGCCGGCCTATTCCGGTTTGGCATCCGCAAGTCATTGTTCACTAATTACTTAGCAATCTTGAAGCAGTGTAAGGTATTCCGACGAGATGCTACACCGCTTTACAGTTCTGGCATACGACTGCTGGCCCGCGACCAATCGTAACATGCTCACGATGGACTGGACGCTCGTGGCGGGAAAGCCCACCGCGGTTCCCCCAACAGCCCCGCCGTCGCCCGCGCCGGACAAACCGGGCCTTGCGTGATCCGCAGCCGGGGCTTTGGATGCCACGCGAAGAATCATCGAACGCGCGGGCGTGCGCCGGTTCGCGCGGTTTGCTCCAAGGCTCCGATTGACGTAAGCAATGCTCACATTATGCTTCGGTGATGAATGCCACTATTTACGGTCGCGGCCAGATGGTAATCCCCGCCGCGGCGCGGCGCCAGGCCCGCCTGGGCAAAGGGGACATTGTCTCCGTTCAACCCGATGGCGATGGACGCCTCATCCTGATCCGTCTCGAAAAACCGAATTCTGTCCCGGCGAAAATTCGCATTGTTCGCCGGAGGGGCAGGCACGCCGTCGGGGTCACGGAACGGGTGGTTGCAGCCGAGGAGGTTCAGAAATTCATTGATGAATTTCCATGAGGTTCTTATTTCAGTCTCAGGCCGTAAACAGCGAAACGGTGACCGACAGTTAGGCGGCGTAAATAAATAAAGGTATCAACTTCTGAGAATCGTGGTATGATAGCTGCACATGAGTGCTATTGCCGCGCTGACGCAGAAGTTCAGGGCCATTTGGCCACTCCTAAATGAGCGGACCCGGCGCCTTACCGCCGCCAATGAAGCTATGCAGATGGGTTATGGCGGTGTCTGCGTGGTTCACCGGGCTTGTGGCTTGTCCCGCAAAGCCATCCTCAAGGGTATTGGCGAAATCGAGCGGGGCGACTCCTCGCTGGCGGAGCGCATCCGGCGCCCGGGCGCCGGACGCAAGAACCTCACGGTGTTGGATTCCGGGCTGGTGGCGGCGCTGGACGATTTGATTGAGGGCGGAACTCGCGGCGATCCGGAATCTCCCTTGCGCTGGGTCTGCAAGAGCACTCGGACCCTGGCCGAGGAGTTAAGCCAGCAAGCTCATCCGGTGAGCCACATGCGGGTGGCCCAACTGCTGCACGAGCAGGACTACAGTTTGCAGAGCAATCGGAAGCTGGAGGAAGGGGAGGACCACCCGGACCGCAACGCCCAATTTCGGCATATCAACCGGTGCGTGAAGCGGGCCTTGGCGGCGGGGGAGCCGGTCATTTCGGTGGACACCAAGAAGAAGGAACTGGTGGGCAACTACGCCAATAGCGGCCAACAATGGCGTGTGGCGAAACAACCGCAACGGGTCAAGGGGCACGACTTCCCGGGTCCCGAGGTGCCTCGCGCCTATCCCTACGGCATCTATGACTTGGGGCGCAACAGCGGATTCGTAAACGTGGGCACCGACCATGACACGGGGGCCTTTGCGGTGGCCTCGATTCGTGGGTGGTGGCGCTTTGAAGGGCGAAGACTTTATCCTGCGGTCCGGACGCTGTGGATCACCGCCGATGGCGGAGGCAGCAATGGGTGGCGGCTGCGACTCTGGAAACTCGAGTTGCAGGGCTTTGCCGACGAAAGTGGGCTGTGCCTTTCCATCTGCCACTTTCCGCCCGGCACCAGCAAGTGGAACAAGATCGAACACCGACTCTTTTCGTTCATTTCGTCCAACTGGCGCGGTGAACCGTTGCGAGATTACCAGACGGTCGTGAACCTGATTGCCAGCACAACGACGGCCAAAGGATTGACGGTGACCTGCCGGCTGGATCGTCGAAAGTATCCGACGGGTAGAAAAGTCTCACGCGAGCAGATGAAGCAAGTGAACCTAAAGCCTAACAAGTTCCATGGTGAGTGGAACTATACCATCGAGCCTCACGGGTGAACCAACTTGATACCTTTATTTATTTACGCCGCCTTACCTTGCCGATCTTGCCGCATCGCACGCCATGAAGTTGGCGACGCTGGATAGGGGCACTCGGCACAAAGCCGCCGAGATGATTGCGTGAGGTTTGGGGCGTAGCTGGAGATGGGGAGGCGGTGGCGCACCCATCAGGAGGAGAATTTCATATCAACGGCGAACGCTCATGCCGTGGCGGCAGGCTCCCCCATCGCTGCTGAAGCATTGGCCCTTTCATTCAGGCGCAGGATACGATCATACGTGCCAGCGCCTTCTACGGAAAACACGATGCCTTCGGCCGCCAAATGCTGCAGCGCCGGCTCCGGCACCAAAACCTCGCCGGTCGCCCAACTCCTGCCCGAGAAGCGCCCGAGCAAGTACCCCAACGCGCGCCGGCGCATTTCTACTGTCGCAAAACGAACAATCACCATAAAGCCTTTTCTTGGGGAAGCAGGCCAGATTCCTTTTCCTGGGTGATCAACGCCCACACTCGTTGGCGAGCCCCGTCTGACACCTTAAAGTCCGCCGACGCTTGCGCTGGAGTATGCTGGACCAGAAAGTTCAGAATCTCGTCATTGACATTCATGGGTGGACCTTAGCACGCAACCCCACGCACGACAAGCGCCGAAAGGACCGTTTTGGAGGGATCACGCACTCGTCAGCACGACGTGATCCGTCAACCGCGAAGCGTAGGCGATGGCCGCCAGGATGTCTTCGGGTTCAAGAAAAGAATAATCCGCCAAAATCTCCTCGTGGCTCGCGCGGTGGCTTAAGAGGTCAAGGATGTCGGTGACGCGCATCCTCTTGCCGCGGATGCAGGGCTGTCCGCCGCACTGCAAAGGGCGTCATCGGAATGGTGCCAGGTTACGGGTTGCGACCTTGCGAATGCCAACAGTTCTGCCGCTTGCTGCGCGTCGCGCTCCTGGGTACGAATGTATTCAAGTTCTGTCAGTGTTACGAAACTGGCGCCAATTTGCGCGTTGCCGAGCCATGCATCCGCCAGAAGAGATTCGACCTGCTCGACGCCTGGCTCCTTTTTCGTCGAGCGCAATCCAGGCTGATGTGTCGAGGACGAAAACCTCAGCCATTTGCTCGCTCCCTGGCTCGTTCTTCCAGCAGACGGTTCGACAACCCCCGCCCCGCGTGCCTGGACTGCATATCGCGAAGCTTTGCCTTCTGCCGTTCCCATTCCCGAACCCCGTCGCGCAAGCGGACGGCTTCATCAACCACCTGTTCCCGATCTTCCGGCGATAGCGCCCGGATTTGCTCCAAAATCATCTGGGCTTTTGTGCTCACGCGCCAACTTTACGCACCGGCGCCTCAAACCGCAAGGGCCGAGGGGCGAGTGGCGAGGGAACGAAGTGCCGAACCTCGACACTCGACACTCGACACTCGCCCCTTGGGAATCGTGTCTGGCACGACTACCGCGGTTCCGCGAACAGCCCGACCGACGCCAGCGCCGGGCAAACCGGGCATTGGGTGATGCGCAGCCGGACCTTGTCCGTGGTGATAAAGCCGCCCCGAATCAACCGTTCGATGGCCGATGCTCGAGCCTTTGGCGAACTCCACCCACTGGCCATCCTGCCACTGGTCCAGGGCAAAGGCCTCGATGCGCTGGCCCAGCGGCAAGTACTCCCCGAGACTGACCACGTTGAACGTGACAGGCCGGCGCAAATCCAGCACTAGCTCCGGCGCGCGGACGGCGTCGTCGGTGGCCCAGTAGGCCTCGCCTTTGCCAGCCAGCGCGTTTTCAGGGGCAAACTCCTTGGCGCCGCCGCGAGTATTGCTGGCCCTCAACTCGGCGCCTTGGGCCAGGTTCGTCGCGAACGTAGCGTCGAGGATGCGCCGGAACTCGCGCAACGATTGGCGGTCGTTTTCGTGGAGCTGTCCTCGGCGATCGGGCGGGACATTCAGGTTCAGACAAGCGCCCCGGCCCACGGACTTGTAGTAAATGTCGAGCAGCCTTCCGGGCGTCTTTACCCGCGCGTCCTCACTGGCATGATAGAACCAGCCGGGACGGATCGAGACGTTGCACTCAGCCGGAATCCAGTCGGTGCCGGGGCGCTCGCCGGAATTCAGGCCCTCGCTCGAGCCGCCGGCATAACGGCCCGCCGCGTTCAAGGTTGCCCAGCACGGGTCGCCCGCAATGCCATTCTCGTTGCCGACCCAGCGGAAGTCCGGCCCGGCGTCGCTGAACATCACGGCCCCGGGCATCAGGTCGCGAACCAGCTTCCGGGTGTTTTCCCAATCGTAATAGGTGCGGTTGTTGATGCGGCGGGTTTCGCGGGCCCCGCCGTAGTAGCCGCTTCCGCCGTTGGCGCCGTCGAACCAGACGGTGAAGATGTCGCCGTAATTGGTCAGCAACTCGCGCAGTTGATTGCGGTAATAGGTAAGATACTCCGGCCGGGCGTAGTCCTTGTGATTGCGGTCCCAGGGGGAAAGATAGACGCCGAACTTGAGCCCATGCCGCTGGCAGGCCCGGGAAATCTCCTTGACCACGTCCCCCTGGCCGCCGCGCCAGGGGCTGTTCTTGACCGAGTGCTCCGTGTAGCGGCTCGGCCAGAGGCAAAAGCCGTCGTGATGCTTGGCCGTGAGAATCAGGCCCTTCATCCCGGCGTCCCTGGCAGTCGCCGCTATCTGGTCCGCGTCGAAGGCGGTGGGGTTGAACACCTTCTCGTCTTCGTCGCCCTCGCCCCATTCCTTGTCCGTGAACGTGTTCACGGTGAAATGCAGGAAACCGTAAAACTCCATCTCGTGCCAACGCATCTGCCGCTCGGTCGGTGTCGGCCCGTAGGCCAGAGGCGGTGAAACCGCTCCCGCCGACGCCGCCCGCAACCAGGGGCCGCCGGCAATGAGTCCGAGGAGCAGGCTCCTAACCAAGACGTTCTCGTGAATTCATAACGGCCACAGAGTCTCAGTTTCCATTCCCGTTGGCAACCATCACATGGACCGCCGTGACCCCCGGAAAGGCAGTTTAACCGCAGAGAACGCAAAGATCGCAGAGAAGCAATGCGTTCTTTGCGGTGGATAAAATGACGTTTATAGGGTCACCACCACGGTCTGATTGAGCGTCGGCGCCGTGGCCGGGAAACGGACCGGTTGGCCCTGGCCCAGCTCTGCCTGGAGATAATACTCAAAATCATCGCCCACGGCAGCGGGCAGTTCCACGGAATAAACTCCACGCCCCACATGTTGCAGCGCAACCTGCGCGAAGCGCCCTTCACCCAGCTTGCGCCAGTAGAGCGCGGCCTGGCGCGGCGGGTCTTTGGACAGGATAATGACCTTGAGTTTCAGGGCCTCATTTGCCGCCAGGCTGGTGCGGAGCGCCGGCACGATGATGCGCATCGGGCCTTGATACTGCGCCCCAGGTTGGGCCTCCGCCGGCAACGGCTCCCCAAGCATCCGGGCCAAGCTCCTCCCCAGGCCCGGCAGCAGGCCCGGCAGATTATGTTGATTCCAATTCGCCACGGTCCCCAGTTCGCCCGGGGTCGAAACGGTGGCGAGCAAGTTCTCATAAATCACGCCCACCAACCGAACGAGCTTCTGGCGGGCAGGAAGCGCCTGCTGGCGGGCCAATTGCTTCTGCGCCGCCGGGTCTTTCTCCTGCTTGAGCTTGTCGAACGCCCGGTTGTACTCCGCCCAGGCGCAGTTCATCTCCCCTATGGCGCGGAAGTAGCGGAAGGTGCTCAGCCAGTAATCGAACCGTTCGAGGTTGCCGGCGCCTTTGACCTGCGGGCGCAAGGCCGCAAACTCCTCTACAAAGGCATACTCCTTCCGCACCTGCTCCCAGGGACGCGCGTCGGGCCTGATCCCGCCCGGACCATCTGTCCAGGTGGACGGTTTGGGCAGGTTGCCATCGATTCGCTGGAAGATGGACGCCGCCGCCGCGGCCGCCCCGGGACCGAACTGGTGCAGGGCCCAATCCTCGTAGAAGTCCTTGGTGGAGGGCAAAACGGGCTGCGGCGCGGGGACGGCCACGTCGGCTGCGTAGTCGCCGAAGGCAGGGCCTCCGCAATTAATCCGCGTGGCGAACCCATTTCCCTCCACTGCCAGGGCGGCGATGCTGGGAAACTCGATGCGGGGCACGAAATCAATGTCCAGCCAGCCGTTAGTGACGGCCACATCGTTGAACGTGTAATCCAGCGCGCGGTTCTTGCCGACTTTGGCAAAGATGTCCAGGTTCGTAATGACCATCCTGCCTTGCAGCTTCACGTCGAACGCCCGCTTGCCCGCCGCCTCGTAATGCGGCTCGCAAAACTTCAAGGTCACCTTGCACAGCCCGTTACTCACGGGAAGATGATAAGCAGAGAGATTGTAGCGGACTGTCTGGTAGAGCGGCGCGTCGGCTGTGCCCGCAATCGGATTATTGGGGAAGGAGGCCACCGCGCCGCCTTGCGCGCCGGCCACCCGCCGCCCCTGGGCAGGGGAAATGGGCGGCTTGTAGGAGCCTAGCCAGGGGCTTTGGTCCCAGGCCGCCTGGGCCAGGGCGCTGATGTTCGGGCCCAGCACGCGCGTGCGCCAGTGGATGCCCATCAGGCCGTCACAGCCGTAGCGCAAGGCATCCGCCGCATCCCGCCGCATGCGGCCCGCCCACAACTGCGGGGAGGTCAGCGCCGGGTCGTCCTCCAGCCACGGGATGGCCCACTTCGACTCGCCCTTTGACCTCCGCAAACCCGGCGTCCACCGGCGTGTAACCCACCTCACGGTTGATGCAGCTCACCGCTATCTCTTTGGGCAGCACCCTGTCGAACATCGCCCGGTCCTGCTGCGGCCCCAGCACCCACCCGCAGGTCGCCAGGCCGAAGGGCGCGTCCCACTTTCTTATGGGCCGCAATCGCCGCCGCAAAATCCCGGGTCGTCTCGGCGATTTGCTCCTCCTTCACGTTGGACCACGTCCAGCCTTCCGGCGTCCAGAACCAGTAATAATCCAGCGGATAAGCCTGGGCCGCCCGCTGGAAGATGCCCTCGTAAAGCTCCTGCGCCACTGCCGCATCGGCCGGGTTCCGGCCCTGGGCCTTGATGCGTTCCTGGACCAGCTTGGGGACGATGAGCGGCGTTTCCGTCCCCACGCACGTCTTGACGCCCAGTTTCCGGGCGAATCCGAAGGCCTCGCGCAACATCGCGCGCTGTCCGATCGAAGACTTCGTTGTTCGCCTCGGCGGCGGTCGGCGCGGGAATCCAGGCCCCCATCACGTCCGCGCCGAAGGCATCCCGCTCGAACAACGCCGCGCTGCCGAACACATAGTCGCCCGGTCTTCTGGCGCATAACCCCAATTCCCGCGCAGGCTGTTGTGATAACTGGACGGGTAGCTGAATTTCACCTTGCCCCCCTGGCCGACGTCCCCCGGCAGCCCGATCCAGACGGTCGGCTCCGCGTTCGGACGTTCCTCGGGGTAGGTGTGCAAACCCAGAAAATTCATCCGCAGCTTGGGCAACTGCCCGATGATGGCCAGGTAATCATCCCGGTTCCACCAGTCCGGGTCCTTCGGGAAAATCGTGGAACGGCTGGATGCCGCGCAGGGCGAAGAGCGGCGCCGCCCGCTCGTCCAGCGCCGGCATTTTCCACGGCGCCCGCTCGTCGGGGATGACGTCCCCGTGCAAATAGAATCGCACCCCGAGCCGTTCCGCAAAACGATACGCGGCATAGAGCGTGCCCGCGTCGTCGCCGCCGACGACCAGCAGCCGCGCGCGCCCGGCGCCCGGCGGCTGCCCCGGGGCGAGCGTCTTCAGACAATAACTCTGCGGGGCCAGGTCCTCGAGTGCGGCCGCCAGCGATGCCTCGGCCACAAAGCCTTTGAGCGCCGCCCGGCCTTTGCGCGCAACCAGAATCGCCTCGCCCTTTCCCTGGAGACCTTTCGGCCTCCGAGACAATGGCCAGCCGCTGGCCGGTGCGCAGGTAAATGTAGCGCCGCACCTCGCGCGCGGCCAATTGCTCCATCCACGACGCCTCGCGCGGGGAGACAATCATGGCCGGGCCCGAGGAGGCCGCGCCAGCCGGCAGGATGGGGGTGAAAAACCATTGGCACAATGCGGCGCCAGCCACGAGTAAGATGAAACGTCGGCTCATTGCGTCCCCACCCTATCAATCCAACCGGGGCCGCTCAAGGCCCTTCTATCAGAGGAGTCGGTCCCGCTGAGGGGTTGGAAAGCTGAATCTTCCCGTTCTCAGTGGAACAGCAGCAGCGTGTGGTAAATGGTTATGGGAACTCCGAGCGCAGCTCGATTGTGGTTCGACCGATAAGTGTGTTCGGGGCCTTTCACTATCGAAACCCGCTCCCAGCGGCTCCCATGGGAAACGGAATACTTTCGGGATTCGAATCTGAGCTTGGCTTCAATCACGGCGGCCCACTTGTCTGGCTCGCCCGTCTGGACGAAGCCCAACATTCCGGCCGCAAAATCGCCCCTGCCGTAATGGCCTGCGACAAACCTCCCTAAACCGTCATCGCCGAGATAGACAGCCGCGGCTCCGGTACGATTGAGGCGCTTGGCTTCGAAAGCAAAGCGCGTCCTGGGGCAGCGCTCGGAACACTCCAAATGCAAGTCGAGCAACCGGCGGTCCTCCCCGTTCTTCTGCTCTGTTTGAACGCTCGGGGGTCCTCATCCACCGGATCCTCGTTGAGCGGTGTGAAGTACTTCATCCACGGCTCCAGCGGCCCATCATCGAGAAATTCCCTGATGCAACGCCGAATGTCGCCCGAAATGTCCGGCTCCCTCGTGGTGGAGAAATCGGCCGGGCGCATTCTGCTGTACCCGAGCTGCAGCAGCACGTGAACCCGCTCCACGAACAATTGGCGGAACGCGTCCGCGTTTGCCGAACTTGCTGGGGGTTGGGATGACCGGGAGCGCATTCAGTCTCGCACCGCCCGGGCGGCGAGTGTTTCCGCGATGATTTCGCTGGCGTCCGCGATGGCTCGGCTTTCCGTCCAATGAAAACGATGCATCGGTTTCATGATATAGGTGCGCCGGCCTTCGTAAACGCGGAGGTTGCGGTCGAAGTAAACCCACTGTGCTCGCTCCCGCCGCAGCCGCCGCCGAGTCTGCTCCAACACGCTCGCCGTTACGCGACTCGCTGAAAGCACGCAAACTTTCCGTGTCGCCTGAGCATCCTTGGTCAGGTTCACCTCGACCATACCTGATAGCTTGTCATGCTCAATGGCAACTGCGTGACGGCGGTCCACGTCTCCGCCGATGAAATCGTCCAGTTCGCGCTGCAAGCGACGCCCATAGGCCTCCAGTTCGTCGTGGTTAGGCGGCGTAAATAAATAAAGGTATCAACTTCTGAGAATCGTGGTATGATAGCTGCACATGAGTGCTATTGCCGCGCTGACGCAGAAGTTCAGGGCCATTTGGCCACTCCTAAATGAGCGGACCCGGCGCCTTACCGCCGCCAATGAAGCTATGCAGATGGGTTATGGCGGTGTCTGCGTGGTTCACCGGGCTTGTGGCTTGTCCCGCAAAGCCATCCTCAAGGGTATTGGCGAAATCGAGCGGGGCGACTCCTCGCTGGCGGAGCGCATCCGGCGCCCGGGCGCCGGACGCAAGAACCTCACGGTGTTGGATTCCGGGCTGGTGGCGGCGCTGGACGATTTGATTGAGGGCGGAACTCGCGGCGATCCGGAATCTCCCTTGCGCTGGGTCTGCAAGAGCACTCGGACCCTGGCCGAGGAGTTAAGCCAGCAAGCTCATCCGGTGAGCCACATGCGGGTGGCCCAACTGCTGCACGAGCAGGACTACAGTTTGCAGAGCAATCGGAAGCTGGAGGAAGGGGAGGACCACCCGGACCGCGACGCCCAATTTCGGCATATCAACCGGTGCGTGAAGCGGGCCTTGGCGGCGGGGGAGCCGGTCATTTCGGTGGACACCAAGAAGAAGGAACTGGTGGGCAACTACGCCAATAGCGGCCAACAATGGCGTGTGGCGAAACAACCGCAACGGGTCAAGGGGCACGACTTCCCGGGTCCCGAGGTGCCTCGCGCCTATCCCTACGGCATCTATGACTTGGGGCGCAACAGCGGATTCGTAAACGTGGGCACCGACCATGACACGGGGGCCTTTGCGGTGGCCTCGATTCGTGGGTGGTGGCGCTTTGAAGGGCGAAGACTTTATCCTGCGGTCCGGACGCTGTGGATCACCGCCGATGGCGGAGGCAGCAATGGGTGGCGGCTGCGACTCTGGAAACTCGAGTTGCAGGGCTTTGCCGACAAAAGTGGGCTGTGCCTTTCCATCTGCCACTTTCCGCCCGGCACCAGCAAGTGGAACAAGATCGAACACCGACTCTTTTCGTTCATTTCGTCCAACTGGCGCGGTGAACCGTTGCGAGATTACCAGACGGTCGTGAACCTGATTGCCAGCACAACGACGGCCAAAGGATTGACGGTGACCTGCCGGCTGGATCGTCGAAAGTATCCGACGGGTAGAAAAGTCTCACGCGAGCAGATGAAGCAAGTGAACCTAAAGCCTAACAAGTTCCATGGTGAGTGGAACTATACCATCGAGCCTCACGGGTGAACCAACTTGATACCTTTATTTATTTACGCCGCCTTAGCGTCGGCCATGGCTTCCTTTCCCAGCTTACCATCGTTCAGTGCCAACTGGACATGCACGAGATCATGCACCAGCGCGCGCTCGCGCTCATCAAGGCCAAGCGCCTCGGCCACGAGTTCGTTTAATTGAGTCAGCAGTTGTTTCCGCTGCGGGTCGGCGTTCTCGAACAGATCAGGCTGGTGCTCACGATCGCCTTCCTCCTTCATCATTCGTGGTTTGGTCTTCGCAAGTTTGGCGTGCAGCTCCACCCAACGTGCCAACTCCCCCCGGTCCGCCGTTGCCAGAGGCACCGGCATCTGTCGCAAGGAATTCAAGGTCGCACGCGCGCGCTGGACGCCGAATTGTGACGATGTGAGAAACTGATGATAGAACATGAAATCCGAACTTAGGAAGAGGCTGAGCGCCTTCAGCAGCGATCTGTCGTCTGTCGGGCTCGCAATGCCTATCTGGCGTGCCGGCACAACGAGATACTCCTCGGTATAAACTGCGAAATTGCGGGCGGCGCTGACGACAACATGGGGAGGCCGACAGACCGCCAACGGCAGGCCGGCACGGCCCTTTCGCGCATAATGTTTACAGTCAACGGACAACAGTTTAAGGGCCTTTTTTGGAAACGAGAAGATGTCTCGGAGCCTTTGAGCGCCTTCACGTTAAGGGTCTTCTTCCCGCTGACTTCCTCAACAGCTTCAACCGCTTCCTCTTGGGAAGCACCCTCCCGCAGTTGAAGCCCCTCGCTTACACCAAACAACTGGTCTTCGCGGGCAGCAACGAAACGCTTCTCTTTGGAATCCCACCCGGCCTCAAGGCTCTCCAAAGTCGGCCACCGACGGGAGAGTCTCGCCAACAAGCGCGAATCCCACGCGGAACCCCAAGTTGCCAGCTTCCAAGGCAATCCGCTCCCGCCCAGGGGCTCCGTGGTCGGGATTTCTCGCACTTCACTCGCGTTTATGACCAGACTCCACGATTCATTTCGCTTTCCTGCCCGTGTCGGACGGGTAGGCTCCTGATTCGCCACCAAAGGTGAAAACGCAGTGACGAATTCATCCTGATCTGGGCTCTCCGCCTCCGGCCGGGGCGCAAAAAACAGCGCTGCGGCCGGGACGCGAGACCGGCCTGCGAACAGCACCTCCGCCAGGTTTGAAAAGTTCGCAACCGTATGAACGCGGTGCACCCTGAAGAACTCCGCCCGGAACCTTCTTGACGGCTCCTCGAAAAGGGACATGGCCGGTATGAGCAGCGCACAGCAACCGTTGGAGCGAACATATCTGCGACATTCCCACGCGAAGGCCTGTGCAAGTTGGTTGCCGCCCACTGGCCGCCTCTCCGAGTTCTTCCGCATCCATTGCCAGGCGGCCTCGTCCTGCCGCTCGAGCTCCTTTGGATCGAGTCGCTTCCAAGGCGGATTGCCAACCACCCATTCAAATCGCCGCCGGCAAGCTGCCCTGAGTAGCCCCCGTTTGCTTCGGAAGAAATCTACTCGGAAAATGTTCTTGCCCCGCAGAAAAGGCAGTTTGAATCCCGGGTGTGCGCCACCCCTCCAGGTCGGGAGGCTCGACGTAATCCAGGAGAGTCAGCACGAGGCTGAGCTCAGTGACGCTGCATGCATCGGGATCGTAATCTGCACCGAAAATGCTGGATTCGAGCAAACTCTTGACTTGGTCGGGAGTGGGTTTCGTCGGTTTTGGCAGGAGCTCCCGCTCAATAAGCCGGCGGTAGCATTGCACGAGGAAGGCCCCGGAGCCACAGGCCGGGTCAAAGACCTTCATGCCGCGTCGGAGGGGGCGCCGTTCGTCCAATTCGGCGAGCATGAGGTTAACCACCGGGATGGGCGTGTAGTAGGCGCCCGCTTTTCGCCCTTTCGTCTGCTCGTCGTCCTCCTCCTCGTCGTCCCCATCAACCTCTTCAGCTTTCTCAGGCATGTGGAGGAACTGCTCGTAGATCATCGAAAGCGTTTCGATGGGAATATAGGAGAAATCGTAAGCCTTAAAAGCAAGGTGAAGTTGCCATGACGCGTCCCCGATGGGCTCCTCTCCTGCAAAAGTGGCAGCAACGCGTCTGATGTGTTCCTCGCTGGGTGCTCGCGGACCCCGTAGCGGCAGGGGAAAGACGCGGCCATTGATCCAGCCGTCGAGGCGTTGGACAATGTCATCCAAGCCGGACCGCGTGGCAGCCGGTCCAAAGACCGTTCCCGGATCGATGTTCCACGAAGCGAATTTGCGTGGGGAGAGAATTTCCCGATCGCGCAGGTAATGCAAATATACGTATTTCCCGATCAGGGCGTGCCGGACCTCCCTGTCAGGCAAACCATTATCTCTGAGCCACGCGTCCAACTTCCGCAGATCGTCAAGGAGCTTCCAATACACCCTGTGTTCTGGCGTGACCTTGTCGCCCCATCGTCTCCAAATATTGCCGCCGTCAATCAATGCAGCTTCGAATAAATCGATGATCGCCTCAATTTGGTTAAAGGACGTGAGTTGACGAAGCACGCCCGAGGCTTCTCCGCGTGCACCTGCTTTGTAGCGGAACCCCGAGTGAACCCTCACGCCTGTAGGCGTGAATACCAGGATGAAAGGGACAACGTCCTGATTCCAGACCAGACGGTGAAGCTTTTCTGCTGCTTGCTCCCCATTGGCCTCACAAACGTAAACGATCGGAACAATCCTTTCGCCGTTGTCACGGGGAGGACGGAGGGTGTAAACGCCTCGCAACTGGCACGGGCCATCGGCTGCGTGACGGAAAATGTGGCCGTAATCGGGGGCGGATTGAAACGCCTTGCCGCCCCGCTTCAGATAGTTGGGCGAGTCGCTATACCCCAGCTTGTCCAGGAGTATTTTAAGGTTCATCAAGCCTGCAAATCGCTTATCACCAACACCTTGCGTCAGCCGCTCCGCAATCCGCAACTCAAATTCCGTCACAATCTACCCGGCAGTCAGATGCTCATCAAGCAACAAACAGCGGTAGATCCGTCAATCCCCAGGGGGCCTTCAATCGCCTTCTGACCGGAACCGCGGGATTTCCCCAAGGGCAAAGGGGCCGGCCAGCGTAAGCTGAGAAAGCCAAGCTGGGCGGAGTTCGTCAGGCTGGCGGATTAGGCCGTGGCAGCGATTGCAGGCGCGGGCATGATAAGCCGCGCTGAGCCAAGGGTCTGTGGGTGTAGCCGCGGTTCCAGACGCCTGGATATGAAATGGCCAGAAACCCCGATTCCGAATCGGGACAGGTCCTGCGTCAAACGAAGCCCGAACGGGTTACGGAAGGGTACCGGGTGACGAGGCTGGCCTCCAGCCGGTACTGGGGGAAACCCGCCGTACGGAATGAACAAGGGGGGCGGAGGAAACATCGGCATGACCGGAGGGCTGTTTGCCACAATCCTCGAATGGGCTGATACACAGGAAGCCCTTGGTCTAAACTCAGATGCGCGTTCACTCCGCTCGACCAGATGGCCGGGCCGAGCGTCTCGAAATCGAGCCGAAACAGATCCAAGGATGGCGTCATGGGCCTGGGACCAGGCGATAGAGCCGAGGAGCCTGCCGAAAGGCGGTGAGATCGAAGTAAAGTCGCGTGGTGTTGGTCAGGGTGAAGGGGCCATCGCAAGCGAAGGTGACTGGTCCTGGCCCCGCCAGCGCCGCCCGCAACGCCTGGGCGGTGCCAGGCCCGCTCACCGGGGCCATGGTCGCCGCAACGTGGACGGTTTTTACCCGCATCCAATCCGCGGGGAGTTTCCAGGCCCCGCGCGCGTAGCCGCCTCGCCCTCGCCAACCTGGACCCGGCGGCCATTCTCGACCACACAGGTGCAATCCGGCTGAATCCGCGCCGTCGCGAAATTGCCGTCCGCCGCTAGCACGGTAAACTCCGAGACCAGCGGCCGATGATCGTTCGGTTTCATCGTCGCAAAATGATGGTCGCCAAGCAGCGCAACAGGACTTATACTCCCCTGAAATTATGACCTGCAGAATATTCCTGGCCCACGCCACGGTGGCGGCGCTGTTGATGGCCGGTCAGAAGGCCTTTGCCGCCGCTGACCAGTCCCCGGACGGCTCCAATGACTTCGTCAAGCTGCCCGCCAGCGATTCTCATTACCAGCGCGTCAAGGATTACGTCGAAGACCTCCCCGACCCGGATTATCATCAGGCCCCCGAATCCGCCCGCGAGGCCTTCCGGGACATGAAGTTCGGCGTGCGCCTTCATTGGGGCGTGTATTCCCTGTGGGAAACCGCCGAGTCCTGGCCTTTGCTCAATTACTCCCACGAGAAACGGCAGGCCTATCAGCAACTCTACCGGAGCTTCAACCCGACCAACTTCAACGCCGATGAGTGGATGGACCTTTTCCAGCGGGCGGGGCTCAAGGTGTTTGCCTTTACCACCAAGCACCACGACGGATTCTCCATGTTCGACACCCAAACCCGGGTCAGACGCCGCGTGAACTGGACCGCTCCCGGCGGCCCCGGCCTCGAGGACTGCGATCTCGCCTATAGCATCATGGAGAGCCCTTTCAAGCGCGACATCGTAAAAGAATTGTGCGACGCCGCTCATCGGCATGGCATCCGGATTGACCTCTATTTCTCCCATCCCGACTGGTATGATGCCGACTTCCGGCCATACGCCCTTGACCCCGTCCAGGTGGATGAACCGGCAGCATTCGGCGCTCGCCCCGGGGAGGACCGGCAAATCAAGAACCCCTTGGTTGCGCCCAAACCGACCCCGGCGGAGGTGGAACGGATGATGGCCCGGCACCGGGCGCAATTGACCGAGTTGCTGACCCGCTACGGCAAAATCAACATGGTTTGCCTCGACCAATGGCTTGGGCCGTCGGTCTGGCCGCAACTCCGGGAGACGATGAAGCGACTCCGCAAACTGCAACCGGAGGTCATGTTCCGCGCCCGGGGCATCGGCAACTATGGCGATTACTACACGCCGGAGGGGTTCGTGCCCGGTTCAAAAGAAAACACGACCATGCCCTGGATGGTGATTTACCAATTAGGCGGCATGTGGAGTTACCAGCCCGACGCGACGAAATACAAGGGAGCGCCTTGGATTGTCACGAACCTGGTGGACGTGGTCGCCAAAGGCGGCAACTTCATGGTGGGCATCGGCCCGGACGCGCGCGGCAAATTCCATCCCAAAGCGGTCGAAGCGCTCGAAGAACACCGGCGCCTGGCTCCGCGTCAATGGTGAGGCGATCTACAACACCCGGCCGCGCCCGGACGGCCTGTGGAAAGAGGGCGGAGCCGTCCGGTTTACCCGGACCAAGGACAATCGCTTTGTTTATGCTATAGCTCTGCAATGGCCCGGCCAAACCCTCACATTGAAGTCGGTCCGCGCCAAGGCGGGTTCCAGCATAAGCTTGCTGGGAATAGATGAGCCGCTTGCGTGGAGCCAGGCCAGTGGCGCCGCTTTGGTCATCCAGATTCCGGCCGCATTGCAGGACCAGGCGCGCCGCCCGGTCAGCATGGCCTATGCCTTCAAAATTGAAGCGGCCCCTGAACCGGAGAAAGTTCGCTAAGAAGTTCGATAACCGGAATCGCCGTCTCCAAAGACGGCTCGAAGAAATAAGGACGACAATATGAACTCGCGTAGGCTCTGGTCCCGGATTCTCTTAACGGTCGGCGGCCTCGCCATGATGCTCGGAACCCTCAACCCGCTGGAAGGATCACCGCTCATCCTGTCCGGCAGCGGCATGGTCGTGCTGGGCATGTTCCTCGGCAGGAAAGAGCGCCGGACGCTTCTTTACTGGGTTTGGGCTTTCATCCTCATAGCCGTTGGCGTGGGCGCTATGTTCGCGTTGAGCGCCGTCGGAGGCATTGGCGGCAAGAGCGGCCATTCGATGTGGTGGGGACTCCTGATTCTGCCGTATCCGGCGGGCTGGCTCATGGCGCTGGCGGGCGGGGTCATTGCCTTGGTCCGGTTCTTCAAAGCGAAGGTGCAGGCGGCGCACGCTTGAGCGTGGGCCACAGACCCGGGACCTTTCAACCGACCAACTTCCCCAGGCAGGCCAACCTCCTGAATCAGCCGCGCAGCTTCGCGGCGATGGTGGCGACGTGTTTGCCTTGGAAGCGGGCCTGGGCCAGTTCCTTGACGCTCGGTTGGCGTGACCCGTCCGCCCCGGCGATGGTCGCCGCACCCCACGGCGAGCCGCCCTTCACTTCGCTAATGTCGGCCAGTTCCGGGCAGGCGTAAGGCAGTCCGACGTAAACCATGCCGTAGTGCATCAGCGTGGTCACGAAGCTGATAATGGTGCTCTCGTTGCCGCCACCCGTGCCGGTGCTGGCAAAGACACTGCCCACTTTGCCGACCAGCCCGCCCTTGACCCAGAGTCCGCCGGTCTGGTCCAGGAAGTTCCGCATCTGCGCCGCCATGTTGCCGAACCGGGTGGGCGTGCCAAAAATGATGGCGTCGTAATCGCCCAGTTCCTTGGGCGAGGCGACGGGCGCGACTTGGTCGAGCTTCACGCCATATTGCTTGGCCACGTCGGGCGGCATGGTTTCGGGCACGCGCTTGAGAGTGACCTCGACGCCCGCAACCGAACGTGCGCCTTCGGCGACAGCCTTGGCCAGCGTTTCGACGTGGCCATACGTGGAGTAGTAGAGAACAAGGAGTTTGGGCATGATCTGTTTAGTGGTTGTGTTATTTGAGATCGAAAAGAATCGCCTCGGTGCGCTCAGTGGCGGTGAGCGTGAGCATTCCGGGTTCTTCAGTGCTCGCGCCGTCGCCGGTCGCCAACCCGACGCCGTTGAGGACCAGCGCACCCTCAGCCACGTGTACCCATGCGCCTCGGCCTGGTCTGAGTTTGTGCGTCACCGTCTGTCCGGGCTTGAGCCGGATGCGATAGATGTCCGCGTCTTGATGAATCGTCGCCGAGCCGTCGCGGCCGTCCGGCGAGATGACCAGCACCTTGGCTGCGTCGGCCTGTTCGGGTTTCGGATGCCATTCGGTGTAGCTCGGCGTGAGGGCGCGTTCCTGCGGCTGAATCCAGATTTGGAGGAAATGCAGCGGATGGCCGGGGGAAGGATTGAACTCGCTGTGCGTGATGCCCCGGCCCGCGCTCATAAGCTGAATCTGGCCCGGCTTGAGTTGCCGCCCGTTGCCCATGCTGTCCTGGTGCTCCAGCGTTCCCTCCAGCACGTAACTGAAGATCTCCATGTCGCGATGCGGATGCGTGCCGAAGCCCTGCCCCGGAGCAACGCGGTCGTCGTTGATGACGCGCAGCGAGCGAAAGCCCAGGTGCGCCGGATCGTAATAGTCCGCGAAGGAAAAGGTGTGATTCGATTTGAGCCAGCCGTGGTCGGCATGGCCGCGTTCATCTGCTCGCCGGATGTTCAGTCCGGTCGCTGTCGTTTTCATGCCCACACCTTGGCCCCGTTTGGTGCGGGCAGCCAATGCGGAGTTATTGGCCTGAGACTGCCTTTTGGTTATGCTGCCCGGCATGGAACTGCGACAACTGCGTTACTTCGTGGCGGTGGCCGAGGAAGGCAATATCAGCCGCGCCGCGAAAAGGATTTTCCTGACGCAGCCCGCCTTGAGCCGACAGATCAAAGTGCTGGAAGAGGAGATCGGCCAGTGCCTGCTGGAACGCCAGGCCCATTCGATCCGGCTCACGCCCGTTGGCGAAGCGCTGCTCCGCGAGGCCCGCGAGCTTGTCCAGCACGCCGAAGAGGTGCTCGCACGAGTGCGCCTCGCCGGGCGCGGACTGCGCCTGCGCGTCGGTTACGCGCCCTCGCTCGCCGCCGGCCTGTTGTCCGCCGCCGTGGAGAATTTCACCCAGACGCACCCCAACGCCCG
The DNA here is from genome assembly GCA_963713735.1 of uncultured bacterium. GTDB lineage: Bacteria > Verrucomicrobiota > Verrucomicrobiia > Limisphaerales > UBA8199 > CAVQND01. The sequence continues at coordinate 343,468 of CAVQND010000016.1, forward strand.
CGTGGAGTTGTTCGACCTTTCGACCGCGGAAATGCTGGCAGGACTGGAAAGCGACAAACTCGATGTCGCCCTCAGCGTCGGGCAACCGCGCGAAACGCCAGGATTGAAATGGACGCCGCTGGTGCGCACGCCTTGGCAGCTTGCGGTGAACCGGAATCATCCGCTCGCCCGGCGGTCGCGGGTGACGCCCGCTCAAGTCGCCCGTGAACCCTTGCTCGTCTTTTGCCAGCGCGACTACCCCGAGTATTGGGACATCATCACCGGCTGGCTGCGCGGCCACCGGCTGCGGCCAGGAATCGCGGGCGAATATGACGGTGTGGACAGCCTCATGGCCGCCGTGGAATCGGGGCTGGGAGTAGCCATCGTCACCACACGAACGGCGCGTCTCGTGCCGGAGCGCGTCCGATTGAAGACGCTATCCGCCCCTCCTGAACCGCTGTGCATCGCCATCGGTTGTCGCGCCCATAGAGCCGATGACAAGCCGCTGGCTGTGTTCGTGGAAGAACTGCGCAAAGCCGCTCCGGCCGGCGGCGACACCCCGGGGGGTAGGGCCAGTGACAAAGTCGCCGAAACGGGCCCCATTCCCTGACTGTAGGAGACGACGTGAGGAGTCTCTCATCAATGGCCTCCGAGGCGAACAGGCCCTCGCTGTGCCCCAAATTCAATCAGAGACTCCTCACGTCGAGCGACAAAGATTCGGAGTTGGAGTTTTTCGGACGCGCTCTTAGCCCGGGACCTCTTGGTCACCGCCAGAGTCTGTCCGGGTAATCCCCTTGTCCGATCAGGCGGCTGATGTTTCCCATGACGCGAGGCCGATCTTCGCGATACGTGATGCCGAACCATGAGTCCTTCGTCCGCAACACCTTGAGCCGTTCCTGGCCCCGGTTGACGAGGGTGTTCACCACTGTCGGGATGAAAAACTCGGCCCGGTCGTCATGGCCTTGCGCCTCGAGGAACAAGACCAACTCCCGGCGAAGATGGCTGAATATCGTCGGGCTGAATCCCCACATGTTGAGAGAAACCGTCTCTGCGCCCGTCAGACGATGGACCGTCCCGGCGGGGTCGGTGTATTTGACGGCGTCGCCCTCGCGCTCGAGGCGGGTCAGCTCGACAACCTCCTCGAGCAAACCGTCCGGCGTGGTCCGGCAAACGCCCCGCGCAACCGAGCCGAATTCAGAGAGCGTATTTCTCAGGACAAATCCGACCATGGCATAGTCCGGGCTGGCGGATTGCAGATGCCCGGCGAGCAACTCGAAGGAGTGGCGCCCGTAGAAATCGTCGGCGTTGATGACCCCGAAGGGTTCGCGGATGGCCTCCTGAGCCATCAGAATGGCATGGCCGGTGCCCCAGGGTTTTCGGCGGTTTGGCGGCGGAGCAAAGCCCGCCGGCAGCTTGTCCAGTTCCTGAAAAACGTAGTCCACAGGGACCCGCGGCTCGAACCGGGCGCCGATGGTCTGTCGGAAAGCCGCCTCGAGGTCGCGGCGGATGACGAAAACCAGCCTGCCGAAACCCGCCCGCAACGCATCATAGACGGCGTAATCCATGATGGTCTCCCCGCCCGGTCCAACCGGGTCAATCTGTTTCAAACCGCCGTAACGGTTGCCAATGCCCGCGGCCAGGACCAGCAACGCCGGCTTATTGGTCGTTGTTCCGCCCGGACTTGTGTGCTCGTGCATCGTCCCGTGGTTGACAGAGCGAGTCAGGCCCGGCCATTACGAACCGCTCACGCGGCTCATGAGGGCCTTGACCCCCGCCCCCAGCCCAATGAAAAACCCAGTGTAGGCGAGCCAGACGCCGAAGACGCAGGCGGCCGCCTTCCCAAAGGAGATGTTGCTCAGCCGGGCTAACCCGACAGACCGGACGGCCAGGACCCAGAAGGTCATCACGTTGACCACGCTCAGCAGGCCATGCATCGTGTTCTGCGGGTCGAATTCCTTGATCACCAGCAGCGCCAGGCTGGGCTGGGCATAAAAAGTGTTCGTCGACAGAATCAGCAGCGTCCGCACCACTGCGTCCAGTGCCAGCACCACGTTCGCCAAGCCGACCGCCTCGACGGCCTTCATGTAAGTAAAACCGCCTTTGAAGGCCTTGGCCCCGATCAGCCATAGAAACAAGCCCCAGACAAAAGGGACCCCGAAGCCCACCAGGACAGGTATAATCCCAGCCCCAATTTTGGCGCTCACAGGAGCCCACTTCTCGGCCACCTGGAGCGCTTGCTCGGCCTTGTCGGGAGGCATTTTCTGCTTCTCGAACTGCTTCTGCATCGCCTGTTCGGTCACCTCGAGGAGCTGTTGGTTAATGGCCGGCTGGGAAAAGATAATCGCCGTGCCGATCCAGCTTATCAGGATGAGGAGCAACGCTGGGGCCACCCAGTTGGCAGCGCAGGGCGGCGAATTCTTCACCGCCTCGAAGGCCTCGCTTGGGGCGGCAATCACGCTGCTCATCCGGCCGGCCAGGGACATCACCGGAGGCATGGGGGCTCCAGCTTGAGAATCCTGAATTGGAGGGGTCTGTTCCATAATACAATAGGTCTAGAGTTGATATTGGAGTGGCTGTCCGGCTTGGATTCGAACCAAGACAAAGAGCTCCAAAGACTCTTGTGCTACCCTTACACCACCGGACAAGACCGCGAACCTGAACAGTCGCTTTCGGGCTGTCCCCGCTCGAACGCCAGAGAAACTCTCACGAAAGCGCCCCAACGGCAAGGAAATACCGGCGTTTGAACTTCACGGGTGCGGCTTGAGGTAGGCGTCGTAAAGCAGTTTCAAAGTCAGGGCCAGCACCATCGAGATAAAAACCGGCCGGATGAACCGGGCGCCCTTGGCGATGACCAGGCGCGAGCCGAGGCGAGCGCCCAGCAGTTGGCCAAACCCCATGCTCAACCCGGCCCCCCAATAGACCTTGCGGCCCAAAAGAAAAAAGGCCAGCGAACTCAGGTTGCTGGCGAAGTTCATCACCTTGGTGTAGCCGGTCGCCCGAGTCATGTTGAACCCCAGCCCGAGCATATAGGCCATCGCCCAAAACGTGCCGGTGCCCGGCCCGAAAGAACCGTCGTAGAAACCAATGCCCAGCCCCAGAATCAGGTCAAACCGCAGCCGCGGCATCCGAGGGCGCAAGTCTTGGGCGCCCAGACCCGGTTTGAGCAGCATATAGACAGCCACTGCCAGGAGCAGGACCGGGATCGCGCGCCTGAGAAACAGCGGATTGACCTGCTGCACCGCCAAGGCGCCCAGCGCCTCGCCCGCCAGCGAGAAAATAAACCCAGGCCCGCAATCTCTGAGCGGAACGGTCCCGGCCTGCGCATAATGCCAGGACGCGCTCCCGGACCCGAACGTGGCCTGGAGCTTGTTGGTGCCCAGGGCGTATTGCGGGTCCAGGCCCAGGTTCAGCAGCACCGGAATCGTGATCAAGCCGCCCCCGCCGGCGACCGAATCCACGAACCCCGCCGCCAGACCGGCGCCGAACAACAACGGAAGTTGCCACAAGCCGGACATGTCCGAGGAAGTATCCTGTTGATCTCGCTGGTTCTGTCAAAGCTTTCGTGCCTCAAAACCACATCGCGCCCGCCCCACGCCCGCCGGGCCGCCGCCGGGCTGTTTGCCCTTGCACAGGCAGACAGCTTCCGACATTCTCCCGATAGCTCAAAATGAAACACTACTTCACCTGGATGCGCCGGTCCGAGAGGCTGGTGGCGACGCTGTTCATTCTGCCGCTTATTGCCGCCGCCGGCCCGATGACGGCCGCCGATACAAATGCGCCAGCCTATCCACTCGACCCTCGGCCCTCCGCCGGAACGCCGCCTTCAGGCGGCAGCGCGCTCGATGCCCCGGCGGCCTCGCCCCTCGCCCCTCGACCCTCGGCCCTCGAAGCGGCTGCCTCCGCGGCCAACGCCCCGGCGGCCCCGACCCTCGACCCCCGACCCTCGCCCCTCGGAGCCGCTGCCCCCGCAACCAACGCGCCGACGGCCGCCCCCGCAACCAACGCGCCCGCGGTTGCGCCCGCGACCAACACCCCGGCGGCCCCGACCCTCGACACTCGACCCTCGGCCCTCGCAGCAGCCGCCCCCGCGACCAACGCCCCGGCAGCCGCCCCCACGACCAACACCCCGGCAGCCCCGACCCTCGACCCTCGACCCTCGGCCCTCGCGGCGGCAGCCACCACGACCCGCGCGCCGGCCCCGGCCGGCCTGGCGCCGGAATTGGGCGTAGCGGACCACCTTCTCCTGGCGATACCCAGGACCGGTTTCGGCAAAGACTACCTGTTTACCGCCTCCTTGATTCCCCAGGCCCAGGCCGCCACCAGCACCGGCCTGGCAGCCAAAATCGTCCGCTTCGAGCTCTTCCCGGACGGCGTGGACATGTATGAATCGACCAAGGGATTGGTGGTCACCGAGGACCTGCCGGCGCGCCGTTTGCTGGCCAACTTCAGCATCGTGCGCCAGGACGACCAGCAAGTGGCGATCGATTTCAACAAGGGAATGAAACGCGTGTTCACCCAGGCCTGGACCTCCGGGGGCAGGCTGGACCTGAGCGAGCGCGACCGCGTGCTCGAGGTGCCCGAAGGCCGGGTCTTTGATATGCGCCAGCAGGAAGGCCGATTGCTCATTCGGCAGAGCATCCAGGCCCGCAGCCGCGCCGACAACCAGAACCTGGAAGTGCGCCTGGAGGTCCGCTATTTCCTGTCGCCTTACCGGCAGGGTGCCGTCGAGGGCAAGGAGCCCACCCCCGTCGATCTCCGCTATGCGCGGTTTTTTGAAACCGAAGGCCAGATCGAGCCGGTGACCGGGCGGGTCTCCTCGCGCATCGCCCGTTTCGATCTTCGGCAGCCCATCGTTTTCCATTATTCGGCCAATACCCCGCCGGACTACGTCCAGGCCGTCAAAGACGGCATTCTCTACTGGAACCGCGCCTTCGGCAAAGAGGTTGTCCAGGCCAACAAGGCCCCGGAAGGCGTGACCGCCCCCGACGCCAGGCTCAACATCATCCAGTGGGTCCCCTGGGACAACGCCGGCTTTGCCTATGCCGACGTGCTCCTGGACCCGCTCACCGGCGAGTCAACCCACGGACAGGCCTACATTACCAGCGTGTTCGCCTTTCTTGGCAAGGCCCGGGCGCGGGCGCTGCTGCGCTCGATGCTGGACCTGGCGGAGCAGAAAAAGGACGACAAAAAGGGACCTGCCGCCTTCCGCCTGGGCGTCCCGTTTCTTGAGCTGGCCCCGGCCTGCCAGGTTGACCCCCAAACCTTTGCCGAGCAAATGGCGCGCGGCCTCGAGGAACTCCTGGCCAGCGACTCGTTGACCGACGAGGCGGTGCTCCGGGTCTCCCAGGATTACGTGCGCGAAACGGTGGCCCACGAGGTCGGCCACGTGCTCGGACTGCGCCACAACTTCGCCGGCAGCCTCGCTGCAACCCTCACCCGCAAGGAACTCGACCAATGGTTCCAGGCCTATATCTGCGGCAAGCCGACCGCTGCTTACACCAACAAGCTGGCCTCCAGCTCCATGATGGAATACACCATCTTCAAAGGCGCCGTCTTCACGGGATGGCGAATGCGCACCGTCAACGAACCGCTGCCCCATGACCGGGCCGCCATCCGTTGGGGTTATTTCGACAACACCGAGGCTCGCGACAAGAAGATGCTCTTCGCCACCGACGACGACGTGGACCACTACGGCGACGTGCGCCGCTTCGATTACGGCCCCGACCCCCTGGTCAATGCCTACTCCGAGATGGCCCAGATCCTCAACCTGCTGCCCAACAACCTCCTGGAAACCTTCGTCAGCGCCCGCGCCCCGCGCAACCCCCACGACCGCGTCCCCCTCGAGCAAGTCAACCTCAACTACGCCGGCTACGCCGCCCAACTGGCTAACCAGTTCGCCGACATGCTCTCCTGGTTCCGGACCGAGACCCGCTCTCTGCGCATCGAAAACCAGTTCGACTTTGTCGGCGACCTCAACCGGAAGGAACGCCTCGAGGCCCATTGGAAATACGTCAACACCCAGCTCGAGCAGCTCGGCGGAGTCGACCGCGCCATCTTCTCGATGCTCCCGGTGGACCTCAAACTGGAACTCAAAGCCGAACCCGCCGGCATCCCCGTCGTGCAGCGCCTCAACGCCGGCACCCTGGCCGCCAAACTCGAAAAACTCCTCGATTCTCCGGCCTATAAGTCCTTTGTCGGCCTGGACGAAAGGAAATATGCCTTCACCAAAGAGGAACGAGACCTCATCGTCAAACGCGCCAAAAAGTTTTTCGAGGAGCTCGAAAAAGAAGTGGTCAAAGAGGTTTGCCAGCGCCTGGCCAACTCCGCCCGCACCCTCGGCGCCAAGGCCGCCGGCGCTGTCGGCGACGAAGACGCCGTCGCCAAACTCGAACAGCGCACCATCGAATTGGCCAAGCTGGTCATCACCGCTAAGGAAGATTCCAAACGACGCCAGGGCAAGGTCGATAAAGGCTACGTCGCCGTCGTCGAATACAAGTACGACCAGGACACCCGGCTGGCCGCCGCCAAGGCCCTGGCCGAGCAGACCGGCTCCTTCAAAGGATGGGCCGAAGAGGCCAAGTCTGACCTCAATACCCAGTTGAAAAACGACGTCGAAGCCGCCCTCAATTTGTCTCATTACAAGGACTTCAAGGTCTCCCTGCTTTCCCGTGGCCTGCGCGAGTGGTACCAGCAACAGCAGGACATCCTCGCCCTCCTCCCCCCGCCCCAGGCAGCCCAACCCTCCCGGCCAGATAGCCCGGGCTGGAGCGAAGTCAAGGCCTGCGCAAACGTTGCTTGAAGCAGTGCACCAGGCCTGATGAGCCTTTAATTAGCGCCTCCGCCTGAGCAGGCGGATTGGCAACTGAAAGCAGTGGTCGTCGTTGACGCTGGGCAAGCGGGATTTGAGAAGGGCGTAGGTTTCGGCGCTGATGTCGAGGGGCTGGGCGGGGTCCTGGGCGATTGGGCCGGCTTCGGCGGGGGCTAACTCGGCAAGGTTTTCCTGGATGGCTTGGGTGACGGTGGCAGACGTAACCTGGCCGAGGATTTCTTCGAGCTCTTGCCAGGTGCTGTGCGTGATCCAGCAGCGAACCGTGCCGTCGTTTATCACTTCGCCGATTACCGTGAAAATGTAGAGGTTTCGGTCTGTTGGAGGCGGAACGTCGAAGTAGGGCTGGATTTTTGCTCCGGCGGATGTGGTGACGGAAAATCGTTTCCTGCCTGTGGAGCGAGTGTAAATCCAGAGATTTCGGCTGGCTTTGCGGGAGCCACCGCCGCTCTGGACCCACTCGGCAGTATAATCGTCCGGATTGGGAGCGGTCATCCGTTCCTCAAAGTAAAGGAACTGCCGCAAGCTTTCTTGCCAGAGCCGACTGAGCGTGATTGCGGAATTCTTCAAATCCAAGGACGCCGCTGTTTTCTGGCAGCGCCCCGGCGAGCCACTCGGCGTGCAGTTTTCGGAAGTCCCATTCATCGCTGCGCGAGACATGGAGAAAATGGACCCGGTACCGCTCGGGATCCTGTGAGACGCGCAGGCGCACAAAGTCCGCAATTTTGCAGGAAGAAGCGGCGTCATTTTTCTTGGTTGCGTGCGTATGCCCGGCTTTGCGGCAGTGGAGGATCAGGTCGTAGCCAACGGCATTGTCGGATACGAACTGTTTGAAGGTGCCATGTTCTTTGTCGAATGTTTGCGTACCGCGCACGGCAAACCCGGCGTCGGAGATGGCGGTTCGGAGCGCAGTCCAGACTTCGGCGGATGAGTTGTGAAACATGACGGTCATCCAACCGGTGCCCTTAAGGACGCGGCGGCACTCGCGGAAGGCGCGGGCCAGCAGGCTGGAGTATTCGGCGCAGCCCTTTCCTTGGACGGCGTTGACTATGGCCTCTTCGCGGGTGTCAGTGTGGTCCTTCAGCCAGCTTTCCCAAAGGAAGTTCATCTCGGAGTAATTGATGTTGCCACCGAAGGGCGGGTCGGTGAAAACGTAGTCCACCGACTTGTCGGGGACATGGAGGAGGCTGCAGGCCGAGGATTTGCGGACATCAACGTCGCGGTTGCGCTTGGGCGCGGCCTGGAAGTACCAGCTAATCGTGTTGGCTTTGCGCTGAAAAGCGCGGAACACGTTCTGCTCGTTTGAAATAAACGGCACGTTGTAGTTTGCGGTGTTGCCACTGCCACCCCAAAAGCGGAATTCCGAAAAGACGGTGACGCGCTGGTAAAGGGAGGTGAGCGTGAAGAGCAGCTTGCCTGCGATTCGTGGGTCCGGCCACTGCTGAGCGCGATGCCAGAGCCACGCCATCGCATAAAGGGCGCGCGTCGTGTAGGCCTGGTCAACTCGCTCGATGCCGGCGGCGATGGGTTGCCGCGTGTTGATGCCTTCGGGGAAGCGGTCCTTGGGATACCAAAGTGTGGAGGGGATGCCCTCGGTTTGGATGTCCGCAAGGGTTTGGTGGTCATAGTCGCAAAGGGGAGCGGTCTGTTCTTTGAGCCCCCGCGCGCAGCACTTGTATCCAACTTGGACGGGATGGCGTCCGGTGCGTTTGAGGCCCCTCTTTTTAAGGTGTGTCTTGCAGTGCGGACAGGCGAACTCGGAAAGGATTTTGCTCTCGCGCACACTTGGCTTTTCGTCGCGGGCGACATCCCAAAGCATGAACTCGCGTTTGCATCCCGGGCAGATGACACCATAGCTCCATACCGTGTAAAGCATCGGTGTCAGCGCGCCACAACTGCGGCAGGGAGTGTTATAGAGCTTGGCCTCGAGTTCAGCCGCATCTTGCAGAACACTGCGGACGGCCTTGAGATAGGTGCGGGCGTCAACCGGGGTGTTCAGATGCCCCGCGATAAATGTCGCGGCGGGTGAAAGGTCGCTCAGCAGGGCCTTTCGCCCGAGATTGCCAGCGGCGACACCGGTCATGCCAGAGCCACAAAAGGGGTCGAGGACCACTTGGCCTGGCACCGTGTAGTACTCGATGAGCTTGGCAATTCCTTCCGGTGGCACCTTGGTGTGATAGGTATGAGCGTCGTAAACGTAGGTGTTCTTTCCGGCGCGGATGTTCTCCGAAAAGTGGTGCTCCACTGCTTGGCGCTGCTGTGCCGGGCTTGGGGTTGATTCCTCTCGGAATTCCAGTGCGGCTGACTGCCTGGGAGCGTCGTAGCTGATCGGCCTCTCGACGAAAGGCTTCTTACGGCCCGGTCGGCACGAACACTTCTTCGGTTGCGGCATAATCTGAAAGCAAAATGGGGCATCGCGGGTGCAAAGGCAAGAACTGTGGCTTAGCGACCGCGATTCAGATAGTATTGACAACCAGACATCATTATGGAAGAATCCCGCATATCTTAGGCGATTCACTTATGATTACCACCGAGCCGTCAACAAAACTGAGCCGAAATGAAGCTCTCAAACAAAGCAATCCCCTGCTGACGGGCACGATTAGCCGGACGCTGGCGGATTTATCGGCCGAGCGGTTTACTGAAGACGATTGCGAATTCCTCAAATTCCACGGCATCTATCAGCAGGATGACCGCGACCTTCGCAAGACCGGCAAGCGGTATATGCTGATGATGCGGACGAAGTTCCCCGGCGGAGTGTTGAGCGCCTCGCAGTATCTCGTGTGCGACCAACTGGCGACCGAGTATGGGAACAACACCCTGCGGATTACGACGCGGCAGGATTTTCAATTTCACGGCGTTCTCAAGGGCAACCTCCGCCAGACTGTCAGGAGGCTGAACGACGCCCTGGCAACCACGATTGGAGCGTGCGGGGACGTGGTGCGCAACGTGATGGCGCCGCCGACGCCGGCAACCAGCCCGCTGGCGGAGCAGGTGCTCGAGGAGGCGCGCAGGCTCTCGAGCCGGCTTGTTCCCAGGACGCCGGCCTATCATTCAATCTGGATTGAGGGCAAGGAGTTGGACCTCCACGATGCAGCCAACGCCGCCTTCGCCGACCCGCTTTACGGAAAGAGTTATCTTCCCCGCAAGTTCAAGTTCGCCTTCGCCATTCCGCCCCTCAACGACATCAACATCTTCACCGACGACGCCGGCTTTGTAGTTATTGAAGAGCAAGGCCGGTTGGCCGGCTACGACCTGCTGGCCGGGGGCGGCATGGGAATGTCGCACGGCAATGCCCAGACCTTTCCGCGCCTGGCGGATGTCATCGGCTTTATTGGACCTGAACCGCAGCAAGTGGAAGCAGCCGCCAAAGCCGTCGTCACCATTCACCGCGATTTTGGCGACCGGGCCAACCGCAAACACGCCCGTTTGAAATATGTCCTGGCAGAGCGGGGCGTGGAATGGTTCCGAAAGGAAATGGAGCGGCGGATGGGCTTCCAACTTGCGCCCCCCCGCCCATTCCAGTTTACCGCCCAAGGCGACCAGCTCGGCTGGCGCCGCCAGACCAACGGCGACTTTTTCCTCGGACTTTTCGTCGAAAATGGCCGCATCCGGGACGCCGATGGTTATCGGCTCAAGGCCGGTCTGCGGGAAGCCGTCAAGCGGTTCCAGCCGGAAATTCGCCTGACCCCCTCTCAGAACATCTTGTTGGCCGGCCTGCGCCCGGAGCAGCGCGCCGAGCTCGAGCAGGTGCTCGGCGAGCACGGCATCTCCGGCAGCCAATCCCTTCAGCCGCACGCGTCTGGCCTCCATGGCCTGCCCGGCCCTGCCCACCTGCGGCCTGGCCCTGGCGGAGTCCGAGCGGTTCCTGCCCGGCCTGTTGGACCGCCTCGAGGCCATGCTGGCCGAGTTGGGGCTGCAAGACGAGGAACTCATCGTCCGCATGACCGGCTGCCCCAACGGTTGCGTCCGGACATACATCGCCGAAATCGCTTTCGTCGGCAAGGCCCCGAACAAGTACCAAATCTACGTGGGCGGCAACCTCGCCGGCACCCGCCTGGCCCGCCTCTACAAAGACTCGGTCAAGGGCGAGGACCTGCTCAACGAGCTGCGCCCGTTGCTGGCGCGCTATGCTCAGGAGCGCGCGGGCGGGGAACGCTTCGGCGATTTTTGCGCGCGGGCCACCGAGGGAGACCCTGAAGCTCCCAAGCCTTGAATCCCGGCGCCCAAACCTGAGGACGAGCATCTGAACGCATCCGAAGCAGTGCCGGACAGCGCCATGGAAAAACTCACTGTCGCCGAGGTGCACTTGCTGGACGAGCAATTCAATCTCCAATCCACCGAGCAAATCCTGGCCTGGGCCTGGGAAAGGTTTGGCGCGCGCGCCGCCATCGGCACCAGTTTCCAGGGCGCCGGGCTGGTCATGTTGCACCTGGCCATCAACCGCGGCTTGCCCTTCCCTGTCTTCACCCTGGATACGGGCCTGCTCTTCCCGGAAACCGTTGCCCTGAAGCAGCGGCTCGAGGAATTCTTCGGCCTAACTATCGAATCGCTCGAGCCGGACCTCACCGTGGCCGAGCAGGCCGACATTCATGGCCCCGAGTTGTGGAAACACAACCCCGACCTCTGCTGCACCGTCCGCAAGGTCCTCCCGCTCCGGGATAAACTCTGCGGCCTGGATTGCTGGATCACCGGCCTGCGGCGCCAGCAATCCGACGCCCGCGCCCGCATCGGCCTCATCGAACTCTATGCCTTCGAGCAGACCTCAGGCCGCGACATCGTAAAGCTCAACCCCATGGCCAACTGGACACGCGAGGCCGTCTGGGATTATATTAGAAAATATCACATCCCCTACAATCCCCTTCATGACCGGGGCTACGCGCTCCATCGGCTGCCGGCCTTGCACCCGCCAAACCGCCCACGGCCAAAACGAGCGGGCCGGGCGCTGGACCGGCTTCAACAAAGTCGAATGCGGCATCCACACTTTCCTGCCCAAAAAAGTTGACTTTCAAATCTGACCCATGGATTACCTGTCTAAACTCGAAAACCAGAGCATCTACATCCTCCGCGAGGCCTTCAACAAGTTCGACCACCTGGCCATGCTCTGGAGCATCGGCAAAGACTCCACGGTGCTGCTGTGGCTGGCGCGAAAGGCCTTCTTTGGCCACGTCCCTTTTCCCCTCGTTCATGTGGATACGACCTACAAAATCCCCTCGATGATCGAGTACCGCGACCGCCTGGTCAAACAGTGGAACCTCCAGCTCATCGTGGGCAGCAACGAAGCCGTGCTCCGCAGCGGCCTCACCTATCCCGGCGGAAAGGCCACCCGCGTCGAGTGTTGCGGCACCCTCAAAAAGGATGCCCTCAAGCAGGTGCTCGATCACCATCACTTCACCGGCGTCATCGTCGGTGTCCGCCGCGATGAGGAACCCACCCGCGCCAAAGAGCGCTACTTCAGCCCCCGCGACAAAAACATGGAATGGAACGTCGAAGACCAGCCGCCCGAACTCTGGGACCAGTTCAAAACCGATTTCCAGCCCGGCGCCCACATCCGCATCCATCCCCTGCTTCACTGGACCGAACTCAACGTCTGGGAATACATCGAGCGCGAGCAAATCCCCGTCATTCCCCTCTATTTCGCCAACAGCCGCGGCGAGCGCTACCGCAGCCTGGGCTGCGCCCCCTGCACTTTTCCCATCAAGTCCAACGCCACTACCGTCGCCGAAATCATCGAAGAACTCCGCCACACCAGGTCCTCCGAACGCTCTGGCCGCGCCCAGGACAAGGAAAGCGAAGATGCCTTCGAAAAACTCAGACGAGATGGATATATGTGAGCCTAAGCCATGACCTCATCGCCCCCTCCCACCGAACAACTCAAAATCGTCATCGTCGGCCACGTGGACCACGGCAAATCCACTTTTGTGGGCCGGTTGCTCCACGACACCGGTTCGCTCCCCGAGGGCAAAGTCCAGCAACTCGAGGCCATTGCCCGCCGGCGCGGCGTCCCCTTCGAGTGGGCCAACTTGATGGACGCGCTGCAAGCGGAGCGCGACCAGAACATCACCATCGATACGGCGCAGATTTGGTTTCACACCCCCAGGCGCCAGTACGTCATCATCGACGCGCCGGGCCACAAGGAGTTCCTGAAAAACATGGTCACCGGTGCCGCCAATGCCGAGGCCGCCCTGCTCCTGATCGATGCCCGCGAAGGAGTCAAGGAAAACTCCCGCCGCCACGGCTACCTCCTCAACCTCCTGGGCATCCGCCAAATGGCCGTCCTGGTCAATAAGATGGACCTCGAGGACTACAGCCAGACCCGATTCAACCAAATCGAGTCCGAATACCGCGCCTGGCTCCGCTCCATCGGCCTCGAGCCCGACCTGCTTCATCCCGGTTTCCGCCCGCCACGGCGACAACCTGGCTGCAGCCCAGCTCCCGCATGCCCTGGTGGCACGGCCCGACAGTCCTCCAAACCCTCGATGATTTCAAAACCGCCGAACTGCCCAAAGACCAGCCCCTGCGGTTCGCCATCCAGGATGTCTATCGTTTCGACGAACGCCGAATCCTGGCGGGACGCGTCGAAGCCGGCACCCTCCGGGTCGGCGACAAGCTCCTGTTCTGCCCGCTTAACAAGACCAGCATCGTCAAGACCATCGAACGCTGGAATGCGCCTCCCGCCACTCAGGCATCCGCCGGCGAATCCATCGGCATCACCCTGAGCGAGCAGATCTTCGTCGCGCGCGGCGCCGTCGCCGCCCACGAAACCGCCCCCCCCTTCGAACTGTCGAGCTTCAAGGCGCGCCTGTTCTGGCTGGGCAAAGAACCGTTCAAGCAAAGGCAAAAGCTATAAGCTCAAGCTGGCCGCCCAGGAGGTCGAGTGCGCCATCCAATCCATCGAAAGGGTCATCAACGCCGCCACCCTCGAAACGGTCTCCCGCAACGAAAACGAACTCTTCGGTCCAACGCCATGAGGTCGCCGAACTCACCCTCCACACCAAACGCCCCATCGCCTTCGACATCCACGCCGACATCGCCCCCACGGGCCGCTTTGTCATTGTGGACGGGCTTGATGTCTCGGGCGGCGGCATCATCGCCCCGGACAATTACCCGCGCCGCACCCACGACCTCCACACCAAGAGCGACAACATTTACTGGAACCGCGGCCGCGTCACCGCCCGCCAGCGGGAGTTGCGCAACAGCCACCTGGGCTGCGTCCTCTGGCTCACCGGCCTGTCCAGCGCCGGCAAATCCACCATCGCCACCGAACTCGAACGCGAGTTGTTCAACCTCGGCCGCCAGGTTTACGTCCTGGACGGCGACCGCGTGCGCCACGGCCTCTGCTCCGACCTGGCCTTCTCCCCGGAAGACCGCGCCGAAAACATCCGCCGCGTCGGCGAAGTGGCGAAGCTCTTCGCCGACGCCGGCCTGATCTGCATCACCGCCTTTATCTCCCCTTACCGTGCCGACCGTGACTTCGTCCGAAAAATCATGCCGCCGAGCAGGTTCATCGAGGTCTTCGTCAATGCCCCCCTCGCCGTGTGCGAGCAGCGCGACCCCAAGGGCCTCTACGCCAAAGCCCGCGCCAGGGAAATCAACAGATTTCACCGGCATCTCCGCCCCCTACGAACCCCCGCCCAGCCCCGAACTCGAACTGCGCACCGACCAACTCACCGTCTCGGAATCCGTCGCAAAAATCCTCGAATTCCTCCATATCCAGGATGCCGCCACCGCCATTTCGATCTAACAAGGGGCGAGGGCCGGGGGTCGAGGCTCGAGGGAACGATGCGCCCACCCTCGACACTCGCCCCTCGACACCCGCAACCTGCGTCTGCGGTCCAAAAAACATTGCGGGCTTTTCCCCCTTTTGGCGTATAATTCTCCCGACAAACGTAGCACTATGAAGAAACTTAAAAACCTGGCGCTCCTCATCCTGGCAATCTCGCTGGCCGGCGGCTCGTTGGCCGCCCTCGCCGGCGAACAGAAGGCCGATGCCAAAACCAAGTCCAAAGCCAAACCCTACATTCTCAAGACCTGCCCCGTTTCCGGAGATAAACTGGGCGAGATGGGCGACCCCTATGTCTTCGAGTACGAAGGCCGTGAAATCAAGCTTTGCTGCAAGTCCTGCTTGAAAGACTTCAAGAAAAACGGCCCTAAGTATCTCAAGAAAATCGAAGAGGCCGAAGCCAAGGAAAAGGCCAAAGCCAAAAAGTGACTCTCCCCAGCGCGCCCCCCTCCCGGTTGCGCAGGCAAGAAAAAAGCCGCCCCTCCCTGGTTGGCGGCTGAGAATCTGTTGGCGCCTTTTCCTTACTGCATTTCTCAACCGTGTCAAATGGGGCCTTTACCCCAGGCCGAGCCCCTATTCCTCGTAATACTTGACCTCGATCCGCTCCGGCGGCACGCGCTTGATCTCTTGTTGATCCCTGAAGGCAAAGGCCAATTCCACTTCCTGGAGATGCCAGGTCCGGATAAAATCCATTGCCCGATCAATGGACTTGAAATTAAATGCCTCGGCCGGGTCCCCGGTCCATCGGTCGGGCCCTTGAAAGTAGAGCCCGCTCGAAATCTTTCGCAATAATGTCTTCATGTCTGCCCAAAAACTCATCCATTCCAGCGTCCTTGCCCCCTTGCGCCAAGCCTGCAAGGAAACTGCGCCTTGACATGGAAGCATTGCCGATGCCAAGCCCGATTTCCCCTGGAAAACCCAGACTTCTGGGGGGGCTACCCCGCAATCATGCGTGATTTTCACGCGTCTTGCGTGAAAATGACGCGCCTATCAGATGCCTCGTTCCGTAATCACGGCGTTCTTCTCCCCCAGAACAATGACGTGCGGTCTCCAGAATTTGGCTTCCGCAATCTCGGCCTCCGTGAAGCTCATGATCGTAAGCCGGTCGCCGGGTTTCCCCAGATGGGCGGCGGCGCCGTTGAGGATGATCTGCCCGGAACCCCGTTCGCCGGGGATGGCGTAAGTCTCAAACCGCGCGGCGTTGGCCACATTGCTGCACAGAATCTTCTCGTACGGCAGCATGCCCACCCTGTCCATCAGGTCGCGATCAATGGTCATGCTCCCCTCATACTCCGTGTTGGCGCCAGTGACCTGCGCCCGATGAATCTTCGATTTCAGAATGTGAACCAGCATAACAATGCCCGACGCACGGCGCCCGGCCAAAACCACAAAGAAATATAATATGAACCGGGCTTAGTGCAAAAGCGTTTTTGGCAGCGGAACTGATTGACGCTCGAGGCAATGTGGGCTATTGACCATCCAGAACCGGCGGGAGACCCTCTATGAAGTTGATTGAGATTGCCAAATGGACTGCAGCCTTGCTCGCCCTTTGGCTGCGGGCGCCCTGCGCCTCGGGGGAGGTCACCTTCAGCGCCCTGGTTATGTTCGACGGCACCAACGGTGCCACTCCCAAAGGCGGGTTGACCCAGGGCCGGGACGGCAATTTCTACGGCACGACGGTCGAAGGCGGCGCCAACAATGCAGGCACCCTGTTTTGCCTGTCGGCGGACGGGCGGGTCCTCAAGACCCTCTATTCCTTCACCGGCGCCGCCGATGGCGCAAATCCATCTGCGGCCCTGGCGCAAGGCGCCAACGGCAATTTCTACGGAACCGCCTACAACGGTGGGGCCGGCAATTCAGGGACCCTCTTCCAAATCACTCCCGCCGGTCAGTTCACGTTGCTGGCGTCGCTTTCCGGCACCAACGGCGCCCAACCTGATGCCGCGTTGATCCAGGCCAGTGACGGAAGTTGGTATGGCACCGCCGATGATGGCGGCCCATACAGCAACCTGGTGTACCTGGCCGAAGGTTACGGCTCGGTTTTCCGCCTGACGACCAACGGGGATTTGAGTACCCCGGTCTTATTCAATAACTCAGACGGCGCCCGCGCCGGGGCCTTGACCCAGGGCCCCGATGGCAATTTCTACGGCACGACAGTCTGGGGCGGGCCGTATGTGAAAGGCAGCCCTGAGGGCCTGGGCTACGGCACGATTTTCAAGTTGTCCACCAATGGCCTCCTCACGACGCTCTACCCCTTTACTGGCGGCGTCGACGGCGGTTGGCCCTACGCGGGGTTGGTCCTCGGCAACGACGGCAGTTTTTACGGCACTACCTTCAGCGGAGGCCGTCAATTCTACGGCTACGGCGCCATCTTCCAGGTCACCCCCGACGGCACTTACACCAAACTCTACACCTTCGCCATCAGCGACGGAGCCAACCCTTACGCCGGGCTGATCCAGGGGTCAGACGGGAATTTCTATGGCACCACTTACGCCGGAGGCGCGATGGGTCTGGGCACCGTCTTCCGAGTCACCACCAACGGCGTCCTGACCACCCTCCACTCCTTTGCCGGCGCCACCGATGGCAGCAAACCGCTCGGGAGCCTGGTCCAAGCCAACGATGGCAACTTCTATGGCACCGCCGCCTCCGGCGGCGCCTATAGCAACGGCGTCATCTTTCGTGTCAGCGTTCCCCTGCCACCCGTTATCCGGTCCATCGTCGCCTCTACCAATGGAGCGACCTTGACCTGGAGCGCCGTGGCAACCCAAGGCTATCAAGCGCAATACAAGAGCAGCCTGGCTCAAACCAATTGGACCAACCTCGGCAGTTCCCTGACCGCTGCCGGCGGCACCCTGCAGCTCACCGACGTTGCCCCCTCCGCTCCCCAACGCTGGTACCGCATCCTCGCCCTGCCGTAGAGCGCGTCCGAAAAAGTTCGCCTCCGAATCTTTGCCGTCGCCTTTGTCGCCACCCTTTGTTGAACAAACGGCCAATCCGACAAAGTTCACGACAGAGGATGCGACAAAGGTTTCATTTCGCCGAGTTCTTGGGACAGGCTCTTCGTGGTCCAGAAAGCGCCGAGCACCGGATGCCCCGCCGCCACGCCACTCCGGGCAATCGCCTGCGTGATGTACTCCTTGGCCCGGCAAACCGCCCGGGCCAGAGGCAAGCCCCGAGCTACGTATCCGACGATGGCGGCCGAATACGTGCATCCGGCGCCGTGAGTGCGAACGCCCCGCACAAAAGGAGCCCTCAACAGCAGCTCCTGCCGGCCATCGTAAAAAACATCCACCGCCTCCCGCAGGCGGCGCAGGTGCCCGCCTTTGACCAGAACCGCGCATCCGAAACGGCCGTGCAGCGCCCGGGCCGCGTCCCGCAGCCCTTGCGCCGAGTTGAGCCTCAGGCCCGTCAGCAACTCCGCCTCATCCCGGTTAGGCGTCAACAGGCCCGCCAGCGGGAGAAGCTCCTTGAGCAGGCTCTCGAGGGCACCGGGCTTGAGCAACGGCGCGCCGCTCGTCGAGACCAGCACCGGGTCCACCACCAGCACCGGCCCGCGGCGGCTCGCCAGAAAAGCGGCAACCGCCCGAATCACCGGGGCCGAGTAAAGCATCCCTGTCTTGACCGCCAGCGGCGGCAACTCCTCGAACACGGCCTCGAGTTGGCCCCGCACCATCTCGACGCCGCACGGCTCAACCGCGCTCACCCGGCGCGGATTCTGCGCCGTGATGCACGTGATGACGCTGGTCCCATGCACGCCCAGCGACGCAAACGTCTTCAAGTCCGCCTGAATCCCCGCGCCCCCGCCACTGTCGGACCCGGCAATCGTGAGCGCGATGGGCAAATGTACGCGCTTTGACACTTCACACTTCATACTTCATAATTCATAATTCATAATGAACCAAGCCGCCAAACAAACTCCGCCGCCGGGGCCGTTGTGGCGCCTGCCGGGTTTGGCCCTCTTTCGGACTTATCGGCTGGAATGGCTCCAGCCGGACATGCTGGCCGGCCTCAGCGTATGCGTGGTGATGATCCCCTCGGTCATCGCCTACGCCGGTTTGATGGGATTGCCGCCCCAACACGGACTTTACGCCGCCCTTGTGCCGCTGCTGGTGTATCCGCTCTTCGGCAGCTCCCGGCAGGTCATTGTCGGGCCGGACATCGCGATTTCGTTGCTGACCGCCAGCGCGATTGCGCCCCTGGCAGGTGGGGATGCGGCTCACGCGGCGGCGCTGGTGGCGCTGGTGGCCATGTTGAGCGGGCTCCTCTTGCTCCTGGGCGCCCGCGCCAAAATTGGCGCCGTCGCCGACTTTTTTTCCAAGCCCGTCCTGGTCGGTTACATGACCGGCGCCGCGCTCATCCTCATGGCGTCGCAGCTCGACAAACTCTTCGGGGTCAAGCTCGAGCACCTCGACTTCTTTCCGCGCCTCGGCGAGTTGGCAGCCAAGCTGCCCCAGTCGCATGGGCCCACGCTTCTGCTGGGCCTGGGCCTGCTGGCTATCACCTTGGGCCTGCGGCGCATCGCCCCGAAAGTTCCCCCGGCCCTGGTCGTGGTAGTCATCGCCATCGCGGCCTCACGGGCCTTGCGTTTGAAAGACCTTGGCATCGCCGTGGTCGGCGCTTTCCCCAGTCAAATGCCCTGCTTCGCCCTGCCCGCCGCCGATTGGCACGACATCCACACGCTGCTCCCCGCCGCTATCAGCATCGCCTTGCTCACTTACACCGAGGGAATCCTGCTGGCGCGCGCCTTTGCGGCCAAGAACGGCTACGAGGTCGCCCCAAACCGGGAACTGGCGGCCTTCGGCGTCGCCAATGTGGTGACGGGCCTTTTCCAAGGCTTTCCGGTGACCGGCAGCCAGGCGCGCACGACTATCAACGACACGGCCGGCGCCAAGACGCAGGTGGCCAGCCTCGTAGCGGCGGTGTCGCTCATCCTCTTTCTTTTGTTCCTCACCCCCTTGATCGCGCCGCTGCCGACCGTGGCCCTGGCGGCGCTCCTCATTTACGGCGCCCTCACCCTCGTCGAATTTGATGTCATGGCGCGGATTTACCGCTTCTACCCGCGCAGCGCGATGCTGGCCGGCCTGACCACCCTGGGCGTGCTGGCTATGGGCGTCGTGGCCGGCATCCTGGTGGGCGTGGCCCTTTCACTGCTCGCGTTGATCAGCCGCATTTCCAACCCGCCCGACGCGGTCCTGCGGGCGGCCCCCGGCGGCGGGTTCCACGACCTGGGCGACGCCGGGCAGGGACAGACGATTCCCGGCCTGATTGCGTATCGCTTTTATGCGCCGCTGCTCTTCTCCAACTGCGGCCACTTTGTGGAGCGCGTGCGCGGATTGATCGCCGCCAGCCCGGCGCCCGTGCGTTGGTTCGTGCTGGACGCGCAGGCGATGACCGACATCGACGTGACCGCCGCCGAGGCCTTGCGCGCCCTCAACCTGGAACTCGAGCATCAAGGTATCGCCATGAAGTTCGCCCACGCCAACCGCCCGTTGCGCAAAGTCGCTCGAGCGCATCAAGTTCACCGGCGAGCTTGGGCAGGAGAGCTTCTTCCCTTCGGTACACGAGTGTGTCGCGGCCTTTCAAGCTCCGCCCCCCGTACCCCCGTCCCAGGACCACTGACAAACCCGCCGAAACGGGCCCCGTTCCCTCACCGTAGGAGACGACGTAAGGAGTCTCTGATCAATGTTCTCCGAGCCGGGCAGGCTTTCGCCATGCCCAAAAATCAACCAGAGACTTCTTACGTCGCGACCTTTGTCGCAACCTTTGTCGAATTGGCCATTTTTCGACAAAGTTGGCGACGCAGGTTGCGACAAAGGTCCACAATCGCAGCTTTTGGGAAAGGCTCTAAGTTGGCCAGGGTTACGTTGCGGCAGGGCTCAAATCCCGCCCTGCCCGTCGCATCCCCCAGGCCAAAATGAGAACTGCTGTGGGATTATGCTTGCCAACAACGCCCGACCCGCTAAAGTCGCCTCGTCCCCAGGACAGAGTCCGCGCTCAACAACCCCTTCATGGGAGAATCTGGACCGCAATGGCGAACCTACAGGACAGCGCAACGACATCGGCGGAGCAGGCCGCGTGGTTCACCACCACGCACTGGAGCATTGTCCTCAACGCCCAGGACCCCGCATCGCCCCAAGCCAGCGAAGCCTTGGAAAAGCTCTGCCGCTCTTATTGGTATCCCCTTTACGCCTTCGTGCGGCGGCAGGGCCATGACGAGGAGGCGGCGAAAGACCTGACGCAGGGCTTTTTCGCCAAGCTCCTTGAGAAGAACTACCTGGCCGGCATTCGCCGCGAGAAAGGGAGGTTCCGCACGTTCCTTCTGGTGGCAATCAAGCATTTCATCTCGGACGAGCGGGACAAAGCCCGCGCGCTGAAACGGGGCGCCGGCAAGACCCTTATCTCCCTGGATGAAACGGCCGGCGAGGACCGCTACCGGCACGAGCCGGCCGAGGTCATGGATGCGGAAAAGCTCTACGAACGGCGCTGGGCGCTGACATTGCTGGAACAGGCCAGGGAGCGGCTCAAGGAGGAGTACCGCCTGGCGGGCAAAACTGAGCTCTATGAGCGATTGCAGCTCTTCGAGTCCGGGGACCAAGACACTCCGGCTTACGCGGAAGTGGCGCCGGCACTCGCGCTTTCTGAGAGTGGGCTGCGGACCGCCGTCCATCGGATGCGCCAGCGGCACCGCGAACTGGTGCGCGAGGAAGTGGCGCAGACCGTGAACAGCCTGGCCGAGGTGGACGAAGAAATCCGTTATTTGATTCGTGTGGTTAGCGAAATTCCGTGAAACATTCTCTTTGATTTTCCTCTTTATTGGGTGAAGGGCCCCTCGTGAAAGGGGCTGTCAATGTCAAATTGCCGAACATGTCCAGAGTGCGGCGCGCCGTTGCCGGAAGACCTGTCCCAGGGGCCGTGTCCCGTGTGCACCCTCCAGGGCGCGCTGGCGTTGTCCGGCGGCGATTCTACGGAGGTCGCCGCCGAGCGACCCGGTGATCAAATCGGCCCCTACAAGCTGGTCAAAAAGCTCGGCGAGGGCGGTTATGGCATCGTGTACCTGGCGGAACAGACCGAACCCCTTCGCCGCCGTGTCGCGCTCAAGGTCATCAAGCCGGGGATGGACACCCGCCAGGTCATCGCCCGGTTCGAGGCCGAGCGCCACGCCCTGGCGCGCATGGACCATCCCGGCATTGCCAAGGTGTTCGAGGCTGGCGCGACCGCCGGCGGCCGGCCCTACTTCGTCATGGAACTGGTCGAGGGCCCGAGGATCACCGATTACTGCGACGAGCACGGGTTGTCGCCCCCTGCGCGGCTCGATTTGTTTGTCGAAGTCTGCCGGGCCGTCCAGCACGCGCACCAGAAGGGCATCATCCACCGCGACCTCAAGCCCTCCAACATCCTGGTCGCGCTGCAGGATGGCAAACCCGTCCCCAAGGTGATTGATTTCGGCATTGCCAAAGCGACGCAGGAACCGCTCACGGACGAGACCGTTTGGACGTTGTATCAGCAGTTTCTCGGGACGCCCGCTTACATGAGTCCGGAGCAGGCGGGCCTGGGCGGCATGGATGTTGACACGCGCAGCGACATCTATGCGCTGGGGGTGTTGTTGTACGAGTTGCTGACGGGGCACACGCCCTTTGAGAAGAAGGAACTTCTGCGGGCGGGCGTGGAGGAAATGCGCCGGGTGATTCGGGAGACAGAACCGCCGAAACCTTCGACGAGGCTCAGCCAGGAGCTGGCCGCTATCACTCCTCACTCCCCGCTCCCCTCCCCCATTCCGCACTCCGTACTCCGCACTCCACACGGGACCGCCGGTTCTCACAGGTCAAGGAACTCATTCCCCGGGTGCGGGGCGATCTGGATTGGATCGTGATGAAGTGCCTGGAAAAAGAACGCGCGCGGCGCTATGAGAGCGCCAGCGGTCTGGCCCGGGATGTCGAGCGCCATTTGAATAATGAGCCGGTAACGGCGGCGGCGCCGGGCACTTTTTACCGCGTTGGAAAATTCGTGCGCCGCCACCGCGTGGGCCTGGCAGTGGCGGCGGCTTTCGTGCTGCTGCTGGTAGCGGGGTTAGTGGCGAGCACCTGGCAGGCGGTGCGCGCCACGCGGGCGGAACGCGAGCAGGTCCGGTTGCGCACAATAGCCGTAGCGGCCGAGAAGAGCGCGAAGTCCGAGGCCGCCAAGAGCGGGCAAGTGGCAAAATTCCTTCAACGCATGCTCAAAGGCGTCGGCCCCTCGGCCGCCAAAGGGCGTGACACCAAAATGCTGCGGGAGATTTTGGACCAGACTGCCGCCAGCATTGGCAAAGACCTCAAGGAGCAGCCGGAGGTCGAGGCGGAATTGCGCAGCACATTGGGAGGCGTTTACTTGGCGCTGGCAGAATATGGCCAAGCGGAAGCGATGCACAGCGCGGCGCTGGCCCTCCGAAAGAAATCCAACCCGGAAAGCCGGCAGGTGGCTGAGTCCCTCAACGACCTGGCCAACGTGTTCTACCGGCAAGGCAAACTGGCCAAAGCCGAGACAGGGCACCGCGAGGCGCTGGCGCTGCGCAGAAAGCTGTTGGGCGGCAAGCATGTCGAGGTCGCGGATTCGCTAGGCAATCTGGCAAATGTGCTTCGAGCGCAGAGCAAGCTCCGCGAGGCCGAGGCGATGCAGCGGGAAGCGCTGGTCATGCGGACAGAATTGCTGGGCACCAACAACGACGACACTGCCATGTCTCTTGGCAACCTGGCGGGCGTGCTCTCGCTCGAGGGCAAGCTCGAGGAGGGGGAAGCGATGCAGCGCCAGGCGCTGGAGGTGACCAAACGGGCGCTGGGCAATGAACATCCTGACGTGGCCCTTTCCCTCAACGATCTGGCCGATATGTTGCTGGCGGAGGGCAAGCTGCCCGAGGCCGAGGCCACCAACCGTGTGGCCCTGGCGCTGCGCATCAAACTGTTCGGCAACGAGCATCCGGAACGTCGCCTCTTCGCTCTTCAATCTGGGCAATGTTCTCCTGGCCCAAGCGAGGCTGTCGGAGGCCGAGGCCATGCACCGCCAGGCCTTGGCGATGCGCAAAAAACTGCTGGGCAACGAACATCCCGATGTGGCCGGATCGCTCAACAACCTGGCCGCCGTCCTCGTCCAGGAGGGCAAGTTCCAGGAGGCCGAAGCGGCGCAACGCGAAGCGCTGGCCATCCAAAGAAAACTCTTGCCTGCCGAACATGAGGACATTGCCGGGTCGCTCGTCAACATCGCCAGCGTGCTTTGGTGCCAAGGGCGGTTGTCCGAGGCGGAAGCCGGCTTCCGGGAAGCCCTGGCCATGCAACGCAAACTCCTGGGCGATGCGCACCCGGATATCGCCACGACCCTCCACGATCTGGCGGGCGTGCTCCAAAGCGACCGCAGTCTCACCCAGGCTGAAACCATGTTTCGCGAAGCGCTGGCCATGCGCAAGAAGCTGCTTGGCGATGCGCATCCGGACGTGGCTGTCTCCCTCAACAGTCTTGCCTCGGCGCTCGAGGAACTGGGAAGACTCTCTGAGGCCGAAGCTCTGCTCCGCGAGGCGCTGGCCCTGCGCAAGAAACTCCTGGGCGCGGAACACCCAGCCGTGGCCGAATCCCTTGGCGACCTGGCGGGCGTGCTCGAACGCCAGGGCAGACTGGCCGAAGCCGAAGCGGCCTGCCGCGAGGCGCTGGCCCTGCGCGAAAAAATCCTGCCCGACGACTGGTTGACCTTCGATGCGCGCTGCCGCTTGGGCGGCATTCTGGTGGATAGAAAAAACTTCGCCCAGGCCGAGCCGCTGCTCCTCTCCGGCTACGGCGGGATGAAGCAGCATCAGGCGATGATTCCCATCCCAAACAAGTCCCGCCTCAAGGAGGCCGTTCAATCCATCGTGCGGCTCTACCAAGCCATGGGCCGGATGGATCAAGCCGCCGAATGGAAAAAGCGGCTGGCAACCGTAAACTCCTATGATAATCTCCCCCCTCCGTGAACCCTAACACTTGGTCCTTCGTCCAGCACGAAGCCTCGCTGGGCGTTGCGCAATCGTGCTTCTCGCCTGCCCAGCTCCACCTATTCTCACTTCGCGCCGGCAAGGTATCTGTACTTCGAAACGCAGGACTCAGTGTACGCCCCGCCCAACGCCGCCCTGGATGCCGACGGGGACGGCATGACTAATCTGGCCGAATACCTGGCCGGCACGGACCCTCGTGAGGTCCACCAATTTAATCACCGGTTTCACCCCGCGTTCGCAGCACATTTTGGCGACGCCTCCCGCGAACACTTTCCTCGATCCAGCGCCCACACATGCGCCAGCCTGCTTCTATCGGGTTCGCGTCGAGTGACTGGTCGATGCCTTGAAAAGATTTCCTGCAACATTCACTCCCGGATTCCTCTTTATTGGAGTGAAAGCGCATGGAGTTCTGCCTGGCAGGCCCTGCGCGGACGGTCGCATGTGTCCAAAATTAACATCGTTCAGCCCGAGCGCCGAGGGTGCCTCCGTCCGAATTCCGTGGGGCAGGCTCCGCGTCGCCCGCCTTGCAGCCCCGGGGCTTGCCTGTCAGCAATCTGCATTCTTCGACGGCCGGCCATGCGCGTTCCGCAGATGCCGCAACTTTCTTCTTGCTCTTGTTCTGAAAACTCCCACGATGTTCTCATCAGCAACGGATTCGAAGAAAGATCTCGGAATGGATTCTCGGCGTGGGGATGGTGTGCATCGGGCTGTCGCGAGGGGACGGTGGGGGGTGCTGTTTGTCCTCTGTCCCGGGGCCCTCTGGCGCGTTGCGGAGCGTCTTTCCGCTCCGGCCGGCCACTTTAGTCCCCTGCGTGCTGACCCTGTGGCCAGCATTTCGCGGGCTTCATCGCTACGCTCCTTTTGCCCGGCGACTCGAGCCGTTGTGCCTTCGGGCCGGCCACCGGTCCGGCCTCCTCGAGTCCTCTCCGGTCGAGGACCTCTTTGGGACCGTTTGCATCACCAAACCCGCCGCTCAGCGGGCCATGAATCCTGTGAGAAGGAGCCAATGAAATGAAGATCCGTTTGTCCGAACCGTATGCCGGCCAGCCGGCAGTTTCTGCGATCTCGGTTGCGGTTGTGCTTGCCGCATTGGCTTTCGCCCGCGCTTGGGCGCAAGCCCCGGTCAACGACATGTACGCCAATCGGATTCCGCTGATAACCGATCCGGATACGCTGACGGCTACGGCTCTGGCCACGAACACGCAGGCAACGGTTGAGCCGGGGGAACCCGGGATTTCGGGCTCCCCTGCCACAAAATCGCTGTGGTGGGACTGGTGGGCGCCGGTGGACGGGTACGTGTTCGTCACGACGACCAACAGTCCCAGCCAGACGCGGGTGGCCGCCTATTGGGGCGCCAAGCAACTGAACCAACTCTACATCGAACCACCTTTGGATTACAGCGGGTTGCCCATCGGGCCAGACCGGTACGAGTTCAGCGCCGTCAACGGAACGCATTACAGCATTGCCGTGGATAGCCGGAACGGCGATAGCGGGGCCATCGAGTTGGACCTCAAGGTCTATACCGAGCCTGTAATCTTCGTGCCGCCTCCGGACTACAGCAGCCTGACTGCCGGACAGCGCGCCAGCCTCTCGGTGAGCGCATTGGGCAACCTGCCGCTCAACTATCAGTGGCAGTTCAGCACCCTCAGCACAAACGCCGGCTTTGCCGACCTCATTGATGGCACAAATAGTGTTTGCGAGATTGGCGCCTTCGGCGTGGTGAGCGACGCGAACCAGGGGTGGTATCGCGTGGTCATCAGCAACGATTATGGCACGGTGGTGAGCCGCTCGGTTCGCGTTGATGTCAACGATTGCGCGGTGCCCAACCCGCCGCAGCCTTCTGCCATCGCCACGAATGTCGGGACGACCGTTAGGTTCACTGCCTCGGCGCTTGGCACGCCGCCGCTGTACTTCCAATGGCAATTCCAACAGACCAACCAACACGGATTCATCGACCTCCCTGGCCAAACCTCAACTAACCTCGTGATGACCGACATCAGCACCGACCAGGCGGGCCTCTACCAGTTCCTGGTGTCGAACATCGCCTGCTCGAACCAGCTCAGCTCCGTTGTCTCGCTGACCGTGAGCACGAACAACGCTTTGGTGTTGAACCCGAATTTCCCGGCGAATCAAACAGTGATCACGAACTTCAGCGTGACCAACGTCGTGAGCGTTACCGCGGCCTACCAGCCCATCGGCTATCAGTGGTGGTCGGCGACCGATTCCGGTCCGACCAACCCGGTGCCCGGGGCGACGGGTCCCGAGCTTATCCTGACTGACGTGACCACGGACAACGCAGGATTGTACTGGGCCGTTGTCACTAACCGCTACGCCACGGTTACCAGCCATGTGGCGCGTCTGACCGTCCAAATCCGGCCCCCGAACGACGACTTCGCAAACCGCATTCCCATTTTCCCGGACTGGACCGACCTCCCGGCCACCAACGCATCGCAGACGAACGTTGCCGGCTTCAACCAAAACGCAACCGCCGAACCCGGCGAACCAAAGCACCAGGGCTATGGCCCGAGCCTCTCGGTCTGGTGGAGCTTTACCGCGCCTGTGGACGGCCAGGTAATCGCCGCTCTGAACGCGCCCGACGCTCCCCAGGTCCTGGCTGCCTATACAGGAAGCGCTCTGGCTAATCTTGTCCCCGTCGTGGCTAACTCGAATAACCTCACGTACGTACCATTTCGTCGCCACGAACCATATCGAGTACGTGTTTGCCGTGGACGCTAAAACCGCCTCTAAGTATAGCACAAACATCAGCCTGACCTTGACCTTTGACCCTGATATTGGCGGCCCAGTCATTATCTCGCAACCTAGGAACAGTGGTTGGGACTTCTCCGTCTTGGGAGACCCGCAGGCTGGGTGCCGCACATTTAGTCAGTTTGCGGTTCAAGCGACCAGTCTCGATGGAGTGGTTTACTATCAGTGGCAGTTCGGCTCGAGCACCAACGGGCCGTTTAGCGACCTGCCAGGCATGACCAACTCCACGCTGGTCCTTTCCAACGTAACGACCGTGAACGAGGGATGGTATCGCGCCCAGGTGAGCAACCGCAGCTCGAAAGTTGTGTACAGCATACCGGTTTATTTGGCTGTGGGCATCGGCCCGGTCATAGATGTTCAACCGGCAAACGTGAAGGCCGAGGCTTGCGCTGAGGCGCAGTTTCAAGTCGCAGCGGAGTCCTGCACTGCGCTGCAATACCAGTGGCGGCAGGATGGCACAAATGTCCAGGCCGCCAATGCGCACGGGGTTGCCAGCGCCACGCTGGTCATCACGAATTTGACCCCAGCCAACGAGGGCGCCTACGACGTGCTGGTCTCGAACGCGCACCTTTCGGTCACCAGCCAGATCGCCACGCTGACTCTGACGTTGGACCCTGTAATCACCGCGCAACCTCAACCCGGTGTGAAACACGGCTGCGACACGAATACGTTCTCAGTGACGGCCACCGCCGCCTGCCCGCTTACATACCAGTGGTCGTTCCAGGGCACAAATCTGGTTGGGGCCACCAATCGCACGCTGACCATTGACAGCGTGCAGCCCTCGGATGCGGGCGAATATTCCGTGTTAGTCTCCACGCCGTTTGCCTCAGTGCCCAGCCAGCCCGCCACCCTGGTTGTCCAGACGGACCCCGTGATTGTGCAAGCGCCGGCTTCCGTCACGAACCGTGAATGCGCTGCCGTGAACCTGGCTGTGCTGGTGAGCCCTGAACCGCCCTGCTCATGGCTGGCTTACCAGTGGCAGTTTAATGGAACAAACATCACCGCGGCAACCAATAGCGCCTACAGCTTCGAGGCCTCCGCTGAAAGCGCCGGTCAATACCAGGTCGTCGTGAGCAACCGTTGGACAAGCGTCATAGCCGGCCCTGCGCGGGTCACGGTCAACGTCGCCCCTCAGATCGCTCAACAGCCCCTCTCCTATCAGCGCGCCCAGGCGGGGCATGCCTTGACCAATACCATCACGGTGCAAAGGCTGCAGCGCCCTGACGTATCAGTGGCAATACGAGCCTCCCAACGGCACTAACTTCAGCAAACTGGCGCTGGATGCCAACCATCAGGTGGGCACCAACGGGTGGCTCGTCGTTTCGAGCGCTCAGACCAACGATTCCGGAAATTATCGCGTCATCGCGACCAACATCTACGCCGGCGTCACCAGCAGCGTCGCGGTGGTGCAGGTCTTCAATACCCCAGGCAATGACAATTTCGCCAACGCGTATAGTCTAGGCTCCTCCAACCGGGCTTCCGCCACAGGCTATAACGAATATGCCACGGCCGAGCCGGGCGAGCCTGACCACGGCGGGCAACCGCCCGCCCACTCGGTTTGGTGGGCCTGGACGAATCCATTTCCAAGCCTGGTCACAGTTGATCTCGACGGCAGCGATATTAAAACCCTTCTCGGGGTCTATGCAGGCGCCTCGGTCAGCAACCTGACGACCATCGCCGAGGATGCCAGTGGCGGGACCAACGGGCGCAGCCGTGTCAGTTTTATGGCTGGCGGCGGCAAAGTGCTGTTTCTCGCCGTGGACGGCCAGAGCGGCGCGGAGGGCACAAACCTGATGATTTCCGTGAGCGCATCCGCGATTGCGTCTCCGCCCGTTATCACGGCGCAGCCCTTGAACCTCGCCGCCAGCCCGGGCCAGACGGTAACCTTCACCAACGAGGCCTACGGCAGCCCCAACATGCTGATTCAGTGGTACGGCAATGGCGCGCCACGGGCGGGAACCACGACCACCTTCCCCACGGCGACCCCTACGAACTACCTTTCCACCCTCACGCTGCCGGACCTCTCGACGAACGATGTGGGCCTTTATTATGTCGTGCTCACCAACGATTTCGGCAGCGTCACGTCGAAGCTGGCGGCGCTCACCTTCGGCAGCATTGTGAATGGAATGGTGACTGATGCGACCGAGACCACGACCAACGGCGTCGCCGTCGGCATCCCCGGCGTGCTCGTCTCAGTGGGCGACGTTTCGACGCTTACTGACCAGGATGGCAACTACCAGTTGGTCGGCGTCACCTTGGGGTCGCTCCACGCGGATTTCCTGGCCGACAAAACCCATGCTGACCTGAACGAGCCTGTGCAGTTCTGGGATCACTCTACGTCGACCGCCGCCCTCCTGACGGCGACCAAGGACGGTTATTACGACTACGTGGACGATCAGTTCGAGGTCGGCCAAGGACAAACGGTTGCGCAGCGTTTCACGATGACGCCGATTTTTAACGGACTGCGGTTTGTGTTGACTTGGACCAATGTGCCCGCCGACCTGGATCTGTTGCTCCACTTGCCGCCAACGGATCCGGTTCCCTATCCCTGGATCGATTATCTCCCGACGAACCGGGGCAGCATCACTCAGCCTCCCTGGGCCATTCTGGATGTGAGTACCGTCACGGGTTGGGGGCCGGACACGATCACCATTCGCAAGTTCTACCCGGGCACCTACAGTCTCTACGCCAACAAATTCCAGGGTCAGGGCGGGGCTTACCTGTCCCAATCCTATGCTCAGGTCGTCGCTTATGTCGGCGGGGATGTCGGCGGACCTTCGGCCCCGCTGGTCCCATACGGGAGCTTGCGAGTGCCGACGGCGGGGACCAATGATTGGTGGCACGTCTGCGACATAGACGGTCTGACCACGAATATCACCTGGGTCAACGAGTTGGTCCCCACGCCCCCCGGCGATTCGCCAACAAAGGGCATGGTTGTGCCCATGAAAGGCCGTTCCCGCGCGGCCAGCGACCCGCCCGCGCCCAGCCGCCCGTGCTTGGTGACCAATGCCACCTATGTCTGGGATTTCGGCGATGGCAGCAGGGTCACCAACGTATTCGAACCCCTCCACAGTTACACTAACCCGGGTTGGTTTACAGTCTCTTTGCGGATCACGGAAACCGCGGGCACCCCCCCAAGTCGGACACGACGATCAAGACGAACTATATCTACGTCGTGAACCTGCCGCCCACCGTCGCGATCACCAATCCGCTCCAGAATGCGATTTTCCGTGCCGGCGATCCCATCACACTCCAATCCACGGCCGACGGGGTGGACGATGGGATCAGACAGGTGTCATACTACCTGGTAAGCTCTCAGCAGACAAATTACCTCGGATCGGTTTCCAACGCCCCGTACACCCTGGTTTTCCCGAATGCCGCCTTTGAGGATTCCACCAATGTCTTCGTGGCGCTTGCCCTCGACGCCCATGGCGCCACGACCTGGTCCCAACCCCTCTCGGTGAGAGTCATTGACTTGCGGGGAGACATCCTCATCATGAGCATGAGCATCTCGAACATCTTCCCCTCCTCGGAAATCGGCGCGATGGCTGCCGATCTCGGCCAACTCCAAATCACGGACTTTGACCCCTCTGGCAACCCGTTGCCTCCGCGTCCGGCGATCGTCAAGGTCCTGGATCACAACGGGTTATACTTCGGCCTGGTTCGGGGTTTCCATTTGATTATCTGGGATGACGAGGGCGTGATCGATGCAGGTCTGGGCGATAACGATGTCGCGGTGCTCAAGCAGGCCTTCGACGCGGGGATTCCCCTGTATTTGATCGGCGAAAAACTCGCCCAATCCCTTAATAATCTCACAAATGCGCCGAGTGTTGTGGACTGGCAGGGATTGCTGGGCTTCCGGTGGGTTGGTTCATTCCCTGGACCGTTGACGATCCAAGGCATTCAGGTTCCCTACGAGGATGGTCTGTTTTACGGATGGGACCCCATTGGGGTTGCCAGCACGAGCCTGCCCGTATCCAGCACCCTGGAGCGGGTCGTATTGACCTCCTCCAATTGTGATGTCGTAGCCGAAGTCTCCTTCCCTGGCATCGCCACCAACAGCCCGGTCATGCTTCGCTATCCGCATTTGTCCGACCCCGATTTCGGACAGACCCGGCATCTGGTTCAAGACTTTCGTGTGACCTTGAACGAGGATCCACTGCCCCCGCAGGACGCGGCCTCGTTGACAGACCGGCAAATCCTCTTCATCAACGGCGCCGCGTGGCTGCTCAGGATGTTCGAGTGCCCGGACTTCACTGTGGATTTTGAATGCATCGACCCGCCGCCCCTTCCCGGCCTGCCGCCCGACCCCCAGGGAAATATTCCGTCGGGGATTGCCGGCCAGCCGATGACATTCACCACGATGATCGCGAACAACGGCTCATGTCCAGCCGGTGGAGTCCTGGTAACCAACCATCTTTCACCCCAACTGCAGCTTGTCTCGGCCACGATCATACCGCCGGCCGGGGTTTCAACCAACACCTTCCAAATCACCATCGCCACCAACCTTGCCGTGGCGCAGTTTTCGGAACTTCTGGGCCTCAACCAGTTTGTTACGGTGGCCATACCGCTCACCGGCGGCTGGGTCACCAACACTTATACCTCGTTCCGCGGCTTGTACCGGGGAGCGCCCTGCTCGCAGGTGGCCCTAATCCAAGGCCCCGCCTGCACATCCGTGCTCTTGTCTGCCAAGGTGGACCGAGACAATGTTGTCCATCTCACCGTTACGGGCGGCGCGGGCTGCAACCTGGAGCTCCAAGCCTCGACCGACCTGAGCGACTGGGTTGACTTGGTTCCCGTCCAACCCGGCACCGATCCCTATGACGTTCAAGCGGGGCCCGCCTCCAGCCCGTATCACTTTTATCGCCTTCGTAAGTTGCCATAGACCGCCGCCTCATGATCTGATCGTTTACAGACCCATTAGACAACCTTTTATGAATCAATACTCCAGTCCTTTCGCGCCCCTCCGGCGCACTCAAGTCTCCACGCCAAAGCGGGGCGCCTTCACGCTGATTGAGCTCCTGGTGGTCATTGCCATCATTGCCATCCTGGCAGCCATGCTACTGCCCGCCTTGAGCCGCGCCAAGGAAAAGGCCCGGGAAACCCGTTGCCTTAGCAACAACAAGCAGCTCGCTCTTGCCTGGACCCTGTATCTCACCGATAACAACGACCGGATGCCGGGAAACTACTGGGGAAGTTACGCTCAGGCTCCTTATGCGTGCTCGAACCTCACCTGGTGTGTCGGGTGGTTGGACGTCTCCACCCCGTCGAAGCTCGACAACACGAACACCGCGCTCTTGCAGCAATCGCAGCTAGGCCCGCTGGCCAAGAACACGGATATCTACAAATGCCCGAGCGACCGGTCTCCTCTCGTAAGGTCTTACGCGATGAATTGTTACCTCGGCGATGTCTTGGACCACCATTCGCCTGGCTTTTCGCAGTATCACAAAGTCAGTGACCTTGTGCGAATCTCCCCCGCCGACGCCTTCGTCTTCGTCGACGAACGTGCCGATGGAATTAACGACGGCGCATTCCTTGTGGATATGGCCGGTTACGACCCGAGCATTCCGTCGGCTTACATGCTCGCAGAGTATCCTGCATTCTATCATACAGGCAGGTCCACCTTTTCCTTTGTGGACGGCCATGTCGAAGCCCACACCTGGCGCGACCCGAGAACGACCGTTTCGGCGGCTCTCCCGCTCACAGAGTCACCTTCTCCAGGCAACCCCGACGTGGGCTGGATACAGTACCACAGTTCACGGAAAATGAGCGACTGAACGTCCTCCGTGACCGCAGCCAACGCTCAATGACCAGCGGACCATTTATAGCGGAAGCGGGGGTGGCAACGACCTTTACTCGACCGCGAGCAGCTCGTTAGACTCATTGTCAGGCGCTGGCGATGAAACCGACCAGAACACGGGTTTCACGGCTAGCGCTTCTTCCACAAGCCGCTCGACCCCGTTTCCTCCTGTTCAACCCGGCGGCCTACAGCTTGACTTTATGCGCCCGATTCCGCATCCTCCGGGAGTGAACGCGCTCGGCACCATCAACGGTCATTCGGCCCCTGGCCGGGCGGGCACTTATCCCCATGCATAATTCATTTCACCGTCGGGACTTCTTCAAAACAACCGGTATGGCGTCGGTCGGCTCGCTGGCGTTGAGCTTGCGCGGTGCGGAGGAGCCAGGGCCACGGGCAGCCCCTCCGGGCGCCAGGCTTTTCCCCGGATGCTGCGCCTATTCCTACGGCTCGTATCTGGGCAAGGGAAAAATGACCATGGAGCAATTCATCGTCAAAGGCGTGGAACTTGGCGTGCTGGGCGTGGACATAACGACCTATTGGCTTAAATCAACCGACCCGGCGTACCTGGCCGGCTTCCGCAGCTTCGCCTATCGGCAGGGCATGCCTTTTTCCGGGCTGGCGATTGGCGCCGACCTCTGCCAGCCGGAGGCCGCGAAACGCGCGGAAATCCTTGAGACCGTCAGGAAATGGGTGGACGCGACGGAATTGCTCGGGGCCTCCCATTTGCGCGTCTTCGGCGAGAAGTTGCGCGCGGGGGCAAGCGAGGAGCAAGGGATTCAATGGGTGGTCGAAACGATGAAACCGGCTTGCGAATATGCCGCCAAAAAGGGCGTGATTCTCGGCCTCGAAACCCATTCCGGGCTCTCGGCCAAGGCCGCCAACATGGTCGCAATACTTCGCGGGGTCAATTCACCCTATGCCGGGTGCAATCTCGACATCAGCAACTTCCGCGACAACCCTTATGAGCAAATTCAGGCCTGCCTGCCTTATGCCACGCACACCCACATCCGCGACTTTTATGGCCAGCCCAGAAGGCCGCTCGACCTGGAGCGCGTCTGGGAAATGTTCGCCCGCAGCGGCTATAAGGGCTACATGTCGGTCGAATACGAAGGTGAAGAAGATGCGATGAGCGGTGTGCCGAAACTGATCAACAAAATCAAGCTCTTGTGCCGGAAATACTCGACCGCCGGCTGACCTGTCGGCTGGTGCGAGAGTCCCCAACATTCTCTAAACAACGTGAAAGGTATATTCTATGAGCAATCGCCGAACCTTCTTGCAGCAGACCATCGGTAGCGCCGCCTGGGTGGCGGCCTCGGGGCTAATCGCTCCGGGTCGTGTCCTGGGCGCCAACGAACGCATCCGCATCGGTTTGATCGGGGCGGGCGACCGCGGCAAGGAGATCTTCCGGGCCGCTCTTCGCTGTCCCGATGTCGAGGGCGCAGCGGT
This sequence comes from uncultured bacterium, assembly GCA_963713735.1. GTDB lineage: Bacteria > Verrucomicrobiota > Verrucomicrobiia > Limisphaerales > UBA8199 > CAVQND01. Next base: position 378,056 of record CAVQND010000016.1, read on the forward strand.
GGCCGATGTCTATACCCGCCGGCTTGAGGAAGCCAGGGCAATTGCCCCGGCAGCCAAGGGCTTCCGGGATTTCAGGCAGTTGCTCGAGGACAAATCGCTCGATGCGGTCCTCATTGCGACGCCGCAGCACCAGCACGTGCTGAACTTTGTGCCGGCCATTCAGGCCGGCAAAGACGTTTACCAGGAGAAGACCATGGCCTTCAACCCCGGGCACGCCCGGCGCATGCGCCAGGCGCTCGAGGGCACGGGACGCGTGGTCCAGGTGGGCATGCAGATGAACAGCGGGCCGGGCATTGGGAAGGTGCAGGAACTGGCCACCGCCGAGAGCATGGGCGTCATCACCGCCGTCCAGGCGCATCATTTTCGCAATGCGCCCTACGGCGGTTGGCTTAGAGCCATCCCCTCGGACTGCGACGAACAGCACGTGGATTGGCCCGCCTTTGAGGGCGAAGCCAGGCGTTGCTCCTTCGACGCGCGGCGTTACATGAACTGGCGTTTTTACTGGGATTACTCGGGCGGCAACGTGTTCGAGAACATGGTCCACCAGGTCGGGTTCTGGCACCAGGTGCTGGGCCTGGGCATCCCGGAAACCGTCACCATGGTCGGCGCCAACTATCGTTCACCCAAAATGGAGGTGCCCGACACTATGACCGTGTCGATGAATCATCGGGAGAAAATCCTCTTCACCTGGAATTCCATGTTTGGCAACGCCTATTACGGCGAGACACACGATTACCTCTTCGGCACCAAAGGCACGGTCATGCACGACGCCTCCGGCCAGGTCCTCTACTATCCCCAAGGCGGGCCGGCGGCCGCCGGGGCAGCGAAGGCAGAGCAGCCCAAGGGGGGGTACTCGGATTACACGCTCAAGCACATGCAGAATTTCTTCGATTGCGTGCGCAGCCGCAAAGAACCGATTTGCCCCTTCGAACTGGGCTTCCGCACTGCGATTACCTGCCAAATGGCGATCGCCTCCTGCCGGCAGCAACGTACGGTCCGCTGGGACCCTCAAGCCCAGGACATCGTCTGAGAGGCGGCCAAAAGGCTCCGACGCCGATCCTTTGTCGCCGCCCTTTGTCGAAAAACAGACAATCCGACCTCCCTGCGCCGAGGCTTCGGCAGGCAGGCAAAGTTCACGACAAAGGACGCGACGAGGCTTTGGTCTGCAATCCTTGAATTTCAAAACACGTTCTAAGCAGGTCAAGTTTTGCTGCGATTGCATCAGTGGACTGAGCCAGCGATCCTTTCAGGTGAATTGAAAATTGAGGATTGAAAAATGGTCATTGGTCATTGAAGAATGGCTGCGGATGACGCCGAACGAACTTTCGGCTCAATAGCCAATGACCAATGCTCAATACTCAATTCTCAATGAACCCCTTCCAGCAGATTCGGTTGCAGAAGAGGTCTGAGGCCCCGCCTCGTTAGGCGAGTTTTTCGGAAAGGCCCTGAGCGGCGGCCGAGCCTACCCCCCACCCTTGCTGTTCGTGGCGCCGCCGGCGGGACCGGTCAGCGACCCGACGTACTGGGTCCAAAGCTCCTGGACGCTCAGCCCGGTGCAGTCCTTCCAGAGGTCGGCGCTGTAGCGGCCCTGGCGCATGGCGGCGTTGAGCTTGACCACCAGTTCGTGGTCGTGGTTGACGACCACATATTCCAGGAACCCGGCGGTGGTTTTATAGCTGTCCGAATACCTGGCCCGCGCCGGGTTCCTCAGCTTTGGCCGATGGGCCATCGGCTCGAAATGGAACCAACGGAAGTAGTCGGCTATCCCTTCGACCAGCCAGCCGGGGTTGCCGCGGGCTTTGTATTGCTGGACGACATGCACCAACTCGTGGATGACCGAGCCAATCGCCTCATTCCACTCCGGACGCTTCAACTGGCGAGCGAATCCACTCCGCGCTGACCTCGACCGCCGTATCGCTCGTGCCGGCCACGCCCGCGCATGGGCTTAATGGTCACACTGAACTTCTTCGGCGCCGTGAAGCCGTCGCTGGCCAGGCAATCGCGCAAGATCGGGTACCACTTGTCCATTTCCGGCCGCAACTGGCTTTCCGCCCATTCCTTAAGGTCCGGCGCTTGCGACACGTCGAGCGTGTAATCGAAGTCCTTTGCCCGCGCCGGCCTGGTGCCCGCCGCGACCTCCGGCTCCGCCGGCTCCATCGCCCGCACATCGATCTCGCTGCAGAACGTGTGGCCAAATTCGTCCTTGGTTTCGGTGCGGAAGACATCAAAGAGGAAATAGCGGTATTTCCCGAGCGCGCCCCCGGTGTCAGCCATGCTCACGCCGTATTGGCCGCCCGCCTCGCCACTCGGCGGGCGGGTATCTATGCCGGCCAGCGAGTTTCCAGCCGCACGTCGCGGGGTCGGTGCCTCGCTTGGGCGCGGCGTTGAAGCCTTCGGCGGTGCCGTCAGCGCCATAGAGCTTATAGACCTGCGGGGCGCGGTCGCCTGGATGCCATGAATACGAGTTGACCTGCTTGACGTCGATGACGCTGCCCAGGTCCAGCAGCAGCCGCCCCCCTTCGGTCCCGGCCTGGAAGAAGAAGTTCGCTCCCGGATCGTCTTCTTCTTGAGGGAGCCGGCCATCGTTGAGCGCCCTGAGGCTGCTGCCGTTGGCGTCGCTCTGCCCGTCCACGATCGTGAACTTCCCTTTGGCGGCGGCATCGTTCTTGAGCGGGCTGGGCACATTCTTGAACTTGAATTCGGGCGTGCCCTCAACGTTGCGGTCAACGGTGACCTTGACCTCGGCCCGGGTGCTCAGCCCCGCCAACAGCACCACGGCGGCTGCGGTGATAATCCTGCGCGCTCTCATCTGTTTTCGCCTAATCCAACCGACCACTCCCACATTGGGGCAGCCAAAGCCAACATGCAATATGTTTGATGCGCCCCGAGGGGGGCAGGTCAGGGCCAGCGACAATGCCTGGCGAGCCGTGTCGGGCAGGCCCCTGTGGAGTGCGGTGGCAAGCGGAGCGCGACACCGCTTTGGCTCGGGTGGTCTGGCGCTCCTGGGCGTCCCCGCCGGCCCAAATCCCGACTTGTCGGGACGCTTCGCTCTGCCGGCGCACTCCAAAAGATCACCTTGTCAACGGCCCTGCCCGGGGGGCGGGCCCCGCGGCTTTAAGCTGGCTTTTTCCTCGGACCCGCTCACAATGAGGGGCTGAAACCATGGGCAAGCCTCTGGCCATTTGCATTTCGCAGGTCATGTTCAGCGGCATTTTTGTCGTAGCGGCCTGCGGCCTGGCCTGGCGGCTCACGCCCGAGCACGACCGCACAGGAGATCGCCGCCGGCTGGTCCACTGGTCGTTAAAGGGATTGCTCGCTGCCCTTCGTCCTCTGGGCCGTGATGAACCTGGGCATATCATGGAATTTGCAGCCCTTCATGCCCGAGATCCAATTCGCCCAGAACAAGGGCGGCAAGTGGTTCCCTGTCTATCGTCAGTTCCTGGCCGGCGGCTTGTTCATCATCAGTTCCGATTGGGCCGCCGTAACTATGGCCTGGGCAGTCTGGAGGGCCGGCCAGGGGCTCGAGCAAGAACGGCTCAAGAACTTCAAATCGCTCTGCTGGACCTGTTTCGCCGGCTTGCTTTTGCCGGCAGCGGCCGTTGTGCTCATCGGCGGCTGGCCGGCGCTGGGTCTGGCGGCCATGGTCATCCTCGTCCCCATCGCCGTCTATTCGCGGGACATCCTGATGGCGCCCAAGAGGCCCCCAATGTACAGCCGCGCGATTGCCAAACTGAAATTCGGAAAATACGCCGAGGCCGAGTGGGAGGTCCTTCGCGAACTGGAAACCCGCGAGGATGATTTTGAGGGTTGGATGATGATGGCCGACCTTTATGCCAACCACTTCCACGACCTGGCTGAGGCCGAGCAGACGATCCTCGAGATCTGCAATCAACCCAAGGTCACGCTGCCTCAGATCTCGATCGCCCTCCATCGGTTGGCCGACTGGGATCTCAAGCTGGCGGACGACCCCGACGCGGCTCGACGCGCCCTGCAAATGCTCTGTGACCGCTGCCGCGGCACGCACCTGGCCCACATGGCTCAGCTTCGCATCAACCAGTTGCCGGCCACACGGGAGGAGTTGCGCGAACAGCAGGCCGTCCAGCCCATCCCGATGCCCGCCCTGGGCGATGCGTTCGATCAAAGCCCGCCGCCCGAATCCGCCCTGGATCGCCGCAAAGCCGCCACGCTGGCCAACCTGTGCGTCGAAAAACTGACCCGCAACCCCAACGACGCCCCCACCCGGCAGAAACTGGCGCGGCTCTTCGCCGAGCACCTGGACCGCGTTGACTCGGGCCTCGAACAGTTGCGGCTCTTGCTCGAAATGCCCGGCCAACCGGAATCCCTCCGCGCCAACTGGCTCAGCCTCATGGCCGCCTGGCAGCTCAAATACCGCCAGGACAAACCCGCCGCCCGCCAGTCCCTGGAACGCGTGCTCCGGGACTTTCCCCACTCGCCCCAGGCCCTCGCTGCCCGGCGCCGCCTGCAACTGCTCGACGCCCAACACAAACAACAGGCCGCCCCGCCCCCACCCCGCCCCAAAACCATCCGCCTGTCTCCGGATTGAGTCAGTTCATAATTCCCGCAGGGCCACGGCTATCGGGAGGCGGGCGGCGCGCAGGGCGGGGAGCAAGCCGCCGACCAGGCCAATGATCGTGGCCCACACAATGCCCTGGGTCAGCAGCCGCGGCGTAACCGTGAACGCGAAAGTGACCTGGCTGAAGCTCTGCCAGTTGACCGTCGCGGTGTGGAATCCGTTGCAGGCCAGATAGGCGACGCCCGCCCCGAGGGCGCCGCCGGCCAACGCCAGGGCCAACGATTCCAGCATCACCGAGACGACGACCGCCCCGGCGCCAAAGCCCAGCGCGCGCAGCGTGGCGATCTCGCGGGTCCGCGCGGAGACCGAGCTGTACATCGTGTTGAGCGCGCCGAAAACCGCTCCGATGGCCATCAGAGACGCCACCAGATAGCCCATCGTTTTGATCAAAGTGGACAGGACGGTGGATTGTTCGGCGTAATACTCGGCCTGCCGCAGGACCTTGACGCTGAGGCGCGGGTCGGAGGTCAGCGAATCTTTGAACTGCGGGAAGGCGGCTGGTGAACTGAGCTTGGCATAGACGGATTGGAAGCTGGTGCCGCGGTGATAAGCCTCCTGCAGGACCGTGGCGTCGGTCCAAAGCTCGGATTCCGCCGTGCCGCCGCCGGCGGAGAAGGTCCCCACCACAGGCCATTCCTGGTGTCCGACCTTCAATGTGGACCCCACCTCCAGGCCCGCGAACTCCTGGGCGGCGCCGACGCCCACGATCACCTCGTTCCTGCCCCAGGCGAAGGCCCTGCCTTTTTCTATGATAAGATGGTCCCTCACCTCAAAGGCCGCCGGTCCCACGCCGCGCAGCGGCACGTTGGCCCGCGTCCCGGTCGAGCGCTTGAGCAGGTCGATGATGACGAACAGTTCGGCCGACGCCAGCGAGCCTTGCGCGTTGCGCGCCAGGCCCGGGGCGTCAGCGATGACCCGCGTTTCGTCTCGCGCGAAGCCGCTGACCATCTCGCTGTCGGCGCCGCTGCGCAAGATGATAGCCGAGTCCGCCGCGGCGGAGGCGTTCATCGCCCGCTGGAACCCTACCGCCATCGAAAGCACCCCGATCAGGACGCCCACCACGCCCGCGATGCCGATGACCGCGGCCGTGACCGAACCCCGCCGCTGTGGAATGCCCAGCAACCCAAACTTCGTCACCGAGGCCACTTGCGACAACCAGTTGATCGGACCCGCCATATCACATTCTCCTCAAGGCATCGGCCACGCGCAAACGCATCGCCTGCAACGCAGGGAAAAAGCCGGTCACCACTCCCAATGCCAAACAGATTCCACACCCCGCCAGCAGGTCGCGGACGGGAAAGAAGAACATCGGCAACATCGCCGAGAGCGGCTTGGCCAGCGCCGGCACGATGAGCCAGGCCGCTCCCAAACCCAGCCCTCCTCCCAAGGCCGCCAGCACGCAAGACTCGCGCCAATACCAGCGCCAGAATCCGGCCATTTGTAAACCCGATGGCCTTGAGCACCCCCAGTTCCCCCGTCCGCTCCCGCACCGCCTGGGACATCGTGTTGCCCGTCACCAGCAGAATCGTGAAGAACACCGCCCCCAGGATCGCGGCGGTCATCAGCGCGATATTGCCGATCTGTTTCACCCAGGCCTGCAGGAATGCCCCCTCCGGCTCCGTCTTGGTCTCCTCGGCTGAGTTCTCGAATTCCTGATCCACCAATTTCGCCACCGCGGCCGCCTGGGCCGGGTCTTTGACCCGGACTGTGAACCAGCCCACCTGCCCTTTGGCGCCCCTTCGCGCCTCGTCGAAATAGTCGTAGTGGAAAAAGAGCGACATGGTGTCGTCGCTCTTCTCCTTGCCGTCAAAGATCCCCACGATCTCGAAATCCCAAGTCTGGCTCCCGTCGCCTTTGGTCCAGATCGGCGTCTGGATCGGCACTCGGTCGCCGAGCTTCCAATGGAACCGCTCGGCCGTCTTTCGCCCCACGATCGCCCCCGTGCGTGTTCGCAGCCACGCCTGTTTCTGCTCCGGCGGCAAGATCAGCTCCGGGTGCATGTCCAGAAATTCCTCCGGCACGACGGGGCTCTGCATGAAGAAGTATTTGCGGTCCTGGTAATACCCGCCGAACCAGGTCTGGTGGGTCGCGGCGGCCACGCCCGGAATTCGCTCCATCCGCGCCTTGGTAGCTGACCGGCAATAACTGGATGATGGAGACCTTATGCTGCACCACCAGCCGGTTGGCTCCCTCCAGGCTCACCCCGCCCGTGAGCGCCTGTTTGATGGACGACAACAGCCCGAACAGCACGAACGCGATCGTCACCGACAGCACCGTCAGCAACGTCCGCAGTTTCTTGCGTTTCAGATTGCTCCAGATCAGATGCTGGAAACTCATTCCTCGATTTCCTTCACTCGACCGGCCGGTCGCTGAGCTGGCCTTTGTTGAGATAGACCGTCCGGGAGGCGCGCGCCGAGGCGTGCGGGTCGTGGGTCACCATGATGACGGTCTTGCCGTGCTCGCGGTTGAGCGCCTGGAGCAGATCCAGGATCTCGTCCCCGGCCTTCCGGTCCAGGTCCCCGGTCGGCTCGTCGCAGAGCAGCAGCGTCGGGTCGGTCACGATGGCCCGGGCGATGCCCACCCGTTGCTGCTCCCCGCCGGAGAGGGTCCGCGGATAGTGCTTGGAGCGGTGCGACAGGCCGACCACCGCCAGCGCCGTCTCGACGTGTTTTCGCCGCTCCGCCCTGGACAAGTGCGTCAGCAGCAGTGGCAACTCGACATTCCGCTCGGCCGTCAGCACCGGCAGCAAATTGTACAACTGGAAAACGAACCCGATATGCCGCGCCCGCCACGCCGCCAGACGCCGGTCCGACATCGCGTCGGTCCGCTCTCCGCCCACCGTCACCGTCCCCCGGCTCGGCCGGTCCAGCCCGCCGATCAGGTTGAGCAACGTGCTCTTGCCCGAGCCCGAAGGCCCCATGAGGGCCAGAAACTCCCCCGCGGGCACCTCCAGGCGCAGGTCCCTCAACACATGAATCTCCTCCGAGCCGCGGTGGAACACTTTCTCCACGCCGTCCACCCTCACCAGTGTGCCGTTCGTATTCATTCTGTCTCCACTGTTTCTGCCCTTTTCCCTCCGGGCGGCAATTACAAAGCCGGGACTTTTTTCCATGCGCCGGGAATCGGTCGTGCGCCCTCACCGCTTCTCCCGCACTGCCGTTCCATCGGCCAGTTCGCCCGAGGGCGCGACCGCGACCTTTTCTCCGGCGGAGATTCCGGCGCTGATCACGGCGTCATCGGCGCCGGTGCTGCTCACCGTCACGGCCCGGCGTTCGGCGCGGCGGTCCCGCACGACAAAGACCACATCGCGGCCGTCCAGTTGGCGAACGGCCGTCTTGGGCACCGCCACCATGCGGCCCGTCGCCGGGGCGGCCCCGCCGCTCTCGCGAAACGCCACCTTCACACTCATGTCCGGCAGGATGCGCGGCTCCAGCTTAATGAAGCCCACGCGCACTTTCACGGTTGATTTCTGCCGATCGGCGGTGGGGATGATCGCGATCACTCGGCAGGGAATCTTCCAGTCCGGGTAAGCATCGAGGCTGGCCTCGACCGGTTGGCCCGGTTCGACGCGGTTGATGTAGCTTTCATTGACGTTGATTTCGATTTCCAGCGACTGCATGTCGACAATCGTGCAGATGCCGGTCCGCGTAAAACCGCCGCCGGCGGAGACCGGGGAAATCATCTCGCCCGGTTGGGCGTTTTTCGAGGTGACAATGCCGCTGAACGGCGCGCGAATGAGGGTGTCATCCAACTGCTGCTGCCAAGTGGCCACCGTGCGTTCTGCCACCACGACGTCCGCCTCTTGTTGTTTAAGTCTGGCCTTGTAGGCCAGCGCCGCGGCCTCGGCGTGGTCGAAATCGGCCTGCGTGGCGATCTTGTTTTTGACCAGCGCGGCCTGGCGGTCCAGTTCCTGGTCCGCCTCCCGAATGCGCACGCGCGTTTCGGCCAGCGCGTTGGTGGCCGAGACCAACTGCGCCTCCGCCAGGCGCAGGCTCGCCCGCACGTTGGTATCGTCCAACCGCGCCAGCATCTGGCCCTCCTGCACGCGCATGCCTTCCTCGATCAGCACCTCCGTGACCTTGCCGGTCACCTTGGATGAAACGGTCGCCGCTCGGCGCGCCGTCACGTAGCCTGACGCATTCAACACCACTCGTTCCACACCGCCCGCAGCCGTTTCCCGCGCCGCCACGGTCCGCACCTCGATTCCCCGGGACCGCGTCAGCCACCACGCCCCCGCGCCCCCCAGCAACAGCACTACTCCAAGACACGCCAGCCAAAGACCCCATCGCCGGCTCGATTCCGGCCGGTCCGTCCGCTCAATCCGCAACTCATCCAGCCTGGCTCTTGGCTCGTCCATAAAAAACGCGCCAGCAACAAACCGCTTTTCCTGCCCAAGGTCAAGCGCCTATAGAGAACCGCCGAACACGCGGAATACGCGGAAGACTCTCCGTTTTCCGCGTATTCCGCGTGTTCCGCGGTTTCTCAACAAACCTCTTAGCCGAGGATTTGGGCAGGCAACACCCTCCGGGCGCACCTCGCCTGTACCACCATTGACCGAAGAACGGCGGGCATCACTCTATCCCGTCGAATTCATCCCGGAGGGATGATAGAAGGTAGCCGGGGGTCGAAGCGTAGCGAGACCCCCGGTACGGCGATGGAAAAGGTCTGCATCCCGGAGGGATGCCAGAAAGGGAGCCTGCCCTATGATGCGTGGGCTTCTGGCACCCCGTTCCGGGGTGCATGACCTCTTCTGGGCGACGGCCGGGGGTCACGGCGGCGCCGCGACCCCCGGCCACCATCTGGCAACCCTCCGGGTTGCACCGCATCCGTGCGGCCTGACATGGCGTTTGCGACTCCCGTTCTCGTGGCGGTACAGGCCAGATGCACCCACACCCTCTTTGCCGGAAACATGGAACTGGCCAAACTCAATCCACCGGTTACCATTCCCGACCTGACAAACCTATGGAGAAGCTACAAACCATGCCGCCGATGGTGCTGCCTGGCCAGCAGCTCGCCTTCGCGGCCATCCCGGAGAGCCGGACCCTCGTCCGCGATCGCGACACGGCGCATCGATACCGCAAGAACGAGGCGCGTGAGAAAGTGTTGGGCGCGGTTTACACGCCGCCTCGCGTGGCTGCGGCGCTCACGCGATGGGCTGTGCGCGCGAGCACCGATGCCGTGCTCGACCCTTCCTGCGGCGAAGGGGTTTTCCTGTCCGCCGCCCGCGCCCGGCTCGCAAACTTGGGCGCGCGCAATCCGCAATGTGCCGGCGTGGATATTGACCCGGAGACCGCCGCCCGAACGGGCGCGATTTGTTCCGACTTCTTCCTCTGGGCCGCCACGGCCCCAAAGCAGGACGCCATCGTCGGCAATCCGCCGTTCATTCGCTCCCACCTCTTCACCGAGTCGAGCCGCGCGCTGGCCTTCCCCGCGATGGAACGGCTGGGCTTTCGTCCGTCACGGCTGATGAGCACCTGGGCGCCGTTCCTGGCGATTTGTTGCGGTCTGCTCAAACCGGCTGGCAGGCTCGCGATGGTGGTTCCCGAAGAATTCCTGGCCCTTGGTTACGCGAAGGAGTTGCGCCGGTTTCTTTTGCGGCGCTTCCGGCGCGTCGTCGTTTGTCTTCCTGCGGCAAATATGTTCCCGGAAGTGCAACAGGCAGTCCTCCTGCTCCTATGTGAAAGCGCCCCTGAATGGCCGCCCGGCCTGTTCACGATAGGCTATGCCGACCTTGAGGAGGGGAATTACCAAGCCACTCACGCCGCCCCGCCCTGGGAGTGGAACAGCAAGTGGAGCCACCTGTTTCTGTCGGCCGCCGAACGCCGCAGTTTGAATGAGTGGCAGCCCGCGCTTGGGGTGGCTGCCTTTCAGCGAATATGGGCGCGTCGAGGTCGGCATTGTCACCGGCGACAATGATTTCTTCATCCTTGCCGGGCCTGAGGCGGAACGGTTTCCCCGGGAAGATCTGATGCCCATCATCACCAGCGCGCGCGACCTGCGCGGCATTCGCTTCGGCGCCGATGACTTCCGGCAAATCGTCGCCCATAACCGCCCCGCCTACCTGCTAAACCTGCGGCGGCCAAGGCCGACGTTGGCCCCCACCGAGCGCGACTATGTCGAGCTGGGAGAACGCCAACGAGTTTCGCAACGCTACAAATGCCGCATCCGCCAACCGTGGTATGCGGTGCCGGGCGTTTGGGAACCCGACGCCCTTCTTCTGCGCCAGGCCGGAGATATGCCCCGCCTGGTTCATCTGGCCAGGAAGTGCGCCGCCACCGATACCATCCACCGCGTCTGCTGGCGCCAGCCCGCGCGCGGGCGCCGCCATGCCGTGAGCTTCATGAACACCTGGACCTTGCTCGCCTCGGAGTTGACCGGACGCAGCTACGGCGGCGGCGTTTTGGAACTGATGCCCGGCGAGGCCAACCAGCTTCCTCTGCCGGAACCCAGTGAGGAATTGGACGCCATTTTCGACGCGGTTGACCAGAGGGTGCGGGCGCGCGATTTGTTCGCTGCCGTGGCGGAGGTTGACCAGGTCGTTCTCCCCAGGCAAATGACCCAGGTGGAACGGAACTCCTTGCGCGGAACCTTGGACAAATTGATTCAGCGCCGCAAAACCAAAGCCGAATGAATTCTCGGCCGCGTAGCGCCTGTGAAGGAACGGCGCGTCAAAAAACAATTTCCTGCCAGTTTGGCGCCATGCAAGAAATAATTCGGATATTCTTGCCGGTGGACGCAGCCAAAGCGCGGGCATGCCGCGCACTCCAAGGGCTTCGCCAGTTCGAGGGCCGGTGGGCGTGTCGCGAAGCGTTTGGAGTGCGCGGCATGCCCGCGCTCTATGCTTCCTCTTTCTGAACACGCGCAGCCGTGGTTTGAAAATGTTAGAATTGCGCACCAACCTTGGCCTTTGCTTTCGCACAAGCCCTTAGAGAGCGGTCTGCTGAATCTGCGGGAGGCGTTTCCGGGCGCGGACCTCGGAAGACCATCCAGCGTGCCCGCTGCAGCGAGGTCAGCGTTTCACGCCCTCACCCATCGCCGCACTCCGGCAACCGGCCAGCAGCAGGACCAGCAGGCCGACGCCCACGACTCCGGCAAGGCCTAGCCGCCGACGGCTTCGAGATACAAAGGAAAACCGGGAGCGCGCCTTCTGATTTCGTAACGGATATGGTTGCATAGCTATATTGGCCCGGACTACATCGGCGCGTCCAATTCCGGGTTCATTCCGGGAAGGCCTCTTTCAAAATCTCCGCTGCCCTCTCCTCCGAAAGCCTCACGAAACACAAAATTGGCGCGATGAATGTCCAACATCCGGTCTATCCAGTCGAACCACACTCGTAACTGATCCTTGACTATCTCGCGAGCCTCGGCCTGAGCATCCCGGACTCTGCCATTAGCGACTGCCACATTCATGTGATAAGGAGACACCTGCCCGATGGTTTTACCAAGCATGGTCTTTGGGCAAACCCAACGCCGGGCAGGGCGTGGGACACGGCAACTCATCCCGCAGGGATGAAAGAAGGTAGCCGGGCGTCGAAGCGTCGCGAGACCCCCGGTGGGGCAGCGTGCGTGCGCATCCCGGAGGGATGCCAGGAGGCGGGTTAGGTGACCGCGCCACGCCCACCCGCTATGCGCATTTTCTGAGGTTTCCGTGTTCTGTCAAATTACGCACAGAGGAACCCGCGCAGACTCTCCCGCAGCCTTTGGCGGGCGCGGTAGAGGCGCGTTTCCACCGCTTTGGCTGAACAGTCAAGAATTTTGCCAATCTCGGCCTGGGACCGGCCTTCATAGACCGCCAGGACAAGGAGTTGACGCAGTTCCAAAGGCAGCGCCGCCACCGCCTGCCGCACGGCAGTGGAGCGTTCGCGGGCCTCCAGCGCCCCGTCCGGCGCAAGGTCCGCGGCGCGCAGGGTGTCTTTGAAACTGGTATCGGTCTGGGCGTTTTCCGCGTCGAGCGAGACCTGCGGGTGGCGGGTCCGCCAGCGATAGCAGTCGCGGACCAGGTTGGCGGCGATGGCATAGAGCCAGATCGAAAACCTCCGGCGCGCATCGAATGCGTCGCGGTTTTGATAAACCCGGGCGAAAGTTTCCTGGGGGTGCTCGGCCGGGTGTGGATGGTTCTCGGTTGGTGCGAGCTGCGCGGAATTTCTTCCGTTCAACGGGTTTATCTCTCGAGTGCCAAGTAAATGTGAGAGAACGGTCATACGCGAAGGAGCCTAACGACCCAAGCTCGGGAGGCGGGCCGGGGAGGAGCGTTGACTGCAACCGGAGCGCGATGGGCGGTTTCGCTGCAGCGCGTCCGTTGGACCGCTGCTAGACCGTAATGCCCCATGTTGCTTTGGCCGTTTTCGTAGTCTCGCTGTCAGGCTCGGCAAAAACCCAACCAAGCTCAAGAAGGTTTTTTCCGGTAAGTTCATTTCCCTTAACGCCCATAAAGATGTTAAGGCCGAGAAAGATGGGGACCGTGGTGACGGAGATTACTGGCGCAACGGATGATCCAACGACATCTACCGCCCACAGGGCTAGGAACATCCAGCCCCACATCTGAAGCCGCCGCAGAAAAAGCGGCAAGCCGAAAAGACCGGAGAACAGGAAAAGTGTCCAACTCCAGCCGACCTTGACCTGCTTAACCTCGCCGGTTTTCGGGTTCCTGAATGGTACGTTCATAGGCCAACTGGCCGGCGCGGTGGCTGTTGGCTGCAGTGTCTTGTTAGCCGGCGTTGTTTTCATGCCCTGAACTCTTAAGGTCTCTGGTTCCTGTTAGTCGGATTCACACGTATAACAAAGATCTGAGCCCGCCATCGCCGGCTTGCCGCAGAAACGGCAACGCTTGAAGCCACGCTCCATCTCAATTACATCGGGACGGCCAGTGTAGATATGTTTGCGCTCGCCCCCGTCAATTGAACCCAGGCCACCGCTACCTCCTACCAATCGGCGACCCTCGATGGTCTTACGACAACGCTTCTTCCTTGGCTTTCGGGCTGTCGTGTGAACCCTTGAAATGTGCCGTTGCAGGCGGTCAACTCGAACCATCGCTCCGCACTGGCTGCACGCCGCCAAATCCGTCCTCGGGCTCTCTGGTTGCGCAACGGGTGTGCTCATCGGACTAACGAGAAAGCTCACCGATGGCTGGCAGGCGGCAGAGGCGAGCGCAAAGGAGACGAAGGAAAGTGAATAACGCCTTGAACGGACTGGGCTGGCAGCCGTCCGGTGCAGCGACCTTGTTGGGCCGCGTCTCAACTCGCACACTTACTAAGGCGGCGTAAATAAATAAAGGTATCAACTTCTGAGAATCGTGGTATGATAGCTGCACATGAGTGCTATTGCCGCGCTGACGCAGAAGTTCAGGGCCATTTGGCCACTCCTAAATGAGCGGACCCGGCGCCTTACCGCCGCCAATGAAGCTATGCAGATGGGTTATGGCGGTGTCTGCGTGGTTCACCGGGCTTGTGGCTTGTCCCGCAAAGCCATCCTCAAGGGTATTGGCGAAATCGAGCGGGGCGACTCCTCGCTGGCGGAGCGCATCCGGCGCCCGGGCGCCGGACGCAAGAACCTCACGGTGTTGGATTCCGGGCTGGTGGCGGCGCTGGACGATTTGATTGAGGGCGGAACTCGCGGCGATCCGGAATCTCCCTTGCGCTGGGTCTGCAAGAGCACTCGGACCCTGGCCGAGGAGTTAAGCCAGCAAGCTCATCCGGTGAGCCACATGCGGGTGGCCCAACTGCTGCACGAGCAGGACTACAGTTTGCAGAGCAATCGGAAGCTGGAGGAAGGGGAGGACCACCCGGACCGCGACGCCCAATTTCGGCATATCAACCGGTGCGTGAAGCGGGCCTTGGCGGCGGGGGAGCCGGTCATTTCGGTGGACACCAAGAAGAAGGAACTGGTGGGCAACTACGCCAATAGCGGCCAACAATGGCGTGTGGCGAAACAACCGCAACGGGTCAAGGGGCACGACTTCCCGGGTCCCGAGGTGCCTCGCGCCTATCCCTACGGCATCTATGACTTGGGGCGCAACAGCGGATTCGTAAACGTGGGCACCGACCATGACACGGGGGCCTTTGCGGTGGCCTCGATTCGTGGGTGGTGGCGCTTTGAAGGGCGAAGACTTTATCCTGCGGTCCGGACGCTGTGGATCACCGCCGATGGCGGAGGCAGCAATGGGTGGCGGCTGCGACTCTGGAAACTCGAGTTGCAGGGCTTTGCCGACAAAAGTGGGCTGTGCCTTTCCATCTGCCACTTTCCGCCCGGCACCAGCAAGTGGAACAAGATCGAACACCGACTCTTTTCGTTCATTTCGTCCAACTGGCGCGGTGAACCGTTGCGAGATTACCAGACGGTCGTGAACCTGATTGCCAGCACAACGACGGCCAAAGGATTGACGGTGACCTGCCGGCTGGATCGTCGAAAGTATCCGACGGGTAGAAAAGTCTCACGCGAGCAGATGAAGCAAGTGAACCTAAAGCCTAACAAGTTCCATGGTGAGTGGAACTATACCATCGAGCCTCACGGGTGAACCAACTTGATACCTTTATTTATTTACGCCGCCTAAGTCTCTCCAACAGCGCATGGCTTCCCTTCCTAACGTGGTCAAACTTTGCGTGATTGGACTCGTCTTCTACTGCGGCTCGGAAGTCAGCGTAAGCGGCGCAGCCAGCGGTGAAACGGCGTCGCTTCCACCAGTGAATATCCTCTCTCACCTTGATGGCCTCAGCGTTAACTTCTCGCACGGAAGCGTAATGCGATGCGAGCATCGCCCAATTCTCAAAATCATCACTGTCCATGATTGCAGCCTCTTTCCATTCCGAAGCGAACTCGCCATCCAGGGCAGCGATAAAATCTCGGAAAGCACGCCGCCTGATGGCAGCATCACCTCCGACTCGGATTCTATGTCCGATGAAAAGGCAAATGATGCCGGTGAGCAAATTGGTGAGGATCGTGCTTACCATTTTATTGTTCCCGCTTTCCGGGGGGATAGTGGGCTTTCTCGTTGTGTATGCCAGGTAGCTGGACGGGCGCATCCTGACACTGCCGCCAGAGCAAAGCCAGCAAGGGCATCCAGACACGCGATTCCCTTGATTACCAGGCTTTTGCTGCCAGCGGGCGTGAAAATGCGGTTTTTCATGGCGGCGGTGTCAGGATGCGCCCTAGCTGGACTAATAATTGACATGACACTGGACGCGAAGTTTTGCATAACGCCAGAACGATAAGGCCCGACAAATGCCTGGTCAATAGGATTTTACGAGGAACGTGCGACCTTATATTGAAAAAGGGGAGGCGTCAAATCTCTTGGGGGGGGTCAGTGCTGGCGCCTCACAGGGGGATCAGGGCTGGAAGTTATGCGGCAGCGCACCCGGTTCCCGGGCGGGCGAGCGGGAAAGATGGCGTTGGCTTCCATTTGGCGCTCTTTGCAGCACGAACGGGCTCCGGGCAATCCTCGGACAATCAACCCGGGCAGAATCGCGGGCAAGAAGCCCGTAAACCGGTGATGCCCCGTCGCGCGAGACCTGCCCTGGTGGTGTCGGATTTGGAACCAGTTCCGCGTGGGGGGATGGGGCGCGGCGCAGGTTTCAAATCGGACACGACCAGGCATTTATGGGGTGAGCGCTGTCGTGTCGGGCATGGGACTTGGCCTTGGTTGTTCGCAAGTCCCATGACCGACACGGGAACGCGAACGGGGGGATTTTCTGGGGCCTGGGAGCGGGATTTGCGGCGGCCGAAAACTGATGGGTCCGCAAGCAGTTTGCTTCCTCCCGTCCTGGTGTTCATGTCGGAATCGCTCCATGGGCTTTCGCCTACGGTAATCTTGCCACTGCGCACGTTTCTCGCCATAGTGATCGTCATGAAGACCAGTTCGCCGCCATGCCTATTCCTGCCCTGAATTCGGACGGTGTTTTACCCGTCGGGCTGTTCGATTGCACGTTGCCCGAAGCGCGGGCCTGCTTCGGGACATTTGGCGGGTCGGACCGGCGTTTGCGACTCTTTGGCCGTTTGGAAGAACTCGCCCTGGTCATGCGGTCGAGCGGCCTGTTTGAGGCGCTGATCATTGACGGCAGTTTTGTCACCGCCAAGCTCGCACCGAACGATGTTGATCTGGTGGCCGTGCTACGACCTGGGCACGACTTCGAGCTCGACCTGCCCATGTCCCAGTATTCACTCGTGTCCCGCGCGCTCCTTCGCCGGCGGTTCGGCTTCGACGTGGTAGTTGCGGAGCGGGATAGTCCGTTGTATAGAACATACGTCGAATTCTTCAGCCGAACGCGTGAAGCGCCGGATTTGAGGAAAGGACTGCTGCGAGTGCATCTATGAACAAGACCGAAGCCATTCTGACGCAGACGGTGGAGCAATTGGAGCGCATGACCGAGGCGCTGGCGGCGCTGCGCCGGGAGCTCCTCCCCGGCCAGCCGAAGAAATTCGCCATCCTGGCCGAAGGGCCCCTCGAAGATATGCGCCGCCTGCAAGGGGAACTCGAACAACTCACAGCGGAAATCGCTGCGGTTTCCCCCGCCACCGCTTGAAGCGCCACGCGCCAAACCGGCGCGCAGCCGTGTTCCTCAACAATCAGGGCAGGAACCTGCGCAGGCTCTCCCGCAGCCTTTGGCGGGCGCGATAGAGGCGCGTTTCCACCGCTTTGGCTGAACAGTCAAGGATTTTGCCGATCTCGGCCTGGGACCGGCCTTCATAGACCGCCAGGACGAGGGGTTGACGCAGTTCCAGGGGCAGCGCCGCCACCGCCTGCCGCACGGCAGCGGAGCGTTCGCGGGCCTCCAGCGCCCCGTCCGGCGCGAGGTCCCCGGCGCGCAGGGTGTCTTTGAAACCGGTATCCGTCTGGGCGTTTTCCGCGTCCAGCGAGACCTGCGGGTGGCGCATCCGCCAGCGATAGCGGTCGCGGACCAGGTTGGCGGCGATGGCATAGAGCCAGGTCGAAAACTTCCGGCGCGCATCGAACACGCCCCGGTTTTGATAAACCCGGGCGAAAGTTTCCTGGGCCAAGTCAGCCGCATCGTCCTCGTTTTGCAACGAACGGACCAGGTAATGGAAGAGCCTCGGCGCGTAGCGGTCCATCAGGTCGTTGAGGGCGGCGTCGTGGCCGGCGCTCAACCGGGCCATATCCAGGGCGTCCTGCTCGTCGCCGTTGGATGCGTTCATAGGGCCGGGGCTGGGTCGCCGATGCAAGATAATTTGAACGTAACTATTCAGCCCGCGCACCGGGGCCCGAGACGGCGCCGGGGGGGTTGCGCAGGGTAGTTCCGTTCCCCCTCACCCTGACCCTCTCCCCAGGGAGAGGGAACAGCAAGGGCCGACAGTCGTCGATCCCGGAGCCGTTGGTTTCGTCGACTGACTGGCGGAAATTCCCCCTCTCCCTGGGGAGAGGGCAGGGGTGAGGGGGAACGTGGCGGCCCTGAACAGTTAAACTTGTTCAAGTTATTGTGCATTGGCTCCCTGGTGATGGTGGCGGCTTTCCATAGCGCTAGCCCGGAGGAGGGTCTGCTGCTCGACCCAGGCCAGGTAACGCCGCCCCTGCTCCGGGGGCATGGTGCGGCTGACTGCCAGGAAGTGCTTGAGCATCTCGGCCTCACACTCGGCCCGTATCCTGGCCCGCTCGGCCAGCAGGTTCCGGATTTCCGGTGTCACTGTCTCGGCATGGGCGAGCAATTGCCTCAGCCGCTCGCTTTGTTGCTCCACCAGCCGGCAGCGCTCCCGGCACCCGGGCAGGTAGGCCTCGTGCAACTGCGTAATGCGGGCGAACTCCGCGTCGCTCAAGCTGAATTCCTGCCGCAGCCACGCCAACTCCGGCTGCGGCCCGCTCATCAACGCGCGCATGGGCGCCGTGCCCCAGTAGTAAACGCCGCAGAAGGCGGCCGCGCACAGGACCAGTCCGGCCAACAGAATCGTGCCGCCTTTTCTCATGGCTGCGAATTTCCCGCGCGATAGGGGTCGAGCGACTGGACATAGCGCAGACCCAGGGTCGCTTGCAGGCGGCTGCTCTTGATTTGCGCCGCCCAGGAACCGGCCGCAATACCTGACACCAGCAGGGCCGCCATGCAGCCAAAGGCGACCTTGGGCCGCGGCAAGACAACTTCCACCAGGCGCCATAAGCCGGCCCGGAAGGCCGCCGCCCGCCGGGCCTCGGCCCGGGCGATCCGCTGCCAAACCTGTTCCTGGAACCGCGGCGGCAGCCTTGCCCCGACGGTCCATTGCCGCAGGACCGCGTCAAGGCGCTCTTGGTATTCAGCTCTTTGCTCGTTCATAAGCAGATGCTCTTACCGTGTATATAGACCGCAGTTCAAAAGTATCCAGACACAGGTGTCGAGTGTCGAGCGTCGAGAGAACGAAGTGCCGCCCCTCGACACTCGACACTCGCCCCTCGACACTCGCCCCTCGACGCTCGGATGTCGGATTACCGAAGAACCGGAGTCTATTACGCCAGGGCCTTGGAAAACCCTCGCGTTTTTTTCCGCCAACGACCTCCCACATCAGGGCCAGTGACAAAGTTGCCGAAACGGGCCCCATTCCCTGACTGTAGGAGACGACGTAAGGAGTCTCTGATCAATGGCCTCCGAGGGGAGCAGGCTTTCGCCGTGCCCAAAACTCAATCAGAGACTCCTTACGTCGTCTCCTACAATGGTTTGCGGACAACCTGATCACTGGCCCTGCCTCCCCCAAGCTGCGATCTTGACCTTCCGTCTCCGCTGTCATAGAAAAAGCACATGATTCACGTAGGCATACACACGGACAATTGGAGGCCACTGAGCGTCGGTTTCGAAACCGCTTGTCAGAAGATTGCCGCCACGGGCCTCAAACACCTCGAGTTCTGCTCCATCCACGGTCAGAACTTTATCGCCGCCCTTGGCTATGACCCGGGCGTCTCCCTCCAATCCAACCCCCGCGCCATCCGCCGGTTCCTGGACAAGCTCGGCCTGGTGGTCTCGCAGATTGATGGCTCCTATCCCATGATGGGGCCTAACGGCTCGGCCTACGGCGTCCAGTACGTTACCCAGACCATCCGTTTCGCCGCCGAACTGGGCTGTCCCATGGTTGATACCGTGGACGGCGCCTTCGAGACGCCAGGCCTGACCCGCAAAGAGGTCTTCCGAATCACCTGCGACAACTACCGCCAGTGCTTGGCCTGGGCCGAAGACTACAAGATCATCATCAACGTCGAGCCCCACGGCCCGTACACCAACGACATCCAGTTCATGCAGGACCTTTTTCACGATTTGGACTCCGAGTACCTCCGCTGCAATTTCGATACCGGCAACACCTTCATTGCCGGCCACAACCCCCTTGATTACCTCAAGGCCCTCCAAAAATACGTCGTCCATTGCCATATCAAGGACGTCAGCCCCGCCCTTGCCGCCGCCGTGCGCGGCGAGGAAACCGGCATCGGCAGCTCCGAGGTCCCTGTCGGCGGCGGTGTCAACGCTGACAACATCCGCGCCTGCCTCCAATGCCTGCACCAGGCCGGCTGGGACGGCGTCGTCTCTCTCGAATGCAGCGGCACCGACGAGAACACCCGCAAGAGCGTTGAGTGGATACGCGGGGTGATCCAGGGGCTCCATTGAGGGTGGAGGGCGGAGGGCGGCTCGAAAAAGGTTCGCGACCGGTGTCGGTGCCCACTACACTGACGCCATGCTCAAGCGGGCAGATCAAATGGACAGTATCAGTGGACCACCCCCTGCGCCTGCGGTTCCTGAGCGGAGCAGCCAGGGCGGCGGCCAGGCCGGGCAGCGCGCCCAGTGCCAGGCGGCCCGCCAGGTGTATCACAAGATAGCCGCCAACATTGCCCGCGTCATGCAGGGCCAGGCGGGCTCGACGCGGAAACTCCTGGCCGCCCTGGCCAGCGGCGGCCATGTCCTGCTCGAGGACTTTCCGGGCACAGGCAAGACCACCCTGGCCAAGGCCCTGGCCCGCTCGATCAACGCGCAATTCAAACGCATCCAGTTCACCCCCGACCTGCTGCCCTCGGACATCCTGGGCGTGTCCATCTTCAGCCAGCGCGACCAGCAGTTCCATTTCCACGAGGGACCTGTCTTCACCAACATCCTCCTGGCCGATGAAATCAACCGCGCCTCGCCCCGCACGCAATCAGCCCTGCTCGAGGCCATGGGTGAAAGCCAGGTCAGCATCGATGGCACGCGCCGCGATTTGGCCGAACTGTTCTTCGTCATCGCCACTGAGAACCCGGTCGAGTTCCGCGGCACTTACCCCCTGCCGGAGGCCCAGATGGACCGGTTCGCCATGCAGTTCACCCTCGGCTACGTCCAGTCGGAGGAAGAGGTCGCCATCCTCACCGCCCACGAGTTCAATCACCCCCTGGATGGACTTGCGCCCTGCGCCTCGCTGTCCGACATCCTGGTCCTCAAAGGCGCCGTCCAGCAGGTTCGCATGAGCGACGAATTGAAACGCTACACCGTGGACCTCGTCGGCGCCACCCGCTCCGCCCCCGGCGTCCAACTGGGCGCCAGCCCCCGCGCTTCCATCGCCCTGATGAAGGCCGCCCAAGCCCTCGCCCTTTTCGAGGGCCTGGACTTCGTCGCTCCCGAGCAACTCCAGGAACTGGCCGTCCCCACCATCGCCCACCGCCTGGTGATGGAACCCCAGGCCCGCTTCTCGGGCCAAACCGCCCAAGGCGTCGTCCAGGACATAGTCAAGAAACTGCCGGTGCCCGCCTAAATCCTATCACGATCTGTTGAGGCGGATGTGACCTCCATCTTCAAGCTCCCGTACCGGTTCTATCGCCTCGCCACGGGGTTGTGGCTCTGGGCGCAGCGGCGGTTCACACGCTCGGGACTGGCCCTGGCCGGCGCGTTGCTGGTGGCTATGGGCGTCGCCATCGATACCGACAACAACGTCAATTATCAGGCCCTTGCCCTGCTTTTGGCCCTGCTGCTTGTGGCCGCTGCGTTCAGTTGGTCTTTTCGGGCGCGTTTCTCCGCCCTCCGTCAGTTGCCCAGGTTTGGCACTGCCGGCGCCCCGCTCAGCTACACGGTCCTGGTGAGAAACCTCACCCCGCACCCTCTGCGCGGCCTGACCCTCCTCGAGAACATCGCCGACTCCCGCCCCGGATTTCAGGAATGGCTGGCAGCCCAACTCCATGAGAGCAGCCAACTGCGTTCCTTCCGCTTCAGTGAACCCCGGCCCCTGAACCCCTTCAAGACCGCCACCCTCAATGATGCTCCCGTCCCCGCCCTGCCCCCAAACCAGGACATCGAGGTCCGCGTCGAACTGACTCCTTTGCGCCGCGGCGTGCTGCGTTTCACCGGCCTGACCCTTGCCAGCCCCGATCCCCTTGGCCTGTGCCGCGCCCTGGTTTCGATGCCCCTGCCCCAGACCGCTCTCATCCTGCCCAAACGCTATCTGCTCCCACCCATTGCCCTGCCGGGCATCATGAAATACCAGCAAGGCGGAATCGCCCTCTCCTCCAGCGTCGGTCAGAGTGACGAGTTCGTCGGCCTGCGCGACTACCGCCAGGGCGACCCCTTGCACCATATCCACTGGCGAACTTGGGCCAGGGCCGGCAAGCCCGTCGTCAAAGAGTTCGAAGACGAATTCTTCGTCCGCCACGCCCTGGTCCTCGATACCTTCTCCGATTACCCGAACAGCGAGGTCTTCGAAGAAGCCGTCTCCGTCGCCGCCTCCTTCGCCTGCGCCATCCAAACCCAGGAATCCCTCCTTGACCTCCTGTTCGTCGGCCCGCAGTCCTACTGCTTTACGGCCGGACGCGGCCTGGCCCGTTCAGACCAGATGCTCGAAATCCTCGCCTCGGTCTGCCCCTGCCGCGACCGCCCGTTCTCCGCCCTCCAACACCTCGTCCTCGACCACATCAATGCCCTCAGCGGCTGCATCTGCGTGCTCCTGGCCTGGGACCGCGACCGACGCCAGTTCATCGAAAAACTCAAACGCCTCGGCCTGCCCTTGCTGGTCCTGGTCATTGTCCGCCCCGGCGCCAACCAACCCTTCGACCCAGGCCCTCTCCGGGATCAACCCGACCGCTTTCACGTCCTCGAAGCCGGCCACATCCAACTCGGCCTCGCCGCCCTGAAATGACTGGCCTTGCTTGAATCCAACTCGCCCGTTTGATGAAATCCCCCCCATTCCTGCTCGGTGCGGCGCTCCTGTTTTGGGGCTGGCAGGTCGGTTTGCCCTTCGTCGGAGCCGCCCTGGCCGCCGCCTTGGAAGCGGCGCGCCGCCTCCACGCGCGATGGGAATTCTCCGAGCGCGACTTCCATCGCATCTGGCTCTTTTGTTCCCTGCTCCTGCTGGCGGCGGCGGTCTATGCGTTCAATGCCAACGATGGCCTGGCCGAGTTCCGCGGCTTCCTTCGATACCCCTCTCCCTTCGGCCCCCACAACACCGGGATTGCCAGCGCCCGCACCGTCGCGGCCGTCATGCGCTGGCTCCCCATCATTTACTTCCTGTTTGTGGCCGCCCAGGCCTGCAGCTCCCGCCAGGCCGTGCCCCTGGAAACCGTTTCCCTCATCGCTCGCCGCCGGGCAAGAAGGGCTAGAAAACTCGGTCTGCCACCTGCTCCGCCGCGCACCCTGGACCTCGGCTACCCTTACCTTGGCTTGTGCCTGTTCAGCGCCAGCTATCATCCGAGCGAAGATGCCTCCTTCTTTTGGGGCCTGGCAATCCTGCTGGCGTGGGCGCTCTGGCCGAAACGTTCCCAACGCTTCGGCCTTGTGTCCTGGGCCGCAGCCCTCGTGGCAGCCGTCGCCATCGGTTACGGCGGTCAGCGCGCCCTGGGCGGCTTGCAGCGGTATGTCTCGGCCCTCAATCCAACCTGGCTCCTGAATCTCTCGCCCCACGGCTTCGATCCCGCCCAAAGCAGGACCCAACTCGGCCAAATCGGCCGCCTCAAAGGCTCGGGCAAGATCCTCATTCGCCTCGAGCCCAAAGGCGGCCGCTCCGTTCCAGCCCTGTTGCGCGCTGCCAGCTATCGCGCCTACAGGGCGCAGGTCTGGTATTTGGAACCCGTCGAGTTGTACCTCCAGGAACTGCTCTCGGAGCGCAACGGCATCAATGACACCACCTATGTGTTGCTGCGCGGCAAGACCAACCTGGCCGCCCTGAACATCGCCTGCTATCTGCCCGGTGGCAAAGGTTTGCTCCCCTTGCCCTCCGGCACCGCCCGGCTCGAGAACCTCCTGGCCTTTCGCTTGCGCACCAACAGCCTGGGCGCTGTCCTCGAGCAAGGTCCCGGCCTGGTCATTTTCGATGCCCTCTACGGTCCCGGACTCACTTTCGATTCCCCCGGGGGCGCCAACGTTGTTCGTCCGCCCCCCAGCCGGGAAACCCCTGCCCTCGAACAGGTCATTTCCCAACTGGACCTTCGCGGCAAGAGCCTGGACCAATGCCTGGCCATCCTTCGGGCCTTCTTCCAAACCAATTTCACCTATGGCTACTGGGACCAGCGCGACCGCATCACCACGGCCAACGAAACGCCGCTCAGCCGCTTCCTGCTGCGCGCCCGCCGAGGCCATTGCGAATACTTCGCCACTGCCACCGTCCTGCTCCTGCGCCAACTCAACTTCGACGCCCGCTACGCCGTCGGCTACGCCGTTCACGAACCCGCCCGGCGAGGCTATGTCGTGCGCCAGCGCGACGCCCATGCCTGGTGCCTGGTCTGGCACAAGGGAACCTGGGAGGATTTCGACACCACCCCCGCCTCCTGGATTCAGGCCGAGGAGCAGCGCGCCTCCTCCTTTCAGTTCCTCTCCGACCTCTGGTCCGGTCTTCGGTTCGAGTTCTGGAAGTTCTTCTGGGGCCAGGGCCACCTCCGCCGCTATATCCTCTGGTCCCTCTTGCCTGTCCTGGCAGTCCTGCTCTATCGCATCATCTCCCGCATCCGCCGCCAACGCCGCCACCCCGGCCTCCGGGTTTCCAGCCCTGCTGCCTGGCCCGGCCTTGACTCGGAGTTTTACCGCCTCGAACGCCTCTTGGCTCAACGCGGCCTTGTGCGCCAGTCCAGCGAACCCCTCTCTCACTGGCTGGGCCGCGCCGCCGCAGACCCCGCCCTGGCCGGGCAACGCCCAGCCCTGGAAAACCTCTTGCGCCTCCATTATCGCTACCGCTTTGACCCCCTCGGCCTCAACTCCTCCGAACGCGAATCCTTCCGCCGCCAAACCCACGCCTGCCTGGACAAAATCGCCCTCAGCCAAGCGCCCTTCCCGTTATTGCATCGAAAAAGTGCGCCCGGCCCATATCGAACACGAGGCTGACCCGCTCGAGGGCGCGCACCGCCTCGGTCGCCGGAACCCGGGCGACGAATGACTGCCCCATCCCCGACAGATTAAGATAGCTCTCCGCCCCCATCGGCTGCACGACCTCCACCACCGCTTCCACCGTCTGTGCCGGCGGCGCCTCCGGCACAACCATTCTCCAGGCAATATGCTCCGGGCGAATCCCCAGAATCACGCTCCGTTCCGCCCAGTCCCGCATCCGCCCCGCCATGCTCTCGTCCAGGGCCAACGCCAACCTCCCCTGCGCGGGGGCGCCGGCAGGGACTTGCGCCTCAAACCGGAGCACCCCGGCCCCTGGCACAATCTTGCCCTTGAAAAAATTCATCGCCGGGAAACCGATGAACCCCGCCACGAACAGATTGGCCGGATGCCGATAAACGACTCCCGGCTCGGCCACCTGTTGGATGACCCCTTCTTTCATCACCGCGATGCGCCGGCCCAGCATCATTGCCTCTGCCTGGTCATGCGTCACATAAATCGCAGTCGTCCCCAACCGGACCTGCAAGCGGGCAATCTCCGCCCGCAGTTGCCCGCGCATCGGCGCATCCAGGTTCGACAGCGGCTCGTCCAGAAGAAACACCTTCGGCTCCCGCACCATAGCCCGCCCCAGGGCCACCCGCTGGTGCTGCCCCCCCGATAGTTCCCTCGGCCGCCGCCCCAGGCAAGCCGTCAAACCCAGCGCCTCTGCTGCCGCCTTGACCCGCCTCTCAATCTCCGCCCCCGGGCACTTCCGCAATCTCAGCCCGAACGCCAGGTTCTCATACGCCGAGAGATGCGGATAAAGCGCGTGATGCTGAAATACCATCGCCACCTGCCGGTCCTTGGCGGCCACGTGGTTGACCACCTGCCCATCGATGGCCACTGTCCCCGAGGTCGGTTCCTCAAGCCCCGCTATCATCCGCAACAGACTCGTCTTGCCGCACCCGGACGGCCCCACCAGCGCCAGGCATTCCTGCTCCTCAACCGCCAGGCTCACCCCCTGGACTGCCCGCACCGGCCCCGGAAAGACCTTGGTCAGATTCTCAACAGCAACGCGCGCCATGGATTGCAGGGTTTCGCCAACCGGCAGGCGTAGCGCAGGCTTCTAGCCTGCTGTATCGCGGATTTCCAATCCGCACATGGCCCTAAGCAGTTACAGCCTGCCGACTGGAAGTCGGCGATACAGCAGGTTGGAAACCTGCGCTACATGGCTTCGGCAGCCCAGTACAGGCTCGAGGCTGTGAAATATCGGGCTTCGGGTCAAGCTTTGCCCGCATCTTGCCGGTTGCAACCGCGCCGTCCCCCGGCTATAACATGGCTCATGCTAAAGGCCGGCATTGTTGGACTGCCGAACGTGGGCAAATCCACGCTCTTCAACGCGGTGACCCGTTCCCACAAGGCCCCCGCTGAAAACTACCCCTTCTGCACCATCGAACCCAACCTGGGCGTCGTCACGGTGCCCGACGCGCGCCTGGCCCAACTCGCCAAGGTCGCCAAGGTTGGCACCCTCCTCGCCGCCACCATTGAATTCGTCAACATCGCCGGGCTGGTCAAGGGCGCCTCCCGCGGCGAGGGCCTCGGCAACAAGTTCCTCAGCCACATCCGCGAAGTCGATGCCCTGGTCCACGTCGTCCGCTGCTTTGAAGACCCGGACATCCTCCACGTCACCGAGAGCATCGACCCGGTCCGCGACATCCAAATCGTCCTCACCGAACTCATCCTGGCCGACCTCGAGACCGTCCGCAAACGACTCGAGAAAATCTCGCGCAACGTCAAACGCGGCGATAAACACGCCCTCATCGAAGCGCGCCTGCTCGAAAAAATCGGCCCCCACCTCAACGCCGGCAAACCGGCCAACACCCTCGGCCTGCCGCTGGCCCCGGAAGAAAAAGCCATCGTGCGTTCCTTCTGTCTCCTCACCGATAAACCGACCATCTTCGCCGCCAACATCAAAGAGGCCGGCCTGGCCGAGGCCGACTCCAATCCTTTTGTGGCGGCGGTGCGCCAGTACGCCGCCACTCACCACCAATGCCACACCATCGTCCTATGCGCCCAACTGGAAAGCGACCTCGCCAACCTGTCGCCCGACGAGGCGCTGGCCTACCTCAAAGAACTGCGCCTCAATGAATCCGGCCTGGATGCCCTCATCCGCAGCACCTACCGTCTCCTGGGCCTGCGCACCTTCTTCACCTTCAATGATAAAGAGGTCCGCGCCTGGACCATTCACGAAGGCGATACCGCCGTCAAAGCCGCCGGCGCCATCCACTCCGACTTCGCGCGCGGCTTCATCAAGGCCGAAACCGTCCATTGGGAGGACCTCGTCAAGCAAGGCTCCGTCGCCCACGCCCGCGAAACCGGCCGCTACCGCCTCGAAGGCCGCGATTACCTCGTCCGCGACGGCGACGTGCTCCTCTTCAAATTCAGCGTGTGACTAAGGGTTGGAATTCCGCCCAAAGCGCCGAAGTTGTTCTTGCACGCTCCCTAAGCCGTGGCCGCAGCCAGCGGCCTCCGGCCCGCCGTTGCGCCATCCAGACAGTCGCGCACGGCGCGGCTGAGGGTTTGCAGCGAAAACGGCTTGTGCAGAAACCCGGCGCCCTCGACTATGTCCTCGAAGCTCCCACCCTTGGTGGCGGTGTAGCCGCTGATGCACAGCACCGCCAGCTCGGGTTGGCGGGCTCGCAACCGGCAGGCCAGGTCCCGCCCGCTGATCCCGTTGGGCATGACCATGTCCGTCAGCAGCAAATCAATGCTGGCTGCCTGCTGTTCCCACAGGAACAGCGCCTCGACGCCCGAGGCCGCTTCCACGACCCGGTAGCCCAGGCGCTGCAAGTAGTCGCGCGTCAAACACCGCACCGGGGCCTCGTCTTCCACCAGCAGGATTGTCTCCTGCCCCACTGAAACCTCGGATTCGGGCGGGTTCTGCTCGCGCGCCTCGACTGGAAGCGGGGCGCGGGGCAGGAAAATGCTGAAGGTCGTTCCCACCCCAGGGCGGCTCGCCACCTCGATCCAGCCGTGATGCTGCTTGACGATCCCATAAACCGTGCAGAGCCCCAGACCGGTGCCGCGCCCAATCTCCTTGGTCGTGAAGAACGGCTCGAAGATGCGCGGCAGGAGCTCCGGCGGTATCCCGCACCCCGTGTCGCCCACTCGCAGGCATACGAATTCCCCGCTCCGGGCCTCGGAGGACTCTTTGGCCGCCGCCTCCGTCAGCACCACTGTTTCCGTGCTCAAAGTCAGCCGCCCCCCGTGGCTCATGGCATCGCGCGCATTGCAGACCAGGTTCATCAGTATCTGCGCTACCATGTCTTCGTCGGCCACCACCACCGCCGCCTCCGGCGAAGGCTGGCACACCAGCGTGATGTCCTCGCCGATAATCCGGCGAAGCATTTTTTCCAGGTGCATCACTACCTGGTTCAAATCCAGCGGGCGCGCCTGCATGATCTGTTTGCGGCTAAAGGTGAGCAATTGGCGCGTCAGGCTGGCCGCCCGCGCCGAGGCCTGCGCCACCTGCTCCAGGGCCTCGAGCGTCTCGCCATCCAGCCCGGGCTTGTGCTTGAGAATCTGCGCATAGCCTTGGATGATCGTCAGGATGTTGTTGAAATCATGGGCCACGCCCCCGGCCAGGTGCCCAATCGCATCCATCTTCTGCGAGTGACGCAATTGCTCCTCGAGCTTCTTCCGCTCAATCGCATGGCCGATGAGGCCCCCCACCGTCGCCAGCATTTGCTCCATCGCCTCGTCCCTGGGCCGAATCTCGCGGCTGCGAAATTCGAGCACCCCGAGAATCTCCCCTTCCACGCGCAGTGGAAAAGCAAAACCCGCCTGCCAGCCGGCCGGCCCCGGGGCGCAAAGCTGCCCCGCCTTGGCCTGCGCGGCGTCGGCCACCCACACCGGTTGGCCTGTTTCCCAGACCTGCCCCGCCAGCCCGCTGCCGGCGCTCAGCGTCGCTTCCCCTTCCTGGGACCCGGCCCCTTCCCCGTTCACCTCCAGCACCGAGGAGCAGCGCAGTATTGAGGCATGCCGGTCCACCAGCCACAGCCTGCCCTGCTCCCACTCCATCCGCCCGCAAATGATCCGCAGAATGCTGTTCACCAACTCCTCCACCGCCGAGGTCGGGTCCGTCAGCACCCTCGTCACCTCGTTCTGCAGGCTCAAGCACTGTTCCCGCCGAATCCGCCGGCCGATTTCGGCCTCCAGTTGCTCGTTGGCGCTTTGAAGATGCCCCGTCCGCTCCGCCACCAGTCTCTCCAACTCGTCCATCCGGCGCTTGGTCCCCTGTAACAGCCGCCACTTCTCCGTCAGCGCATTGGCCATCTGCAGCACTTCCACCGTGTCGAACGGTTTCTTGAGAATCACCATCCGGTCCGAATTCCCCAGCTTCTCCAGCATCTCCTCCCAGGAATAATCCGAGTAGGCCGTGCATATAACCACTTGCAGGTCCGGATCGATTTCCCACAGCCGCGCCGTGGTCTCGATCCCGTCCAGGCCCGGCGGCATCCGCACGTCCACAAATGCAAGCGCAAACGGATGCTCCGCCGCCACCCCCTCCCGCACCAACTGGAGCCCTTCCTCGCCCTGAAAGGCCGAACTCAACTCGAATGCCGGACGCCCCCGCTTCTGGGCCGCTTGCGGCCCGAACAACTCACTCTCCGTGCTGGCCAGACCTTCCTGGGCCGTAGCGCCGGCCGCAAGGATCTTGCCAAAATCCGAATGGATCGAAGGATTGTCATCAATGATGAGAATCCGCCGATGGCTCTGGGTTGACTCGGCTTGCATATCGCCCTTAGGGGCGCTGGAGGGGCAATTCCAGCGTAAAAATGGCCCCCTGGCCCGGCCCGTCGCTTTTGGCCAGCAGCGCCCCGCCCATCTCTTTGGCCGCCAGGGCCCCGCTGTGCAGCCCGAAGCCATGGCCGTTCTTGCGCGTCGCAAAACCGTGGTTGAAAATCCTCGTCATGTTCTCCGCCGGTATCCCTACTCCGTTGTCGCACACGCTGATTCTGACCTTGTCCCCGCCGTTGGCAACCTTGACCGTCAGCCGCTTCTCCGCCCGGCCCGAGTCGTCGCAGGCATGCTTGGCATTCTGCACCAGGTTGACCAACACCTGCAAGACCTTGTGCTTCTCCACATTGATGGCCGGCACTCCGGCCTCGTATTCACGGGTGATCTGGATGTCGTGCCGCACCAGGGCCCCCGCGTTCATCCGCAGCGCGTCCTCCACCAGGTCCTTCACCCGCACCGTTTCCGCTACGCCCAGCACCTTCGAGCAACCCTGCTGCATGTTCACGATCTCCTTGATGTGCTCGATGTTCCGGCCCAGCGAGCGGACCTCCTTGAGCAGCCCCTGCTGCTCCTCGGCCAGGTGCGCTGACAATTGGGCAATGTAGTCCGGCAACTGCCGGCCCCGGACGTCGCTCGTCAGAAACTGCGCCAGGTCCGCCGAGTGCTCCCTCATCAGTTCCGCCGCCCGCGCCAGGTTCGGAAGCTTGGACCGCTTCAATTGCTGCAAGAGCACGCTGGTGGATACATTCACACTGTTGAGCACGTTGCCCACATTGTGCAATACGCTGCTGGCGACCTCGGCCATGCCGGCCTGCCGCGAGGCCTCCACCAGGTCCTTCTGGATCTTCTTGGATTCCGTAATGTCTCGAGCTATCCCGACCAATCCACTCACCTGGCCCGCCCCATCCTTCAACGGCACCTTCGTCACCGCCAGCCACCTCTGGCCTCCATCCCGGCTTATGCCTGGTTGCTCGGCCTCGAATTTCGCTAAAGCCCCGTTCAGAATCCGCTCGTCTGCCTCCTGATAGAGCTGTGCCACCTCGGGCGGCAGGATGTCATGGCCCGATTTGCCGAGCAACTGAGCTTGAGAGAGCCCATAAAACCCTATGTGCGCCCGGTTGTTGAGCACAAAGCGTCCTTGCGTGTCCTTTATGAATACCATGTCCGGCAGGTGGTCGAACAGCGTTGCCAGCAAGTTCTTCTCGCGGGCCAGAGATTCGGCTATCTGCTCGCCTTCTTCCAGTTTCTGGCGAACGACTTCCGTTTGAGCCTGCACTTGCCGGCGCAGCAACCCCACCCACCCCAGCACCAGCAGCAGCACCAGCACCAACCCGCCCGCCAGGACAAACGCGCGCCGCGGCGTCCACCACGATGGCGCCATGAGCAGCACTATGTCCTTGGGACCCGACAACAGCAGCCGAAAGCTCTCCGCGTCCCGCGTCTCATTGCCTTGGATGGAGCAGATGCCTGTGATCCGAAGGACGCTCCCCGCCCTGAAATCAGGAAACTCCTTCCCCGGAATCCACGTCCTGAAATGCGCGGTAAAAGTAATCGGGCCGTCTTGCAGCAGCAGCTTCGGGCGCGCGGACCGCGCCACCGGCTGCAACAATCTTGCTTCCAATTCCACCCTCGTCCCATCATCAGTCCCGCGCGCCAGGATTTGCTCGCCCGTCGTCTTGCGCGCTGCCGGCAACAGACCCGTGCCCACCCGGCGATAGATGACCTCCTCCAGACCAGGCGAAAACTCGCCCATCCTGGGGAACCCCAACACCTCCACGACGTCACCAGGACTCAACTCGCACTGCTCAGCCATCTCGACCTGAATCCCGCCGGAACTGTCCTGGACGAAGAAACCCTGGCCGGGCGCCAATGCCGTGACCACCCCGCTGATCTTGACCCGCCGCCCTGCCAACTGCTCCGGATTGAACGCAGCCACCGACCCTATGGGCGTGCTACGCGCGTCAAACGCGTTGGTCCCGGCTGACTCCAGCAACCGAATCTGTTCCAGGCCCGGCACATACAAAGCGATGCCGCTCAATTGACCCCGCCCGTTCAGGTCCGAGGCGCAGGCGCCCTTTACGCTCACCAAGGCATCAACCAGCTCCTTCGGCGCCCGCCCCTCCTCCAGCACGGGCACCACGGCCCGAAACCGCCCCTGCCGCGTCATCAGGCTCAAATGTGCATGGCCCCCCTCGAGGCTGACCCGCCTGACCACCCCCTCCATCTCGACCCACCGCGCATCCAGGGCGCCTGTGGCCAGGTCCTGCAGGTCCACCTTGACCGCCCCCGGCCAATTCGTCCGCCCCAACACCTCGATTGCCGAGACCCGCACCTCCGGCGTAAATCGCCCCGGCTCCGTCTGGCCGGTCACCTCCACCCATTGTCCCGCCCGCGCCTCCGGTTGGCTCAGGCTCAGAAACACCGCGGCCTTCCCGTTTTGAATGAACCCGCTGTGCCATCCCGCATCGGCGTACGTCAGCACTCCCCGCACTCGCACCGGAATCTCGCGCGCCGCCTCCTGCGGCTTCAAACCCGCAATCCTCGAAATGCGAGTCAGCTCTTTCGAAATGTCTGTCTTCTCTGCGCCGGGCGCCCTTGCCATCGAAGGTTCCACCGCCGCCGGAGCCGGACGGGCCACCTCGAAGTACCCATATCTCAGGAAAGTTTCTTCCGGCGAAACCGCCAAATAACCCCAAACCTCAACCCGTTGGTCCCGCTTCGTCTCGGTCATCTGGCTGATCTCCGCGCGGATAGCACCCGAGGAACCCTTGACGACCAGATATTCGCCCGGCTTGTAGGCGGACAATATGCCGTTGATATGGACCGGGCGATTGGTCCAGTCGCCCAACTCCCGGCTCAACAGTGCGTCAATGGACACGACGGGCATCGCTGCCAAATCCAGCTTCGTCCCCTCCTCGATTCTGACCTCCTCCAGACCGGCCGCGAACAACCTCGCCGTCTCCAAGCGCCCCCCCTGAATCTTGCTGTTGTTAATCCCCCGCACCCGAACCCTGCAACCCACCCACCGTTTGGAATCGTATGCCGCCAACGCGCCCATCACCAGAACTTGGCAGTCCTGGCCCTTGTCTTCGATGACCAACGCCAACCGTCCGCGGCTGGTCTCGGCCACCCGCACCTGTCCGCTGCATTCCACCCATTGGTTAAAGTCACTGGCCAGGGCGGACACCTCGAACCCTTTGGCCGCCGGCAAATTGGTTCGCCCCAACTCCCTCATGCTCAGATTCGTCAAGACTAGGCCCTCCCCGCCAAATCCGCTCCGTGCCGTAATCTCGATATACTGCCCCACCTCCGGTTTCCCCGGAAAGCTCCGCGCATCGAAATACCGGGTCAGGGCCCCGTCATGGACATACAATTGGCCCCATTCCAGGTCATAGCACAACACCGTCCCCTTCACCCGAATCGGCAGGCCCTGCTCCGCCTGCTCGCGCGCCAGGCTGTTGAGACCCGCGAAACTTGTAACCTCCTGAGCCGAGCCATCCCGGTCCCCGCCCACCGCCCCCCACCCCACGCCAGCCGACAGGCATAAGACCATGCCCATCCGGCACAAGATGCCCCCCCGCCTGTCCGCCTTCGAGGCAGTCGGTCTATCTTTCGGGAGCACAGGCATGACTTTGGTTTTCATCATCAGCCTGGCCATCCCCAAGGCGAATTACCACTGATGCGACGCTCACGGAGATGTCTCACATCCCTCTCTATCGGCTCTCCGCCACTTCACTGTAGCGAGAATTCGGGCCACCACCTCGACTTTGGCCCTGTTTATCCGACCGTTTTCCAATCGCCGGACACCTTCGGGCAATCCGGCGTGTTCCTAACTGTAGGAGACGACGTGAGGAGTCTCTGATCAACGGCCCCCCAGGGGGGAATGCCTTCGCTGTGCCCAAACATCAATCAGAGACCCCTTACGCTCGTCTCCCACAATGGTCTGCATACTTCATACTTCATACTTCATAATTCATACTTCATGTCAGGTGCTTCGCCCGATTCGGGCGCGGTGTCGAAGTCGCGAAGCGCTTGGAGTGCGGTGCATCCCACCGCTTTGGCCCGCCTCTGCTTCCTGCCGGTGGGTCAGGTCATTGCAGCAGGGCTCAAGTCCCGCCCTGCCCGCCGTATCCCCCGGGCCAAAATGAGAACTGCTGTGGCAGCGATTCCGTAAGGTGGGTGGGGTTTCAATTCCAACCTGGCTGACCACAGGCAGTTAGGGCATTTTCGGAAACAGAGGCATTTTCTTTTTCGCTTGCATTGCTCGCCCGCTCTGCTATCCTACATCTATATATGAGTAGGATACAGCCGCTCCAGCGCACATCGACCCTGGCCCTCCGCCAGCGAAAGGCCCATCTCCTGCGCTCCTTCCAATTCCCCCCCGGAGTCCTCCACGCCTCCTTAATCGAGCGATTCCTCAAATGTGGCAAGGCCAATTGCCGCTGCCACACCGGTGGCCCCAAGCACGGCCCGTTCTTTTATCTCAACCGCTGCTTCGCCAAAGGCCAGGTGCAATCGCTCTTGCTGAAGTCCCCGGGCCAGATCAACCAAGCACGCCAAGGTGTGGCCGCTTATGCCCAGGTCCAGCACGTGCTTGACGAAATCAGCCAAATCAATCGCGAACTGCTCCGCCGTGGTGAACCTCTGGTGGCCGCGTCTTCATGAA
Organism: uncultured bacterium; assembly: GCA_963713735.1. GTDB lineage: Bacteria > Verrucomicrobiota > Verrucomicrobiia > Limisphaerales > UBA8199 > CAVQND01. Next base: position 412,317 of record CAVQND010000016.1, read on the forward strand.
CGAACTGGCTCAGTTTCTGGGCTACGTAACGAAAGTCTTCGCCATGGGCCGGGTCGTGCGCGGGGTGCGCAGCGATCGGCCCTACGCCAAGATTCCTACGCGGCCCTTGTTGCTGAGCATGCTCATGGGCGTGGCCATCCGCGTCGGCAGTTACCTGGATCTCTCCAAGCAAACCAAGCGTCGGCGCTGGCAACACCTCATCCATTGGCAAGAGCGCATCAGCGACGACGCCTTTCACTATGTGAGCGAGCGCTTCTACCTGGAGGACTTGCGCCAAGGCCTGGCCGGGGTGAACAAGAACCTCAAGGCCAACAAGGCGCTGGAGAGCTGTAAAATCAACGGCCTGCTGCTCCTGAGTTTGGACGCCAACGAACACTTCCACAGTCGCAGTCGCTGCTGTCCGTGCTGCTGCCAGAGGGAGATTCAAGAGACCGACAACCAAGGCCAAAAACACACGGTGATCGAATACTACCACCGGTATGTCTTTGCCCAGATCAACGGGCCCAAGTTCAACGTGCTGGTGGACGTGGAGCCTATCGGTCCCGGGGAAGAGGAAGCCCAGGCCGGCCTGCGCCTGCTGGGGCGGATTCGCCGGCTTTACGGCGTGCGCTTTTTCAACGCCGTGACCATTGACAGTTGGTATGTGCAAGGCCCCTTTTTGAAGGCGGTGGAGAAGCTGGGCTGGGCCTGGATCGTCGTGCTCAAACAGGAACGGATGGAGGTCTTGCAAGAGGCGCGCGCCCTGAGTGCCGGACAAGAACCCGCTCTGGAGTTTGACGACGAAACCCGTGGCCGGCACGTCAAACTCTGGGAGGTCAAAGACCTGAACTTCAGCAAGAGCTACGGCCGCAAAGTGCGGGTGGTCCACTCGCAGGAGACGTGGATCCAGCACAAGATGGTGGGCGGAAAAATGACCCATCAACCCCAGACCAGCGACTGGTGGTGGATGGCATCGGAGGGCTTGGCGGGCTATCCGGTCCAGGTCGTCTATGAGGGCGGTCACCGGCGCTGGGGCATCGAGAACAAGGCGTTCAATGAGCTGACGCAATTCTACCACCTGGAGCATTGCTACCATCACGAACCGGTGGCCATGTTGGCGCAAATGCTGATTTTAGTCCTAGGTTTCGTCCTCTTTAGCGCCTACGCGGTGCTCCACAGTCAACTGGTCCGGTTGGGCCAGGTGAGCCTCAAAGAGCTGGCGCATGACCTGGATCTGGCTTTGGAGGAGGACTTGCCTTGGGATTTGTGGTTTGCCTGTGGCTGACGACCGCCTGGGTGAGCGCTTTCGGGGTGTTGCTCTTTGCAAACTGGCCGACGCAACAAGGAGGACTCGGGGACTGCGGGAGAGGTGTTGTCTCGCGCGGGCTCTGCCCGGCCGCCCCTCCATCACGACAGCGCTCGGCGCCGACAAAAATCTGGGCCTCCGAAAGTAAAGCGGCGGCGCACCCCACCTTGCGGAATTGCTGCTGCTGTGGGATTATGCTTGCAAACCACCCCCGACCCTCTAAAGTCGCCTCCGGTTTCTGTGCAATCTGTGAAATCTGTGGCTGAACTGATAGATTTGCCTTCTGCCGCGCCGCCGGTTATTGACGTTGCGCGGGTGCGATGGCGCGGGTGAGCACGAAGTCCACCAGTTCCTGGCATTGGAAGAAGCCGGACCACATGTTGTGGCCCTGCCCGGGCGGGACGATGAGTTGCATCTTGCCGCCGAGGGCCTCGTAGCGTTTCCGCATCTCGCCCAAGTTCGCCTCGAGCGGGACCGCCTGGTCGCTGTCACCCTGGATGGCGAAGAGCGGCACGCCCGCTTTGGCCAGGGCGCCAAGGCGGTCAATGGGATTGTGCTCCGCCAGTCGTGCCGAAAGCTCCGCCGGCGTCATGCCGTAGGCAGCGCTGGCCTTCACCACTCCTGGAGCGCTGGCCAGGTTGCAGACGGGGTAAATGCCCGCGAACCCGGCGACCTTGTCCGCATTCTCCACCGCCCACGAAAGGGCCATCAGGCCGCCCCGGCTTCGCCCGAGCATCACCGCCTTTGGCGCAAAGCCGCGATTTTTGGTTAATTCTCCGTAGAAGGCCGAGTAAAGCGCCCGCCCGTCAGGACTCCCCCAGGATTCCCCGACATCAATGCCGGCGATAGCAATGCCCGCCTGCGTGAAGCGCTCGAACATCCATTTCTCAGCGTCACTGGGCAGTCCAGGTAGCGTCGGCGCATACCAGACCCACGGCAGCGGTCCGTCCGCGGGTTTCGCTCGCGGGAGAATCACGAACGCCGTTCGGCCCTGCACCAGGAAGACCTCCCCTGGAAGTGGCAGAGATTTCTGCGGCGCGTCCGGGGCGGCGGCGGCGTGCGACCGGGTTGGCGCAGCTAGGCAAATGAGCCAAGCGAGGACAATGCGTGTTTTCATGTTTCGTGTGTTCATCATTGCACCCTTTATGCAGGCCTCTACTGATAGGACTTTGCCTTTTGGCGCGCTGCCGGTCTATTGACGCTGCGCGGGTGAGGGAGAATCGCTTCTCGCTCATTCTGTTTCCATGCTGCCAGGCGGGGGTGAGGATGTCCAGCGGCAAATTGCAAGGCCTCAGTGAAAGCGGCTGAACCGTCCTTTCGTAGCGGCGTCTCGGCAGAGCGCCGCCATTCCTGGAACAATCTCCAGTCCCGCCCGGCGGGACCGGGACGCCGCTACGCCGAGGTTCATGGTTCCAATGCACCCGCAAAAGAGAATGGAGGCTCTCCACGAACGAGAAGGGGAACTACCCGCCGTCAGTTGGCGTAGCAAAAGTGGCTCGAAATCTCGAAGGCCGTCCCTGCTGTTCCCTCTCCCACGGAGCATCGCGGGGCTACTTGTTGGCGCCTTGGCCGCTGAAGGTCTCCTCAAGCTGGCACTTGGCGGGCTTGACGGTGGCCAAGTGGCGCTGCACCTCGGTCGCAAGGTCGGCCAGCACCTCGGGATGGAGCGCGGCCACGTCGAACCTCTCACCCGGGTCGTGGCTCAGGTTGAAGAGCAGCGGTGGGTCGTGAACGACCGGTTGGTCCGGGCCATAGGCCGAGCGGGTGATGAAGTGGGCTTTGTAAGGGCCTTTGCGCGCGGCGTAGAGCTGTGTGCCGCGATAATAGAAGAAGACCTCGCGCCGGCTTGGTCCCGCGCCAAAGAGCACGGGCGCCAGGTCCACGCCGTCGATGATGCGGTCCTTCGGGACTTTGGCCCCGGCCAGCTTGAGGCTGGTGGTGAACAGGTCCATCGTGCAAGCCAATTCGTGAGTGACAACCCCGGCCGGGACCCGGCCCGGCCACCAGGCGATGCCCGGCTCGCGCATCCCGCCCTCCCAGGTCGAGCCTTTGCCGTCGCGCAACGGACCGGCCGAGCCGCCCGCCTCGTTCTGGGTCAGCCACGGGCCGTTGTCGCTGGTGAAGAAGACCAGCGTGTTGTTGTCCAACCCCTCGCTGGCGCAGGGTGTCGAGCACCTGGCCGACGCTCCAATCAATCTCTTCCACCACATCGCCGTAAAGGCCGCGGCGGCTCTGGCCCTTGAATTTGCCCGAGGCGAACAGCGGCACGTGCGGAAAGGTGTGCGCCAGATAGAGGAAGAACGGCCCGTCCTTGTGGTCGTGGATGAACTTGACCGCCTCCTCGGTGTAGCGGCGGGTCAAGCGTGGATCTGGTCGGCGGGCCTCTCGATCAGTTCCTCGTTGCGGAAGAGCGGCGCGGCCCACCACTCCGCCTGCTGGTCGAGCCGTTGCGTGGCATCCTTGGGCGCGGCGGGCGTGGGGTTCATGTCGTTGGAGTGCGGCAGGCCGAAGTAGTAATCGAACCCGTGGCGGCGGGGGTGGTGGGCCGGATCGTTGGCGTAATTGCCCAGGTGCCACTTGCCGATGCACGCCGTGGCGTAGCCGCTGCTGCTTGAGGGCCTGGGCGATGGTGATCTCCTCGGCCGGCAGGCCGCCGGCCGAGTTCCGCCGCAGGACGCGGTATCTGGTCGTGGCACATGCCGCTGCGGATGGGATAGCGGCCGGTCAGCAAGGCGGCCCGGCTGGGCGTGCAGACCTCGCGCGGCGGAGTAGAAATCGGTGAACCGCATCCCCTGGGCCGCCATGCGGTCCAGGTTGGGCGTGCGGATGCTCGGATGACCGTAGCAGCCCAGATCGCCCCAGCCCAGGTCGTCGGCCAGAATGATGATGATGTTGGGCCGGTTTGTGCCCGTGGCCTGGCTGGCATGGGCGGCAGCACCGCCCGCCAGCACGGCTGCCGTAAGAGCAGCCCCAATGATGGTGATCTTCCTTTTCATTCCTGTTGCCAACATCATGATCAAGGTCAAGCCACAAGTCGTGCCGGACGCGGAGCGTGGGTTGGATCCATGCCGTGTGAAGCGCCTGGGGGAGCGAGAGCGCCAAAGCTTCTTCGGCGCAGGTCCGACTAATCTCCGAGAGGTCCATAAATCTCCTGACGTTTTCCAAACTCGCAACGAACGCCAAGGCGCGACGAGTCGTTGGGAACTTCTGACACCACACTGTGTACCGAGACAGCGCTTGTCAATAGCAAAGATGCTCAGCCCTTCCGGCCGGGCGCATCTTGTCAGTACCACCACCTCCAGCCAGGAGCGGCGGCTCGGGCCAACCCGGAGAAGGTGTGAAGAAACTCATTTTTCAAAAGGCTGCCATCTTTCATCCCTCCGGGATGAACCGGAGGCCAACTTTGTCGAGCAATGGCCAATCCGACAAAGGTCGCGACCAAGTCTTCGAGATTCCTGAAACAAATCCCACCGGCGCCGGGTATTCCAGACGGCTATGAAGACGGACAATGCAAGAGTTTTGCTTTCAATTGCCTTTCAGGCATAGGATAGGCGCCGAGGCATCGCGGCTGCCCGATGACAGAAGCACAACCATTCGAACTGTTCGTGCGGGATTACCAGAATATGGTGTTTAGCACCGCTATGCGTTTGCTGGCCAATGAGGCCGAGGCCGAAGATATCGCCCAGGAGGTGTTCCTCAAGGCCTATCAGCGGTTCGCCGAGCTGCGGGACAGTCCGACTGCCGGCGGCTGGCTTAAGAAGGTGGCGACCAACCTGAGCTTGAATCACCTTTCCCGTTACCGGGCGCGCTGGAGTTTCTTCTCCGAGCTGCGCGCCGGCGGGGGCGACCAGGAGGAAAGGGAAATCGAGTACGCCGCCCCGGAGAACCTCCAGGAAGAGGTGGCCCGCGCCGATTGCCGGGAACTGGTCGAGCAGGCGCTCCAGACCCTCCCTGCCGCCCAGCGCGTGCCCCTGGTCCTCTTCCACCTGGAAGGACTCCGCTACGAAGAAATCGCCGAGAAACTCAAGGTCTCGCTCGGCAAGGTCAAGACGGACATTTTTCGAGGCCGCGAGGCCTTGCGCCGAAAATTGCGGCACCCAAATCGCCGAAGGCGTGTAAGCCCAATGAATAAGGACATGAGCAGCGAATACGAAAAGCGGTTGGAGGCGGAGATGGACGCCGTGTTGAAAGGGTTGCCGGAGCGGACGGCGCCGCGGACGCTCCTGCCCCGAGTGATGGCCGCCATCCAAAGCCGCGCCGCCCTGCCGTGGTACCGGCAATCATGGCAGATGTGGCCGGCGGCGCTGCGGGTCGCCTCCCTGGTCATCCTGCTCTCTGTCTTTGGCGGGCTCTGCCTGGCCGGCTGGAAGCTGCCGCAAGCCGACGCTTATGCTTCGACTGTCGGCCAGCTCAGCCAGTGGCTCTCCGGGGTCTGGCGCCCTCTGGAACGTCCTGAGTGTGCTCTTTGCCGCAGGGCTGGCCATGGTGAGACACCTTCCTGCCGGCCTTATCGCCGCCTGCCTGATCTCATTGGGGCTGGGCTACGGACTGTGCATCGGCCTGGGCGCCGCATGGATGCGGTTCGCCTTTGCCCGGCGGTGAAACTTGGATTTTTTATTATGGAAAGAACTGAAAACTCTTTAGAACTGGTCTTGTTGAGCAGCAAATTCCCCCTCACCCCGGCCCTCTCCCCGAGGGAGAGGGGGCGGCCAGGGACCGCTCTCGAGGCGTTCCCACAACGCTGGATTCGTCGACCGACGGACGACGATTCCCCCTCTCCCCGAGGGAGAGGGCCGGGGTGAGGGGAAACGGGACGCTCGAAATGCCGCACCTGCTCAAAAGCAGATCTGTGCCCCGGCCTATCGGGTTCTCCGAACGGCCTGGGCCGGCGCAATGGCCGCCGCCGCTCTCCTGATGCTTTGCCCCGAGGCGTCGCTGGCGCAATTGGCGAACATCGCCCCCCGGGGCGTCGGTTTGCAATCTCTAGTATTCAAGCTCTTGCGCGTCAAAGTCACGAACGTTGCTTCCCAGGACGCCGCTTTCCAATCGGGCGCGCCGCCCGGCGGGGCCGCCGCCGGCTCGTCTCAAGCCGAGGCCCCGGAAACCAACGCCAACCCGAGTGCCCTCCAAGCCGCCGATACCGATCAACCGCCTGAGACAGAAAGCTCCTCAGGCCTGGACCGCGGACCCCTGGTGGTGGTCGGCAGGGACGCGGAATTGAAAGCGGACGAGACCGCCGAAATGGTCCTTGTCATCGGCGGGTCGGCCAAGATCCACGGCAAGGTGCGGGAGGGAGTCGTGGTCATCGGGGGAGATCTGGAGGTGGATGGCGACGTGGGGGATACGGTCGTGGTGGTGCTGGGCAACGTCAAGGCACAGCCGGGGGCCCATTTGCATCGGGACGTGGTCGCTGTCATGGGCAGCATCAAGGTGGGGCCCAAGGCCAAAATCCATGGGGACGCCTTGGCGGTGGCGGGCCGGTTGGAGGTGGCGAAGGGAGCTTCGGTTATGGGGGCCAAGCAGGAGGTTGGGATCAATCTCGAATGGCTCAAGCAATGGGTGTTGCAGTGCCTTTTCAAGCTGCGCCCACTGGCCCCGCAAGTGGGCTGGGTCTGGGTCGTGGCAGGGGCCTTCTTTCTGTTCTATCTCCTGGTGGCAACCGCCTTCCCCCGGCCAGTCCAGGCCTGCGTGGACATCCTCAACGACCGCCCGGCCACAACGATGGTCCTGGGCATCCTGGCAAAACTGCTGGTGCCCATCGTCGCGCTGCTCCTGGCTGTAACGGGCATCGGCCTGCTGGTGTTGCCTTTTGTTGCGCTGGCGGTACTTATCGGTGTCATCGTTGGGAAGGTGGCATTGTTGGAATGGGTTGGGTTGCGCATCGGGCAGCAGACCGGGCGTCCGTCTATTGCAGAAGCCCCTGGGCGCCTTCGTGCTGGGCGCCCTCATCCTGACGCTGTTCTACATGGTATGGGTGGTCGGCTTGCTGGCCTACATCTGGTTCGGTATTTGGGGCTTGGGTGTTGCGGCCACCGCAGTTCTCGACAGCCTTCGCCGAAGAAGAATGCAGGCTCGGGCAGCCGCACCGCCGCCGATCCCGGCCTGCGCCGCCCATGCCAGCCACAGGTCCTGCCCCCATGACCGGGACCGGTGAAGGCAGCGCCGCCCAGCCCCCCCCGGCTCCTGAGCCTCCGACTCTGACCCAGCCGGCCAGGCCCGCCGTCGTGCCCGGGGCCTTCTCCTGCCCGAGGGCTGGTTTTTGGGAGCGCATGGGCGCCGCTTTTCTGGACGTGGTGTTCCTGGCCGCTATCGGCGCATTTGCCGGCCTGAGAATGCCCTGGATTTTCCTGGTTGCCCTGGCCTATTTCGCCGGCATGTGGACCTGGAAAGGGACCACCATCGGCGGGACTGTGCTCGGCCTCAAAGTCGTCCGTCTGGATGGACAGCCCCTGGCCTTCATAGTTGCCTTGGTCCGTGCCTTGGCGGCTGGCTTTTCCATCATCGTGCTCTTTCTCGGCTTCCTGTGGATTGCCTGGGACTCGGAGAAACAGGGCTGGCACGACCTCATTGCCGGGACCGTAGTGCTGCGCTTGCCGCGCGGAGCCCCGCTGGTGTGCTATTAGCGACGAAAGATGACCCTATTGCGCTGCACCGGCTCCTGCCGCCGCTTCCGGATCGATTCGCCTGAGGGCCCGGGGCACCGCCCTGGCGATCTCTTTTGAACTGCGGTCTTTAAGCAGCTTCACTAATGCCGGGACTGCCGCCTTGGCCCGTGGCCCGTATTGTGCGAGGGCCTCGACCACGTCCGACCGCCCGTGTCCTTTGCGATCGACCAGGCACCCGATGAGAACGGGAATAACGGTTTCCGGATCCGCCTGAATCCTGACCAGCGCGCGCGTCGCCGGACGAGCCAAGGTCTCATCTTCGCGTTTCAGGGCCTCGAGCAAGGCCGGCGCGGCGCCCTTGGCCCTGGGCCCGAAGCTCGCCAGGTCACTCACAGCTTGGGCGCGGCGCACGCCGGCGTCCTGGAAGTACACCTGGATGCCGGGCAGCGCATTCAGTTGCTCGACGAGCGCCACCCTGAGCTTCGAGTCATGCGTGTCCAAAATTATTTCGTTCGTCAGGTCGGGAATGATCTTGGAATACAAGATGGCCGCGGCCTTGTTGCTGGCTGCGGCATCCTGATTGGTCATCTGCAGCGACCAATAATAGATGGTCTTTCCCTGGTACAGCCTCTCGGGGGTGCCAATGGTGCGGCTCAAAATCCAGGTGCCGGCAACCAATACGCCAAGACCGGCCAGCACGGCGGCCGACATTCGCAGCATTCGTTTCATAATCGTTCCTGTGGGTCAAGTTTCGCAGATTATACCGGCTGTCTCGAAAAAGCGCAATCTAATCCCGACCCGGACGCGCAGCTCTGAAACTCCTCACTCGCCGCCCGCGACCACGTCGGCCGGCGGGAGGGCGCGGCTGATTTCCTGGAGGCGGTAGCCGAAGCCCGGCCCGCGCAAGGTGCAGAGATCGATGACGCCGTGGCGGCGTTGATAGAGACCCGGGTGGACTTTTGCCTCGGGGGCCGAGGCGGCGGGATAGAATTGCATGGCATTGGTTTCGATGCCCATGATGGTGCCGAAGTGGGCGGCCAGGAGCGCGTGCGGGATCTGGGCCAGCATCGGGTTGGTCAGGTCCTGAACCATCAGGCCCAGGCCATGCGCCTTCGCCCAGCAGGCGCTCAGGACGGCCCCGGTCTGGGTCTTGCAGGTCTTGAGGGCCACACCGGTCCAGCCCAGTTGCCGGCCCAGGCGCACCATCCGCCAATCGTGGGCGCTTTCGTCCAGAAACAGGGGTTTGCGGGCGGAAACGCTATGGGCATCGATCGGATGCCGCTCCAGCTCGTAAGGGAAGGGTTGCTCGACGTACAGAATCATGCCGAAGAGCCGAGGCTGCTCGTCCCGCAGCCGATCCAGGATTTCGTTTACGTACGCCGGCTCTTGCACCGTGCAGTTGAAGTCGGCGCTCAGCCACTCCGCCTCTCCGGCAATGGCCAGGCGCCCAACCCTCACCAGCCGCTCATAGTCCCACGCCGCGTCGTTGCCGCGCAGCTTGACCTTCAGGCATTTGAGACCGTCTCGTCCGATCCAATCGGCTAGCGTGACCGGCAAACCGTCATCGGGCTCGCTGCCGGTCAATTCACTTGGCTCGAGCGCGTCCAAGCCGCCGACCAGGTGCCAGGCGCGAAGTTGCCGGGGCGGTCGAGCCAGGAGGAAGTCAGCCGGATATAGCCCCCGAAAGCTGACCGGGGCGTCCGGCGCCGGCTCCAGAAAGCGCGCGAGGTCCACCCCCAGACAGTCAGCGCCATAGGTCTGATATACCGGCCGGCCGAGGAGTTTGCCAAAGGCATCGTGCAGGGCGAGGTCGAACGGGGAATTGCAGACCAGGGCCGCCAGGCGCGGCATCCGGGGCGGCGCGCTGGACTCAAGGGCCTGCCCGGCAGCCTGCCCATTGAACTCGTTGAGGACCTTGGGCAGGACCTGTTCCTGGAAGTCGTAGCCGACCTCCAGCGGGTGGCCAGGCTGACCGAAGGACACCCAGGCCGTGGCGAGCCGCCGGCAGAAACGCCTCAGGGCTTGGTGCCGCTGCTCGTAGGGCAGGGGACTGGGCCAGACCCATTGGACGCTCAAGGGCGTTTCGCCCCAGCCCTCAGCCATGTTGCCCTGGCGATCAACCACCCGCAGCGCCACTCGCGCGCAGGTCGCCGACGTCAACGTCTCGTGACCGAACTTGAGCGGGATGCGGGTTTGAACCGGCAGGAAGTAGAGTCGGACCGAGGAGATGCGGTGGATGAGGTTCATGAGCTGGCCGGCACTATTGCGGCAGCGGTTTTCCCTTGGTTTCCGGGGCCAGCCAGATCAAGACCAGGCCCAGTGCATAGACCAGTGTGATGGTGGCGCCGGCCCGGGCGTAACTGCCTTCGTAGGCCCGCAGCAGCCGGCCCATCTGGATGGCCCCGGCGGCGGCCAGGATGCGTCCGAAGTTGTAGCACAAACCCTGGCCGGTCGCCCGGACGCGCGTGGGGAACAATTCCGGCAGATAGAGCGGCAGCCACCCGTAAAAGGCCGCCGTCCCTCCCCCCACCAGGAGGCACATCAGGAGAAAAGCCGGCCCGTAGGCATGGACAGCCCGGAAAAGACACCCGCAGGAAATCAGGGAAGCCAGGCAGAGGATGAAATAGGCCGGGCGCCGTCCCATCCGGCCGCCGATCCAGGGCCCGATGAAACAGCCGATGATGGCTCCGATGGCAATGAGCATTTGGGTCAGACCTTTGGCGTTGTGAACCTGGCTGCGGGTCAACTGGTCCGCCCAGGCCGGCAGCCACTGAACTGAGCCCCACGTGCCCACCAGGGCAATCGAAGCAAACACAATCGCCAGCAGCGTCCTCCGCAACAGCGGCGGCAAAAAGACCTCCCGAAATGGGTTTGCATTGCTGGCCTTGACCGACTCCCGCCACCGCTGCGACTCAGGCACATAGCACGCAATAAAAAGGGTCAACAGCGCCGGGGCGGCCCCGGCCAGCATCACCCAGCGCCAGGAATCGCGCGTGACCTGGAAAGCCATGCCCAGCGCCCCAAGCAACCCGAATCCCATATTCGAGGCCGCCCCGATGGCCCCGGCCAGCAGCGGGCGGTGTTTCTCGGGCCAGCACTCCATTACCAGGGCCACGCCCAGCGACCATTCCCCCCCATCCCCAGGGCCGCCAGAAAACGGAACAGGCCCAGTTGCCAGGCCCGCTGCGCGAAGTAGCTGCAGCCCGTAAATAACGAGTACGCCAGGACGCTGAAAATCATCGCCCGCACTCGCCCCACCCGGTCCCCCAACCATCCAAAGATCAGCCCGCCCCCGGCCGCCCCCACCAGGAACAACGCCGTGATATAGCCCATCCACAGACCGATGTCCTTGTCGTTTTGGACCCTGAGCAAGTCCTGGAGCGCCGGCCGGGCGACCAGTGGGAATACCCCTTGCTCCAGGCCATCGAACATCCAACCCAGGAACGCGGCGATCGAGGACCATCCACTGGTCTCGACTCAGGGTCGCACTTTGCCGATCGGTTAGGGTTGGTTGCATTGCCGGCGCCTGGCCATCCTTGCAGGAACCAGCCCCCAAAGGCAAGCGCGCAGCCCCGAAAACCGAAGCTGAGCCTGTCCAAAAAACTCCGATTCCAGACCTTGGTCGCAACCTTTGTCGCCAACTTTGCCTGCCTGCCGGCAGGCAGGTGGAAAAATGGCCAACTCGACAAAGGTTGCGACAAAGGTTGCGACGAAGACGGGGAAAGAAAACGGGCCAACTTCAGGATTCCGAGTATTCCGCGGTTGATTCTTGTTCCGCTTCACGCTTTTCTGGGAGAAAAGTATCTTGATAATCAAGGAGGTTCGACAAAGGCGTATCAAGATCGTCGAGGAAGCTGGTGGCTTGGGTAAGGGGCGGAGAGGCGGATGCTGCGCGGCACACCCCTGCGGCGGGGCGAGAGGCCGTTTTGGCGAAGGGATGGGGCTCAGAACAGGAAGGCCTCTTCGCGGCGGTCCGGTGGCAGGCGCAGACGCATTTGTGGCGAACGCCGGGCGCGTTTGATGGATAGCTCCAAGACCAGCATAGCCTGATCGAGGCGGCAGTCGCAGAGTTGAGGCGCTCGGCCCAGCGCTTCGGCGACGAGGCGGTGAGCGATTTCAAGCTTTTCGAGGATGGAAAGGTCCAGTGGCATAGGCTCTTTAGCGAAGGGTTTCTTTGAGTTGGCGCAGTTGCTCCAATGCGCGTTGTCGGCCGCGCTCCTGTTGCGCCGGTGAGCAGGTTGGCGGCAGGAGGGCGGCCGGGGTTTTGGGGGTGGCGGGGCACTGAGGCGAACCCGGCTGATGTTGAGGTCCTCCTCGAAGCGATCCAGTTGCAAGAGGTTGGAGAGCTTGAGGGCGCCGACATTGCGGCGGGTGTGGCGGATTTCCTTTTGCAGATAGCGCACGACCTGGAGGAGGTCGGCCTGGGTGAAGCCGGCGCGGTGGAACTCGAACCAGAGCCGCTCCCGGTCAAAGCCCAGGCTGAGGGTTTGGCCGGTGAGCTGGCAATAAGTCTGGTGGAGTTGGAGCAGGGTCGCCGGGACCGAGCCTGGGGGTGGCCCGTTCACCCCGTCAGACAAGCCTGACGAACGGGCCGCAGATGGGGGCTGGGGATAGCTCACGGGGTCCATGGAACCAATTGGGCGACCCAGGGCAGCAGTTCCAAGGCGCGCTGCACGTGAGCGGCGGTAACGGACCGGGAGTTCTGCCCCGCGGCTTCTTCGAGGGCGCGCTGGGCCAGGTGATTGAGCAGCCGGGGCAGGCCGTTGCCGGCGCGAATGAGCAGTTGGAGGGCCGCTGCGTCAAAGGGGTTGGCGTGGATGCCGACCTCCTGCAGGCGGGCCTGGACGTAGCCGGCCAGTTCGTCGGCCGTCCAGAGCGTCAGGGGCAGGCAAAAGCTCAGGCGGGCCAAGAGCGGCGCGTTGATGCCCATTTGCAGGCGCGGCAGCAGTTGCTTGTCGCCGACCAAGAGCAAACTGAAGGGCGGCTGGGTGTCGCGCCGGTCGCAAGAGAGCAGGCGCACTTCCTCCAGGGCGGTGGCGCTCAAGTTCTGCGCCTCATCGATGACGATGACCGGCCAGAGCCGCTCCAACTGCTGCCAGCCCTGGCGGATGAGCAGCACGTTGTCGGAGCGGCGCATCCGGGCGTTCTGGCCCAGTTCGGCGCAGAGCAGGCGCAACAGGTCGGTGCCGGTGACCGAGGAGTGCGCCACCACCAGGGGCTTGAAGCGTTTGTCGGGCAGGCTGGAGAGGAAGTGCTGGATTAAGAGGCTCTTGCCCACGCCGTTGGGTCCGTGAAGTAATCCGCAGGCGCGCACGGCCACCAACTGTTCGAGCCGGTGGCGGGCTTGCTGGAAGCTCTGCGCGGCATAGGGTTTGGGAACGGCGGCGCCAAAGGGCATGGCGGTGGCACCCCACAGGCTCTTGAGGGCGACGTCCAGGTCAGGCGGATTTATCGGGCCGTTCATAATCGCGGTCGGTATAGGTTTTGGCGTTGAGTTGTTTATCGCACCGGCGAGCCTGGGCGAGGAACTTGCCCTCCCACCAAATCTCCAGGCGGCGCCAGGCGAAGGGGTCGAAGCGGATTTGGATGAGTTGGCCGCGCAGATGCACGGGGGCTTCCCAGAGTTGGCCCGCCAGGCTGAAGGTCGCGTCCAGGCGCACGCGCCGCTGGGCTCGGCACAGGAAGAGGGCTTCCCAGTCAGTTTGGGCGTTGGCGGTGCGCAGGTTGGAGGCGCGCTGGGCGAAGCGTTCGGCCGGGGTTTGGCCGCCCAGCGCACTGTGGGGCCGCTGATGGTATTGGCCCTCGATCCAGCGCCAGAGCCGCGCGTTGAGTTCTTCCAGGCTGTGGACGGGGTCAATCACCAGACGGGCCTCGAAGTCCATCTGGAGGGTCCGGTACCAGCGCTCGATCTTGCCCTTTGAGAACGCGGCATAGGGGGCCGCGTGGCAGAGGCGCACGCCGAGGTTGGCGCAGACGATTTGCAGGTGGTAGCTGGTGAAGATTTTGCCCTGGTCGGTGTAGAGCTTTTCGGGGAAGCCGCGCCGGGCCAGGCCTTGCCGGAAGCAGTCCAGGAACCAGCAGAGCTTCTCCGAGTCGTAATACTGGGCGTGGGGGACCAGGCGCGAGCAGTTGTCCAGGAGCGAGAAGAGCCGGGTATGGATGACCTGGCCGTCGGCCAGCTTGAGCGTGGGTCCGAACATCATGTCGGTCATCCACAGTTGGTTGGCCAGGGCACACTCGAAGGCCTTGGTCGGGCCGCTCAGTCCGGCCGGTGGATTGGCCTTGAGGGAACGAGCGTCCAGGTGGTGGGCCGCCAAGACGCGGTAAACCGAGGGCAGGCTGAAGGTGCCCAACTGGAGCGTGCCGTTGTCGAGCAACTGGCGCACGATGCACTTGACCGTCAGGTCCCGATATTTTTGGCGCCACTCCACCAGGGCCTGGCAGGCTTCCGGGCTGAGCGCCTTGCGCGCGCCTTTGTCTTTGCGGGGTTGTCGGTGCAGGGCCTCGAACCCCTGGTTGCGCCACAAGTAATACCAGCCCTCCAGAGTGGAGGCGCCGTAGAGCTTGCCGCCCCAGGGCCGTTCGCTGGCCAGGGTGGTGGCCCGGGCCAACGTGAAGTTCTGCGCAATGGCTTCCTGTATCCAGCTCGCGGCGGCGTGCCGGGCCAGGGCCGATGCTTCGGAATCGCTTGGTTGATTCATACGCTCGCGAGTCTGGGGCCGGTCTCACGCACTTGGAATAGCAAGGGTGTGTGGGGGTTAACCGGCGCCCGACTCCCGGGCGGCTCTCATGCAGCCCGAAGCGGTCGCCGCTGATGGCAGCGGTAAGTCCCGAACAAACAGGTGTGATATTGCTGGACCAACTCTCGGGTGGTGCTGGCCAGATCCCCGCAGCGCGCCAGCAGGACGTTCCAAAACTCCCGGGCCGTGGGTTGAAGCGGCAGCGCCCCGAACGCGTTGCCCACGATGCACAAGAGCGCCGGCAGATGCCCTTGATACCGGCGCCAGTAAACCGCGATGGCCGTGCCCCAATGCTCGACGGCCCGGTTCTGTTCCCGGGTCCGGGTCTGGCCGCTGAAACCGGCCGCAATGGTCTCGCTATTGACCGCCCGATACGGCTGGGCGAAGTCCGGCAGGCAACTCACGCTCACTCGGCAGTGCCGGCACAGGAACCGCCGCACCCAAATCATCAGCACGCCCGTCAGCCAACTGACATACCGGTGGTAATACGCCAACGCCTCCAGACTGTGCGCCCGCCCGCAGTTCAGGCAGTTTTCCGGCGCCTTGACTTGCTTATGATACTTCCGATCGGCATACTGCTGCGGGGTCAGTGAGGTTTTGAAGATGTTTTGCATGAACCCTCTATAACCAAGCTGGCCCCGCCTGAAAACCTCGTTTCACCAGCCTCCCTCCATCTTGGCGGCCCCGGTTGCCTGCGCGACAACGCCCCACCGAGCCCGCTCTCGCCTCACGCTCGCAACGGAGATCTCGCCACCCCCTCCTGGTTAAGTGTGAAGCAAACCGCCTCCGACTTCAGTGATTTCCGCGAAGCGGAACATGATTCTGTTTCCGAGCAGTGTTGGCAGCCTGCGAGCAAATTGGTCTGGTGCAGCGCAGGGAGTCGCCCACCAGGTCAGGACCTTTCGGGACTTCGCTCTTGGGATTGCCTTCGACCTTCGGACTTCGGACTTCGAGGCTGCCCGCTTGGCTTTCCCTCTGAGGTTAGAGTTCAGGGCAGCCCTGCCTGGCAGTTGCGGGCCTACTGCGGGCTTGCCGCGGGCCGCTTCTTGGGCTAGTTTTCGCCCGTTATGGAAGAGAATTCTGGTTCGCCGCCCCTTCCGCCGCCTCCGGCCAATGCGCCGCCGCCTGCGGCTCCTCCTCTGCCTCCGGTCATCTCGCCGCCGTCCAGGCCAACCACTGCGCCCCCGCCGGCTGGGCCTCGCCGGGGAGGAGGCTGGATGATCTTCGCCCTCGTGCTGCTGGTGTTGCTGTCCCTGAGCGCGCTCTGGAACCTTGTCAGCCTTGTCGGCAGCCTGTGCCTTGGCGACGGCGTCCGTTACTCGCGTTCCTATGGCCCGAGAATCGAAGAGGCCGTCGTCTCCAGAGAAGCCCACGCCGTCGATAAGATCGCGGTGGTGCCCGTCAATGGCATCATCATCGGCCAGGCGATGGAGCAGGGCGGCTTCGTCTCGGCCGAGGTGGTCAAGGCGGAGTTGAGGCGCGCCCTCGAGGATGACGACGTAAAGGCCGTCATTTTGAAGGTGGATTCCCCGGGCGGCGAGGTGCTGGCGTCGGATGAGATTTACCGGGCCATTGCCGAATTCCAGAAGAGGAAGAATGGCAAACCGGTGGTGGCCTCGATGGGCGACCTAGCCGCCTCGGGCGGCTACTATGTCTCCTCGCCCTGCCGCTGGATTGTCGCCCATGAACTCACCATTACCGGCAGCATCGGCGTCATCATGCACAGTTGGAACTACCGCCGCCTGATGGACAAGGTCGGAGTGCTGCCGGAGGTCTATAAAAGCGGCCAATTCAAGGATATGTTGAGCGGCGAACGCGAACCGGACCAGGTCACGCCCCAGGAACGCGAAATGCTCCAGGCCCTCATCGATGAAACCTTCGGAAGGTTCAAGACCGTCGTGGCCGAGGGACGCAAATGGGCCCGGCAAAAGAATGGAGACGCCGGCACCGCCCTGAGCCCGGTCTGGGCCAACTACGCCGACGGCCGCGTGCTCTCCGGCACCGAGGCCTACAAGCTTGGCTTCGTCAACCAGTTGGGCACCTTTGAAGACGCCGTGGAACACGCCAAGAGAATCGCCGGCATTTCTTCCGCCAACGTCGTTCAATACCAGCAACGCTTCGATCTCTCCGACTTGCTTCGCTTGTTCGGCAAGGCCGACTCCAAAGTCCTCAAGGTGGACCTGGGCCTGGACGCTCCCAAGCTTCGCGCCGGGCAGCTCTATTTCCTCTCACCCACCTTCCTGCACTAGAAACCAGCGTAGGAGACGACGTGAGGAGTCTCTAATTGAGTTTGGGGCACAGCGAAAGCCTGCTCCCCCCTGAGGCCATTGAATCAGAGACTCCTTACGTCGTCTCCTACGGTCAGGGAATGAGGCCCGTTTGGGCGACTATGTCACTCGCCCTGGCCTTGGGAAGCCGGCTTGTTTATTTCGTTGCCAACGTGCGCCCGCCAGGTAATCTGTCTGCCGCAGTTTATGGCAGCTCAAAACAAACGCCAGAAAGCGGCCCCTTCCAAGGGGTCGCGTCGGTCGCCTCGCGCCTCGGCCTCCCAGGCGAGCGTGGCGCCGCCGCTGGTCAAGGAGCTGCCCGAGCCGCAACTGGAGTCCCCTAAAGACGAGGAGGAGCCCAAGCAAGAGGCCCTGCCCAAGGAAGAAGAGGAAGAGCCCAAGGAAGAGGATCTGGCCAAGGAAGAGGCGGCCCTCAAGGCAGCCGAAGCCGAAGAGCAGCTTGCCGCCGAGACCGAGGCCGATGGACACCCTCTCCGGGGCCGGGAGCGCTCGGCTTACGACGGCGACACCGCTATCAAGCTTTACCTGCGGGAAATCGGGCAAGTCAAGTTGCTGACGCCGCAGGAGGAGATCGAACTGGCGGCGCGCATCAAGAAAGGCGACAAGAAGGCGCGCGAGCAAATGATCAAAGCCAATTTGCGCCTGGTCGTCAAGATTGCGCGTGATTACGAGGGCATCGGCCTGCCGCTGCTCGACCTCATCAGCGAAGGCAATATCGGACTGATGAAGGCCGTCGAGCGGTTCGATCCTGCCAAAGGCGGCAAGTTGTCCACCTACGGTTCCTGGTGGATCAAGCAATCCATCAAACGGGCCCTGGCCAATCAATCCAAGACCATTCGCCTGCCGGTCCACCTGGTGGACAAGATCTCGAAAATGCGGCGCACCGCCCTGCGGCTCCAGGAGGAACTGGGGCGTGAACCGACCGATGAGGAGTTGGGCGAGGAACTGGGCATCAGCGCCTCCCGCGTCGCCCAGATGCGCATGGCGGCCATCCGCCCTGCCTCTCTGGATGCCCCCATCGGCGACGAAGACTCCAACAATTTCGCCGAGGTGGTCCAGGACGAAAGCGCCGATACCCCTTACGAACAACTCGAAGAAAAAACCGTCACCCGCATGCTCCGCGAAATGGTCAAGACCCTCGACCCCCGCGAGGCCACCATCTTGCGCGCCCGCTTCGGCCTGGACGGCGGGCCACAGAAGACTCTCGAAGAGGTCGGCCAGAAGTTCGGCGTCACCCGCGAACGCGTCCGCCAGATCCAGAATATTGCCTTGAAAAAACTCCGGAAAATGATCGAAAAGATGGAGACGACCAAGACGTGAAAGGGCAAGTGCGGAGTCCGCCCCTCGACCCCCGACCCCCGACCCTCGCCCCTCGTGCCATGACTGACCTACGCCCGGCATTGTCCGAGATCCGCCAGGCCATCCGGAATGTGCCGGATTTTCCCCAGCCCGGCATTCAGTTTAAAGACATCACCCCCGTTCTGGCGGACGCGCGCCTCTTTGCCGGCAGTATCGAACTCCTGACCGAGGGCTACAAGCCCGGCATGGTGGATGCCGTCATCGGCATCGATGCCCGCGGTTTCATCTTGGCCGGCGCCGCGGCAATAAAACTCAAGGCCGGCTTTGTGCCGGTTCGCAAGAAGGGCAAACTCCCTTTTCAGACCCTGGAGCAAGACTACGCCCTGGAGTACGGCGCCGCCAGTGTGGCCGTCCATGTGGACGCCCTCAAACCCGGCAGCCGGGTGCTCTTGATTGACGACTTGCTGGCGACCGGCGGGACGGCGGCAGCCGCCTCGGCCCTGGTCGAACGTCTCGGGGCAACCATCCTCGAAATCTCCTTCCTCATCGAACTGAGCTTTCTCGGCGGCCGCAACAGGCTCAAAGGCTACCAGGTCCGTTCCCTGGTGGTCTATTGACCCCTCGAGGAATCAAACATGCCTTTGCCTTTCAGCCCCGTATTATCAGACCTCCCGGTTTACCAGCCCGGACGGCCCATCGAAGAAGTCGCGCGCGAACTCGGGTTGCCCGCCCAGGACATCCTCAAGCTCGCCTCCAACGAAAACCCGCTTGGCCCTTCGCCCCTGGCGGTGGCGGCGATGCGCCGGGCCCTGGCCCAGGCCAACCTCTACCCGGATGGCAACGCCTTTTATCTCAAGCAGAAACTCGCCTCCAAACTCGAGGTCGCCCCGGCCAATCTCATCCTCGGCAACGGCTCCAATGAACTCCTGGAATTCATCGGCCATGCCCTCCTCTCCCCCGGGGCCGAGGCCGTTGTCTCCCAATACTGCTTCGCCGTCTATCCCATCGTCACCGCCCTGTTCGGCGCCAAGCTGGTCGTCGTGCCCGCCAGGGACTACGGCCATGATCTTCGAGGCCATGCTCGCCGCCCTCACCCCAGCCACCCGCGTCGTCTTCGTTGCCAACCCCAACAACCCGACCGGCACGGTCGTCCCGCCCAGGCAACTCGCCGCCTTCGCCGACGCCGTCCCCGACAATGTCGCCCTCGTCCTGGACGAAGCCTATATCGACTTTCTCGACGAACCCCTGGACCTGTTGCCCGAAATCCGCAGTGGCCGCAAACCGAACCTGATTTTGCTCCGCACCTTCTCGAAGATTTACGGCCTGGCCGGCTTGCGCCTGGGTTATGGCATCGGCCATCCCGATTTCATTGCGCAACTCGAGAAAATCCGCCAACCCTTCAATCTCAACGCCATCGCCCAAGCCGGCGCCCTGGCGGCCTTGGACGACACCGCCCACGCCGGCAGGACCCGCCGTCTCAACGCGCGCGGCCTCAAATTCTACGCGCGCGCCTTTCGGAAACTCGGCCTCCAGTTCGTTCCTTCCTCCGCTAACTTCATCCTCGTGCGCGTCGGCGAGGGCCAGCGCGTGTTCAACGAAATGCAAAAACTGGGCGTTATTGTCCGCCCCATGGCCGGCTATCAACTGCCCGAGTGGGCCCGCATCTCCATCGGCACCCCCAAGCAAAACCAACGCTGCCTCGACGCCCTCAAAACCGTCCTCGGCGCCTGATCCGGAGGTTTCCTGGCGCCCTGGCTCGCCCCGCCACCCCAATTCCTCCCGCAGCAACGGCTCCGCGCGCAGCGCCTCGGCCTCTGGCCATGCCGGCCCGCAATGGTCCCCGCGCCAACAATTGGCGACCCCTCGATGTCAATAGTTTGATGAATGAACTTTTCCGCCCGCTCGCGCAACTTATACTATGAACAGCGATGTCCGCAACCCCGGCAACCCTGTATGAACAGACGCTGGTGATTCGGAGCCAGTTGGGCGACGAAGCAGCGTTTGAGGGGTTGCTGGAATTGCACGGGCCGCCGCTGCTGCTGTTCGCGCAACGCATGATGCAGAGTTCGCCCGAATCGGTCGCCGACGTGACGCAGGAAATCTGGGTCGCGATTTACCGCGCGCTGCCGCGGCTGCTGGATGCCTCCAAGTTCAGCCATGGGCGTTCCGCATCGCGCGCGACCGCATCTATCGCGAGTATCGCCGGCGCAAGTTGCCGGTGCAGCCGGCGGACGAGGCGCAGCTCGCCGACGTGCCGGAATCGGCGGGACTGGATTCCACGATTGATCGCGAGGAGCTGCACCGTTGCCTGGAGTCGATCTCGCCCGAACACCGCGAGGCGCTCGTGTTGCGGTTCTTCGAGGCGATGAGCTACGAAGACATCGCGCGCGCCACGGGCAGCAGCGTGGGCACAGTGCGCTCGCGCATTCATTACGGCAAAGAGGCCCTCAAAAGGGCCTGGAAAGGAAAAACAACATGAACGATCAGCCCAATCCTCCAATGCCAGACGCCGGCGCAATCAACGAACGGGTCAAGACCGCCGTGCATTCGCACCGGATCAAACTGCGGGTGCTGACCGCCGCGGCATTTGTGTTCGGATTTGTTGCGGTTGCCGCGAGCATTTTCATCGTGTGGTTTTACCTTATCTTTATTTTGCCCAAGCAAAGAGAGATGCTCTATGACTCCCAAAAGACCGTGGAACAGGCCAAGACCAACACCGAATCCGCTGAGGCCGGGGTCAAGCGCATAGACAACATCCTCCGCCTGCAGGCGGTAATGACGTACGTCGTGAGCACGGAGCTAACGGGCGTAGCATTGGCCGTGGGTGTGCTGGGATTGGGGACTCTCACTCTGCTGACCGTGGTCGTCCTGAACCGCCGGGTCACGCTCAACCAGATCAACGCCAGCCTCGCGCAAATCTCCAATCAACTGCGGGAATTGCAGACTGCGCGTGGCAGTACCTGAATGTGCCGCCTTCAACCGCTCCGCAGCCGAATCAACATCGCGCCTGACTATGCGAGCATTATGCGGATCGGCTGCAACTTCCGGTTGAAGGGGTTCAGGATCAGGCGGAATTCTTCGAGGGTAACCACGCCCAGGAGCGCTTCGTCATCCTTCTCTCCGAGGATCACCGGCGTCTGCCGCTTCCCTTGGGGAAGCGTGATGTAACAGTCGGAGACTCTCCGTTTCACCTCCGTCCCGTCCGCCAGGGTGCATGTCACGGTATCCGTCCCTTTCAACCGGATGGCGCGCCAGACCCTGTATGGCAGCACCGTGTATGTTGCGCCGCTGTCCACCAGGAATTTTAGCGTGGCCTCCTTTCCCGCCGGGCCGGCCACGGTTCCTTCGATGTGTGTCAGTCCCATGACGCCCCAATGTAGCGGCCAAGGCCGTGGAGTCAAGCCGGGCGGGGCGGGGGGCAAGCGTCGGTCCGGCCCATGTCCAGAGGTTCACGGGAACCGCGAGTGTGAAACAAGGGAATCGGAAATGGGGCGAGGAGACTGCTGGAAATCGGAAGGCCGTTTTCGTTGATTTCAATGCCTGTTACGATTGGCAGTTTGGAGCCAATTCGACACCCTGCCTGCCCCCTCACGGATTGGCGGCGCACGCCTAGCCCGGATACTTCACGGGTTTCGCCAACTGGAAGGCGTAGCGCAGACTTCCAGTCTGCTGTATCGCGGATTTCCAATCCGCAGATGTGAGCAAGCAGGTACGGCGTGCCGACTGGAAGTCGGC
Source organism: uncultured bacterium (assembly GCA_963713735.1). Taxonomy (GTDB): domain Bacteria; phylum Verrucomicrobiota; class Verrucomicrobiia; order Limisphaerales; family UBA8199; genus CAVQND01. Next base: position 434,269 of record CAVQND010000016.1, read on the forward strand.
GATACAGCAGGTTGGAAACCTGCGCTACGCGGGCTCGGGAGCCCGGTACCGGTCTTAGGCTATGAATTATCGGGGCTAGAGTGTGTCAACTACCGTGATGCCCTCGATCTTCACGTCCTTCCTGCCGGCCAATTCGATGCCCTGCTCCCGCAGGACTGTCTCGAAGACGTGCAGACGAGGGTCGCCGCCCGCCTTGACCCTGATTCGCCTGGCGGCCTGGTCATAGCTGAACTGGCTCCACGGCTGGCCGTCGCGCAGGACCTTCTTTGGCTCGGCGGCCAGGGACGCCGACCAACTGCCGTCCTCCTCGCGCTTCCAGCCTTCGATCAGGTCCGCCCCGCTGATCGTCACTTTCTCGCCCTTCATGGCGCGGACCGTCACGCCGTCGTTTTTCGGGGCCAGGACCTCGCGATAGACTCCGCCCCGCAGGAGGATCGTCTCTCCCGGCTGGGCGATGGCGCAGGCCTTGGCCAGACTCGCCAGCGGCACGGCCGGATAGCCCCACGCCGGCTCATCGGCGGCGGCCGGGTGACGAGGGTCGACGTAATAGACGTTGGGGTACTCCAGGGCCCCGAGCGTCACGCCGCCCTTGCCCGCCCCGATGGCCGGGCTGCCCTTGCGCAAGCGGAAATCCCGCTTGCCGGGGATCCACGAAGAGCGGGTCCTTGCCGTTGATGTTCGCCCCGCCCGTCGAGCGGCGCAGTCTTGAAAGTCAGGTTGTACTCGATGACCGGGTTGGCCGCCGAGAAGTCCCGGTCGCCGTCGACGACGGCCCGCTCCGCCTCGCAGAGGATGTTATTGCGGATGAGCCCGCCGGTCGATTCCTTGCCCCGCAGGCCGATGGCGGCCCAATTCACCGTCGAGATGGTGCAGTTCTCGATCGTCACGTCGAGCGTCTGAATGATGTCCGGGCCCCAGCCCCCGCGCATCGCCGGCGAATTGGGCGAGGCGATGTTGCGCCGGAAGGTCCAGCCCCGCACGCTGCCGATGTGCGGAGCGCTCTCCACCATGCACATCTGGTGGAAGTCAAAACAGGCGTTGTCCTCGAAGAGCAGGTCCATCGCGATCTCGCCGTTGTTCGCAGAAGGTCTGGAGGCAATCAACGTGCGCGGTCTTGATCTCCTGCCGGGTGCTGCCGTGATAGTAGTTGCACCGCTGGATGCAGCCCTTGCCGAAGAACCTCGAGTAATCGCAGTCGTCGTTCCTGTTGCCCGGGGCGTACATGAAGAGGCGGCTCGACTTCGTTGTTCTCCACCAGCCAGTCCTCGCCGCCCAGGATGAAGCCGTACTCGCTGTGATAGACCTTGTTGTAGGCGATTCGGTTGTGCGCCACCGCCGAGTAGTCGCGAGTGTTGCCATCGGCGCTCGGCTGGCCGACCGACCCGTTGACCCCCGCCATCATATCGTGGATGTAGTTGTCCAGGATTTCGCAGTGGCTGGCGCGCAGTTGGACGGCGGTGGCCGGCTTGTCGGCCGTGATCTCGAAACCCTCGACGCGGAGGTAACTCGCCTCGAGGTCGAAGCCGCCCACGAGTCGCCGAGCGCCGGGGCATTGCCACGAAGGTGACGGGCTTGCCCTCCGTGCCGCCGGTCTTCACCTTGACCCGCTCGTCATACTTGCCCGCCATGACGCAGACGGTGTCGCCCGGCTTGGCCGCCTCGGCGGCGCGCTGCACGGTTTTGAAGGGCTTCTCCTCGGTTCCCGGGTTAGTGTCGGCCGCGCCGGGGGCCGCCTGGTCAACCACGTACGTGGCCGCCCGAACCTGCCCAGCCATGCCAGCCAACAGACCCACGCACGCCAGCAGGCACCGCGCGGCCAAGACTAGCCCGGATATTTCACGGGTTTCGCCAACTGGAACGCGTAGCGCAGGCTTCCAGCCTGCTGTATCGCGGATTTCCAATCCGCAGATGCTCCCAAGCAGGTGCAGCCTGCCGACTGGAAGTCGGCGATACAGCAGGTTGGAAACCTGCGCTACGCAGCTTCGGCAGCCCAGTGCCGCTGTTAGGCTGTGAAATATCCGGGCTAGGTGTTCTCGCGGGGCCATTCTTGTTCTTCTTATCTTGCTTGTTTGCGTTTATCAGACGTAGAGGGCGGCTTTGAGTTCCCGCACCATCACGCCCATGACCGGGTGGCGATCCGACGGCACTTTCTCGATGCACCGGAGAATGACCTTCTCCATGGCGGGCGGGATGTCGGGATTGTGCTGCCGCGGGAGAACAAACTCCGAGCGGTCAAGTTGCCCTTTCAGGATTTCGGCGGGAGTATCTCCGGGAAAGGGCTTGCAGCCGGTGAGCAGCTCATAGGCCGTCACGCCGTAGGCAAAAATATCCACATGATGGGTGATGGGCTGGCCCAGTAGTTGTTCCGGGGCCATGTAGGCGGGGGTGCCGGGGTTCTTCTTGGTCATCTTCCTGGGTTTCTCAGGGATCTCCTGCGCCAGGTCGAAATTGACCAGCCGCACGCTCCCGTTGCGCGTGACCAGGACATTCTCGGGCTTGAAGTCCAAGTGCATGAAGCCGTTTCCGTGCATGTGCTCGAGCGCCACGGCCATATTGATGAGGACCTGGGCGACATTCTCGGCCAGCACCGGGTCTTGCCGGGCTGAGAGCTCTTTGAGGTTGTCCGCCTCGACATATTCCATCAGGCAATAAAGCCGGCCCTCGATCTTGCCGTGCTCGACATAGCCGATAATCCCTTCGTGGTCGCTGAGCTTGGCCAGGATCTCGCAGCCCCGGAGGAAACGCCGTCGCGCGAAGAGGTTGAGCCGCAGGCGCTCGTGGATGCGCCGCAGGGCGTAGGCCCGGTGGTTTCCGTCTGTCGCCAGCCAGATATCGGCCATGCCGCCGCTGTTGATGAGTTCCTGCAAATAAAAGCGCCCAAACGGCCCCGGTTGAGGCGTTGAGCTGGCATCGGTTTGTTTCTGTGAACCAACCACCGGGATTATTTACCATGCTCAGGCTTTGGCTGCCAGAGGTTTTCTTCTTGAACCGGGTTGCCGACGCCCGGGATTTCCGGTAGATTCCGGTCTTTGAAAAGCCGCCAGTTTGCCCGGCTCCGGCCGTCCCTTGAGGTTGGCCCGAGCGGCGGCCTCACAACCCGCAATGAGCACGCTCCTGGAATCGGTGAAGGGTCTGAAGGGTTGGGTCAATGCCGCGCTGGCATTGGTCTATCCGGAGATCTGCCAACTCTGCGGCCGAGGCTCGTGCCTCTCCCGCCCAGGGCTTTGTGTGCGCCGATTGCCGGGCCCTGGCTCGTTTCATCGAGCCGCCGTTCTGCGAGCGGTGCGGCCGGCCTTACGCGGGCGACCTGACGGGCCCCTTCGAATGTGCCGATTGCCTGGAGGCCGGGTGGGCCTTTCGGACCGCCCGCTCGGCCGTGGTGGCGCGCGATAGTGTGCTCGAGGTCATCCATCGCTATAAGTACGGGCGGGCCCTTTGGCTCGAGCCTTTTCTGGCCGGATTGCTCATCAGCCGGGCGGCGCCGCTCCTGGCCGCCGAGTCATGGCACGCCCTGGTGCCTGTTCCCCTGCACCCCACACGCCAACGCCAGCGGGAGTTCAACCAGGCCGAGCGCCTGGCCGACCGGCTCAGCCAGGCCACGCGCATCCCGGTCAACCGCCGGTTGCTCCGGCGGGTGGCCCCCACCCGCACCCAGACCCAACTGAGCCGCCGGGAGCGCCTGGCCAACGTCCGCACCGCCTTTGCGATGCGCCCCGGCGACCCGTGTGGAAGGCCAGCGCCTGGTCCTCATAGACGACGTCATGACCACCGGCGCCACCACCGGCGCCTGCGCCGCGGTTCTGCGGGCTGCCGGGGTCGCCGAAGTTTGCGTCTGGACAGTTGCCCGCGGAATTTGAATACTATCCTGCGACGCTTGAAATGAAGACCTGAACATGGCTACCACCTCCTTCACCAAAAAGACCTTGGGCCTGGAAACCGTCGAGCCGGCTGTCACCCCCCCGCCCGTCACCGGCAACGCCCCCTTTGCCAAAAAACCCAAGCTCGCCGGCAATCCGCGGAAACGGGAGATCCCCGAGGGACTCTGGACCAAATGCCCCAGATGCAGCACGATGGTCTTCGACAAGGAACTCGACGAGAACCTTAAGGTTTGCCCCCATTGCCAGCGCCATTTCCCCATCGGTTCGCGCGAGCGCATCCATTCCCTGGTGGAGACCTGCACCTTCGAGGAGATGGACGCCGAGATGACCAGCGTTGACATCCTCAGTTTCACCGGCACCGCCTCCTATATCTCGAAGCTCGAGAAATACCAGCGCGAGACCGGCCTCAAAGACGCGGTGCTGACCGGCATTTGCAGGATCGGCGAGCACCGGGTCGGGCTCGGGGTGATGGACTTCAAGTTCCTGGGCGGCTCCATGGGCTCGGTGGTCGGCGAAAAGCTCACTCGGCTCATCGAGCGGGCCACCGAAAAGGAACTGCCCCTCATCATCATTGCCACCAGCGGCGGCGCCCGCATGTATGAGGGCATGTTCAGCCTCATGCAGATGGCCAAAACCTGCGCCGCCCTTGCCTATCATGCCAAAGCCCGCCTTCCCTTTATCAGCGTTCTAACCGACCCTACTACCGCCGGGGTCATGGCCAGCTTTGCCAGCGTGGGCGATCTCATCCTGGCCGAACCGGGCGCCATGATCGGCTTTGCCGGCCCGCGCGTCATCAAGGACACAACCCAAGCCGAATTGCCCCCCGGCTTTCAGACCGCCGAATTCCTCCTGGACCACGGCTTGATCGACGCCATTGTGTCACGCAAGGAAATGAAGGGACGCTTGATCGAGTACCTCGATTACCTGACCAGCGCCGGAGGCGCGAAAGCCAGGAAACGCTAACCCGGACATTTTCTGGCTCGGCAGCGATTGGATGCGCCGGGGCTCTGTGGCCGCCCTGTACGACCTCGCCTGGTTGTCCGCCGATTCATTTTTTCTTGGCCCGAAACAGTACACCCGCCCGTCATCAGCCCCGATGACCACTTTCCCATCCGCCACCGCCGGCGAGCTCTCAATGGGCTGGCCCACTTCGTACATCCAGACCTGGTTGCCCTGGTCGAGCGACACGACATAAAGCCGTCCGTCGTCGGAGCCGGCGACCACTCTGTCGCCGCAAACCACCGGGGAACTATTGACCTTGCCTCGAGTGGGAAAACTCCAGACCGGGGAGCCGTCTTCCCGCTTGACGCAGTGCAGCAGCTTGTCGCGGCCTCCGAACACCACCCGATCCGCCGTGACCGCCGGCGAAGAGTAATACGGAAAATTGCGCTCATGGAAGGTCCAGGCCTGCTTGCCCGCTTTGACATCCACGCAAAGGAACTCGTTCTCGAACTGGCCGAAATAGGCCCGCCCCCCCGCCAGGGCCACGGAACCCGCGATGTAAGCCCCGGCCTCGACCTCCTTCAACTGCTTGCCGTCGGCCAGTCCGATCACGTGTAGCAGAGCATCGCATCCGCCAAACACGGCCTGCCCTTCGGCCACGCCGGGCGAGCCGTTGATGTAATTGCCCGTCTCGCAGGTCCAGGCCGCCTTGCCGGCCGCCGCGTCCACCGCGTGCAACTTGAAATCGTAGCTCCCCGCCAGGACCAGCGTCCTGGCGCCCAACTTTACCCAGTTGGGGGCGCCGGGGATCTTGTCGCCCGTTTCGTATTTCCACACGCTCTTGCCGCTCGCCGCCTCCAGGGCGTAAAGGAAGTTGTCGCTCGAACCGACGAACACGCGGCCCTCGAGCACCAGCGGCGAGGATTCCACCGCCGCCCCGGTCTTGAAGGCCCACACCTTCCGGCCATCAACCAGGCTTAACGCATAGAGGCTGCCGTCATCCGAGCCGATGAAGACGCGGTCCCCGACGATGGCGGCCGACGACTTGACCGGCCCTTCCGTCTTGAAGCTCCAGCGCAGCTCCAGGGGCAACCCAGACTGCCGGCCGCCAGGCCCCTCAGCGCCGGGCCCCCCGGAACATCGGCCAATCCGCCCCCTGAGCCACCGCAATTGAGCCGCAGATTGCACCGATTGCACAGAAAAGAACTCCCGTCCGTGCCCTTTGTGTCATCTGTGCCATCTGTGCCATTTGTGGCTCAAGAACCATAGTCAACCCGAATATCGCCCGGCCGAAATCGCTCGGCAATCAGAATTCCGGCTTTCATTCGGCCTTCCGTTCCATAATAGTATTGCCTGCACGGAACATGAATCGAGCGGTTTTCCTCGACCGGGACGGGACGATTATCGAAGATAAGCACTATCTTCAGCGCCCCGAACAGGTCGTGATTCTCCCCGGCGCGGGCCCCGCCCTCAAGCGCCTGCAGAGCGCCGGGTTCAAACTCATCATCGTCTCCAACCAGTCCGGCGTGGGACGCGGCTACTTTACGCTGGCGGACCTCGAGAGCGTGAACCGGCATTTTTGTGAAGAATTGGCCCGCCACGGCGTGGTCTTCCAAAGAATCTACTTCTCCCCCGAGGCCCCCGACCAGCCCAGCCGCGGCCGCAAACCGTCCCCCCAATTCCTTTTCGACGCCCGCGACGAATTTGCCCTCGACCTGGGCGAAAGCTACCTGATTGGCGACAAGCTCCTGGACCTGGAATGCGGCTGGAATGCAGGCGTAAAAAAATGCCTCCTCGTACGCACAGGCTACGGCGCGGAACTTGAGCGCACCGCCCGCGACAAGCTGGGCGCCGCAGTGGTGGTCGACGATTTGCCCGCGGCCGCCGACTGGATTTTCCGCGCCTCAGACTCTAAACTAGCCGGCGGTCAACCGCTGATGACTGCCGGCCACTGACTGCCAGCCCATCACGGACAACTCGGATCTATGTGCGGAATCGTAGGATATATTGGCAACCAAACGGCAGCGCCGCTGCTCATCGAGGGATTGCAGCGGCTGGAATATCGAGGCTATGACTCGGCGGGGCTTTGCACCCTGTCGCACAGCGCGCTGGAAGTGCGCAAATGCGTGGGCCGCGTGGCCCGTCTGGCCGAGCTGGTGGCGCAGCGGCCGGCCCTCGGCGGCTTGGGCATCAGCCACACCCGCTGGGCCACCCACGGCCTGCCCAGCGATGCCAACGCCCACCCGCATCTGGACCACTCCCGCAAACTGGCCCTCGTGCACAACGGCATCATCGAAAACTACGCAACCCTCCGCCAGCAACTCCTCGACGACAATCACAAATTCCTCTCCCAAACCGATACCGAGGTCCTCGCCCACCTTATCGGCCAGCCACCTTGACCGGCGCCTCGCCCGGGGCCAGCCGCTCTCACCCCAACTCCTGGCCGACGCCGTGCTGGCCGCCACGCGCCAGGCCAGGGGCACCTACGCCATCGCCGTGGTCCATGGCGGCCTGCCCGGCCACCTCCTCGGCGCCCGCCGGGGCTCCCCGCTCGTCATCGGGCTGGGCCAGGACGAGAATTTCCTCGCCAGCGACGTCTCCCCCATCCTCGCCCATACCCGCAAGGTCATCTACCTCCAGGACGGTGACATCGCCGTCCTTTCTCCCGGCGACATCTCGATCACCGCCAACGGCAAACCGGCCCGCCGCTCTATCAGCACCGTCGATTGGCCCGCCGAGGCGGCCGAGCGCGGCGACTATCCCCACTACATGCTCAAGGAAATCCACGAGCAGCCCGAGCGCGTGGCCGAGATCCTCCGCCGCGTGCTCGCGGCCGGGCGCCGGCCTCGTCCAGTTCGACGAGGATGCCCTGAGCCCGCGCCAGTTGGGCCGGGTCCGCCGGCTGCTCCTGGTCGCCTGCGGCACCAGTTGGCACGCCGCCCTGGCCGGCGAGTACATCATCGAGAACCTTGCCCGCCTGCCGGTCGAGGTCGAATGCGCCAGCGAAATGCGCTACCGCAACCGCCCCCTCGAGCCCCACACCCTCGTCGTCCCCATCTCCCAATCCGGCGAGACCGCCGACACCCTCGCCGCTGTTCGCGGCGCCCGCGCCCAGGGCGCCCGCATCCTCGCTATGGTCAATGTGGCCGGCTCCACTCTCGCCCGCGAATCCGATGCCTACCTCCAAATGCGCGCCGGACCCGAAATCGGCGTCGCCTCCACCAAGGCCTTCGAAACGCAGGTCTTGTGGCTCACCCTCCTCGGCCTGGCACTGGGACGCCGGCGCGGCCGCCTCTCCCCTACCCAGGCCCGCAGACTTGCCCGCGAACTCAACGCCATTCCCGGCAAGCTCCGCCGCATCCTCGCCGCCGACCCCGCCATCCTGGCCGTGGCCCAAAAATATGCCCAGGCCAGGGAATTCCTTTACATGGGCCGCCAATTCAATTTCCCCATCGCCCTCGAAGGCGCCCTCAAGCTCAAAGAAATCTCCTATATCCACGCCGAGGGCTACCCTTCAGCCGAGATGAAACACGGCCCCATCGCCCTCATCTCCCCCGACTTCCCCAGCGTCTTTGTCGTCCCCCGCGACGAGATGTACGACAAGAACATGAGCAACGTCGAAGAAATCAAAGCCCGCAAAGGCCCGATTATCGCCCTGGCTACCGAGGGTGACGAGGAAATCGCCCACCGGGCCAACGACGTCATCTATATCCCCCCCACCCTCGATTGCCTCCAACCGCTCCTGACCGTCGTCCCCCTGCAACTCCTCGCCTACCACGTCGCCGTCCTCCGCGGCTGCAACGTCGACAAACCCCGCAACCTCGCCAAGAGCGTTACTGTCGAGTAGGACTAATCGTTCATGTTCCCGCGCTGTCGGGGGCTGGAAAAGAAGTCGTGAACACGAATGTCAAGTTGCGAACAAAGGAAAATAGTTGTGAACGAGATTCCGCTGACGACGATCTCACGCCGAACGCCAAAGCTCAGCAGTAGTTGACAATACGTCATACGGCTTGTATTCTCCCGGCCATGACAGCGAAACAATCGAAAGAAACGATGCCGGTGGCCAAGCTGGCGTATTCATACCGGCGCTACAGTAGCACCGGCCAGCGGGACGGCTCAAGTTTGGAACGACAACTTGAAATGGCGGTGGCCGTCTGTAGTGAAAAGAGCTGGACCTTAATAGATTTGCCGCCCGACGAGGGAATGTCCGGTTACAAGGGAATAAACAAAATCAAGGGGGCGCTTGGTGCATTTCTGAACAAGGTCAAGGCCGGTCAAATACCAAAAGGCAGCGTGATTATCTTTGAGAAAATGGACAGATTTTCCAGACAAGATATTGACTTGGTTATTCCCGATTTTCTTTCCCTCTTACAGAACGGCGTTGAAATCTATAGTTGCGTTGACAGAACGCACTATACGCTCGCCGACATTCGGCGCAATCCAATGATGTTGAACTACGCGGTAATGGGAATGGCTATGGCCAATGATTACTCAAAGTCATTGGGTGACAGAATAACCCGGTCGGTTGACATACGGCTGGCAAAATGTTCACAAGGATTAAAGATGGACCTTGGCCCTTGGAACCCCCGGTGGGTTGACTTCAGCGGAGAGCACAAACAACCCGGCTCCTTTGCATTAAACAAACACGCGGCCACAATTCAGCGAATGGTCAGGGAATACTTGGCCGGGCAATCCATGTATTCAATCGCTAAGGGTTTAATTCGTGATGACGTGCCGACGTTGGCCGGTGGAAAGTGGGCACAAGGCACGGTTGGCCATTTGTTAGGAAACGCAACTCTAATCGGCGACGTTAAAATAAAGGGGACAGTGCTTAAGGGTTATTATCCTCCCGTGATTACGACCGCTGAATACACCAGATTACAGGCGAAGCTGAACGAGAACAAAGCAAGACGTGGTGGCAGTGCCCATAGCGATTACGTGGCCAACCTTTTCAGAAACCGCTGCAAATGCTTTCATTGTGGGGGCACCATTACCACCATAAAAGTTTCTGGTTGTAATCATCATCTTTACACCTGCAAGACAAAGAGGCTCGGCAAATGCAAATCCGACTGGTCAATCAGGGTGTCGGACATTGAACGCGATTTCTTTCTGCATTATCTACAGCAGGCACCGAGCGAGCTATTGACAAAGAATACAGCGGAGCATTCCGACAAAGTGGCCGCGGTTCAATCTGAGATTGCAGAATATGACGCCGAAGTAGCGAAGATAACCGAATTGACTGCGACGCTGCCGATTGCAGAACTTAAAACCAAGTTGACGGTATTGGAAAACAAGCGGCAGTTGAAAAAGGCTGAATTGGACCAGTTGAATACTTCAATGATTTCAAGTCAACGGGCACCAAAGGCGTTATTGGACATCAAAGGCTTAATACACGCAATAGATGAAGCGCTTGTAAAACGGATTCGTGACAAAATTGAGAGGTTTGAGCGTGAGAATCCGGGCTGCATGGACGAATACTACGAGCAGAGCAAGATAGGCGAGTCCCTCAAAGACAATGAAACACGAAAGCGTTTACTGGGGCTATTGCCGTCCATCGTCAAGGGTTTGGTTATTGACACCACAAAGAAACAATACGCGGTTGTCAGCCACAACGGAACACAATCCGAGTGGCGCACCGTGGCGGTGGCCTGACCAGCAATCGCCATCGCCGAAGAAAACGAAATATATTTCGCCTTCGCTGTTGCCGGGATTGCGGTCCCGAGTTTGGATCCAGACACGATGAAAAATACATCAAAAAACAAAACTGGTAACGGAAACAACGCAACGGCGGAACTCGCCAAAATCAACGCCCAAATTGAGGCGCTAAAACAGCAGCGGGTCGGGCTGGCTCAACCCCTCAAGGACCGATACGCCGAATTGAGGGGCGAATTGCTGGCCTTGGAAACCGAGGTCCGCGAACTGGACCCCAATTGGAAGCCGGAGCCATTGAAGGTCAGGCCGCAAACCAAGATTGCGGAAATCCTCACCGCCAAGGGCGAACCGATGAGCGCCGATGAAATTGTCGCGGCGGTGGGCGGCTTGTTGAACGCATGGAAAACCAAGAACACGCTCAAGAAGAAGTCGCACGGGGGCCAAGGCGGTGTTCGCGGTCAAGGATGGCAAATACACGGTGAAAGCGGCGGCGTAGAAGTCGCGTCAACCACAACCGACCAGACCACGCACCCCCGGCGAAATGCCGGGGGTTTTTCGTGCGGTTGCTCGGTGTTTACCTTTACACTATTCTTGAGACCAGACCATTAGACATATATGTCCAATCAGAAATCCGCTGTGGTTAGGAAAATCTGCCTTGCCTACATTGACGGGCTTTCGATGCAGCAAATTGCGAAGGGTCTAAACGCCAAGCACACTCCTTGCTTTGGCGGTGGAATCCGTTGGACCCAAGGGCAGGTTGCTCCGCAGTTAAGGTCTGAATTAGCTCGCAAAGTTTTAACCGATAAAGAATTTGCAGCACTTCAAATCAAGCTGAGCCAGAACAAGGGCAGGAAAGGAGGCACAAAATCCCGTTGGCATTCCAACCTGTTTCCCAATCGTGTCAGGTGTGCTGCCTGCGGCGCTTCGGTTACAACTCACAACACCAAAGGCGGAAAGGGTAAACCCCTACGGTATTTCAGGTGCAAATGCCAACTTGGCGGGCTGCCCATCGCCAAAATCGAAAAAGACTTCTTTCTGTCATTTCTTCCGGGGTTGACCGGAATGGAAAAAGAACGGGCAGACATACAACAGGCATTGGGGAATCTGGTTGAACAGGCTTTGGAGAACCCCGAAGTAAGGTCGAGACTTGTCCAACTTCTGCCAAACCTTGTGACCTGCCTTACAATCGACTGGGAAAGTGGCTCATACTCCATAACCACAACCGACGGGAAAACCACGCCAATACGAAATGTGGTGGCAATTCATGTTCCCTCAAATCCCGAATGGGAAGCAGTTCAGGAAAAGGCGGCAAAAGCACTGAAAAAAGACGGCGGTTTTGTATTCCACAACGTATATCGCTCGCAGTAAACGGGAACCCGACAACGAGGCCACCGGCAAAACTGGTGCCTTTTCGATGCTCAAGACGATGCAACACTAGACAACTTGCACGCGGGGATTGTCCCCGTCGAAAACTCCAATATTCTAAACTCGCGGCAAGCAACCAACCCGGCCTTCCTGAAGGTAGGTTAGGGAAAATCAAGAACGGTTGCCCGCTTAACAAGTCCCAAAAGACATTGCGCATGAATTGTGCCCACAGATGGTCCATGCCAAGAAACAGAAAGACAAAACAGATGAGTGAGCAGAATAGTAATAGTGAGCAAAGCACCCCCGAGGTCAACGCCGTAGCCAACACCGCCGATGCCTTTTTTGAAACATCGGCACAGGCTAACCAGCAACGGTTGGCACTGATTGCCGAAGAAGTAAACGCATTGCAAGAGCAAATCGTGTCGAACGATTCCCTTGCCGCCAATCACGGCCGCACTGCGTTGCATTGTGCCTATAAGGCTGGTATCGCCTTGAACAGGGCCAAGAGAATCGTTGGCGATAGTGGCTGGATGGACTGGGTAACCATCAATATAAAGGGGGTGTCACATCGCACGGTAAATCGCTACATGGCGCTGGCGACGAAAATAGAGCCCAAGTATAACAGGACAACTTTTGACGACCTGACAAGTCTCCGCGAAGCCTACATCCGTGCCGGTATCATTGCCGACAAAAAGGGAAAGAGCGGCGACAAGAAAGCCAAAGCGCCATCACCCGAAACGGTGAAGGACACAAACTGGGGCCAGTATCAAGCCAGCTTGAACGAAGCACGACAGACGATGCAAGAAAAGGCTCAAACGCATATTGAACGTTTTAGAAGCCGCATTGACTGGAACTTGTCAACGTGGACGATAAAGAACAATAAGCCCTGCTCCGATGGTCCCAACCAACTTGCTTGCCTATTCCACACTTTGGCGGAGTGGGCTACGTTACGTGGATTCGAGTCATCATTGACCGCTGAAGATGAAATGTCCACAAAGGCCGTAATCGCGTTGAATGAGGTTGTAAAAACCATTCTTCTGGCCAACAAGCCAACCGCACAAATTGCCCCTGAAGTGATGGGGCTTAAGCGCCTTGAGGGCCTTAATACCGCAATTGACTTGAACAGACCGGAGCCCATTGAAGTGGCAGAAGCGACACCGGCATTGGCGCCCGCGGCGTAATCACTACAGCGCACCGACACCCCCGGCACGAAAGCCGGGGGTGGTCGGATTCGGCACCAGTCTAACGCCTGCCGAATGGCGAACCGCAGCGCTTCCTGTTCTTGTGCTGTTCGTAAGCCATCAGCCGCCAGTAATCTGCCGACTTCTTTTCTGGCGCAGGGTTTCTCGCGTCTCCTGATTTTGTGGCCGTAGTCTGGCCGACTGAATCAGGTTCCTCTTTTGGTTCACAAACTGGCGGCGTTTGGCTGGCTGAGGTTTCAGGAGCAAGCGTAACAGAGAAACCTGAACTGCCTGAAAGGGTAGAGGACACTTGCCCCAAAGGCTCTGGGGGAGTCCCTGAAACCGCGAGGGGTTTGTCTGGCAGTATGAACTTGTCAAACTTGTCCACTGGCGACCCGGCAAGTGTGGCGTCACTTCGGTCCTGTGCTTCCAATTGTCCTCTCAAAGTTTCAGGCTCGCCCTTCTTTATTAGGTTCTTTCTAGTAAATTCTTTACCTGATTCTTTTAGTCCGCTTTTGGCGGATGCCATATCCGCCGCCAGCGGATGGGAACATCCGCCAGTGGCGGAAGACCGTCCGCCATTAGCGGATGCCGGGGACTCCATGAAGGCCAGCAGCTTTGGACGGTTTATGGAATAGACCTTGAACGGATACCCACCAGCAATGCGTCTTCTCTCCTTGAAATTCAGGACGCCTATCCTTTCCAGCGTTTTTACCACCCGGTCGCCGGAATCCCACGAGAAGCCAGTTTGCTCGGCCAGCCCGCTGGCGCTGATTTCGGGTTGGGCTCCCGGAATGTTTGAAAGGGTAAAAAGACGCCCCACCATCAGCTTTAGCGGGGACGGAATCTTAGGTCGGCGCATCCAATAATCAGGGATGGCGGTGAAGTTAGTTTCAATACTCATAATCTGTCTGTGCTCCAAAATTGAGGGGATACGCCCGAATCACATATAACCGGTCAGTGAGCACAGACAGTGGATTCCGGACGGCGTATCCCCTGAAATTGTCTTGTTGTTTTGTATTCCCGTCCATGCTCGTTGACCCATAAATATTCAGGGGGTTTGCCATACCGTTTTTTTATTTTGCGAAAGCGGCGGTCCCTTCCGGCACACGCCTAATTATTCCCCGTGGCGGATTAGTGCGCTACCAAGCAAAAAGGATTTTAGATATGAATGAAGCACCAGACAGACAAGACGCCAGCGGCACCGTGGACCCTTTCGCCGCCGAATTACAGGCGGTGCTGGGAACCTACCCGCCGAGCCCCGACCAAATGAAGCGAGCCAAGGCCCGAAAGGCCGAGCTGGATTTCCGATGGATGAAACGTCGCGTTGACTCCAGACAGCGACGCCTTGAGGAATCAAAGGAACGGGCGAAACGAGTACTTCGGGGGGAAACCGATTATGAATGATGAAGCCTTTACCCCTGCCCGTATCATCGCCGCCCTTGAAGTTCTGCTCGCTCAGCTTGAGGCGTCGCTGGCCCCGGAGTTGACAGAAGGCGACGGCGGAGCCGACCGGCTCAAAATCAAAATTGACCGCTATAAGGAACAGGCCGCCAAATTGAAAACCGTTCTGAGCAAGGCCCAAGCCGCCTCGCGCCGACGGAAGGAAATAGACAGAGAGAACAGACAGAACACCCGCCGCCCGAAATTGGGTGAACTTCTGAACATCGCAAAAACTCGTCGCGTCAATCCACCCTATACTCATTTGTGACGGGTCCACCGCCGCCCAATCCCAGAGGGATACGTGAATCCATGCGCCAGATTGGGTCTGGCGGCGTCAATTCCCTGCGGTCTGCTTACCCTCTGGCCCCAGAATCACCGCCTACGGGCGGTCTGGCGCAAGCCGGGCCTTGTGCCCGTGCGGTTTCCCGATAGTGAGAGGAATGGGCGGGCTGGCGTGGGCTGGCTAAAAATCAGCAGCGGGCCGGCGCTCTGGAACAGAATTCATACCAATTTGGACGGAAATTGCGATTCTTTGGGGGGCGGAGCGAATTCTTTACACTCATTTAGATTTTTTACAAAAGGCTTTGCCGGGGGCTGGGCTGGGCGCTTACCAGTTGTCCCATGATGAAAAAATACATCGGCTACTATCGCGTGAGCACAAAAATGCAAGGGATTGACGGAAATGGAATGGCCGCACAACGGGAAACCGTTCGGCGGTTCGTTGAAGGGCAGAAGGGTGTTTTGGAAAAGGAGTTTTCGGAAGTTGAAAGTGGCCGCAAGACGGACGAGGAAAGACCGCAACTGGCCGCAGCCTTGGATTACTGTAAGCGGAATAAGGCCACGTTGGTAATCGCCAAGCTGGACCGGCTCGCACGCAACGCCGAATTCCTTCTGAGGCTCCAAAACAGCGGAGCCGATTTCCTCTGTTGCGATTGCCCGAATGCAGATAAATTTACGGTTTCGCTGTTTGCCATTTTGGCCCAGCGGGAGCGTGAATTGACGAGCGAAAGAACCCGCAACGCGTTAGCTGCCCTCAAAGCATCCGGCAAAAAGCTTGGCACCCCTAATCCCGAAAAGGCCGTGGCCGCGATGGTGACGGCGAATAAATCCGCCAAGGTGGAATTCGCCGCCAAGGTGGCCCCCGTTATTGAGGAAATCAAATCGGCTGGCGTTCAGACCCTCCGCGGGATTTGTGATTGTCTGAACCGCAGGGGGATTTCAACCCGCAACGGGAAAAATTGGTATCCGGCGACCGTCCGCAACATTCTCAAAATCCAAACCGCCTAAAACACTACACCGCCCGCCACTGCCAAGCAGCGGCGGGCATTAATGCTTATGAATGATGGATACATCCGCAACCGTGAGGGAAAAATCATCGGGAGGTTTGATGGGAACTGGCTCCGTGATGGAACCGGGAAGCTTGTCGCTAGGTATGACGAAAGCGACAATCGCACGCGGACGCGTGAGGGTAAAATCGTGGGGGACGGCGACCAGCGATTGAGGGCGTTGGGAAATGTCCAAACCTACTATGGCAACTGGAAGACTCTGTAAAAGCGCATCGGCGTGTTGGTGGCCGTCACGTCGCAATAAGTGAAGGGGGTGCTAGGCAGAATTAGGGTGGTCAACCGCGACCATAGGTTAGTATTTCCGACCGAGGGTGCGTAGTCAATTTCGTAGCTCAATCCGGCAACGCCACTAAATGAGATGCCCGGGTACATTGAAATAGACGAGGTTATGCCGGTTGCTGAGCCAATCGTCGCGACCTCCACGGTTAGCGAGCCAGAATTGTTATACCAGTCCTTCGTGTCCATCGTGCCAAGGAACAAGCGTGTGGCCCCGGACGGAACAGTGATAGTTTTTGGCACCCCGTTGGTCGTGAACCCTTGTCCAATGAGAAAAACCTGTTTCAGCAGTGGTGCGATATTTGTGTAGTTGCGACTCTCGAAAGCTGAAAAATCCAAAGTGGGGGGAGCCGCAGTGAGGATAGGCAAGTCTGAACCCAAGAAAACGCCAATAAGTGAGTCTATTGGGGCGTTGGTGATATTGGATATACCATTCTGCGCATTGCCAAAGCGAAACGCCAAGGAATTGGTGTCGCCATCTGGCCCGATTAGGGGTAACGAGGGTGAATGGCCTTGGGCGGTGGCTCCCGTGGCCGAAAACGTGAGCGACGTTCCCGGAACAATTGCCACGCCAAGGACCTCCGCGGGGGAACAAAGTGGCGCAAAATCACCTTGGTAGGCATTTGCTCCGTTTGTCATTCCAGCAAGCCAAATGTCCGACGTGCTTGGCACAATGACCGTTGCCGACCGCACGGTGTGAAGCATGAATGTCGCGAGGGCAGTGAGTATCAGCTTGTTGATGGCGCTAGAAACGAGCGGTGTTGTCTTTGTTGTCTTCATATTTCCATATTTCCTTGTGGTGACTTTTCACGCAGCCGACAGCGGGGAAAGGAAGGGGCGTGAACTCAACGCCCACTGTCTGAGGCTCTGGAAAGCCTGCCACCAGTAAACGCCAAGCCACGCCCGATTGGGCGTGACTCGGCGCGGCTGATGGCTAAAAGTTTCCAGATTTCAGACAACCGCAGCCGAAGCTACGCAAAGTTTGTTTGTTTACGTTTCGTTCTTTCGTCAGTGATGCCTTTCGTTCACTGGCTCCGATGAAACTCCTTTCCACGGAAATCAGCAATGATTATCCGCCTCCTTCCGTTGGCGGGTGATTGGCCGGATTTCTCACCGCGTCTGGCATTTGGCACAGCGCCGGCCATTACACCAGCCTGTCGCTTCAAACATGATGGCTGGATGCCCTGCCGTCGGCGGTATTGTCGTTTGTTGCGGAAGGGGTGCCGGATTGCGCCGGATTTGCGTCTGGCCCATTTTGGAAGGGTGGAAAGGGGAAAGGGCCAACCAGCCGACTTGGCCTCATAAAATCAAGGGTTTCCGGGAATATGACTAATTGTCAATTGCTTTCAGGCGCGCCGGGCCACAGAGCAGGGAGATCACCGATGACGCACGATGGCGTTGCCTGCAGCAATCTCGTTCAGCAATGTCCTTTCATCGTTTCGAAATGTCGCCCGCGCAATCCCAACCAATTCTTGCCCCGCGCCTTTGCGTTGAGGCGACTGCGAGCTTAGCGCAAGGCCCGAGAGCCGCAAAGCCTCGAAGAAATTCCTATTTCATTTCGTCCGGGACCCAGCCGCCACGAATGAGGCGGTAACTTACTCGGACGGACCGCCACGAAGCGGGAAGCGCCGGGGACCGAATGCAAGGAAAAGGCCTACGACACCGAGAAAGACGAGGAACAATACCAGCAGGACCGGAATCCGCACCTCCCGGACAATCCGCCCTCCCTGGTCCAACACTTCCGGCGCTGTCGGCGGGTGTACGACTCTGACAAACCCAGGCCCGAGCCACTCATAGGCCAACGCGATGAGCACGACGACAGCAAAAACAAGCCAGCCGTAGATGCGTCGGCGACTCAACTGCTTCATGCGTAAAGTGGCACCCATCCCACGTTGTGCCGAATTTGTTTCTGCAACGGCCGGTCGTTTATCCAGCCGGAAAATCTCAAGCCGCTTTCTCCTAACCTGTTCATGCCCAACAACTCTTCCTCGATAATAGCCCGCGAGGTGTTTGTTCACAACTCCTTTCACAATTCCACCTGAACCCGCGAGGGATTTACTCACTTTCTTCCCGCCGGTCTGGTTCCGACTTCTTTTCCTCTCGCCTTGGCGCTGTTCTCAACTTGGTTTTCCGCTGGCAGCTGTCGGGGGACCTTGATGCTGCGTTCTGCCGGGATGCGCTTCCCGGTGACATTCAACGTCAATCCGAACCCCTCCGCCCGATCCATCGCGGCCCGAGTTTCTTGACCATGCGGGCGATGTAGCTTCCGATTCGATCGCTCTGCTGGTGGAGTCGATTTCCGTGAAACCCCCTACTGGAGCATGAGCCGGAAGAAGCGCATAGGGGGGCCGGAGGGGGGCTGGAGGGCCTGGACCTGGACGGTGCGGATGTCCGGCGCATAGAGGAAGTTGTAGGCGCCGCTGCCAGGGGCCTGGGCGGGCAGGATGAATGAGAGGGGGCTCCACTGCCGCAGGTCGGGCGAGCCCTGGATGGTGTAGGAGCGGCCGGTCATGGTCGTGAATTCCAGCATGGGCGAGCCGTCCTGGACATCGACCAGCTTGACGCTGAAGGAATTGCCGGCGTCGAAGGGGATGTCGCCAAGGAGAAACTGTTGATAGAGGGTAAGGCCGTCGCGGGTATAGACACCATCGGCTTTGAGGTCGGCCAGGTTGAGGGCGGAGCCGATGGCGCCGAGGAAGGCGTTTTCCCAGGCATCGGGGATGCCGTTGCCGTTGGAGTCCTCGCCCAGTGTGAGGTCCAGGCGCGTGCGCTGGCCGGGCGCGCCCAAAAGGGAGAGGCTGCCGGTCATTTGGATGGGGAGATTGGTCGTGTTGCCGACGATGACATAGAGCTTGAACGGGGCGGCCACGCGCAGGGCGGTGGCCATGTAATTGACGGGTGTCAGGCCGGAGTCCATGGGGACCTGGAGTTGGTAATTGACGCCGGCGGCTTGTCCGGGAATGACGGTGCCCTTGATCTGGACGCCGGTGGCGGTTTGGAGGATGACCTGGGCGCGGGAGTCCGTGAACGGAGTGCCGTACTTGTCGCGGACCAAGCCATAGATAACATGGTACGGGGCGGGGGGGAAGGCCAGGGCGGCGGTGGGGAGGAGCAACGTGGCGGCGAACAGCAACCGACACAAGTGGATTGATGGATTGATGGAGGGCCGGGTCGGCTTCATAGGCTTTGAGGCGCCAGCGGTTTAATTGCCGGCGTAAGAGTAGGTGACGAAGTAAAGTTTGATGTCCTTGACCGAGTTGAGGAACCGGTCAAGGCCCTGGTTGGCGTCGTTGAGCAGCGTATTGCCTGGGATGACCAGTTTCCATTTGCTGTTCCAGATCGAGCGGCCGATCAGGCGCTTGTTGGTGAACTGGGAGGGCTGCAAGGAGCCGGTCGCCCCATAGACGTCCCCGTTGAAGGCATCGGTGGTGGAAACGGGGCGAAAGGCCTGGTCTTTGCGAATGGCGAAGAGCGGCTCGGAGAGTGAATCGGCGGATTGGTAGAAGGGGGTTGAGGAGAAATCCGAGGCGCTGATGTTAAAGGGGAGCGGGATGGCCACGTCGTCCACGTTCCAGGTGCGCACGCCGCTGGTGTCGCCCAGGGGCGGAACGCGCATCGAGTCGGTGCCAACGGGGATGAGATAGATGTAAGGAGTAGCGGCGAGGGCGTTGGGGTCGGACGGATTGCTGGCGCCGCCGCTCACGGGGTTGCGCATGCCGACATAGCCGTCGAGGTCCACGCCGACGGCAAAGATCTTGGTGGCGAACGAACTCGAGCTGAACGCGCTGTCGCACGGCGCGAGCGGCTGGCCGAAGAGGTTGAGGCCGGGGGAGATAACGGTGCCGAAGGTGAGAACGATGCCGGGCACGGGCAGGCCGCTGCCGTCATCGATCTGCATGCAGTAGCGGGTCACGTCGCTGTCCTCCAGCAGGTTGGCCATGCGCCCCTGGTTGAGCACGTCCTGCCAGTTCACGTCGCCATCGGCGCCGGGCAGGATGCGGTAATTCTCGGCGCGCAAGGAGACGATGGTGCCGTAGCCGTCGGGGTTGTTGAAACCCAGGCGGCCCTTGAGGACGTCGAAGTCCGCCTTCATCTCAGCCAGGGCGCTGGAGAGGCCCGGGTCGCCGGTGTCGCTGCCGGCGTATTGGGGCTGGCCGTTTTCGATGACACCCAGGGCGCAGGAGCTGACGATGCGGTTGACGAAGGCCTTGCCCTGGTCGGTGTTGAGCAGTCCGGTTTCGTAGTCGTAGGCATTGGCGGCCAGGAAGGCATATTTGGCGGCCAAATCGAAGAGGGTCTTGTAGCGTTCGAGCTTCTCGTTCTGGAAGATGCGGAAGGCGGCGTCGCGGGTGCGATAGCCCTGGATGATGGCGGCGGCGTGCTGCCGGAAGGTCAGCCGCTCCTGGAGGATGCGGTTGCCTTGGGCGACCTGCGCCTGGTAGGCGCTCTGGGCGTCGTTCAGGGCGCGTTCATCCTGGTTGATGTTGCTCAGATGGCCTTGCAAGGCGCTCAATTGGCTGGCCAGGTTCTGCAGAGCGTTCTGGAGATTG
The DNA here is from genome assembly GCA_963713735.1 of uncultured bacterium. Taxonomy (GTDB): domain Bacteria; phylum Verrucomicrobiota; class Verrucomicrobiia; order Limisphaerales; family UBA8199; genus CAVQND01. The sequence goes on from CAVQND010000016.1 coordinate 454,902, forward strand.
AGGTTGCTTTGGTCACTGTTCAACAGGGTCTGCAATTCCGAAATCGATTCTTCGTCGCCCTCGATTGCCGCCTGCTCGCATGAGAAGCCGATCGCGTCGCCCGCCAGAATGAGCTGCTTAGCAATGTCTATACCGAGGAGCGGACCCAAGAGAATACATTTGCCAATATCGCCTCCGTCCGCCAGCCCGGCGATGAATTCCACGGGCGTCGAGGCCTTGAGCACGTCCGCCGCATCCGCCAATAGGCCTGCTACAAAGGTGGCCCACTTGTCGGCAATGTCATAGGCCTCTTGGTTGACGTTGATGGCATCCTGCCTCGCCAGGATTTGGTTCTGCAGGCTCAGGTCGCTACTGGCGGTTGCGGTCTGGGCATTGAACAGGGCTATCGCCTGGTCGAGGGCCTGCTTGGCGCTGACGGCGTCGCTCATTTCCTGGCGCAGCTTGTTCTGCGCGGCGATGAGGGCCGAGATGGCCTGCTGGATGCTGCCCGGAGAGGAGCGGTCGCTGGTCCAGGCAGGCGGTTTATCGAAGAACCCATTGGGGCCGATGTTGAAGGAAAGGTACTGCGCGCCTTGCTGATAGTGGTTGGTGTCAGTGCCGGCGATGATGACGTTGAAATTGTTGGTGAGGTAGGCCGCCCAATCCGGGGGCAGTTGCTGGATGTCGATCTTGAAGGTCAGGTTGGTGGTCGGATCGGGCAGGATGCCGCCGTAGGTGTTGGTATCGGGGTTATCGACATAGGTGTAATGGATGAGGTCGGGGCCGTCATAGCCCTGGGCATAAGTCTGGCCGGGGCCGATGTCGTCGGGGTAGGGGGTCCCGTAGAGCTCGATCAACTGGTTGGTGTAGGCCAGTTCCTGGGCGGCGACGCCGGCCTCGAAGTCGGTGAGCGAGTCCTCCTGTGAGCGCATGGTCTGGGTCACGCCCTGGGCATCGTCGAAGGCGACCACGGCGTTGTTGAGGGCGGCGACGGCCCGCTGATAGATCTGCTCGAAGTGCGTCTGGGGATCGGCGCCGGTGACCTGCAGTGGGTTGATGTCGAAGGCGATGCTGTTCTGGGAGAGCCCCAGCGGGGTGAAGCCCGCATTGGCGTTGTCCATGTCGGTCTGGAGGGTGGCGGCGGTCTGGGGCAGTTCCTGGAGTTCGGGCACGGTCGTGCGGTCAACCTTCTGGATGCCCTGGTGCGTGGGATCGGGGTCGGTGGGCGGCAGAATGGCGTTGCCCGCCAGCCAGTTGATGTAAGCGCCCTGCCCCATGCGCGAGGCCCAGTGGTCCAGGCCCCAGTACCGGGTGACATAGTTGGTGGCGCCGGCGGCGACGTAAGGGCGCTGGTAGTTGACGGTGTTGGTGGCGAAGTAGCCCCAACCGACGCCGCCAGGCTGGTAGTATTGGCGCCAGGTCAAATCGAAGATCTGCTGGCCGGCGCGGGCCAGCGCGCCGGCGGCGGCGGCGAATTTGCGCTCGTCCTGGTAGCCGACGTTGACCGTGGCGCCCAGCACGGTGACGGCCTCGATGTGGGGCACCCAGTCGAAGTTCGGGTTCATCAGCAGGGAATAGTAGCCGGTCAAGGCCGTGAGATAATGGCCGTAGGCATCGCCGTGGCCCTGGGGATACATGATGGCGGCGTCGGCGGCGTTGACCACACCATCGCCGTTCTGGTCGGTGATGTCGTAGTTGAGGGCGTAAATGACCTCGCCGGCATTGATGCCGTAGGTGTAGTTCCAGTAGAGCCGATTATAGACGGGCGCCAGGGTGACGCCGGGTTCCAGCGAGTCGTCCCGCCCGCGCAACAGGGCCAGGTTCTGCTCGAGGAGCGAGGCGACCTCGCCTTGGAAAACGAACATGGCGGTGGCGACGCTGCCGTAAGTCTGGTCGTCGGTGCCGATGCTGATGGTTGGGTTGGCGGCATTGGCCCAGGCCTCGTTGCCCAGGTCCATGTAGAGGTCGTTGAGGTAGCCGGCGGCCAGGAGCAGGGCGTCGTTGGCGGGACCGTAGTTGATGCCGGCGTTGATGCTCAGGGCCTTGCCGCGGTCCAGGACGGTCTCATAAATCTCGATGAGGCCGTCATTGTTGAGGGTGTCCTGGTTGAGGGCGACATCGCCTTCCCATCGAGGGCCGGCCTGGCTGATGATCGAGGCGGTGGTGTTGGCGGGATTGTCGAAGAGGTCGGTGGTCCGCTGGTTGAAGGGGTTGACGCCCTGAAGGACGCGCTTGATCCAGCCCTCGGCCAGTTGCGGGTCGGTCCAGGCCGACCAGTTGGTGGAGGCGGGATTGGCCAGCGAATTGGTGCAGCGGTAGCGCAGGGTGACGTAGTTGTCGCTCAGGGCCTGGGTGCCGGAGCCGCCCAGCGTGTAGTGGGACAAGTCGCTGCCGGCAGCCAGGACGGGCCAGTTGGTCGGGTCGAGCGTCGAGGGCAGGCCATCCACCGGCGGCATGATCCGCCAGTCATACTCGTAGTCGGCCGCGTCCCCGGCCAGGTCGTCGGTGTGCTGGAACGAGATCATCTCGGCCAGCGGGTTGTCATCCATGACGATTTTCAACTGGCCCGGCCAGAGGTCCGGCGCGAGCCGCGCGATATAGACGGTGACCGGTTCGGAGGCGTGGGCGGGGTCGTAGCTGTTGCCGACAATGAAGGAGATGTAGCCGGTGCCCGGGCCGGTCGCGCTCAGGGCATAAGAATCGACCTGGGTATCCGCGTTGGTGATCGCGATGAGGTCGCCCGCCGCGCAAGTAAAGGTCTGGTTGGTGTTGACGACGTAGCTGCCCGGGGCATCGGCGGGCTGGTGCTTGGTAAGGACCGTCGCGGTGAGGTTGAGGACAGCCGAGTCCCAGTTGCTTTTGTGCTGGTCGCCCGCCGGGCAGAGCCCCTGGACGGCGGCGAGATCGGCGCCGCGCAGGACGTTCAGGAGCAGGTACTTGTCGCCCACCGGTTCATCCATGAACTGGCCCTCGAAGACGAGGTTGGTCGTGTTGGGGTCGAACCAGAGCCGCTCGGCCAGGTTGGGCGGCAGGTTCGGGAAATACATTCTGCCCTCGTAGCTCTGGGCCACCACGCCCGAGGGAAGTCCGCCGATGGCGGCGAGGCTCGATTCCTTGGCGGCAGTGGGATCGAAAAGGACGACCGAGGGCGGGGCCTGCGTGATGTTCAGGCCGATGGACTGCTGGTAGAGGACCTGGACGCTGCTCTGGCCGCGGATTTGCGGCAACCCATTGATGGGCACGGTCAGGGTCTGGCCCATGAACAACTTCGGCAGCGGGATCATGCCGCTGGGGCCGCTGACCAGGCTTGGCCAGACGGGCCGATACACGATGTCCAGGCTGGGGCTGTTCTTGTCCGCGGCGCCGCCCACATAGTTGGTCATCGATGGGTCCCAGCGGCGAAGGTACGGGACAATTGTGCCCTCGGGGGGCGGGTTGTCAATGCCGGGCCAGGCGAAGCCGGGCTGGGTCTCGTAATAAAAGTGCATCGTGAAGCTGTTGGTCGGGGTGGGGGGCTGGGCCCACTGCGGCGGGCGGTTGGTGTAGGTGACGATGGCGCCCGAGTATTGGTTGGTGCTGGTGATGCAGAGCGGCCCTTGGGCCACGATCGTGCCGTTGCTCACGACTTGGAGAGAGAAGGTATTGGTGGCGTAAGAGCCGTCACCCGAGTCGTAGATGGTGATGGTGTAGAGATTGGAGGAGGCGCCGATGGGAATGCCGTGAATGGCGAAGCCCAGGGCGTTGGTGAGGGCTTCGGGGCCGGCCAATCCGTCCGGCAGTGGGGGCCAGTTGCTGACCGTAAGGGAATCGGCCGGGCGGGAAAGATGGATATAGTAAGTGAATGGCTGGCCCACCAGGGCGGTGGCGTCGGGCAGCGGGTCGAAGCCGCCGTTGGTCGGGTTGTAGGAACCGGCTTGGAGGGGCGGCAGGCCGGCGTGGAGGCCGCGATAGACCCAGAAGTTGTTTTTCCGGTCCTGGAATGTGAACTGCTGATAATTGCTGAAGGTCCCGCTGGCGTAACTCGAGTCCCAGCCCACGGGCAGATCGCCCGAAGCGGCAACCGGCTCGTTGTTATAGTTGGTGGCGGTCTGGCCGGTGCCCTCGATCGGGGGCGGCAACAGCGGCAGCGGCATCGGCGGCTGGAGCATCGTGCCGGCGGTGACCATGTAATCGAAGAGGATGCCGGCCTCGGGTTTTTCGCGCCGGACCTTGAAGACCGCCATGGCGGGCCGGCCATCCGACTCCGTGTAATTGATGAGCACATAAGGGGCGGAGGAGTAACCGTTGGCGTTGGTGACATTGAGGTCGTCGCGCAGGGCGTAGGCCTGGCCGCCGAGCATGAGGGCGTGCTCTTCGTTGGGGTTGTAGCCGGGCAAGGAACGGTCATTCTGGTAGTAAATGCTGCCTTTGGCCTGGGGGCTGGGCAGCGGCCCGCTGCCGGCGCTGGAGGCCAGGACGATTTCCGGGGGGTTGTCCGGCCACTGGATGGTGTAGCACCCGATGACCGTGGGCCAATAAACCGGCTGGAACCCCTGCACCAGGTTGGCGTTGTTCTGCCGGAACCACCAGACCTCGAGCAGGTTTTGGCCGGGAATGGCATTGACGGGGATGATGGCACCCTGGTTCGCCAGCGTGAAGCCGGCGGCAAAGGGATCGATGTAAGCGGTTGGGTCAAATGACTTGCCGTTGGTCTGGAGGATGTAGCCGGCCCAGTAACTGCCCGCGGCGCCCAGTTCGTTGGCAGGGGCCTGGATGCGCTGGCCAACGTTGACGGTGGCCTTGACCACGTAAGGCGCAACGGTCAGGTCGGTGAAGCTCAGGGTCGAATTGGTTGGGTTCCAGGCGCTGAGGCTGGTGGCCACGGAGTTCGCCAGCAGGGCATTGTTGGTCAAGCCGGCGTTCAGCCACGAGAAGACGCGCTCGAAGCGGACGTTGCCGCCCGTCAGAAAGCGCAGGAGCGTGCGGTGCGCGGGGTAGTCGAGGCTCAGGAAGGTATAGAAGGCCGACGGGGAAGTGAGGAGCTTGGCGCCATAGGGCGCCGGGAGCGGGTCATAGTCATCCATCGAAGGGGATTCGGCTCCATCCAGCGCGACGGCGGTCTGTTCGGCCTCGGCCTCGGTGGCCACCAGCGGGCGCAGGTAGTGGCTGTACTTGGCCGGGTCAGCCGGCCAGGCCAGGGTGTAGCGGACGAAGCGATAAGGCCATTGCAGGCCCGCAACGCCCGGGATGAGCCAGTGGACCTGGAGGTCGTTCAGGTTGTCAGTCTTGCGGTCGGCGTAAAGGGTCACCGGCAGGTTATCCGGGTTGGATTGCTGGTAATAATATTGTGTCCCGACAGTGTTCGGGATCGGCTGGGGATAAAGATAAGAATCATCCGACCCGTCCTGGAAGGCGGCCAGCCGCTCGCCCAACTCGGTCGTGACATCGGACGGCCTGGGCTGCTTGGCGACATCCACGATTTCAAAACCCAGGTACTGGCGCGTGATGCCGTCGGGGTTCAGCCCGCCGAGCAACTCCACAAAAACCCGCCCCTCGGCGTTGTAGGCGTGGATGGCGAGAGTCGTGCCGGTATCCATCCAGAGAGTCCGTGTCTCCTGGGACATGTTCGTCGGGTTGACGGGCGGCACATAATTGGGATCGGCATAAGGAGTGCTGACCGTCGCCGGAAACGCGTTGTTGTAGGCCACGTGAATGGCGCTGACGCGCGCGGATGGGACCGAGACGAGGTAGCCCGAGTTCTGAAACGAGCCTTCGGTCCAATACATCTGCTGGGGCTGCTTGACGGCCCCGCTGGAGACGATATAGCGGGCGGTGTAAAGCAGGTAAATGTCGGCGCCGTTGGTCTGGAAGGAGGGCGAGCCCTCGGCGGTGCCGTTGAGGTTGACATAGCCGGCGGGCAGGCCCGCGGCGGTATAGGGCGCGGCCTTGCGCCAGGTGATGAAGATTGGGCCCGCCTGGGAGGCAAACACCACCCCGGCGTTCGGGGTTCCAGTAATACGGGTCATTGGTGTGGCCGCTGGGCGAGTAGGGCTCGGCCAGCCAGTAGGACGCCGCCGGCGCATTGGTCAGCAACACCCCATTCTCGTCCGTGGCCGGCGCCGAGACGATGCTGCCGAAGGCGAAGGACGTCGCCCGGTTGACGTAGGGGGCGCCTACCTGGGCGCGGCGCAACACTATGACGATCGAGCTGTCGTCGCCGGCGTTGGTGCGTGCGACCGGCAGTTGCATGGCGGCGGCGACCGCGTAAGAAAAGGCGCTCGACCCGTCGAGCAGCGCGTTGGTGCTCACGGCCTGCCACTGGTCGTAGGTCAGGCCGGCGACGGCGCCGAAGGCAACGAACCCGATAAACTGGTTGGTAGTCGGCGGGTTGACCGATTCCCAGGAGGAGTTGGTGGTGGGCATGCGCCCATCCGAACCGGGCGGCACGCCGGGCGTGGTCGAAATCGGCACGCCCGTTTGGGACTGGAGATTGTACGGGATCTGGGTCTGGTCGAACTGGAGCGGGACGGCCTCCCCGGCGCAAACGGCGGCCGTTTGGCACAACAGCGCCAGCAACGCCGCGGGCGGTCCGACAAACTTCCAAAGAGCCTTGTGGTTCGAGCTCATATAGCCTCGCACGGTTGGCCGGCGTTTGTGCTGCCGCCGGCGTTAGCGGTGGGCGAGCTTTACCACCATCGCGCGCAACTCGGCGACCTCGCCCCGCAGCTTCTCGATGTCCGCCTTCTGGCGCTGGACCTGCGCCTGCAGCTCCTGGATGGCCCCTATCGAGACCGGGATCAACTCCGCGTAGGCCACGCCCTTGGTCCCGTGGATGGACTCGGAGACGACCTCCGGGAAGACCTTCTCCAGATCCTGGGCGATGAACCCAAAGCTCCGTGGGCTGCCTTCAGGCGCGGCCTTGAACCGGTAAGAAACCGGCCGCAGCTTCAGGACCTTGTCCAGCAGCCCGGCCTCTCCACGAACCTCTTTCTTGAGCCGAGCATCCGAGGACTTATAAACGCCCCCGCTGTTGAACCAGAATTCGAGGCCGGTGTCCTGGAAGAAATCGAGGGAATCCCAATGGTCGGTCCCAATTGTCCACAAGTGCCCGCTTTGGGTGTGCTCCAGAGTCACCTGATAGCCATCGATCGCCCCTAAAAAACCGGTCATTTGCGAATGGACCTGCAAATTGTTCAATTGGTCGACGCCCATGCCGCAGATGTGCGCGTAGAGCGGGCTCCTCGCGTTATTGGTGCCACTGAATTCCAGATACACTGAGTCGTCATTCGGGTTGTTTATAACCCAGAACCTGCCGCCCCCGTTTCCGGCAAGATCAACATCGAACGTCCCCAACACATCCAACGTATAACGCGGGGTCAACCCTATGCCGACGGCGCCGCCATCGGTCACGGTGAACAGGTCGCTGAGCGTGCCGCCCTGGTTCTTGGCGATGCGGAATTGCCAGCCCCTGCCGTCAGTGCCGAAGGCCAGGCGTCCGCTCACCGGCGACCCCTGGTTGGCCAGGAGCGACAGGTTCCCGCCCCAGCCGGGCTGGCCGCTGCCAAAGAGCGCCCCGCCCGACCCCGACACCGTCAAGTTTGACACCGAGGCGGTGCCATTGACCGTCAAGCCCTGGGCTGTGGCCGCGCCGTTGACCGTCAGGCCCGCGCCGTTCACGGTCAGGCCACCCAACGTGGCGCTGGCGCCGGACAGGCTCGAGGCGTTGAGGCTGCCGTTGACATCGAGGGTGGCCCCTGGGCTGTTGGTGTTGATGCCCACCGTGTTGTTGAGCACGGTTACAACCTGGCCGTTGGCGCCGTTGACCAGGCTGCCGGCATTGACGGCGTTTCGCGCCAGGAACGCGTAGGGCGAGGAGAGCAGCCGCAGCCGGGGCAGGATCGTCACATCGGCCGGCGGGCTGCCCGCGCCGATGCCCTTGACGGTCATCTCGATGTAGCGGTCCGAGGCGCTGGTGTTGGTGAACAGGCTGGACAAATTGGGCCACGGGTTGGTGCTCACCGCGCTGCCTTCGCCCAGCAGGACCGTGAAGTTGCCTTTATCGACCGTGACGGTCTGCTGCTCGGCCCACAGCTCGTTGCCCGCGGTCTGGTCATCCCAGATGCGGAAAATGACATCGTAGTTCTTGGGCCGGTGTTGGTACTGCCCAGGGGCTGGCCGTTGGCGTCGGTGAGGAACCCCTGGTAGCTCATCAGCTCGGGCGGGTTGCCGTTGGCGCCGCGGGCGGACGGCGCCCCGCCCGAGAAGAGCAAGGCCATGACAGATAAGGTGACGAGTGCGCGGAGGATTGGGTTTGGTTTCATAAGCGACAGGTTAGGTTAAAGCATCGAGAGACTTGGGTGCTGGAGGGTTCAAATGGAGGGCTTCATTGTGTCGTGAGCGTCGGGATATTGCTGATGCGAGTGAGGGCGAAGACACCGGCGGCGTTGAACGTGCGGTTAGCAGCGCCGGAGCCGGCCAGGACGACGGTTTCCTGGTAAATGCCGGAGAGAGTGGTGGCGGTGGTGGTCAGGCTGGTGAAATCGTTGCCGGGCTGAGTGATGCTCAAGGTGATGGTTCGGCTGATGTCGTAGGACTCGGAGCCGCGCGGCAGTTGCTGGACCGGCCCGACGGCGAAGGTGGCGTGGTCGAGGTTGTCGTGGTCGGGATGATAGGTGTGGAGGAAGGGATTGGAGGCCTGGTCGTCGTAGGCGACCTGGCAGACGGCCGTGAGAGTGCCGCCGAGGGTGAAGTTGCCGGTCATGGCAATGGGGGTGTTGGCGGCGGTCCAGGGCAGGTGAGTGGCGGTGATCCGGCGGGCGGTGTCCAGGTGGGTTGCATCGAGGACGGTTTCGGTAGTGCTGACCACGACGTTGGTGTCCTGGCGCAGGCCGTAATAGACGCGCTGGAGCAGGACGCTTTTGGTGCCGTCATTGTGGATGATCAGCCGCAGGGGGAACGGCGTGATAACGGCGCCCAGGTTGGTGCTGATGGCGGTGACGATGTAGGCGCCGTTGGTGTCCGTAACGGGGTTGTTGTTGGTGTCGGTCTGGTAGCTCTTGAGATAGTTGGCGACCTGGGACACACTGGCGTTGCCGACCCATAAGCCGGCGGTCAAGGCGGCCACTGCCGAGACCGGCACATTGAACTTCCAGTACCCAAACGAATCGCTGAACTGGAGGATGCCGGCATAGAACGAGCCCGGCGCACCGGCCATCGCGTAACGATTGAGGCCAAAGACAACGGTGATGGCCGAGCCGGGCTGGCCCTGGGGAGGCAGCACCCAGGTCTGGACGGCGCCGCTCACCGACAGGTCGGTGAACCCGTAAGTCAGGTTGGTGGCGTAGAGCTGGCCGCGCACGAGGACGGGCGGGGTGCCGACGATGTTGGCCTGGCCGGCAGGCGGGGCCTCAGAGGGCAGCAGGCGCACGGAGATGGTGTTGGTCACGTTGGCCATGTTGCGGAGAGCAAGGCTATATTGGCTGGCCGAATCGCCGAAGGCCACTCCGGACGAGCTCTGAAGCACGAGCGTGAACGGTCCGAAAGTAGCTGTTGAAATAGGATTGGTCGGAAGTCTGCAGCCAAAAGGCCTGGCCCCGCACGACGTTCGTGTCGGTGAAGTCGAAGAGACGTTGGGGGTTAGCGGGGCCAAGCGGGCCGCCGGGATACTGATAGACCGAGAGTGTGGAGTCTCGGAAGGCCGAGGGGGCGAGCGAGAGGAAGTTGTGGAAGCTCGGCGGGTTGGTGGGCACGGTTGGGAAGCCGAGGAAGTTCAGGCCGGAGGTGGTCCAGGTGTAGTTGGGGGCCATCGGCCGGCCTTGGAGCTTCCAGGTATAATTGGTTGTGGCGATGGAACGCACCAGGTAGGTGGCGTTGGGGACCAGGGTGCCGAAGGTGCTGGCGATGCCCTGGTCCGCTCGCGCCCAATTGAGCCATTGGCCCGGTTGCGGGGCGGTTTGGGTACCCGCGAAGAACTGCATGGTGCTGCTCGCCTGCCAGAGCCAGACCTCGACGATGGGCGAGGTCGTGACATCACTCAGCAGATAGTCCAGGTTCGTATAGGAGGCGTCCACGTGGAGATAGATGGCGCTCCAGCCCGGCCTCACCGTGATGGACTGTGTCTGCCACTGGGCACGGCTCGAACAGGCCAGGGCCAGGGCCAGGGTGAACAGGCCGGCCCGCAGGACGTGGACCGTGAGGCTCGGAATCCGCAATCGGCAATCGGAAATCGGCAATGGCTTATTCATGGCGTGCGATAGAAATACCAGGTGGGCTGAGGATTGAGGCATTGGAGATTGGCCAGGGGTGTGCCGTTGGACAGGCCGCCAAACAGGATCAACTCCGTGCCCGACCACGCGGCGGCAGGGCCGGTGCGAGCCAAAGGGCTCCCGGCCGCGCTCAAGGGCCGCCAACTGTCGGTAACAGGGTTGTAGGCGGCGCCGTCACTGGCGGAGCCGGCGGCCGTTTGGCCGGCAAAGATGAGCAACTCCTGGCCGGTCCAAACAAAGGCGGCGCTGGAGCGCGCGGAGGGGGCGTTGGCGGCATTGATGGCCGTCCAGGAGTCGGCGGCAGGGTCGTAAGCCGCGCCATTGCCCAGGAAAGCGCCCCCGCTCTGCCCGCCCCAGACCAACAGTCTCTGGCCGGTCCAGACGGCGGCCCCGGCACTGCCCCCGCTGGGGGCGCCGGTGGTGGACATGGCGAGCCAGGCGGAGGGCACGCCGCCCGAGCTGAAGGTGAGTTGAGCGCCCGTACTCAGGCCGCCCATTTCATTTTCCCCGCCCCAGACCAGGAGCCGATCGCCGGTCCAGACTCCGGCGGCGCCGAAACGCGCGCCGGGCGGGTTGGGCAGGGCGAGCGCCGTCCACTGGTCGGCAGCGGGGTCATACAGCGCGCCGTCATTGAGCAAGCCGCCTGTGCTGCGGCCGCCCCAAATCAACATCCGCGTGCCGGTCCATACGGCGATGTGGCCCACACGCGCGGACGGTGCGCCTGTGGTCGAGACGGGGACCCAGGCTCCGGTCACGGAGTTGTAACGGCCGCCGCTGTTGGTGGGGTTGCCCGAGGCGGTGCCGCCCCAGACAATCATCTCCTGCCCGCTCCACACCGCCGAGTGCATGCTGCGGGCGGCGGGGGCGCCCAGCGTGGAGATGGTTTGCCATGAATCCTGGTCCGGCTGATAGCCGCCGCCCGAGGCGGCATCGCTGCCGCCACCCATGGTGCCCCCCCAGATCAGCAGTTCCTGCCCAGTCCACACGCTCGCCTGGCTGGAGCGAGCCGATGGGGCACCCGCCGCCGAGCTGCTCGTCCAGGCGGGGGCCGGAACGATCATTATGAGTTGATAGCCCAGACTGACGAAACTGGCGTCATGGGGCGAGGTGGAAACGACGGTCATGCCGGAGGGAATCGAGGCCCGGACCATGGTGGCGGGGAGCGCTCCGGTGAGGTTCGCGGCGTTGAGGCCGGTCAAGCCGCTGCCATCCCCCACGAAAGCGCCGGTGACGGTGCCAGCCGCAAAGTTGCCCCCGCTATCCCGCTTCACGATGGTGTTGGCCGTATCGGCGCTGACAGCCGCATTAGCTGCGTTGGCCCCTGAGGCCACAGAGGCCGCGGAGGCGCCGCCGACCACGCTCACAACCGTGCCTTTCTGGGTTCCGGTGACGTCGCCGGCCAAGTTGCCGGTAAAACTGACGGCGCTGGGCGCCGAACCGCTCAGGCTGGAGCCAGTGAGATTAACCAGACCCGAGCCGTCCCCGATGTGGGTGCCCACCAGCACGTTGGCGGCATTGATCAGGCGCTGCGCTCCCGCAAAGCTCTGGTCAGCCCCCAGCAACGCCACATTGGCGGAGAGCCGTCCGTCGGGCACGGTTCCCGTCAGGCTGGCGGCGTTGAGGCCGGTCAAGCCGCTGCCATCGCCCAGGAAGGTGCCGGTGACGGTGCCGGCGGCGAAGTTGCCCCCGCTATCCCGCTTCACGATGGTGTTGGCCGTATTGGCGCTGGCAGCCGCATTGGCCGCGTTGGCCCCCGACGCCACAGAGGCTGCAGAGGCGCCGCCGACCGCGCTCACGACCGTGCCTTTCTGCGTTCCGGTGACGTTGCCGGCCAAGGTGCCGGTAAAACTGACGGCGCTGGGCGCCGAACCGCTCAGGCTGGAGGCAGTGAGATTTGCCAGGCCCGAGCCGTCGCCGGTGTGGGTGCCCACCAGCACGTTGGCGGTATTGGTCAGGCGCTGCGCTCCCGCAAAGCTCTGGTCAGCCCCCAGCAGGGCGACATTGGCGGACAGGTGCCCATCGGCTACGGTTCCCGTCAGGTTGGCGGCGTTGAGGCCGGTCAACGCGCTGCCATCCCCTGCGAAAGCACCGGTGACGGTGCCGGCGGCGAAGTTGCCCCCGCTATCCCGCTTCACGATGGTGTTGGCCGTATCGGCGCTGACAGCCGCATTAGCTGCGTTGGCCCCTGAGGCCACAGAGGCCGCGGAGGCGCCGCCGACCACGCTCACAACCGTGCCTTTCTGGGTTCCGGTGACGTTGCCAGCCAACGTGCCGGTAAAACTGACGGCGCTGGGCACCGAACCGCTCAGGCTGGAGCCAGCGAGATTAACCAGACCCGAGCCGTCCCCGATGTGGGTACCCACCAGCACGTTGGCGGCATTGATCAGGCGCTGCGCTCCCGCAAAGCTCTGGTCAGCCCTCAGCAACGCCACATTGGCGGAGAGCCGTCCGTCGGGCACGGTTCCGGTCAGGTTGGCGCCGTTGAGGCCGGTCAAGCCGCTGCCATCGCCCAGGAAGGTGCCGATGACGGTGCCGGCGGCGAAGTTGCCCCCGCTATCCCGCTTCACGATGGTGTTGGCCGTATTGGCGCTGGCAGCCGCATTGGCCGCGTTGGCCCCCGACGCCACAGAGGCTGCAGAGGCGCCGCCTACCGCGCTCACCACCGTGCCTTTCTGCGTTCCGGTGACGTCGCCGGCCAAGGTGCCGGTAAAACTGACGGCGCTGGGCGCCGAACCGCTCAGGCTGGAGGCAGTGAGATTTGCCAGGCCCGAGCCGTCGCCGGTGTGGGTGCCCACCAGCACGTTGGCGGTATTGGTCAGGCGCTGCGCTCCCGCAAAGCTCTGGTCAGCCCCCAGCAGGGCGACATTGGGGGACAGGCGCCCATCGGCTACGGTTCCGGTCAGGTTGGCGGCGTTGAGGCCGGTCAACGCGCTGCCATCCCCTGCGAAAGCACCGGTGACGGTGCCGGCGGTGAAGTTGCCCCAGCTATCCCGCTTCACGATCGTGTTGGCCGTATTGGCGCTGGCAGCCGCGTTGGCCGCGTTGGCCCCCGAGGCCACATTGGCCGCGGAGGCGCCGCCCACCGAATTGACTACCGTCGCTTTCTGCGTTCCGGTGATGTCACCAGCCAAGGCCCCGCTGAAATTGGTGGCGCTGGATACAGGAGCCAGGACCTGGGCCGCCGTGAAGGCATAACCGACCGCAGCAACCCTTTGGTCCGGAGCAAGCCGCTGCCAACCGTTGGTGCCGTCATTGACCCATATCCGCACGCACACTGCGGCATTGGTGAATACGCTTGCGGGAATCACTTGGGTCATGTTCGACACGGCCACATCCCCCAAAGCGACGCAGAAAAGGCCATTGGTCACCCCCAGGAACAACGGCGGGGCAGCGGGTTCGGAGCCGCCGCTGCTGGAGTTGTTATAGCTCCAATAGGTCGCGTCGCCGTTGGTGCTGACCAACGCGAACTTGAACTCGCAAGTCCCGTTAAAGGCGGCCCCATTGACCGCCAGTCTGCCTTGGAAGTGGATGATTCCCGGGACTTGGGCGACAGCGGGACCCGCTGTCAGCAAGGCGCCGAGGACCAGAGCGTGAGTGAATCTGGGGTTCAAAAGGTGTATAGGGTAGCGCCAGCGGAGGTGTGTTGCGAGCGGCGTTTGCGTTCTGATTTGCCAAATCACACCACCGATTCTTCTTCGTAGGTCCGGTGACGGCACGGAGTTTATGGCACGGAGTTTATGGATTCTGCCGCGGTGGGTCAAGGATAATGTATTTATTCTCCCCCTTTTTTTCAGCGACCCGGCCCAACAGGCTGCCCTGCTCAGTAAAGTCGGGCGTATTTAGATTGTAGAACCGTCCGACGCGCGCGCCTCGGAGCGAGTCAATGCTCGGGAACAACGAAGGCCACGGGGCGCTGGGCTGGAGGCAGCAGCTCAGGTCAAGCTCGGTCCCAGGCTCCTCCCCAAAGCGATGCCGACGGCTTGCCCGCCTGCCGGCCGGATTAGCGTGGTCACGGACTTCACGGTGGTCCCGAACACGTCCTCGCCAACCATCCGAACGAACCAATCGTCCGGCGGCTCCGGAGAGAAGATGAAGCACTCCACCCTGGTCCAGCAAGGGGAGCAGCCGCGAGATGAGCCGGCCGCCATTCCCGCTCACTCGATTATGGCCGCTTGCCAGGCGGTCGAGCGTGAGTCCGTTCAAAACCACGCCGGCCAGTTCGAACGTAAATCCGGCTTCAAAAGCGCCTTGCTCCTGGCTCGCGAGAAATCCTCCGCGCGGACATCTGAAGACGTTCACAGGGCCGGCGCTTCCACCTAGGTCAAACCTCTGGGAGCCTCAAAATGAGGGGAGGTTCGACCTCATCGCGCTGATTCAGCGAATGTGGCAAGCCAATCCCACTTGGGGCAGTCCACGCATCCAAGCCGAACTGGCCAAGCTGGGCATTCAAATCTGGGATTCCACCGTCCGCAAGTATCGCCTCAAACATCGGCGTTCGTCCTCACAGGTCTCTGGCGCAGGACTGCCCCGAACCGCGTGCGGTTGAACCTCCCGGCCAAGGCAAAATCCTCGAACTGCCTCTCCTTGGCGGACTGCATCATCGTTACACTCGGCAGGCAGCGGCTTGAGCCAGGATTTCCCTTCCCTGGGTCCGGATTGCAATGTCGTGCCCCGGCGTGCGGTCCATGGATGCACCCATCAGTACGCCAACCCTCGAAGGCGCGCGCTCCAGTTTTAATCCCGCTCCCCACCCACAGTCGGTTTTCGCCCGTTTTGCAGGTTGTTCGAGTTTCGACCCGCGATGAAGTTCTCGCTACCCACACGGGGAGGAACCGGAAGCGGCCGAAGGGCACGCCCTCCCGCATGGCTGGCAGGCGCGACTTCAGGTCCGCCAGTTTGAGCCGCACCGCTGCCAGTTGCTGACAGATGCCAGCACACAATTCCCACAGTCGCGCCTTGAAGCCACTGCACAGCAGAGAATCGTCCGTATGTACCCCTCGCTGGGAAAATCACGTGAAATCCTGGAGGTGTCCCACAGGACTTTGGGCCGGCAGAAGCCGACGTAAAACGCTGCCAGAAGCCGGCCTCGCTGGCAGTCAGGCTCTCACTTACAAACTCTATTTTACGGCAGACGCAGGAATTGCGCTTTCAGTTACAAACATTATTTCGCGCGGCAAGATCGGGAATCACTCGCTTTTCGCGGTTTCCGGCAAACGGCACTTACGAGCTATGTTTTCTGGCTACCGCGCGCCTGACTGTCCAAAACATAGCCACGTTCTGCCTTATTCGCGCCCAGATTCCGCGCGCCGGGCAGATAGTGGGCAGGCGGCATTGAAAGTCGCGATTCGGCCGGAACCCTCCAAGAACTCAAGCACCTCCGCGATTTGAGCGGAGATCCCCGCCAATTCGGTTGACTCCGGCGTTTGTTGTTGTATCACTGGACGAGTTTCGGACTCGCCTCGATCAAGGGTGGCACGAGTCGTGCGCAAGCAAGCGTGGTTATGCACAAAACATGGGCTTTTGGCCGCTCGCGCCATGTGGCGGGGAGCATCGGCCTTGCCCTCGTTGCGGTTGCGCCGTTTCTTTCTGCGTCCGCCTGGGGTGAGAGCTACGTCTTGTTCTGGAATTCCAGGACCTCTCCAGACGTAGTCGGGTACAATTTGTATTACGGTGGGGCTACCCAGACCTATACGAACATGGTTGCGGTCGGTAACATAACCAACGCTACCATTCGGGCCTGCTTCCTGGGACCGTGTACTTTTTCGCCGCCACTGCCGTTGACAGCGTGGGTTTGGAGAGTGAGTTCTCGAATGAGATCTCCTACCGGTTTCCAGGCCAACTGGTCGTCAGCGCAGCGAACCAGTTGCGGACGTATGGGGCCGCGAATCCGACTCTGACCGGCACCGTGACCGGGCTGCAAAACGGAGACAACATCACCGCCACGTTCAGCACGGCTGCCACACCGGGCAGCCCGGTGGGGACATACAGCATCGTCCCGACCCTCATCGACCCGGCCGGCAAGCTGACCAATTACAACGTAACTATCAACAACGGGATACTGACAGTGAGCCCGGCGGCGCTGACCATCACCGCCGCCAACGCCAGCAAGCCCTATGGCGCGGCGGTACCGGCTTTGACGGCCAGCTACAGCGGTTTCGTCAATGGAGACACCGCCAGCAGCCTGACCACGCCCCCGACCTTGACCACCGCGGCGACGGCGGCCAGCCCCGTGGGCACCTATTCGATCACCGCCAGCGGCGCCGCCAGTCCCAACTACACGATCAGCTATGCCGGCGGCACGCTGACCGTCAACGCGGCCACCCTGACGATAAGCGCCGTCAACGCGAGCAAGCTTTACGGCGCGGCGGTGCCGGCTTTGACGGCCAGCTACAGCGGTTTCGTCAATGGAGACTCCGCCGGCAGCCTGACCACGCCCCCGACCTTGACCACCGCGGCGACGGTGGCCAGCCCCGTGGGCAGCTATCCGATCACCGCCAGCGGTGCGGCCAGCCCGAATTACACCATCACCTATGCCAGCGGCACGCTGAGCGTCAACGCGGCCGCCCTGACGATAAGCGCCGTCAACGCGAGCAAGCCCTATGGCGCGGCGGTGCCGGCTTTGACGGCCAGCTACAGCGGTTTCGTCAATGGAGACACCGCCGACAGCCTGACCACGCCCCCGACCTTGACCACCGCGGCGACGGCGGCCAGCCCCGTGGGCACCTATTCGATCACCGCCAGCGGCGCCGCCAGCGCCAATTACACCATCAGCTATGCCGGCGGCACCCTGACCGTGAGCCCGGCGGCGCTGACCATAACCGCCGCCAACGCCAGCAAGCCCTATGGTGCGGCGGTGCCGGCTTTGACGGCCAGCTACAGCGGTTTCGTCAATGGAGACTCCGCCGGCAGCCTGACCACGCCGCCGACCTTGACCACCACGGCGACGGCGGCCAGCCCCGTGGGCAGCTATCCGATCACGGCCAGCGGTGCGGCCAGCCCGAATTACACCATCACCTATGCCAGCGGCACGCTGAGCGTCAACGCGGCCGCCCTGACGATAAGCGCCGTCAACGCGAGCAAGCTTTACGGCGCGGCGGTGCCGGCTTTGACGGCCAGCTACAGCGGTTTCGTCAATGGAGACACCGCCAGCAGCCTGACCACTCCTCCGACCTTGACCACCGCGGCGACGGCGGCCAGCCCCGTGGGCACCTATTCGATCACCGCCAGCGGCGCCGCCAGCGCCAATTACACCATCAGCTATGCCGGCGGCACCCTGACCGTGAGCCCGGCGGCGCTGACCATAACCGCCGCCAACGCCAGCAAGCCCTATGGCGCGGTCGTGCCGGCCTTAACGGCCAGCTACAGCGGTTTCGTTAATGGAGACACCGCCAGCAGCCTGACCTCGCCCCCGACCTTGACCACCGCGGCGACGGCGGCCAGCCCCGTGGGCACCTATTCGATCACCGCCAGCGGCGCCGCCAGTCCCAACTACACGATCAGCTACGCCGGCGGCACGCTGACCGTCAACGCGGCCACCCTGACGATAAGCGCCGTCAACGCGAGCAAGCTTTACGGCGCGGCGGTGCCGGCTTTGACGGCCAGCTACAGCGGCTTCGTCAATGGAGACACCGCCAGCAGCCTGACCACTCCTCCGACCTTGACCACCGCGGCGACGGCGGCCAGCCCCGTGGGCACCTATTCGATCACCGCCAGCGGCGCCGCCAGCGCCAATTACACCATCAGCTATGCCGGCGGCACCCTGACCGTGAGCCCGGCGGCGCTGACCATAAGCGCCGCCAACGCGAGCAAGCTCTATGGCGCGGCCGTGCCGGCCTTAACGGCCAGCTACAGCGGTTTCGTTAATGGAGACACCGCCAGCAGCCTGACCTCGCCCCCGACCTTGACCACCACGGCGACGGCGGCCAGCCCCGTGGGCAATTATCCCATCCAGATGAGCGGCGCCGCGTCCCCGAACTATGCGATCAACTTCGTAAGCGGAACCCTGACCATCCTGCCAGCGGCGGCGGTCGCCCTGGTAACCTCCTCGGCCAACCCGTCGCTGCCCGGTGGGGCGGTGACCCTCACGACGGCACTGAGCGCGGTGGCGCCCGGCGCGGGCATCCCAACGGGGACGGTGCAGTTCATCATCGACGGCGCGGTGGCCGGAAGCCCGGCGCCCCTGGGCGGCGGCACGGCCAGTTACACCACCTCTGCGCTTGGGCACGGCACGCATACGGTGGCTGCGCAATATGCCGGCGACGGGAATTTCACGGGCACAACCAACCTCTTGGCCGGCACCCAGGTGGTGAACACGCCGCCGGTGCCGGGTCCAACCGCGATTACCTACGATTCAGCCACCGGCACCCAACTGTCGCTGGCGGCCCTTCTCGCCAAGGCCTCGGATGCCGACGGCGACCCCATCACACTTGCCAGTATGGCCACGGCCAGCGCCAACGGAGGCTCAGTAACGAGCAGTGGCGGCTGGGTCTTTTACGTCCCGGCGCCGGGATTCACCAATGCCGACACATTCAGCTATGCCATCAGCGACGGTTACAGCACCCCCATTACGGGCACGGTCACACTGAGCCTGCGCTCTAACAAAGGCTCATCGGCAAACTTGACTATTACCGACCTGGGCAACGGCTCGTATGCCATCAGCGGTAGCGGCGTGCCCGGCCGGCTCTATGCGCTCCAGTTTGCCGATGGCGGGCAGACCATCAACTGGCAGGCCCTAGGGCAGGTACTCGCCGATCCGAACGGCTTGTTCGGGTTCATCGACCCGGCCGGGTCGCCCCAACGGCTCTATCGGTGCTCATGTCCTTAGTTCAACCCCAGCCCGCACATTTGTCAACCTGGCCAAACTCATGCGCAAATCAACCACCCTTGTTGTCCTGCTGTTGTTGACCGCGGGCTGTCCGCGCCTCGGGGCCCAGACCACCGAGACCAACAGCTTTGGCAATCTTAACGCAACCATACCCGAGGGCGACCCCGCCGGGATGATCAACATCCAGACCGTGAACTCGGCCATCACGAAACTGTTGTCGCTGCGGGTGAGCCTGTGCGTGGCGGGCGACTTCAACGGCGGTCTCTATGGCTATCTGCGCCACGTCCAGGGTGGCGTCACCAATTTCTGCATCCTCTTGAACCGGGTTGGCCGCACCGCGTCCGACCCCTGGGGCTATGCCGATTGCGGGTTCAACGTCCTGTTTGATGATGCCGCTCCCCAAGGCGATGTCCATGCCTATGAAACCATCATCAACCCGCCCGCCGGCACCCCGCTGACCGGCGCGTGGCAGGCGGATGGACGGAACGTGGACCCCTTCTTGGTGCTGGACACCACGCCTCGCACGACCTACCTCAGCTCGTTCACCAACTCCAACCCGAGCGGTGATTGGACACTGTTTCTAGCCGACGTGTCGTATGGCACCACCAACATGTTGGTGAGCTGGGGACTCTTGTTCACGGGTCCCGCAAGTCCGCCGATCACCTGGGCAACCCCGGCCAACATCGTCTATGGAACGGCCTTGGGCGCCGGTCAATTGAACGCCACTTCCTCGGTCCCTGGCATCTTCACTTACAATCCACCCGCCGGCACGGTGCTCAATGCCGGCAGCCAGGTCCTCTCGGTCACTTTCAACCCGACCGACACGAACAACTATGCGCCGGTCACGGCCAATGTCGCGCTAGTTGTCCTGCCAAAAGCCCTGACGATCACGGCCGCCAACGCGAGCAAGCTCTACGGCGCGGCGCTGCCGGCTCTGACGGCCAGCTATAGCGGTTTCGTCAATGGGGACACCGCCAGCAGCCTGACCACGCCGCCGGCCTTGACTACCACGGCGACGGCGGCCAGCCCCGTGAGCACCTATTCGATCACCGCCAGCGGCGCGGCCAGCCCGAATTACACCATCAGCTACGCCAGCGGCACGCTGACCGTCAACGCGGCCGCCCTGACGATAAGCGCCGTCAACGCGACCAAGCTCTACGGCGCGGCAGTGCCGGCTTTGACAGCCAGCTACAGCGGTTTCGTCAATGGAGACACCGCCAGCAGCCTGACCACGCCGCCGACCTTGACTACCACGGCGACGGCGGCCAGCCCCGTGGGCACCTATCCGATCACCGCCAGCGGCGCGGCCAGCCCGAATTACACCATCAGCTACGCCAGCGGCACGCTGACCGTGAGCAAGGCGGCGCTCACGATCACAGCCGCCAACGCGAGCAAGCTCTATGGCGCGGCGCTGCCGGCTTTGACAGCCAGTTATAGCGGTTTTGTCAATGGGGACACCGCCAGCAGCCTGACCACGCCGCCGACCTTGACTACCACGGCGACGGCGGCCAGCCCCGTGGGCAGCTATCCGATCACCGCCAGCGGCGCGGCCAGCCCGAATTACACCATCAGCTACGCCAGCGGCACGCTGACCGTCAACGCGGCCGCCTTGACCATAACCGCCGTGAGTACGAGCAAGCTCTACGGCGCGGCGCTGCCGGCTTTGACGGCCACCTATAGCGGTTTCGTCAATGGGGACACGGCCAGCAGCCTGACCACGCCGCCGGCCTTGACCACCACGGCGACGCCGGCCAGCCCCGTGGGCACCTATCCGATCACCGCCAGCGGCGCAGCCAGCCCGAATTACACCATCAGCTATGCCAGCGGCACGCTGACCGTGAACACGGCCGCCTTGACCATAACTGCCGTGAGCACAAGCAAGCTCTACGGCGCGGTGCTGCCGGCTCTGACAGCCAGCTACAGCGGTTTCGTCAATGGGGACACCGCCAGCAGCCTGACCACGCCGCCGGCCTTGACCACCACGGCGACGGCGGCCAGCCCCGTGGGCACCTATCCGATCACCGCCAGCGGCGCGGCCAGCCCGAATTACACCATTAGCTATGCCAGCGGCACGCTGACCGTGAGCAAGGCGGCGCTCACGATCACAGCCGCCAACGCGAGCAAGCTCTATGGCGCGGTGCTGCCGGCTCTGACGGCCAGCTATAGCGGTTTCGTCAATGGGGACACCGCCAGCAGCCTGACCACGCCGCCGGCCTTGACTACCACGGCGACGGCCGCCAGCCCCGTGGGCACCTATTCGATCACCGCCAGCGGCGCGGCCAGCCCGAATTACACCATCAGCTACGCCAGCGGCACGCTGACCGTCAACGCGGCCGCCTTGACCATAACTGCCGTGAGTACAAGCAAGCTCTACGGCGCGGTGCTGCCGGCTCTGACGGCCAGCTACAGCGGTTTCGTCAATGGGGACACCGCCAGCAGCCTGACCACGCCGCCGGCCTTGACTACCACGGCGACAGCGGCCAGCCCCGTGGGCAGCTATCCGATCACCGCCAGCGGCGCGGCCAGCCCGAATTACACCATCAGCTATGCCAGCGGCACGCTGACCGTGAGCAAGGCGGCGCTCACGATCACAGCCGCCAACGCGAGCAAGCTCTATGGCGCGGTGCTGCCGGCTCTGACGGCCAGCTACAGCGGTTTCGTCAATGGGGACACCGCCAGCAGCCTGACCACGCCGCCGGCCTTGACTACCACGGCGACGGCGGCCAGCCCCGTGGGCACCTATTCGATCACCGCCAGCGGCGCGGCCAGCCCGAATTACACTATCAGCTACGCCAGCGGCACGCTGACCGTGAACACGGCCGCCTTGACCATAACTGCCGTGAGTACAAGCAAGCTCTATGGCGCGGTGCTGCCGGCTCTGACGGCCAGTTACAGCGGTTTTGTCAATGGGGACACCGCCAGCAGCCTGACCACGCCGCCGGCCTTGACCACCACGGCGACGGCGGCCAGCCCCGTGGGCAGCTATCCGATCACCGCCAGCGGCGCGGCCAGCCCGAATTACACTATCAGCTACGCCAGCGGCACGCTGACCGTCAACGCCGCCGCCTTGACCATAACTGCCGTGAGTACAGGCAAGCTCTACGGTGCGGTGCTGCCGGCTCTGACAGCCAGCTACAGCGGTTTCGTCAATGGGGACACGGCCAGCAGCCTGACCACGCCGCCGACCTTGACTACGACGGCAACAGCGGCCAGCCCCGTGGGCAGCTATCCGATCACCGCCGGCGGCGCGGCCAGCCCGAATTACACCATCAGCTACGCCAGCGGCACGCTGACCGTGAGCAAGGCGGCGCTCACGATCACAGCCGCCAACGCGAGCAAGCTCTATGGCGCGGTGCTGCCGGCTCTGACGGCCAGCTACAGCGGTTTCGTCAATGGCGACACCGCCAGCAGCCTGACCACGCCGCCGACCTTGACCACCACGGCGACGGCGGCCAGCCCCGTGGGCACCTATCCGATCACCGCCAGCGGCGCGGCCAGCCCGAATTACACCATCAGCTACGCCAGCGGCACGCTGACTGTCAACGCGGCCGCCTTGACCATAACTGCCGTGAGGTACAGGCAAGCTCTACGGCGCGGTGCTGCCGGCTCTGACAGCCAGCTACAGCGGTTTCGTCAATGGGGACACGGCCAGCAGCCTGACCACGCCGCCGGCCTTGACCACCACGGCGACGGCGGCCAGCCCCGTGGGCACCTATCCGATCACCGCCAGCGGCGCGGCCAGCCCGAATTACACCATCAGCTACGCCAGCGGCACGCTGACTGTCAACGCGGCCGCCTTGACCATAACTGCCGTGAGTACAGGCAAGCTCTACGGCGCGGTGCTGCCGGCTCTGACAGCCAGCTACAGCGGTTTCGTCAATGGCGACACCGCCAGCAGCCTGACCACGCCGCCGGCCTTGACCACCACGGCGACGGCGGCCAGCCCCGTGGGCACCTATCCGATCACCGCCAGCGGCGCGGCCAGCCCGAATTACACCATCAGCTATGCCAGCGGCACGCTGACCGTGAGCAAGGCGGCGCTCACGATCACAGCCGCCAACGCGAGCAAGCTCTATGGCGCGGTGCTGCCGGCTCTGACGGCCAGCTACAGCGGTTTCGTCAATGGCGACACCGCCAGCAGCCTGACCACGCCGCCGGCCTTGACTACCACGGCGACGGCGGCCAGCCCCGTGGGCACCTATTCGATCACCGCCAGCGGCGCGGCCAGCCCGAATTACACTATCAACTACGCCAGCGGCACGCTGACTGTCAACGCGGCCGCCTTGACCGTAACTGCCGTGAGTACAGGCAAGGTCTACGGCGCAGCGCTGCCGGCTCTGACAGCCAGCTACAGCGGTTTCGTCAATGGGGACACCGCCAGCAGCCTGACCGCGCCGCCAGCCCTGACCACCACGGCGACGGCGGCCAGCCCCGTGGGCACCTACTCGATCACCGCCAGCGGCGCAGCCAGTCCCAACTACACGATCAGCTATGCCGGCGGCACACTGACCGTCAGCCCGGCGGCGCTGACGATAACCGCCGCCAACGCGAGCAAGCTCTACGGCGCGGCGCTGCCGGCTTTGACGGCCAGCTACAGCGGTTTCGTCAATGGGGACACGGCCAGCAGCCTGACCACGCCGCCGGCCCTGACCACCACGGCGACGGCGGCCAGCCCCGTGGGCAACTATCCGATCACCGCCAGCGGCGCAGCCAGTCCAAATTACACGTTCATATATACCCCGGGAACACTGGTTGTCACCAAAGCCAGCACGGCAGGCGTCTTGAGTTCGTCTGGAAATCCTTCGCTGCCCGGCCAGACAGTGACCTTCAGCGTCTCCCTGAGCGCCGTGGCCCCGGGAGCGGGGACTCCCACGGGAACGGTGCAGTTTGCTATCGATGGCGCCGCCGCGGGCTCGCCTGTGTCTCTGAGCGGGGGCACGGCCAGTTACGCCACGACCAACCTGGCGCACGGCTCGCACACCGTTGCCGGGCAGTACGCCGGCGACGGGAACTTCCTGGGTATCACCAACTTGCTGTCGCCTGCACAGGTGATCAATACTCCGCCCGTGGCCAGGCCGGTGACCCTCTATCGAGGCCTCACCAATGGCGTGCAAGTCACCATCGCGGACTTGCTCACCAATGTTTCGGACGCCGATGGCGACCTGATTACTCTCGTGGGCGTCACCGCCACCACTGTCAACGGGGGCACTGTGGTGACCTACAATGGATGGCTATTCTATACGCCACCCCCGGGCTTCACCAACACCGACACGTTCACCTACCAGGTTACCGACGGCTGGAGTGCGCCCGTGGCCGGCACGGTCACCGTCGGCATCATGGTTGGTTCCGGCCCCTCGCGCAATCTGGTTATCACAAACCTCGGCAACGGCTCGCTCGCGGTTGGCGGCGATGGTATTCCAGGCAGCACGTATATCATTCAGTACACGACCAACACGCCGCCCACGATGAATTGGTTGACCCTGGGTACAGTGACAGCCGATTTCTCCGGCGCATTCGTCCTCGTTGACACCGGTGCGTCCGGGCTACGGTTCTATCGCGCTATCTATCCTTGAGGGATGCCCTGGTCTTCCCGGCAGCGGCTGTTGCCTTGCTGAGGCAAGGCTCTGCTCCAAACCCCGGTCCGGAACCTCCCCCGTGCCGCTCCGGGCCTTGCCTTTCTCCGATGCGAGAGGGGGAGGCGGCCCCGAGCTTTGCGCGGGCGATCTGCCGGGAGCTCCCTACATAAACCGGACATGGTCGATCATTTTTCAGCCAAACCCAAGTTAGCAGTCCATTCTTCTTCATGGCCTGGCCTTTCTCCGTCGCAACAATCCCGGGGTCAACGACTTTCGATTCGGCCCCGGTGATCCACTGGGGTTCTTTCCAGTGCCTTCCTGTATTGTTGCGGTCGCCTCGTTGATCTAAAATCCAGAACATTGCAGGCAGCATTGCCGGCGGCGGCTTTCAATCTGGAACCGCCGACTGACAGTTTGTTTCCGGGTTTAGAGTGTGTCCGAATTCCGGGGCAAAGGACGATCCCCGGCCTGGCCGAAAAGTGCATGAACATGTCCTGGGACGGGATAGATTGTGCAGGTGGATTGTGGTATAAATATGACCGAGAAGGTTATATAACCAAGAAAAGGATGAACAAAATTCTTCAGAACATGAGCAGGAAGAGACGCATCAAAGAGGCGCTGGCATTGGCGGCAGTCGCGTGCTTGGCTGTCGGCAGCCTCAAAGCCGCAATGGTTGATTACCAAATTGGCAACGGCGGGCTTGAGGATTTTGACCTGACCTATAATACATCCAGCGGGAACACAACTATCAATGGCGCCTTGGTCGGGGGCATTGCAATCACCATGGTACCCGGGGGCACGGCGAGCAGCGGCTTGCCTGCCACCTACACCACCGTATGCACCGACATCGGGGCCTCCGTGTACCTGGGCAGTACCTATGGTTACGATCTAACGACCTTTGCCGGGCAGAGCGGGATCAGGCCGAACTGGGGCTATGACGCGTATAACGGCCACCTCAATGCGGCCGATCTGGCGACTGAACAGTCGGAGGCGATACAGAACGCCGCTGAGATTTTCAACACACATTTGGGCGTCCTGAGCGGCAGCAGTACGACCGATAAGGCGGCCTTGCAACTGGCGGTATGGGCGGCGGTTTACAACACCGGTTTGAATGGCCAGGTGAATGGCATTACCCAATCGGGAGGGAACTACAACCTTAGCAGTGGGAGGTTTACCGTAAGCGCCGGCGATCAAGCTGCAATTAACGAGGCAGCCGGCTGGCTTCTAAGCGTGAATGGCGCTTACACGCTGAACGGCTACTTGCTTTTCCCGGATCCAAATACTCCTCAAGGCAATGGTGATGGCCTGCCCGTACAGGAGTTGCTGCTCCCCGTGCCTGAGCCGACGACCATGATTGCCGGCGCGTTGCTGCTCCTGCCGCTAGGCGCGCGCACGCTGCGGTTTCTCCGGAGAAATCATCCGGCATAGCCACCCCTGCCGGCCTGATTTTTGCGTGCCGGGCGTGATTGTTTCAGGCTTCAGGTTTCAGGTCTCAGGTTTCAGGTTTCAGGTTTCAGCTTTCATCCCTCACTCTTGCTAGAGGCTTAGCCTTCGGCCTCTTCCCCGCCCATGTCCTAAAAGTGATCGCCGATGTCCCGTCCGCGCAATCCCCGCAACTGCAGCCCGCCCAAAAACGATGTCTTGTTTGTGACCTAAGATGTCCTGGGATCGGATAGACGCCAATCGGCTGATGTGCCACACTAACGCGTAACAAACAGAAACCGATTAATCGCATCATGGGAGTCTTGTGGCTTGGACGTCGAGCCAGAAGCGGCCCCTGCGCGACGGTCAAAACTGGAAGAAAACATAAAAATGGACCTGATGAACGCCGTAGCGGTATTCACTTACCGACCAATCCAGAGGCCCTCAGGCACGTCTGAAGTAAGTGAAGATGTGCCGAAATCCGATGGATGATCGAGCGTTGCGGGGTCAAACGATGCGGAAAGGAAAAGACAGACAGGTGTTGAAAAAACAAACCTGACAAACAAACAAAACAACACACGCTAAGCAATTATGAAACTTATAAAAACATTCATTGTGGCGACCGGGGCCTTGGCCCTCTTGGCGCTTACAAGCCAGGCTAGTCTGACCCTGAATTTCTCTTCTACGCCGGGCTCGACAATCCAGTTCAATGGCTCCCAGAGTTCGTTCCAATTCAACGACTCAACTCTCGGCTCATACAGCGGTAGTCAGTGGGTTATTGGCTCTGAGAGTGGCATACCCGCTCCAGCGAATAGTGCGCTAGGGCTGTTCGGAGTGGTCGAAGGCGGCCCATTTCATTATGGCGCCATCACAACCGACGGGCAGGTGGAGACAGCTTCGGTCACCGGCCCGAACGGCAATCTGAGTATCAACGATGGCAGTAGCCATTTCCTGACAGGGACCGTCAACTGGATGACGGTGTCGACCTACAACTCAATAGGCGGTATAAACGCGGCCTTAACAGTTAATGTTAGCGACTTGGCTTATGGTGGTCTTAACACGGACCTGTTGCGTGTGGTGACGGAAGCTGGGACATACGGGGGCGCGATGAATATCAGCTTCCAGTTTAATCCAGCCGAGGATCTGATTGCCCTCACATCAGGTACTCCTCCTGACGGTGTTTCCGGTCCGCCGTACACGACTTCATTCTCCGGGAGCCTCGCGGTCGCGGAGCCGACAACTATGATCGCGGGCATGCTGCTGCTGCTGCCGTTTGGGGCCAGCACGCTTCGGGTTCTGCGCAAGAAGCGTGGGGCGTAAGAGCTGATCAAGTTGGATTTTCAAATCCCTCGCTCCCGATCAGGCCGGTCTCCAAGGCCGGCCTGATTCTTTGGCCCCAATCCCGAGGGGCGAAAGAGATCGGCCCACAGTTGCAACGGCTCGCCACCGGCAAGGCCGAGATGACCGCGGAGCAAATTCTCGGCGCAGAGCGCGGCGACTGAGCTGAACTGCCGGAGCACTTCGCGCTGCGCAAAATCCCCGCGCGCGTTCGAGGCCAATGCCCTTTGCCTGGAGATCATTCGTCCGGCACAATCGCGATCTCTTGTGAAGCCGAAATCTGTTGCGGAATCCCTCAGGAACCACGCCAAATGTCCGTTCGGGACAGAGGCTCGCCTGCAAAGGTGTGTCCGGGAGCAGCGCCAAGACAGATTCGTCGAACGGTCTGCCGACTGGAAGTCGGCGATACGGCAGACTTGAAGTCTGCGCTACGCCGCGTCGGGCCGCCGGAGCTGCGCCGTTCTCGTAGCGCAGGTTTCCAACCTGCCGTATCGCGGATTTCCAATCCGCCGGTTCTCCCTGCACCCCGAGCGCGAAAATGGCGAATTCCCGGCCCCTGTTTGCTGGACAGTGCCGGCGCGCCGGCAGGCGGGGCAAGGTGCATCTGGGCGACCGAGGTCGAGATGGCGTCCAGGACTCGGGCGGAGGCGACGCCAAGGGCCAGGATGCCGCCGATGATCAGGACGCACAACGCCAGTGCGAGTCCAAACCGTCGCGCCCTTCTGCAAGAAGAGGATATATTCAGTTCGCGTCGTGTTGGACATCCCCCTGATTTGACGGCTGAGCTTGCGCACCGCGTGCAGTCCGTAATCCCCCACCCAACGCGAGATCAATTCCTCGATGCCAGTTACATTCTCCGGTGAGGTGCCTGGAATTCTGCCGAGTTGATTGTTGTTGGTGCCGACAACGACTGCGCAGAACCGGCCGGGCCGCAGCACCCTGGCGCACTCGGCCACTACTTGCGCAATGGCCGGCGATCCCGGCTCGCTGGTTTTCGACCCTTTCGGGGGATCGGGTACCACCTTTGTCGCGGCCGAAGTCCTGCAGCGCCGCTGGGTTGGCATCGAACTCCACTGCCGGGACGCTGTGGCACGCCTGAGGAACACGGATGGCGACAGGAAATACCTGAAGAAGATTGGACTTGAGAGGAACGTGCTTTTCAGGGAGGACGCCCTCCAGCTCCGGCGGAAAATGCGTGCAAGACGGACCGTTACCAGATAGAACAGCGCCCAATCGCCGAGGTCCAACAGTCACTCGCCCTACAATAACTTGGCAGCCGCCTCCGCGCTGCGCCCGTGAATGCCCTGCGAAATAAATGAGAGCGTTTCAGGCTAAGGCGACGCTTCCAATCTGCCCCGATAGGTCGCGAGATCAGCGTCCGTCACGTCTTTGGGCGGAACGAGCTTGTAATGCTTTTCGGAGGAAATGGTGACCCCATTTTCGCCAGACTCAAACTCAAAAAGCGCGATGGCGCCCTCCTGCAAAACAGGGAAGTTTTCACGCCGAGGGCGAGAACCGCGATTAGGCTTCGGCAGGGTAAACGTACGCGTCGGGCAGCGTGAATCGCTCCCCTTTGATCAATCCAGTTATGCGGACGTTTTTGTCATTCCGCATCAATTCGATTTTTTCCAACTGCCCGTCAATCTCCTCAAAGGCGCAGAACCCACATTGCCGAATCAATGTGTGGAAAGAAGGACGGATCAACTGGTTGAACACTTTCTGTCGCTTGCTCCTGCTCGCGACAATGAAAAGGTCAATTTGATTATTTGGCTGTGACAGAACCAGATCGTTCAGGCGGAGGAGGCCACTATAAATGACCGTTGAGGATTCTATCTCAAACGCCTTTGTGATGACGTTCCTTGCCAACCAGAGGACATCAATATTCTGCACAATGCGGCGTGTGTTTTCGTCAAAACCGAAATGCGGAAGCCGGGAGGCTGTGCGTGTGCTGAATGGCTGGCCCTGGTAAGAAAGGCATCTGTCTCCAGGAGGCACCCAAACAGAACAACCCTCAGCCCGTCCCAAGTCAATCAGTGCTGATTGAAACTTCACATGAGCCCGGTCGGTCTTGACGATACTTTGATCTGCAGAGTCGGAATCTTCGGGGACTGGGTAATCTTTCGGAAACGCATTTAGATATTCTGTTACATCGAGCTTTGGGTGCTTCGTCGTTTGGAGAATGTAGCTTCCGGCTTCACGGAAAACATCCAATTTTCGAGTGGGGACCTCTTCCAGCATTTGGAGAACCAAAGGCCGCGGCAAGACCAACATTTCTTGAGCAGAGCCGCAAATAAGCACAACGAAGTCACCAAGATCGGTCGGTGGATAGGCAAAGTATTTGTCTGCGACCTCTTGCGACAGTCCGAAGAAAAACTTCTCGCCCCGCAAGAGCTTTGAATAATTGATGGAGCAATTGATCCCTTTTCCGAAATTCCACAAACGTCCGCTACGACCCAAATGCACCGGTTTTCCATAGCGACTCCGAAGCATAACGACTGCCTCTTCTACGATTGGCGATGTGTTCATTTTGTGGTTGCGGTTGCGCCCTTAATTCTGGCTCCGCAGCTATAGCAAAGGTAGTGATCGGCAACTCCGTCCAGCAGCCTGATGTAGTTCTTACGGCCATCTACCAAATGGGTTTCCACAGCCATGACTTCAATCTGGACAGTGAAACGTTCATGCAGCGATGTCCAGATCAAAGGCGTCAAGATAGCCGCAGCGGGCTGGACTGATTTTAGTGGCAAGGAATTTCTTGAGGATGGCGTTTTGGGGTAAACCACAGAGAAAATCCGGCCAGGTGTGACGGAGGGCCTGCGAGACGACCCACTCGGAGGGCGGTTTTTGCGGGGATACGGTGCGGATGTAGGAGTGGAAATTGAACCAGGCCACGCGCCGGAAACTCAGCGCCAGATATTGGAGCAGTCCCTGGGCGATGAGGCCCAACTGAATGTGCCGTTCGTAGGCGGCGAGCTTGCGGCGGACGTGCTCCCGGTAAAGCTCGGACTTGCGCTGCACATATTGCTTGCCGCTGCCGCGGTGGAGGGGATTCATGTCCTGCATCCAGAAGTGATACGCGTAGGCCCCGACGGTGTGAATGGCCTGCTTGAAGCTGACCTCAATCTTGAAGCGCCAGCCGTAAAGGCGAATAATCTCCAGCGGGGCCAAGGTCAAGTCGGTGCAGAGGAGGATCAAGTTCCCGCGAGTCGGGTGGCTCACCCAAACAAAGCGCACCAACTGACCCAAAGGGCGCCACAGCAGGTCGTGGCTCAGATAGCGGAGGCTGACGCCGGATTCCCCATAGACCGGGCTGGGGGCTTTGAGGAATTGCGCGCGGTAGCGAAACCAATCCTGGAGGGGAGTCTTGTGGCCATAGGCACGGCGTCGCCCGCGGCGCGGCTTGCGGGAACGCCGTGGGGAAGGCGGGAAATAAGCGACGGCGTTGGAGCGCACGCGCGTGACCAGGTGGTGACCCTCGGCCAGTAGCGAGCGGGCGAATTTGGCGGCGGCGTAATAGGCGTCGGCCACGACGGTCAAAGGGCCGTTCCAATGCAATCCGAGCAGCAAGGCGCTGAGCTTGTCCAACAGCGTGCGCCGGTCACGGGCGCTCCAGACGATGCCTTCGTGGATGCGAGCCGCCACCGGCACGGCCAGACAAACCCCGGCCACCTGCACCAGCAAGGCGACGGCCTGCAAGGAGTGCCCCATGATGAAGGAAGCCTTGGCATTGCAGCGGGATTCCTGGTGCAGGCTTTTGACCCCCGGCATTTTGCGGCCTTCCTTGGGGCGCTTGAGGCCATCGGCCAGCACGACCGGGCGGCCGTTGACCCGCACCAGGCAGCGGCGGAACAAGTGCTGGAGGGTCTGCCGCCACAATTGGGTCAAACGGTCCAGGTCCAGCGCAGGAGAATGGAAGAAGTGCAGCAGGCAGTAATAACTGGCGTCGGAGAGGCCGAGGCTGCGGATCAGGCTGGTCACGCCGGCCAAGTCGGGGCGCAGGCACAAAGCCGCCAGGACAACCACCAGCCACAGGAAGGTGGTGGTGCGGGAGCAGGCTGGGCGGAGGGGGCGGAGGGCGCGCAGCCAGGCCAGCCACAGGAGGTGCGAGCGTTTGGGAAAGGCGGGGCGAAAACAGAGGTTGCGCATATCCGATAGTATATTTATGCTATCGGATATGAAGACTACTCAAACGGTTAAGAAACTGGAAGCTCAAATCGCCCAAATTAAAGCCCAACTCCAAAAGCACGGAGCGATGCGCCCGGGCAGCCTCTCCCGCCAATACAATGTCTGCGGCAAATCCGGCTGCCGGTGCAAGGACCCCAAACATCCCCGCCAACACGGCCCCTATTACCAGCTCAACTACGTCTATCGCGGAAAAAAGACCTCCCAGTTCATCCGCCGAGCAATCCTCCGCCAGGTGCGGACTGAGCTGGCCAATTACAAACAGTTTCGGCGGCTTACGGAACAGTGGATTGGATTAGCCCTCCAGGTGGCTCAAGCCAAAGATAAACAGACCGCCTGAACCGCTCTGGCGAGGCGAGAACGTTTCACTGTCCAGTTCAATGAATCGCTCTTTGTTTCCGCACACAGAGCAGATTAGCCCGTGGTGGGTGTTTGCAATGCAGTTTCGTTTCATGAGCTCTGGGTTTGAAGCGCAATATTGAGAACAATATTCATTCTGTGCACGCCGAAAAGTACAAATGGGCTGGAAAGCACAGAACGAACCGATACCAGTCGTGGGCGGCGCGATCCTCGAGGCGAAGCCTGTTGTCCTCGCGAGGGGCCAGCAGAACGTCGCGCCGATCCTCCTGGACTGCGAAATCGGCTGGATTCATCATAGGAGTTTGACTCCGGACTTTTTGGCGGCGGCTCTCAAGGGCTCGTCACGAGAGCCAAGCGGGATCGATTTGCGCCGGGCCAACTCCAGGTAAGCGGCATCGTATGCCGACAGTGAATGTTTGAAGGCGAGCCCGGAAATTGCGGAAAACGCAAGCGTGCTGGTTTCATGGTCAATGATGAGCCTCAACTGGCCGAGCATGGCCAATCCCGCCTGGCGATGCGTTTCAGTCATGAGCTTCCGGCGAACCGCGATCAACAGAGCGTTCGCCATTTCCAAGTGCCAAATCGAAGGAACATGCACCGCCGTGCCGCCTTTCGCATTCTCCAACAGCCGCCTGGTCAACTCTGTTGCCTGGCTTGGATGTATCCAGCCGATCCCGACAGAGCAATCAGCAACAAACGGGTCGCTCATCTGCGGCCCTCCTCAACGAAGGACTTAAACTCTTTCCACGAGACGGCGGGCTTGCCTGCGCAAAAGGCTGCAATCTCTTGCTGCAGGGCCTCGAGCCCCTCGGCCGCGCGCCGGATCTCCTCCAGGCTCCTACCGCCTTCAGGAATGAGGCGGGCCACGGGTTTCTCATGTCGCGTGATGATGATCTCCTCGCCCCCAGCCACGCGGTCAAGGAGTTCGCCGAACCTGGTCTTTGCTTCAAACGCTGGAACGGTCGCCATAAAAGATCCTAAATCAATCGGTTGACGGCTAGTCTAACCCAATCGCGACCTCTTGTGAAGCCGGAATCTGGTGGACAATGCCTCGAGAACCAGATCAAAGGTCCGTTCGGGACAGAGGCTCGCCTGCAAGGTGTTTCCGGGAGCAGCGCCAAAACAGACTCGTCGAACGGTCTGCCGACTGGAAGTCGGCGATACGGCAGACTTGAAGTCTGCGCTACGCCGCGTCGGGCCGCCGGACCTACGCCGCTCCCGTAGCGCAGGTTTCCAACCTGCTGTATCGCGGATTTCCAATCCGCCGGTTCTCCGCGCACCCCGAGCGCCAAAATAGCGGATTCCCGGCCCCTATTTGCTGGACAATGCCGGCGCGCCGGCAGGCGGGGTGAGGTGCATCTGGGCGACCGAGGTCGAGATGGCGTCCAGGAATCGGGCAGGGGCGACGCCAAGGGCCAGGATGCCGCCGATGAGCAGGATGCACAGGACCCGCGTGGGCCAGTCCAGATGGATGGGAGGCAGGTCGCCCGGGTCGCGGAACCAGGCCTCGCGCACGACGCCCAGGTAATAATAAATGGCAATGGCCGCATTGACGACGGCGATGATGACCAGGGCCAGATGGCCCTTGTGGAGGGCGGCAGTGAGGAGGCTCAGTTTGGCCATGAACCCGACAAAAGGCGGCACGCCGGCCAGGGCGAACACGCCCACGGCCAACGTCACGGCCAGCAACGGGGCGCGGCGATGAAGACCGGCCAGTTCCTCGATGGCCACGTTGGAGCCGTCGCGCGAAACCTTGCAGATGACCACGAAGCACGCCAGCACCATCAGCAGATAGCCCACGATATAATAGAGGGCGGCGGAGTAACCCAGCTCGTCCAGCGCGACGAACCCGATCAAGGCGTAGCCCGCATGGGCAATGCCCGAGAAGCCCAAAAGCCGTTTGAAGTCTTTCTGGATGAGGGCAATGAGATTGCCGTAAAACATGGACCCGGCGGCCAGAATCGTGAGCAGGAGGGCCAGGGCCGGGTTGTCGGGCGAGGCCAGGGAGACAAACCGCACCAGCACGGCCACGCCGCCGAGCTTCGGCAGCGAGGCGATGAGGCCGGCGGTTTCATTGGAGGCGCCTTGATAAACGTCCGGGGTCCAGAAATGGAACGGAAAGACCGCCAGCTTGTAGAAGAGGCCGCAAAAAGTCATGGCCAGC
The DNA here is from genome assembly GCA_963713735.1 of uncultured bacterium. Lineage (GTDB taxonomy): Bacteria > Verrucomicrobiota > Verrucomicrobiia > Limisphaerales > UBA8199 > CAVQND01. The sequence continues at coordinate 488,988 of CAVQND010000016.1, forward strand.
CCCGCAATGGCCGCCGGGGAATGGATGACCGGCTGCGAGCCTGGGCAGCAGGCTCGGCAGGGAGGTCGTGCCGGTCAGGCCAAAAAGGTAGCTCAGGCCAAAGAACATGATGCCGTTGGCGGCGATGCCGAACATCATGTATTTGATGGCCGATTCCATCTGGCTGCGCTGGCCCGGGCGCTCGCGGCGCATCGGCACCATCAGGTAAAGGGGAAAGGCCGACGCCTCGAGCGCCACCACCAGCGTGATGATATCCACACAACTCACCAGCATCGTCAGGCCGCACACGCTGATGGTGAGAAAGAGGTAATACTCCGGTTTCACATCCGGACGAATGTCCTCCAGGCTGCCGCCCAGCAGCAGGATGAGCGCGAAGCCGCAGGCGAAGACCAGCTTGAGCACCTGCGAAAACAAGTCAACGGAATAGGCCTCGTTGAAGAGCGTCGCCTTCTGCCCCAGACAAAGGGCGGCGGCCAGGATGGCGGCAAAGGAGGTCAACAGCGCGACGGTCCTGGCCTGCCGGACGCGAGACTGGCCCAGGGCAGTCACGAACAGCGCCAGTGCCCCCGCCAGCAGCACCAGTTCCGGCAAAAAGGCTGTGAGAGTGGAGGTCGGCATGAATCAGCGGGGGGAGGCGTTGTGGAGCGCGGTGAAGGCGCCAGGCGTGTCACGCAGCAACCGCACCGAACGAGGGACCGGATGCGGACTTCGGATTTCGGATTTCGGATTTCCCTCGGGTTTCGGCCTTCGGCCTTCGGATTTCAATGCGAGCGGCACCGTCGTCCCGCTCCCGGGCTGGCCGGTGCTCTGCGCGAGCAAATGCTGGACGCTGGCGTGCATGACGCGCGTGAAGGGCTCCGGGTGCAAGCCGATCCAGAAGACAAAAACCAGCAGCGGGGCCAGGGCCAGGACCTCGCGCCCGCAAAGGTCCTTCACTTTGGAATGGTCCGGGTTGCGCGTGCCGCCGTAGGCAACCTTCTGGAGCATCCGCAGCATGTAAGCGGCAGCCAGGACCACGCCCGGCACGACGCAGACCATCATCAGTTTGGAGACCGCAAAGCCGCCGCTCATGACCAGGAACTCGCCGATAAAGCTGTTCGTGCCCGGGAAGGCCAGCGAGGAGAGGGCAAAGACGCCGGCAAAGGCGGCAAAGACGGGCATCGCTTTGCCCAGGCCCGAGGCCAGGCCCAGGTCGCGGGTGTGAAGGCGCTCGTAAATGATGCCGACGATGATGAACAGAGCGCCGGTGGTGACTCCGTGGTTGATCATCACGAGCAGGGCGCCCTCGACCCCCATCTGGTTGAGGGCGAAAATGCCCAGCGTGGCAAAGCCCATGTGCGCCACGCTCGAATAGGCAACCAGTTTCTTGAGGTCGGTCTGCGCCAGCGCGGTCAGGCCGCCATAGATGATCGCCACCACCGACAGGCCCAGGACATACGGGGTGAAAAACCGCGTGGCCTCCGGAGTGATCGGCAGCGAAAAACGGAGGAACCCGTAGGCGCCCATCTTCAGCAGGACGCTGGCCAGCAGCACGCTGCCGGCGGTCGGGGCCTCGACGTGCGCGGCCGGCAGCCAGGTGTGGAACGGAAACATCGGGACCTTGATGGCAAACGAGATGAAGAATGCCAGGAATACCCAGTATTGGAAGGCCGGCGAGTAGGGCTGGCCCATGAGGTCCGGGATGTAAAAGGTGTGCCGCTGCGTGTAGAGGGCAATGATCGCCACCAGCAGAAAGACCGAGCCTGCCATCGTATAAATGAAAAACTTGAGCGCGGCGTAGATCCTGCGGGGCCCGCCCCAGATGCCGATGAGCAGGGCCATCGGGATGAGCATGGCTTCCCAAAACACGAAGAACAGGATGAAATCCAGCGCGCAGAAGACGCCGATCATCGCCGTTTCCATGATGAGCAGGCAGATCATGAATTCCTTGACCCGCGCCTGGATGTAGCGCCAGGAGGCCAGCACGCACAGCGGCATGATCAGCGTCGTCAACAGGACCAGCAGCAGGCTGATTCCGTCCACCCCCAGGCGGTAGTGGATGTTCAAGGCGGGAATCCACCGGGCGTCTTCTTTGAACTGGAACAGGTGCGTGCCAGGCTCAAAATTCCAATACAGCGTCAGCGAGCAAACCGCCAGGAGAGTGGTCGCCACCAGGGTCCACCAGCGCAGGAGGTTCTCGCGCTTGATCAAGGCCGCCACAGCCGCCGCTGCCAGCGGACTGAAGATCAGCAGACTCAGGACGTGATGGGTGAAGCTGGTCATCGGTTGACAAACAGCACAAACGCCACAATCAGGATCGCAGCCACCGCAAAGGCGAAAGCCAGGTTCTGCTGCATCTCCCCGCGCTGGGCCAGACGGAGACGCCGGCCAAGGCTGCGCACACTGTTAGCCAGGCCGTCCACAGCGCCGTCGATAATCGTATTGTCGAACCGCCCTGCCAGGCCCGCCGTAAACATGAGCGGAACCAGACCGGCAAGACGGTAGAGTTCGCCAACGAACGCGTCGGCCCGACTGGATCGGCTTTCGGGCCAGCCAGAGGAACGCGCGCCCGCCTATCCGGTAAAACCAGTCCAGGTCCAGGCTGATCAGGGCCTCGGGCTTGAGCTTGCGGATCAGCAAAAAGAAGCCCAGGCCGGTAAAGAGCAGGACTTGGAGCGTCTCGGAGATGTGATACGAGGTGTAAGGCTGGTATTTCAGGGCCTCTCCGGGGTAGGGCAGCATCTTGTAGAGATAAGGCGTGTAGCAGCCGATGAAGATGCAAAGGAAAGAGGCGATGAGCATCGCGGCCATCATGTTGCCAGGCGGCTCGGCGGCGCGGTCCCAGACCTCTTTCTTGGGCCGGTTCTTGCCGAACCAGATGAAATAGGGGACCTTGAGCCCGGTGTGAAGGAACGTGCCGGAGGAGGCGAGCATGAGCAGGAAACCAGCCCACAATTTGTGCTCCTCGAAGCCGGCCGAGACAATCATCGATTTGCTGACGAAGCCGCTGAACAACGGGAAGGCCGAGATCGACAACCCGCCGATAAGCGTAAACACAAAAGTCCAGGGCATCTTCTTCCAAAGCCCGCCCAACTCCGTGAATTTGCTCTCGCCGGTCATGTAAAGAACCGAGCCGCAGCCCATGAACAGGAGGGCCTTGTAGAGGATGTGGGCGAAGGCATGGGCGCAGGCCCCGTTAATCGCCATCTCCGTGCCGATGCCCACGCCCGCGACCATGTAACCGACCTGGCTGACGATATGGTAGGCCAGAAGGCGCCGGCAGTCATTCTCCAACACGGCATAGACCACGCCGTAGAGGGCCATGGCCACGCCCAGGTAAATAAGGAGGTCCATCCCGGCAAAGCCCCGGCACAGGGCATACACGGCCGTCTTGGTCGTGAAGGCGCACATGAAGACCGAGCCGTTGAAAGTGGCCTCCCCATAGGCATCGGGCAGCCAGGCATGCAGGGGCGGCACCGCCGCATTAAGCAGGAACCCGGTCAGAATGAGATAAATGGCCGGCGTCGGGTGGAGCCACATCCAACTGTCCGAACGCCCAACTGCCCTGCGCCTTGCAGTGCAGGACCATCCCGCCAAGCAAGGCCAGGCCCCCGAAGACGTGAACCAACAAATAACGATAGCCCGCCGCCAGCGACTCTGGCCGGCGCCGGAACCAGACGAGAAACACCGAGGAAAACGCCATCAACTCCCAGAACAGGAAGAGCGTAATGAAATCTCCGGCGTAAATGGCCCCCAGCGACCCGGCCACATAGACCCAAGCGGCGGCGTGTTGGGCGTTCTCCTTGACGTGCATTCCGTAGAGCGTCCCGATGATGCACATCAGTCCCATGATGTAGCCAAAGACCGAACTGAGCGCATCCACCCGGCCAAAGGTCAGGGCCGTGTCGAAGAACGTCACGGCCCCGTAGGTCCCTTTGGCCATCGTGATGATCCGCGCGAAAACCAGGATCGGCACCAGCAGCAGGCAGCCCTTCTTCAGCCGCGCCGGCACCAGGAACAGCAGCACGCTGCCCAGCCAGCAGGATCAGTGAAGGATGAAGCCAAAAGTTATTCATGGATGGAAATCAACGAAGAAGCGCTCAAGCGTTCCGAAACGAATGGTATATGTCGGGACATGCGTGACAGCTCCATTAGCCCGGATGTTTCATAGGGTTTCGCTAACTGGAAGGCGTAGCGCAGGCTTCTAGCCTGCTGTATCGCGGATTTCCAATCCGCAGATGCTCCCAAGCAGGTACAGCCTGCCGACTGGAAGCCGGCGATACAGCAGGTTTGGAAACCTGCGCTACGTAGCTTCGGCAGCCCAGTACCGCCCTTAGGCTGTGAAGCATCCGGGTTAGGATGGGTGCTATAAACATGGCGCTCCTGACGGAGCTTTGCCGAAGCGGCGGCTGGACTAACCACATCGGCCCATGAAAAGTCCAAACCCCAGCGCCCCGCCGGGACTTGCCCCTCACCGCAGCCAAATCTCTTTTCAATCAGTTCACTCATGGCGCCCCCCTTCCTCCCCTTCCACCCCGTCCCCCTCCTCCTTGGTGGAAGGTTCTTCGTAGTAATCCTCCCGGGTCATGATGCCGGCATGGCCGTACCATTTTGAGAGAATGACGATGAGCGCGCAGCCGATGAAACCGAACACCGCCCAGAACGCCGGGAGGCGCTCGACGCCGGGGTGGGCGTCGGACTTGTCCACCAGGACGGCATCACCCAGGACCAGGAGCGCCAGGACTGCCAGGCAGACCCAGACCACCGTCTTGAGGCGGTTGCGGAGAAACTCGATAAGCCCGGCCAGTTTCATAAAAAGAGGCGTTGCACGAAGCTCATGAAGAAGCCCGGATACAGGCCGATGGCCACCGAAATCACGGCGGTCACGACCAGCGGGACGACCAGGGCGGGATGAGCTTCGCTGAATTGATGTTGGCGGTCCGCTTCGGAAGGCTTGCCGAAAAAGCCCTGATAAACGACCGGGGCGAAGTAGGCGGCATTGAGCAGTGTGCTGGCCAGGAGCACGGCAATGATGCCGATGGCATGGGCATCCAGGGCGCCGTTGAGCAGGTACCATTTGGTGACGAACCCGGCGACCGGCGGGGCGCCGATCATGCTCAGCGACGCCAGGGCAAACGCGCCGAAGGTGAACGGCATGGCGCGGCCCAGGCCGCTCATTTCCGAGATGTTCTTCTTGTGCGTGGCCACATAGATGGCCCCGGCGCAGAAGAAGAGGGTGATTTTCGAGAAGGCATGATTGGCGATGTGGATGACGCCGCCCTTGATGCCGGCGTCGCTCAACAGCGCCACGCCCAGGATGATGTAGGAAAGCTGGCTCACGGTCGAATAGGCCAGCCGCGCCTTGAGGTTGTCCTTGCTCAAGGCGACGATCGAGGCGACGACGATGGTGAAGGAGACGAAATAGGCGGTCGGGAGGCCCAGATTGAAGGCGCCCATGAGGTCCGTGCCGAAGACGTAAAGCATCACGCGCACGGTGGAAAAGACACCGACCTTGACGACGGCGACCGCGTGCAGGAGGGCGCTGACGGGGGTGGGGGCGACCATCGCGCTGGGCAGCCAGTTATGGAAGGGCATGACAGCGTTCTTGGCGAAGCCCAGAATGCAGCAGGCATAGAGGGCGGTGACCACCCAGCGATTGACGCCCTCGGGAAAGATGCCCGTATGGGTGTTGGCGGCGAAGTCCAGCGTGCCGGTCAGGACATAGATCAGCACCATGGCCGGGAGGACCAAGCCCTTGGCCGTGCCGGTCAGGTAGGTGAGGTATTTCCTGCCCCCCTCATAGCTCTCCTCGTCCTGGTGGTGGGCGACCAGCGGATAGGTGCAGATGCTGACAATCTCGTAAAATAGATAGAGGGTCAGCAGGTTGTCCGAGAAGGCGCAGCCCATGGCCCCGAACAGGGCCAGCGCAAAGCAGGTGTTGAAGCGGGTCTGCTCGTGTTCATGCAGCCCCCGCATATAACCGGCCGAATAAAAAACCGTCACCACCCACAGAAACGAGGCCGACACCGCGAAAACCATCGAAAGCGCATCCGCCCGCAGCGCCACGCGCAGCCCGGTGGCTGCCCTCGGCCCCGGGCAGCAACTGGAACACCACCCAGTGGAGCTTGTCTCCGTGCAGCACGTCAGGAATCATCCAGGCGACGAGGCCAAACAGAGTGGCGGCCGCCAGGAACGAACAACTCTCGCGCACGTTGGGCCGTTTGCCGGTGGCCATGACCAGGCCAGCCCCGGCCAGCGGCGCCAGAATTGCCAGGAGAAGTCGAATGTCGCGCATGGTGAATTGGAGCTAGCCGTTGAGTTCGGAGAGTTCCTTGGTTTTGACCGAGCGGTAATTGCGATATACGGCGACGATGATGCTCAAGGCGATGGCCACCTCAGCGGCGGCCAACCCCATGATGAAGAGGACAAAGATCTGCCCGATTGCCTGGTCGTGCACCGTAAACCGGTTGAACGCCATCACGTTGAGCGAGGCGCCCGCAAAGATCAGCTCCCCGGAAATCAGCATCCCGATGAGCGTGCGACGCCGGATCAAACCATAGATGCCGACCGCCAGCAGGAAGGCCGCCGCTACCAGATAAACCTGCAATTGATCGTAAAGAGGCCCGGAGTTCATAAGAATTCAAGTCCAAACCCTCCGCAAACCATTGTAGGAGACGACGTAAGGAGTCTCTAATTGAGTTTGGGGCACAGCAAAAGCCTGCTCCCATCGGAAGCCAATGATCAGAGACTCCTTACGTCGTCTCCTACAGTCAGGGAATGGATCCCCCTTCGGCGACTTTGTCACTGGCCCTGGGGAGAGGGCCGGGGTGAGGGGGAACGGGCTGCCCGATAAATTTGCGCCCGGTCTATTCCTTGGCCTAAGCCATCGAAGCCCGTCCTTCACCCTTCGACCTTCGACCTTCGCTCTTCGCCCTTGGCGCATCACGCCCGCCCCCTTCCGGTTCTGGCAATTGCCAGGGCGCCGATGATAGCGACGAGCAACACGAGGGAGATGAGTTCAAAGGCCAGGCTATAGGTGGTGAGCAGGGAGATGCCCAGAGCCTTGATCGAGCCGCTCTCGGGGAGCGTCTCAGGGGCCGGCCAGTTCGCGCGGACGCCCAGCCGCGTCAGAGCCCAGAAAATCCCGCCCGCTGCCGCCAGGGCCATCCCCCCCCAGACCACCACCGCGCCCGGCTTCTCGTCGTTGGCCGGTTCGTCGGGTTCGGCCAGCATGACGGCAAAAATGATCGTCACGCAAACCGCCCCCACATAAATGAGAATCTCCATCAAGGCCAGGAACGGGCTGTGGAGAAAGTAGTAAAGTCCGGCCAGGCCCATGGCGCAAATGGCCAGTCCGCATACGCTCCGAATGAGCCTGCTGGTGAGCACGGCAATCAGCGCGCCGGCAGCCATGGTCGCAAGGCAAAGGATGAAAATCGCCGTGACGATCAGGTTGGTCGCAGGAAAAGAATTCATGAGGCGGAACCTCCGTTCTTCGCCACTCCAGCCAACCCGCCTTCCGGCTTCGGCTCCGCTGCTTGGGCGGCCTCGCCCCTCCGTTCCGCCAAAACCTCGGACTTCGGACTTCGCCCTTCGCCCTTCACCCCCTGCTGCTGTGTTTGGAAGCGCGCGACCAGGTCGAGCAAGAACTCTTCCTTGGTCAGCCCGGCGAGGTTGTAATCCCGGGAAAAGCGGATCGCCCCCTCGCGGCAGGCCTCGACGCAGGAGCCGCAGAGACTGCACTTGGTGAAATCGAGCTTGTAGGTGGTCACGCTCTTGCGCTTGTCGCCTTCCAATTTGACGCCCTCGACGCTGATGCAGTCGCTGGGGCAGGCCCGCTCACAGAGCTTGCAGACAAAGCAGAGCGGTTTGCCGCTGGCGGGGTTGCCCACCAGCTCGATGTGCCCCCGGTAACGCAGGGGAATCTTAAGGGTCTGATGCGGGTAGCGGACGGTCACCGTCGGCTTGAAGAACTGGCCGATGGTGATGCGCAGGCCGATGAGCAGGCTCTTGAATCCGCCGTAGATTTCCTGGAGAACGTTCATGACAGTGCCCTGAGAATCTTGATCATCGCCGCCGAGAGGATGAGGGTGAAAAGGGAGACCGGAATGAGGAGCTTCCACGAGAGGTTGAGCAGGCGGTAAAACTGGGTGCGCGGAAACGTCCACCGGACCCAGACGACGGAGAAGACCAGGAAATACATCTTGCTGAGGAACCAGACGACGCCGGGCAGAACGCCCAACGGGCTCTGCCAGCCGCCCAGGAACAGGACCGTCGCCAGGCTGCACCCGAGGACGATGTTGGCGTATTCGGCCATGAAGAAAACCCCGAAACCCATGCCGCGCATATTCGGTGTAGGCGCCGGCCACCAACTCGCTCTCCGCCTCGGCCATATCGAAGGGCGCGCGGTTGGTTTCCTCCAACATGCAGATGTAGAAGATCAGGAACGTCACCGGCATCAGCGGGTTGACCCACACGCGGAAAAGGTTCCAGTGCCAGAAGGGGCCGGCTTGCTGGAGCACGATCTGGTTGAGGTCCATCGTCCGGTCACCATGGCCATCGTGATGACCACCAGCAGCATCGGGATTTCGTAGGCCACGTTCTGCGAAACGACCCGGGCGGCCGAATCATCGCGTACTTGTTGCGGGAGGCCCAGCCGCCCACCATGAGCGCCATCACGTTGATCGAGCCCAGCGCGAAGATCATCAGCAAACCGACGTTGAGGTTCCGCGCCGCCAGGCTCCGGCCGAAGGGAATGACCGCCAGGCTCATCAGCACGGGCGCCATCACCATCAACGGAGCGAGCGCGAAACAGCGTCGAGTCCGCGCCGGCCGGCACAATCAATTGCTTGGCCATCAGCTTGAGACCGTCGGCTACGGGCTGCAGCAGCCCGGCCGGGCCAACCTCAGTGGGTCCCGGGCGACGCTGAAACCGCCCGGCGCCTTTGCGCTCGACCCAGACCAGGTAAGCCGCATTGAGGGCCACAAAGCCCACGATGACCACCACTGACAACCACCAACCGGTATGGCTCGGTATCCAGGAAAGCGAGGAGCTTGGAAAAAAGCGCGCTCATCGGTCAATGTCCGGAATGACCAGGTCCAGGCTGCCCATCAGGGCCAGGGCGTCGGCCAGGAGCATGCCCCGGCTGGCCTCTTCGAACAGGCTCAAATTCGACAGGCACGGCGTCCGCAGTTTGACCCGATAGGGGATTTCCTTGTTGTCGCTCACCAGCCGCACCATGAACCGCCCGCGCGCGGCCTCGACCGCATAGCAGTAATCCCCGGCAGGCAGCTTGAGGACGCGCGGGACTTTTTCGGCCATCACCGGGCCGCCGGGCAGCTTGTCGAGCGCCTGCTCGATGATCCGCAGGCTCTGGGCCATCTCTTCCATCCGGACCAGGTAGCGCGCCATCGAGTCGCCCTCCGGAAATGTCGGGATGTCAAAGTCCAATTCCGGATAGACCGAATAAGGCTCGGCTTTGCGGACATCGTAGGAAACGCCCGAGCCGCGGATGACGGGCCCGGTGGCGCCGTATTTCCGGCACAATTCCGCGCTGATGGGACCGATGCCGATGAGCCGCTTGCTGAATATCACATTCTCGGTGACCAGGGCGCGGTACATCTTGAGGCGCGGGCGCATGTGGTGGACGAACTGGCGGGCGCCCTTGAGAAAGGTCTCATCCACGTCGTTGTAAAGCCCGCCAAAGCGATAATAGCAGTAGGTCAGCCGGGCGCCCGTTATGCCCTCGAGCAGGTCCAGAATCATCTCGCGATCATCGAAAGCATACAGCAAAGGGGTAAAACCGCCAAGGTCCAGCAGGAAGGCGCCCCACCAGACCAGGTGGCTGGAAATCCGGTTGAGTTCGGAGGTGATGACGCGAATGTATTCCGCCCGGGGCGGGACCTGAATCCTGGCAGCCCGCTCGACCGCTCCAACAAAGCCATGGGTATAAGTCATCGCCGAGAGGTAATCGATGCGGCTGGTGTTGGGCAGGTATTGGGCGTAGGTGCGGTTCTCGCCCATCTTCTCCTGCATCCGGTGAATGTAGCCGCAGACCGGTTCGGCGCGCACGACGTATTCGCCGTCCATCGTCATCTTGACGCGCAAAACGCCATGCGTGGCCGGGTGCTGCGGCCCCAGGTTCAGGACAAACGTCTCGTGGGGAGCAGTCCCCGCCGCGTTGGCGCGAATGGGTTCGTTGACGATCACGCCGTGAAATCCTTCCTCAGGGGGTGATAATCCGCGTCCTCGGGCAGCAGAAACGGCGACAGGTCCGGATGCCCCAAAAAACGGATGCCGAAGAAATCATGCGTCTCCCGCTCGTGCCAGTTGGCTCCGGGGAAGACCTGGGAGAGGGTAGGGATTTCGGGGTTATCGCGCAGGACGCGCGCGCGCACCACCGCCCTGAGCCCCCGCCTCGGGTGGAAGTAATCATAAACGACTTCCATCTGTCCTTGCCCCAGCCAGTCCACGCCGGTAATGGTGTCCAGTGAAAAGCCTTCGCGGTCCAGAAGTTGGGCTGCCACAACCACCTGGCCGGGCTGGACGGCGGCCTCCAGATGATAGCCCTTGAGGCTGTAGTCCACCGCTGCAAAGGGCAGCGGCAGGTGTGCCAGGGGATTGGGGTCCTTCTCGTTCATGACTCGATTACTCCATTGGCTTTCACTCCGGCTTGACCGTGGGCCAACGGCGTTTGCCGGTGAGTTTCTCCTCGAGCTTGAGAATCCCTTCGATGAGCGCCTCCGGGCGGGGAGGGCAGCCGGGTATGAAGACATCCACCGGGAAGAGCTTGCCCACCCCTTCGACCACGGCGTATTGACCGGGAAAGACGAAGGGGCCGCCGGAGATGGCGCAATTGCCCATAGCGATGACCCATTTGGGCTCCGGCATCTGGTCGTAGAGGGTCTTGACCGCCCCGGCCATTTTCTTGTTGATCGTGCCGGCGACAATCATGACGTCGGCCTGGCGGGGTGAGGGGCGAAACACCTCGGCGCCGAACCGGGCGAGGTCGAAGCGGGAAGCGCCGGCGGCCATCATTTCGATGGCGCAGCAGGCCAGGCCGAAGGTCAGCGGCCACAAGGAATTGGCCCGCGCCAGGGCCAGCCAATCGTCCAGCAGCCCGAACCTGACGATGGGAGAACAGTCCTTTACGAGTTGGGAGAGGTCGGCTGGCGCTTCCATTCGAAGATTCCTTTCTTCCAGGCATAGACGATGACCAGGGACAGGATGCCCACGAAGAGGGCCAGCTCGATAAAGTCCCGAATCACGAATTGCGGCTCGTTATAGACCAGGGCCACGGGGATGAGATAAAGGACATCCACGGCGAAGGCGACGAAGACCAGGGCGTAGAGGTAATAGACGGCGCTGTAGCGAATCCAGGCATCCCCAATGGGGTCCATCCCGCACTCGATGGCCTGCCGGCTCTTGTTGGCCGCCTGGCGCGTCCCGCGCGGCGAAAGCAGATAGACCACCGCGAACGGGCCGAGCGCAAAACCCAGACCCGCCAGAGCGAAGGCGAACAGATATATCAAGTCGCCATGGAAAACATCGTCCATACTGGCTTAATTTGAGAATAAGCCTCGATTCGGGTCAAGACATAAGGTGTCAATTCCTCAACATTTCTTGCTCCCAGCATAGCATAAGAATACCAAAATCGCAAAAATGAGGGCCGGCAGGGCCGCTAATGTCGAGGCCCGTTGCGGCCAAGCGTTTATCGGAGCTAATCCTGCAGGTCCTGAGCGGCCGCTGGACCCGGTTCAGCAGGGCCAGTGACAAAGTCGCCGAAACGGGCGCCCTTCCCTGACTGTAGGAGACGACGTGAGGAGTCTCTGATCAACGGCCCCCTATGGGAGCAGGCCCTCGCTGTGCCCAAAAATCAATCAGACACTCCTCACGTCGTCTCCTACAATGGTTTGCGGAGAACTTTGTCACCGGCCCTGCCCTGTTCAGAGCGCGCTTGCCGATCCGCCAAAACCCCCGAACTGCAACTTGCCCTGGAGGGCCTGGCTTGGCAGACTGACAGGCACATGAGTCAATGGCTTCGGGTGCACACGGAAAATCTTGAGACCTTTTTTTCTGGAGGTCATTCTGGGAGAGCGGCGGTTGACTTTCCAAAGTGGTGCTCGCAAATTGGTGAAATGAAATACCGAGTCGTCATCGAGCCGGATGAGGACGGCGTGTTCGTGGCTGAGTGCCCCGCGTTGCCCGGTTGCATCTCGCAAGGCAAGACGCGCGCCGAAGCCCTGGCCAACATCAAGGACGCCATGACCGGGTATCTGGCCAGCCTCAAGAAACACGGCGAGCCGGTGCCCCCGCCCATCAGCGAGGAAATTGTCGAGATTCCGGCATGAGCCGCCTGCCCGTTTGCTCCGGCCAGGATGCCGTGCGCGCTTTTCAGAAGCTGGGCTACCAGGTGGACCATCAGACCGGCAGCCACATCATTCTGCGCCACCCGCAAATGCGGCGACTCACCGTACCCAATCACCGGGAACTGGCCAAAGGGACCTTGCGGGCGCTGATCCGCGAAGCGGGCCTGACGAAAGAGGAGTTCGTCAACTTGGTCTGACCTCGGCACCGTGCTGCCCTCGATCCGCCCTTCTGGCAAGGCCAAATCGGCCGCGAAGCGTCAATAACCGCCGGCGCGGCAAACCGTTCACCGGAGCCACTCGGGCCGAGTCTCAGAGTGCGCTTGGCGTCCCGTCACAACCTCCGAACTGCAACTTGCCCTGTTGGGCCCGGCTTGGCAGACTGACAGGCACATGAGTCAATGGCTTCGGGCGCACACGGAAAATCTAGAGACCTTTTTTCTGGAGGTCATTCTGGGAGAGCGGCGCGGGAGCCGCGCGGCGGTGGTACGCGCTTTTCTCTACCTGTGCTCGAAGGCGTTTCACGTGGCCATCCTTGGGCGCCGCTCGCTCTACGACCTGCGGCTGCTGCGGGATTCGACGCTGGGGGTGCAGGTCATCGCCATCGGCAATCTGACCGTGGGCGGGACAGGCAAGACGCCGGTGGTGGAGAAGTTTGCGCGCGTGTTGCAGGACCAGGGCCGGCGCGTGGCCATCCTGTCGCGCGGCTACCGCTCGAAACCGACGCCGCTGCACCAGCGCGTGCTCAACAAGCTCTTTCTGCGGGACGACACGACGCCGCCGCGCGTGGTGTCCGACGGCAAGTCGCTGCTGCTGGATTCGGAAATGGCGGGGGACGAGCCCTACATGCTGGCCTCCAATCTCAAGGACGTGGTGGTGCTGGTGGAGAAGGACCGGGTCAAGAGCGGGCGCTACGCGATCAAGAAGTTCGGATGCGACACGCTGCTGTTGGACGACGGATTCCAGTATTGGAAGCTGCGGGGCCGGCGGCTGGACATCGTGCTCATTGACCGGCAGCAGCCCTTCGGCAACGAGCGTCTGCTGCCCCACGGGACCCTGCGCGAGCCGCCCTCGCACCTGGCGCGCGCCAGCGCGATTTTCATCACCAAGAGCGACGGGAACACGGCCGAGCTGCGCCGGCGCATCGCCCAACTCAATCCCGGCGCCGGCATCATCGAGTGCATTCATCACCCCCTCTACCTCGAGGACGTGTTCACCGGGCAACGCGCTGGGCCTTGAATTGCTCAAAGGCCGCAAGGCCGCCTCGTTGAGCGGCATTGCCCAGCCGGAGAGCTTCGAGCAGAGCCTGGTTCAGCTCGGGGCGGAACTGGTCTATTCCAAACGCTTCGCCGATCACCACCGCTTCACCCAGCAGGAAATCCTCAATGCCATCAACCGAAGCAAGAAACGGCAGGCTGAAACCATCGTCACGACGCAGAAGGACGCGGTCCGCTTTCCGAAACTGGACCGGCGCGACTTGCCTATCTACTTCATGCGCGTCGAAATCAAGATCCTCAGCGGCAGCAGCGATTTCCAGGACTGCGTCCGCAAGATCTGCTTTGATTGAGCGATGGAACTGGCGCTTTATCTGTTGGCCCGGGCGGCGGTGGGGCTGACCCAGGCGCTGCCGCTCAAGTGGGTGGCCCGGCTTGGGCGCGGGGCCGGCGGGCTGGTTTATTGGCTGGACGCCCGCCACCGGCGCGTGGCGCGCCGCAATCTGGACTTGTGTTTCGGCCAGGAAAAATCGCCCGCCGCAAATCCGCGCCCTGGCCCGCGAAAACTTCCGGCGCATCGGCGAGAATTTCGCCTGCGCCGTCAAGACGGCCGCGATGAGCCTGGATGAGCTGCGTCCCCACGTCGAGTTTGTCGCCCCGCTGCTCCAAACCCGCCCCCCGGCCAGGCGCCTCGCCGGATGGTCGCCGCGATCGGGCACTTCGGCAATTTCGAGCTTTATGCCCGCTCCTGCCAGTTTGCGCCCGCTTACCGGTGCGCTACGACCTACCGGGGTTTCCGCCAGCCATCCTTGAACCGCCTCCTGCAAGGGTTGCGCGGGCGGTCGGGCTGCCTTTTTTTGAGCGCCGCTTCGAAGGCGCGGCCCTGAGGGCCTTCATGCGCCAACCGGGTGTGCTTCTGGGCCTGCTCGCCGACCAGGCCGCCGGGCAGAACGGGTTGCAGTTGCCATTCCTGGGGCATGAGTGCTGGACTTCTCCCGCCCCGGCCGTGTTCGCGTTGCGCTACGATTGCGGCTTGCTCATGGCGGCTCTGTTACCGCATCGGCCTGGCCCGCTGGCGCATCGAACGCAACCAGGAGATTCCGACCCGTGAAAACGGCAAGCCCCGCTCCCTGGCCGCGATCATGGCGGACGTGAACCGCGCTTTCGAGGCCGCCGTGCGTCGCGACCCGGCCAACTGGTTCTGGGTCCATAACCGGTGGAAGAAAAGAGAACATTGAACAATGAAAATTGAAAAATGCAAAGTCGGGATTTGGATCGCCCGGAAGGTCCAAGAACATTCGGGCCATCAGGCCCAGCCGATATTCTGTGCAATCGCTGCGAAACCTGACCTGATTACAACGAATTTCAGGCTCCAAGAACTTTGGAAATGCCCGCCTCCGCCAACAGTTTGATGCCCGCTGCCGTTCCCTCGGCCCAGCCTGGCCGGGTCCTGGTACGGGGCGTGAACTGGCTTGGGGATGCGGTGATGACCACGCCCGCCCTCCAACGCCTGCGCGAGCGGCTGCCCGAAACCCATATCACATTGCTCACACCCCGGAAGCTCGCGGACCTTTGGCTGGGACATCCAAGCATCGACGAGGTCATGACGTTCGCTGCCGGGCAAAGCGTGTGGTCGGTCGCGCGGACAAATCCGGAGCGCCGTTCCTTTCGACCTCGCCCTGGTCCTGCCCAACTCGCCCCGCTCTGCCCTCGAGGCCTGGTTGGCGAGAATCCCCCAACGGGTTGGCTATGCCCGCCCCTGGCGCAGTTGGTTTCTCACCCGCGCCATTGCCTCCCGTCCGGACCGCGTCGTGATGCGCAAGCGGACGCGTCCGGGAAGTCCGCCGCCTGTCCGGCGCCCAACCGCAACCCGCCCGCCGCCCACCGCCCACCAAATCCACGACTACCTCCATCTGGCGGCCGCCCTGGGTGCGTGCCCCGGTCCGGTCTGCTCCGATGGCGCAAGTTGCCGCCGCCGAGGTGGAAGAAGCCGGCAGGGCCTTCCTGGCAGAGCTGCCGCCCGCTGACAAGGGTGTGGCAGCCCGCTTGCCGTTGATCCTGGGATTGAGTCCCGGCGCCGAATTCGGCCCGGCCAAACGTTGGCCGGCCGAGCGATTTGCCGCTGTCGCGCGCGAGGTCTCCCGCCGCTTCGCCTCCTGCGTTTGGCTTGTATTTGGCGGGACCAAGGATCGGGAGTTGTGCGAAGAGATTGCCCGCGCGGCGGGCGCCAAGGCCCTCAACCTGGCGGGGCGGACCTCATTGCGGCAGTTGATGGCGTTGCTCAAGCTTTGCCGGGTCCTGCTCACCAATGATAGCGGCCCGATGCATCTGGCTGCCGCCCTGGGCACGCCGGTGGTCGTCCCGTTCGGCAGCACGTCTCCGGAGCTGACCGGCCCGGGGTTGCCGGGCGATGAGCGGCAGCGCCATCGTTTGCTCAGTTCCAGGGCCGGTTGCGCACCCTGTTTCCGCCGCGCCTGCCCCATCGATTTTCGCTGCATGACCGGCCTGAGTGTCGAGGCGGGTGAGCGAGGCGGTCTTGGGGGTCCTGAAGGACCAGTGACAAAGCGATCTTTGGGAGTGCGCCGGCAGAGCGAAGCGGCGACGGCGCTTTGGGCCGCCCGGGGTGTCCGAGAACGCCAGACGCCGCCCGAGCCAAAGCGGTGTCGCGCTCCGCTTGCCACCGCACTCCAAAGTGGCCTGCCCGAGAAGGCTCTGCCAGACCCTTTTCTCCGGGCTCTCCGTTTTCTCCTGTTCAGGGCAAACACTCGCGCGGATCGGTAATTCTGCCGGTGAGGGCGCTGGCGGCGGTGGTGGCGGGGGACGCCAGGAAGACCTGCGAGTCTTTGTGGCCCATCCGGCCGGGGAAATTGCGGTTGGTGGCGCTGATGCACTTGAGGGGCGCGTTCATCCGGCCGAAGGTGTCCACCGGACCTCCCAGGCAGGCGGCGCAACCGGCGTTCTCAGTCATCTGCACCCCTGCGGCGACAAGGACCTCCCAAATGGTTTGGTCGCCCCACCGCGCCGTCTGCAGGTCATGGACAATTTCCGGCGTGGCCGGCACGCCAAAGGTATCGATGGCGACCCGTTTGCCCCGGAGGACCCGGGCGACCTCGATGAAATCGCTGGTCTTGCCGCCGGTGCAGGAGCCGACGTATGCACGGTCCAGCTTGATATGGCCCAGTTCTTTGGCCAGCTTGCGCTGCGCCGGGTCCGGGTGGCAGGCGACGGTCGGTTCGAGCCTGGAGAGATCGAGGACCGTCTCATAGACGAACTTTTCCTTGCGGTCGCGCGTCACCGGCTCGTAGGCGGTCTTGGTGCCATTGAGCTTGCAGCGGTGCTCGACAAAGGCCTGGGTTTTGGCATCGAATTCGAAGATCCCGTTCTTGCCGCCGCACTCGATGGCCATATTGGCGATGGTCATGCGGTCGTCCAGGCTCAGGGCCAAAGCTCCGGGTCCGTCGAATTGCAGGGCCCGGTAGGTCGCGCCGTCCAGGCCGATCTCCCCGATGCAGTGCAGGATGATGTCCTTGGCCATCACCCCGGGCGAAAGTTCGCCCTCGAGCCGGAAATGCATCGTCTCCGGCGCCTTGAGCAGCAGTTTGCCGGTGCCCAGCACAAACCCGGCGTCGGTGTTGCCGATGCCGGTGGCGAATTCATTGAAGGCGCCGGCCATGCAGGTGTGGGAGTCAGTGCCCAAGAGGATCTCGCCGGGGCGGGTGTGGCCCTTTTCAGGCAAGGCGGTGTGGCATACCCCGGCATAGCGCGGCGCCGTGCTGGCGCCGGAATGGACCCTTGGCAGGGTCGAACACCCAATGCCCGCGCGGGTCGTCAATCACATCGTAGAAATACCTGATGCCCTGTTCCCTGACAAAATCGCGCAGGATGTCCACGTTCCGGTTCGACTTGGCGTCGGCGGTAAAAATGTAATGGTCCGGGATGATGACCACCTTGTTGGGGTCCCAGACACGGGCGTTGGCGCCGAATTCGCGCTTGAACACGCCGATGGTGCCCGGCCCGCAGACGTCGTGCGTCATGAGCACGTCGGCCTTTACCCAGATACTGTCTCCGGCCTGGACGCGCGCCTTGCCGGCGGCGCGGGCGAGTAGCTTCTCAGTCAGTGTCATAAGCGTAATGAGCTAACCGGGGCACCATAGCCGAGGTTTGGCGCGACCACAAGACCACAAGCCTTTCAGATCGCCGTTCAGCGGTATCCAGACATTGCGCGCGGCAAGGACCCGAAATCCGAAATCCTTCGGATTCGGCCCTCGGCCTTCGGACTTCAGAGCTGCCAGCTTGGCCCTCTCTGTGCGGCCAGAGTTTAGACCAGCCCTGCTACCCTGGAAACTTCACGGGTTTTGCCAACCGGAAGGCGTAGCGCAGGCTTCTAGCCTGCTGTATCGCGGATTTCCAATCCGCAGATGCTCCCAAGCAGGTGCAGCCTGCCGACTGGAAGTCGGCGATACGGCAGGTTGGAAACCTGCGCTACGCAGCGTCGGCAGCCCAGTGCCGCTCTTAGGCTAAGAAACATCCGGCCTGATCCCGTGGTCCGGCGGGCCCGTTGACCTATATTCTTGTCATTTGCCGCCGCCGGCCAGTGAAGCGGCAGTAATGGGTATAACCGGCGTCGAGGGCGGTTTGCACCGCCGCGGCAAAGTGCAGCCCGACTTCCTCCGGCGCGTGGGCGTCGGAGCCGAAGGTAATGGGCACGCCCGCCGCGGCGGCCAATTGCACGAACCGGGGGCTGGGGTAAATTTCGCGGCAATCTTTGCGCAGGCCGGCGGTGTTCAGTTCCATGGCCGTCCCGTGGCACCGGGCGGCTTGCAGGAAGCGGTTGTAGAGCGGCGCGCAGTCCTGCTTGGGATAGAAGCAGAACTTCTTGCAGAGGTCTGCGTGGCCGATGATGTCGAAGAGGCCGGATTCCGCCGCCATCGCCAGGCGCTCGAAATAAAGGGTCCAGATTTCCAGGGGATCATGTTCCTTCCAGGCCGACATCTGGCGCGGGTTGTCGATGGCCCATCCGCCCCAAAGATAATGGACTGAGCCGATCAGGTAATCCCAGGAATAGCGCGCGGCCAAATCCCGAATCCAGTCTTCGGTCTCGGGCAGGTAGTCCACCTCGAGGGCGAGCTTGATTTCGAGCTGGGGCTGGGCCCGGCGCGCGGCGGCCACCAGGCCCACATACTCGTCGACTCCGCCGCTCTCATGCGCCAGTCGTCGAAATCGTCCCGGGGCATGGGACTGTGATCGGAGAAGCCGATCTCCCGAAAGCCGAGCTTGGCGGCTTGGGCCGCCAGTTCGGTGGGCTGCCCCCTGGCATGGCGGCAGAGCGGCGTGTGCAAATGGTAATCGGCGGGCCAAATCATACATTTATCTTGCCAGCATGGGCAGCAGGGTGGTCAGGGGGGGAAAGTAGGTAATGAGCAGGACGCCGAGCAGCAGGACCAGGAGCATGGGGAAGGTAGCCCGAGTGACCTCGGCCATCGGCTTGTTGAAGCGGTAGGAGGCCAGGAGCAAGTTCAGGCCGACCGGCGGGGCCAGGAAACCCAATTCCATGTTGGCCAGGAAGATGATTCCAAGATGGATGGGGTCCATGCCGAAGGCGACCCCCAGGGGCACGAGCAGCGGCACGACCACGATGATGGCGGCATAAATCTCGACCAGGCCGCCCACGACCAGCAGGATCAGGTTCAAGCCGAGAAGGAAGAGCCACTTGGAGGCGACGGCGCCGGTCGCCCATTGGACCAACTTGTCGGGCACCTGGGCGTCAACCAGGTAATGAGTGAAGCCCAGCGCGACGCCCAGGATGAGCAACACGCCTCCCACGAGCAGTCCGCACTGGGTGATGACGCGCGGCAGGTCTTTGAAGGGATGGAGATCGCGATGGATGACGGTCGCCACGAGCAGGGCGTAAGTGGCGGTGACGGCGGCGGCTTCCACCGTGGTTGAGACTCTAAAGAGGGAAACCAGGGCCACGACCGGGATGAGCAATTCCCACTTGGCATCCCAGAGGGCTGCCCGGGCCTCGGGCCAGCGAAAGACCGGGCGATAGGCGGCCTCCTTGGGCCCCTGGCGAATGCCCCACCAGGAGGTGAGCAGGACGAGAAGGATGCCCGGCCCAATGCCGCCGAGGAACATCTGCTTTGATAGTCAAATTGGCATGCCCGCTCTGGTTGGCCACGACGGCATAGAGGATCAACGGCAGGCAGGGTGGGAAGAGCATGCCCAGGGAACCGGCGCCGGTGAGCAGGCCCAGGGCGTTGCGCTCCGAGTAGCGGGCCGCGAGCAGCACCGGCATCAGCACCCCTCCCAGCGCCAGGATGGTGACTCCCGAGGCGCCGGTGAAGGAGGTGAAGAAGGCGCAGACCAGCGCGGTCACGATGGCCGGGCCGCCGCGGAGTTGTCCCACCAGGGCCTGGAAGACCCGCACCAGGCGTTTGGAGGCCCCGCTCTCGGCCAGGAAATAGCCCGCCAGCGTGAAAATCGGGATGCTCGGCAGCAGGTCGTTCGTGGTCAGGCTGTAATGCTTCAAGGGCACGGACTGGATCGGCTCGCCATGTCCCCAGAAGAGGATCAACGCGGCCCCGCCCAGGGCGGTGAACACGGGCGCCCCGAGGAAGGTCGCCACGGCCAGCGACCACCAGGGCGGGGATGAGCCAGCGTTCGGGGGAGCCGGGCGACCAGAGGGCGAGTCCGGCGAAGAGCCAGTCCGAGCGCGAGCGCCAGGCTGCGCCCGCCCCATCGCGCGGAGGCATGCCACACCAGCCGGCAAGCCACCACCCCGAAGCCCGCCGGCAGGATCATCTGAACCACCCAAACCGGGAGGCCATAGACCAGGAGCTTGCCTAGCGGCCGGACGTCCAGCACGTATTGGAGGCTGGCCACGCAGAGGAACGCGCTGATGGCGGCGGCGAAACCGCTGCTGAAAATCCGCGCGGCCGTCTTGGCCCGCCCCTTGAGCAGTGTCTGCGCCGGCGAAAGGGCCAGCAGGCGCTCATCCCGGGCCGCCACAGCGCCGCCGAGCATCCCCACGATGAGCGTCAGATGCTGCACGATCGTGCTGGAACCGGAGATGCCGGTTTTGAAGAGCGAGCGAAGCAGGATTTCCACCACCGGCAGCAGCATCATCGCCGAAAGCGGCACGATGAGCAGGATGTTCTCGGCCTGGCGCACCCAACCAAAGCGGGACTTCGCAGCGGCGGGGTCGAGCGGGGGCCGTCGTTCATTTGGGCTTTCCGCCGCCCGCGGCCCGGAATTCTCTGAGCAGCCGCTGCACCTCGTCGTACACATCCACGGGGACGATTTCTCCGCGGAGCAGGGCCTGGACTTTGTCCGCCTCGGCGCGCCATTCTTCGCTCGACCTCCGGGCTGACCTTCTGCACGTGCAAGCCGCGTTTGACCATGGCCTGCACGGCCCTGTCGTTCTCCGCGCGGCCCTCGGCCTTGACGTGCCGGCCGGCTTCCGTGGCGGCCTCGAGCAGGGTTGGCCGGCTCTCGGCCGGGACGCGGTCCCAGGATTTGGCGCGGACGACCATGGCGCCGACCAGAGGCGCCCAGTTGAGTTCGCAGCATGTGCCTGGCCTGGCCGTCGATCTGGCTGGCCAGGGCGAAGAGCGGGGGCGTGTCAATCGCGCTGATGGTGCCGGACAAAAAGCCCTGCAGGACGCCTGCGGTTTCCAGGGATACGGGGTTGAAGCCGGCCGCCTTCCAAATGTCGTACTGGTGGGTATCTCCCGCCCAGGAAAAAATCTTGAGCTTCTTCAGATCGGCCGGGTGGAGGACCGGGGCGGTGGTAAAGAAACGCACCCAGCCGGAGTCACACCAGAACAGGACGGCGTAGCCTTTGGCGGCGAGACGTTTTTCCAGCAGGGGCCGCAGTTTTTCGCCCACATAGTCCACTTCCTCGAGCGTGCGGAAAGACATCGGCATGTTTTGGAGGCCGGACACGCCGGGTTCGATCTCGGAGAGCCCGACGGCGGTGAGCAGACCGGCATCCAGACTGCCGGTTTGCATGAGGCCCACCATGTCGGATTCGCTGCCCTGAGTGCCGCCGGCGTAGATGGTCAGCCGCACGGCGCCCCCGGTGGCGTTGCGCCATTTTTCACCCATCGCCTGGAGGCTCTTGTGATAGGTGCTGCCGCTGGGCGCCAGCGTGCCCAGTTTCAGGTTGATTGGCTTTTGGGCGCCCGACAATCCGCCCGTCACCAGGGACAGGACCAGGGCCAGGGCGGCAGTGAGACGGCTCCGAAGATTCAAGTGATTCATAATATTGCGTTGCGGCCGGGAAGGGGCGGGCCTATTGGGCCGGGTTGTCGGTCTTAAGAAAGAGTTGGTCCGCGCGGCCCAGGAGCCACTTGGCGCGGCGTTGCATCACCAGGTTCACCAGGCGCCATTCCGGCTTCGCGTCCGCATCCACCGCCAGCGCCTTTTCCAACGCCGCCCGGAATCCCTTGAGGTCCTGCTTCTGCACGCAGACCTCCTCGGCCAGGGCAACCCAGGGTGCAGCCAGCCCGCCGCCGCTCAGCGCTATCGCCCGGTCGAAATGGCGCCTGGCCCGCTCGGCGGCATCGCCGGTCGCCTGCCGGGCGGCTCATCTCGTAGGCGATGAAGAAGCAATGAAGGGCCCCGTCGCCGAACCGCTCGTCCAGTTCCAGCGCGCGCTCCATCATGGCCTCGACGACCGGCAGGTCGGCAATCAAGTCCGGGTTGTCTTTGGAGTCGGAGATGGCGGCGGCCCAGGCGGCGCCGGTCCAGTAGAGCAGCGGCACGTCCTTGACCGTGGCCAGGCGGACCGTCTTTTTCGGGGCGGCGCGCAGGGCGGCGCCGAAGCCGCGATGCCGGACCTCGAGCCCGCGCAGGCCGTAATCGCGCGCCCGCAAATAAAGCCGCCGCGCCCGCCCGCGCAGGGCCTCCGCCGCCGCCAGGTCCTTGTCCTCCGCTTCCTCTGAATCCTGTTGCACGAAGGCGTAGGCGAATTGGGTAAAACCGCTCGCCGCGGCCAGGAGCAAGCCCTCATGGCGCGGGGTTTCGGCCAGCAGGCTCTCGACGAGCTTGAGGCTAAAGGGGGCCGCCGCCCGAACGAGGTCCGGATCGTCGTCGGAGGCGAACGTGCCGCCGCTGCCGGCGAAGGCATCCCCGATTTTATTGGCGGCGATGCGCTTGAACGAACAACCGCACAGGGCCACTGCCGCCGCCATTAAACTGGCCAACAATATTCTTGTCATTTGATTGTCTGTCCGGGGAAGTCTTTTTCGTAACGCTTGAGCAGCCTGGCAACATCGTTGGGCACCAGGTAGATCTTGCCCCGAATGTAGCGCGTTTCCAGGGGGCCCAGTCCGCCCAGCCGGAAGTCGGAGTGCAGGCAGCGCGCGATCCCTTGAAACAACTCCTGGTAAGGCTCCCAGGCGGTGGCGAAGATGAGTTTTTCGTCGCCGCTGAAGCAGCCGATCAGGCCGTTGCCGGGCACGAGTTTGCTCAGCGGGCCGAGGGTTAACGTCGGTGCGCGGCACGTGCGGCGGGCACCAAACCTGGCCGGGTGTATAGCGGGCTTGGGTGGCCCAATCCCGGGTGGGCATCCGCGTGAGCCGGCCGTCCAAAAAGATGAAGCACTTGGGCAAGTAATCGTCAAGGTCGCCCTGGCTCAAATCGGGACTGTGGCCTGTGAACGGGCCGAGGCGCACGCACGGCTGGGCCCAATGCGCCTCGGAACGGCGGGCGGTGGGGTTGTGCGCGACGAGGCGGAAATCCACTTCGTCATCCCCGGCGGTGATCGTGTGCTCGACCGTCACGCCGTCCGCCAGCGTGTCGCGCAAGCGCAGCACTGTCTTGTCGGCGCTCAGGGAAACGAATTCGTTGGTGTGTTGGACCACGGTGTCTTTGACCCAATCCGCCTCCGTGGAGCCTGCCCGGCAGTAGGCCTCCAGGTAGTTGATGCGGATTTCGCCGGCGGGAATTTGGGCGCCGCGGATGACCAGCCAGTTCGCCTGGCGGTCCAGGGTGAGGGCCGGCGGGGCCGCGAAGGAGACGCGCGAAGCGGCGAGCAAGGCCGCAAGGGTCAGGACCAGCGGCAAAGTTCTCCGCAAACCATTGTAGGAGACGACGTAAGGAGTCTCTGATTGATTTTTGGGCAGAGCGAACGCCTGCTCCCCTCGGAGGCCATTGATCAGAGACTCCTTACGTCGTCTCCTACAGTCAGGGAACGGAGCCCGTTTCGGCCACTCTGTCACTGGCCGTGCCGCAAGGGTGATGGGTTGCAGAGCTGTCATAGTCGTAATAGCGGGGTCATTATAGCCGGTCCGCCTACTGTTGCGCGCGATAAAACCGCGCGGCGTTGCCGGTCGCCGAATCGTCGAGGAATTGGAGAACCCCGGCGGGATCATCGAAGTTGGTCAGGCTCAGCCACGTCGTCAGGTCGGCGGAGACTTCGAGGGAACAAGAGAGACCCGCCTGGCAGGAGATGGCCAGCCGAACGCTGCCGTCGGGCAGGGCGGCGATCGATTGGAAGCGGGGCGGACTATAGAACGAAGCCCTGGCCGGACCTGACCATGGACTGGAGAGCGGCGGATTGCCCGGGCCCGTCAGGTTGTGGTGGTTGGCGTTCCAGTTGCGAGCAAAGACCTGTGTGTTGGTGGTCAGCGTAATGGTCGCCGTATTGAGAGCGGAGAGGGCCGCGCTCGAGGCCGTGCCGCCCGGCAATCGAGGGTCCGTCCCGTCCAGCGTGTAGTAGATGCGGCTGTTGGGCTCGAGCGTCTGCGAAGTCAGAGTCAGGGTGCAGCCCGAGGTGATCGCGCCCCCGGCTCGGCTCAAGAGCGGGGCGGCCAGAAAGTTGATGCCCGAGGCGAACACGATGAAATAGGGGCCTGCCGGCAGCGGGAGGCTGGGGAATTGCCACTTCGCCGGATTGTTCGCTTTGTCGGTCAAATACCAGCCTCCCAAGTCAACGGTGGTCGCCCCCGGATTGCAGAGTCTCAATCCAGTCGGACGTATTCCCATCTTCGTCGCGAATTCCGCCTTGGTTCGAGGCCATGAATTCGTTGAGCCGCGCGTCATCCGCCCGCACGACCAGGCTGACCGCAGTGATAAGCGGCGCCAGCAGGCTCAGCCATCGGGGGTCTCCCATGCCTATGTGCAAGTTCACGAGTACCGGGCATTGGAATACCCCTTTCTCCCCGCCGAAATCAATCCCAATCGAGAGGAACTTGTGCGACTTCAGGGTGGGTTCAGGATCAACTCAAGAACGGGGACCGGCCGCGACGTGAGAAAACCAGCGAGGGAGAAGTTGCGGGTGCGGGGCGCAGGGGCGCAATTCTCGGCCGGCCTGCCGCGCCCAGGCTCGCCTGTGCCGATGGCCTGGACCCCTTCGAGCTTACGGTGTGCCAACCACTGCTGCACAAACCACTCGACCGAACGATACACCGCCTCCCAACCAGTGTGAAAAGCCCGGGCGGTCTGCCGCCAGGACAGATGCCCTCGGCCACGGAACAGAGCAGCCCAATCTGCAAACGGCCCATGGCTTCGATCTATCGTGACCGCAGAAGGTGCGTGCGCTAAGGCCGGATCTCCGGTGGTATCTCGAAATCCACGACCGGCAAATCCCCATTTAAACGGTTTGGCGATAAGCTCATGTTGTCCATGCCCACAGCCTGTCTAAGGCTTCCTACGCTCCGGCGCGAGGATTTGCCGTAAAATGACGGTCTTCTTGAACGTCTCGCTGCCGCGCTTCAAAGTGAGGTCGAGTCTGGTGCCCGCAGGACGCTCATAAAACGCTCTGTTTGGACGAAGCTTGGGATCCGTCCGCCAGTGTGAGACATCGAGTCTGCCAATGCTCAAAAGCACGTCGCCGTTGCGCACTCCTGCCTCGTAGGCCGGGCTGCCGTCCAATACTTGAGCCACCAAGCTATCGCTTTCGGAGTTGGCCGGCACAAAAACCGCACCTAAACGGTTGTGCTCGTACGCAGGAGGCCACGTCGTTTTAGGTCGCAGATAAGCCACCCCACGAACGCCGTCCACGATGAAATCCAAACGCTTGAGGGCCGCGATTCCAAGCGAGGCGCCGAAACGTGGTGAACCCAAAGTTACTTGGGTTGGAGACGCCTCAGTGACGGGCACATCGGTTAGGATCAAGGGCCTGAGAAACAGTACGTTGGCCCAGGCTTCTTCTTTCACCACTAAACCGGAGGCAGGCATGAAATAGGCGTGCAGCGTCAGCGGCTGCTTTGGATACAACGCTTTCCACTCACGCCATTTGTGCGGATGCAGTGCGACGCCCACGGTATCTCCCGTATCCACAGCCAGGATTTCATTTGTTTTGTCGCCCTGGGATAGCTCCAGGTCCAGGCACGCGGAGTTTGTGCACAGAGAAAGCCTGGCCCACGTCTCGACTTTTTTAGGCAGTCTATCGAGGAAAGTCACGCGGTGCCGAGCGGCGTCAATGTGGATGATGTTGCTGACGACACAGCCCCAACCTATAACTCCATCATCTTCAAGATCCACGTGCAGGTAATCCGGCATATCCGCAACGCAAAGTTGAGCCCGGACGCTGGTTCGCCACAACCTCAGCGTGCATTCCTCCGTTTCCCCCAATGGGATTTTACCGGGCGGGAGCAGCGCATTAGTTCGGGGAGCAGTGAACTTCAAACCAAACCTCTGCGCCGCCGCCCGCCAGAGGACCGCGCCGTCAGCCCCAGTATCGAACGCGAGTCGTGCAGGCTTGCCGTTGATCTTCGCAGGAATCCAAAGCCTCTCCTCAGCATTGCTTATGTGCAACCCCAAGCAGGTCACGACAATTGCCCATCTCCACGGGCATTAGCTTGAAGTGCATGGAGCCAGAGTAAGTCTCCAGGCGAATATTTGCAATAACGATCCGCTAGCCCGACATCCACCATCAGGTGGTTCGCTCCGCTCCAGGCTTGTTCGCCTGCCAACCCGTTCTTCGTGGAGTTCGGGACTCTCCCCCGATGGGGGAAACACCCTACGGTTATCCCCATAATTGCTGCCGCACGTTGTCCCGGTTATCCTTGCGGGATGAAAACTAAACGGGCGAAAACGGCACAGGCCGCCGCCCGGACTTCCAAGATTCGTTAGCCATTATAGGCGAGCACGAAAGAGACACGTCGTTTTTGAGGCACCCCATTCGTCATGACGGCAGTGATGAATGCCGCAAAATGGAGGAGCGCATTGCACGGGTTGAGCGTGACAGGCGATGTGTGCAACGCTTCACATCGGTGCTCGCCCTGTTCCCCTTGCTGGCGATAGTTGGCGCTGCTTGTGGAGCGACGTTGCATAACGATTTTCCCTACGACGGGTCTTGCCCCGGCATCAGGGTTTTTTGCGAGATTGGTCTGGCATCGCTGATTTGCCTGGTGGCCTTCGCGGGCCTTTTGATGGGCTATCGCAAGAAGTTGAAGCGGTTGCGCGAGGAATGCCGCCAGTTGGTCACAAGACTCCTGGAGTCGCGCCTGGCCCAGCCTGACGCCGCTGCCTTTCCAGGCAGCCATCCGGGAGCTGACTCCCCTGAAGCTATCGAAGGCGCAGCAGAAGTCAGTGCTTATCAGGGGAGTCTCGAGTCGTAATCCTGGCGATCTAACAGACTTTGTGGGTAATTGGGGGGGATTTGACCTGCTGACTTTCCCGTTGACGCATCCTCTGCTTTTGCTATGTTGGCCGCATGAAAGCCAAAAACTATCAGTTTTCGGTAGTCTTGCGTCAGACATCAACGGTTGGCCTGCCAGCCGTGGTGGCTCTTGCGCTCTTTGTCACGGCCGCAGGCGGCGTCTGCATGGCACAGAACGCAGAGGCGGAGCAACTCCTTGCGGCGGGAAAACAGAAGGAGGCGCTAGCCCAGAAACTGCGCAGCAACGTCGCAGTGAAGCTTCAAGCCGCCGCCGACGATGAAGCCGCGGCCACAGCCGCCGAGCGCGAGGGGCACCTTCTGAATTTGCGTGCCCTCCAACTGCTCAAGGATGCCAACAAAGAGCGGGCCTGCTTCTTGCGGTTCTCGGCGCGCAAGGCCTGGACCGAGGCCTACCGCAAGTTCGTCGACGCGCGCAACACGGAGCTAAAGGCCGCCCAATGCAAGCATAACGCGGAGGAATTATTGAAGGGCGCCGCCCAGTTGAAAGACCAGGCGAGTGTCGCCGCCTCCCTTCAGACCGATGCCAGCGCGCAGGCCGCCGAGGCGCAGACCCTCGGGCAGGCTGCGGCCACTGAAAAGGCCGAAGCCGAGAAGCTCAACCAGCGCGCCGCCGTCGTTTGGGGGCAGGCCGAGAGGGCCGACCCGGAGACCATGCGCAGAGTGGCCCCCGCGCCACCGAAGCCCGAGTTGCGCCCAGTGACACCCCACTAAAGGCTTCCAGACCTGAATGCGGGGTCGAGCCGCTGGGCCTCTCCCGGCCCGCCCATAGGTTCGACCACTTTTTCCCCCTAGCGCACCCAGCGCCGGCTGCCTTGCCGCGAGCAGAGGGCGGCGCTGATGGGCTGGAGCAGGTTACGCGCGAATTGTCAAGACCGGCCTGATCGCGTTACACTTCGCATGGTCGGGCACAACCACCCGACCTGCAGACCGTAAACAAACACAACTATAATACAAGACCTATGAAACTACGACACGTCCGGATCACCTTTTATGCATTCTGTCTAACCGCTGCGACGGCTTTCGCGGATAACGCCGGTGTTACTAATGCCGCGCCCAAACCAACGGCCTGGGACGTCAGCGCATCGGCAGGACTTACGCTTACGCGCGGCAACAGCAAAACGCTGCTGGGCACCGCCAATCTGCTAGGCGTCAAGAAATGGGAGTTAAATGAACTCGACCTCGGCGCGGGTGGCGTCTATGGGGAGAACAACGGCGTCCGGAACGCCGAGCAAGCGGAGGCATTTGGCCAATATAACCGCCTGTTTTCGCAGCGGTTTTATGGCTACCTCCGGGTGGATGGTTTGCATGATGGGGTTGCGGATATTGATTATCGTTTGACGGTCGGGCCCGGTGTCGGCTATTACCTCATCAAGGCGACCAATACAACGTTTCGTGGCGAGTTTGGTCCCGGGTATATTTATGAACAGGACCACGACGGCCCGCATCACAGCTACATGACCTTGCGCTTTGCCGAACGGTTCGAGCACAAGCTCACCGCCGTCGCCAGAATCTATGAATCGGTCGAGTTTCTGCCCCAGGTTGACGACTTCAGCAACTACCTCGTGATCTCCGAGGCGGGCGTTGAGACGGCTATGTCCAAGAAGTTCAGTCTGCTGGTCTATCTTCAGGACTGGTACCACAGTGACCCCGCTCCTGGCCGGCTCAAGAACGACGTTCAAGCTGGTGTCGGCCCTCAAATACAAGTTCTAAGCCTGGAACACGAGGGCACGAGGTTCGAGGATTCCCTTATGGCAAACTCTCCAGCCTCGGCTAGACAGTGGCGGTTCTTCCGCGCGGGAGGCGTTGACCAGGTGAAGCTGGAGACCGGCGCCGACCTCCTGGCACTGGATCAACTGGACCTCAAACTCTGGGTGGCCCTGGCCTGCCCCACCTCGGGGCTGGAATTCGACAAGACAACCCTCGACCTGATCGATACTGACAAGGACGGCCGCATTCGCGCGCCGGAACTGATTGCCGCGGTCAAATGGGCGGGCAGCCTGCTCAAGAACCCCGATGACCTCCTCAAGGGCGCGCCGACACTGCCCGTGGCCGCAGTGAACGATTCTACCCCTGAAGGCAAAGCGATTGCCGCCTTCGCCCGGCGATGTCCTGGGCAAAGCCGAGTCCGACGCCATCTCTATCGAGGAAGCGGCCGCTGCCGCCCAAACCCTGGCGGCCAAACCATTCAACGGCGACGGGATCGTGCCCGCCGACTCGGCCGCGGACGAAAGCGGCCAGGCCGTAATCAATGACATCATTGCTTGTTGCGGGGCGGACACCGATGCCAGCGGCAAGCCCGGCGTCGGTCAAGCCAAGGTGGACCAGTTCTTCAAGGACGCGTCTGCCTACTCTGACTGGTGGAAGCAGGCGGAGGGAGACACCACGATGCTCCCGCTGGGGCTGGCCACTCCGCTGGCGGCGGCGGCCGTCCGGGCCGCCAAGGCCAAGGTGGACGACTACTTCGCCCGCTGCCGCTTGGCGGCGTTCGATCCACGAGCGTTGAGCGCGCTGAACCGCGAAGAGAAGGACTTTGTGAGTCCTGGCAGCCAAAGACCTTACCGTCGCCTCGGCCGAGATCGCCGGGTTTCCGCTGGCTCGCATCGGGGCCGAGAACGCCGCTGCCCCTGGGCGAGGGAATCAACCCCGCCTGGGCAGGCGTGGTGGCGACGCTGCGGGTGGACGCGGTCAAGCCGCTGCTGGGCGACAAGGCCAGCCTCACCGAGGGCGACTGGGCCACGCTGGTCGCCAAGCTGGGGCCTTACGAGGCGTGGTGCAAGACCAAGGCAGGCGGAGCGGTGGAGAAAATCGGGCTCGAGCGCGTGCGGGAAATCCTCGCCAGCAAGGCGAAAGAGACGCTCACCGCGCTCATCTCCAAAGACAAAGCCGAGGAAGGCAATGCCGTGGCCGTGGTCGGCCTCAACCGGCTGGTGCGCTACCACCGCGACCTCATCCAGCTCTGTCACAACTTCGTCTCTTTCCGGGATTTCTACGGGCGCAAGCGGAAGGCTATCTTCCAAGCGGGGACGCTCTACCTGGATCAGCGAAGCTGCGATTTGTGCCTGAACGTGGAGGATGCAGCCAGGCACGCCGCCATGGCCGGCCTGGCCGGCACCTACCTTGCCTACTGCGACTGCTTCCGCAAAGGCACAGGCGAAAAGATGCAGATCGTGGCCGCTTTCACGGGCGGCGACTCGGACAACCTCATGGTCGGCCGCAACGGCATTTTCTTTGACACCAAGGGCCGCGATTGGGATGCCACGATCACCAGGATCATCGACAACCCGATCAGCATCCGGCAGGCGTTTTTTGCGCCTTACAAAAAGCTCGTGCGGCTGATCGAAGAACAGGTCGCCAAGCGCGCTGCCACAGCCGAGGCAGCCGTGGATGCCAGGCTGGCGGCGGCAGCCGCGGCCATCACCGGCGGACCACTGCCCAAACCGCCCGAGCCGCCCAAACAGAAAATCAACACCGGAACACTCGCCGCTATCGGCCTGGTTTTGACCACTTTGCTGGCGGCCTTCGGAGGCATTTTTGGCCGCATCGCAGGGCTCGTTTGGTGGCAGATCCCACTGGCGATTCTGGCCATCCTCCTGGCGATTTCCGTGCCCTCGATGGTCATGGCGTATCTCAAACTGCGCCGCCGCAATCTCGGCCCGATCCTCGACGCCAACGGCTGGGCCGTCAACGCCAAGGCCAGGATGAACGTGCCCTTCGGAGGCGCGCTCACCGCCGTCGCTGCCTTGCCCCCCGGCTCCCAGCGCGATCTCGTCGATCCCTTCGCCGAAAAGAAGAGTCCGTGGCCCAAGGTGATTGTCGTGGTCATCCTGCTCATCGCCGCCTATCTCCTGCTCAATAAGCTGGGGTATATCTATGAGTGGAGCAATGGGCGAATGGGCGAGGCGAAGTCCGTCCGGGTTGAGAAGGCGCCCCTCGGCCCCCGGGCGCCGGGCGGCGCTCCGGCCAGCGCCCCCGAGGCGGCAAAATGATCTAAGCCCGATGCTATGAACCTTCCAAGTTTGTCCGCCATCAAACGCTCGCGCTGGCGCAAACGGCTGGTCTGGGCCGCGGCGGCGTTTCTGGTCTATACCCTCGCTGGCTTTTTCGTGCTGCCGCCGGTTATCAAGTGGCAAATGCTCAAGCGTTTGCCGGCCATCACCAAACGCCAGGTCGCCGTCCGCCACGTAAAGTTCAATCCGCTCGCCCTGTCCCTCACGATTCGCGGCCTGGCGCTTACGGAGCCGACTGGCCGCCCCTTTGCCTCCTGGGACGAGCTTTACATCAACTTCCAAGCCTCCTCGCTGTTCCGGTGGGCGTGGACCTTCAAGGAAATCCGGCTCGTCAAACCCTTCGGCGAGGTAATCTTGTTCAAAGACGGACGACTGAACTTCGCCAACATGTTCGAGTCGCCCACGAACCCTGCTCCCCCGCCCCCAGCGCGGAAGGCCGGCATCCCGCGGGTCAACATCTTCCACCTCCAAATCACGAACGGATTTGTCGCGCTCGAAGACCGGACCCGGCGTACCTCTTTTCCGCACTGAGTACCGTCCAATCAACCTGGAGTTTGACTCGGTTCACCACCCACCCAAACTCGGACACCCCGTATTCGTTCCAGGCCGAAAGTGATGCGGGGCGGAGCGTCACCTGGGCCGGCGACCTGACGGTCCAGCCGCTCCGCTCGCGGGGCCGCCTCGAGGTGACCGGCGTGAAACTCAGCCGTTACCAGCCGTATCTGGAGGATTTTACCAAGGCGCTGCTCACCAATGGCCTCGCCAACCTCCGACTCAGCTACCGTTTCGAGGCGGGCACCAACGGCATGGACCTCGTGGTCACCAACGGCGCCGTTCACGTGGAGCAGATGCAACTCCAGGACCCCAAAACCGGTGAAACGGTGGCCGGCGTGCGAGGCTTTGACGTGCAACGAGGCGAACTGAACTGGCGCCAACGCGCGGCGCGACTCGGGGCGGTGAAGGTCTCCGAGGCGATGGTCCTGGCCCGGCTCCAGAAGAACGGGCGCCTGAACCTCCTCGAACTCCTGACGCTGGCTTCTCCCTCCACCAATGCCCTCTCTCCCGCAACCAACTCCCCTGTTTCCCCGGCCACCGAGCTGCCGCCCTGGACCGTGAGCGTGGATGACTTCGCCATCCAGGACACCGACGTAACTCTCGAGGACCTGACCCGCCGGGCGCCGTTCCGCACCGAGCTCAAGCCCCTCACGGTAAGCCTAAAGCGCTTCACCACGAAAGCGGATGCCGACGCCGCTTACTCGTTCCACATTGCCACCGAGGCGGCGGAAACGGTCGAGGGCGCCGGCACGGTCTCCATCAATCCCGTCCGTTCCGCCGGCCAGGTGAGGGTTAGGGCGGCCGACGTGAAGAAATATCTGCCCTACGCGGAAGATTTTTTCCGGGGGCAGATTACGGACGGCAAGTTGGCCCTGACGGTGCCTTATCATTTTGCGCCCCTCACGAACGAGCTTCGCGCCGAAGTATCCAATCTGACTCTCCAGCTTACCGGCCTCGAAATCAAGGCGCCTGGCGTCGATGAAACCGTCACGCGCATCGCCGAGTTTGGGCTGGCGCACGTTGATGCCAGCCTCGAGGAGCGGCGCGCGCGCGTCGGCTTGCTGAAAATCAGCGGCGGCTCCCTCCTCGCCCGCCGCGAGCCGGACGGCTCGCTCAACCTGCTGGGTTTGCTCGTCCCCAGCCGCGCGAATGACACGAGCGGTGGCACCGCCGCCTCGCCGCCCGCCCAGACGAACGGCTGGACTGTGAGCATCGATGAAATCGCGCTGAATGATTACACCGTCAAAGTCGAGGATCGCTCTCTCCCGAAACCAGCCACGCTCCTGCTGGACCAACTGGCGCTCAACCTCAAGGGCCTGAGCACGCCCGGCAGCGCCCCCTTGAACGCCGCCCTCTCCGGGCGCCTGAATGAAACGGCCACGTTCGACGCGCAAGGAGTGGCGCGGCTCGCGCCGCCGTCAGCGGATTTCACTCTGGGACTCACCAATCTTGACCTCCCTCCCTTTCAGTCCTGGCTCGACCAATTCCTGCAGGTGGGCATGGTCAGCGGCGCCCTCGGCGCCCACGGCCACCTCCGTTATCAGCCGGCCGCAACCGTCGAGCCGCGCGTTGGGTTCACAGGCGATTTGTGGCTGACCAACTTCCTGTGCACCGACGAGGTCGCTTTCAACGAGCTGGCGCGCTGGGACCAACTGGCGGTGACGGGCATCGATTGCAGTCTGGGGCCTACCCGGATTAAAGTCGCGGAAGTGCAGTGGGTCGCCCCGAAAACGACGCTGCTCATTCGCGTGGACCACCAGGCGAACCTGGCGCTCATCCTCAAGCCTGCCGGCGCCCCGGCCACAAACGCCGCCCCGCAACCCGCCCGGGGCGCGATTTCCACCCAACCCGGCGCCCAGGCCATCCCGGTCCAGGTCGGCCTGGTCCGGCTCGACCGAGCCGCGTTCGGCTTTATCGATGAATCGATCCAGCCGCGCGCCAGCGTCGGCATCCAGGAACTCAGCGGCACAGTCAAGGGGCTCTCCTCCGCGTTGAATACCACGGCCGAGGTTGACCTCGCCGGCAAGGTGAGCGAGCAATCGCCCTTTAGCATCGCGGGGCGGGTCAATCCGCTGGCCTCGAACCTCTTCGTCGACCTGGTCATTTCCAATGCCAATACCGAACTCACGCCGCTGACGCCCTACTTCGAGAAATACGCGGGTCACCCCCTCAATAAGGGCCGGCTCACGACGCTGTTGCGCTACCACGTCGAGGACAAGGAGCTCAAAGCGGAGAACAAAATCGACCTCGAGCACCTGACCCTTGGCCCGCGCAACAAGAGTCCCGACGCCACCAGCCTCCCCGTGAAGCTGGCGGTGGCCCTGCTCAAAGACAGCAACGGGCGCATCGAACTCGATCTCCCGCTCCACGGCCGGCTCGATGACCCGCAGTTCAGCCTCGGTCCCATCATTCTCAAGGTCCTGGTCAACGTGATAACCAAGACCGCCGCCTCTCCTTTCAAGCTGCTGGGGGCCCTGGTGGGAGGCGGAGAGGAACTCAGCTTCGTCTCGTTTTCCCCGGGCACCACCAACCTCGTCGCAGGCGAGGCCGACAAACTCACTAAACTGGCCAAGGCCCTGGCCCGGCGCCCCGCCTTGAATCTTGAAATTGAAGGCGCCATCAACCCGGTGGCCGACCGCGGGGCCATGGCGAAACAGAAGCTGCGCGACCAGTTCAAGACCCGGCGGCTCCGCGAACTCGCCGCCAAAGGCAAGGCCCCGCAGTCCGTGGAAACGTTCCAGCTTTCCCCGGACGATTACGACCGGCTTCTGCGCGCGGCCTTTGCCGACAAATTCGGCACCAATATCGCCGCCATTCTCCGCACCAACCAACTGGCCCTCGCCATCACCAACCAACCTGGCGGCGCCGCGGCGGCCAAACCGGCGGCCAAACCAAAGCCCCCGCTCTACCGCCGCGCGCTGGCCCTGGTGGTCAGCCTCGGCAAGGCTGTCCGCAAAAGCCCGGCGGAGAAGCACCTGCCCAAAGCCGATCGTCTCGCGTTGGACAAGGCCACCCCGGAACTGATGGAAACCTTAGTCGCCGGCCAAATAGAAGTGACCGACGATGATTACCGCGCCCTCATGAGCGCTCGCGCCCGCTGGGTTCAGAACTGGCTGCTGCAAAGCGGCCAGGTCGCCAACGAACGGTTGCTCTTGGTGGCCCCCAAACCGGTCGATGCGGCTTACCGCGGCGAGAGCCAGGCGAGTCTCTCGCTGGAATGACAAAGGTCCGGAACATCAGTGTATCATAGTTCCTTCAAAACATAATCAGACGTGCTTGATTATCGTCTCGAGATCGGGTAAAGTAAAATAAATGGCCTCAGGGGGATGATGGCTTATTGGCCGGGGGCCACCGATTCCGGAGGCTTCGTGTCGAACACTGAAGCAGTGGCCAATCGGTCTATGAGAATATTGAACGTTGCGCTGGCAGCGTTGACCCTGGTTCGGTTTCCAGTGGAGGCTCAGGCCCGGACTGACCCGGGCTTCAGCGAAGCCAACTGGCTAAGCATGGGCGGTCTGGATGGAGCGGACAACCGGATCAACGCGGTCGTGCCGGACAAGGAGGGCAACGTCTATGTGGGCGGCAGTTTCACCAACATCAACACGGTTATTGCCAATGGGATCGCGAAATGGAACGGCGAATCGTGGTCGGCCCTTGGAGCGGGGATGGGCTTTGGTGGCCAGGTCAATGCTCTGGCGTTCGACACCAATGGGAACCTCTATGTTGGCGGGACGTTCACGACGGCAGGCGACATCAGCGCCACCAACGTCGCCAAATGGGACGGCAGCTCCTGGTCGGCCCTTAGCTCCGGATTTGGGGACACAAACGGCTCCGTGAACGCCCTGGCCTTCGACACCAATGGGAACCTCTATGCAGGCTGGAGTGAAACGGTGCAAATCCCGGGCTTGGGCGCCACTTATGTTGTGGGTGGTGTCGCCGAGGCGGGGAGTTCGTATTGGTATGCCATCGGCTCGGGGATGGACGGCGGGGTCTCCAGCCTGGCGTTCGACGGTTCAGGGAACCTCTACGCAGGCGGCAACTTCGCGACGGCGGGAGGCGTAAGCGCCAACGGCGTCGCCAAATGGGAATGGGGCCTATGGGGATGGTCCGGTCTCGGGTCGGGGCTGGGCGGCATGAACGCTCTGGGAGCGGGTCCCTGGGTGAATGCCCTGGCCTTCGGCGCCGACGGCAACCTGTATGCGGGAGGTAATTTCACCACGGCGGGCGGGGTGAACGCTACGAATATCGCGCAATGGGATGGGAGCGCCTGGTCCGCTCTCGGCTCGGGGTTGGAAGAAATGGAGACCGGCACCGGTGTCGAAACCGATGTCTATGTCGCGCCCGAAGTAACCAGCTTGGCGTTCGACAGTTCCGGGAAGCTCTACGTGGGCATGCAACTCCGGGGTTATGACAAGTGGGTGGGCGCGTGGTTCAACGGGTATATTTCAATTTGGGATGGCGCCACATGGTCTCCTCTGGTCTCCGGCCTGAATGGCAGCGTGTCTGCCCTGGCCTTCGGCAGGTCCGGGACCCTCTACGCGGGAGAAGGCTTTGGGGCGCTGGGTGGCTGGAACGCCGGCCAGCTTGCGACATGGAACGGCAGCGCCTGGTCGGGTGCGGTTGCAGGTTCGGCACTCAGCAGTCCCCCGGGCCTTTTTGTGAATGGCGCCTCCGTAAGCGCAGTGGCCTTCGATGCCAGCGGCAACCTTTACGCAGGCGGGTTTTTCGTCACTACGGGCGGCGAGGGCGCCGCCAACATCGCCAAATGGGATGGAACGAGTTGGTCCGGCCTGGGCTCGGGTGTGGATTACATTGTATCAGCCCTAACCTCCGACACCAATGGGAACCTTTACGCGGGCGGCCTCTTCACCACGGCGGGCGGGACGAACGCCAACAACATCGCTAACTGGAATGGGAGCGCTTGGTCCGCCCTCGGTTCAGGGATGGACAGTCCGGTGAGTGCGCTGGTCTGCGACAGTTCGGGAAACCTCTATGCAGGCGGCTACTTCACCAACGCGGGCGGGGCAAGCGCCAACTATGTGGCCAGATGGAATGGGAGCGCGTGGTTCGCCCTCGGGACAGGGTTGGACGCTGAGGTGAACGCCCTGGCTTGCGACACCTCGGGGAACCTCTACGCCGGCGGCACTTTCACGAATGCCGGCGGCGTCACCGCCAACAACATCGCTAAGTGGGACGGCAACGCCTGGTCCGCACTCGGCTCAGGGATGAGCGGAGCGCCTGGTCTTTTTAGTGTTGCCTCTGTGGACGCCCTGGCCTGCGACAGTTCGGGAAACCTCTATGCAGGCGGTTCCTTCACCAACGCGGGCGGGGTGAGCGCCAACGACATCGCCAAGTGGGACGGCAGCGCCTGGTCCGCCCTGGGCCTCGGGCTCGGCGGAGCCCCTCTTCCTGACGGAAGCGCTCCCTACGTCAGCGCCATCGCCTGCGACAGGAAAGGCAACGTCTATGCCGGCGGCTGCTTCGCCAGCGCGGGCTTGGTGAAGGCCAACTGCGTCGCCAAGTGGGATGGCAGCGCCTGGTCGCCCCTCGGCTCCGGAGTCGGTGGAACGGTTCCTCGCACCGGGGGCACTCAGGTCTCGGCCCTGGCTTTGGATGGTTTCGGGAACCTTCAGGCGGGCGGCGACTTCATCACGGCGGGCACAAACGTCTCGTTCTGCCTCGCCAAGGCCCTGCTCACCGGACCCACTCCCAACCAGTTGTTGCTGGCCAACGCGGGAGGCGGAACCAATGTCGTGGCCTATCTCGGCACTCCCGGATCGAGGTTCGCTCTCGACTTGACGACCAACCTGGCGCCGCCTGTCCACTGGTTGCCGCAAGTAACGAATACTGCCTCGAGCGCAAACGCCGCCACCGCAGGCTATCTGATGTTCACCAACTCCAACCACCTGCCGCAGGCCTATTATCGGACGCGCTCGGTGCCGTGAGCATGGTCTTCTTCTGAAGTCATCAGACGCTCCTACGGGCCTTCGATGCCCCCCGGCCGGATCCCCTGCTCGGTGCCGTTGGTTCATTCTGCTCCCAACTCAACCAGAAAGCGAACATGCTATGGTTTGACCCCTCTCCCTCTCTTTTCCGCACTGGTCACAAACACAAAACAAAGATAACCGCAAAGAACGCAAAGAGCACAAAGAGGCGTGGATGATAACCGCGGATGACACGGATGACACGGATAAAAAAACATCCGTGAAATCCGTGAAATCCGTGGTCAAGAGACTCCCCCGCCCGCTGCGGCCCGGCGTTCGAACTCAGCGGCGGCAGGCCCCTGACGCAACCCCTACAAACGGATGTCCCTTCTGGCAGCTCCCGTCGGAAGCCTATCGGCTATCCTCTTTCCAGTCGCGAACCAACCGCTTGAGGCGGTGGTAGCTTTCTTTGGGCTGGCCGTCGGGGCGCACGAAGCCGCCATGCGGCCAGAAATGTCCGCCTGCGTCCGAGAAGTCCCACCAGGTCACGGCCTCCACCGCCGGATGGGCATAGCAGAGCGTGTAGAACTGCTCGATCCAATCGGCCTGGATGCCCTCGCTCCAGGGCGCGTGCCAGTACCGATTTGCTGGGTTCCTGGCCCATCGCCTGCTCGTCGCGGGCGGCGCTTGAGGACACGCCCAGTTCCGTAACGTGCAGCGGCTTGCCCAGCGCCGCAAAGCGGTCGAGCAGGCGCGCAATCTCGAACAGGTCGTGTTCGGGATAATACACCTGGAGGCCGACGGCATCGAAATCCACGCCGGCCTTGAGGACCGCTCGCGGGTACTGAAGCGGCGTGCGCAGCGGGCGCGGTTGTTTGCCCTTGTAGGTGCCTCCTGCGGCGACATATTCGGCGAACAGGCAGCAGTTGTTGACCACGCGCACGGCCTTCGGGTCCGCCGCGCGGGTGGCGTCGGCGGCCAAGCGCGTCATCTCGAGCAATTGGTCCTGGGAGAACTGCGGCTCGTTGCCCCAATCGTGGGCCTCGTTGATGACATCATAGACGCGGATGCGGCCCCGGTAGCGGCTCACAATCTCGGTGATGCGCCGCCGTTGTCCTTCGCGCCATTGGTCAAACGAGCGGCCTTGCATCCATGCGGGACAGCCCGCCTCGTGAAACCAGCACAGCGGATGGCCCTTGGCCGTGATGCCGGCTTCCTCGAGCCGGGCCAGCTTCGTGTCCACCGGGGCAAAGCGCGGTTTGCCCTCCTCGGGCTCAAAGCTGCGCCAATAGAGCGGGAGCGTCGCGAAATTGAAGAGTGCCGCAAACTGCTCCGCGTAGGTCTCCCCTTGCTGCGGGTATCCGAAAAAATTGCAGCCAAAGAGAAAGCCTTTGCGCGCGCCGCGCCGCGCAATGGCCCGCCTTGACCGGGCCAGAACGACCTCCTCTGCCGCCCAGAGCAGTTCGCGCAGTGACGCCATTGCCAAAGGCGTTGCGCGTTTGGGGTCTGTTGCTGCCGCGTCCGCCTGGCGCAGCAGGGCGCGGGCCTTGTCCATTCGGTCGGTGACTGGTTGCGGCAGGACGGCGCCTTCCTGCCGGGCCTGCTCGAGGGCCTTGTCCACCGCAGCCAGGCGGGATGACGCCAACTCGCGGTTCAGGACAATCTCCTGCCCCGCGCGGTAGCCCCGGCCTTCCGCGTCCGCATACAACCTCACGGTGCCGAAGCCCTCCACGTTGGTCAGGAGCGAGCAGCCGAAGGGCGCCTCGGGCGCCTCGACGCTCACGCAACCGCGGGTGACCTCGCGTTTCGGATTGGGGAGCGGGTTGCGGTCCCCGTCTGACTCAAACAGGAACAAGCCCTCCAAGGCGCTTTGCGGCAGAGGCTCCCCGTTGAGGCCGTAGGCGTGAATCGTGAATCGCCTCGGCAGAACCTCTGCCACAGAAACCGGGTCTGCCGCGCGCAGGAACGGCTGGCGGAGCCCGAGCGCGGCGGCGCAACCTGCGGTGGCCCGACGGAGGAATTCTCTTCGATGGGTTCTCATTATCCAATAGACGCCGCGGCCATTGCATTCGTTCACACGCTATTTCAATCGCCGCGCGGAGGAAGCAGGCGTTCGGGCTCCTGGACAGGCTGGGAGGGATGCGAGAAATGGGATGGATGTTTCCCATCGCTCCCATGCTTCCCATCATTCGCATTGTTCTTCATAATCGAACATGAGTGCTGCGGTGCATTGGCGGGTGGCGGGCGGATGGAGGGTGGGTGCGTGCGCGCGGTGGCTCGGAACGGACACCTTGCCAACCGCTCGGCGTCTTTGTCGAGCGTAACGGTCGTTCCCATGCCAGAGCATCGCGCTGCAAACAGAGGATGCTGTCAAAATGAATGGCAATGGGTGAAGGCGCGCGCCTGCCAAAAAGGGCACGGGCCGGCAACAAGTTGCCTGCCCCGCTGTAGTCGGGATCGTTCGCAAGCTGCGATGGAGTTCTCACGCCGCGAGGGTGATGAGTTTGTCGGTGCCCGTCCTGCGACGCTCTGCCGCCTCACGCTACCACGCTCCGCCCGAGTGATTGGGCCACCGATTGCACAGATTGCACAGAAAAGAATTCCCATCTGTGGAATCTGTGCAATCTGTGGCTCAAAAATCAGCGTCGAGGCGGTTGATTGCGGCCTCCGCGCACTGCGCCCTCCGCGTCCTCAACCTCTGCCCCCTCGATGAAGGCTCAGATTTTCCCTGTGGACTGTGGACTGCCGCAACATAACCCTCTTGGCAGGCCAAGCATTATAGGCGAGACTCTCACCCGTGAAATGAAAGTGAACACCGAAAAATGCAAGTTGAATATTTCAGGCCGCGTCCCAAGAACAGGGACCGCTCTCCGTAAATTCTCAATTTTCAATTTTCAATTTTCAATTTTCAATTCAAACCGCAATTCAGGCCGCCGGCGGGGCGAAGCCTTTGGAGCGCGCCCGGCTTGCCGGCGCTTTGGGACGGTTCGACGCGCGCGAAAGCGGGAGCACGCTCCCGCACTCCAAACGCTTCGCCCTTGCGTGGGCTATTCCGAGGAAACCTGACATTGCCGAGGCAGGCAGGACGCTAGATGCAGCCGCAAACATTACCTTCGCCCATCACGACGCGGCTGGCGCAGTTCGAGCGCCGGCGGAAGTTTGCGCTCCTGTTGCGCGGCGTCGCCGAGGCGCTGCTGCTCTTCGGGCTGGGCCTTTTGCTGGTGGCGCTCACCGAGTGGGGGTTTAGACCCCGGGTCTTCTGGCGTCTTTGGCTCTCCGGCGCCAACTATGCCGCCGCGGCGGCCTGGCTGGCGTGGCGGGCCGGCGCGCCGTGGCTCCGGCCCTGGTCTTTGCGCCGAATCGCCGGGCAGTTCGAGATCTCGGCGGGCGGCCATTTCCAGGAGCGCATCCTCTCGGCGGTCGAAATGGCCCAGTCCCAGCCGCCCGGAGTGAGTTCCTGGATGGTCGGGCGGACCATCGCCCTTGCGGCCGAGGAGATCGGCCTGGTGGACCCAGCCGGGTTGGTGGATAGCGCCCCGGCCAAACGGGCTTGGAAAGGCCTGGCCGGCTTATGCCTGGGGCTGGGTCTGGCCTGCCTGCTTCCCGGTTTTGCGCCGCGCGCGCGCCTGGCCCTCTACCCTTATGCCCCGACGGCTTCCTTGTCCAAAATCAAACTCGCCGTCACACCGGGCGACTGCCGGCTCCGGCAAGGCGCACCGCTGGAAATCAAGGTCACCGCCGACACCGCCCTGGACCAGGCGAAACTCCTGGCAACCTGGGAGGACGGTCTCCAGGAATCCGTCCTGATGACGCGCCGCGCAACCAATGGCTTTGTGGTGAACCTCCCGGCGGTGTCCCAGGGCTTCCGCTATTTCGCCCAGGCCGGCGATGCCGAGAGCCCCGTCTTCACCGTCAAGCTGGATGTCCCGCCCCGAATCGCCAGGATGCAATTGCTCATTCAACCCCCGGCTTACACACAGTGGACCAACCGCCTCGCCGAAGGCGGCAGCGCCGATTTCCTCGAAGGCAGCCGCGTCCGTCTGACCGTTGAAACGGCCGATGAAAAAGTGGCCCAAGCCGCCTGGCTGCCGGAGGGCTGCCCGCCCCAGAAACTCAAAGTCGAGGGCAACCGCCTGTCGCTGGACCTGCAGCCCACAAATATCCTCACCTACCAACTCCGCCTCACCGGCCTCAACAAGCTCGAGGCCCAGTCCGCCCAAAAGTGGGTCCTGCGGCCCGTGCCCGATGAACCGCCCCTGGCCCACCTCGAGGCCGCCGGCGCAGACTCCGGCATGGTTCAACGGGATGAAGTCCTGGCCTTGGTCGCTCAGGCCGGCGACGATGTCCGCCTCAAGCGCGTTGACC
The DNA here is from genome assembly GCA_963713735.1 of uncultured bacterium. Classification (GTDB taxonomy): domain Bacteria; phylum Verrucomicrobiota; class Verrucomicrobiia; order Limisphaerales; family UBA8199; genus CAVQND01. Next base: position 531,028 of record CAVQND010000016.1, read on the forward strand.
TCGTGGTGCTCAACCACGAAGCCCAGGCCGATGCCATCACGCTCTTCCCGGTCAAGCCGGGCTCGCCGCGGACCGGCGCTGTCTCGGATCGCGAAATCAGCGCGGCCCTCAATTACGACTTGGCCAAGTTGAGCCTGCTCACCGGCGACGAGGCGCAGTTTCTGGTCGTCGCTACCGATGTGCGGGACCAGACTACGCGCAGCGACCCGGTCTCCGTCACGATTGGGTCTTCGGACAAGGCCCTCGAGGCCCGGATGGCCGCCCGCCTCAAGCAACTCCTCTCGGCCATGGACACCCAGCTCGATTACCTCAACCAGACCCGCACCTCGTGGTTGTCCATCGCCAGAAACTACACCCAGGACGACCCCAACGCCCAAGGCCCCGCCCTGGTCCTGCTCGAGAGCCGCTTGCATGAATTTGGCCTCGAGCTGGACCGGATTGCCAACCAACTGGTTGCCGAGTCGGAGACCAACAACCTGTCCGACGCCCGCTTCATTTACAGGCTCGGAACCACCCTGGCCGCCTGGGGCCGGCAGCAGCGCGCCGTCTTGCTCGAGCATCTGCGGACACATCGAGCCGGCCTCCGGCACAAATATCTTCGACCTTTTCAACCAGGGCCGCGAACTGTTCAGCCTGGCCCTGACCGATCTCGAGCACTACAAACACATGCTGGCCGTGCTCGAGGGGGCCTTCGAGACGGATGTCCTGGCCACCCGTTGCGAAAGCGCCCAGGGCCGCTACAAACGCGGCCTGCCTGTCCTGCGCGGCCCGGCCCTCAACTCGCTCGTCAAGGACGCCTTGAAAGATCGCGTCAAAAGCAGCCTGGCCCTCCCGGCCACCGTGCCGCCCGCCCTGGTCCCCATGACCAACCTCGTGCAGAATGAAAACCTCGGGCGCCTGGTGCGCGAGAAATCCCCGCTGGCCGGCCGCTCTCGACCAACCTCGCCGCCTTCGCCTTCTGGAAAAGCGAAGACTCTCAGGCCGCCGAGACCCAGGCCGATGACCTGACCGGCCTTTCCAAGGAAGCCCGGCGCATCCTGCGCGAGGAACTCGAGAAATACCGTTGGCGTTTCGAGGGTTCGGCCGCCCTCAAAGAAATCCAGAATGCCATCCAGGAGTTGCGCGAAATCAACCAGGAACTCCGCCAGCTAACTTACAATCCCACCAGGAAACGCACTGACCAGGAACAGGCCAAGCTCACCCTGGCCAAGGCCTGGGAAAAACAGTTGGAAAAGGCCGCCGCCCAGGCCGCGCGCCAGTTCTTCGAGACTGCCAAACAAAGGGACGCCACCCTGGCCCAACGCGTCATCGCCCTCAACGCCGCCGCTAAGGCGGAGAAGGAGCTCGAGCCCGCAGTCGAGAAACTGGGCAAGACACTCGAAGAAGATCGCACCAAGGAAGACTTGGCCGGCCATGTCGATCGGCGCCTGAACGAAATCTCCGACCGCTACCGCGAGTTGAACGACCAGCAGGAACGCATCAACCGCGAGCAGATCGCCGCCCAGGCCCGCCTGGCCTTCCCCGCTGCCCGCGCCTTTGCCCGCGCCCAGAAGGCCCCGGACAGCGCCGCTTTGACCGAAAAGTTCGATAAAATGGCGCAGGCCGTGGCCGCCGTCGAAAAGGACCAGCGCGTGGCCGGCGATTACCAGGGCGCCTCGCGGCTCCAGTCCCTGGCCGGCGCTACTCCCCAAACCGCCAAAGGCAAAGAGACCGCCGGCGAACTCCGCGACCTGGCCATGCGCACGGACAACAATCCTCCGAGCCTGGCCCAGGCCATCCCGCCCCCGATGCAGGAGCAAACCCAAGCCCTCGACCAACGAACCGTCACCCCGCCCGACTCGGCCAATCAACTGGCTTGGCCTCGCCTGGCCATGACGCTCGAGGCAGCCCGGCTCTTCAGGCAGGCCGACCCCAAGACTGCCGTGGCCTACGACTTTCTAGGCGAGGACCTCGGCGCGCTCCTCCAATCGCCCGCCCGCCTCAATTCCACCACACTCCAACCCCTGACCGACCGGGCCGCCGCCCTGGCCGGTCAAAAAGGCGAGGAAGCCCGCCAGGCCGAAATCAGGGCCGCCCTCGAGCGGCTCAAACAATTGGCCGCCAACACTCCCAACGAGGACCAGGCCCTGGCCGCCAGGCTCGATGAACTCTCGGGCCTGGCCAAACAGGCCGCCCGTGAAGACCCGAAACGACAGCCCCTGGCCTCGCAACTGGACGACACCACCAAACTCGCGCCGCCCTCCGCCGATTGGGCCGACTCGACCAATCCCAAGGAAATCGCCGCCGGCGCCGCCCAGGAATCGCTTACCGGCATCCAAGCCGCCCCCAGGCAGTCGCAGCCCTATAACGAGGCCTCGGAGATCCTCGCCGACGCCGCCCGCCAGCTCCGCATGGATGCCGCCCTCAGCGACCTGGCCGCATTCAATCCCTATCCCGCCCCTCAACTCGCATCCCAGGAGCTCCAGGATCCGACAGCGGCCAACTCCCCGGACCACAAATCCGTGAAGATGGACGGTCCGGCGGGCAACGCCATTACCGAGGCAGCTCCCAAGGGGATGGACCAGGCCGAGTGGGCGCGGCTCAACGAGCGCCTCCGCCAGGCCATCCGCAGCAGCGGCATCGAGCATTTCACCGCCGAGCAGCAAGCCGCCATCCGCGCCTACTTCCAACGACTCAGCTCCGCAAATGAAAAAAACTAAACCCGACTAGAATCTATGCAGCTTCCTCTCCTGTGCCTCATCATCCTCTTCGCCTCCCTGCCCCTTCGCGCGGCCGAACCATCCGACCAGGAGGTGCTCAAGATACTGACCACCGAACAGCCCCGCGACCGCGCGGTCAAGAAGGGGCTCGAGTACCTGCGCAACCAACAAAAACCCGACGGCTCGACCAGCGACCGCTATCCCATGGCCCTGACCGCCATGTCCGTCATGGCCCACTTTGCGGCCGGCTACCCGCCTGCCGATAGACAGTACGGACCGTGGCTCCGCAAGAGCATCAACTATGTCCTCTCCAAGCAAAACGCCGACGGTTATTTCGGGGAGGCCGATGGAAGCCGCATGTACGGCCATGGCCTTGCCACGCTCATGCTGGCCGAGGCCCTGGGCATGCCCCGGGACGACGAAATGGACGAACTCATTCGCAAGGCGCTCAAGAAGGCCGCCCAGGTCACGATCAACGCCGCCCTCGTCAAGAAGAGCGCCAAAGATGCCGGCGGCTGGCGCTATACCCCGGATGCGACCGACTCCGACCTGAGCCTCTCGGGCTGGCAGCTCATGGGCCTGCACGCCACCCAGCAGGTCGGCATCCCCGTGCCCGAAAACGTCATCGCCGGCGCAGTGGAATACACCAAAAAAATGATCAACCCCGAGGGCAAGGTCGGATACACCGATCCCAATGACGAACACCCGGCCCTGCGCGGCCTGGCCTTGCTCGCCCTGGCCATCGGCCACCAGGAGAAAATCCCGGCCGTCAGGAAAATCGCCGACCGCATTTGGGCCGACCCGATTGCCTGGAAGGGCCCGCACTTTTATTACCGCGCCTATTACGACGCCGTCGGCATCAGCCGCGCCCTGCCTGACGAATGGGAAAAGTACCTCCCCAAATACGAAGCGGTCTTGCTGCCCCACCAACTCGAGGACGGCTCCTTCGATGCCTCCGTAGATGACGAAGCCAGGGGCGCCGGCCCGACCTACACCACCAGCATGGCCGTCATGGCCCTGGCCGTCCAACGCCACGTCCTGCCCGCCTACCAGCGGTAGCCCGCCAGGTAGAAGACCGCCCACGCTAGGGTCCTTGAGGTGAATTGAAAATTGAGGATCGAAAAATGGTCGTTGGTCATTGAGGAATGGCTCCGCATGACCACTAGGGTTTGCGCCTCTTGCGCCTCTTCGCGGCTATCTGGATTGTGTTCTGTCCTGCGGACTCCTCTGCTATCGGCGGCGCTCTGCCCGGAACCGACGCGTCCCGTGACCCTCTCGCCCATCAAGGAGCGGCGGGCTTGGGGGCCTGGTCCAGGAGTGAGAGGGTCGGGAGATCGAGGCGCATCGCCCAGCACTCGCCACGGTAGGTCACGACATAAGCACAACGCCGTTTCGTATCGTACATCCACCCGGCGCTGTGCCCGTAGGCTACGGGACCCCCATCGAGCAGCCGCCAGCGGTTTTTCCCGCAATCATAAACTCGAGTGAGACGTTTGCCGGTTTCCGTTTCCTCAACCGCATAGCCTTCGCTCCCGAACAGAACGATGTCCGCATCCGGCACATAGACCATTTCCCGCGTGCCGCTGGTCCGCCCCAATTCGAGATTCTCCGGGGTGAGCTTCTCGACTCTCCGGCTCTCAAAGTCAAACGCGGTAATGGTCCCGTCGCCGCGCTTGCCATACCCGCCGCCCCACCCCAGCAGCAGGCGGTCTCGCCTCGAGTCATAGACCATCCCGTCCGAATCGCAGTAACAGGCGTGCAGCTTGCCTTTAGGCTCCAAATCACCCCAGCCCTTCTCGCGGTCGAAGAGCCACAGGTTAAACGCATCTGAATTTGTTTTCTTCGCCCAAGCCACCGCGCCATGGGCGCTGGCCGCAATCACCACGTTGGCCCAACTGTAGGCAAAAGGCGGCGGGAAGGGGTCGGCCCGGACCCAGTCCATCCGTTGCGGGTCGTAGAGAAAGCCCCTGGCCGTTACCAGCAGCCGGCACTTCGCATCGTAGGCATAGAGGTGATACCCGTGGCACTCGATCCACTGGCGGTTCAGCAGCGAGGAGCCAGGCCCGCAGAACCCATTGTGACAGTAAGGCTCGTCGGCGTCGTAGCCCTCGGCGAAGCGGTTGGCCGCCGGCGAGAAGTGCAGGACCACGCTCGAGGAGCGCACGCAGTGGCCCCCGCCCCATAACAGGACCTGGTCGCCGTCCGAATCCCAGGCCGCCGTTCCCCAGTCGCGTTGACGGCAGCCGCTGGCGGGCACGCGGGCCGGCCGCGGAAAGGGCACCCACTGGTTGGGCGGAATCGCGCCCAGGTCAAGCAGCTTGGGTTCACCGGCAACTTCGCAGAAGTCCGCCCGGAAATACTCGTCGCGCACGCGCCGCTGGTTGGGCGCTTGCCCCAGTTTCTCCCGGCCGGCAAGCTCGACCGCTGCCGGGTCCACTCGCAAGGTCCAGATCGCGGCCTGGCTCCTGCTCCCGGCCCGGCGTAACCAGGAAGAGCCGGTCCTCGCTATCCGCCGCCAGGGGCGGAGCCGCGAACCAGGAGGCGCTGTAACCGTAGAAGGCCCCCACGCTCGTTGGCGCCTTCCGGCCGTTGTTCCTGGCCGGCCAAGCCCCGGCCAGGTCCCAACGGTCCGCCTTTGCGTCATAGAGCCAGAGTTCGTGCGGGTCAAGCGTCTGCGCCGGCCCCGCGCCGTAAGAAGGGTCCGAGGAGGCGGCGTAACCTTCATAAAGCGCCACGCGACCGGACTTGGGCAGGCACACCATAGCGTGGCCCGCGCGCGGTGACGGGGCCACCTGCGGGTTGGCCCGACGCCAGGCCTTCTGCTCGACATCCAGGAGCCACGTATCGTTCATCTGGTAGTCCTCATGGTCCCCGCCAAACAGGACAAAGACCCGGTTCTTCTCGTCATAAACCAACGGTGCATTGCGTCTGGAGGGGGGAACGGGATACTGCGCGAAGGCGCGCTCCTCGATTTTCCGCTGCAGGGCCCGCGCGGACTTCAAGGCCCCAAAGTCTTGCGCGCCTTGAGGGCCTCGATGACTGGACCAAGATCAGCCTGGAACGCAGCCATCCCGGGCAGATTGGCCAAGCGGTCGCAGCGTTGTGCCAGCGCCTTGAGTTCCGCCTCCTTACCGGTGCCTTGGGGGTCCCGGTACCAGGCCAACCGGCTCCGGCCAACCAGGTCAATGGTGGCCTCGATGGCAGCGACAAGGTCGTGGTGCTCGTTCAACACCTTTTCGTCCGGTGGCGGCAGCGTCTCCCATTTCCCGGCGGCGATGTCATAGATAACGGTGCGAGTCCAGCCCACGTTCTCAATCCTTTTATCCGCGCCGACTGCGACCAGGCGTCCGGCCTCGGGATCACAGGCCAGCACGTGCCAGGAAAGCCCCTCGAGGGCCGGGGCGGGGGCCATCGCTTTCCAGGCCCTTTCCTCAGTGTTAAAGCGGTAGAGAATCGAACCATTCGACAGGCAAAAAACGGTCCTGTCTTTTGGGTAATAGGCCGCCTGGTAGTAGGGGTGGAACTGGCCCTTGACCCTATTTGTGGAAAACTCACTCCACTGTGTGGTCGCCGGGTCAAAGCCCTGCACCGGTCCTGCGCCTTGGTACTCGCCCCCAAATAGCAGCAGGCGATTCGAGTCTCGGGCAAACACCAACACCGAGCCGGTCCGCTCGCCCGGCGGCCCGTCACCCAACCGCGACCAGGCGTTTGCAGAGCGGTCCTCCGCGCCCTCGACCATGGTGCAGCCCCACCACCACATCAAGGTCCACCCGAGCAAACGAATCCAGGGTACCGCGCGAAGAATGCGGACTTCAAGCATGGTTCTTGGACGGACCAAGGGCACATCCAATTCAGAAGAGGTTGGCCCTTCATGAAAGGGGAACCGGCAGGGCCGGGAGCGGATGATGTCGCGCCAGCGTTTGGAGTGCGTGGAGCTTGCTCCCGCTCTCATGCTCCCCGGCCAGTCCGAAAGCGCCAGCAAGCTGGACGCGCTCTATGGCTGATAAGGTTAGTTGCATCGTTTAGGGTCGGATTCGTGGTCTGGCTTATCGGCTTGAGTTCTGTGGCGACTTGCGCCTCGGCCCGTGGTCTCCTTTGGCGGATGTGCCCGGGGCCCCACTAACCGCTGCGTTACGGTGACCGATTCCCCCGGTCCCGGCGCGGCCCGCTTCTATCGTTTGGCCGTCCGTCCCTGAGGAAAGGGGGATCAGACCAGGCGTTGGTACCAGGTTAGAAACTCGCGGCTGACGGAGGTTTCGAGGGCGGCGGGCGGGGCGGACACATTCTGGCCGAAGGGGCCAGCGAACTGAGCAAGCATGGGCGGGGAGGCCGCTGAGCGAGGCGCCAGCGACATGCAAGCCATGTTCACCGCCATGGAGGCCATCAAGGGCTCCAGCGACGAAATCGCCAGGATCAACGCGAATCTGGTCTCCGATTGGCAGTTCCAACCTATCCTTGAGTCACGCGCCCACCGACGAGATCGGCAGGCTCCGCTTGCCGCTCCGGCTCAATCTCTAGCACGACCACGCCCAAGCGCTCCCGATCGGGCGGGTAGATTTCCCGCAGCAGTCTCAGCAGGCTCGCCAGATCCATGCCTGGCACGATGCGATCAGCCTTCTCGTGCTCAAGCATGGCCTCGAAGGTCTGGTAACTGCGCACATTGACGACCCGAACAGTCTGAGTCTGGTCCCTGGATGAAAAATTAACGCGCTCGCCGGGCTTCACGGTCTTCACCGAGTCATAGCCGACGCGCACTTCCAGGGTTTTTCGTCCGCTCTTGATAAAATCAAGGAACTTCTGTTTCACGCGCATCATTCTCATAACATTCTCGCCGCCGATGTCGAAACTCCACTGCTGAGTTACGGTGTCTGGATGGTACGCCGCCGGCATGGCGGCGTCCAGTCTCCATCCCTGCTGCTGTAGAGCAATGGTCTTGTCCACAGTAGGCGCGATGTGCACGTACAGCTTCCTTCCGTGCGGCTTAAGAAAGAACGGCACATTGGACAGCAAAGCGGCGAACGCTGGCAGATCCGGGGCAATGAAAGGCATCAGCTTGATCGGCTCCCCCTTTTTGGGCGTCGCCCCAACCACGCCGAGGACCTCATTCGCCCTATTGGTGGCGACGTAAATGACCTTGTACTTTTCGTTGATGTCCCTCGAACCGCTGCGCCGGTAGCCGCTGAACAGCGCATTGACCCAAGAAGAATCAATTCCAGAGAAGCACTTTGGGAGATGCTTTAACAGCAACGTCCGAATCTGGGTCGTGCACCGGCTCACATGGAAGAACGGAAATGTGAGGGCGGTCGAACCGCTCCTGAAAATCTGGGCCGACAAAAAGCTTGTAAAGCATGAGCTCCGTGATGCCAAGCTTGTAGTGACTATCCGAGCGGCCAGCCACCGTATAGCCATTCTTGCGGAAAAAACCAACTGCAGACGTATTTTGCTCAGCAACCGTGCAGTACATCTGGCGCGCGCCGTTTTCTCGCGCGTAGTTCTCTGCGTACTTGAGCAGCCTGCTTCCGACGCCATGCTTCCCTTGGAGTGCCGGACTGACGATCAGTGGACTGATTTTGTAGGTCTCCTGCCGCTTCCCGACGAGATGAATCATTCCGGCCGGAGTGCCATCCACGGTGGCAATGAACATTCGTTGCTCCCTGGAGAAAAACCCTAGCCTGTCCTTGCCGCCAGAAACGTGGGTGGAAAAAATCCGCTTCGCGTGGCCCGCATGATCTCCGCCGTAGTAAGGGTCCAACGCTTGAACCATCAGACCGACAACAAAGTTCATGTCGCCTTCCACCGCTTCCCTTATGGCGAACGCCTGTGCCGACACATTCATATGGAAATCCAAACCGACGGCATGCTACCCACGGTTGCCTTGCAAGTCGAGGCAAGATTGAAGCTCCCCGCCAATACTCCGATCCGGGAATTTAGCCGCACCGGTCGTGAAGGGTCAATAGGGAGTCAGATAAAGTTCATGAGGATCTCATGTTCCCAGCAGATGTTGTTGGCCCGATAGTCAGTGTTTGCCCCTTCAGCTTTGTCCCGTCAGCCAAAGGGAGGGGTCCCGGAAACCTGAATTTGGCCTTGGCTAAAGGGTGGCTTGCGAGCAGCGTGAGCCCCGACGGCTCACAAGGGCCGCACCGAGTAGGCGGGCGTCACTCAGCCTTTCAAGGCGCGAGGCAAGCGGGGGCTCGACATTTACGCTGATGCCGGGACCCCTTTCACTGCACTTGGGCCAGGGCGGCGGCCAGGAGGCGGGCCGCGGAGGGGATGGCGCATTGGAGGGCCTCGAGGCGGGCGTTAAGGGCCTGGACGGCGGGGCGCGCGTTGAACCGGACCAGGCGTTGGTACCAGGTTAGAAACTCGCGGCTGACGGAGGTTTCGAGGGCGGCGGGCGGGGCCGACACGCTTTGGCCGGAGGCGGTTTCACACAGGACAATGGCCGCGAGTGCCTGCGCGTGTCCGGGCGGGGCGGCGGAGGCCTCGAGGCGCCGCCACAACGGCAGGGCGGCCTCGCATTGGCCGGCGAGGGTCAGGGCCTGGGCCCGCTGTTGCGCGACGGCCGGGTCCTCGGGCAGGTGGCGTTCGGCCTCGGAAGTCCAGTCGAGGGCCACTTCGTGGAACTCGGGCGCGCTCAGGGCGAGGTGGCCGCCCTGGAGCCAGGCCTGGGAGTCATCGGGCTTTTCCCTGGCCAGGGCGAAATAGAGGTTGAGGGCCTGGACCGGCTGTCCGTGGGCAGCCTGGAAGCCCGCGTAATCGAGCCGGGCGGGGCGGGATTGCGGGTCGTCCTGGAGGGCGCGGCGGAACTCTTCGGCGGCGGCCTCGGACTGGTGGAGTTGGTCCAGGCACAGGGCCAGGCAATGGCGCGGGCCGGCCTGGTGGATTTCCTTGTTGATCGGGACCAGGGAGGGCTGGTGGCGTTTAGCGAGGCACTGGCGCATCTGATCAGCAGCCTCACGGAACTGCTTCTGTTCAAGATGCGCCAGGCCTAAAGCGAAGTGCAGGGAGGCGGTCAGGCCGCCGGCTTGGGCCAGGGGGGAGTTGAGGAGACGGGTCAGGTCATCCCACCGTTTCAGGGCCATGAGCTGGGTGGAGAGCTGGGTGAGCAGCGTCTCGCGCAGTTCGGGGACTACCATCGCGGCCGGCTGCGCGGACATGAGGTCAAAGGCCTTGAAATACTCGATAACCCCTCGCTCGCGTTCGCCGGAGCGGGCCAGTTCCAGGCCGTAGCTCATGAGCAGGTTGGGTTCGCCGGGCATCTCGGCGACGGCCCGCTCGAGCAGGCACAGGTTGCGCTGGATCTTGTCGCGGTCCTTGACGACCTCAGGGCGGTAGCCGTGATGCCGCAACGGGGCGTTGCCGAGCCGGTTGTCCAGGCCCCATTGCTGGCGCCGGACCTCGAGGCTGCTGAAGATTTGCTCATGGACGCGGCCGACATAAAACAGGGCGGGGGCGTTGCGGAACAGGCGCGGGACATAGCTGCAGCCCTCGTCTTCGCGGCCGACATCAATGATGGGCAGGCGCCAGCCAATGGCCGACTGGTCCTGCATGAGCCGGCGCAGCGGCTCGTGGCTGTCCGGCGGCAGTTCCTCATCCGCGTCCAGCATCAGGACCCAATCCCCGGTGACGTGCTCGAGGGCGGCGTTGCGGGCGGCGCTGAAGTCGTCGCACCACGCAAAGTGGAAGACCTCGGCGCCGTGTTCCCTGGCAATCTCAACGGTTCCGTCGGAGGACCCCGTATCCACGACCACGATTTGATCGGCCAGGCCGCGCACGGAGGCCAGACATTGGCTGAGGAACTTCTCTTCGTTCTTTGCGATCAAACAGACTGACAGCCGGGGCCTGGGGTCCACGGCCTGCGTTCCGCCGCCCATCCCCTCAGGCAAAACCAGCCAGCCAGGTTTCATGTTGCCTCGAAGGTTGCCTCCGAGAAACTTCTTGGCGGGCTTATATCCCGGGGCCAGTTCGATCGCATGTTGAGCGCAACGGCGCGCCGAGTCCGAATCCCCCGCAGCCTGCGCGATCTCCGCCAGAAGCGAGTATGCTTCCGGATGGAACGGCCGAGCCTTGATTGCCGCCAGTGTGCCGGCCCAGGCTTCGCGGAGGCGCTTCTGCGTCCGTAGCTCCCTGGGCTGGCACAGCGCCCCCGCCAACGCGCATCGCGGCAGGACCAACGGCGCCCTTTTTTGCGCCGGACCAAACTGGTAATCCGTCCACGCGAGGCCCAAGTGGTCGGGTTTGCACGTCGCATGAAGACTGCGGATTCTGACGGCGATCGGGTGGCGTGCAGCCCGGCGCAACGGCAAACGGTAACCATGCTGGAGCACGGTGTCCTTCGAAATCCCCCACTTTGCCTTGAACACTTCCCAGTTGGCCAGCATGTTGCGCTGGTAGTCCAGGCGCGCGTTGCGGAAGGTGCGACCGCCCGTGTGATGAATAAAAACCTCCTGAGCCATCCTCACCTTAAAGCCCAGACACAACGCCCGCAGGCAGAAATCGTCGTCCTCGAAATTCCCGTTGACGAAGGCCTCATCCAACCCCCCGATCCTGTCCAGCACCTGGCGACGGGCCATCAAACAGAAACCGACGGCTCGGTTGATCTCCTCCGAACGTCCCGCATGCGCCTCGCGCCACTGGGCGGCGAACTTCGGCAGTTGTTCCAGCGATTGATAGCCCGGTTTGGCCACCAACTGCGGACCGGCGACGTAGTTTGTCATCGGTCCGGCAATGCCAACCTCGGGATGCTCATCGAACACGCGCATCATTCCCTCCAGCCAACCGGTCGTCACCACCGTGTCGTTATTGAGCAGCACCACATAATCGCCGCGCGCCAGGGAGAGGGCCTGGTTATTGCCCCCAGCAAAGCCACGGTTCGATGCGTTCAGGATGACGCGGACATGCGGATGCTTCCGCGCGTAGTCCCTGAAGTACGCCGCCGTGCCATCCGTCGAGCCGTTATCCACCAGGATCAGTTCGTAAGGCACGGCAGTACACCGGCGCACGCTCTCCAGGCAAAGCCGGGTGTCGTCCAAACCGTTGCAGGCCAAGACGATTATCGAGGTCAACGCCGGTTCGGCCATCAACCGGTCCAATTGCCGCGCAACCACTGCGGGGGAGAAATTGTCCGCAATATGCGCGCGGCCCCGGGTTGAGTATTCACCCCAGGCCTGCTCGTCATTATAGAGGGCCGCCACCGCGTCGGCAAACGCCGCCGGATCATCTTTGACGACAAATGGCCGATTGGCGCCGGAGCTAATCCCCTCGGCCCCGATGCTCGTGGTCACCACCGGCAAACCGAGCGAGAGGGCCTCGCCGATCTTGCCCTTCATCCCGGCGCCGTACCGCAAGGGGGCCACTGAAACCCGATGCGAACGCAGGTACGGCTCAGTCTCCGGCACATATCCTGTTACCGTGATCCCATCTCCGGCCAACGCCTTGATCGCCGCCGGCGGATTGTTGCCAACTATCGTCAACCGAACATCGGGCAGCCTGGATTGCAAACGCGGCCAAATCTGCTGATGAAAGTGCAAGACGGCATCCTGGTTGGGCGGATGGGCGAAGTTCCCCACGAACAAGACACCCTCGCGCGCGGAAAACGGCGGAACCTCGGCGCAAACCGAATGGATGTTGGGCACAATCTTCACTGTGGCCGCCGGGAGTTCCTTCAGCAACGCCTCGGCATCGTTCGGCGTCACAGCGATGAGTGTGTCCGCCAAGGCGTAAGTCTTCAATTCGCGGCGCTTGCGCCCCACTATTTCCTCCATCGAATGCTTCTTCGGCTCCAATTCCGCTTGTCTTAACTCCCGCACATAGTGGACATCCACGGTGTCAACGTAGATGGCGGTGCGCGGCGACGCGATGCTCAGGAATGGAAAATATTGCTCGGCAATGTACCAAAAACACAGGATCGCCTTCTCGAAGTTCCGTTCTATCAGCAGCTTCTGAAGGTCGAAAGGCCAGCCGTCGGATTGGTAGCCGATCTGCCGCATCCGGTCGGGATCCCCCGCATAAACCTCAATTCCCATTTGCTGCAGTTCACGCGCGTAGCGTTGCCCGTTGGCGCCGTTCCGGGCGATGAACGTCACCTTGTGCCTGGCGGCGGCCAACAGACGCAAAATCTCAAACATCCGCAGCGAACCCGAGGCGCGATCATACATGGGCATCAAGGCGTCCACTACCAGGATGCGTCTCCCGCCTCGGCGATCACTGGCTTCAGGCACGCAGGCATCGCCGGGCGGCGACTGAAGCTTGAGGGCCGCCTGCCATTTCTCCAGGAACTTCTCCCGGTTGATGACTTGGTATCGCTTGAAACTGCTCTGCACATCCGTTCCCGCGGTCCCTCCCTCATGGTGGATGATGACACTTGCCGGCTGGTAAACAACCCGCCAACCGGCTTGTCGCACCCGAAAACACAAGTCGGTATCTTCGTAGTAGGCCGGCGCATAGCGCGTATCAAACCCCCCGCCGGCCTCGAACAACTGCCGCCGCACCAGCAGGCACGCCCCCGAGCAATAATCGACCTCCCGCACGAAATTGAACCTCGGATCCAGCGGGTTTTGCTCCCGGCCGTAATTCCATCCTGAGGCATCGGAGAAGATGATGCCGCCCGCCTCCTGCAAACGGCCGTCGGGATAGACCAGCTTCGCGCCCACCGCGCCGGCGCGCGGATCGGCGTCCATGGCCCCGAGCAGCGCCTCCAGCCATCCAGGTTGCGGTTCGGTGTCGTTGTTTAGAAAGACCAGGTTCTCAGCGGTGGCCAGCGATGCGCCCGCGTTGTTGCCGCCGACAAATCCGAGGTTCTCCTGATTGGAGAGAACGCGGATATTCGAGCATTCGCGCTGAAGCCGGGCCAGGGTACTCGCGCGTGCCATCCGTAGAGGCATTGTCCACCATGATAAGCTCGTACAGTGCCTCGGGGGTATGTTCCCGCAAAGCGGCGATGCACTTGCGGGTGAGTTCGACTTTGTTGTAGCAGAGAATGAGGATGCTGGCGCGAGGGGCTTTCGACGGGGTCTGACCGCTGACGGCGGGGTCTCGCCGTTCCGGGCAACGTGCAAGTCCGGGACTGTCCATAAAAGATTTGGCGTTATCCACTGTCAGACTTTCTTTAGCCATATACTGGCCCCGGTATTCTTGATCCAAAGCGGCATCAGGCGAGCCAGCAGCGAAGCATGCTCGGTGGCAAGATAGTTATTGAACAATTGGATCTCAAAGGCCTGGTTATATTGGAGGAAGGCCCGGAGAATGTAATTCTCGTTCCATGCGCGACCCTCGTAAACCCAGTCCTTTGGATATTCAAAAGGATAAAAAATGTCATGGAAGTGGATATACACGCCAGGGGCCAGTGCGGGCAGAATCTCGAAAATGACGCGGTTAACGTCGCTGCCGGTCTTCGAGACATGGGTCGAATTGATAAAGAGAATGTCGCCGGCTTGGAGCGCCTGGAAGATCGATATATCAACATCCTGGACGGCTTTGGGGATCAGGCGGAGTGGCTGTCCGGCCGCGGCGTCGACCAGTGAATGGAAGAGCTCCGGAAATGGTTCAATGAAGGTGCAGGCAATGGACCCGCCGAAGAACACGTCATTAGTATCCAGGGTGACGCAGGAGGAGTAGCCCGATCCGACCTCGATGATTCGCCCTGGCCGGACGTGGCGGATCATGCAATGGAGGGCCAAGGCATCGCCATAACCGAAATTTGGATTGTCAAAGTAATACCGGGTTCCCGGCTGCTTCGTTGCCGAGAAAGGCTGGTCCGGGTAAAAGCGGCTGAGAGATTCCAGCAACTGCAACTGCCCTGCCTCATTGAGGGCGATGCCTGGCAAAAAGCGAGCGGGGCTGCCGAAGATGACATCCTCGCGCCGTCGCACTTCCTCGAAATCCGGCACTGGCGAGTAAAAGTGGCCCGGCGGCCTGAAGGTGCGGTACTTGGCCAACTCCTGCTCGCTCTGCGCCAACTTGCGGCGCAGGGCCGCGAGCTCGACGTTTTTCGGCAACACCGGAGTTGGCGGAGGCGGCCCCGCGCCAGGAGCGGCGGCGCGATGCAGTTGCGCATCGCTGAGCCGCACCGAGAGGCGCCGTTGGTCCTGGTTGATGCCGTTCTCAGCGGGAACGTAGTTCTTGTTGCTGGACAGCTCGATTACGACTTCTTGGGTCGAGGCGGGAATCGCCTGCTGGACCCGCACTCGCTGCATGTCCGCGTCGAACCGGAGTTTCTGGGATGGCTGACCGTTGATCGCAAGGGTGACTTCCAGAGGTCCCCTTTCCGGCGAACACCGGTCATACCAGGATAGTCTTCCACAGGCCAGGTCAGCCATGAAAACGGCCGGCATGGCCGAGGCCGGCGCCAACAGCCGACCGGTTTCGCTCATCCAGCGCCAGCCGCCTTCATCGTCATAAAAGCCCGATCGGGGCGTCACCGACGCGACAGCCTCGGCCGCGCTGGAATTGAGATCCTCCGCCTCAGTAGGGATCATACTCGCTCCATTCTATGGGTTTGAATCGTTTTCTGCCGGGTTGCAGGCCGGCAACCGCTCGCGGCGGCCTGGCCCCGTTTTCGGATGACATCGGCGAAGGGGGTGTCGTCGGCTTTCTCATAGCACAAGGCCAAGTCCTGGAGAAGCGTCAAGTCGTGGGGGTTAAGCGCATAGGCCGTGGTCAGGGCGCGAATGGCGTCCTGATAATGGCCTTGCGCCAGGCGGCGGCGTCCCAGGAGGCTTTGGACCGGGGCGCTTGCCGGATGGAGGTGCAGGGCGCATTGGAGGAAGCCTTCGGCCGCCAACTGGCAGCCGGCCTGCGCCAGGACTTGCGCCAGGTCAACCAGGGGTTGGGCACAAAGGGCAGCCTCCTGCGGCGTGGCGGTCGCATTGCCGATGCCGGCGAGGACCTCTAAGAGGCCATTGACGGCCTTGGCCATCGCCGACTCGGGTGCGAGCATAGCGCGGGCTGTTGTCAAGCGCGCCCGCGCCCCGGCAGCATCGTCCTCGAGGAGTGAGGCGCAGCCATTCTGGATCAGGGTGAGGAATTTCCGGGCGGCGTCCGCCGGTCCTGCGGGGCCAGGCGCCAAAGGCGGCGGCGAAGGCAAGGCAACCGCCGCCTTGGGCGCGGCCACCGTCTGAGCTGAATTTGGCCGCGCAGACAGGGCAAGATTACTGATGCGGACCGAGAGCTCCCGGGGGTCGCCATTGTGCCCTGATTGGGAGGGAACGAACCACGCGTCGCTGGCCAATTGCAGTTCGGTGGGCGTCTGGTTCTCGACCGGAATGGCAACAGAAACCGACTGATTGCTGGCGGAGAAGGTGATGTCCTGCACTGGTTTGTTGGCTACCGAGAGCCGGACACAGAAGGGGAAGACGGGGTAAGCCTTTGAGTCGCTACAGGTCAGAGAGAACGTGAATTGGACATCCCCCGGGGCGGAGGCGGGCGGGATGCGGATAGCGCCTTTGCGGCTCATCCAACGCCAGCCACCCTCCTCCCGATGAAAGCCCTGCATGGCAACCTGGTTGCCCGGACCATGGGCAGGCACGGGCGCAGGCCGCTCCAAAACGCCAACGACTTCCTTGAGGCGCTCGCGGATCGGGATATGTTGCGGGCATTTCATTTCACACTTGCCGCAGGCGACGCACAGCGAGGCCTTGCCGCCCAGGGCGGCGTAAGCGGCGCGCGCCCAGCCGGTCACGCCGTAAACCTTGTGGGCGATCATGCACTCGAACACCTTGGGAATCTCCACACCCCGAGGGCAGGGCATGCAGTAAAGGCAGCCGGTGCAATAGAGATTAGCCAGCTCGCGCTTTTCTTCCAAGGCAGCGTGGAGTTGCTGGTATTCCTGCGGGGAGAGCGGTTCTTCCTGGCAGGCAAGGGCGACGTTCTCCTCGAGGAAGGCGACCTCCTGCATCCCGGAGACGGTGACATCCACCGCGGGGTTGGACAACACGAAGCGCAACGCCAGGCGATGGGTGGGAAGCCCGGGTCGAGGCAAGAGCGCCTGAATGGCCGGGATCGGCTGGGCCAAGCGACCGCCGCCGACCGGACCCATGACCGAAACACCCAAGCCCTTGGCGTGAGCATGGTCGATGCAATCCGCCCATTTCGGGTCCATCAGATTGTACTGAAGCAATATGCATTCGAAGAGCCCGGTATCAACCAATTGCAGCACATGGGCCGGCAGGTCGTGGGAGGAGAAACCAACGTGCCGAACGAGGCCCTCGTCCTTAACCCGGCTGGCCAGGGTGGCGATTTCCTTCTGGAATTTCCTGAAATAGTCCCAGTGCAGGTTGTGGAACAGGACGATATCGACGTAGTTGGTCTGCAAACGCCCGAGGGAGGCTTCCAACCGCTGGCGGTATTTGCCCACCTGGTCGGGCCATGAACCGAGCTTGGACTCGATGATGTAGTCACTCCGGCGGCCTCTCACGGCCCGGCCCAAGGCGATTTCGCTCTGGCCCTGGTAATAATCCTCCATGGTATCAAAGAAGTTGATGCCCTGCGCGCGGGCCTGGTGGATTCTGGCGAGAGCCAGGTCGAAATTGACGTTGCCATCAGAATGCACCGGCAAGCGCATGCCGAAACCGAGGCGAGAGACTTGCAATCCGGTTTGGCCAAAGACTCTGTATCGCATAACGGGGTCCTTTGTTCCTGGTTACCAGGTAACGTGTGGGATGTTGTCCAAGTCACGAATGACCTCGTCGATGCCCTTGTAGTAGAAGCAAGAGATGGACATGCCCAACTCGCGCGCCACGCAGGCGGCTTCCTTAAAGATGGCACTCAACTGTTCGCGCGGCACATTGAGCGGTTGTTCCTGTTCGTAGAAGGCGCGTTGCTTGTCGGTGCCGGGCGCTTCCAGTGGGCTGACATGCAGCCCGTAGCCGGGGCCGGTGATGCTGTGAATCAGGCGAATGATCTCGGGCAGTTGATGAATATTGCGCTTCAGGGCAACCATGGTGAACCCGACGCCGACGGGCGAGCCCTGGCTTTTGTTGTAGTCCATGAAAAAGCGCACGTTTTTGACGAAACGGTCGAAACTGACCCGTTGCATGATCCCCTCGAAGACCTCTTTCGTGGCGCCGTTGATGGAAAGACCCAAGGACTTGAGCCTGTTGTCCACCAGGAACCGCGCCGCGGTTTCGGTCAAGGGCATGCCGTTGGTGGAGATGGCCAAATGAACGTGCGCTTTGTGAAGCGCGCAGACAATATCCTGGTAGCGGGGATGGAGGAGGATCTCGGTCGAGGCGGCCCAGATTTTGATGATCTGCTCAGGATGGGCCAGGCTCCTGGCGAGCAGGGAGTCGTCCATGAATTGCCCATGCTCGATGCTGCCCTCGACGACCATGGAACACATCACGCACCGGGCGTTGCAACGGGTGGCTATGACCGGGATGCGGAAAGGCATGATGACCTCCGGGTACGGGTTGCGGGTGTAGAGGTCGTAAAACACTTGCAGGAGCGTCAGCAGCTTGTTGACCAGAGGATTGCCCGTTTCCCGGACGCGCTCGCGCCAGGCGCGGCCGTCCTGCAAGAGTTGCGCGACCTGGCTAACCACGGCGGCCGGCAACGAAAACCCGGTGAAATTGTGATTGTTGAAAAACTCGGCCAACCGAACGCACAGGTCCGCCTCTTCTTTGGAAAGTTGCTGTGCCCGGAGATCAGCCAAGTATCCTTGGGGCACACCGGCAAAGTCTTTGCCGAGAGTTTGGTAGGTGGAGGCCTCGCGACACTGCCGGCATCTATCAAAGGGGTATTCGCCCTGGGCCACCTTGTTGCGGAAGGCGACCCACTCTTCACCGTGCCAGACAGCCTTGAGCGAGCCGGCTTTTGCCAGGTCCCGTTGAAAACCGCCGAGGCGGCAGCAAGGCTGAATGGTGCCGGTCTCGTTAATCCAGCCTATCGTCCACGGCGCCGAGCAGAACGGCATGGTCTGGCTCTTCGCGGGGTTAACCACTGTCGCTGCCTGAGACGTTGCCGCCCCTTTGCGGCTGGGGAAACGGGGTTGAACCAGCTTGTTCAAACGGCCCAGCGGCGCCGCCAGATTCGGGCTCGGACCCGCGCCCGGTTTGAGCGCTCTGGCGGGGGTGAATGGCTGTCGCTGCCATTGGCTCAGGTCGTTAATTGCCGCCAGCAGCCCGGCATTGCCGGGCTCCAAAACCAGCGCCTTGAGCAGCAGGCGCTCCATTGAGACCCGATCTCCCTTCTTCAGGCAGGTCTTCGCCAAGGCGAGGTAGTGGGCTGAGTTTTCCGTTTCCTCGGCTGAGAGGCTGGCGGGAGCCGGCTCCACCTCCGGTTGGGTGGTGGAGACGGCATCCAATCTGGGATTGATGAGGCGCACCGAGAGATGCCGTTGGTCGTGGTTGATGCCGTTCTGAGCGGGCACACATTCTTTGTTGCTGGACAGTTGGATGACGACTCCTTTTGCCGAGGCCGGAATCTCCTGCTCGACGCGCAAGGTCTGCATGTCAGTCTCGAACCGAAGGTTCTGGCGCGTCTGGCCATTGACGGCAACACCGATTTCCAGCGGCCCGGTGCTGTTGGAACGGTCCCCATACCACGACAGCTTTCCGCAGGCAAGGTCGGCTTTGAAAACCGAGGGCGTTGCGGAAGCCGGCGCCAACAATTGGCCGGTTTCGCTCATCCAGCGCCAACCGCCCTCGTCCTGGAAGAACCCAAAATCAAAGGAAAGTCCGGCTTCCAGCGGCTCGGTCCGATGCGGCTCGTCGGCCGCAACCTGGGAGGCCTCGGATAAGAGCTTCTCTCGAATCCCTGCGGCATTGTATCGGATGAGGGTCGATGGATCCCGCAGGAATGAAGTCTTGCCGGAAATGAAGTCGTCGTGCTGAACATGCCATCCCATCTGCCGCTCAGCTTGATTGAAACGGGGTTGCCGATCCTGAAACACCTTTTGGCGTCCATGCATCTCGCTGCGAATTGGGTAGTGGCGAAGGATAAACCGCACGGGGAATACTCGTCGGCCCGAAAACTGCACGTCATGCCCGCCCGAGGACAGGAGGTTCACGACCTGGCCCGTGTTCTTCCAGGCTTTGACCTGCAACAGATCAAAGGCTTTGGCGCCCTCATAATAGAGCAGGCATCGCCGCACGTCGCTTCCGGGGACGAAGGAGTTGTCCGTCGGCCGAAAATTCAGCAATTCGAAATTGATGGCGTTGTAGCCCAGGCGGTCAACCCGCTGAATGGCTTCCGCCAGGGTGCAATCGGGCCAGGGGCTTTCGCGGAACTCATCCGCATCGGTATGTAAATACCAATCGAAGTCCAGGGTTTGGGCCAATTCTTGTTTGCGCCGGAGCAAATCGCGCCAAACGTACTCACGGCTGGCAATCTCCGGGTAACCGGCATCCTGGGGGAAACGCTCGATATGGATGAGACCGCGCCCCAGCCACCGGCGGGCCTCATTGACCGTGTTGTCGGTGGAGTTATTGTCCGTGAGATAGACCTGGATGCCGGCTTCGATCAGGCCGCCGATAACGTGGTAAATAACATCTCCCTCGTTGTAGGCCGCAACGAGGGCGAGGGTCCGGAGTGGCCCGCGGTGGTGCCGGGTGCTAAGGGCTGCCGGGGCGCGGGCAGCGGTCGTTGGCGGCACGGAAGGTTGGAGGGCGGTGGGGAGAGGATTGCCGGACCGGGGCGGGGCCTCGGGCTTCAGGGGCTGGGATTCGACGGCATTGGAGCAGCGCCGGCAAAGGCACGGGAGGGCCGGGTTGCTCAGGGCTGCTCGAATTCGCTGCAGCTCCCCGCCGCCTAGCAGGTCTTGGTACTGACAGGTCAGCAAATTACCAAGGACATGTTCCATTCCGTAGTCCATGCAGCACAGGAGCACGGTCCCGTCCGGCAGGAGAACGTTGTGGTTGAGCGACTGACCGGACCGAGCGCAGGCCAGGTTCCCGGTCAGGGAGCGGTGAGGCAACTCTTCGTGCCGAAGGTTGCCGGCCCTGTCAATGAGCTGGGTATCCAGACCCGGGCCGTTGCCCGGGCCAAACACGCCAGCGCCAATGGCCTCGGAGACCGCCGGATGGATTTGGCCATGGCAGGAAGCGCCGAAGACCTTACGCCGATTCTCCTCGGTGAAAAACCGGACGACGGCTCTCAAGAGCGTCAAATACTTGTCCGTAATCGGTATGGGGGCATGCCCGTGAGCATCCGGCAGGTGGACTACAAAAGGGTTGATGGGACAATTCCTGATGCGATCGAAGTCCTCGAGCCTCATTCCTGTCAAAGTCGAATAAACTGCGATGGGATGTCCTTTGCCGGCCGCGTAAAGAAGCATGTCGGTGCATTGGGGATGAAGCCAGGGCTCGGCCATGCCCGAGAAATCGATGCGAACGTCCGGTGGAACCTTGTCCACACATTTGACGAAGTCCGCGTAGGTTAGCCTTCTCGGCCGTGGCTCGGAGCAGTACCTGGCGCACGAGCTTGTCCTGCGGACAATACTGGCAGTTAATACCGCAACCGAGGACGGTTGTTATCTCTAGCGTGCCGGCTCTAGCCATAAGGATATCAGTTTTGTTGGTCTTGCTCGCTAGGCCTGCCCCGCCGGCGCCGCCGACGCATCGAGCTTCCCATCTTCTTGCGTTCCCCCAACCGGCGCCGCGCCGGATTGCTCCCTCACCCTCTCCAGGTTCGCCTTCGCGAGGTCGTGCCTCGGGTTGATTTCCAACACCCGCTCGAAACATTGGCGGGCGGCCGCAAGCTCATCCAGCTTGTAGCGGCAGTTGCCCAATCGCAGCAGCACTTCCGGATCGTTCGGGGCCTGGTCCAAAAGCCCGCGGTATTGGTCGGCCGCATCCGAAAACCGCTCGTTCGCATAATTGGTGTCCGCCAGCAGGCGGCGCCCCTTCGGATCCTCAGGCTCCAGCTCCAACGCTCGTCCGAGGCTCGCCTCGAAAGCCCCGGCCTGGCCGACACGAAGGGCCGTCGCCGCCAACCGAACCAACGAGTCCGGATTGTCGGGTTCGCTCTCACAAGCCTTCTGGTAGGAATCGAAAGCCCCTTGGTAGTCCGCCAGTTGAAACTGCAGATTGCCCAGGCAGACAAGCACCTGAACGGAACGCGGAGCGTAGCGCAGGGCTTGCTTGATAAGTTCACAGGCCTCAGGCAGATGGCCATTGGCATAGGCCGCATCGGCCCGAGCCAAGCGCTCGCCCGCAGCCGCTGGCAATCCGTCCCCCCTTTGGCGTCAGCCCGGTCCTGGCGCTGAGCCGGGGCCGGCGCCGCGCCTTCTCGGGTGCTCTCGCCTCGCAAGGCCCGCAGGTTGTCCAGGGCCGTCTGATTGCCAGGCTCAATCTCCAGCACATGCTTGAGGGCCGCTCGACACGTCGCTCGATCCCCAATCTCAAAAAAGCACTTCGCCAGCAAAAGAAACAGTTCCACCTGGTTCGGATGAATCCCGATCAGCTTGCCGTAAACCATCGCCGCATCCCGGCAGTTCCCTTGGCTCAGGTGGGTGTCTGCCAGCAGCTTGAGCGCATCCGGGTTCTCCGGTTCCAGGGTCAGCGCGCGGTCCAGGCCGAGTTGGAGCCCTGTCGCATCGTTCAGCCGCTGGCTGCTCAGCGCCAGACAAACCCACAAGGTCGCCCGGCCAGGTCTTCGCTCCAACGCCCGGCGGTAGGCGGCGGCGGCCGGCTCAAACT
The DNA here is from genome assembly GCA_963713735.1 of uncultured bacterium. Taxonomy (GTDB): domain Bacteria; phylum Verrucomicrobiota; class Verrucomicrobiia; order Limisphaerales; family UBA8199; genus CAVQND01. The sequence continues at coordinate 553,361 of CAVQND010000016.1, forward strand.
CGCCCAGCAGAAAGTTGAAGTTCCCCAGGGTTTCCAAGGTCTCCGGGGTATGGGCCGAAAGCGGCTCCAGCAATTCGAGAAAATCGCGCGCGGCATCCACGTGCTGCTTCTGATAGTGCGCCTGGGCCGCCTGCAAGATGGCCCGGACCAGCGCCGCATTCTTGTCCTTGGGCTGGACGGACAGGCAGTCCCGGCCCGGCTCGCGACCTGGGTATTGGGCGCTCCCGATCGGCTTCCGACCATTGACTATGGTGCTTGGTTTCATCGTTTGATGGAGCCGGCGGAGGCGGCTGAAAGGATTGGAAAAGGGTTCGTCTTCACTGACCCGGAGGTCAAATGCCGAAGCCGGGTTCGCTGCGGGTGAGCGGGCGGGTGTCCCGCAAGTTTGGGTTCCATCGAGGGGGCGCTTAGGAAATGAGCTTCAGCACGGTCTGCGGCAACTGATTGGCCTGGGCGAGTATCGCGGTCGTCGATTGGAGCAGGACGTTGTCGCGGGCGTACTCGGTGGATTCGTCGGCCACGTTGACATCCTCGATTTGCGAGTTGGCGGCGGTGAGGTTCTGCTCGCCGACAGACAGTTGGTCGGAGGCATAGTTCAAGCGGGTCTCGTAGGAGCCGATGGTGGCGCGGTCGGCGGCCAGTTGGGTGATGGCGGCCTGGACGGCGGCCATGGCGGTGGTGGCGGCGGCGGTCGTCGCGATGTTCGAGGCGGTGGCGCCGGCATAGGCGCCGGAGGTCAGATCGATGCCATTCATGCTCATCGTCATCGCATTGTTGGCATCGAGGGTGATGTTCACCGAGGTGCTCGAGAACAGACTCACTCCATCGAACTCCTTGGCGGCGGTCGAGGTAATATAGGAGTTAAGTTGCTGGAATTCCAGGTCGTAGAGCGAGCGGTCGCTGTCGCTCTTGGTGTCATCCAGGGCCTCCACGGAGAGTTGGCTCATCCTGCTCAAGGCGGTGGAAATGATTATTCAGGTAGCCATCCTGGGTCTGGGTGAAGGAGAGGGCATTGGTGACATTGCTTTGGGCGGCCGTGGTGCGTTGCGCCTCGGCATTGATCCTCGAAGAGGCCGCCAGGCCGGCGGGATCGTCGGCAGGCGAGTTGATCTTCAAGCCGGAACTGAGCCGCTGGAGCGACTGATCGAGCCGGGTCTGGGCGGCATTCAGATTGTTGGCGCTGTTGAGCGCCGCGATGTTGGTGTTGATTGTCATACGATTCTAGGCTTTGTTGGGTTTGTCTTTTTTTGGTCAGGAGTTGTGACCTCCATGTCAGGGTTTAGCCGGCAGTCTCCCTGCCGGCGGTTTGAGTGAAAGCGCCTCTCGGGAGTCGCGCTGTGGGGTCGAAAGTTTGGGCACCGGACCGAGGCGCGGGGCGGCGGCGGCTTCGTTGCTCCGGCGGATCTCCTCATAGACCTCCTGCCGATGAACCGGGACGTCCGCCGGGGCGGTAATGCCCAGCTTGATCACCTCGCCATCCAGGCGCAGCACCTTGACGGTGATGCGTCCATCGATCACGATGCTTTCATTAAGTTTCCGGGAGAGAATCAACATGGCAGTGCTCCGGGTCAGCCGCCGCGGGTGGGCAGCGGGTGGGCAACGGAAAAATTGGGGGCGTTCACAGGGATGACCTGCTTGGCGGTCAGGGTGCGGCGGTTAAGCACGATGGGCCCCTTCAAATTGACGGTGGCCTGCTGCGGTCCGCTCACGGTCACGATGTTGACAATCAGCGCCTCCTCCGGGCCTTTCAGACCCAGAAAACGCGCATCCTCGTCAGGGATGGCCGGCCGATAATCCGGCACCACGACGAAGGGCGACATCACCAGGAACGCCAGTTTCAGATTTCCCAGCGCCTGCAACCGGAGAAACGGCTCTTCCGCCGGCCGGGCGTAGAGCGTGAATCTCTTGCATTGCTCGAACCCCAGCAGGCCCAGCGGCATCCGGAGCACGCAGTGGTTGCGCTCCAGCAGGCTGCCTGTTTCTGTCATCACCATACAGTTCATTGACTTTGCTCAAAGCAGGGGACATGCCAGCCCCCGTGTGCCCACGCCAGGGCTGACCGCAGGGAAATTTCGACCTAAGGCCGGTCAATTATTGCCGAGTCCCAGCCGCGTAGGATAAAAGGCGGCATGTTCATCGTGCATGCTCTTTGGAGTGCGGTGGCAAGCGAAGCGCGACACCGCTTTGGCCCGGGCGGCCTCTGGCGTTCTTGGACGGGCCGAGCCGGAGGGGGAAAATCAGCCACGAAAATGCGCAAAACGCGCAGAAAAGAATTGCCATCTGTGCAATCCGTGCAGTCCCGCCGTTTCAACGCCGGGTCAGCGGGCCGAAAGAGAGGTGCGTCCCGAAGGGACGGCTGATGGCAACGAGTATTCTCAGTCGTCCCTTCGGGACGAGGGGCTCTGTTCCGGCCTCCCCGGCGTTGAAACGCCGGGCTATTGTCAGATGTCCCTCCGGGACAAAACTCGCTGAGGCGCTGCTGCCCTGCGGCCCAATCGGCCAGGATGTCCCATCCCTTGAACTGCACATCCACCGTCCCGCCGCGCCGGACCTGCCCGGCCATGAGTTCGAGCGCCCCAAGGCCAAGTTAAGTGCCTTTGCCGGGTGCGATTAAAACCGTCGGTCAGCTCACGGTGCCTCTTTGCCCCAGAGGGGCTTCCGGGAATAGTCCGGCGTTTCAACGTCCTGTCTTTACCAATATCGCCGGCCTCACTCCCTGAGGGGAACCGATATGACCGGTGAGTGCGGCCCCACATGATATGGAGTGCGGTGGCAAGCGAAGCGCGACACCGCCTTGGCTCCCGAGGAAAAGCGCCGTCAACGCTTCGCTCTGCCGGCGCACTCCATAGGGGCACCGTCGCGATCGAGGGGTGCTTCAACAGACTGCTAAGGCCGGTCAATTATTGGCGGGCCCCGGCGGCGTCACACCTGAATATAAGCCATCAAAGACAGGTTGCTGTTGAGCAGGCTGGCGCCGCTCTCAAGGGCGGCCTGGTAGGCAGTTTGTATCGTGGACAGGCGTGTCAGGGTCGTGGCCATGTCCGCGTCCGATGCCTGCGAGATGTTTTGGGTCAGGGCGGTGGACCGGGTGGAGGCGAGGGCATTGGCGTCATTAAGTTGGGACTGGATGAGGCCATTGGCGGAGATTTGGGACGGTGATATTGTCCTCATCCTTGGCCAGGGCGGCCTGGTCGGTGGAGGCGATGGCCTGGGTATTACCGGCCTGGAGGTCATTGCGCAGGGCGATGAGGTGATTGAAGAAATCGGCCCCGGTGCGCGAGTCGGTAATCACCCCGGCAGGTCCTGTGCCCGACGTGTTGGCGCCCGGGACCTGGACCGAGAGACTATAGCCGGGGGCGACCTCGGCCGCAGGGCACCGAATCATTGCCCTGGTAGGTGACGGCGGTGACGTTCCCGGAGGCGTCGGTGGTGGCGACGAACGGGGGCTGGGAGTTCTGGGTGCCGCCGAAGAGATATTCACCCTGGGCGTTCTGGCTATTCATGTCCTGGACGCCTTGCTGGATGAGCTGATTGACCTCGGCGGCGTAGGAGGCGAGGTCCTGCAGGCGAGGCGGTGCCGTCGGCCAGGGTGGCGATTTCAGAGGCGCGGGCCGAGAGCGTCTGGAGGCTGTTGATGGCATTATAGGAACTGGTGGCCTGCTCCTGGAGGGTGCTGATGTTCTGTTGGTATTGGGCGTTGGAGCTGTTTTGGACCTGCCAATCGAGCACTTGCTGCATGACGGCGGGGTCATCGGAGAGCTGGGAGATGCTCTTGCCGGTGCTCCACTTCGTTCTGCAAATGGGCTTGCTGGGAGCTCAGGAGAGACAACTGGTTGACCAGGGAATCCGGGAACGAGTTGAAAGCGATGCGCATATTACGGTTGTGCGGTTATGATTGTTTGATGGTCATTAGCTCTCCCAGCATCGTGTTAATCGTATTGACCAGCTCGGCGGAGGCTTGAAAGGCCTGCTGATAGGTCATGAGGTGGGTCATTTCATCGTTAAGGGATACCCCGCTCACCGAAGTGCGCTGCTGGGAAAGCATGTTCTGCACGGCCTGTTGGTCGCTCAAGCTGTCGTTGGCGGTGGAGAGGGCAGACCCCAGATCGGTGATGGTGGCGTTGTAACTCCCGGAGAAGGTCTGGTTGCCGAGGGCCGACTGCCGCACGTTGCCCAGTTGTGCCAGGGCAGCCGCCACCTGGTTGTCTCCGGAGGCGCCCGCAACGCCGGCCGCCTGCAATGTCGCGGGATTGCTCGCCAGCGTCGCATTGACGCCGATATCGCTCGCATCGGCGCCGGTGAAGAAGTCCGCGCCGGTCTTGCCGTTGAGGTCGTAGCCTTTGCTATAGACCGCGTTGACCTGGGTGATAAGCTGCGAAGCGAGCTGGTTGAGGCCGCCTTGGAGCGAGGCCAGGGCGTTGTCGCGGGTCTCGATGGCGCCCTGAATGCTGCCGCCGGTCAGGGTGAGCGGCGTGCCGGCCCCGGCAGTGCGGACCAGGGTCTGGCCGCCGCCGGCGTCGTAACTTTGCAGGGTGTCCTGCACGTCGGAGCCGGACACGAGCAACTGCCCGTCGATGACGACGTTCACCGAGCCGTCGGCGTTGGCCACGGACTGGAAGTTGACGAGCTTGGCCAGGTCCTCGAGCTTCTCCTGGCGCAAATCGCACAGGTCGTTGGCCGTGCCGCTCGAGGCGCCTTGCGCCAGCGTAATCTGCTGGTTGAGCCCCGCAATCCCCGAGAGGAGCTGGTTGGCGCTTCCCACGTCGGTTTGGACCGACTGGTTGAGTTCATCGTGCAGGCCATTGAGACTCTGATTCACCTGGTTGAACTGCGTGGCAAGCTGCTGCGCCTGGGCGACAACCGCCTGGCGGTTGGGCGTCGAGCTCGAGTCGGTGCTCAGGGCCTGGAAATCGTTGAACAGGCCGCTCAGGCCGCTGTCCAGTCCGCCGGTGGAGCCGACGCTGCTGGCATCGGAGGAGGAGGCGCTGTCCAGTTGCTCGCCGAGGTTTGACTGCGCGTTCTGCAAGGCCTCCTGCTGGGTCTGAAGAAATGAGGTGATGCTGTTCTCACCCTGGATCTGTCGGTCCAGCATTGCGTCGCGAATCTGCTGGATGGCTACGACCTCGACCCCGGTGCCCTCGGGGCCAATGCTCGTCTGGACGGGCGTGGCGGCCTGCTCGACCACTACCTGGCGCGAATAGGCGGGGTTGTTTACGTTGGCCAGGTTCTGGCCGGCGACCTCGACGCCCTGCTGCTGGGCATTGAGGGCGCTCGAGGCGATATGGAGGCTGTCAAGAAGACCGGGCATAATGGATCATGGAGCAGGGTCAGGATTATCCGATGCGGTCGTAAAGAGCGCAGCCCGGCGCGGCCCGCGCCACCGCGCCGGCTTGGGTGTAGGTCGGGGCGCCAATCGCGCAAATCGAGTTGATGAATCGGCCCATCATCTCCACCGCGCGGCTCAGCAAAATGTGGTTCTGGCGGGCGCGCTGCCGGACCCGGGCCAGCAGATGGTTATTCTCCTCGATCAAGGCGGTGACCAGGGGACGGTAGGCCAGCGGCAATTGCGGGACCAGCACGCCGGCGCGGACGCCGACCGGCAGGTCCATCGAGCGGGCCAACTCCCGCTGGCGCTGGGCGCGCTCGCGGCGGGCCGCCTGGATGGCTTCGCCCTGGGTGTTGATGGCCGAGACGGTGGCCAGCAGCTCGTCCGGGAGCCGGCGCACCACCTGGTCCCGCTGCAAATCCAGCAGGGCCAGCAGCTCGCCATATTGCTTGAGCTCGTCGCGCAAGCTCTCGACATATTTGTTCAACGGTTCAGTCATGGTAAATTGTTTTTGGCGGAGACAACAGAAGCAGCCCGGCCCTTCCGGTCGGACAAGTCCTTCATTTTTGGAGCATTCAAAGTCGGGACCGCAGACGGGCCGGAGACTGGCTCGCCGCCGGCCGGCAAACGGGTTTGGGGCGCGCCAACAGGGCCGTGAGTCGGGGGTGTCGCCGCATGGTCCGCCGCGTCTTTAGGGCTCCTGAGAGCCGAGGGTTTGGATTCGGCCGCCGGGTCGTGCTGGCCGCCCGGGGCCGCGGGGGTTGAGGCGGAACGGAATTGGCGTTGCAGCCCTGAGGCAAGGCTCTGCGCCAGGCCCAGGCTGTTGGACTTGGCCATGCTGTCGGCCAGTTGCTCGACCACCATGTCGCGGTAAATGCCATTGGTCGTCGAGTCGTTGGCATATTTCGACTTAAAGACCGGGCGTTGGGCTTCCTGCAAGACCTGCCGGAGGAGCAGGGCCTCGAAGGCGTGGCTGGCAGCGGCGATTTTCTCCGGTTCGGACACGTGGGTGTTGGAGGCCAGGCGGTCCAGCGGGAGGTCTTCGGCCTTTCACGCGACGGGCTAGGAGGGGGCCAATGTCCATATCAACGGATGATCAATTCAGCTTGCAAGGCGCCGGCCTGTTTCATGGCCTGGAAGATGGCCATCATGTCGCGGGGCGTGACCCCGAGGGCATTGAGCGAAGAGGCGACCTTCTCGACGGTCGGCAGTTCCGGCAGCGTGACGATGTTGGCCTTGGCCTCGCTGACCTTGGTATCGGTGCGCGGCTTCACGGCCGTGGTGCCGCTGCTCATCGGGTTGGGCTGGGAGACATCCAAGGTGCTCGCCACGGTGATCGTCAGGTTCCCCTGGGAGACGGCGCAGTTGGAAATGCGGATGGTGGAGGTGGCGACGATGGTGCCGGTGCGTTCGTTGATGATGATGCGGGCCGGCGTATCGGGGGTCACCTCGATGGCCTCCAGCACGGGCAATGAAGTCCACCGGTTGCTCCTCGTGTCCCTCGGGCAGACGCACCAGCACCGAGGTCGAATCCACCGCCTGGGCGGAGTTGGTAAAGGTCTGATTGACCGCCTCCGCCAGGCGGGCGGCCGAGGTGAAGCTGGGTTCGCGCAGGAGCAATTCGATGGATTTGTCGCGCACGATGTGCGCCGGGATCTCCCGCTCGACCAGCGCGCCGTTGATAATGGTGCCCACGGTGGGATGGTTCTTGGTCACGTTGGCGCCTCCCCCGCCGCTCGGGCCGGCCGAGAACCCGCCGACCGCCAGCGGCCCCTGGGCCACGGCATAAACCCCGTTGTCCGCCCCGACCAAGGGCGTCTGCAGCAAGACGCCGCCATGCAGCGATTTGGCGTCGCCCATGGATGACACTTGCACATCCAACCGCGCCCCGGGCTTGACAAAAGCCGGGATGTCCGCGGTGACCAGCACCACCGCCACGTTCTTGGAGGAAAGGGTCGAGGCCAGAATGTTGACCCCATATCGCTGGAGGATGTTGGCCAGGGTCTGCTGCGTATAGGCCGGGTCTCGGTCGCCGTCCCCCGCCAGTCCCACCACCAGGCCGTAGCCGACCAGTTGATTGTCCCGGGCGCCGGCGATCATGACCAGGTCCCGAATCCGCACGCTTCCACCGCCAGCCGACAGACCGGACAAGACAAGGACAAGAACATAACCGGGCCAGACCGGATTAGACCCCGTGTTTTGCCTTGGGTTGGGGGTTCGCATTTTTCTGGATGGGAGCGCGTTCATCATCGGCAGGGGCAAGGCTCAGAAGGGTGCGAACTTGTCCCAGAGCCGATGGAACCAGCCTTTGCGCTGGGCGTTGGTGATGGTGCCTTTGGAGATGATTTTGATGGTGGCGTCTGAGATGTTGTAGCTGTAGATGGTGTTGTTGGCCATGATGTCGTCCCGGCGGATGGTGCCGCGCAATACGACCGTCTGCTGTTCGTCGGCGAAGGAACTCGCGCGCGTGCCCTCGATGACCAGGTTCCGATTGGGCAGGACATCTACGACTCGAACCGCCACACTGGCGACAATCTGCTGTGCGTTGTTGATGCTGCCGCCGCCGCTGAAGTCGCTCTTGCCAGTGAAGCTCAAGGCGGGCATTTGGCCGCCCTTGGTCAGCAGGCCGCTGGCCGCCGGGCTATAGAGGAAACTGGCGATGGCGGCATTGACGCTGGATTGTTTGGAAGTCGTGGTGTTGTTGGCCGTGGTGGCGGTGGTGTTTTCCTGGACCAGGATGGTGACGATGTCCCCGACCCGGCTGGCCCGTTTGTCGGCGAACATGGCGTTGGACTGGCTGTCCCGCCATAGTGAATCGCCCTTTAGGTCCCCGGCCCCTAACCAAAGCGCCCCGGCCAAACACAGGCCCAAGACCCGCAACGCCAAAGCCCGGACGCCCAAGCCCCGGCACGCCAGGCCGGAGGGCTAAAGTGGAATGGCAATCGTGTGTTCATCCTCGACCTTTCCCCGCAATTCACGGCGGGATTGATAATTGCGAACCCGGACCATCTGGCCGGGAACGCCTTCTTCCAACACTTCGACTTTGAGTGAAATAACCATCACGCCGTCGCGGACGACCGCGTCGGCTATCTGGCCACGAGCCACCACGGGGCGAAGCCGGATGGCCCGGGCCAGCAACGGGGCGCCGGCAGGGACGCTTTCGCCCAACTCGTAAGCGGCCGCATTGGCCGGCAGGTCGCAAAGCGGGTCGCGCAGCGACAGCATATCGCACCGCTCATGCGCCAGGGGAGCATCCTTGAGCGGCAACCCGCGCTGGAGATTGCTGTGGGCTCACCAGCACATCCCGCCACAGCCGGGCTTGGACGGGCATCTGCCAGGAGCCGACCAACTGGCGGCCGGCGTGCAGTTCAAAGCGCAGAATGCTCGTCGCGGTGATGTGGTTGAGGGCCGGCTCGATAATGTCAACCTTGAGCGGTTCGTCGGGCACGCTCACTGGCGTCCAGGGCCGGGTCAACCGCAGTTCCCATTCGCGCCCCGTCAGTTCCAACCCGTTGATTCAAGGCGCCGGTGAGCAGGTCGCGCAATTCCTCTGCTTCCAGGCGGCGGGGCGGGCGTGGGGCCGGGTTGGCCGGGGCGTTGCTCTCGCCGGCTCGAGCGGCGGCGCCCGCCGGCACGTCTCCGGCCCAGTCGGCGGAGGGGATGGCAGCCAGCAGGAGCAAAGCCAGAGTTGGCGATTCATCAGCGTTTGAGGTTGTTGCCTTGTTGCAGCATTTCGTCGGCGGCCTGGACGGCCTTGGAATTCACCTCGTATGCGCGCTGCGCCATGATGAGGTGGACCATTTCCTCGACGACTTTGACATTGGACATTTCGAGTTGGCCCTGTTCGAGTTGGCCGAAACCGTTTTCGCCCGGGGTGCCCAACTCCGGGGAGCCGGAGGACGGGGTCTCTTTGTAGAGGTTGCGCCCGAGGGCCTCGAGGCCGTTGGGATTGAGAAAGCGGGTAAGCTGGATTTGGTAGGTCGTGGTGCCGCTGGGAGTGGTGTAGGTGACGTCGCCTGTGGAAGCAACGGTGATGTTGGTGGTGCCGGGCGGCACGGCCTGGAACCCGCTCGACACCGGCAGGCCGTCACTGGTCATGATGCGCCCGTCGGAGGCGGTCTTGAACGAGCCGGCGCGCGTGTAGGCCATGGAGCCGTCAGGCATCGTGACCTGGAAAAAGCCGTCGCCGTTGATGGCCAAATCCAGCGGCTCGCCCGTCTGGCTCAATTCGCCGTTCGGTGAAAATGCGCGAGGTGGCCACCACTTGCGAGCCGTGGCCGATCTGCACGCCGGTCGGCAGCAGGTTGCCGGCCCCGGCCTCGCTGCCGGGGGCGCGCTGGTCTGGTAGAGCAGGTCCTCGAACTCGATCTTGCTCTTCTTGAAGCCGGTGGTGTTGACGTTGGCCAGGTTGTTCGAGATAACGTCGAGGTTCAATTGCTGGGACTCCATCCCGGCAGCGGCAGAATAAAGGGCGCGCAGCATATCAGTTTGATTGGTTGCAGGAACTCATATCATCCCATCTCATCTCATCTCATCTCTCTCAGGTCGGGCTGGCCACATCGTTAATCAAGCGGCTGACCCGGTCGTCTTCCATTTGCGCCACTTTCTGGTTGGCTTCGTAGAAGCGCATGGCGGTAATCAGGTTGCCCATCTCCAGCATCGGGGAGGTGTTGCTGTTTTCCAAAAACCCCTGGTGGACCGTGGCCGTGGCCGGGGTGCTCGGTTCGATGGCCGGGTCGGCCACCACAAAGCATCCTCCGCCGGAGGGGACCAGCGCCCTGGGATCGCTGAACTCCGCAATCTTGAGCCGGCCTCGGACCACGCCGTCCTGGGAGACTTCGCCGTTGGCTGCCACGGTGATGGGAGAGGCGCTCCGGGCATCCAACTGGATTGGTCCGCGCTCCCCCATGACCGGCAACCCATGTTTGGTTGCCAGTTGCCCCTGCGTATCCACGCGAAACTCGCCGTCTCGCGTGTAACCGTGCGTCCCGTCAGGCATTTGGACATCGAAAAACCCGGTCCCCTCGATGGCCAGATCGGTGCTGACCCCGGTGTTGCGGAGTTCGCCGGGCTGGAAATTGGTGTTCGCGCCGGCCAGCGGCATCTGGAAGCGCTGAGCCGGCCCAGACACGGCGCCTGGCGCGCGCGCCACATAACCGGCTGCGACCCCGCTAAAGGACACATCCTGCCGCTTGAAACCGGGGACTTGGGAGGAGGCCAGGTTCTCGGCGATGATCTCCTGCCAGCGCGAGCTGGCGTTCATCGCCGAGGCGGCTTGGTACAGGCTGACATCCATACGCAGTCAGCCCTGAAAGCAATGCGGATGCCATACCTTGTTCGTGCAGGTTTTACCGGCATATCCGGACTCGACCGGGCTGTCCGGCGGCAAAACCTGCCGACTCGCCAACTATTTTTTCCCTTGCCATCCCGGAAAAGATGAAAACATGGCTGATTCAAGATTTTCTTTCTTTCGAGAGGGGGATTTGGTATGGAAGGGCCATGGTGCGCGGATTCTGCTTCATCATCGGCTTATGGGTCTGCGGGCTGGTTGCCGGACTGGCTCGCGCGGAGACCTACAAGCTGGCCAACGGCCAGGAACTCGTGGGCGAGGTCCTGCCCAGTTCCGCCAACGACCAGGGCGTGCAAGTCAAGGTCGGAGAAGGGGAGTATAGACAGGTTCCGTGGGGGAGCTTCTCCCAGGACGACCTGAAACGGTTTGCCGCCAACTCCAAGCTCGAGGCCTTCGTCGAGCCGTTTATCGAGGTGACGGTCCAGGAAAAGCTCAAGAGAACCGAGGTCAACATCAAGGAACCGCCCCGGCTGGAACTGCCGGCCCGCCGGTCCTTGCTGGGGGCGATGTGCTCCTCCGGGCTGGGGCTGCTGATTCTGCTGATGCTTTACGCAGCCAATATTTATGCCGGTTATGAGGTTGCTATCTTTCGCGCCCAGCCGGTGCCGCTGGTCTGCGGGGCCGCGGCCGTGCTGCCGCTGGCGGGACCGATTATTTTCTTATCGATGCGGACCCGGATGGAGTCCTCGGGGCAGAGCGCGGTGGCCGCGCCGCCGGGCGGCCCCGAGGGTGAGCCTGCCGCGGCAACCGCCCCGGCGCCGGGAGCAGCCGACGAGCGTCAACCCGATGCGGGCCGACGGCGCCGCAGCATCCGACCTCATTGAGGTTGGCCCACCTGGAGAGCGAGCCGGAGAAAAAGCCATCGTTGCCGCCAACCACAACCTTCCAGCGCGGGCAATTCACCTTCAACCGCCGCTTTTTCGAGACCAAGTTCCCCGGCTTCTTCGGCGTCGTCCGCCGCGATGCCGATAAGGACATGGTCTTGGTCATTAAATCGGCCCGCGGCCAATACGTGGGCCAGCGCATCAGCCGGATAGCCGCCAACGACCTCCACCTGCAAGTCCAACGCGGCCCCGCCTCCGAGGAGGTCATGATCCCCTTCCAGGAGATACAGCAAATCCAACTGCGCCATAAGGACGCAGATTAGCCCGGATTGCTTTTCCGGCGCACAGGGTCCAGAGTTAGCCGGATGATGCAGCAATTCGACAAGTTTACAGCGAGCGAACTTTATTGTCCCAAGTGCCGGACCGCGCAACCCGTGCGCGAGCGTTTGCTGCTCGTGCTGCCCTCCGGTGAACTGTTACGAGTTCCTCTGTTCGGGGTGCGGGTCTTCCCTGGGCAAGCGGACGGTCACCGGTCCGGCAGTCGCGCACACGGTTCCTCCCTCGGCCGCCCGAGCCCGCCCGCGCCGGCTCTTGCGGTAGGCGCCAGGCCGCCGCCAGAAGACATTTTCCCAAGTTTGAAATGGCTGATCTGCAAATCATTTTCATGGGCACGCCCGAGCTGTCCTGTGCCAGCCTGGAGAGTTTGCTCGCAGCCCCCGGTTTTCGCCTCCGGGCAGTCGTCACGCAGCCTGACCGGCCCAGGGGACGGGAAATGAAGCTGCGCCCCTCCCCCGTCAAGGAATTGGCCGCGCGGCGGGGTTTGCCGGTCCTCCAACCGGAACGGGCGCGCGACGAGGCCTTTCTTGCCGAACTCCGCCGCCTGGCTCCCGACCTGATCGCCGTCACGGCGTTCGGGCAGCTCCTGCCGCAGACGATGCTGGACTTGCCGCGCTACGGCTGCCTCAATGTCCACGCCTCCCTGCTCCCCAAGTACCGCGGCGCCGCCCCGATTCAGTGGGCCATCCTCAATGGCGAAGCGCAGACGGGCGTCACCATTATGAAAATGGATGCCGGCTTGGACACCGGCCCTGTCCTGGCCCAGCGAAGCAACCCCCATTGGGCCGGAAGATGATTCGCAGACGCTCCATGACCGGCTGGGGGTGATGGGCGCCAGGCTGTTGGTGCGAACCATCCGGGATTACGTGGCCGGCTCGATCACTCCGGTTTCCCAGCCGGAGACCGGGAGCAGTTGCGCCCCTAAAATCAAGAAACAGGACGGCCGCATCGCCTGGGCCGAGCCGGCTCCTGCAATATGGAACCGCGTGCGCGCTCTCATCCCCTGGCCAGGCGCCTTCACCTTCCTGCCCTCCCAGCCGCAACCCCTGCTCCTCAAGGTCTGGCGGGCGGAAGTCCTCGAGGCCTCCGGCCCTCCGGGCCAAATCCTGCAGGCAGACAAGGCCGGCATCGTGATTGCCTGCGGCCGTCAAGCCCTGAGAGTCCTCAGCCTCCAGCGCGAAGGCGGACGCCGCCTGAGCGCGCAGGAGTTCCTGGCCGGACACGCCCTGCACCCGGGGCAAAGCGTCCAGGGCCTCGCGCCGCAGAGGTAGAGCCAGGCGGGCAGCCCTGAAACCCGATGGTGTATCGCCGCCCGTCCAGCAACGCTCTGGCGCCTCACGCTCCCCACGCTCCACGCTCCACGCTCCACGCTCCATAGGCCCTTGCCCGGCGCGAAAAGCCGGCTACACTCACCGCGTGATTCGAAACATCATCTTTGATTGGTCGGGGACACTGGTGGACGACCTGCCAGCCGTCTGGAAGGCGACCAATTATGTGCTGGCCCAGGCCCGGCGGGGCCAGATGAGCCTGGAAGAGTTCCGCGCCGAGTTTTGCCTGCCCTTTACACATCTTCTATGATCGGCATGTGCCGGACATTCCCTTGCCGCAGCTCGAGCTGTGGTTCCACAGCCACTTCCGCCAGGTCCAGGATTCGGTTTGCGAACTCCCCCACGCGCGGGACTTCCTGGAATTCTGCCGCAGCCGCTCCTTGCGCACCTTCCTGCTCAGCACCGTCCACGGCGACCATTTCGCCGTGCAGGCGGCCGTCACCGGGTTCCGGCAATACATTGACCGGCTCTACGTCGCCGTGCGGGACAAACGGCGGAAGATCCATGAAATCCTCGAGGAAAACGACCTCGAACCCGGGGCAACGCTCTTTGTCGGCGACATGCAGCACGACATCGAGACTGCCAAACATGGCGGCATTCATTCCTGCGCCGTGCTGACCGGCTACAACACCCTCGAACAACTCCGCGCCGCCGGACCCGACCTCATCGTCGAACACCTCGGCGAGTTGCGCCAGAATCCTCCAAGCCAACGACCTGCGCCTTAAGCCCTTGGGCCGCAGTTCCGCCGACGGCCACCCGCCGGTCGTGACCGTTGGCGCCCTCATCGAGGACGCCTCCGGCCGCGTCCTGATGATCCGCACTCCCAAATGGTCAGATCTCTGGGGCATCCCAGGCGGCAAGATCGAAGGAGGCGAAACCTCGGAAGACGCCCTCCGCCGCGAGGTCAAAGAGGAGACCCAGCTCGATATTGCCGACATCCGTTTCGCGCTGGTCCAGGATTGCATTCATTCCCCGGAGTTTTATCGGGACGAGCATTTTGTCCTGCTCAATTATACCTGCCGCTGCGCGGGCCCTCCGGACGTGAAACTCAACGACGAAGCCCGCGAGTTCCGCTGGCTGAGCCCCGAGCAGGCCCTGGCTCTGCCCCTCAACCAGCCCACCCGCAAACTCCTCCTCGCCGCACTCAAGACCAAGTGCTCCGTTTCATAGACGCACTGGACCATGTCTGGAATCACCATTGCCGACCTTGAAGTCTTCTATCGTGTGGGCGTCCCCGACCACGAGCGGGCCAAGCCCCAGCGCCTGCTCATCAGCGTGGAACTCGATTTCGATTTCCGCAGCGCCGCCCGGAGCGACCGCATCGAAAACACAATCAACTACAACGAAATCGTTCAGGACCTGCTTGCCTATGGCGAGGGACGGAGCTGGAAACTCCTCGAAAAACTGGCCGCCAATATCGCCGACCGCATTATGAGCCGATACCACTCGCGCGCGGTGGCCGTGGAAGTGAAGAAGTTCGCCATCCCCCAAGCGCGCTACGTGTCAGTGGCCTTGAGGCGGACGCGCGGCAAGTGACCGCGTCATGTCGGATACCCGTCAATGTAGGTCTGCAACTGGCTGGATCCTCGTCGTCTGGGCGGTGATAATCCAGTTGACCAGGTCTCCAATCGATACGATGCCCACGATTCGGCCTCCCTCCAGAACCGGCAGGTGCCGAATCCGATGGTCGGTCATCAGCCGCATGCACTCTTCCACCGTGTTTGCCGGGGCTCACGTGAATGACATGGCCCGACAAAATCTCGCGCACCGCCGTCTGTTTCGACGCCTTGCCCTTGAGCACCACCTTCCGCGTATAATCGCGCTCCGAAATGATCCCCACCAGCTTGTCTCCTTCGGTGACCAGCAGCGCGCCGACGTTCTTGTCGGACATCATTTGCACCGCTTCGAAGACGGTCGCCTCGGGCGAGATGAACCAGGCATTGGTCCCCTTATAATTCAGAATCTCGCTGATGGTGCCATTCGGATTCATGCGCGTTCACAGTTGCTGAAGTTGATCATCACCGTTGTTAAGTTATCGCCAAAGCCCTCCTCCACGTCAACAAAAATAATGCGGCACCGGCGGGGCGCTAGGACGCACCTTTTCATTTTGGTAAGCGCCAGGAAACGGGGAACTTGGAGAAGATGAGCGCGTGCAAGCGCTCAGGGCCGCCATTGCGGTGGAGGAAGCGCTTTTGGAATTTGCGGGTGGTGGCACGGCTGCGAGGGTTGATTTTGCGGCATTCCTCCAGCCAGGCTTGGGCGAAACTGACCGCCACCCGGCGGAACATGCTCAGCGCAAAGGCCGCCTTGGAGTCGTGGACCCGGCTGTGATCTTCACCCAGCGTGACGTCCAGGGCGTGATGCAGGCGGCTCTCGATGACCCAGTAGCCCCGCTTGAGTTTGAGAAAGCCGGCCGCATCCAACCCTTCCAGGGTGAGGCTGCTGATGAGATAAACGATTTGGGTGGTCTTTTCACCCTTGCGCCGGACCCGGCGCCGCAGCCGGGCGATGCTCTGAACTCCGGGAAAGCCCACCTGCGGTGGGCTGGCATCCCGGCAATCCAACACCCGGATTTCGCGTCGGCCCCGGTTGCGCTCTCGGGTCATGGCATGGGTGTGCGGGGTGGGCCGAGGGGGAAAAACGCCGTTCGGTCAACAGCGTCTCAAGCGTTTCAAAAAGGCCCTTTTGGTTCTTTTTGACCGTCAGCAGGTATTCCCCGCCCTGCTCATAAAGAATCTGCTCTGCCGTCTCCACCTGAGTATGCGCCGCATCGGCCAGCACAGTTTTAGCGACGATGTCCAGCTTGGCCAACTGCTCGCGCCCGGCCGGGATTTCATTGCTGCCTTGCTTGACCTTGGTTGAACCCAGCCAGCGGCCTTTGCCACTGACGGCGTTGAGCGACTCCACATGGGCATGGCGGATTTTCTTACCGTCCAGAATCACCATTTTGTCCTGCACCGGTCCCAGGACTTGTTCCTGCCACGACAGCAATACCCGCTCCAGAATCTCGGCGTTAACCCCCGTCAGCACGCGTTGAAAAGTGGTGCGCCCGGGACAGCGCACGCGCCCCGTACGCACGTGGAGGCGAAACCTCAGCGCCCGCAACTGGCCCTGCGAAAGCGTGGCGGCGTAGTCGGCCAGGTCTTCGTAGCCTTTGGTGACACCGCTGAAGGTGGCCATGGCGTTGAGCGCCAGCACGCCGGCGATCGGATAAGCCAGGGACTGCTTGCGCCGGAACTCGGGGATTTCTCGGCGCAAGCGCTCGATCAAACTGGCAATCTCCCCCGCTTTGGCGGTGCAGCGGGGTTGGACCTTGGGCAGCACCTCGGCCCACTGGGCTGGCAACTCCGCCGCGCGCAGCTTGACGCAAGCCTTTTTGACCAGTTCGCGCAC
>CAVQND010000017.1:0-179600 GCA_963713735.1 uncultured bacterium
CGTAAATAAATAAAGGTATCAAGTTGGTTCACCCGTGAGGCTCGATGGTATAGTTCCACTCACCATGGAACTTGTTAGGCTTTAGGTTCACTTGCTTCATCTGCTCGCGTGAGACTTTTCTACCCGTCGGATACTTTCGACGATCCAGCCGGCAGGTCACCGTCAATCCTTTGGCCGTCGTTGTGCTGGCGATCAGGTTCACGACCGTCTGGTAATCTCGCAACGGTTCACCGCGCCAGTTGGACAAAATGAACGAAAAGAGTCGGTGTTCGATCTTGTTCCACTTGCTGGTGCCGGGCGGAAAGTGGCAGATGGAAAGGCACAGCCCACTTTCGTCGGCAAAGCCCTGCAGCTCGAATTTCCAGAGTCGCCACCGCCACCCATTGCTGCCTCCGCCATCGGCGGTGATCCACAGCGTCCCGGACCGCAGGATAAAGTCTTCGCCCTTCAAAGCGCCACCACCCACGAATCGAGGCCACCGCAAAGGCCCCCGTGTCATGGTCGGTGCCCACGTTTACGAATCCGCTGTTGCGCCCCAAGTCATAGATGCCGTAGGGATAGGCGCGAGGCACTTCGGGACCCGGGAAGTCGTGCCCCTTGACCCGTTGCGGTTGTTTCGCCACACGCCATTGTTGGCCGCTATTGGCGTAGTTGCCCACCAGTTCCTTCTTCTTGGTGTCCACCGAAATGACCGGCTCCCCCGCCGCCAAGGCCCGCTTCACGCACCGGTTAATATGCCGAAATTGGGCGTCGCGGTCCGGGTGGTCCTCCCCTTCCTCCAGCTTCCGATTGCTCTGCAAACTGTAGTCCTGCTCGTGCAGCAGTTGGGCCACCCGCATGTGGCTCACCGGATGAGCTTGCTGGCTTAACTCCTCGGCCAGGGTCCGAGTGCTCTTGCAGACCCAGCGCAAGGGAGATTCCGGATCGCCGCGAGTTCCGCCCTCAATCAAATCGTCCAGCGCCGCCACCAGCCCGGAATCCAACACCGTGAGGTTCTTGCGTCCGGCGCCCGGGCGCCGGATGCGCTCCGCCAGCGAGGAGTCGCCCCGCTCGATTTCGCCAATACCCTTGAGGATGGCTTTGCGGGACAAGCCACAAGCCCGGTGAACCACGCAGACACCGCCATAACCCATCTGCATAGCTTCATTGGCGGCGGTAAGGCGCCGGGTCCGCTCATTTAGGAGTGGCCAAATGGCCCTGAACTTCTGCGTCAGCGCGGCAATGGCACTCATGTGCAGCTATCATACCACGATTCTCAGAAGTTGATACCTTTATTTATTTACGCCGCCTTATGTGACATCCCCACCTCGGGCGAGATGATCAGCCACGGCAAGCCCAAATTGCCCCCGGCCAAACAGTACCCTTATTGTGCGGCCACTGCTGCGGAGGCGACGCTGGAGATTCGGAGCAATGCGGTTTTCGTCACGGCCGTGCTCAAAGCCGCGCCGCGCGGCATCATCCCCGATGCCACGCAGTTGCGGGTGACGCTTTACGCGGACCAGCCTTGGCTGGACCTGGAGTGGTCGATCACCAATAAGACGCCCGACCCGTGGCCCGAGGGCGGGTGGGTCTGTTTCCCGTTGCGCGCCAGGGACCCGAGCTTTCGATTGGCTCGCTTGGGCAGCATCGTGGATCCGGCCAAAGACCTGGTCCGCGGCTCGAACCACGAGATTTTCTGCCTCAATGGCGGTCTGCTGGTAAGAGCCGCCGGAGGCGGCGGCACGGGCCTCTGCCCTATCAATGCGCAGTTGGTGAGCTTGGAGCACCCGGGGCTGTGGCGTTATACACGTGATTTCGTGGCCCGGAAACCGGACGTGTTTGTGTTGTTGTTCGATAACGTGTATTCGACCAACTTCCGCCAGTGGATCGAAGGCTCGTGGTCGTCCCGGGTCAGACTCTGGGCGACCGACGAAACCGAATCCGGTGACGAGTCGCTCATTGGCAACTCCTGGGAGGCGCGCGTGGAGTGCCTGGCGGCTGTGTCTGAGGCTGGGCCGGGCAAGCTGCCGGCCGTAGCGGCGGGCTTGGCCATCACCAAGGCCGAAGCCGGGGCCAGGCAGGGACCACGGCGACCGCCGCCCCGGCCCCGCGCGGGTTGATCCTCACCGCCTTCGGCCACAATCCGTATGGCGAAGGGACGCTGCTGCGGCTATGGGAGCAGATTGGCGAGCCGGGCGCATACACCATCCGTTTGCCAAACGGAATGAACGCCCGCACAGCCCAGCCGTGCAACTTGCGCGGCGAGATCACCGGCCCTCCGCTCGCCATCCCGGAGAGCGGCGCGTTCAACATCACAACCAGGTCCATGGCTCCCATCAGCATGATCCTCCTGGGAAATCAAAGATAACCATGAGCAACCTCGAGTTCGGCTGAGGGGGCGCCTGCTCGCACTCATGGCGAGCGTCCAAGAGCCTCCTCGGCGTCAAGGTTGCCATTCGCATCAATCTCCACATCTTCGCGCCGGGAGTCTTGTTCCAGCTCCTCCCCATTCACCGTCCCCGGCCACACCGGCGTGGGGCGATGCTCCGGGTCCTTGTTCGCCCAGGGGGCTTGGTAGGGGCGCATCCGGACACTGCCTCCGCAGCCAGTGCCGAAGGACCGGAGCGCCGGCTTTAGCCGAATGGCGCTAAGTTAAGGCATAACTTTCGTATTGTGAACTACTTGCGTTTTCGCACACCAGGCACCTTTTTGAGGATTCTTTCGAGCGTCATCGTTTGGAGTTTGCCCAGGGTAGCCATCACCCTTCGATTGGCTGCAATCGCACTTTTAGCCACTTGGTCCTGCTCTCGGGACAGCGCGTAACAAACGGTTTTGCCTTGGCGCTTGCCAGTCCAGAGGTAATAAGGCCCCTTTTGGACCCACTGGCCGGCGACCTTGCGTCGCAAGGGCCGGCTGACCACCGTGCCCTGGCAGAACCAGCCCGCCCGGGGCAACCGGCCCAGGAGTTTGGTATAGGCGGCGGGCGGAGGTCCCAGGGGGTGTTCGGCTTTTAAGCCCATGGGCCATAATTTTGCCAGAAAGGGCTTGACTTGTCAATTAATATCTGTATTTATACAGATATATATGTTTACGACCGCTCCTCTCTTCGGCAAGTTCCACTCCCCTTTGAAGCAAGCCGCTGCACCCTTGCGCGGCCAACCCCTTCATCACCTGGAAGGCCTCCTGGCCGACCGCCTCAACCCCGCCCTGCTCGCCCCCAACCCCACCAAAACCAATAGCCGCCAGCGCCTCTATCCCCCCAAACTCACCTTCCTGAGCTTCCTGGGCCAGACCCTCAGTCCGGACTCCTCCTGCCGCGAGGCGGTCCGAACAAATCAGGGCCTACCACCAAAAACAGCCCGACCCCAAGCACCTGGACAAAGACACCAGCGCCTACTGCCAGGCTCGTGCCCGCTGGACCCTCGATGAGTTGACCGAGATCCGCTCCCACCTGGCCGGGCACATCTGTCGCGATCCCTTCGATCTGGAACTCGCAGCAATGCGCCCTCTCAAGGTTATCGATGGCACTTGCCTCAACCTGCCCGACACCCAGGCCAACCGCCTGCTCTATCCCCAATCCTCCGACCAGCAGCCCGAGTGCGGCTTCCCTCTCCTGCGTTTGGTCGGGATCTTTTCCCTCCGAACCGGCGCCCTGTTGGAGCGCGCCTACGGCCCCTACAGCACCAGCGAAAACGCTCTGTCTCACACGCTGTGGCCGACCATCAAAAAGGATGACCTGCTCCTGGGCGACCGCAACTTCGGCTCCTGGGTCAATCTGGCCACCCTCAAAGAGCAGGGGGCCGACGGACTGTTCCGCCTCCACGCCAGCCGCAACGAGGACTTTCGCCTGGGCCAACGCTTGGGCCACAACGACCGCTTGATCCTCCTGGCCAAACCCAGACAGCGATCCAAAAACATGACGCCAGAACAATGGCAGAGCCTGCCCGCCACCCTCACCGTGCGCATGGTGCGTTTCCGGGTGCCCACCGCCAACGGCCGCTCCAGAAAGATCACTCTGATTACCACCCTCACCGATCCAGTGCTCTGGCCCGTCGAACTGCTGGCAGCCCTATACGCACGGCGCTGGAATATCGAACTCTATCTGGATGACATTAAGACCACCTTGCACATGGACATGCTCAGTTGCTTGACCCCGCCGATGATCCACAAAGAACTGGAAATGCACCTCATTGCCTACAACCTCATCCGCTCCATTATGGGCGAGGCAGCCTGTGTCTGCCACACCCCGCTGGACCGACTCAGTTTCAAAGGCACGCTGGACACTGCCCGCCAGTACAGCCAAATCATCGCCCAAGTCCCGGTTTCCCACCGCAAATTGCGCCGGGCCATTTATGCGGACATGCTGGCCGTCGTCGCCGAAGACCAAGTGCCTAAACGGCCCGACCGTTTCGAGCCCCCGCTGCCAAAAACGCCGCCCCAAAGCCTACCCTTTCATGAAGCGCCCCCGGCGTGAATTGAGGGCGGCGCGCGTGGACCATCTTCCCGCCCGCAAGAAGCGCCGTTCTTAACTTAGCGCCATTCGGCTTTAGCCGGCTTTAGACATCCCAGTGTTCAATAGCGGCACAGCAGGGGTCCAGGCGCGCGCAAAGCCGGCTGGAGCCGGCGCTCCGGGGGCAGTGTCCGGATGCGCCCGTCGCGGTCCTCCGGCAGCGTTCCGGCTTGCCCGGTTCCAGTAAATCTCTAGACTCTGGACCTCGATAAGAGTACCGCGTCGCGATATGCCTGTCTCGATAGAAAGTGACACTGCCACGCCGGGCAAAGGCCGCTGGTTTGACACCACGAACTGGACCGTGGTCCTGAGCGCCCGGGATGCCGCCTCGCCGCGAGCCTCCGAGGCGCTGGAACGGCTTTGTTGCACGTACTGGCCTGCGCTCTACGCCTATTTGCGGCGGGAGGGAAAGGACGAGGAAGCCGCCAAAGACCTGACCCAGGCGTTTTTTGAGCGGCTGCTGGAGAAGAATTACCTGGCGCAGGTTGATCGGACCAAGGGCAAGTTCCGCTCTTTCCTTTTGGCGGCGCTCAAACATTTCCTGGCGGATGCCTGGGACAAGGCACACGCCCTGAAACGCGGCGGCGGCCGCACGCTGGTCTCGCTGGATGCGGCCATGGCCGAGGACCGCTATCGCCGCGAGCCGGCGGACACGACCACCCCCGAGGACCTCTTCGAGCGGGGCTGGGCCGCGGCACTGCTGGAACAGGTGCGCACCCGCCTCCGGGAGGAATACGCTGCGGCCGGCCAGGGCATGCTTTATTACACGTTGCGAGTCCTGGAGACGGGGGGCCAACGCCTGACCTACGCGCAGGTGGCCAAACGACTGGAGATGACCGAAGGCGCCGTTAAATCGGCGGTCCTGCGGATGCGCCGCCGTTTCGCTAAACTCCTGCGGGAGGAGATCGCCCACACGGTCGCCAGCCCGGCGGAGATTGACGAGGAAATCCGTTATATCCTCGGCGTGCTTAGCGGATAGGCGTCGGCGAAATCCTGACGCCGGCAGTTGTGCGAGAACCGGAGGCTTAACCTGCGCCAACCTACGAAAGACCGACCCCCACGCGAGGAAACGATATTCTGCGCCGCCAAAGAGATGCGCGCGCCGGAGGAGCGCGCCGCCTATCTCCGCGAGGCCTGCGGTGCGGATGAACCCTTGCGCCGGCGCGTCGAAGCCATGCTCGAGGCGGCGGACGTGGCCGGCGGCAGTCCCGCCAAGCCTCCCGCTCAGTTGGCGCCCCAAGCTTTGTCCCACCTGAGCCCGGCGAGCGAAAAGCCCGGCGACCACGTTGGCCCCTACAACCTACTCCAGGAAATCGGCGAAGGCGGCTGCGGCGTGGTCTATCATGGCCGAGCAGGAGGAGCCCATCCGCCGCCGGGTCGCGCTCAAGGTCATCAAGCTCGGCATGGACACGCGGCAGGTCATCGCCCGGTTCGAGGCCGAGCGGCAGGCCCTGGCCCTGATGGACCACCCCGAACATCGCCAGCGTCCTGGACGCCGGGGCCACCGAGCACCGGCCGGCCCTACTTCGTGATGGAACTGGTCCGCGGCATCCGAATCACCGAGTACTGCGACCAGCACAACCTGCCGACCCAGCGAACGGCTGGAGCTGTTCATCCAGGTCTGCCACGCCATCCAGCACGCGCACCAGAAGGGCATCATCCACCGCGACATCAAGCCCTCCAACATCCTGGTGACGCGTGCAGACGGCGAGCCCGTGCCCAAGGTGATTGACTTCGGCATCGCCAAGGCCACGCAGCAGCCGCTGACCGACAAGACGCTGTTCACCGCCTTCGGCCAATTCATCGGCACGCCGGCCTACATGAGTCCGGAACAGGCGGAGATGAGCGGGCTGGACGTGGATACGCGCAGCGACATTTATCGCTGGGCGTGCTGCTCTACGAACTGCTCACCGGCCAGACTCCCCTTCGAACAGAAGGCTCTCCGCCAGGCCGGGGTTGGACGAGATGCGCCGGCTGATCCGGGAGCAGGAACCGCCCCGGCCCTCGACACGCCTGCGCACTCTTGAGCCCATCCGATCTGACGACGTGGCCCAACGCCGGCGGACCGAACCGCCGAGGCTGATCCACGCGCTGCGCGGGGACCTGGATTGGATCGTGATGAAGTGCCTGGAGAAAAACCGGGCGCGTCGCTATGAGAGCGCCAATGCCCTGGCCGAGGACGTGGAACGGCACCTCAAGGATGAACCGGTCATCGCCGCCGTGCCAAGCGCGCTCTACCGCGCCGCGAAGTTTGTCCGGCGCTATCGGCGGGGAGTTGCCGCCGCGGCGGTGCTGCTGCTGGTGATAGCGGCAGGCCTCGTCTGGCAGACGGTGCAGGTGCATCGGGCCCAGCGGAGAATAGGGCTGGTGGCGGAGTTTCTCAAAACCTCCCTGGATGACGTGCGGGTGTCGGTAGCGACCGGGCGAGATACCACTTATGCGGGAAGTGCTGGAGCGCGCCTCGGCCCGGTTGCCGCGAGAACTCCCGGCTCAGCCCGAGACCCAGGCCTACCTGCGCCTGGCGATGGGCTTTCTTTACTATGAGCTTAAGGGTTACACCAACGCCCAGGCCGAGTTCTTCCAAGCCCGCGAAACCTGCCAGGCACTCCACGGCCCTGAGAACGCCGGCGTGGCCGCGTGCACCTTGGGCCTGGCTCTCGTGAACCTCAGGCAAGGCAATTATGCGGCAGCCTGCGCCATGGCGCGTTCGGTGATCGAAACCGGGCGCAGGGTCTTCCCCACAAACGATACGGTGCTGGCACATGCGCGCAACTGCCTGGCCGCCGCCCTCCTCGCCCAGCATGCGACCAATCAACTCGAAGAAGCAGAGGAGGCCTGCCGCACGGCCATAGCCATCGCCAGAACGCATGAAGACAAACAAGAGCTGCTCCTGGCCAATTCGCTCTTCAACCTCGGCCAAGTGCTGCGTCAACAGGGCAAGCCGGCGGATGCGGCACAGTGCTTTCACGAAACGCTGAGGCTGCGCGAAAAACTGTTGGGAAACGCAAACGCGCAAGTGGCGGAGGTCTCGAATCAGTTGTTCCAGGCGCAAGCCGAAGCGTCCCAACCGAGCGAGACGCTGACGCTGAAGGGAAAAACCAACGCTCCCGCCAGGTGAGCCAGGCCGGGTGGCGCCGGCATCCTCCATCTTCCCCGCTGAAAATTCCCGGCAACTTTCCTCCCCGCTTTCCTCTGTAGGAAGTGCAGGCAAACGCGAAAGCCGCTGATTATGAAAACGAACACGAATCCCGGGCACGCCAACATTTCGAGCATGAGTTACACGGACTTCTTCACCCTTCGCTTTGCGACGCCGGGCAACCCGCCCCCCAGGGAACCCTGCCACGCTCGGCAGGACTGTTTTGAGCGCGAGAACAGCCATCCGCTCGGGAAGAACATGCTCTATGTCCATATCCCCTTTTGCGCGTCCAGGTGCAGGTATTGCCCATACTATAGCCATCCCTATTCGCCGGGCTTGCTCGAGGCCTACTTGGGCGCGTTGGACGAGGAAGCCACAAGGGCGGCGGAAACTCCCTACGTCGGCTCGACCAGCTTCGAGTGCGTCTATATCGGCGGCGGAACGCCCTCCTTGCTCGGGCCGGGGCAACTGGAACGTCTATCCCGCCTGCTGCGAGACCGCTTCCACCTCACGGCGGATGCGGAGGTCACCTTGGAGGCTAACCCGTTGACGTTGACCGAGGAGAAGATCGCCCTCCTGCGGCCCCTGGGTTTCAACCGCCTCAGTCTGGGCGTCCAATCATTCCAGGACAGCGTCTTGCGCCAGATGCGTTGCGCTCATTCCGCGGCCCAGGCCAGGCGCGTCATTCGGTCCGTGCTCGAGCGGGAGGTGGTGCTCAACGTGGACCTGGTGTTCGGGTGGGCGGGACAAACCCAAGCGGACTTGGAGTTCGAATTGGAGCAACTGTGCCGGGACCGCCTGCCGCACCAGGTGACCCTGTTTCCACTGCGGGTGATCCAAGGCACGCCGCTGGCGGAAGAGATGGAGCGGGAGGGCGCTCCAGAGTCGAGCAAACGGAACAACGGTTTGCTGGAATTGGACGCGCTGGCCGAGAAGCGCCTGCTCGAGCACTCGTTCCTGCGGGAGGAAGCCCCCACCATGTATTGGAGAAAAGGCACGCGTCCCCACCGCTATCATTCTGTGGGGGGAAGGATTCTGGGGCTTGGCGCCGGGGCGGGGTCGGTCCTGGATGGGGCGGACAGCCTCAATCACCGCGACGTGACCCGGTATATCGCCGAGGCGCGGGCTGGCCGGTGGCCGGTTGGGTACGACGCCCCCGTGACCGAGCAACAGGCTCGGGAAAGGTTCGTGCTCTTCCGCATTTTGTTCACGAACCGCTCCCTGGCGGGATTCAAGGACCGTGTCCGGAAGGGGTTCGAAGAATACTTCGCCGAGCCCCTGGGCCTGTATTATGACCGGGTCGTTCAGGACCTGATTCATTACGGCTATGTGGAGCTGGCGGGCGGGAGGATTGTCTTCACCGAACGGCTTTGGAAGCTCCTGGCCGGCTTGCGATTCGGGACCCCCAGTTTGGTGTAACCCTCCTGAGAACGGGCTTGACGCGGCGGTCTCACTTCGAGTAAAGGGACCCCGGTGCAATCGCCAAATCATCAAACAACCATTCCCTATGCTCAGAACCCGAGTATTACTGTTTTGTGCGCTTTTGGCCGGCGTGACCGTCATTGGCGCCGGCGCGGCTGAAAACCAAGCCGCCCATGATCACCTTTGACGGCCATACGTTGACCCTTGGCCAGTTGTGGCAAGTGGCGAGGGCGCAAACGCCCTGCCAGCTCGCGGCCTCGGCCCGCCGGCGGATGGAGCAAAGCCGCGCCCTGGTGGACAAATTGGCGGTCGAGCCGCGCGCAATCTACGGCATCAATACCGGTTTCGGCCCGCTCAGCGCCACCCGCGTCGCCCCGGAGGACCTGGCGCAGCACCAGTTAAATCTGTTGCATCATCTGTCCGTCGGGCAAGGGCCGCTGTTTTCGCCCGTCGAAACCCGCGCCATCATGGCGGCGCGCGCCAACGCACTGGCGCGCGGTTACTCCGGCATTCGGCCGAAGGTGGTGGACCTGCTGATGGGCGCCCTGAACCGCGATATTCTCCCGGAAATCCCGTGCGAAGGCTCGGTGGGCGCCAGCGGCGACCTGGCGCCGCTGGCGCACATGTCGCGCCTGCTGGTGGGACTCGGCCGGGCGCGCGTCGGTGGCAGGCGGATGCCTGCCAGCGCCGCGCTCAAGCGCCATCGGCTGCGGCCGGTCACCCTCCAATGCAAGGAGGGACTGGCCCTGGTCAACGGCACCTCGGTGATGACCGCCCTGGCCGCGTTGGCGGTGCAGGAAGCAGCCGCGTTGCTGAGTTGGGCCGAGTTGCTCACGGCCTGCCTGTTCCAGGTCCTCGGGGCGGCCCCGGAAGTCTTGTGCGTGCAAGCGCACAAGGCCCGCGGGTTCCGGGGCCAGTTCGCCGCCGCTGAGCGCATCGCCCGCCACCTGCGCACCCACCCGCGCTACGACCGCCAGATAGCCGAGCACCAGTGGGGCTCGCACGCCAAGCCGGTCGAGCCGGGCGTGGAAATTCAGGACCCGTATTCGGTGCGGTGCGCGCCGCAGGTGCTCGGAGCCATCCAGGAGGCGCTCTGGCACGTGGAGTACGTCGTGTCACGCGAGCTGAACGCCTCCACCGACAACCCGCTCATCTTTCCAGACACCGCCTCGGTCATCCACTGCGGCAACTTTTACGGCCAGCAAATAGCGATGGCGTGCGATTACCTGCGCCTCGGCCTGGCCAAGCTGGCCTTGTTGCTCGAACGCCAGCTTGAACGGCTGGTCAACTGGCGCTACAGCCTCGGCCTGCCGCCGATGTTGACCGGGTCTGCCAATCCGGGACTGAACTCCGGTTTCATGGGTTGCCAGTTGCTGGCCACTTCGCTGGCCGCGGAATGCCGCATCTTGTGCACGCCGGCTTCCGTGCAAACCATTCCCACCAACGCCAACAACCAGGACATCGTCAGCATGGGCTGCATCGCCGCCCGCATGACGCGCGAGATGCTGCCCAAGGTATGGAAGCTTGCCGCCATTGAGTCTCTGGCCCTGGCCCAAGCCGCCGACCTGCGCGGCGCCAAAGTCATGGGCGGGGATTTTCGCAAGCTGCATCGGCTGGTCCGCGAGGTTTCCCGGCGACTCACGACCGACCGGCCTTTGTTCGAGGATATCGCGGCGTTGACGGCAAAACTGCAAACGGATGCGGCGCAGCGCCTGCTGCCGCCGCCGGCGCCGGCGCCGGAGGGGCGGCGCACCCGGTGGTGATGGAAACGACTCAGCCCATCGCGACCGGCAGCGGCCAGGACTCCTCGGCGCCGCCCAGGCGCTGGACGGGCCGCCGGCGCGGCGGCTACTTCGGCAACTGGTTCTTCGTCCAGCTCATTCGCTGGTTCGGGGTGTGGCCGGCGTATCTGTGGCTCGTCCTGGTGGCAGCCTATTTCACGGTTGCCAGCGCGGGCGCTTATCGCGCCTCGGCAGATTACTGGGAGCACCTATTGGGGCCGTTGCCGTGGTGGCGGCGCCCGTGGCTGGTTTATCGCCACTTCCTGGCCCACGGGGTAACGCTGGTGGACCGGCTGGCCGTGCTGACGGGACGGAGCCGGGTCGAATGCGTTTTCGAGGGCGAGGAACTGTTCAAAGCGCACCTCGAACAACGCCGGGGCATCATTCTGGTCGGCGCGCACGTCGGCTGCTGGGAACTGGGCGGACACTTTCTGGGTCGCTTGGCTATCCCGGTGAATCTCGTGGTCATCGAACGCGAGTTGGCGGACATCCAAAGGCTGCTCAACGCCGTGACCGGAAGAAATCGCTTTCGCATCCTGACCGCCGACGACAACCCGTTGCGCAGCGTGGTCATCCTGGCCGCGTTGCGCCGGGGCGAAATCGTGGCCCTGCTCGGCGACCGCTCTTTCGGTGGCGCAGACGCGGAAGTGAGTTTCCTGGGCGGCAAGCTGCGCCTGCCGACGGGACTGTATCACCTGGCCGCGGCCAGCGGAGCGCCCCTCTTCCAGGTTTTTACAGTCCGCGAGAAACTGGGGCGCTACCGCTTTGTCGCCTTTCCGCCGGAGTCTGTCAGCCGCGAGGAACTCCGCACGGCCCCAGATGCGGTGCAGGCTCGAGTCCAGCGTTACGCTCAACGCCTGGAAGGGTTCGTCCGTCGCTATCCCTTTCAGTGGGCCAACTTTTTCCCCTATTGGGACGATACGGCCGGCCAAAGCGGCGCACCCCTCTCGGCGCCCAACTCCCCATGAACTCCACCCCATCAATTCTTCACCGCCGCCGCAGCGCCGGCTTCACGCAGCCGGCGCCCCAGCCTTACCTGGAGGAAACCTGTGTCATCCCCATCCGCTTCCACGAAGTGGATTCGATGGGGGTGGTTTGGCACGGGCACTACGTGGCCTACATCGAAGAATCGCGCCGTGCGCTGGGCCGCCACTACGGCGTGGACTACACCACCTTCTTCGCCCACCACACGCCGGCGCCGGTGGTGCAATTGCGCGTGGATTACCTGGCTCCCGCGCGGCTGGCCGACACGTTGGCGGTGACGGCGCGCCTGTTCAAGTCCGAGGCCGCCAAGCTCGAGTTCGAGTACGAAATCCGCCGCCAGGGCGATCGCGGTCTCCTGGCCTTCGGCACCAGCTTGCAGGTCTTCACCAACCTTCAGGGCGAACTGCTCCTGACCCTGCCCCCCTTCATGGTCGAGCGTTACCGCGCCTGGGAAACACTATGGACCGGACCGTGACCGCTCCGGGAGTGGCCATCGCTGCCAGCGGAGCCGTGACGGCGCTGGGCCTGGGCATGAACCGGCTTGAACAGGCCGTGAGCGCAAATGCCACCGGCTTGCGGGACTGTCCTCGCCTTGCCGGAAGAGGTTATCAATCCACCGTGTGCGGCTTTGTGCCCGATGAAGCCTGGGTTCAACTCCGTGAACGCGATGCCGTCCATGGCGACGCCCCGGCCTTCCTGCTGGCCGATGCCGCGATGCGCGAGGCCCTGCCCCAGCTTCAAAGCAGGCTGTGCGAAGGGACTCCAACCCCCTCGCGCCGACGCTTGCCGGACCCCATCCCTGCTTCCCGGCGCGGCCTGGTGCTCTCCACCACCAAGGCGGAAATCACGGCCCTGGAACGTTCTTTTCAACACCAGCCGTGCTCGGCCGCCGCGCAGCGCCATCTCTTTCCCGCGTTGCTGGCCGCAGACCTGGCGGCGGCACATGACCTCGCCGGCCCGGTCCAATGTGTCTCCGTCGCCTGCATCTCCGGTCTGCTGGCCGTCCAGCAAGGCGCATTGCTGATTCTGGAAGACAAAGCCGACATTGTCTTAGTAGTCGGGGTGGACCTGCTCTCGGGTTTTGTGCTCGCCGGCTTCACCGCGCTCAAGTCGCTGGAACCGGGCGGCTGCCGCCCCTTCGACGCGGAGCGCAAAGGGTTGAGTCTGGGCGAAGGCGCCGGGGCCGTGGCGCTGGTGCGGCGCGAGATGCTGGCGCCGCCCGCACTGGTCGTGACCGGGTGGGGAAGCAGCAACGACGCCAATCATCTCACGGGCCCATCGCGCGACGGCTCCGGCCTGGCGCTGGCGGCGAACCGCGCGCTTCAGAAGGCCGGCGTCACGCCGGACGCCGTTGATTTCGTCCACGCCCATGGCACCGGCACGCCGTTCAACGATGCGATGGAAGGCATGGCCCTCCGGTCGGTTTTCGCGGCGCAGGTGCCGCCGTTTGGCTCCAGCAAAGGGTTGTTCGGCCACACGCTGGGCGCGGCGGGTTTGCTTGAAACCCTCGTGTGTCTGGCCGCCGCGCGGCGGCAAATGCTGCCGGGCACGCCGGGCCTGAGGACCCCCGACCCGTCCGTGCCGGACTCGCTGCTGCGGACGCCGCGCCCCGCTGAATCCCTGCGGCACATTCTGAAACTCAACGCCGGTTTCGGCGGCGCCAACGCCGCGCTGGTGCTGGAATGGGAGGGCGCATGAACCGCCCGGTCATCCTCGCCGCCAGCTTCCTGGATTTGACAGGCTACGGCAACGACCGCGCGGGCCTGCGCCCATGGCCGGCTCTCGTTGCCGAGGCGCTGCAACGCGGAGAGTTGGAATCGCTGCGTTGGGGCACGCTCTTCAACTCCGAAACTTCCCGGTTTGGCCGCATGGACCTCTTGAGCCGGCTCGGGCTTATGGCGGTGGAACTGCTCGAGGCCGGTTTCGAGGCGATGGAACCGGCGCAGCGAGACGCCGTGGGCGTGTGCGTGGAGACGCGATCGGGCTGCACCGCAACCGATATGCGGTTCCTCCAACTGCCGCTGGCCAGCACCTTCGCCTATACGCTGCCAAGCACGGTGCTCGGGGAGATTTGCATCCGGCACCGGTTCCGAGGGCCGGTCATGTGCCTGTTGCCGGCGCCAGGCCAGGCCGGCTCGCTCGAAACCGCTCTGGGCTGGCTCAAGCGCGGTGAGGCCGGCGCCTGCGTGTGCGTCGCCTGCGACCAACTGGACAAAAAGATTGCGGCCTCCATGCCTTCGCCGGATAATATTCCCGCCGGCGGCTGGCAAGGCTGCGCGGTCTGGCTCGGCCGGCGCACCGGTGGGAGCCGTGAACATCCGTGGCGCCTGGATTCGCTGCCCCGGCTGGCGCGGAGGCTGTGCTCGCTGGGCAACCGAGCGCCCGGCCACGGCCACTGAACAGCTCAACTTTATGCAATTGCTGACGGACGAACTGAAGCGCAAGATCATCCAGGCGCTGAACTTGGAAAAGGTCACGCCGGGCGACATCAAGGACGAGGAACCGTTGTTCGGCGCCGGCATGGGACTCGACTCGCTGGACGCCCTGGATTTGGTCTCCATGCTCGAACGGGATTACGGCATTCTGATCCAGGACATGGAGGTCGCAAGACAGGCGTTCGCTTCCTACCGGTCGTTGGAGGAGTTCGTCCAGCGCCACGGCAAGTGATGTCCCCGAGACCTATAGTCATTACCGGTCTTGGCGTCATCAGCGCCGCCGGTTGCGGCGTGGAGGAAGTCTGGGACGCGTTGCGCGCCGGGCGTACGGGACTGGGGCCTTTGACTCTCTTCGAGTCGCCCCGCAATGCGCGCCATCTTGTGGGTCAGGTGGGCGCGGACGTGGACCAATTGGCCGGTGACGTGCGGGGTTCACGTTCTGACAAACTGGCCTGGATCGCGGCGCAGGGGGCAATCCAACAATCCGGACTGGCCGTGCCTCTGGGCGGCTCCGGGGCCGACCGGACGGGTGTTCTGCTGGGCTCCACCGTGGCGGGCATTCTCGGCACGGAGAAGATGCTTGACCACCTGCTGCGGGAGCAATGCCACCGCTTCGGCCCGGTTCGCTACCACCAGTGTGCGTCTGCCACCGACCTCTGTGCGCAACGTCTCGGCGCGCGCGGGCCTACGGCAACCTTTTCCACCGCTTGTTCCGGCGGCGCACTGGCCATCGCCACCGCCGCCGAGGTGATTCAAAGCGACGAGGCCGACGTGGTGCTGGCCGGCGGCGCCGATTCCTTATCCCGGCTCACCCTCAATGGTTTTGGCTCCTTGCTCCTGCTCGATCCCGATGGCTGCCGGCCATTCGACGCGGCGCGCGCCGGGATCAGTCTTGGCGAAGGCGCGGCCATATTGGTGCTTGAGGCTGAGGAAACCGCTCGCGAGCGAGGCGCCCGTGTTTTGGCCCGGCTCTCCGGCTGGGGCACGAGTTGCGACGCCACCCACGCCACCGCGCCACACCCGCAAGGCGACGGCGCGACGGCGGCCATGCAACGGGCGTTGGAACGCAGCGGGTTGTCGCCTGCGGACATCAACTACGTGAGTGCGCACGGCACGGGCACGCCGGACAACGACGCGATGGAGGCCCGGGCGCTGCGGCGGGTGTTTGGCGAGGCGGTGCCGCCGTTTGCGTCGGTCAAACGGTTCTTCGGCCACACCCTTGCGGCCAGCGGGGCGATCAAAGCGGTAGTGTGCTTGCAGGCGTTGATCGAGCAGGCGGTGCCCGCGAACCTGGGATTTGAGAACCCGGACCCGAAGATCGGCCTGCAACCGGTGCGCGAGTTTCAATCGCGCCGGCTCGAACACGTGTTGAGCAACTCTTTTGGCTTCGGCGGCAACAACGTGGCGCTGGTGTTTTCACACCCCAACTCGGCTCCGGCCCCCAGGGCCGCGGGCGTTTGGCGGCGCGCCTCCGGCATCCCCCTGGCCGTGCTCGGCGCGGGTCTGGTCAGCGCGAGCGGACCGGCTATGGCCAGCGTGCGAACCGCGCTGGCGGCGGGCGGCGCCACGCCTTCGTGGCTGGAGACTCGCCGCGCCGTTTCCGCTTGGCCGGATGCGCGGCTACTCGTGTGGCGACTTCGGAGCGGCCGAAGTCATTGCCGCCCCCAAGCTCCGTCGTCTCGGGCACCTGCAACAGATGGTCCTGGTGGCGGCCAAGCGGAGTCTTCCGGAAGGTCTGCCGGCCTCGCTTGCGCCGGACCGCGCGTGCGCGGCTATCGGCACCGGGTTGGGCTGCCTCCGTGAAACCGCTGCGTTCGTGGAGAACATGCTCATCAACGAGGAACGCGCGCCGCTGGCGGGCCGCTTCGCCAATTCGGTCCACAACGCCTGCGCTTCGCAACTGGCCATCGAGTTCAATCTGCGCGGGTTGAACTCCACTCCCACCCACCGTGAGATTTCTTTCGAGGCCGCCCTGTGGCACTGCGCCAGTCAATTGCGCCGGGGCCATGCGGACTTTGCGCTGGCAGGCGCCGCCGATGAGTTGAGTCCCTACCTGCAAGCCACTGGCGAACGGTGGGGATGGTGGGACCAGCACACGCCGGCTATCCGGCCTTTTACACGCGGACTCAAAGGACGCCACCGCCCGCTGCCCGGCGAGGGCGCGGCGGTGTTCACTCTGGCTCGCGCTGAAGAGGCCTCCCCTCCAGCTGGCCCGCTTGTGCGGCGTCCACTTCGGCCGTTTCGCCGCGCGGGCCGGCGGCCAACCGGAGGCACAAACGGAAGCCGCATGGATCCGGGAAACCTTGGAGCGAGACGGCGTTTCACTCGCATCGGTGGATTTGCTGCTGAGCGGCGCCAGCGGCTGGCCCCGTCTGGACGATGCTTATCGGGAAGTCGCCTCCGCACTCTCGGTTTTGTGCGGACACGAGCTGGGTTGCGGCGCTTACAAACAGGCCAGCGGCGAACATTACTCCGCTTCGGCCTTCGGGTTCTTTGTCGCGCTGGGCCTGGTGCGGGGCGAAATCGAGCCGGCCTTCTGCCTGGCCGGCGCCCCTGCCACTTTGACCGTGCCGCGCCCGCCCCGGACGGTGCTGCTTTACACGCTGGCTCCCGGCGGCAGCCATGCTCTGTGCTGCGTATGCGCGTGACCCGATACCAAATGCTCCTGACGGGCACGGCCGCGCTGGCGGTCGTGGTGTGCTGCCTGAGCGCCGGAGCCGTCCGCTGGGTAATGCTGAGCGCCTTGTTAACCGCCTGCGGCGTGGTGGCAGGTCTGGGCGTCTCGTTCCCTCAATGGCGAATGTTCGGTCCCAGCTTGTGCAGCGTGCAGACCACGCAGAAGGTGGTCGCGCTCACCTTCGATGACGGACCCGATCCGGCGAGCACGCCGGCGCTGCTCGATCTGCTGGCGCGCAAAGGCGCCAGCGCGACCTTCTTCTGCATCGGCAAGCGCGTGGCCCGCCACCGCGAGCTGGCGCGCCGCATCGCGGCGGAGAAGCACCTGATCGGCAACCATTCCTTTGCTCACAGCCGCCGGACCAATTTTTTCGGCGATGCGCGGTTGCGCGCCGACTTGGAACTCGCTCAACGGGAGATCACTCAAGCCGTGGGCCGGGCGCCGGAGTTTTTTCGTCCGCCGATGATGCTGACCAACCAGGGAGTTTTCCGGGTTACGCGCGCGCTCTCGCTCACGGTGGCGGGCTGCACCGTCCGCGGTTACGACCGGCGCGGCTCGAGGACGCAAAAGATGCTCCATCGCGTGCTGCGCCGTCTGAAGCCGGGCGTGATCATTGCCCTGCACGACGGCGGCGTGCCGCCGGAGCGGCTGGTGGATTTGGTGGAGCGGTTGCTCGACCAACTCCACACGCGGGGGTACCGCTGCCTCCGTCTGGACGAACTGGTCGCGCGCGACAAAACTGCATGAACACGAAACCTTGGCGGAGACTGCTCCTGGTCCTCGGCTCGATCGGGCTGTTGGCATCCTCGCTTTCGGCCCAGCCCACGAACCAAACCACCGCCTTGCTCGAGCAGGTCGCACAGAGCGTGGGCCGGGTGGAGACGGTCTTCACACGCTTCGCGCAGGAACGGCACATGTCCTTGTTCCAGGAACCGCTCCGGTCGGAGGGTTGCCTCTGTTTTCAAAAGCCCGGCCGGCTCCGGTGGGAAATCACCCAACCCTACGAGTTGATCCTGGTTTCAGACGGCAAGAGCGTCGCCCAGTTCGAGCGGGTCAACGGCCAATGGAAGAAGCTCGAACTCGGCCTGGCGGAAGCGATGCAAACCGTGGTGGCGCAAATCGGCGCGGTCATGGAAGGCGGCTACGCCCGCCAGCAGCGCGATTACAGCGTCAGCGCGACCAACACCGCCGACGGGCCGGTGGTGACGCTCACGCCCCGGAATCCGGCAATGCGCAAAATGATGCAGGCGATTGAAATTCACCTCGCGCCCGATTTCCGCGGCACGCGCCGGGTCGTGCTGCGTGAAGTGGATGGCGATTTCACGGACATCCGCTTCAGCGAGCAGGTGGCGGACCCGCCGTTGCCCCCGGGAACATTCGACCGCAGCCAGCCGGCGGATCTGGAACAGGTTCGCCAGTCCATTCGACAGGGGAGGGCGAAGCCTCAATGACCAAGGAGATGTGCGGCCTGTGTGCCGCCGTTCTGGCGGTGGCAAGCTCCGGCGGGTGCGTTTCCCGGCGCGAGCCGGCCTCGTGGCAGACGGTTCCCGCGGCAGCGCGCGACGCGTCCGCCTTTGTCACCGCGCAGCAGACGGTGCGCGAGGCCTTTCCTGCGGTCTATCGGGCGACGCAGCGCGCGATCATCACCGTCGGTCACCGGCAGTTTGTGTGTGACGGCTTGCTCACGGTTTCGCCGGGCGAAGGCTGGCATCTGGCGCTGATCAGCGCGCTGGGCCTGGTGACGGAACTGCGGGTAAGAGCCGATGGCTCGACCGAAGTGCTGAGGGTTACTCCACTTTTTCGCGAAGATTGGGCGCGGGAATATGTCGCGCGGGAATTGCGCTGGCTTTTCACGCCCCCGCCGGGACTGACGCCGGCCGGGCGCCTGGGCGACCGACGGCTGGTGCTGGAGGCGGAAGGCCGCGTTGACGGGGTGAAGACCCGCTATGCCTGCAGCGCCGATGGCAGCCGCTGGGAGGAACTTGAGGTCCTCAAGGGACCGCGCCGGCTGTTTCACGCGAAGGTTTCCGGCTACCGGTCTTTTCCCGGTTGGCCGCGCGCCGTTCCGGCGGAGATGGAGGTGAAGGCCGGCACCCATCAACTGCATCTGCGGGTAGTCGGGCTAAGCGTGGCCGCCGCTCCGCCGGTGGAGGGGGCGCCATGAGCCAGTGGCGACGTAGACTGCGCCGGCTGTGGTGGGCCGCGCTCGGCATGGTGGGATTGTTGCTGACCGCCTATCTGGTCATGTTGGGCCTGATGTGGCATTGGGTGGCCAGGCCACCGGAGTTGACGCAGGAGCCGGCCATCACCCGGCTGACGAACGAGGTCCGCGGTGGCCGCGTCTTCCTGGGACGCAACTGGCTCGAGCAGCGGGAGGGCTTGCCGGTGCTCCACTTGACCGGGACGCCGTTTGAAATGGGCTATGCAAACGCCGCGCTCACGCAGTCGATGATTCGCCGCCAGGAAGACACCATGCTGGGGATGCTGCGAGCCGTGGCGCCGTACCGCTGGACGCAGTTCCTGCTGAAGTTTTTCGTTACTTACAAGAATCGGCGGCTTCAGGAATACATCCCGGCGGCCTGCCAGATGGAAATCCTCGGCATGACGCGCGGCTGCCCGGACCCGCATCCGGAAATGGGCCCGGCCTTTCATCGCGTCCTGAACTATCACGCGGCGCAGGACATTTCGTACCTGATGATGCACAGCCCGCTGCTGCACCGCGGCTGCACCGGCTTCGCGGCGTGGAGCGCGCAGACGCGCGACGGGCATCTGCTCGTGGGACGGAACTTCGACTGGGAGCCGGCCCCGGTGTTCGACGAGGAACGCATCGTCATCGTCTGCGAACCGGATGAAGGCATCCCGTTCATCTCGCTGGCGTGGGCGGGGATGGCGGGGTGCGTGACCGCCATGAACCGCGAAGGGCTGGCGGTCTTCGTGAACGGCGCGCCGTCCCGACTCCCCGGCGATGCGGCTACGCCGACCTGCATCGTGGCGCGCGACGTGGCGCAGCACGCCCGCACCATCTCCGAGGCCACGGAAATCATCCGTCGCCACCGCGTATTTGTGTCGGCCATATTTCTGGTGGCCAGCCGGCGCGACGGCCGCGCCGTGGTGATCGAAAAAACGCCCGTGCAGATGGCGGTGCGTGAGCCGTCGGGTGAGCCCTGGCTCGTCTGCGCCAATCACTACCTGACCGGCGCGCTGACCAACGAGGCAGTGAATTTGAAATACGTGCAAGCGGACACGTCGCTGTGTCGCTATGCGCGGATGGTGGAACTGCTCGAGCGCCAGGCCGGCAGCCTCGACCCGCCGGGCGCAGCCGCTATCCTGCGGGACCGGCGGTTGGCGGGCGACCGCGCTGCCGGCAATGGCCACCGGGGCGCGCTCAATCCGCTCATCGCCACACACTCGGCGGTGATGGACTTGACCGATGGCATTTTCTGGGCGTCGCGGCCGCCTCACCAATTGGGCCGCTTCGTGGCGTTCGATTTGAGCGCGGTGGAACGCCCGCTGCCGGAGCGCACGATCCCTGCAGACCCTTGGTTGACCGGAGGCGAATACAAACGGTATCTGGCCGCACAGGCCGCCCTGGAGACGGGTTGGGCCGCATTGAAGAAAGGTCAAGCCACGCGGGCGCTGGAGTGCGCGCGGCAGGCGGAAAAGGACAATCCCGCATTCTACCGCAACGCCTGGCTTCGGGCCGAGAGTCTGCTCGCGCTGGGGCGCCGCCGGGAAGCCCTCGCCGCCTGCGAGGCCGCGCTGGCGGGCCAGCCGGCGTTGGGCCACGAGCGCGCCCGGATTGAAAAACTCCGCCGGCGGGCGAGCGGGTCCCACTAGCGCATGAACGCGAATCGCACCTTCCTCCCGCCGCGTCCGTATGCCCTCACGGTGCTCCTCTTTTCCATCGGCTACGTCAGTTATTTTTTGTGCAAAGGGGTCTTCGTGCTGGCCGCCTCGCCGGTGCTCCTGGCGCTGACACCCTTTCCGGAGGTCCGTTATCAGTTCTTACAGGCCGCCCTGCGCGGCTTTCTCACGGTGTTTGCCCGCGGCTGGCTGCCGGCCTTGGGCTTGTATCGCATCGTGGAAGTGTCCGGCCTGGAACGCGCGCTTGCGCTCGGCCCGGCGGTGCTGACCGCCAACCACCGCGGCTTCATGGACTCATTGCTCCTATTGAGCCTGGTGCCTCGGCTCGGCGTGGTCATCAAGGCCCGCGACACCCGCCAGGTCACCTACGCGGTGCTGGCGCGCACTTTCGATCTGGTGAGCATTGATGCCGGCCGGTTGAGCTCGGTGGCCGCAGCCTTGGCGGCGTGTCAGCGTATTCTCTCGGCGGGCCGGCGGTTGCTGGTCTATCCCGAAGGCACGCGGGCGCGGAGCAGCCGCCTGCAGCCGTTCCATCCGCTGGCCTTTGAACTGGCCCGCGATGCCGGCGTGCCGGTGGTGCCGGTGCTCATTCACTCGACGGCGCCCTTCATGGCCAAAGTGCCGGGCAGCGTCTTTCCCCGCCAGCGCAACGAATACCACATCCGGTTCCTTGACGCCGAATTGCCGCAACCGGACGACTCCGCCGAGAGCTTGTGCGACCGCGTCCATCGTCGCCTGGCGCGCGAACTCAAGACGCTGGACGCCGGGACCGTCTGGGAAGACATGAACCGATTCTGAAATGAACACCAAGCCACCCTTTGAGTTGGAGGACCTGCTCGCCATCCTGCCGCATCGCCCACCGTTTCTCTTCGTGGATCGGGTGAGGGAACTGGAACCCGGCACGCGCATCGTGGCCGAGCGCCGGTTGCGGCCGGAGGAGCCGCAGTTCGCAGGGCATTTTCCCGGCTGCGCCCTCATGCCTGGCGTGCTGATCACCGAGGCGCTGGCCCAGGCCAGCGGGCTGTTGTTGGGCCTGAGCGAGCAGGCCGCCGGCGGCGCCCCGCCGGAACGGTCCAGGATGTTTGTTCTCGCCGCCAACAACATGAAGTACAAACGCCCCGCCGTGCCGGGCGACAGGCTGGAGTTGCGCGCGCAAGCCGACGGGAGTTTCGCGGGCCTGTTTCGCTTCAATGTCGAGGCCTCCGCCGGCCGGCATTTGATCGCCCGCGGTTCGCTCACCTTGGCGTTGGTGGAGGAGAGGCCATGAAGGTGCTGCTGCTGCGCGCCAATCCGCGCAAGCTCGGCTACACCCAACGGTTGGTCGATCTCTTTGAGCAAGGGCTGCGCCAGACGCCGGCGGCGATAACCGACGTGGATCTCACCGGGCGGAATATCCTTCCGTGCCTCGGGTGCTATCACTGTTGGCTCATCACGCCGGGGCGGTGCGTGCATTCAGACGACATGAGCGCGCTGTTGGAGCAGTTTCTTGCGGCCGATGTGGTGGTTTGCTGCACGCCGCTCTATTACTACTCGATGAGTTCGGCCCTGAAAGACGTTTTTTGAGCGGACCTTTCCGCTGACCCGGGAAGGACTGACCCGATCGGCGCGCGGCAGCTTGCGCAACAACACCCGCCACCCCGGACGCTGGAAAGGCAAGCGCCTCATCACCATCATCGCCGGGGCGTTGAGCGACCTCGAGGCCTTCCGTCCGGCGAACGAAACCTTCCAACTGATCGCCGATGGTCTGAACCTGGAAGCAGGCGGCCAGATCACCCGCCCGGAAAGTTACTTGCTCGATTACCCACTTTCGAAGCCCAAGACGCTCAAGCGGGTTGAAGCCGCCTTCATCCAGGCCGGCCGGGAAGCCGGGACCACGGGGCGGCTCTCGCCGGAAACCATGAGCACCGCTTCGTTGCCTCTGGCGGCCGACCTCGATCACTTCCACGCCTACTCGAACGTGTACTGGGCGCAAGCCATCTCAATGGGGGCGGAGGGCCAGGTGCCCGCCAACGTCCAGGCGCGCGTGAGCGGAGACGTGCGCATCCTCATCCGCGAAATGGTGCGGAGCCTCGACCCTGGCGCCGCGGCCCGCACCAGGGCCGTGCTGCAATTCGACTTTCCCGACCAGCAGCAGCACTTCCGCGTGACCGTGAATCGCGGCCAGGTCCGGCTCGAGGAAACTACCACGGCGCAACCCGACCTGCGGGTGCGCTGCGAGGCCGGCGTTTGGGCCAAGGTGTTCATGCGCCAGCTCGACGTGCGCCGGGCGTTGCTCGACCGCCAACTGGTGTTGGAAGGGGACAAGTCCTTGTTTGCGCGGCTGGACCGGCTCTTCCCGCCGCCCTCCTCTTGAGCGCGCCCTCAGGACAGGGCTTTCTTGAAAACCTCGACGAGGCGCTGATTTGAGGCGGCATCCTTGACGGCGATTCGCAGCACATGACTGCCCATCTGCGAACCGGCAAGGCTGGCGTCACGCAGGAACAACCCGTGTTCACGGCAGCGCCAGACAACGGTTGCCGCGTCGGGGCCGCCCGCCGGCAAATGGCAAAGCAGAAAATTGGTCACGCTCGGCACGATTTCAAGGCCCAGGGTCTCGAGCGACGCGAGCAACTGCCCGCGCAGGCGGTGGGTTTCCTCGTAGCGCGCGGCGTAGTAGGCGGGGTCCTGCAACGCTTTGACCGCCGCCACCTGCGCCGGCAGGCTCACGGCCCAAGGCGGCGTGAGCGGGCGCAACGGCTTCGAGTTGGTGAGACCCGGCGCAGAGGTAGCCGACACGCGCCCCGCTCAAGGCATAGACCTTCGACATGGATTTGCAGACAATTACGTTTTCCGAAGCCGCCGCGAACGTCTCGAGCGACTGATCGGCTCCGGCATATTCCACGTAGGTTTCATCCACCCAAATGCGCGTGGCCGGCGGCGCATGCTGCAACACGGCGATGAGTTCCTCGCGCGGCACGTGCCTGCCGGTGGGGCTGTTTGGGTTCACCAGCACCACCAGGTCGTAGCTTTCCCCCAGACAGGCGGCGAGACGGACCGGCTCGAGCCGGTAGTTTTCGTGGCGCGGCAGCGCCAACCTTTCGGCTTGGCAGCCGATCACGCATTCCAGCACATGGGGATATTCACCGTAAGTCGGATCGAGAATCAGCACGCGTGACTCCGGTTTCAGCCAGTGCCGCAGCGCCAGGAAAATCAGGTCCGAAGAGCCGGCGCCCGGCAGGATGCAATCCGAGGGCACGGCCCGCGCGCGGGCGATGGCGCGAACCAACCCTTCGCCTTGGGTTGGAGGGGAGGTGCGCAGCAGCCACGGCAGGTGCGCTTCCAAACAGGCCAGCGCCTTGGGCGAAGGCGGAAACCAGGCGTCGAGCACGTCCGCGTTGATGATGTCCTCACGACGCTCCAGCGAATCGAACTCCTCGCCCACCGCCGAGAAAAACGCGCCGCCGTGGAAGCACGCAGCCGGAGTGCGATAGGGGAAGCTCAGTTGCCAGTCCACCTCCGCCTCGACGCGGCGCAGCATTTCACGGATGCCGTGGAGGGCTTCATGGATGTCGCCCATGGTGGCCTGGAGCAGATGGTAAGTGACGGCGCCGGCTTGCACGGTGGGGCCTGCGTCCTTGAGGCCCACGCGATGGTACATGCTCAACACTTCGCGCCGTCCGATGGCCATGATGCGCGCGCCGCCGTGCGACTCCACCCAGCGAAACGACGCATACATCAGCAGCAGCGCCAGCATCCGGCGGCGCGAAGTTTCGGGAATCGTCAGAATCCGCACCTCGTACAGTTTGGCGTCCACCGGGAACGGAAGCTGATCGCGTCTGAGATACTTGTCCACCGAATAGAGCCCGTGCCCGGGCGGCGTGATCGACACGAAGCCGATGATGTCCTTGCCGTCGTACGCCACGAGGTAGATGTTGAAAGCGTCCAGGGCGTCGGTCAGGCGTCCGTCGGGACGCACCGCATACTGGCCAAGCTCGCGGGCATAAACCTCATGGCGCAGCCGGTAAATGGCCTCGCGTTCCCCGCCAGTGGCCAGGCGCATGACCAGGCGGCGGACCCCGCGGCTCAACGGCGCGTCGGCGCCGCCTTTGCCGCCGGCTTCGAGGGCGTTTCCCGTCGGCGAAAACGCCCCGCATCCACCTGATACCAGAACTGCACCCGGTCCTTGCCAGTGGTGTGCGCGAGGTTCATCGGCCCGACGCTAGCAGCGGCGGGCGGACAGGACAAGACTCCGTTGACGCCACCAAGACCGCTTGGGCCGCCAACTCCACCCCGCGAAGGTTGCTGACGCGGAGAATCCGGGTCGCGTCGCCAAAGCCATTGGCGCGGGCCAAGCCGGACAGGACGCAACCGGGCCCGACCTCAAACAGCCAGCGCGGCTTCATCGCGCGCACGGCAGTCATGCACCCGGCCCAGCACAGGGGTCTGGCCAACGCGCTGCCCACCAAAGAGCGGATGTCTTCGGCGGTTTCGGCGCGCGCTGCCGTGACGTTAAAGAGCATCGGCAGGCGCGGCGGCTGCAGGGCCATCTGCCGCAGCCAGGCTTGAAAGCGAGTCGCCGCCTCCGCCATCAATGGGCTGTGCCACGGACCCGACACAGCCAGGAGCCGGCATTTGCCGAGCTTTTCGCCGGCGATGAATTGGGCGCAGGCCGCAATGGCGGAGCGTTCGCCGGAGAGCACCACCTGCGTGGTCGCGTTGTCATTGGCCAGCACCACCTGGCTGCCGGGCTGAGCGGACGCCAGCCAGTCCAGCAGCCTGGCTCGGTCCTCGAGCGTCACCGCCAGCATGGCGCCATCCACCTGGGCGGCGGCTTCGTCCATCAACTCGCCACGCTGGGCGGCGATGCGCACAGCGTCCGCCGGGGTCCAGACGCCCGCCGCCGCCAGCGCAGTGATTTCACCAAGCGAATGGCCCAGCACCAGGTCCGGCTCCACGCCACGCTCGTTCAGGCGCCGCAGATAGCCGAGTGAAACGGCGACCAGCAGCGGTTGAAGCAACCGGGTTCGGACCAACTTCCTGTCCGGTCCCCGGAGGCATATAGGTTCCAAGTCCTGGCCAACAAGCTCGCTGCCAAGGGCAACCAGACGGCGAAAGGCGGAATCGGATTTGAACAAATCAGCCCCCATGCCGACCTCCTGAGAGCCTTGGCCGGGAAAGAGGAAAACTTTCATTGCTTGCTCCTCTCAGGCCGCTGCGGCCGTCAGGCCGCCGTCCACCACGATGGTTTGACCCATGATATAGGAGGCGTCGTCTGAAGCGAGGGAGGTAACTGCGGCCGCGACCTCGGCCGGTTTGCCCAAACGTTTGAGGAGGATGCGCGAAAAGGCCAGCAGCGCCCCCTTGAAGGCGCAGTAGTTGGCCTGGCCCGCCACGCCCACCAGGCCGGCGATCGAACGCGACGTTGTTCTCAAACGGACGATTCATGGCGGCGCCCGGGCTGGCAGTGGCCGGGGGTCGAAACGCTTTCCGTGACGGTCACTTCAATGTTTGGTACCTCTGCCACACGGACTCCGGCCACGCCTTGATCAACTGGTTGGTGCGGTGGTCCACCAGCGTCACGACCGACTGGCCCCAGGCCATTTCTGTGCGCAGCTTCTCGTGCAGCAAGTAGTGATGGAAGACCAGACGCCCCTGATAGACCGGCTCGACGCGGTGCGTGGTGTGAAGCTGGAGCGGCATGCCGAACTTCACCGGCTTGCGGTAGTGGCAGAGGTTTTCCACCACCGGCA
The DNA here is from genome assembly GCA_963713735.1 of uncultured bacterium. Classification (GTDB taxonomy): domain Bacteria; phylum Verrucomicrobiota; class Verrucomicrobiia; order Limisphaerales; family UBA8199; genus CAVQND01. The sequence continues at coordinate 26,518 of CAVQND010000017.1, forward strand.
TGGCCGCGCCCAGGCGGAGCGCCTCCTCGAGCGGCAGGATTTCCAGCAGGATTTGCATCCGCCCTTCTTCGAACCACAGGAAATAAACCGAGTTGTGGATGACCCCCATCATGTCGGTCTGGTGAAACGCGGGCGTGAGCGACAGCTTGCGCTTGATCAGACGGGACTGGGATGGCGCGAGTGAGCTCGAGCAGCAGGTTCAAGGGCATTCCAGGTCCGCCGGTCACATCTCGTCCAACTTTACCGTCAGGCTCTTGGGCATGATCGGGGGCATGGAGATCGTCCTCACGGCCGGTCCGTCGGGGGCGCCGAGGCGGAAAGACAGGCCGGAATACGCCAGCTCGACCGGGAACACCGCCAGGGCCAGCCGCCAGTTGAGCGCAAAAGAATAGCAGTCGGCCACCACCTCGCCCACCGGCTGGCCGGCGTGGAAGATCCGCGCTCCGGTCACCAGGGCATCGTTGCCCGGCTCGGCAGCCACGCCCACAATCTTGCGGCGCAGCCCTGCGGCTCGCCGTTGGTGGATGGCGTCCCGTCCGCTGAACTTCTCCTTGTCGAGATCCATCATCCACTGGAGGCCGAGCACCAGCGGGTCGCGCACCCGGAGTCCCTCCGCCTGGATGTTGAAGAAGCGGCCTTCCAGCCGCAGGTCGTCATGCACGTCCACGCCGCAGAGGTGTCCGTTGCGCTTGGCCACCGCCACCCGCAGGGCATCGAACAACGCCGCCGCGACGGATGGCGGCGCCAGCATCAGGTACCCAAACTCCGAAGTCTTGCCCGCGCGGATGAGTCGCACCGACGCGTCATCGAATTAATAAACCTCGACGGACAAATACGGCAGCCCCAGCACGTCCACACCAAACACTTCTTTTGCCACCTCCCACGCCTTGAAGCCGTCCAGGCTGAGCAGCGCGTGGCTGTCCGTGAGGTCTTCCGCGCCGGCTTCCGCAGCGCCCGCCGCCTGCAACAAACCGCGCCACTCCGCGTTGGGCGCGATGCTCTCGCACAGGAAGACAAACTCCTCGTCGTTGTTGGCCACGTAGCAGTCGCCCGACAGCAGGCCGTCGCGGTCGGCCAGAAAAGTATGCAGGACGCGCCCGAACCGGAGCTTGGGCACGTTTCCCGCCAAAAGCGCGTCCAGGAAATCCAGCCCCTGCTCGGCCGGCACGCGGAACTTATGCAGGAAAGAAAAATCCGTCAGCCCCACCGCCTCGCGCACGGCTGCATATTCGGCAGCACGCCCGGCGACCCGGGCCACGACCTCCGCGTCGTGGCGCTCGCGGAAGACGGCGCCGGCGGCCGCAAACTGGCCCTTGAGCAGAGAATATCTCACGCGGCGCCTCCCCTTTGGGCTTGCTGCTCCAGCACGTAATCCACCACGGTGTTGATCGAACGGAGGACGGCGATGTTCTGGTCGGGAATCTTGATTTTGAAGCAGCTTTCGATGCACAGGACGATCTCCAGGGCGTCGAGGGAGTCGAGGCCAAGCCCGGAACCGAGCAGGGAGATATCTTCGTGCAAATCCTCCGCCGAGTAAGGCAGGTTCATTCGGCGGATCAACTCCTCTTTGAAAGTGGCGATGACCCGCGCGCGTCGTTCGATTGTCAACTGAATATTTTCTGACATGGCCTGGCCCAACGAATGTTCTTCCCTCGAGGCAACTTCTCCGACCGGCAGAATGCCGCAGTCCTTACGCTTGGACCGCTTTACACTGCCAATTCGCGCCCCGGAAGCGCCAAATACTTACCGTTTGAGCGCAGGACTTTCAACATTTTTTAAACACCGCGGCGCAGTTCAGGCCCTGCGGCGAACTCACCAGGCCCAGCACCACCCCGCCTAACCTGCTGCCGGCGGCCGGCGGTTGCCAGGCCGCGCTCAGATCGGCCAGAGTCTGCGTGCCTTCCATGTGACCCGTCAGGCCGGCCACACTCACGCGCCGCTCCAGCCACGCGGGACAAATCCCCGCCGCGATTGCTTCCAGCCGGGCCGGTCGCACATCGGCGCACACCCCGCTAACCTGCCCGGCGGTGATACCGGCCTCTTGGAGCGCCTCCCGGATGGTTCCCTCCAGTACCTCCAAGGAGTCGTCCGGCCTGCTGGCACGACCTGTCTCCGTCGAACAGGCGATGCTGCAAAGCTCCGCCAGGGGCGCCGCGGCCCGGGCCTCCGCGTGGGCGGCGGTTTCCAGCATCCAGATGGCGGCGCCTTCACCTGGTGCCACGGCGCCGTCACCCGACCACAACCCTGCCTGGCAGTGATCGGCAAGAATCCGTTCCGAAAGCTCGTCCACCGCGCCACTCAGCATCGCGGCCGCATGTCCGGCGCGCAGAGCCGCCACTGCAGACGCCAGTCCGAGCAGGCCGGCGCCGGGGCCGGCGCTCAAGGTGAGGTTCTGCCCGGCCAGCATGAGCGCGCGGCATACGTTGCCCGCCACCGAACCGGGCACGATATACGGGAACGTTGCGATCTGCCGCACCTGCCGGTTGTGGCTCAGGAACGAAGAAAGAAACTCGGACTCGGCCCAACTCGGCCCGGCCGCCAAGTGGAGAAACAAGCCAAGCTCCGCCAACGCTGGCGGCTTTTCAGGGAAGCACGCTTCGCGAATCGCCGCGCGCGCGGCCACGGTGGCCCACCGGCTCGAGCGGTCCATTCCACGCAGGTCGAGACGGCAATCGAACTTCTCGACCTCGGCCTCGTTCACGACACCCGCCCAAATCGTTGGCAGTCCCGGAAGCGACCACGGGCAAAGGCCGGGGCGGTTCTGCCCCAGCGCATCGCGCAGCACTGCCGCCCCGACGCCGAGCGATGACACCAACCCGCACGCGGTGATGTAGATCGGCTCCGCAGCGCCGCGCGGTCCGTCCAGCGTCGCTCTCGGCGGTTCCGGCACCTCCATGACCACGCTGGCGTTGTGTCCGCCGAAGGCCGAGTTGTTGCTCAGAAAAATGCGCGGGCCGGGCCAGGAACGTCCGGGGTCCGGCACGCAGTCCAGGGCGCAGCCCTCGCGCGCCTCGGTGAAGTTGGCGGTGGGCGGCAGGACACCCGCCCGGGCGCAAGCGATGCTGGCGATGGCTTCCACCGCGCCGGCCCCGCCCAGGCAGTGGCCCACCAGGCTCTTGGTCGAGCTGACCGGCAGGCGCTCGGCGTGCGGGCCGAAGACCTTGAGGATGGCTTTAATCTCCGCCTTGTCGTTGGCCTCAGTGCCGGTGCCGTGGGCGTTGATGTAAGTGATTTGCTCCGCCGCCAGACCCGCGTCCGCCAGGGCGCGCTTCATCGCGCGGGCCAGACCGCGCCGGCCGGTTCCGGGGCCGAGCAATGGTAAGCGTCGTTGCTCATCCCGGAGCCCAGCAATTCGGCCAGAATGGAAGCGCCGCGCGCCCTCGCCCCGCCCGGCGTTTCCAGGAAGACAAAGCCGGCCGCCTCGCCCAGGTTCAATCCCAAGGGCTTGGAGAAGGGCGCACACTTGCCCTCGCAGGTCGCCTTCAAGCCCTCGAAGCCTGCCAGCGTGCTGGTGGCCAAGGCATCCGAGCCGCCCGCCAGAGCGGAGTCGAGCAGGCCGCAGCGAATCAGGTCCGCCGCCAGCCCCATCGCCGCAGTGCTGGCGGAACACGCCGTCACCACCGTCGTGCTCAAGCCTTGCACACCCAGCGCGTGAGCGAGGACCTTCGCGCCGCAGTGATAACGTTTGGCGAAAAGCTGCTCCGCGCTCAACCGGCCGTCGCCACGGAGGAGGCGCTCGTAGTGCTGCTCGATGAGCAGCATCGGCCCGGAGCACGTGGCGAAAATCAAACCCATGCGCCGGCCCAGTTCTGCCGGACACACGCCGGCCGCGGCCACCGCTTCGCGCGCCGCCACCAGAGCGATGTGGACGAAGCGGTCGAAGCCCTCCAAACCCGGTTCGGTTCGGAGCTTCGCCGCGCCGGCGCCGTGGAGCTGTCCCGCGTAACGCGAGTGCAGTTGGGCTGCCCGCGGGTCTTCAATGCGCGTAAGACAGCAGGCGCCACGCAGGACGTTTTGCTGAAACTCCGCCACGTCTCCACCCGCGCACGAGAGGACACCCAGACCGGTGATGACGACGCGGCGTCTCATGGCTTGCTCGCTGTCGCAGCCGGCGTCACGGCTTCCATCCTCTCCTGAGAACGGTCGCGAAGTTATAGCCGAAGTCGGTGCCCCCCAGCACGAGGATGTGTTCCGGGGGCGCGCGCAGAACACGCCCATCCAGGTCCGCCAGGCCGGTGCGCTGGGGCCAGAGTTCCGTGCCGTGCTCCAGCGCCCCCAATGCCGCGGCCAGGCTCACCAGGATGGAGGCGGCTTCGATGTAGCCGGTGTTGAAGGTGGTCGTCACCAGCGGCAGCCGCGCAAAATCAGTCCCGAACAATTCCGCGCAGACCTTGAGAACCTTGAGGTCCTGGCGATTGCCCTGCGGCGCCCAAACCAGCAAGCCGACCTGGCCCGGCGAAACGCTGGCCCGCTTCAACGCGAGGTCCACCGCATGGCGCAGGCCCCCCGTGCCCAGGTTCGGCGCCACGAAGCCCTCCGCGTCCATGCCCATGCCGTAGCCGAGCACCTCGGCGAGGATGGGGGCGCCGCGATGCGCCGCGCCCCTGGCGGTTTCCATCAACAGCATGGCGGCGCCTTCGCCCAGCACCTTGCGCTGCTCGTTGTCCAGACGCAGTCGGTACTCGGATTCCTCGACGCCGGCGTAAAGAAAACCAATCTGGTCGTAGTTGTAAAACGTTTGCCCGTAAACCTCGTCCGCCGCGCCGGCGAGAATGGCCCCTGAGCGGTTCTCCGCCAGGGCATCCATGGCGTAGGCCAGGCCCTGCAAGCCCGCGTGCGGACCCGCGGAAAACGTCGCGTTCACGCCTTTGAGATAAAGGGCGTTGGACACCCAGCCCGTGGTCGAGTTGGCCACGATGTTCGAGAAGCTCGTCACGTTGCCCTGAAACGAGTCACTGCTGAACACGCTGTCCATGTGCCCCATCTCCGACGGCCCGTTGGACGCGCCCAGCACCACGCCCATGGCCTCCGTGTGGCCCGGAGAGAATTTCAGCCGGGCGTGCCCCAGCGCCAATCGGCCCGCCGCCACCGCAAAGCGGCTGATGTCGTTCAAACCGGCGAAATCAATCCGGCGGTCCACCTCCGAAGGCTTGAACGGGGCGACCTGCCCAACGAGCCGCGACCGCTGCCCGCGCAACGGAAAGCCCGCGACCGGCGTGAGGCCCACCGCCCCTTGGCGGAGCTGCCCCAGCGTCCGTTCAATCCCCAGCCCCAGCGACGTGACCGCGCCGACGCCGGTGATGACCACGCGCTCGTTGGCCGGCCGGCGCGGCGGCACCGGCGCATCCCGCTTGGAGACGACCACCGCCGCGTTGTTCCCCCCGAAGGCGAAGTTGGCCGACAGGAACGCCCAGTAGTCCTTGGGGCGCGACTCATTGGGCACGTAGTCCAGCGCGCAGCCGGGACGCGGCTCTGAGAAATTAAGCGTGGGCGGAATGAAGCCCGCGTTCATGGCCAGCAACTGCGCGGTGGCCTCAAGGATGCCGGTCACCCCCATGCAATGCCCGAAGAAAGACTTGGTGGAAACCAGCGGAATGACCCGGCCGTCGCAGAAGGCCGCCACGCCGCGCGACTCGGCCTTGTCATTGGCCTCGGTGCCGGAGCCGTGGCCGTTGATGCAGCCGATGTCGGCGAGGGTCAGGCCGGAGTCTTGGAGGGCCTGGCGCAACGTGCGCTCGACGCCTTGGCCGCGCGGGTCCGGCGTGGTGGGGTGGTAGGCGTCGGAACTGGTCGCGTGGCCCACGAGCCGGCCATAACAACGCGCGTGACGGAGCAGCGCTTTCTCCATCTCCTCCACGACCCAGAAGCAGGCGCCCTCGCCGACGTTCATCCCGTAGGGTGTTGAAAACGGCGCCATGCGCCCCGGCGCCGTGGCTTTGAGCGAGTCGAAGCCCGACATGTTCGCCACGCAGAGCACGTCCGCGCCCCCCACCAGCACCGTCTCGTAATAGCCTCGGTTGATGAGCCGCTGCGCCAAACCCAGCGCCACCGTGGTCGAGGAGCACGCGGTCGTCACCACCCAGGCCTCCCCGCCGAGCTTGAGCGCGCTGGCCATCGCCTTGCCGAATCCGTAGAGCTGCGCCTGCAAGTTCATCCGCTCGTCGAACGGGCGCGGGCTGCGCCCGTGTTTCCAGGCATACTCGGCCTCGGCCGAACCCAAACCGCCGTTGCAAGTGCCCAGCACCAGCGCGATGTCGCGGCGGAGGGCGGGGGCGCCGCTCCGGATTCCTGCATCACTCAACGCCCGCCGCGCCGCGGCAATGGCATGGCGCAGATAGAGGTCTTCATATTCCGCCACCTCCGCCTGGCTCAGCCACACCCTCGGATCATAGTCCTTGATCTCGCCCCCGAAATGGCTGCGGAAATGCCGCGTATCCAGGCGGGTTATGGGCGCCAGCCCGTGTCGTCCGGCGCGCAGCGACTCGGTTACGGTTTCCGCGTCGTGCCCGATCGGACTGGTGATGCCGAGGCCCGTGATGACCGCCTGCCGGCTCACGCCCTGGCGCTGCATCGGTTTGCCGAGCCGTTGCCGGCCACGCTTCCAGGTGGCCGGCTCCAGGCTGGCCTGGTGTTGCGACTTTTGCCGCCCGAAGAACTCGCTCCACAGCCTGACGAATTGCTCGCGCAGCTTTTCCGGCGTCAGGTTCAACGGGCGGGCCACGACGTTGGCGCCGTTGTAATGCGCCCAGTTGAAATCGAAGATGCGCCCCTGCCGCTGCATGCGCTCCCAATGCACCGAGCCGGGATAGGGGGTGAAAATAAAGAATTCCGCCGTGTGAATTCCGGCGGCGTCAAAGAGGTCGAGCACTCGGTCAGCAATGTTGGCGTCGTCCCAGTCGCGCCCGATGCCGCACGAGCCAAAGAAGCGGATGCCGCGGTCTTCCAGCGCCTTGACCAGGTCCACCAGCACTTGCCGCTCGCGCGCCTCGCCCCGGAGCGCCCGGATGGACACCGGCTCCACGTTCATCGTGCAGTAGAAGTTCCGCACGCCGGCGCGCGCCGCCAGGTCCAGAAACCCGGCATCCGTGTTCAGCGCCAGGGTCGAGGAGACGAAATACTTTTTCCCCAGCGGCTCAACGGCCCGGAAGAGCGCCCGCGCGTATTCGTTCAACCTGCGCTGCGGGAAGAAGAGCGTATCGTCGGCGAGATAGACGTTCTCGTGCATGAGGGAGCGAAGCTCCTCCACCACCCGCTCGATGGGCCGGAACCGGATGCGCCCCCCCATTTGCGCCGGCAGCGAGCACATGCCGCAGGTGTGGAAACAACCGCGTGTGAGCTGCACGAGGTCCTCGTCCCAGTCATACTGCTCGTTGCGGTAGAAAATCTCACGGCGGGGAATCGGCGTCGTGGACAGGTCTGCGGCGCTGCCGCCGTGATACCGCCGCCTCAGTTCGCCAGCCTTGGCATCGGCCAGAATGCGCTGCCAGGTTGGCTCCCCTTCGCCCACGTTCACCGAGTCGGCATGCCTCAGGCACTCCTCTGCCATGAACGACGGGAACAGTCCGCCCATGACGACCCTCTTGCCGTGGGCGCGAAAATTGTCCGCAATCTCGAAGGCGCGGGCGGCTTGCGGTGTGAAGCTGTTGATGGCGACAAGGTCTGTGGGCGCGTCGTAGTTAATGGCTTGGCCGCTGTTATCGTCCAGCAGCTCGACCTCGACGTCCGGCGGCGTGAGCGAGGCGAGGATGGGGATGCCCAGCGAGGGCGGAGTCGTGAAATTGCCCAGGTAGTAGTCCACCAGCCCCGCGTCCAACTCCGGCAGGCTGGTCAGGAACTTCTCAAACCGAGGATAGACAAACGTGACTTTCATTGGCGGCCGAGTTCGGGTGGGTCTCAATAGCCGTCGAAATTGTTGTGGGCCGGCCCGTCTTGGGCCATCCGGCGCTGGGAAAGATTGATTACCCACGAGGCCAGGTTCGCTCTGGTCAAGGGCCAGGGCATCCTTGAAATGATGGAAGGGAGGCTGTAGAAATCACGATACATTTTCCGAATGTCGCGCTCCAATTCCGCGGCCGTGCCGTAGGGTGGCTTGATGTGACAAAGCTGGCCTGGCCAACGATCGATCTCCTGGCGGTCCACGATCCGGCCTTCGCTCTCGAGCCGGTCGTAGAGCGGGGTGCCCTTAACCGGCGTAAGAATGTTGAAATAGGCAACCGGGACTTTGTGGTCCTGCAGGAACCTCAGGGTGGCGCGCAATGCTCCCTCGGTCTCGCCATCCCAGCCAAAAATGAAATTCAAGGAGTAACTGATTCCGCGCCGGCGAAGGTTCGCCAGCATTTCTTCGTACCGGCAGGCCTTATTAAACCGTTTGTTCATGGCGGCGAGCGTCTCGGGATTGAGGCTCTCGAGGCCGAGGTTGACGTGTAAAAGGCCGCTGCGCCGCGCCAGGTCCAGGAACCGCGCGTCATGGCACAAGTAGGAGGGCCAGAGTGCCGACCAACGCACCTTGAGCGGGATCAACGCCTCCATCAACTCCATGGCATGGCTGCGCTTGCCGCCAAAATTGCTGTCGCCAAACAGGAGGTTGCCCGAGCGGCACTGTTTGATTTCTTCGATGACCTCGGGCACCGGCCGGCACCGATAGCCCTCTCCCAGAAGGAATCGTTCGGAGCAGAACTCGCAGTGAAAAGGACAACCCCGGGAAGAAACGACGGCGAAAGTCCGAAAGGGACCATAGCGCCGCACGTCCAACAGGTCGTAACGTGGCATGGGCAGGCCGGCCAGGTCGGGAAGCGTCTCGGCCCGGTAGAGCTTTTGGAGTCGTCCGTGGAGGGCATCTTCCAGCATCCGGGGCCAGAAGCCTTCCGCCTCCCCGACCCCAACCGCATCGCTGTGCTGGCCCGCCTCCTGCGCGTGGAAGAATGTATGGGGCCCGCCAAGGATGACGGGGATGCCGCGTCGGCGAAACTCATCGGCGAGGTCGTAAGCCCGGTAGGAATTGAGCGTCCAGGCAGTGATCGCCACCACCTCGGCGGGGTAATCAAAGTCGATGGGTTCCAGTTGTTCATCCAGGAGTTTGATTTCCCACTCTGCCGGGGTCAAAGCAGCCAGGTAGGGCAGGGTCAACGGCACCACTTGCCGGCGCCGGACCTTGAACACGGTGCGGTCCCCCTTGGCACGGTAATGCGAAGGCTGAATGATTAGCAACCGGTTTCCCATGATGCGGCGAGCTCGCAACGAAGGCTCAGTCTCATGGCGGAAGTGTGCCCCTGCGCCGGCCTGCGGACAATGAGAAACTCGGCGGAACAAGCCACCCCCGGCGGGGTTTGGAGCCAGGCCAAAAGGACCCGCCATTACGATTGGCTGACAACCTCCCGGAATCAGACAAGCGGCGAGCCCCGCGCGGCAGCCGGTGCGCGTCAGGCCGGGCGTTGCACCTCGGCAATTGTTGGAACCTGGAGCGCCTCGGGCTCGAGCAGAGCCACGATGGCCTGAGCCGCCCGACGACTCGCGCCCGGGGGACCCAAGGAAACAACGATTTCCACAAGCCGGGCCTTGATCCTGCCGCGGCGGTTCTCATCCCGCAGCAATTCGATGGCGGCCCGCGCGAGGTTCTCTGCCGTGGCCGCGCCCTGGACGAACTCCGGGAAAAGGGGCTCCTCGGCGAGCAGGTTGGGCATGGCGATGTACTTCACTTTGACGAGCTGCCTGGCGGCAAGATAGTTGGCCGGCGAGGTTTTGTAGAACACGACGGCCGGCACGCCAAAGAAGGCACACTCCAACGTAACCGTGCCGGATTTGGTCAGAGCCACGTCCGCTTGGCTCAGGGCTTGGGCAAGCCCGCCAACCTGGACCTCGAGGCCCGGCGCCTGGGCTGTGAGGGGCCCGGCAGACCTGGCCAGGGCCTCGTTCGGCAGGACCATGCGAAAGGAGGCCGGCGTTTCGGCTGCGATGCGCTTTGCCGCCTGGATCAGGAGGGGCAAATGACGGCGCAATTCGCCGGGACGGCTGCCCGGCAGGAGCACAAGGCTGGGGGGCGACGGAGCAGGCGCAGGGGATGATGGGAGGGGGGATGGTGGCGCTTTGCGATGCCGGTCCACCATGGGATGGCCCACGAACTCGACCCGGAATCCCGGCACTTGTTTGGCAAACCAGGCCTTCTCGAACGGGATGATGCTCAGCAACACATCATAATCGCGAGCCATCCGGTAGGCGCGGCCTTCACGCGAAGCCCAGACCTGCGGCGAGACATATTGGATCAACCGGGGGGCCCAGTCATGAAACCAGTCGCTGTGGGACCGCACGTGCTCCTTGATCGCGTGGGCAAAACGGCAGTTGAACCCGGAAAAGTCCACGCAGATAATCGCATCCGGCTCGCGCTCGAGCGCCAACTCATAGAGCCGATGGAAAAGCCGCCGGAACGTTACATAATGGCGGAGCGCGTCCGACAACCCGATGACCGAATGCGCCGTCATGTCAAAGGCCAGTTCCACCCCGGCGGCGGCCATGCGCGGACCGCCGGCCCCGAAAAAGCGCGGCTCCAGGCTCGCGCGCAACGGCTGGTAATCGCCCGTCGGAATCGCCTCGACGGCGGCCAGTTCCTCGCGCAAGGCCTGGACCAACTCCGCCGCCAGCAGGTCTCCGCTGGCCTCCCCGGCGACTAGCATGAAGCTCCGGGGTTTCATCCTCTTTGAGGGTGCTGCCGCCTGAAGGCGGCGTTCCGCCCCGCTACTAGCCCGGATATTTCACAGCCTAGGAGCGGCACTGGGCTGCCGGAGCTGCGTAGCGCAGGTTTCCAACCTGCTGTATCGCCGACTTCCAGTCGGCAGGCTGGACCTGCTTGGGAGCATCTGCGGATTGGAAATCCGCGATACAGCAGGCTAGAAGCCTGCGCTACGCCTTCCAGTTGGCAAAACCCGTGAAATATCCGGGCTAGGATGAGGTTCTTGCGTTTCATCCCTTAATCTGGCGTGTAATCTCGAAGGCGACATCCAACGCGCGCTTGGCCGATTCGCCGCTGACCAGCGGTGTTCGATGGGCGCGGACGCACTGGACAAAATGCTGCAGCTCGAGCTTGAGCGGCTCTTCCTTGGTGATGGGGACCGGTTCGCGCACAATGCGTTTGCCGCCGAACTCGCTCACAATCGTCGAGCCTTTGGCGTGCAGCAGTTTCTTGAGCAGTGAACTCTCCGGCTCGTCGTTGCGGGCGATGCGGTAAATGAAACCCTCCTGCGCCCGGTAATCCAAGGAAATGTAGCTGGTCGAGGCCCCGCCGCTGAAGACGCGAATCTTGCGCATTCGTTCCGGGCTGACGCGGCTAGCGGTGAGATTGGCGACGCAGCCGTTGGCAAAACGCAAACGCGCGTTGGCAATGTCCTCCGACTGGCTCAGCACGGGAATGCCGACGGCGTCCACGCTCGTAACGGGCGACTTCACGAATGCCAGCACCACGTCCAAGTCGTGAATCATCAGGTCGAGCACCACGCCAATGTCCGTGCTGCGGGCCGGGTGGGGCGAAAGGCGGTGGGTCTCGATGAAACGCGGGTCGGTGGCCACCGTCTCGAGGTATTTGAATACGGGGTTGAACCGCTCGACGTGGCCCACCTGGAGGACCGAATGCCGCTGTTGGGCGAGTTGGACCAGCTCGCCTGCCCGGCCCGCGTTGTCGGTCATCGGCTTCTCCACCAGCACGTGCTTGCCTTGTTCCAGAAGCATCCGCGCCAACTCGAAATGCGTGGCCGTGGGCGTGACGATGCTCAGGGCGTCGCTGGCCTCCGCCGCCTCGGGGACCGAGCCGAACGCGCGCACGCCGTGCTTCTCGGCAATCTTGCGCGCGGTCTCGGCGGCGACATCGTAAATCCCGACAAAATCCACCTGTCCCCCGGCCGCCAGCTCTGCATAGATGCGCGCGTGCTCCTTGCCCAACGAGCCGGCGCCCAGCACCGACACTCGGACTTTGCCGGCAGGTGGCTGCGCGTGGCCCGTCGTCATGGATTTGATTGTGCCACCATCCCGGCGCGGGCGCCAACTCAAAGCGCACTTTCGACTTTCATCTTCGGACCTTGGACTCTTAAATGATCACTGTGTCAATTGCCGGTTACATCGTGACTGCGCTGGCCGCTTATTTGATGGGCTCGATTCCCACGGGCTTCCTGGTGGCCAAGGCGCGCGGTCTGGACATTCGCTCGGTGGGCAGCGGCAACATCGGGGCCACCAATGTCTTCCGCTACCTGGGCGTGCCGGCGGGCGTCTCGGTCTTGGTGGCGGATGCGGCCAAGGGTTGGCTGGCGGTGGCGGTGGCCGCCAGATTGATTTCGGGCTGGTTGTCTCCTGGCGGCGGGGCGGAGACGCGCGAGTGGCCGGCCATTTGCGCCGGCTTTTGCGCCATTCTCGGCCACAACTACACCTGCTGGCTCTATTTCAAGGGTGGCAAGGGCATTGCCACCTCGGCGGGGGTTCTGGCGGCGTTGGCGCCCTGGGCGCTGCTGATCATTTTTGGGATTTGGGTCGTCGTGTTTGCCCTGGGCCGGTATGTGTCGCTGGCGTCCATTGCCGCTGCCGTGTCGCTGCCCTTGGCGGCGTGGCTCACGACGCGGGATTCGGCGCTCACGGCGGCGACCGCCGTGATGACGGTCCTGGCAGTCTATAAACACAGGGCCAACATCAAGCGGTTGCTCAGCGGCACCGAAGGCCGGCTCGGCCGCCATGAACCCCCTGCGCCGGTCGCCCCGCCCGGTTCATCGGCATGAGGCTTACGATTTTAGGCGCAGGGGCCTGGGGCACAGCCCTGGCACGACTGCTCGAGGGGAGCGGGAACCAAGTGACGCTCTGGGGACATATCGCCGAATGGCTTGAGGAGATCCGCCAAACGGGCCGCAACGAACGGTTTCTTCCCGGCATCCGGTTGCCGGCGAGCCTGGTGCTCGAGACCGATTTGCCGCGCGCGATTGCCGGGGCCCAGTGCGTGGTCGTGGCGGTCCCTTCGCAGCCCTTTAGAGAGGTCACGCGCCACCTGGCCGATTACTCGGGCACCGTGGTCAGCCTTACCAAGGGCATCGAATACGAATCTGGCCTGACCATGTGCGGTATCCTGGCCGCGACGGCCCCGAGGGCCAGATGCGCCGCCTTGTCCGGCCCGAGCTTTGCCATCGAGGTGGCGCGCGACATCCCCACTGCCATCGTCGCCGCCAGCCAGGACGCGGCCACCGCCGCCTGGGTCCAACAGCTCTTTAGCCGTCCCGCCTTCCGGGTCTATACGAGCACCGACGGGCTCGGGGTCGAGTTGGGCGGCGCCTTAAAAAACGTCATCGCCATCGCCGCCGGCGTGGGCGATGGCCTGGGCTTCGGGGACAATTCGAAGGCCGCGCTGGTGACGCGGGCGACCGTGGAAATCAGCCGGCTCGGCGTGGCCTGCGGCGCCCGGGCCGGCACTTTCACCGGCTTGAGCGGTCTGGGCGATTTGATGGTCACCTGCTTCTCCCGGCACAGCCGTAACCGGAGCTTTGGCGAGCGGGTGGGACGGGGCGAAAAACCGGCCGCTATCGCCGCCAGCATGCTGGCGGTGGCCGAAGGCTATCCCACCACCCGCTCCGCCTATCACCTGGCCCGCAGACACGGCGTCGTAACACCGGTCATCGATGAAGTCTATGCCATGCTCTACCAAGGCAAGGATGTCGCCCAGGCGGTGCGGGACTTGATGTCCAGGGATTTGAAGGCGGAATGAGGGACGGACTTCTCTCTACGCCATCGCCTCTTTAATCAGGCTCATCAAATCGTCGTAGGTCTCGACAGCCCGGAATTGGGGGAACTGCCGTTTCACATTGTCCGGCGCGCGAAAGAGGAAGCCCACATGGGCCTCGGAGAGCATGGCCGTGTCGTTGAAGGAGTCGCCGGCGGAGATGACGTGGTAATTCAGGAGCTTCAAGGCGGCCACGGCGCGCTGCTTCTGCTCCGGGATGCGCAGTTGGTAATCGGCGATCCGGCCATCCTTGACGATCAGCCGGTGGCAGAGCAGGGTGGGCCAGCCCAGTTGGCGCAAAAGCGGAGCTGCGAACTGCTCGAACGTGTCCGAGAGGATGATCACTTGCACCAGGGAGCGCAACTCGTCCAGGAATTCCTTGGCGGCAGCCAGCGGCCGGAGCGTGGCGATGACCTGCTGAATGTCGGACAGCCTGAGGCCGTGGCGGTCCAGAATTTCCAGACGCCCGCGCATGAGCTTGTCATAAGCCGGCTCATCGCGGGTCGTGCGCCGAAGCTCCTCGATGCCGGTCTTTTCGGCCACGGCAATCCAAATCTCGGGAGTCAAGACTCCCTCCATGTCCAGGGTCACGATTGATTGTTTCACCGGAGAGACTATTACACCAGCTTCCATTCTCCCAACACGCTCAACAGCGGCGGCCGCTGCCAGAGCCACTCGACGTTGAGCCATAAACCGGCCAGCCCCCGGCTGCGGTAAATCCCATCGGGCCCCGCCGGCACAAGGCGATAAATGCCGTCCCGGCCTCGCTGGTAAAACTCAACCTGTTTGCGCTCCGGATCGATGAGCCAATACTCGGGCACGCCGCCCTGTTCGTACTCGTAGAACTTCTCGCCCCGGTCAATCGCGCGACTGCCGGGGCTGATGACCTCGACCACGAGATCGGCCGGCCCTTCCACATAGAGAGGCTTGACCCGCGCCCGGTGCTCCTTGGCGATGAAAAGAACATCGGGGGACCGGCCCGGCAAATCGGGTCCGGTCTTCATCTGGAACGGCTCCGAATAGACCCGGCCCAGGCGGTGGCTCTCGACAAAGTGCCTGAGCAGGGCATACAGAAATCCTCTGATATCCTCATGCGGTTCGGTGACTGGACTCATAGGAACAACCTTCCCATTGACCCACTCCACGTGCTCATCCTTGCCCGGCCGGACAAGGAACTCATCGAAGCTCACCTGCACCGGGTCAACGACTGCGCTGGTGTCGCGGGATTCAACTCGAACGGCCTGTGACATACTGAGTCCTCCTGAAAATAGGCCCGAACCGCAGCCTGGGAAAGCCAAATCATATCGGCGCTCCATGCCTGCCAGGGCCAGTGACAAAGTCTTCCGCAAACCATTGTAGGAGACGACGTAAGGAGTCTCTGATTGATTGTTGGGCACAGCGAAAGCCTGCTCCCCTCCGAAGCCATTGATCAGAGACTCCTTACGTCGTCTCCTACAGGGAGAGAATGGCGCCCTTTTCGGCGACTTTCTCAATGGCCCTGCAGGGCTGCTCTAAACTCTGGCCGCCGAGGGAGAGCCAAGCGGGCAGCCCTGAGGTCCAAACGGATTTCGGGGCTGCGAGAAATGAAGACACGAACCACCATCGCCAGACCAATCTGCCCGAAGACGATGGCCGGGGGGGGTAACGACCGCCTGCGCTGGCCGTGAGGGCGGGAGCGGCAGGTTCTTTCGGCGCCGTCACAGGCTCCACCCGTTGCGGTATTGGCGGCGGACGAAGGCGTTGGCTGCGGCGTTGTTAGTCACCTGCATCTTTTCCCCATCCCAGAGCAACTGCCGGTTGGGAAAGCGCACGGCCAGGTTGCCCATCAGGACCATTTCCGAGAGCGGACCCGCGTAGTCGAACGAGGTGCTGGCGGGGCGGCCGTCCTTGCACGCGCGCACCCAATCCATTTCGTGTCCGTCGATGCTGCCGGGCACGCGCGGGAGGCTCGGCGGCGGCTTGGGCAGCTCCTGGGGAAACACGCGCGGTCTGCGCCCGTAACAGTCGCAGATCAGCACCCCCTTTTCCCCGAGAAATACCGACCCGCCGTTGCTATCGCCCAGCTCTTCATCGGGCGGCAGGCCGCGGGGCCGAGGCGGCACCAGGCCGCCGTCCCACCAGGACATGGTGACGGGGGGTGAGTCGCCCCGGGCCGGGAATTCGTAGCGGACGATGCTCGAGCGGGGATAGTTTTCGTTGCGCGGCTCGGTCTGCTTCCATTCGGCGTGCCAATAAGCCGAGATGGTCGCCTCGACGCTGAGCGGGTACTTGAGGTTGAGCGCCCAGAACGGCGCGTCGAGCAGGTGGCAGCCCATATCGCCCAGGGCGCCGGTGCCGAAATCGCACCAGGCGCGCCAGGTGGCCGGCAGGTAACAGGGATGATAAGGCCGGTACGGGGCGGGGCCGAGCCACTGGTCCCAATCCAGGCCCGCGCGGACGGGTGGCGTCTCTTTGGGCCGCTCGATTTCCACGCCTTGGGGCCAGACCGGGCGGTTGGTCCAGACATGCACCTCTCGCACGGCGCCGAGCACCCCGGAGGCAATCCATTCGCACACCTCCCGGGTGCCATCGCCCGAATGGCCCTGGCTGCCCATCTGGGTCGCGACCTTGTAGCGGCGCGCCGCCTCCGCGAGGGCGCGCGCCTCGAAGACCGAGTGGGTCAGCGGCTTTTGCACGTACACATGCTTGCCGGCCCGCATCGCGGCTATGGCGATGGGTGCGTGGGTGTGATCCGGCGTCGCCACGATGACCGCGTCGAGGTCCTTTTGGCGGTCAAGCAACTGGCGGAAATCGCGGTACACTTTGGCCTGGGGATAGGCCGCAAAGACCTTCGCCGCGTAGGTCGCGTCCACGTCGCACAGCGCCACGATGTTCTCGCCGGCGCAAGCCCGGAGATTGTTCTGGCCCATGCCGCCTACGCCGACGCCGGCGAGGTGAAGCTTTTGGCTCGGCGGGGTTTGGCCCGGACCGCCCAACACGTGGCGGGGCGCAATGACAAAGGCGGAAGCCGCCAAGGTCGTGGTTCTCAGGAAGGTTCGGCGGGTGTCGTTCATGGCCTGAAAGTGAACCGATTTTCTGCTTTTGGCCAGCAGCAACCTCTACAGCATCGACTTAATTCTGCGCTCGAGGTCCCGGCGGTGAATCAGGTCCACGATTTCGAGCTGCCCGGGGTGCAGGCGAAACAGCAACCGGTAGTGCTCGCCGATGCGCTGGCGATAAACGTCGGGCAGCGCCTTGAGGCGTTTGACCCCGGTGAAGGCCGAGGCCTCGCCCGCCGCCAGACGGCCGCTCATGGTCAGGCAGGAGCGGGCTGCGGCCGAAGGCAAACCGGCCAGCAGGTCGTCGAAACGGCGCGGGAATTCCGGCAGCCGGAGGGGCTGTTTAGCCTGAAGTTCCACGGAGTCCAGCATGTGGTCCTCCGCTTCCTCAGCGATGGGAATGGACGCCGGGGCAGCGGGCGTTTGGCGCAGGCTCTCTATCTGGGCCTGGGCCGATTCCAGTTCGCGCCGGAGCCGGTTGCGCTCGTTGTGCCGCTCTTTGAGCAGCGTTTTGAGCGACTCGATCCGCTCGCGCATGGCCTTGGCCTCGGATTCCGGCAGGCCGGGCGGTCTGGGCGGCGGGGCGGCTTCTGCCGGCGGCGAGGGTTGGGGTCGGTGGAGCGGACCGTGGCGGGGCATCGCTGGCAGCGGTTGGGCCTGGCTCTCCCGCTTTTCCAGTTCCTGGCTCAAGCCCTCCAGTTCCGCCTGCAGCTTGCGCACCTCCCGGACCTTGGCCTGGAGTTCGCGCCGCGCCTGGGCGAGTTCCCCGGAATCCTCCTCCGCAGACTCATCGGCGGGGAATAGTTTCTCGTCGATAAAATCGCACATCGGATCGTCGGGCGGCAGGTTGAGCCTGTCCCGGGCTTTCAAAAGCTCCTCGAGCAAGGTCTCGCCCTCGACCGGGTGGGCGGTCGGGATAGCGCAACGGGCGGCGATAATCCCCAGCGCAGGACGCCAATCCAGCAGCGAATAGGCCAAATCAACCATCGCCAGCGTCGTCTTCTCGGCGCTCAAGGCGCGCAACGCCGCCGCCTCGACCAGGTCCAACTGCTGGCGACCCTCCTCGCTCGCCAGCAACAACTCCGCCGCCAGGCGGTTGTGAGCGTCCGGATCAAGCCCTCGGGGGTTCAGACGCAGCAACCGTTCGAGCAACGGTTTGCTGCCGCGCCGGGTGACTTCGTAAGCCAGCATGTTCCAGACCCATTGAGCCTCGAGTTCCCAAGGCCATTTTTCCAGCGCGCTCACGGCCTGTTCCAGCAGGCCAAAAATCACCAACCGCTCGCTATAGGACATGCGCAGGCCGGGCGGCACTTTCGCCGGGTCCAGTTTGCACAGTTCGTAGGAGCGCATTGCTTCGATGCGCTCCGGTGTCAAGCCCACCTCCGGTTGTTGGCGCAGTTCGGCTTGTGTCAGGCCGGGCACTGCCGAGGAGTCCAGCAGGCGCGCCCGGTCTTTGTCGAAACAACATTTCTTGTATTTCTTGCCGCTCCCGCAAGGGCACGGTTCGTTGCGCCCAATCCGCTCGACCGCCCGGTGCACTGTGAAACCCGAGAGGGTCACCGGTGGCGGGCTTTCCGGCACCCGCTCGAGCGGCGAGCGGCCCGCCGGCGGAAGCAAGTGCTCCAGAAACGGCTTTTCCAGTGGCGGATGCTCCGGCACCCCGTAGCCCTTGAGCACCGACTTCAGGCCCTCGTCGCCCACCAGGTTCGCCAGCACCATGAGCGTGTCCAGGACCAACGGGTTGTGCGAAGACCCGCGGGCCAGCAGCCGGGCCCGGGTGACCAAGTCGGCCGGCATCGGAAAATCGGGATGGCCTTTGGTCCAAGCCGCCGCCCCCGTCAAGGCCATCGCTTCGCGTTCCGCGCCCATCAGTCCGCCTTTGACGGCGTCAACCAACGCTTCGCCCACCGCTCCGGCGCAGTGCCAGGCGGCGCTCAACATTTCGTCCGGGCCGGGGAACAGCGCCGCTCCTGTGGCCAAATGCCGCGCCTCAACGCGCCGCCCCGTGCCCAACGCCGCAAAGACTATCGAGGTAAAGGCCAGTTCGTTCCGGGCGGCTACTAAGTCGGCCAGCAAGTGGTCCAAATCAGCATCCGCCTGCGGCAACCGCTGGGCCAGGCCCAGAATGGCTCCGCGATAGAACTTGAGCGTCTCCGCCTCGCGAATCAGCTCGGCGTGTTGTCCATGAGCGTCCATCGCCCTGATGATAGCTGAGCCAGGCGCGATTTCAACGACCGGCGGGCCTGCGGCAAAGGACCAAATTCACGGGTATCGTAAAACGGTCTGGACTATTTTACGATTGTCACGATGCCAGTTGTTGTGACGCGCGACCGGCTATTCCAGGAAAAAATTGACCGTTGTAACCACGCGCAGGACTTTCCTCTCCGGAGAGGCCGCGTCCCGGTCCCCGATCTCAAGGGCGCCTGGGTCGCTCTGCGAATGCGTCCCACCTTGCTCTTTGAGTCCTGGGCGAATTTCTCAGCCGCAGCCCTGGCATTGGCCGTGGCTTCTTTGATCATATCGGGCTTAATGTCATTCACCGCGTCAAAAATGAACTCAATCCGATCCCCGGACTCATTGCCCACCAGCGTTACGCCCTTTTCGAGCAGCGCATCGGCGCCCTGAATCGCCTTTTTGACCACGTCCACATTCGCGCTCCTCACGACCAGCGTGACCACGCCCCGGTATCGCGCCAGGGAAGGCCGATTGGCCTGAATCCTCTCGTCCTCCCGGTCGCTGACTACAGGCAAGCCTTGCGTAATCTCCTTGGAATCTATGCCCCTGTCCTGCAGAAAAGACACGACCAGAGCCCGCTTCGTTTCCATTGCCGCTTTCAATGCCCCCAATTCTTTCGGCGGCAACAGCGAACCGGATCGGCCAGATTACGAGAGTCGCCTTCACCTCGCGTTCAGATAAGCCTTTGACTGCAAGGTAGCGGTCGAATTCACGGCCGGTTCTCACCGCACGGCCAATTTGAACGCCAAAGATAGTCAGGCCAACAACCAGTGACAGGCCCAGAACCAGAAACGAACGAATTGTAATCATAAAGCCGCCAAATTCACGAGTGGAGCTTGGAATTTTTCCCTGCAAGGTCAAGCCCAAGTGTTAAGAAGCGGCAAAGCCAGGGGCGGGGACGGCCTCGTCCCCGTTTCTTGGCGGCCCGTGAGAAGCGGAACAAGGGACGAACCGTCCCCACCCCTTTCACGACAAACCGAACCCGCCGCCCGCCGCCCGCTGGAGCGAGCGGTTGGGCTGCCTGCGCTGCCGAGCCCGCCCGCCCAAACCCGGCGCGCCAGGCCAAGCTCCGGCGGAGCGACATATCCATAGCAACCACGCCCTTCCATCACTTTTCCAAGCCCTGGGGGGGCGGCACAGGTCGCATCGTCCAGCAAGGTG
This sequence comes from uncultured bacterium, assembly GCA_963713735.1. Taxonomy (GTDB): domain Bacteria; phylum Verrucomicrobiota; class Verrucomicrobiia; order Limisphaerales; family UBA8199; genus CAVQND01. Next base: position 46,690 of record CAVQND010000017.1, read on the forward strand.
CCGCCCCTCCGGGGCCTGGGGCTACCACCCAGCGGTAAGGCGGCGTAAATAAATAAAGGTATCAAGTTGGTTCACCCGTGAGGCTCGATGGTATAGTTCCACTCACCATGGAACTTGTTAGGCTTTAGGTTCACTTGCTTCATCTGCTCGCGTGAGACTTTTCTACCCGTCGGATACTTTCGACGATCCAGCCGGCAGGTCACCGTCAATCCTTTGGCCGTCGTTGTGCTGGCAATCAGGTTCACGACCGTCTGGTAATCTCGCAACGGTTCACCGCGCCAGTTGGACGAAATGAACGAAAAGAGTCGGTGTTCGATCTTGTTCCACTTGCTGGTGCCGGGCGGAAAGTGGCAGATGGAAAGGCACAGCCCACTTTCGTCGGCAAAGCCCTGCAACTCGAGTTTCCAGAGTCGCAGCCGCCACCCATTGCTGCCTCCGCCATCGGCGGTGATCCACAGCGTCCGGACCGCAGGATAAAGTCTTCGCCCTTCAAAGCGCCACCACCCACGAATCGAGGCCACCGCAAAGGCCCCCGTGTCATGGTCGGTGCCCACGTTTACGAATCCGCTGTTGCGCCCCAAGTCATAGATGCCGTAGGGATAGGCGCGAGGCACCTCGGGACCCGGGAAGTCGTGCCCCTTGACCCGTTGCGGTTGTTTCGCCACACGCCATTGTTGGCCGCTATTGGCGTAGTTGCCCACCAGTTCCTTCTTCTTGGTGTCCACCGAAATGACCGGCTCCCCCGCCGCCAAGGCCCGCTTCACGCACCGGTTGATATGCCGAAATTGGGCGTCGCGGTCCGGGTGGTCCTCCCCTTCCTCCAGCTTCCGATTGCTCTGCAAACTGTAGTCCTGCTCGTGCAGCAGTTGGGCCACCCGCATGTGGCTCACCGGATGAGCTTGCTGGCTTAACTCCTCGGCCAGGGTCCGAGTGCTCTTGCAGACCCAGCGCAAGGGAGATTCCGGATCGCCGCGAGTTCCGCCCTCAATCAAATCGTCCAGCGCCGCCACCAGCCCGGAATCCAACACCGTGAGGTTCTTGCGTCCGGCGCCCGGGCGCCGGATGCGCTCCGCCAGCGAGGAGTCGCCCCGCTCGATTTCGCCAATACCCTTGAGGATGGCTTTGCGGGACAAGCCACAAGCCCGGTGAACCACGCAGACACCGCCATAACCCATCTGCATAGCTTCATTGGCGGCGGTAAGGCGCCGGGTCCGCTCATTTAGGAGTGGCCAAATGGCCCTGAACTTCTGCGTCAGCGCGGCAATAGCACTCATGTCAGAGGTCTGAGCAAACAATCAGGCTGAAAAAGGTGCCTTCGTAAGTCACGTTGCGGCAAGCACTTACAATGGGGCTGATTTAAAATAATTTCTTGTGGGTTTTTCGCCGGGCCGTTTTCTGGTATGAGGTACCCAGAAAGGACTCGCGCGATGGATGATGTCAACTTTCCGGGCTGGCGGCCAGCGAGGTCCATCCAGGTGGTCGAGGGCAATGGGCGGACTCGCGTGCTCGTGAAGGGCAAACCGTATATGAGTTGGCACTCAGGCGATGAAGGGTGCGTTCGGCTGGCAATTGCGCAGTTGTACGAGTGCGGGTTGGGAACGGAGGAGGATTTGGCGGAGGCGTTTGGACGGCATGTCAACTCGGTACAGAAATACCTGAAGGATTTTGCTGACGAGGGAATCCGGGGTTTGATGTCGGAGCGCCGGGGTCCCAAAGGTCGGTGGAAGCTCACCCCGGAGTTGCGCGGGAAAATCTTGCTGATCGTTTTGCGGCAAGGCATCTGGAAACTGGAAACGATTCAGCAGCGATTGCTGGAAGCCTGGCATGAAGCGGTGAGCGTGCCGAGCATCCAACAAGTGTTGGAGGAAAACGGGCTGGGCGAACCGACCACCAGGGGCGTGGGCGACAAAGTGATCCAAGGTGAGCTTTTTGCCCTCGAGCCGGAGCCGCAGTTGGTTCTGCCTTTGGGCGGTCTTGACGCCCAACCCGTGGAGAAAGTCGGCACCAGCAGCGTGCGGGAACAGGAAAGCGGAACGGGAAACGACAACGCTGCGGGAGGCGGGGCCGGAGTCGCAGACCTGGGGAGAGGATGGCGGCGAGATCACTATTCGCCGGCACAGCGAGTCTATTTGGATCATTTGGAACAAGGCGCTTACAACGCGTATGCTGGCGGGCTGCTGTTTGCGCCGTTTCTGGCGCGCCATGATTTTGTTGCGACGTTGAGCCGAGCCATCACGATTGCGACCCACGAAGGTTACAGCCTGAAAGAGTTGGGGCTGACGTTGTTTTACATGGATGTGTTTGGGTTTCGGTCGCTGGAGGACTTCAAGCGTGCCTACGCCGAAGAGTTTGGCGTGTTGATGGGGCGCACGCAAAGTCCGAGCCTGTTCACGCTGCGGCGGTTCTTGCACAAGGTGAGAAAGTTGGCCAAAGGCGAAGCCTTGATCGACGAGTTTGCCCTCGCCTATTTGAAGTCCGGCCTGGCCGCGTGGGGAGTGATGTATATTGATGGCCATTTCATGCCCTACTATGGGCTATACCCGATCAGCAAGGGCTGGCATGGGGTGCGCCAGATGCCGATGAAAGGCAGCTACAATTTTCTGGCCGTGGATGAGCACTTCAGCCCGTGGCTGTTCCTAATCCGGTCCTGCCGGGAGGACCTGCTGCAAAAGATACCGGAGTTGATCGAGAAAGCCAAAAAGCTCGGGGCCAAAGCGGGAGTGAGTCAGGAGCGGCTGGACAAATTGATTGTGGTCTTCGATCGGCAGGGCTACAGCGCGGAGCTCTACCGCTACCTGGACGGCCGGGATGAGGGAGCAGGAAAACGGCGGGCGCTGTTCATCAGTTGGGCTAAATATTCCGATAAATGGGTGAACGATCTGGCGGAGGAGCAATTCAACCGGGTGGCGCAGGTGACTTATGAGATCCGGAAGGCCGAAGCGATCCCCTACCTGGAGACCACGCGCACGATGAGCAAGTACGGCAAGATTCGGGCCGTGGTGATCCAAAATGGAAGGGACAAGAAGCGAGCGGCCATTTACACCAACGGCGCCGCCGAGGAAATCGGGGCGGAGCCCATTGTGCAATTGATTTGTCGGCGCTGGGGAGAGGAGAATGCCATCAAGGAGCTGCTACACAAGCACCTGATCGACTACACGCCGGGTTACGTCGCCGAGGAGTTGGAAGAGCAACCGATGGTGGACAACCCGCAGATCCGGGAACTCAAGCGGAAGCGAGCGGGCTTGGTCAGCGAATTAAACCGCTTAAAGGTTGAATTAGCCAACCACATGCTTCCGCCGCCGCCGCCGGCCCACAAACGCCGGCCCGCACCCCGGAGCCAGAAGGAGGTGCTGGACGACATCGCGGTGGCCGAGAGCACGATCCTGTTAACCGATCAGGAATTGGACAAACTGCCGGCCGAGATCCGCTTCGACCAGGCTCATGGCGGGGAAAAATTGGTGCGACTCAACCACGAGAAGAAACGATTCCTGGACTGCATCAAGGTGTTTGCCTGCAACCTCCAGGCCCAGATGTGCCGCTTGTTGTTGAACCATTATGACCGGAAGAAAGAGGTCGTGCCGGCGCTGGCGATGATTGTGGAGAGGACCGGCTACCTCAACTTGGAAGGCGGGCAGTTAGACGTGACGTTGAGAAGATTCACGGATCGGGAGATCGACTACGCCGCCCGCCGCCTGTGCGAAGACCTCAACAAGATGGGGCCCGTCACACTGGACCGGTTCCGCCTGCCGATCCGCTACCACGTTCAATAGCGAGCCCAACAGAAATTTTCTTAAAACGCGCGGAAAGCTGATTGTTTGCTCAGACCTCTGCATGTGCAGCTATCATACCACGATTCTCAGAAGTTGATACCTTTATTTATTTACGCCGCCTAAGTGTCGCTGGTGTTGAGCGGCTGAATGCTGTAGGCCACTCCGGGGACCAGCCGGGCCTTGTCTTCCGTGGCGAACTGCTCGCCGTACGCCTGGAAGCTGCCGTCGCCACTGCTCAGGCAGGTGCGATTCAAGTGCGCCTTAAGGGTTGGATGCCCCGGTGCAGCAAGCAGGAACTCGTGCCCAGCCCGTTTCTCGAATGCGCGCATCTGGTAGGACACACCGGGAATCCATTCCTGGCACGCGATAAGAAAATCCGTCCCGGTTCTCTGCCAAGTGTCTTCCGTGACCCACTTCGGAACCGCCGGAGACCCCTTGGGGTAAAGCCCGATGATGGTCACCGTCCGCAGTTCCGCCAGTGGAACCGGCGGGTTGTCCAAGTGCGCGTTGGCGCCAAAATGGTCGTGCACGGCGATCAGACGATACGGGTTCACCGAGGAGAGTTTCGGCTGGTCTGCCGGACACTTGAAGTAGCGCATTCCCCAAGTCTGAGCCAGCGGCGCCTGGCTCAGGTCTGAGCAGGTGTAGATGTGAGTCAGGAGTCCAAAATAATGGGCGTCGAGAACCGGTTGCCCCAGGGTGCTGTAATTGAGCCGCACCCAGCGATGGCCAACATAAACTTCATTGAACAGATGGTTCTCGAAGCCGCCCGTGCCGTCGAGCGCCGCCCGGACCGTCTCCCGCGCCTGGTGGTGACGAACGCTATCATAAAACATCCTGGCTTGGGCCTCGTCGTTCGGGTCGAACGGGGGGATGCAGAAAACAATGCGGGCCGGGATGCCCAGGGCGCGGAAGATGGTGGCCAGATACACTGAAGCCGACGTGCAGGAGCCATGCACTTTATTGTAGAACATGGAGCGGCCAAGGGCTTCCTGTTCGAACATTTGCTGATCTGTCCAGGTCTTGTCGGGCTTCTGCCCATCGAACGCTTCCCGCAATGGCGGATATACTGCCGGCTTGCCGTCCGGGTAATAGACGGCCCAAATGCCGAAGGCCTCGGTCCAATGCGCCCTTCTCATTGCCCACCGTGAGACCTGTTCGACCAGTTGTTTGTCCGTCGGGCGGTCCGGGTCAATGCCGGCCTGACGGAGTTCCGCAAGGAGATCACGCTGCATGGCTTCGTCCCAGTTCTCCGTCGGCGTCGATTTGAGGTACTGGCTCATGCCGGCGTCGTCTTTTCGCCAATCGGGGTTCTCGCCAATGGCCGGCCGGTGGAATGGATAATAGGTCACCTCGACCGTGCACGAGTCCCTGTCCTGCGCCAACACGCGTGTGTCCTGATAATCATCGTTCATGTCGGCAGGACTGACGGGTCTAAGGACTTGGATTACGGCAGTGATGGTGTAAGTGTCCTCTTTAGGCGGATGACGTTCGGCGGTGGGCTTTTGGTTCGCGAGCCCAACGCAACTCATAGCTGCAATCGCGACTGTGACGGCAGCGACGCTTGGCAGTATTCGCTTCATAGCGTATGAGAGGAGCTTGGAATTGTGCCCTGCAAAGTCAAGCCCAACTGTCAAGCCGTTGCTCGTTCGGGCGCATCTTGCCAGTACCACCACTCGCCAGGATGCTCGCGTTCGTAGCGCAGGTTTCCAAACCTGCTGTATCGCCGACTTTCAGTCGGCAGGCTGTAACTGCTTGGCCGCATCTGCGGATTGGAAATCCGCGACACAGCAGACTGGAAGTCTGCGCTACGGTGGCACTGGCAAGATGCGCCCAGCGGAGGGGCAACGGTGCATTTGCTGTTGCCTTGGCGGCGTCCATCGGCCATGTTGGACGGCATGAAGACGGTGACGACTCGCGAATTCTTTCACTCGCCGGGGCTGATCAAATCGCTTGGGCCCGGCTCGTCGCTCATCGTGACGGACAAGGGCCAGCCTGCCTTCGTCGTCACCAAGGCGGGCAAGCGGCCCACCAAGACGACCGAGGACTTGCGCCGCGAGGCCCGGGAAATCTTCCCGGGCGACCGGCCCAAGGTCAACTTCACCGCCATCATAAAGTCACTGAAGAAATGACGCTCTACCCTGACACGAGCTTCGTGGTCGCCAGGCGGCGGTGATTCAGGTACCGTTAGAGCCATGAACGTTGCAGACATTAGGAAACTCGTGGAGCGGCAGCCGTTCCGGCCCTTCGTCGTGCGCGTTAACAACGGCGCGCAATACACGTTCAGTGAACCCCGCAATTTTGGCGCCCCCGAGGATTACCACGTCATCTTTTTCTTTGGCGAGTCGGAATGGGTGTTGATTGACACCGACAGCATCACGGAGATCATCGAACGGTAGCCGGGCGGGCGGGGCGTTGTCCCGGGCGCCACCCGCACTATGGCGTCGTCTCCTTATTTGTTTAGCCGCTCGATCAGGCGCGCCACGCGGTCGCGGTATGCCAGGAGCAGGCGCGGGTCGGTTGTGAAGCGGCGCGTGTCTTGAGATATATCGGCGGGCACTTGCAGCAGGTTGGCGGCTTCACGGACCAGGTCCGCGTTTGTCTTTGAAGCGCGGTTTTTTGCCGCGGCCTGTTCGAGCAGCCAAAGGTACTCGTAATCCTGCATCCCGTCGCGCAGGTTCTCCCAGCGGAAAGAGGTCACCGGGGGTTCGAGGCAGGGGACGTCGTTGGTGGCCGCGCTGCGGGGCGGATAGAGGAAGCGGCCGTCCCCGTTGCCCCAATAGCCAATCTGCCCCGGCTTGAAGTCGTAATCGGAGACGTAGCTCATGGGGTCGGTCCAGGGGTCCTGGACTCTGGGCGGCGGGAAGGCGCTGCTGCTGGTCCAATAGGTCGTCGCCCAGATAAGGATTGCTTCCACGCCGTATTGCCAGGATTGCCAGGGCCAGAGGCGCAATTCGGTGCCCGGGTGATCGATGAACTCGGTCAGATAAGGGGCGGTGGGTCCGCAGCAGATGTACCACCAGACTTCCTGGCCGGCGGCGCGGCGAGCCCGGACTTTTTCCGGCGTCCATTCCGGCGTCAGGCCGCACCATATGTCGACGTGGCCCTCCAGCTCGGGGTGGGGTTCCTTGGTCAACATCCGCCGGAGGCCGGGGGCGGCGGCGCGGATGCGCTTCATGCCCTGGACCACAAACTCGAAATCCTTCCGGTCCGGTTCGTCGAACCAATAGGTGTAGGCCTTGCCCAGCCAGCCGTGTTGGCGCAGATGCGTCTCGACCTGGCCCAGGTAGTCTTTGAAAAGCCGCGCGTGTTCCGGCGTGCCTTCCTTGAACCCTTCCAGTTCGCCCAGGCTCCGCCTTTGGAAGGTGCCGCCGCCCATGCCCCGCAACGGCAGCCCGAAGGTCGTGAATCGGTATTCGTCCAGCCACTTGGCGGCCTCGCGGTCGAAGGCGTTGAAATCCACCTTCGCCTGTTTGTTGGCGCCGTTGCCGGGGAAACGGATGTCGATCGGGGCATAGTCGGAGAACGAATAGGGCGCGATGCGATGCGCGGCAAAATTCGTCAGGTAGCTTTCATAGACCTGGCGCTGGTGCGCGGCCGCTCTCAGGTGATGAAAGCGGTTGATCTCCTCAGAACCCAGGCCCAGTGCGCTCTTGAGGTGGGTATCGCGGGGCAGTTCGATTCCATAAACGTGCACGCCCAGCGGCACGGCAAAGCTGCCGCTCGAGGTCTTCAACTGCAACTCTCCCGTGTAATCGCCCGCCTGGGCGCCTCGGTCCACGTGGCACGAAACCCAAATCGGCTGACAGCGCGCGGCCTCGACTTTCAAGGGCAGGCGCAGCGGCGGCAAAGGGTCGGGATACCAGCCCGGTTCGCAGGAACTGTCGGTGGGATGCGTGACCTTCACGTAGGCCACTTCCAACAACTCGGCGGTTATGGCGCCGGGCCGACCCTGGCTGTCGCGCAACGGTCCCACCGTGGCGCCGAGCAATGCCACCGGCTTGCGTGCCTTCAAAATCACCTGCGCCGCCTCGAATTGGCCGCGCGCGGCGCTGAGGCTCACCGGCTGCGCCTTGCCGTTCTCAGGCCTCGCCGGCAGCGCATGTTCCCGGCCGATCTTCCAGCCGCTCTCGCACCACCACAGCCCCAGGTCCGCCTCTTCCGCCAGCCAATAGCCCGGGCGCGGGTCTTCCAAGATCCCCAAGCTCACGCTGGTCTGCCCGCTAAAAAGGGTGCGCCCGCGGGCATCGCTGATGGCCAGACTGACTTCCTGCGCGCCTGGCCTGGCCGGTTGGATCGACACCGGTATATTGCCCCTGCCGCCCGCCGGCAAGGCCGGCAGGTCCGCCACCGTTTTCGTCTGGCCATCCATCGTGAGGCGGACCTGCAAATCCAGGGCCGAGGCCGACGTGTTTTTGGCAGACAATCGAAACTCGAAGGCCCCTGATGGCCCCCGCCACCCGGCGCTTTCCGGCACGATCTCCAGTTCAGGGCAGGTCTGCCGGCTCTCCAGGAAAATAGTCCTTCCTCGCACCTCCGCGCCCGAGGTTTCCTTCAACGTGGCTTCCAATTCATAACCGCTCACCTGGAGATTGCAGGAGGGGCCTTCGCCGGTTAGCCGGATGAAGAGGTTGCCGGACGACAACACCGAGGCCGGAATTTCGATTTCCCCTCCCCGGCCGGCGCCGTCCAAAGCGGCCACGGCTTCCCAGGCCGCGCCGTTGCCGCTGGCCTCGATCTTCAACGCGCCGCCAACATAGTAGCTCATCTTGAGCTTGAGCCGGGCCTTGGCCAACGCGCCGGACCCGAGTCTGTGCGCATAAGTCACCTGTTGCCCGGTGGAAAAGGTCCAACGATCCGAGTTGAACCGGCACCGGCTCTCGAGCAGCGTACGATGGTAGTTACCGCTCAGACCGCCGAGATTGATGACACAACGGTAAACGCCGTTCTCGAGACTCTCGCCCTCGCCCAACTCCAATGCCTTGCCATAGCCGGTCGAAATAGCCGCCAGCGGAACCAGTTCGACATCGTCAAAACAAACGGTGCCCTTCTGTTCCCATTGCCCCAGGCAGATGAAATCCGTGGCGCCATCGGCGGGAACAGTGAAGACCGAACTGTAAGGTTGCCAGGTCTCGCTGAACTGGAAATCGTGGTTGACGCGGCTGGGCCCGGCAGTCACGCACCCGCCGCTCACCTCGCCCTCGCGCCGCCCCCAAAACCGGAGCCGGTACAAGCCACCCGGTTTCAGCCGCAAATCCTCCGACCGCCAACAAGAGGAATCCTTGCCGTCGCCCGTAATCGCAAGACACCGCTGGCCCTGGTGGCCGGGCGAAGCCCATCTGCCCCTGCTGCCGCCGCTGAGCTTCCAGCCGGCCGGCGCATCCTCGCCTTGTTCGATGCCCGGGTTCGTCAACAGGTTCTGGGCGCAAATGGGCAGACCCAACGCCGCCAGCCCCAAATAAAAACTGTGCCTGAGAAAACAGGGAAACCGGTGCATATACACTGTCTGACGTTTTCGGTCTGATTCTATTCGCCGGGCGACAGCGCCCTCAACAACAATTCGCCATGCGCAACCCAGCGGGGCAGGCGACTTGCCCGCGCGCCGGTTCAGGAAAGCTCCGTTAGGAGCGTCATGTTTGCAGTCAGGACGTTTGGAGAACCTCAAGCTCCGTTAGGCGCGGCAGGTTACGCCCAAACAGCACCCTCCGGGCACATGCCGCTCCTGCCGGAGCTTGAGAACGGCTCGGTCGGCTGGCGTTTCTATAGACATGGCGCTCCTAACGGAGTTTTCGCCGCTGCCGGGAATCGTGGGATAATATTCGGGCTCGACACGGCCCTCGCAGGGTTCCGGCCGACGATGCCTTCGCGGTGGTTGTCGTAACGATAGGTCAGCCCCAGTTTTAAACTCAGCAGCGCTGGCATCCAACCGAACGCGAACAGCGCGCGCGCAAACCTCCAGAGCACGCGATCCAACCGGTAGAACTGCGCATAAACCCAGTCCGCACCCGCCTGCAGTTCCGCCGCCGTCATCCGCGCGGGGCGGAACACGACGTGGCGGTAATCGTAGTGCCGCCAATCACGCTCGGCAATCCGTCCGGCAAGGTCCATGTCCGTGTAGAGCGGCGTGCCGGGCAGAGGGGTCAGGATGTTCAATTGGACCGCGTCGATTTGCGTCCTTTCAAGAAAATGCAGCGTCCGCTCGAACACTCCCACGTCATCGCCGTCCATCCCGACAATCATGCCGGCGACCACCCCAATGCCCGCCCCGCGAATCCGCCGCAGGCGCTCGGCATAGTTGGCCGCGCGGTTGAACTGCTTGTTCATCGCGGCTAGATTCGCCTCGCTATCGGTCTCAATCCCGATAAACAGCCCGCAACAGCCGGCTGCCCGCGCCAGTTCAAGCAGTTCGGCGTCGTCGGCAATCAACACTGAACACTGGCTGACCCAACGCTTTCGAAGCGGGACCATCGCGTGAAACAGCTCCAGGGCATACTCGCGGTCCGCAACGATATTATCGTCCACGAAAATGAAGTTCCGCGGCAGCCCCCGCAACTCGTTCACCACGTCCGGCACCGGCCGTTTTCGATAGTTCTGTCCGTGAAATGCCGTCACGGAACAATAGCGGCAATTGTGGCGGCAGCCGCGTCCCGCCTGCACAGCGTTGATCGTGGCGTAGTGCCGCGCCGTGTGCGCCACCAGTTCGCGGCGAGGAATCGGTGTCTGCAGCGCGCCCGGTGGACACGCTGGCCGGCGTCGCCGATGTCCGCCTGCCGGTACAGCTTCTTGAGCTTTCCGTCGCCCAGGTCAGCCAGCAGCCGCTCCCAGGCCCCCTCGGCGTCCCCAAGCACCAGCGCGTCGAAATGGGGCGCGGCATCCTCGGGATAGAGCGTGGCGTGATAGCCGCCCGCCACAACGACCTGGCCGCGCCGGCGAAAATGGTCCGCTATCTCATACGCCCGCGGCGCCAGTGCCGTCATGAACGTGATGCCCACCACATCACAGTCGGCATCAAAGTTCAGTGGTTCGACGTTTTCATCGATGATCCGGACTTCATGCTCGCGCGGGGTCAACGCCGCCACGGCCGTCAGCGGCAGGACGCTGAACCGCAGCATCGCCCGCCGTGGCACCTCGGGACATTCGCGGGTGACGCGCACTCGCTCACCGGCGGGCAAGACCAGGAGGATCTTCAGCCGCAGCTTTTGCGACAGGTTGACCGTCCGTTCCAGAGGGGTGCTGCAGGCCAATGGCATCTTCATATGCCCCTTTTAACCCGGTTCGGCCCCTCCAGGTTAATTGATAAAACTGGGCGAGGCATCGAGCCAGACGATATTGGCATTTTAGGCCGCGGCGGCGTTAAAGAATGGTTTCCGCCGCGGCTTTCTTCTGCGCAGTCTATTGCCTCTCACAGCCCGTTGAGCGCGTCAATAAGCTGTTTGAGCCTCCCGTAGTCGCGCCGGTTGAAGCCGAAGCCGATGCGCGGCAGCTCCACAAATTCCCCGTCGGCGATCTCTTCCGGAGTGGGCTCGACGCGCTTGATTTCCGGGCCGATAATGATGTCCGCGAAGTCCTCGTTCAGGGCCTCGAGGGCCGTCTCGGCGGGGGGGTGCTTGAGGCGGATGACGAAGAGGTCTTTGACAAAACGGGAGGAGTGGAAATTCCGGTAAAAGCGGGTGATGAGCTTGACGGCCTGGTCGGTGTCGTCAGTGATTTCGTAGAGGTTCAGGTCGTCCGGAGAGATCAGGAGGTCGCGCAGCAGGTGTTCGCGGACATGTTTATCCCACGTTTTCCAATAGGTGCCCCCCGGCCGGTCGATCAGGACCAGGGGCATCAACTGGCTCTTGCCGGTTTGCATCAGGGTCAGCGCCTCGTAGCCTTCGTCCATGGTGCCGAACCCGCCGGGAAACAGGGCGATGGCATCGGAGTGGCGGATGAAGATGAGCTTGCGGGTGAAGAAGTATTTGAAAGTGATCAGCTTTTTGTCTTCCCGAATGACCGGGTTGACGGCTTGTTCCCAGGGCAGGCGGATGCTGGCGCCAAAGCTCATGTCCAGCCCGGCTCCTTCGTGGCCGGCCTGCATAATGCCGGCGCCGGCGCCGGTGATGACCATGAAGCCGGCTTGGGCCATTTTGCCGCCGAACTCCACCGCCTGCTGGTACTGAGCCGGCTTGGCAGCGTGCGCGCCGAACCGAAGATGGTAACCTTGCGCACCTGGCCATACGGGGCAAAGAGCCTGAAGGCATAGCGCAACTCGCGAACAGCCGTTTGAATCACGCGCACGTCACCGCTGTCCTTCACGTCCGTGAGCAGTTTGAGCGCGTTGTCAATGATATCGGCCACGTTCTCCTGGTTGAACCCGCCGCCTTTGTAATCAATCAGCTCCTGAATTCGCCGTCTCAACTCGGCGTCCCCCAGCGGCTTGTCTGTCTTGACCATAGGACCCGATCATAGCCGCCTGCAACGCCCTTTTCCAATTGGAAATGGACCACTCGGCCCGGACATTTATACCTCAGGACATTCCTCACAGCTCCGCTAGGAGCGCCATATCTATAGCATCACGGCCGGTTCACCTCCTTAAGCTCCGTCAGGAGCGGCATGTCGCCCTGGCGCTTATACGGCTCCGACATGCCGCTCCTAACGGAGCTTGGCCCCGCGATGCGCCTGGACTCTATAAATATGGCGCTCCTGACGGAGCGCGTGAGCCGTAGAGTGCTAGAACCAAGTCAGTTAAACGGTGCAGTTGATGGTAACAACAACTAAATCCTACCGAGGCGGGTCCGCGCCCGTCTCGAAAACGTGGTCAAAACCCTCGGTCTCCAACCGAGGGGAACGAAGCCAGTGCCGCACAGTAATGGGCGGTAGCGAAGAGGCCGGGCCACGTCATTCCGAGGGGTCTTGCATAGGCTTGGCCGTTGGGCGAGCATCCGCTCCGTTTGCGAAGCCTGAGCCGTTGGCCCCACAACGGCTCCCGTGTCGGTGCGTGCGGTTATCCGGCGCGGCTAACCGGGTCATAGGCGTGGTCACTCGGAAACAATGGTCCTCGCACTTCACCGGCGAAGTCCCACCGCGTCCTGGTTCTCCCAACCAGGCAACGGTCGGCCATAAGGTTCGTCCAAAAAGCCGACCCCATGCGCGGGTGCAGCGAAGGCGGTCTCCGCCGCCGCTGCTTTGGGGATGTCAGCAGAGCCAAAGTAGGTCGGCCGCAGGGCCAACTGAAAGGCAAAACCTCAGTCAGCATCCCGAAGGGTTCCGGCACACGGGGCCAGTTAGCCCGCCAACTCCAGCCTCATTCTGGCTCGCTGTGGCCTCTTGCGCAGCAACTCGGCGTCAGCTAAGAAACAGCCCCCAACTGGCCGGCGCCAGGGCGGGATGCAGTTCGTCAGTGTGGGAGACAACAGCATGGTTGTAGAACCAACAGTCACAATGCGCCCAGCGCCCAAACGCAAGGCTCATTCGCTAACCGGCAGAATCACCCTGCCTCTGCTGGCCGCCGCCTTCAAAGCGGTCAAGGCCAACCGGGGCGTTGCGGGCGTGGACAAGGTGAGCATCAAAATGTTTGAGGCCAACCTTGCCCAAAACCTCCACGCGCTTATGCGACAACTCAAGGATGGCTCCTTCGAGCCTTACCCGCTGCGGCGTGTTTTCATCCCCAAAAATGAAACGGAGTTTCGTCCGCTCGGTATTCCCGCGGTTCGAGACCGAGTCGCTCAGGAGGTGGTTCGTCGCCTTCTGGAGCCCATCTTTGAACCGCTGTTTCACGAGGCGTCCTACGGCTTTCGCCCAGGACGTAACTGCCATCAGGCGCTGGCGGCGGCATTATCGCTCCACGACCAAGGCCACGAGGTTGTCCTCGACGCCAACATCAAGGGGTTTTTCGATAATCTGCCGTTGCGCGTCATTATGCAGGCTGTGGCCGCAGAAGTGGCTGACGGCAACATCCTGCGCCTGGTCGAGAAGTTTCTTCGCTCCGGGGTGATGGAAAACGGGCGGTTCAAGCCAACGACCCTTGGCACTCCGCAAGGCGGTGTCATCTCGCCGTTGCTGGCCAATATCGTTCTCAATCACTTGGACTGGCAACTCCATGATGCCGGCTTCCGCTTCGTGCGCTAGGCCGACAACTTTGTGGTGCTCTGCCTCACCCAAACTCAGGCCCAAGAGGCGCTGACCAAGGTGCAAACCGTCCTGGGGGAATTGGGGCTGAGCCTCAGCCCCGAGAAAACGCGCATCACAACTTACCGCAAAGGCTATGCCTTTCTGGGATTTGTGCTCTCGCGTTGCTCCCGGCGGATGCGCCCAAAGTCAGTCAAGAAATTCAAAGACCAGGTGCGGGCGTCCACCCGCCGAAAGCACAACTTCGACCGCCGTGTCGTCGAGAAACTCAACCCGCTCATCCGGGGCACCGGACACTACTTTGGCACTTCGTGGAGCACGAACCGAGAACGGTTCAACCAACTCGATTCGTGGGTCAGGATGCGGCTACGCTCTATGAAATACAAGCGCAAGTCCCGTCACGACAACCGCAAGCTGCGCATTAAAAGTTTTGTCCGACTCGGGTTGTTCACGCTGGAAAGCATCCTGTTGGGCCATGCCAACGCACACCGCCCGGACTCCCCGCAAGGGGCAAGGACTGTTCACCGTGAGGTGAAACACTGGTGGCGCTTTGATGTGGAGCCAGTGCAGGGGTCGCCCGGAGCATGAAACATGCACGCCGGCAAATATGAGGAATCAACTTCATTGCGACAATGGGGAGGGGGTGGCCACGCGCCACCCCCTTACCCGCTTTTGCCGAGGCGCCGGCTGGATTACTGGCTTCGGCTCACTCGGCTCTTGCACCTTGCAGGGGCGCAGGTCACCCTTCCCGCATGAAATTCGCCATCTGCAACGAAATCTTTCAAGGCTGGAATCTCGACAACACGCTGGCCGCGGCCGCGCAATTTGGCTTCGATGGCCTCGAACTCGCTCCCTTCACCCTGGCGCCGGCGGTCACGGAGATTTCCGCCGGAGAACGCGGCCGGATGCGCGCAGCGGCCGCCCGGCGCGGAATCCAAATCGCCGGCATACACTGGGTGCTGGTCAAGCCCGAGGGACTTCATCTCAACCACCCCGACTTGGCGATTCGGCAGCGCACGGCCCGTTACTTTTGCGACCTGGTGGATTTTTGTGCCGACCTCGGGGGCACCCGGATGGTAGTCGGCTCGCCCAAACAGCGCAACGTCCTGCCGGGGGTTTCGGACCGCCAGGCCCGGGAATGGGCCTCAAGACCTTCCGTCCGGCGGTGGCCGCCGCCGAGGCGCGCCGCGTCACGATTTGCCTCGAGCCGCTCAGCCCGGCCGACACCAACTTCATCAACACCGCCGCCCAGGCCATCGAGTTCGTCGGCCAACTGCCCTCGCCCAGCTTCCAAATCATTCTCGATGTGAAGGCCATGTGCTCCGAGTCGAAGCCGATCCCGCAAATCATCCGCGAGTCCTGGCCCCACTTCGCTCATTTCCATGCCAACGACCGGAACCTCAAAGGGCCCGGTTTCGGCGACGTGGATTTTGTGCCCATCGCCGCCGCCTTGAAAGAAGTGGGTTACGATGGCTTTGTCTCGGTGGAAGTGTTCAAGTTCGACGAAGGCCCTCAAGCCATCGCCACCCGGAGCCTCGATTATTTAAAACGGGCTTTTGCCTGTTAGGCGCCGCTCGGAATTGAACAGGAGGTAACGGAGAAAACAGAGATCCTCTTTCCGGTCTCCGCTGTTTGCTCCTGTTGAATGTCTTGATGAGCGGGGAGTGACCGGACCTGAATCCATCGCCCGCGGCGAAAACCGCGGCACCTCCGCAGTTGCCGAGGATTGGCCGTCAGTGGCATACTGCGCCCGTGAAAAGCCTTACCGAACACCTTTGGTTTGAAGTGCCGAACCGTCGCGGCTTCGTAAACATCACCAGCACCGTCGAGGGCCTCGTGCGCCAGAGCGGCGTCCAGGAAGGCCTCTGCCTGGTAAACGCGATGCACATCACCGCCTCGGTCTTCATAAATGACGACGAGAGCGGCCTGCATCACGATTACGACGTCTCGGCTCGAGAAACTTGCGCCCCACGCGCCGACCTCCCAGTACGAGCACAACCGCACCGGCGAAGACAACGCGGACGCCCACATGAAACGCCAGGTCATGGGCCGCGAGGTCGTCGTGGCCATCACCAAAGGCAAACTGGACTTCGGTCCCTGGGAGCAGATTTTTTACGGCGAATTCGACGGACGCAGGCGGAAACGCGTGCTGGTGAAGATCATCGGAGAGTGAAGCGGTCCTGGCCGGTTGCGCCGAAATCCGCTCGAAAGACTCTTGCTGCTGCCGCGGGGGGGTGCAGCGAATCAGCCGGGAAACTCATGTTCGACCCGCGGAGGGAAGCCAGACGGTGCGATAAGCATGCCGGCGGTCCGGGCCGATGGGATCCCCCGCACATCGTCCTTGCCCGGCGCGTTGGCTGCAACTACCTTGTCCGGCGTGAAGACCGTCACTGTTGAACAAGTGCAATCCGCTTTTCCCGAACTGCTAAGGTTGGTCGCGCGGGGCCAGGAAATCCGGGTCGTGCGCCGGAAACGCGCTGTCGCCAGGATTGTGCCCGCGGAGCGCGGGACGACGCCCGTCGACTGGACCGACACTTGGTCAAAGGTGGACGCCGTATTCGGCGGCAGACCGGCACCCGGAAAACCGGGCAGCCAGATCATCATCCAAGGCCGCCGGTGAGAGTCTATTACGACCCCAGCTTCCTAATCGCTCTGTACCTGACTGAACCTCTTAGCCCGGGTGCCCGGGCCTTTGTCCAGCAACAGGGCCAACCCATCCTGCTCAACGATCTTCAGGAGCTCGAATTTAGAAACGGGCTCCGCCAGAAAGTCGTGCGACGCGAAATCAGCGAATCCGACCTCGCCCGTTGTTTGGCCATTTTTCAGCAGGACGGAGTTGTCGGCAAACTGCTGCGCAAGGAGGTGGCTTGGGGCGCCGTTTTTGCTAAGGCCGAGATCCTTTCCCGACGGCTAGGCACGCACCAGGTCTGCCGGTCTTTCGACCTCTTACACGTCGCCATCAGCGCCGCCAGCGCGGTCAAGCAATTTGCCACGCTGGACGCTGAACAAGCCAAAGTCGCCCGTGCCGCCGGGCTGAGTCCGGTAGAACTGCCTGAGACCTGACCAGGTTTTGGTGAAGATCATTGGAGAGTAGGGGCGGCAAAAAATGTGGAATAATTGCCAATTCCCGGGCAGCCGATTGAGAAAGTGCTGCTAGGTTATCGCGGGGGGCTGTCAGGGGCCTCAGCACCCAAGCACCCGTGCCGGTCATCCCGGCAGTCCCAATGCAGGCAGAGCGATATGATTGCAACGCTTTCAAACAAACGACGGAACCGGTTGCCCGGAATCCTGGAACACGCCAGCGGGGACAAGCGCTTCAAGATCCTCGAGGCGCACATGAAGAAGCACCAGTTCAAGCAGGACGCGCTCATCGAGGTCCTGCACAAGGCCCAGGAACTCTTTGGCCATCTTGAAGACGACCTGCTGTTGTTTGTTGCCCATAAACTCAAGCTTCCAGCCAGCCGCGTCTATGGCGTGGCCACGTTTTATCACTTTTTCACGCTCAAACCGCAAGGCCGGCACACGTGCGTCGTCTGCATGGGCACGGCTTGCTACGTGAAAGGGGCCGACAAGGTGCTTGCGGCGGTCGAGGCGAATGCGAAAATCAAGGCGGGAGACACAACCCCGGATAAGCAGCTTTCACTGCTGACGGCGCGGTGCATCGGCGCCTGCGGAATTGCCCCGGCCGTGGTTTATGACGGGGCGGTCACGCCTCGGCAAACCCCCGAATCGGCCCTCGAACACTTGAAAGGATGGCTCGGCGATGATCATCGATGACCTGACTGAAATTGCGGAGCGGGAACGGGCTTCGCAAAAGAAGTACCTGGTGCGCTGCTGCATGGCGGCGGGTTGCATGTCCTCCAACTCCAAGGGCGTCAAAGAGGGCCTCGAAAAGGCGGTGAAGGAGGCGGGGTTGGCCGAGGAGGTGGAAGTTCGCGGGGTGGGCTGCATGAGATTATGCTGCCAGGGGCCGCTCGTGCAGATTGATTCCAAGGCGGAGCCCGAGGGCGCCACGGTGCGCCTGGAAACCCGGGGGCAGGGTCCGCTCTACCTCAAAGTCAAGCCCGATGACGCCCCATCGCTCATCGGCTCGATCAAGGGCGGCCCGACCTCGGTTGGGCGCGGCGACCCGAACCACCCGTTTTTCACGGGCCAAAAGCCCCTCGTGCTGGCCAACAGCGGTTATGTGGACCCCGAACGAATCGAGTCCTACATCGCCGCCGAGGGCTACCAGGGACTGCACGATGTGTTGCGCGAAATGACTCCCAAGGAAGTCATTGACACCATGATCAAGAGCGGCTTGCGCGGGCGGGGCGGGGCCGGCTATCCGACCGGGCTGAAATGGGCCACCGTGGCCAAGACTGCAAACCCCCAGAAATACGTCATCTGCAATGCCGACGAAGGCGACCCCGGGGCCTTCATGGACCGGAGCGTGCTCGAAAGCGATCCCCATAGCGTGTTGGAAGGCATGGCCGTGGCCGCCTATGCCGTGGGCGCCAACCAGGGCTTCATCTACGTGCGCGCCGAATATCCCCTGGCCATCAGCCGCTTGCAGACCGCCATCCGGCAGGCCAAACAACACGGCCTGCTGGGCAGCGGCATCTTCGAATCGCCTTTCAGCTTCAGCATCAACTTGCGCATCGGCGCCGGCGCCTTTGTCTGCGGCGAGGAAACCGCCCTCATGGCCTCGGTCGAAGGCAAACGGGGAACGCCCCGGCCCCGGCCGCCTTTCCCGGCCGAAAGCGGCCTCTGGAACTGCCCGACCCTCATCAACAACGTCGAGACCTTCGCCAACGTCCCGCCCATTATTCGCAAAGGGGCCGATTGGTTCGCCAGCATCGGCACTGAGAAAAGCAAGGGCACCAAGGTCTTCGCCTTGGCGGGCAAGATTACCAATACCGGCCTGATCGAGGTGCCCATGGGCACCGCGCTGCGGCATATTGTCGAGACCATGGGCGGCGGCGCCCCCGACGGCGGCAAAATCAAAGCCGTCCAGACCGGCGGACCTTCCGGGGGCTGCATCCCCGCCGAGGCGCTGGATACTCCCGTCGATTACGACTCGCTCAACAAGCTCGGCTCCATCATGGGTTCGGGCGGCATGATCGTGATGGATGACAGCACCCGCATGGTGGATGTGGCCCGGTTCTTCATGGAGTTCTGCATGGACGAATCGTGCGGCAAGTGCGTCCCCTGCCGCGCCGGCACTGTCCAGATGCACTATCTGCTGGCCAAAATCCTCCAACGCAAAGCCACCGCCCGCGATCTGGCCAAACTCGAGGAACTCTGCGACATGGTGCGCCATTCCAGCCTCTGCGGCTTGGGCCAGACCGCCCCCAATCCCGTCCTCAGCACCTTGCGGTTCTTCCGCAAGGAATACACCGACCTCCTGGTTGAGGACACCTTCGGACCGAACGGAAAAGAAGGCAAACAGGCGGTTGCAGTTAATCGCGTAAACAATATGGCTGCCAAGATTCTGACAATTGACGGTAAAGAGATCAGCGCCGAGGAAGGGGCGACCATCCTGGACGCCGCCACCGAGGCGGGCATCAAGATCCCGACGCTCTGTCACCTGGAAGGGGTCTATGACGTGGGGGCCTGCCGTCTGTGCCTGGTGGAAGTGGCGGGCGTGCCCAAGCTGCTCCCAGCCTGCACCACCAAGGTCAGCGAAGGAATGAACGTCACGACCGACACCGAGCGCTTGCGGAAGTACCGCCGCATGACCCTCGAGCTGCTCTTCGCCGAGCGCAACCATGTCTGCGCGGTTTGCGTCTCCAACGGCCATTGCGAGCTCCAGACCCTGGCCTATAGCCAGGGCATGGACCACGTGCGCTACGAATACACCTTTCCCAAGTGGGATGTGGACAACACCCACCCGCTCTTCGGCATGGACCACAACCGCTGCATCCTCTGCACCCGTTGTGTGCGCGTCTGCTGGCACATCGAAGGCGCCGGCACTAAGAATGTCTCGGGCCGCGGCGCCAAGGCCCGCATTATCACCGACCTGTCCCAACCCTGGGGCGCCTCGGACACCTGCACCGAATGCGGCAAGTGCGTGATGTCCTGTCCCACCGGCGCCCTCTTTTACAAGGGAGCGACCGTTTCGGAAATGGAACGGGACCGCTCCAAACTCGAGTTCATCGTCACCGCAAGGGAGAAAAAACAATGGATCGCCTCAGAGTAGCCACTGTCTGGTTAGGCGGCTGTTCCGGCTGCCACATGTCCTTCCTGGATCTGGACGAGTTCCTCATCGAACTGGCCGGCAAGCTCGATCTGGTCTTCAGCCCCTTCCTCAACGTCAAGGAGTACCCCGAGAACGTGGACCTGTGCCTGGTCGAAGGGGCCGTCTGCAACCAGGATAACCTCGAGATGATTCACAAAGTGCGCCGGCGCACCCGCATCGTCGTCTCCTTCGGCGACTGCGCGGTGACCGGCAATGTCTCGGCCATCCGCAACGAACTGGGGCCCGGCAATGCCCAAAGCGTGCTCGCCTGCGCCTATATCGTGGGCGCCCAGTCCAATCCGGGCGTGCCCAAGGAACCCGGCATTGTGCCCCCGCTGCTCGAGCGCGTGCAACCGGTCCACGAGGCGGTCTATGTGGATTACTTCCTGCCCGGCTGCCCCCTCCCGCCGACCGCATCAAAACCGTCCTGCTCCAGGTCCTCGCGGGGGCCGCTCCCAAACTGGAAGGCGCCCAACTCAAGTTCGGGTAAGGAGCCTCCTATAAGTCCTTTTCCCTATGTCTAAACGCATCGTCATTGACCCCGTGACCCGCATCGAGGGCCACGCCAAAATCAGCATTTTCCTGGACGACGACGGCAATGTCTCGGACGCCGAATTCCACGTGGTCGAGTTTCGCGGTTTCGAGAAGTTTTGCGAGGGCCGGCCTTACCAGGAAATGCCCGGCATCACCGCGCGGATTTGCGGCATCTGCCCCGTGAGCCACCTCCTGGCCTCAGCCAAGGCGGGCGATGCTATCATGGCCGTGAACATCCCCCCGGCCGCCGAGAAGCTGCGCCGCTTGATGAACCTGGGCCAGCTCATCCAGAGTCATGCCTTGAGCTTCTTCCACTTGAGCGCCCCGGATTTTCTGCTCGGCTGGGAAACGCCCCCCCCGCAGCGGAACCTCTTCGGCCTCATCGCCTCCAACGCCCCACTCGCCCGCGCCGGCATCCGGCTCCGCCAGTTTGGCCAGGAGATCATCGAAATCCTCGGCGGCAAGAAGATTCACCCGGCCTGGGGAGTGCCGGGAGGCGTGCGCAGCCCGCTCACCCAGGAGGGCCGCGCCCGCATCGGCGCCTGGCTGCCCGAGGCCCAGGCCACCAGCAAACTCGCCTTGGACCTGTTCAAGAAAACCCTCGAAACCCACAAACGCGAAATCCAGATTTTCGGCAACTTCTCCTCCCTCTTCATGGGCCTGGTGGATGCCGACGGCAACTGGGAACATCACGGCGGAAAACTCCGCTTCGTCAACAGTAGCGGCAGCATCATCGCCGACCAACTCGATCCGCAGAAATACTGCGAGTACATCGGAGAATCTGTCCAAAACAGTTCCTACCTCAAGTCCCCCTATTATAGTCCGGTGGGCTTTCCGGACGGCATGTACCGCGTCGGGCCCCTGGCCCGGCTCAATGTGGCCAAGCAGATGGGCACTCCCAAGGCCGACGCCGAACTCAAGAAATTCAAGAAGCTCGGACGCAAAGGGGCGGTCACCTCCTCGTTTCTTTACCATTACGCCCGTCTGATCGAAATCCTGGCGGCCCTCGAGCGGATCGAGGCCGCCCTCGAGGACCCGGACCTGCTCAGCGACGATTTGCGCGCCGACGCCGGCATCAACAGCCTGCGCGGCGTGGGAGTGAGCGAGGCGCCTCGCGGCACCCTCTTTCATGACTATACCGTGGACCGCCAGGGGCTCCTGCGGAAGGTGAACCTCATTGTGGCCACCGGCCAGAACAACCTGGCCATGAACCAGACCGTGGCGCAAATTGCCCGCCATTACGTGCGCGGCCAGGACATCCCCGAGCCGATGCTCAACCGCATCGAGCACGGCATCCGCTGCTACGACCCCTGCCTGAGCTGCTCCACTCATGCCGCCGGCCAGATGCCTTTGCTCGTCCAACTCATCGGCCCCGACGGCTCTCTCCTCTGCCAGGCCGCCCGCGGGGCATAATCCTGTTGTTGAGCACCTGCCCAACAAAACCGGTTCCCAAAGACCGGTCCGCCCCCCCCACCTGCACAGTTACCTCGCCCGGGCTTCGCCGAGGCGAACCCGACCGTGCCACTGCCCCGGCCGCGTCAGAAGACGAAGTTCAAGCGCACGATGTAGCTGCGCTCTCTGGGCAACTCCATATAGGTGTTCAACGGGTTGAGACGGTAATCCTGGCCCGACAGATCCAGCACGCCTAGCATTAGTTCCGCGCGGCGCCGGAGGAATCGATACCCCAGGTAGAGGTTTTCCTGGACAAAGTCGTCACCGGGCAGCGGCGGCGTATAGCCGGAGTTGTGCTGGTGATACCATTGCGCCTCGGCGCGGGCAAAGAAACCGGAGGGGTGGTTGAGAACGATAAAGCCGGTGGCTTCGTGCAAGTCGGCATCGAAGGTTCGGCGAGCCGAGGGCAAGACAGAGACGGGGATTTGAGGATAAACGTCGCGAAGCTCGACCTGGTCGAATTTATAGCTTGCTCCAAGCACTACCATATCGCCGACAAGTTGGTCCAGGCTGACCGCCAGCGAGTTTTCGCGGTAATCGAGGTTTTCCCTGGTCGAGCTTGGGACAAAGGGCCGCTGAGCGTTGACCAGCGAGAACACGCCGATACTGCGGCGCACGTTGGATTCGAGCCGCTCGGCATCGATTCCCGCGTAGGTGCGGGTGGGGAATTTGAAGTCCAGGGCGAGACCGGCTGTTTGATATTCGGGGGCATCTACCGAGCCGACTCCGGGCACTGATTCGGGAATAAGGCTGCGAAAAGCCTGGGGAAAGCCGGCCAGTTGCGTGGGCTCGAGGCGATAGCTTTCGTCCAGGCTAACTCCGCCCAGGGAACGGGTGAAGCTTCCGCGCAAGGTGGCTTGGGGCAGGGGACTCCACACGAGGGCGGCCTTGGGGCCAAGTTGCGAGCGGTGGTCTTCGCCCGGCCCGATGGGTGGCTCGCGAAAATTGCGCGGATACGTCTCATCGTCGTAAGCCAGTCCGCCGGTCAGCCAGAGCCGGTCCAAGGGTTCGACGGTCAAGTAGCCGTAACCGGTGAAGCGTTCGACATCTTCGGTGAACGAACCTGCGGCGGCGGGATCACTGAACAAATTGGCGAGGCCTCCGGGATTAGTCAATCTCGCGTAGGTTTGGATGGAGCCGGTTTGGTAGCGGGCGCCGGCCGAGAGGGTGACTCGATCCCAGGTGAAGATTTGGTTCAATTCGGCGGTGTAAATCTCGATTTGGTTGTGGTAAACCACATCGAATGGCTCGGTAACGGTGGTGTCGAGTGCGCCGGAGGGGTATTGCCATAGCCCGAGCTGCGGCGCAGCCTTATCGCTAAAGTATTGTTCGGTGATCAGCCGCCCCGCCAGCACCAGCGTGTGCATCCCCGGCGCCCATTCGTGATGCCAGGCCCCAACGACGATAGGCTGCTGGTTTTCGTCAAACCGGTAGTTTGGACGCGCGTTGGTCTGGGAGTAATACTGGAAATTGTCGCCGGAGTGATAGTCTTCGTATTTGAAGAGGGCGAGCACGGTGTCTTGCGGAGTGATTTGCTGTTTGAGCGTGGTGTACCACTCGGTGCTGTCGAGGCCGTTATTAGGCCGAACCCCGTCATTGTGCTGGTAATCGAGGTCGAGGGCGTAACTGGTCGAGCCGAAGGTGCCGTACTGCGAAGCGAGCTGGGTGACGGACTTGTTGTCGGAACGGAAAAGAGTCGAGTTGGCGAAGCCCAGGCCGTCTGCCTGGAAGAGACTCGAGGTACTCTTGTTGGGAAAGGTGCTGCGAGAGCCGGCCCCCGCCAACGGGCGACAAGATGTTAGCCAACAGGAGTTCATTAAACCATACCGTTTCGTAGCGGAGGTTGAAACGGGTGGGGTCGCGCAAGTCATTGTAGCTGTCGGCGAGGAACAGGTGCGCGGAGCTGTTGGCGTAATCATAGGTGACCGCCCGGGCGGCTTCGCGGACGCTGACCTCTGTCATACCCGCGTCGCGGTAGATGGAGGCCAGGTTGGCGCTGCGCACAGCGAAGTCTTCATCGAGCAGCAGGCGCGAGCGGAACAGGCTGCGATTGTCGTTGCGCTCCTCCGAGGCCTCGAGGTCGCTTATCGCTTCGTTGACCCGGTTCTGTTGTTGCTTGAGGACCGCGGAGTATAGCCAAGGCGTGGGGTCTTTGGCGTCCCACTGACGAGCCAAGGCTAACTCCTGCTGGGCCTGCCTGCCGTGACCCGCGTCACCCAGGGCCTTGCCCAGATAACTATGGAGCAAAGCGCGGTTAGGTTCCAATACCGCGGCCGTCATCAGGTCCTCGCGCCCGGCTCGAGCTTCCCCGCGTTTGATCCGGCAGAGCCCCCGCCCGAGCCAGGCGTTGGCCAGACGACCGTCAAGTTGAATTGCGGCGTCGAATTCCCGGATGGCCGCGCCGATGTGGTTTTGGGCGGCGAGCAGGAACCCTTTAAGGGCATGGGCCTGCGCGTTGGCCGGCGCTAACTTAAGGGCGCGGTCCAGGGCGGCCTCCGCCGCCGGCACCCGGCGCCGACTGAATTCCAGCTCGGCCACTCGTTCCCAGGCAAAGGCAAAATTCGTCGAGATGCTCACGGCGGCTCGCGCGGCGGTCAGAGCTCGATCAAGGCTGTCGGGAAGGCGGCGCGATTGTTCGTAGTAGGAAACTCCAAGCAACTGGCTGGGGCTGGAATTGGACGAAGGGTCATCGGCGGCCCGATCCTTGACCGCGGCTATCACATACCGCAGCGCCGTCGCCAGCGGATTGCCGGGATCCTCGGTCTGTAACAACGATTCGCAATCGTCAACCCGGCTCGCCGCCAGCAAGAGAGCCGCTTGGTACAGGCGCTCATTGGTGTTCGTGGTCCCCGGTTCCTTGGGACAAAGACCGATGGCCTTTGGAAGGTCTCCGCTCCGATAAGCTGCGAATGAGGCGGCGAGCTGGCCGGACCGCGAATCCAAGGCAAGTTCGTCGGGATCCAGCACGCCAGGGTAATAGAGACACCATTGTATAAGGTTGACCGTGTCGATTACCGAAGTCTTGGTGGGAGCCTGCCCCGGCGCCACGGTCGCCTGTTCGCCACTGAGCACGGCGAACTCCTTCCATTTAGGCTGCACTGTTTCGGGGTTGATCAGGTTCACGCGGCCGTCGATGAGCGTGAGGGTGGTGACGTTCAACTCGTCCACAGAAAGCGCGAAGTCAGTACCCTCGATGGCAGCGTTTGCGCTGGGAGTATCCACCTCCAATTCGCTGGGCTGATCGTGATGTAAAAGGTACAAAAAGGCCGCGGGTGAGTTTCAGGTGGCTGGCGGCACGAACGTCGCGCGGGGGCAAAATCTCCACCAGGCTGAGCGGGCCGATGCTCATCTCGGAGTTGGCACCCAAACGGAGCGTTGTCTTGGAGTTTTCAGCCGTGCGAAGATGGTCGCCGATGTTTAGAGTCTGGTTCGTGTACGCGGGATCCCAGGGCGTGGCGCCGCGGCGTTGAACACTTACCTGTCCGGCAAGACTAACGACCCTGGCAGGGGGCAAGTGCGTCTGGCTCGAAGCGCGAAAAACAAAGAGTGCCAGGGCCAGCCATCGGGAAACCAACACGAGAAACTTTGGAAGTTCCCCAAGCACCTGGTGCTTGTCTCGAAACTCGCATGGGCGCCCGGAGTTCATGGATCGTCGGATCGTCGAGTGTTCTCGACCGGCTTGAGATTGATGTTGACATAGGGCCGCCCGTTGTGGCAAGTAGAAAATGTTCAGGTGGGGGGCGGAGCGGTCTTTGGGAGCCGGTTTTGTTGGGCGGGCAGTTTCCCCTCACCCCGGCCCTCTCCCCAGAGGAGAGGGAGAATTGCCAGCAGTCAGTTGGCGTAGCGAAAGTGGTTCGAAATCTGGAAGGCGGTCCCGTGCTGTTCCCTCTCCCTGGGGAGAGGGTCAGGGTGAGGGGGAATTTGCATCCCGTGCGCTCAAGGCACCAGACCTGAAAAAGTTACGGCAGATAGAAAATGAATCTGAGGGGAAAGAGCAGCCTCGCATAGGGGCAAGTAGTTTCGGGACAAGCTGTTGCGTATGAAAATGGCCGCAATCAAATCAACGTTCGCCTTCCTGGCGTCAGCCAGCGCCCCGCACCCCAGGTTTTTTGCTGCGGACTCTTTGGCGGACCCCGGTCTTGAACCGGGGTCTGAAGCTCGGCGGGTTCGGCCTTCTCTCGCTGTGGAGTGGCGCGACCATTAGGCTGATCCGATGGCTAGACCCAACGATGCCAGCGCCAGGTTGCGGTTTCGCGTAATGGGTTGCGCAGCAACGGCCCTGGTTGGCCTGGCATTGCTTTTCCTGCCGCTGGGCGAGGGGTTGACCGTCCTGAGTTACGACCTGCCTTTCGCCTTCCGTTCGGATTTGGTCGTGACTAATCCGATCATCGTCTGGGTTGATCGCGCCTCTCTGGACTCGCTTGGCCAGACGGATTGGCCTCCAAACCGGCATGTCTGGGCCCAACTGCTGACTCGGTTGAAGCTTGAAGGCGCCCGCCTGGTTTTCTTCGACATCGTTTTTCGGACGCAACGACCGGGAGAGGACGAGGACTTTTCCGCGGCTATCAAGGCGCACGGCAACGTGGTTCTGGGCGCCCTTTATAACGTGTCAAAGCAGCAAACCGGCGGAAATGTTGGAGCCGCTATCGGTCAGGTTCAAAAGCCCAATGAACTTCTGACCGCAGCGGCAACGAATTGGGGCTTACTGACGTTGCGTCCACTGGATTACTCCTTTCAAGCTCGGCGGATATTCCTGGGGCTAGATGACTGGGATGCCGCGATCCTGGTCGCGGCGCGTCTCAGCGGAGCCACGGTTAGCCGCCAACAGGACGAGGGCCGCGGTGAGCGTTGGTTGAACTTCTATGGTCCGGCCGGGGCCATCGATTCGGTGTTTCTAATACAGGCACTTCACCCTGAAGGGTTGCCGAGAGGTTTTTTTCAAGGCAAGACCGTCTTCGTCGGCCCCGATAAGAGCGTGGCAACAACTATGCGTGAACGCGACGTTTTTGCCAGTCCTTACACCCGCTTTGGCCGCCCGGGCGAACGAGGGTTTCTTTCCGGCACCGAAATGCTGGCAACGGGCTATCTAAACCTGGTTCGGGGGGATTGGCTCGCGCGGCTGAGCACGGCCTCACAGGCGGCATTGATTGTTATTTGGGCCGTATTGGCGAGTCTGGCCTTCCTTTGTTTCCGCCCGCGCAACGCTTTGTGGGTTGGACTGCCCGCAATGGGAGTAATATCCGCCGCCGCGTGTTACACACAGTGGCAATACCACCTCTGGTGGGCGTGGACGATTCCGGCCTTCGTTCAGACACCTTTGGCCCTGGGTTGGGCCATGGCGGCCAACCGCTGGTTTCCATGGCCACCGGTTGCGTTCATCAGTTATCGAAGGATGGAGGGCGAGGGGAGCGGCTATGC
Organism: uncultured bacterium; assembly: GCA_963713735.1. Classification (GTDB taxonomy): domain Bacteria; phylum Verrucomicrobiota; class Verrucomicrobiia; order Limisphaerales; family UBA8199; genus CAVQND01. The sequence continues at coordinate 74,191 of CAVQND010000017.1, forward strand.
GCAGGGCATTTGGCACGCGCTTGACCAGCGCGGCTGCGCCTCCATTTGGGACGTGGAAGCCGGTCTCACAACCAAGCCCTTTCGGCCCCAGTTATTCCAACTGATCGAGAGCGTCCCGAACTTCATTCTTATCCTGTCCCGTGATTCGCTCAAGCCGGAACGAATACACAACGAGGACGATGTGTTCCGGGCCGAGATCCGCCACGCGCTGGCCAGCGGAAGAAATATCATTTCGGTATTAATTGACGACTACAAATTGCCCCCAGCGACAGACCTGCCGCCAGACATTCAGAAAATCCCCGAGAGCCATGCGTTGACACGAAGGAGCGAGAATCCCAGTCTGGCAATAGAGGAGATTATCGCCAATCTTCGTCCTCGCCGCAGTTTCGTCTGGCTGCGGCGCAAGCAGGAGCGTCGCATGAACTCCTAATCATCATTAAGGCAGCCACACGGCCCGGTAAAACGCCGCCGGACCATTGGCCGGCGGCCAGGCCAGCAGACGGTTGGTGCCCGGACCCAGCACGTTCGTGCTTAGCGGCAACCATGTCCCGCTATTGAGCGAACTCCGAGTTTCGAGCCGATACGCTGTTCCCGTGGTTCCGGTCATCCCAAGGCCGACGCCTTCGGTGAGGACCAGCACTGGATTGGTGACCGAGTAAAACGCAATGTTAGTGGTAGTCTGGTCCGGCAGTACCTCCACCGTTTGACCGGGCGGCAGATTCCATCCCGGAATGGCCTTGAACTGCACCGTCAGCGCATTCGTGGAGGTCACCGGTTGAAAGGTGCCTGAGGTCCACGGATAGCCAGTCTCACCCTGGAATTGCCAGGCCGCACCAGCCTGCACCGCCGCCGCCGGGCCAAGAATGAATTCTATGGCTCCCGGGTGGCTGGCGCTGACAGCCAGGCTGGGGATGATGGTGATGACGCCCCCGCCGGTGTTGTTGGTCCCGTTGTCTCCTTGGGTTGCGGCCAGGGTGATCAGGTTCACCACATTGCTGTCAATCGCCCGCACTGCCGAGGCGTATGGCCGAGCGCCGTTAAAGAGCGTTCCCAAATACACCCCCGCCGCGTAGTAAGAGCCGTTGAACTGCACATACAGCGGGCCGCCGCTATTACCCATGTAACTGAGGAACCAATTCGCCGTATAGACCTGCTGGTGCGCCACCGGGTCCGTGGCCAGACTCAAGGGATACGGCTGCGGTTGCGTCTGGTACATCACGCCATTGGTAATGCTGGCGTCGCCGAACAAGGACCCGTCCACTGGATAGCCCACCAACATTTTCTGGCTGTAACCGGTCAGCCAGGGGTTGGGCACCGCATCCGAGGGGAGATAGCCGCCGTAACCGCCACCCGCCACCGGCCAGAGAAAATAAACCGCTGCCACGTCCATATTGCGCGACTGCGGCGAGGATTGGTCCGGACCGTAAAGACCGCTGTTCAGATCGTTGGTCCTTTGTGAGGCATAGCCGCTCAGCACGTACCAGCCCCGGGCCGGCAGGGGTTGCGGCTCGTACACTCCGGCCTCTTTCTGCCAATACCACCAGGCTTGGCTCACATAGGACAAGGTCTGGTCGCTGAACACCAGATGCGCCGCCGTGAGTACCACGTTGGTCTGCACGGCGACCCCGCTGCCGAAGCGAACATCCGATTGCAACTGGCCGTTGAAGCCGTAGGGCTCGCTGGTGGTGTTGGTCACGGGCTTCGGCAAGCCAACCCCGCTCGGCGGCGACTGCGCCAGGAGATAATTGACGGAAATCGTTGTTGGCTGACCCGCGATAACCTGGACGGAAAGATTCGCCGGCGTCGAGCGCCCACTGAAGGGCCCGGCAAACTCGATCAGATAGGTGCCCGGCATTAAATTGGTCGTGTAGCCGGAGGGAAGGAATGGCGTGCTGTCCCCCAAGAAGCGCCAACCGGCGCCGCTGGGCGGAGTGGCACCGAGAAAAACGGTGAGCGAGCCGCTCGTATTGGTCGTGGTGGCCGGGATGAGCGTTGGATAATAAACGTTGGTGGCGATAGAGGTGGGGCCCGCCATTGGTCACCTGCACGCTTGTGAGATTCCGGGGGATGACAAGCCAGCCCGGCACGTTCCGAAACTCAACCGGATAATTGCCGGCCACCAGATTGCTCGCTGCCTGGTTACTGTAGCGCCAGCCCAATTCCCACGGAAAGCGCCACTGGCCGTTGGCTTCGGGCGGGAGCAGCGTCACCCGGAGCTGTCCATTCATGGGTGGCGGAGGCGAGGCCAGCGGTTGGGCGGGGGAGAACGGGGTAAGGACTCCTTTGCGAATCGTGTCGTTGACGGTGTCCGCCACATAGACCTTGCCCGCGCTGTCCACCGCCACGCCATGAGGTTGATTAAACCGCGCGTCGCTCCCGGTCCCGTCCGCGCTGCCAGAAGTGTATGCCAGTCCGGCCAGCGTCGTCACCACCCAATTCGTTCCAACGGGCGTCACTTTCCGGATCGTGCAGTTGATTACGTCCACTACATAGACGCTGCCATTGGTGTCCACCGCCACGCCGTAAGGAAAATAAAACTGCGCGTGGCCATTCGTCCCATCCGCGCTGCCAGAACTGCCCGCCCGTCCGGCCAGCGTCGTCACTACTCCCGCCGGCGTGACTTTCCGGATCGTGGAGTTGTATGTGTCCGCCACATAGAGGTTGCCCGCTCTGTTGACCGCCACGCCCTGAGGTAGATTAAAGCGCGCCGCGCTCCCGGTCCCGTCGTTGGCGCCAGAACTGCCCGCCCGCCCGGCCAGGGTCGTCACGACCCAATTGGTTCCAACCGGCGTCACCTTCCGGATCGTAGAGTTGTATGTGTCCGCCACATAGAGGTTGCCCGCGCTGTCCACCGCCACGCCGGCAGGCAAATGAAACTGCGCGTGGCTATTCGTCCCGTCCGCGCTGCCAAAGATGCCGCCGGCCAGCGTCGTAACGACTCCCGCCGGCGTGACTTTTCGGATCGTGCTGTTGAATTGGTCCGCCACATAGAGGTTGCCCGCGCTATCCACCGCCACGCCGGAAGGCCAAGAAAACCGGGCGGCGCTGCCCACGCCATCGGTACTGCCAAAGCTGAGGCCCAGCCCGGCCAGAGTGCTGACTACCCCCGCAGAATTGATCCTCCGGATCGTGTTGTTTGCAGAGTCCGCCACATAGACCTTGCCCGCGCTGTCCACCGCCACGCCGGAAGGCGAATTAAACCGCGCAGCCTCGCCCGTGCCGTCCAAGCTGCCTTGGCCTCCTCCGGCTTCTCCAGCCAACGTGTTGACCACCCCGGCGGAGTTGACCTGCCGAATCGTATTGTTGAAGGTATCCGCCACATACACGTTGCCCGCGCTGTCCACCGCCACGCCGGAAGGCCAATTAAACCGCGCGTCGCTCCCCGTTCCGTCCGCGCTGCCAGAACTGCCCGCCAGTCCGGCCAGCGTCGTGACCGCCCCGTCCGGCGTCACTTTGCGGATCGTGTCGTTCCATGTGTCCGCCACATAGACGTTGCCCGCGCTGTCCACCGCCACGCCTTGAGGCAGATTAAACCTCGCGGTGCTCCCGGTCCCGTCGTTGGTGCCAGAACTGCCCGCCGTTCCCGCCAGCGTCGTCACCACTCCCGCCGAGGTGATCATCCTAACCGTATTGTTAGTAGTGTCCGCCACATAGACGTTGCCGGCGCTGTCCGCCGCCACGCCGGAAGGCCAATTAAACCGCGCGTCGCTGCCCGTCCCGTCCGCGCTGCCGCCCACAGGATTGCCGAGCTGATCCGTTATTGAGGCGTTTCCAGCCAGCGTCGTCACCACCCAATTCGTTCCAACCGGCGTTACTTTTCGGATCGTGTGGTTCTGCGTGTCGGCCACATAGACGTTGCCGGCGCTGTCCACCGCCACGCCGGAAGGCCAATTAAACTGCGCGTCGCTATTCGTCCCATCCGCGCTGCCAGAAGTGTATGCCAGTCCGGCCAGCGTCGTAACCACTCCCTCCGGCGTCACTTTCCGAATCGTGTCGTTCCATGTGTCCGCCACATAGACGTTGCCGGCGCTGTCCACCGCCACGCCTGAAGGCCAACTAAACTGCGCGCCGCTCCCCGTCCCGTCCGCGCTGCCGGGACTGCCCGCCAGTCCGGCCAGCGTCGTCACCACCCCGTCCGGCGTCACTTTCCGGATCGTGCCGTTGGCTTGGTCCGCCACATAGACGTTGCCCGCGCTGTCCAGCGCCGCGCCACTAGGATAGTAAAACCGCGCATCGCTGCCCACGCCGTCGGAGCTGCCTACGGGGCTAAATCCGGCCAAAGTGCTGATGGTATAAGGTGTAACGTAATCAGACTGCGCCGCCACAGGCAGAGTCAAAAAGCTCAAGGCTGCGCAGAGCAGCTCCAGACAGCCATGATTCCCGAGGGCCTTCAGGCGGCATGATAGAATCATAATGCATTAAACACTGTACCACCAATCGAAAATGACATCAAGGCAGCCACACGGCTCGGTAGAACGCCGCCGGACCATTGGCCGGCGGCCACGCCAACAGACGGTTGGTGCCCGGACCCAGCACGTTCGTGCTCACCGGCAACCACGTCCCGCTATTGAGCGAGTTGCGGCTTTCGAGCCGATACGCCGTTCCCGTGGTTCCGGTTATCCCAAGGCCGACGCCTTCGGTGACCAGCAGCACTGGGTTGGTGACCGAGTAAAACGCAATGTTAGTGGTAGTCTGATCCGGCAGTACCTCCACCGTTTGACCGGGCGGCGGATTCCATCCCGGAATGGCCTTGAACTGCACCGTCAGCGCATTCGTGGAGGTCACCGGTTGAAAGGTGCCCGAGGTCCACGGATAGCCAGTCTCGCCTTGGAACTGCCAGGCCGCCCCAGCCTGCACCGCCGCCGGCGGGCCAAGAATGAGTTCTATGGCTCCCGGGTGACTCGCGCTGACAGCTAGGCTGGGGATGAAGGTGATGACGCCCCCGCCGGTGCTGTTGGTCCCGTTGTCTCCTTGGGTTGCCGCCAGTGTGATCAAGTTCACGACATTGCTGTCAATCGCCCGTACTGCCGAGGCGTATGGTTCAGCGCCGTTATAGAGCGTCCCCAAATACACACCCGCCGCATAGTAAGACCCGTTGAACTGCACATAGAACGGGCCCCGCTGTTGCCCGGATAACTCAACAGCCACGACGCTGCGTAAACTTGCTGCTGCCCACTCACCTGCTCCGTCGCCAAACTCAACGCGTAGGCTTGCGGGCCGGTCACATACATCAAGCCGGCCACGATGCTGGCGTCGCCGAACAAGGACCCGTCCACTGGGTAGCCCACAACCATCTTCTGGAGGTTGCCGGTCAGCCAGGGGTTGGGCACCGCATCGGAGGGGAGATAGCCCCCGTAACCGTCACCCGCAACAGCGCTCTGGAAATAAACCGCCGCTACGTCCATATTCCGCGACTGCGGCGTGGATTGGCCCGGACCGTAAAGGCCACTCCGCAGGTCGTTGGTCCGTTGCGCGGCGTAGCCGGCCAATACATACCAACCCCGCGCCGACAAAGGCTCCGGCGCAAACAGACCCGTCTCCTGGCGGAATAACCAGTACACATAGCTCGCGTAAGAGAGGGTTTGATCGTCGAACACCAGGTGCGCCGCCGTCAGCACCACGTTGGTCTGCACCGCCACCCCGCTGCCGAAGCCAACATCCGATTGCAATTGTCCGTTATAGCCGTAGGGATAATTGGTCAGATCGCTGATGCTGCTGGCAGGCACGGGCTTGGGCAACGACAAGACCCAAGCCGGCGGTGATAGGGCAAAGGCATAACTCTCCGACAATACCGTGGGCAGGCCCGCAAGCACCTCGACCGCTTGATTGGCCGGCTTGGAATAGCCGCTTACCGGAGCGAATTCAAGCAGATAGGTCCCCGGCAACAGGTTGGTGCTCAAGTCCGGCGCTAAGAACGCTGTGTTGTCCCCAAGGAACCGCCACCCTGCTCCAAGGGGCGGGTTGGGCCCCATCCTTACCGTGAGGGAGCCGCCGCCGGCGTTGGTTCCTACCGAGGTGATGGTGGGGTAGTAATAGTTGGTCACCGACGTTCTGAACATTGTTCGTCACATGCACGTCAGACATGCTAGGTGGAATCGCCAGATAACCGGGCACCTGGCGAAACTGGATGGTGTAACTGTCCTTCGCCAGGTTGGTGGCCACCGTGCCGCTGTCGCGCCAGCCCAGTTCCCACGGAAAACGCCACTGCCCGTTGGCTTTGGGAGGGAGCAGGGTCACCCGGAGTTGCCCATTCATGGGCGGCGGCGTATAGGCCACCGGTTGAGCAGGGGAGAACGGGGTAAGGACTCCCCGGCGAATCGTGTTGTTCCCCATATCGGCAACAAACAACTCCCCAATCGTGCCCACCGCCACGCCTACGGGTTGGAAGAAAAGGGCGCCGCTGCCGGTCCCATCGGCGCTGCCAAATGTGCCCGCCAGTCCACCAATCGAGCTTACCACCCAGTCCGACCCCACTCGCGTGACCATCCGGATCATGTTGTTTCCCTGATCCGGCAAATACCCAAACTCCGCGACGAACAAATGACCCGAATTATCCACTGCGACGCCATAAGGAAGGTTGAAGCGCGCGTTGCTGCCAACCCCATCGGTATGACCCGGACTTTGAGCCTGGCCCGCCAACGTGGTTACGACCCAGTTCGTTCCGATTAAGGTAATCATCCGAATCGCGCTGTTATAGGTATCCGCCACATATATGACCCCCGCATTGTCCACCGCTATGCCGGTCGGCAAGGTAAACCGGGCCTCGGCGCCTATTCCGTCTTGCTTGCCAACCATTCCTGCGGCGCCAGCCAACGTGCTCACGGCCCAATTTGTTCCCACTTGCACGACCCTCCGAATGGTGCTGTTCAGAGTATCTGCAACATAAAGGACCTCTGTATCGTCCACGGCGATGCCTGTGGGCGCGTTAAAAGCCGCATTCGTTCCTGTTCCGTCCCAGGGGGGGCCGCTTTTGCCGGCAAAACCGGCAATAGTGCTGACAACCCCGTCGGTCGTGATTCTCCGCAGCGCGTTGTTGCCGGTATCCACAACATAAAGAGGCCCCGAGCGGGACAATGCGATTCCGGTTGGACCGTTAAACCGTGCATTATTGCCTATGCCGTCATCGCTGCCACTAATTCCCTGCGTTCCGAAGCTGGTGCTTACGACACCGGCAGGCGTGATCGACCGCACCGCGTGGCCGCGCCAATCACTTACATAAAGACCCCCATCCGCAGTAGAGGCGACACCGACAGGGAAGTTGAATCTTGCCGCGCCGCCGGTGCCGTCAACGCTGTCAAGACCAAGAAGGGATCCGGCCACTGTGCCCGCAATCCCTGCGGAGCTGACCTTCCGGATCGCGTTGTCGTATGCATCGGCGACATAAATATTTCCGTTCTTATCAACAGAAAGGCCCGCGGGTGCGTTAAAGAGGGCGTTAGTGCCCGTGCCATCAATACCGCCACCCAGGTAAGCACCTGGCGCCCAGATCCTTCCTGCGAGTGTAATCACCGTCGAATTCGTTCCTGATAAGGTGAGCCTTCGAATCAATTGGTTGTCCATGTCAGACACATACACGTTGCCGGCAATGTCAACGCCCACGCCAAAAGGATGATTGAAGCGCGCTTTGCTGCCCAGGCCGTCGGCGCTGCCAATGCTTAAGGGTGCGCCTGCGATAGTATCGACGACCCAGTTGGTTCCAGATGGAGTAAGGCGTCGAATGGTGCTGTTTTGGCTATCCGCCACATAGACCGTACCGGATCGACCGACCGCAACGCCGCTTGGAGCATTGAACCGTGCGGTGGGGCCCATTCCGTCGGCGCTACCTGACGCACCTGGGAAGCCGGCTATGGTAGTGACGGATCCCGAAGGCCCAATTAATCGAATCGTATGGTTCAGCGTATCCGCAACGTAGAGATTGCCCACGGTGTCCACAGCCACACCGCTTGGCCCACTGAACTGCGCAGCGTCAGCGGGTCCATCCAGGTAGCCTGAGGCGCCGGCGACACCCGCGATCGTGGTAACCAACCAGTTCGTGCCCGTCGGCAGAACTTTACGAATCGTGTTGTTCCAGGAATCGGCCACGTAGATGTTGCTCGCGGCATCCACCGCCAGCCCAAACGGTTGGTTGAATCTCGCCGTATTGGATGAACCATTTTCACTGCCGGGGCTTTCGGGGAAACCAGCAATAGTGGTCACCAGGCCGGCCGGGCTAATCTTTCTGATGGTGCTGTTGTAAGTATCCGCCACGTAAAGGTTCGCTGAATCATCGACCGCCACGCCCATTGGAATGAGAAATTGGGCGACGTTTCCTGCGCCATCTGCGCTGCCACAGCGAGGATAGCCGGCGAAGGTGGTGAAGGTATAGGGCGTAGAATAGATAGATTGTGCGCTGGCCGATGGGAGGTCGGAGAGAAGTCCCATGAAAAGAAGGAGCGAAAGCGCGCTCGTCGCCACGATGCAGGCGCAACATGGGGCGTGAATTGACGTGGCGAAGTGATCATTTGAAGGTGAACTGCGCTTTCGAGCAAAGGTGAGCAGCCGGGCCAGCCAGTTATGATCGGCTGCTTGCGGTCCATAGCGGCCTGAGCCCACGTAGAAGAAACCAGTGGGCATCGTGAGAGAGAATCCAGAAGGCCAGGAGATTCGCCCGCCCGGCCGAGGAATGCCGGAAAGGCGATAGCGTTGCCCCACGGCGGCCGGGAGCCTGCGCGCGCGGCGTGGATTTTGCGTCATATTGCTCATCGTAATGAGGGATTTGTTGTTGGCGTACCGGCGACGGGTACGCATTTAAGGCGCCCCACGTATATGTCTAAAGTTGCTCAAGAATAGTAGTACTTCCTGGCATAGGCAAGAGGAAAAGTGATAAATATCGTCTGAGCGAGCGAGAATAACATCAAGGCAGCCAGACGGCTCGGTAAAACGCGGCAGGACCATTGGCCGGCGGCCAGGCCAACAGACGGTTGGTGCCCGGACCGAGCAGGTTCGTGCTCAGCGGCAACCACGTCCCGCTATTGAGCGAGCTGCGGCTTTCGAGCCGATACGCCGTTCCCGTGGTTCCGGTTATCCCAAGGCCGACGCCCTCGGTGACCACCAGCATGGGATTGGTGACCGAGTAAAACGCAATGTTGGTGGTAGTCTGGTCCGGCAATACCTCCACCGTTTGGCCGGGCGGCGGATTCCATCCCGGAATAGGGTTGAACTGCACCGTCAGCGCGTTCGTTGATGTCACCGGTTGAAAGCTGCCAGAGGTCCACACGTACCCAGTCTGGCCTTGGAACTGCCAGGCCGCCCCAGCCTGCACCGCCGCCACCGGGCCAAGAATGAATTCTACGGCTCCCGGGTGGCTGGCGCTGACAGCCAGACTGGGGATGATGGTGATGACGCCCCCGCCGGTGTTGTTGGTCCCGTTGTCTCCTTGGGTTGCGGCCAGCGTAACCAGGTTCACGACATTGCTGTCGATCGCCCGCACGGCCGAGGCGTATGGTTGAGCGCCGTTATAGAGCGTCCCCAAATACACGCCCGCCGCATAGTAAGACCCGTTGAACTCCACATAGAGCGGACCGCCGCTATTACCCATGTAACTGAGAAACCAATTCGCCGTATAGACCTGCTGGTCGGCCACCGGGTCCGTGGCCAGACTCAAGGGATACGGCTGCGGTTGCGTCTGGTACATCACGCCATTGGTAATGCTGGCGTCGCCGAACAAGGACCCGTCCGTTGGATAGCCCACCAACATCTTCTGGCTGTAACCGGTGAGCCAGGGGTTGGGCACCGCATCCGAGGGGAGATAGCCCCCGTAGCCCCCACCCGCCACCGGCCACAGAAAATAAACCGCCGCCACGTCCATGTTCCGCGACTGCGGCGTGGATTGGTCCGGACCGTAAAGACCGCTACTGAGATCGTTGGTCCTTTGAGAGGCATAACCGCTCAGCATATACCAGCCCCGGGCCGGCAGAGGTTGCGGCTCGTACACTCCGGCCTCTTTCTGCCAATACCACCAGACTTGGCTCACGTAGGACAAGGTCTGGTCGTTGAACACCAGATGCGCCGCCGTCAGGACCACGTTGGTTTGCACCGCAACCCCGCTGCCGAAGCGGACATCCGATTGCAACTGGCCGTTGAAGCCGTAGGGATAATGCGCCAGATCACTGATGCAACTGTTGGTCACGGGCATCGGCAACGAAACCCCAGCGGGCGGTGATGAGGCAAAGGAATAACTCTCCGACAATACCGTGGGCAGACCTGCAAAGACCTCAACCGCTTGATTGGGGGGCTTCGAATAGCCGCTGACCGGAGCGAATTCAAGCAGATAGGTCCCCGGCAACAAGTTGGTGCCGGAGTCCGGCGGTAACCACGCCGTGGTGTCGCCCAGGAACCGCCAGCCCGCCCCGGCGGGCGGGTTGGGCCCCATCCTGACCGTGAGCGAGCCACCGCCGGCGTTGGTTCCTAGCGAGGTGATCGTGGGGTAGTAATAGTTGGTCACCGACGCCTGAACATCATTGGTCACATGCACGTCCAACAAGCTCGGTGGAATCGCCAGATAACCGGGCACTTGGCGAAACTCGATGGTGTAACTGTCCTTCGCCAGGTTGGTGACCAGCGTGCCGCTGTTGCGCCAGCCCAGTTCCCAAGGGAAGCGCCACTGCCCGTTGGCTTCGAGCGGGAGCAGCGTCACGCGGAGTTGCCCATTCATGGGCGGGGGCGTATAGGCGACCGGTTGAGCAGGGGAGTACCGAGGCCAGGACCCCCTTGCGGATCGTGTTGTTGACGGTGTCCGCCACATAGAGGGTGCCCGCGCTGTCCACGGCCACGCCGAAGGGATTATTGAAGCGCGCGTCTCTCCCCGTCACGTCTGCCATGTTAGCAATGCCCGCCTCTCCGGCGAGCGTCGTCACCACCCAATTCGTGGCAGCAGGCGTCACTTTCCGGAGCGTGTCGTTGTAGGTGTCCGCCACATAGAGGTTGCCCGCGCTGTCCACCGCCACGCCCCCAGGAAAACAAAACCGCGCAGCTTTGCCCGCCCCGTCCGTGAAGCCATAAATGCCCGCCCATCCAGCCAGCGTCGTCACCGCCCCCGCCGGCGTGACTTTGCGGATCGTGCTGTTGAATTGGTCGGCCACATAGACGTTGCCCGCGCTGTCCACCGCCACGCCCGCAGGATAACAAAACCGCGCGTCGCTCCCCGCGCCGTCGTTGGTGCCAGAAGTGCCCGCCAGTCCGGCCAGCGTCGTCACCACCGCGTCCGGCGTCACTTTCCGGATCGTGTTGTTCCATTCGTCCGCGACATAGACGTTGCCGGCGCTGTCCACGGCCACGCCGGAAGGCCAATGAAACCGCGCGTCACCATTCGTCCCGTCCGCGCTGCCCCAACTGCGCGCCAGTCCGGCCAGCGTCGTCACCACTCCCGCCGGGGTGACTTTGCGGATCGTGCTGTTGAACTGGTCCGCCACATAGACGTTGCCCGCGCTGTCCACCGCCACGCCCGCAGGATAACAAAACCGCGCGTCGCTGCCCACGCCGTCGTTAGTGCCAATGTTCAGGGCCAGCCCGGCCAGAGTGCTGACTACGCCGGCGGGATTGATCCTGCGGATCGTGCTGTTGCCTGTGTCGGCCACATAGACCTTGCCCGCGCTGTCCGCCGCCACGCCTTGAGGTTGATTAAACCGCGCCGTACTATCCGTGCCGTCCACGCTGCCCGGCCCTCCTCCGGCTTGCCCAGCCAACGTGTTGACAACCGCCATGAAGTTGATCTCCCGAATGGTACTGTTGCAAGTATCTGCCACATAGACGTTGCCCGCGCTGTCTGCCGCCACGCCTTGAGGACCGACCACACCTTGAGGAGGGACCACACCACTAAGGCCTTCGTAGCCACCAAACCGCGCGGCGCTGCCTGTGCCGTCGGCGGTGCCCGAGCTTCCCGCCAGGCCCGCCAGCGTCGTGACCACCCCGCCCGGCGTCACCTTCCGAATCGCGAAGTTGCCACTGTCCGCCACATAGACGTCGCCCGCGCTGTCCACCGCCACGCCTTGAGGCAGACTAAACCTCGCGGTGCTCCCAGTCCCGTCGTTGGTGCCAGAACTGCCCGCCAGTCCCGCCAGCGTCGTCACCACCCAATTCGTTCCAACTGGCGTCACTTTCCGAATCGTGTTGTTGTATGTGTCCGCCACATAGAGGTTGCCCGCGCTGTCCACCGCCACGCCGGAAGGAAAACTCTCCTCTCCAATGAAGTTGAACCGCGCATCGCTCCCCGTACCGTCGTTGGTGCCAGAACTGCCGGCCCGTCCGGCCAGCGTGGTCACCACTCCGGTCGGCGTCACTTGCCGGATCGTGTTGTTTCCAGAGTCCACCACATAGATGTTGGCCGCGCTGTCCACCGCCACGCCGGAAGGTGCACTAAACCGCGCGTGGCTCCTCGTCCCGTCCGCGCTGCCGGGGATGCCGCCGGCCAGCGTCGTCACCACCCAATTCGTTCCCGTCGGCGTCACTTTCCGGATCGTGCTGTCCGCCACATAGAGGTTGCCCGCGCTGTCCACCGCCACGCCTTGAGGTAAAGCAAACCTCGCGGTGCTCCCCGTCCCGTCGGCGCTGCCCTCAACGCTGGCCAGTCCGGCCAGGGTCGTGACCACTCCGTCCGGCGTCACTTTCCGAATCGTGTCGTTGTATGCGTCCGCCACATAGACGTTGCCCGCGCCGTCCAGCGCCACGCCGGAAGGATTATTAAACCGCGCGTCGCTGCCCACGCCGTCGGCGCTACCGACTGGGCTGGAGCCGGCCCAAGTGCTGATCGTATAAGGTGTAACGTAAGATTGCGCCGCCACCGACAGAGTCAAAAAAAACAAGACAGCCGAGAACAGCGCCAGACGGCCATGATTCCCAAGGGCCTGCAGGCGGCATGACAGAATCATAATGTAGTGAACGTTGTCCCACCAATCGAGAATAACATCAAGGCAGCCATACGGCCCGGTAAAACGCCGCAGGACCATTGGCCGGCGGCCAGGCCAACAGACGGTTGGTGCCTGGACCCAGCACGTTCGTGCTCACCGGCAACCACGTCCCGCTATTGAGCGAACTGCAACTTTCGAGCAGATACGCCGTTCCCTCGGTTCCGGTTATCTCAAGGCCGACGCCTTGGGTGAGCTTGAGCACTGGATTGGTGACCGAGTAAAACGCAATGTAAGTGGCAGTCTGGTCCGGCAATACCTCCACCGTTTGACTGGGCGGCAGATCCCATCCCGGAATAGCCTTGAACTGCACCGTCAACGCATTCGTTGAGGTCACTGGCTGGTAGCAGCCTGAGGTCCACATGTACCCAGTCTCGCCTTGGAACTGCCAGGCCGCCCCAGCGTGCACCGCCGCCGCCGGACCAAAAGTGACTTCTATAGCTCCCGGGTGGCTCGCGCTGACAGCCAGGCTGGGGATGAAGGTGATGACGCCCCCGCCGGTGCTATTGGTCCCGCTGTCTCCTTGGATCGCGGCGCGCGTAATCAGGTTCACGACATTGCTGTCAATCGCCCGCACCGCCGAGGCGTATGGTTGAGCGCCGTTATAGAGCGTGCCCAAATACACGCCCGCCGCATAGTAAGAGCCGTTGAACCACACATAGAACGGGCCCCCGCTGTTGCCTGGGTAACTCAAAAACCACGGTGCTACGTAAACCTGCTGGTCCGCCACCGGGTCCGTGGCCAGACTCAAGGGATACGGCTGCGGTTGCGTCTGGTACATGACGCCATTCGTAATGCTGGTGAGGCCGAACAAGGACCCGTCCACTGGATACCCCACCAGCATCTTCTGGCTGAAACCCGTCAGCCAGGGGTTGGGCGCCGCATCCGAGGGGAGATAGCCGCCGTAACCGCCACCGGCCACCGGCCACAGAAAATAAAGCGCCGCCACGTCCATGTTCCGCAACTGCGGCGTGGATTGGTCTGGACAATAAAGACCGCTGCTCAGATCGTTGGTCCGCTGCGCGGCGTAGCTATTGGTTCCCTGGGCAGAATAGCTGCTCAGCACATACCAGCCCCGGGCTTGCCTGGGTTCCGGCTCGTAGACTCCGGCCTCTCTCCGGAAAAACCACCAGGCCTGGCTCACATAAGAGAGTGTCTGGTCGTTAAAAACAAGATGCGCCGCCGTCAGGACCACGTTGGTCTGCACCGCAACCCCGCTGCCGAAGCCAACATCCGATTGCAACTGTCCGTTGAAGCCGTAGGGATAATTGGTCAGATCGCCGATGTTGACAGGAGGACCGCCCGGGGCAATTCCACCCCGGCCGGCGGCGATTGGGCCACCAAATAATCAACCGAAATCACCGTCGGCTGACCCGCAAACACCTCGACCGAAAGATCGGAGGGCGTGGAGCGATGGGCAAACGGCCCGGCAAACTCAATCAAATAGGTGCCCGGCAGAAGATTGGTAGTATAGCCCGAGTGCAGGAAGGGTGTGGTGTCTCCCAGAAATCGCCAGCCCGCCTCGGCGGGCGGATTGGGGCCCAGGTCAACCGTGAGCGCCCCCCCAGTGGTGTTGGTGTCCACATAGCTGATGGTGGGGTAATAGACATTGGTCGTGATCGAGTCGGTGCCGCTGCCGGTCACCGCTACGTTCAGACCGGAGGGCAACACCAGCCAGCCGGGCCGGCTGCGCAATTCCACCGAATAAGTGTCTGCCACAAGATTTGTTGCCACCGTCCCGCTGTCACGCCAGCCCAGTTCCCACGGAAAGCGCCACTGCCCGTTGGCTTCGGGCGGGAGCAGCGTCAACCGGAGCTGTCCATTCATAAGCGGCGGCGTATAGGCGACCGGCTGGGCACGGGAGTACGGGGTAAGGACTCCCTTGCGAATCGTGTTGTTTAATTGGTCCGCCACGTAGAGGTTGCCCGCGCTGTCCGCCGCCAGGCCCGAAGGTAAGAAAAACCGGGCGTCGCTCCCCGTTGCGTCCGCGCTGCCCCTAACGCCTGCCAGTCCGGCCAGGGTCGTCACCACCCAATTCGTTCCAACCGGCGTCACTTTGCGGATCGTCATGTTGTATGTGTCAGCCACATAGACGTTGGCATTGGTGTCCACCGCGACGCCGACAGGAAGAAAAAACCGCGCGTCGCTGTTCGTGCCGTCCGCGCTGTCCCAATTGCCCGCCAGTCCGGCCAAGGTCGTCACCTTCCAATTCGTTCCGACTGGCGTTACCTTGCGGATCGTGGAGTTGCTCCAGTCCGCCACATAGAGGTTGCCGGCGCTATCCACCGCCACGCCTCGAGGACCATCAAAGCGCGCGGCGCTATTCGTCCCGTCCGCGCTGCCGCCGATGGGGACGCGAGTGTGGACGTCAAATTGAGGCAGTCCAGCCAGCGTCGTCACCACCCCTGCCGCCGTCACTTTGCGGATCGTGTTGTTGGTTTGGTCCGCCACATAGAGGTTGCCCGCGCTGTCCACCGCCACGCCGGCAGGACCATTGAACAGCGCTTTGGTCCCCGTCCCGTCGTTGGTGCCAGACCTGCCCGCCAGTCCGGCCAGCGTTGTCACCACTCCGAGCGGCGTCACTTTCCGGATCGTGCTGTTGCCTGTGTCGGCCACATAGAGGTTGCCTGCGCTGTCCAGCGCCACGCCGGAAGGCCATTTAAACCGGGCGTCGCTGCCCACGCCGTCGGCACTGCCATCCTTCATGGCCAACCCGGCCAGAGTGCTGACTACGCCCACGGAATTGATCGTCCGAATCGTACAATTCACCGTATCCGCCACATACACATTGCCGGCGCTGTCCACCGCCACGCCGAGAGGATCCCAAAAGCGCGCGGTCGTGCCCGTGCCGTCGAGGCTGCCTTGGCCTCCTCCGTCTGGTCCAGCCAACGTGTTGACTACCCCCGCGGCGTTGATCTTCCGAATGATACTGTTGTAAGTATCGGCCACATAGAGGTTGCCCGCGCTGTCCACCGCCACGCCGCAAGGACTGTTAAAGCGCGCGTCGCTCCCGGTCCCGTCCGCGCCTCCACTCTTGCCCCCCAGTCCAGCCACCGTCTTCACCACCCAATTTTTTCCAGCCGGCGTCACTTTGCGAATCGTGTTGTTGTTTTGGTCCGCCACATAAAGGTTGGTCGCGCTGTCCACCGCCACGCCGGTAGGACCATTGAACAGCGCCTTGGTCCCCGTCCCGTCGTTGGTGCCAGAGCTGCCCGCCAGTCCGGCCAGCGTCGTCACCACTCCGAGCGGCGTCACTTTGCGGATCGTGTTGTTGTATTGGTCGGCGACGTAGAGGATGCCCGCGCTGTCCACCGCCAGGCCGGTAGGGCCATTAAACAGCGCATTGGTCCCCGTCCTGTCCGCGCTGCCAGGACTGCCCGCCAGTCCGGCCAGCGTCGTTACCACCCAATTCGTTCCAAGGGCCGTGACTTTGCGGATCGTGTTGTTGTATGTGTCTGCCACATAGAGGTTGCCGGCGCTGTCCACCGCCACGCCGGAAGGGTTATTAAACCGCGCGGCGTTATTTGTCCCGTCCGCGCTGCCCTTAGCGTCCGCCAGTCCGGCCAGCGTGGTCACCACCCAATTCGTCCCATTCGGCGTGACTTTTCGGATCGTGTGGTTCCATGTGTCGGCCACATAGACGTTGCCCGCGCTGTCCACCGCCACGCCGGAAGGACCGGCAAACTGCGCGGCGCTGCCCGTCCCGTCGTTGGCGCCGGAACTGCCCGCCACTCCGGCCAGCGTTGTCACCACCCCCTCCGGCGTCACTTTCCGGATCGTGGCGCTGAATACGTCCGCCACATAGAGGTTGCCCGCGCTGTCCACCGCCGCGCCGAAAGGGAGATTGAACCGCGCGTCGCTGCCCACGCCGTCGGCGCTGCCTACGGGGCTAAACCCGGCCAAAGTGCTGATCGTATAAGGTGTAACGTAAACGGACTGCGCCGCCACAGGCAGAGTCAAAAAGCCCAAAGCTGTGCAGAGCAGCGCCAGACGGCCATGATTCCCAAGGGCCATCGGGCGGCATGGCAGAATCATAGTCACGAACGTGTATCGGATCGCGCTTTTCATTTGGTCCTCCGCAGGTGGATGATTGCTGCCAGGAGGGCGCTGCGGACCGAGGGCAGGCAACCGTTGGGTGATCCCGGCTTTGCGGATAAACGGTTGGGCCGGAGAGCGGGAACCGCCATGTCGTTCGGCCCATTTTGGCCCACAAATTCTGCCATACAGCCGGAATAGTGGCAGACATTGTCCCATCAACCGGGAACAACATCAAGGCAAATTCAAGCCACGGAGCGGTTTTTCGCAGGGGCCAGGGACAAAGTCGCCGAAACGAGCCTCATTCCATTGCAGGGATTTCTCTTGCTTTATGCGAAACTCTAGCACTATAGGTTCAGATAACATGATGAGGACGCCATAGAATGAACGCCTCCTGGCGCAGGTTAGTAGCGTGTGTTGCGGTGGTGGCTGCCTCGGCAGGCCTGGCCCTGTGGCTTGAGGCACCTAAAAAGAAAGCCGCGAGGCCGGCGCCGCCCATCTCCCGAACCGCCAATTCGGCCCTGACTTCACCGCTCACGGGTGGGGTCGCCAATGTGGCGGCGCCGGGCAATGTTGCCTCCACGATAGCGGCTGCGGCGGCCAGGTTGAGAAATGCGGACAGCTCGGACACTGGGCTGCGGCAACTCAATGCGCTGCGTCAGGCCCTGTCTGCCCTGCCCGCAAAGGAAGCATCGGCGGCCATCCGCCACTTTTTGGACTCCAGAGAGGATGCTCCAACCCGCCAGGGATTCAAGATTGGCGCCAAGGGCTTGTTGGACCAGGCTCCCTCGCTGCGCGTGTTTTTGCTGGATTACCTCGAGCGCGTGGACCCGGCGGCGGCGGCGGCTTACGCGCGCACGATTCTCAGCAGCATGGACTCGCCTGACGAATGGGCGGTGGCGCTGCGGAACCTGGCGATGGGCGACGACAGCCCCGACGCAAGGGCATTGCTCACGCAAAAAACGAAGGAAATGTTCCAAAATGCACTTTGGCAGCAAAACCCGTCAGTGGGCTTTTTGGAGGCCTTTGACATGGCGGCTTATTCAGGCGGCACGGAGCTGGTTCCGACTCTGACGGAGCTGCTCCGGAATCCGGAGAATCCCGCGGTGGCCCATGCGGCCTATCTGGCCTTAGACCGGCTCATAATCAGTGAGCCGGCCACTTTGCTGGCCGCGCTGGAAGCCGAACCGGATCTGATGCAGGGCCGTGAACTCACTCGGGCCGATTACTTTGCCCGGGCGGATGTCCGCGATCCTCAGCAGCGGCAGGTGCTGGAGAATTACCTGCTCGACGCGCATTCGGGCCGGCCGAGGCGGACCATTTTGCCGGACTGTACCCCAGCGCAAACTATATGATCTCTCAGAACCTGCTTACGCCCACACCGACCCCCGACCACGCCGCGTTGATCAGCCGCGACGCGGAGTCGTTGCGCGTGGTCCAGGAATGGTTGGCCGACCCACGCTTCGCAAACCTGCGCTCGCAACTGCAGAAGGTCCAGACCCGCCTGGAACAGTTCACACGAGAGGCGAACCAGGGACATTAAGACCTCGGAGGGGCGCCGAGGGCGAGCCGGCGTGCTTGCTCATCAAGGCAGCCACACGGCCCGGTAAAACGCCGCAGGACCCTTGGCCGGCGGCCAGGCCAACAGACGGTTGGTGCCCGGACCCAGCACGTTCGTGCTCACCGGCAACCACGCCCCGCCATTGAGCGAGCCGCGGCTTTCGAGCCGATACGCCGTTCCCGTGGTTCCGGTTATCCCAAGGCCGACGCCCTCGGTGACCACCAGCATGGGATTGGTGACCGAGTAAAACGCAATGTTGGTGGTAGTCTGGTCCGGCAGCACCTCCACCGTTTGACTGGGCGGCGGATTCCATCCCGGAATAGGCTTGAACTGCGCCGTCAGCGCATTCGTTGAGGTCACCGGTTGAAAGCTGCCTGAGGTCCACGGATAGCCAGTCTCGCCTTGGAACTGCCAGGCCGCCCCAGCCTGCACCGCCGCCGCCGGGCCAAGAATGAATTCTATAGCTCCCGGGTGGCTCACGCTGACAGCCAGACTGGGGATGATGGTGATGACCCCTCCTCCGGTATTGTTGGTACCGTTGTCTCCTTGGGTTGCGGCCAGCGTGATCAGGTTGACGACATTGCTGTCAATCGCCCGCACCACCGAGGCATAGGGCTGCACCCCGTTATAGAGGGTCCCCAAATACACTCCCGCGGGATAGTAATAACCGTTGAACTGGACATACAGCGGACCGCCGCTATTACCCATGTAACTGAGGAACCAATTCGCCGTATAGACCTGCTGGTCCGCCACCGGGTCCGTAGCCAGACTCAACGGATACGGCTGCGGTTGCGTCTGGTACATCACGCCATTGGTAATGCTGGCGTCGCCGAACAAGGACCCGTCAGTTGGATAGCCCACTAACATCTTCTGGCTGTAACCGGTCAGCCAGGCGTTGGGCACCGCATCCGAGGGGAGGTAGCCCCCGTAACCGCCCCCCGCCACCGGCCACAGAAAATAGAGCGCCGCCACGTCCAAATTCCGCGACTGCGGCGTGGATTGGTCTGCACCGTAAAGACCGCTACTGAGATCGTTGGTCCGCTGCGCGGCGTAGCTATTGGTTCCCTGGGCAGAATAGCTGCTCAGCACATACCAGCCCCGGGCCGGCAGAGGTTGCGGCTCGTACACTCCGGCCTCTTTCTGCCAATACCACCAGACTTGGCTCACATAGGACAAGGTCTGGTCGTTGAACACCAGATGTGCCGCCGTCAGCACCACGTTGGTCTGCACCGCCACCCCGCTGCCGAAGCGAACATCCGATTGCAACTGGCCGTTGAAGCCATAGGGATCACTGATGGTGTTAGTCACGGGGACCGGCAAGCCAACCCCGCTCGGCGGCGACTGCGCCAAGAGATAATTGACAGAAATCGTTGTTGGCTGACCGGCGATAACCTCGACAGAAAGATTTGGCGGCGTCGAGCGGCCACTGAAGTGCCCGGCAAACTCGATCAGATAGGTGCCGGCCAATAAATTGGTCGTGTAGCCGGAGGGAAAGAATGGCGTGCTGTCCCCCAGGAACCGCCAGCCGGCGCCGCTGGGCGGAGTGGGGCCGAGATAAACGGTGAGCGAGCCGGTTGTATCATTCGTGCTGACCGGGATGAGCGTTGGATAATACACGTTGGTAGCGATAGATGTGGGCCCGCCGTTCGTCACCTGCACGGAAAGGAGATTCGGGGGGATGACAAGCCAGCCCGGCACGTTGCGGAACTCAATTGGATAATTGCCCGCCACCAGATTAGTCGCCGCCTGGTCACTGTAGCGCCAGCCCAGTTCCCACGGAAAGCGCCACTGCCCGTTGGCCTCGGGCGGCAGCAAGGTCACGCTGAGTTGGCCAGTCATGGGCGGCTGGGTGTAAGGCACCAGGCTGGCTGGGGTGTATTGTGTGAAGACTCCTTTGCGGATCGTGTTGTTGTCGGTATCCGCTATATAAAGAGCGCCTGCGCTGTCCACGGCGATACCCCTGGGAAAGTAAAACCGGGCGGCATTGCCAGCCCCGTCGGTGCTGCCGGGGGCGTTGACCAACCCACCCAAAGTAGCGGTCACCCAGTTGCTTCCTACCGGGGTGGTTTTCCGAATCGTGAAGCTCGCGCTATCCACTACGTAGAGATTGCCACTGGCATCCGCGGCGATTCCCGCCGGATCAAAGAACAGCGCGTTAGTCCCAACCCCGTTGGCGCTGCCCCAGACGCCAGCTTGGCCGGCAATAGTGCTCACGACCCAGTTGGTGCCCACCGGGCTGATCTTCCGAATAGTGGCATTACCGGCGTCGGCCATATAAATGTTGGTAGCACTGTCCACCACGAGCCCCTCAGGGTAGCCCAACTATTATTCCCGAAGCGCGCACTGCTGTTCGTGCCGTCATCGGCGCCGGGCTGCCCCGCCAATCCAGCAATGGTGCTTACCAGCCAATTGGTGCCGGCGGGCGTGAGCCTCCTCAGGGTGGAATTTGCCTGGTCCGCCACGTAGATATTGCCCGTCCCATCCACCGCGATCCTTTGGGGAGCATTAAACCGCGCGCTGGCTCCAATCCCATCGCTAGCGCCAGGGCTGCCAGCCAAACCGGCAATGGTGCTCACCACCCCAGCCGAGTGAGCTTCCGAATCGTGTGATTAAAGGTATCGGCGACGTAGATGTTTCCGGCGTTGTCTGTGGCCAAGCCTGTAGGCCCGTAAAACCGGGCATTGTTGCCCACCCCATTGACGCTGCCTGAAAAACCGCCTCCGGCCAACGTGCCGACGGCTCCGCCCGAGCTAATAATCCGAATCGTCCCGCTTGCATAATCCGACACGTAAAGAGTTCCTCGGCCGTCCACGGTTATGCCCCAGGGCCGGTCAAACCGCGCGGTTTGCCCGGCGCCGTTGGCGGTGCCTTGGCTCCCGGCAGCCCCGGCGATGGTGTTAACAACGCCGGCAGCCGTGACGCTTCGAATGGCATTGTTGCCGCTGTTGGCGACATAAATAGTCCCGGCGCGGTCCACGGTCAGACCGCCAGGATTCCAAAACCGCGCGTTGGCGCCCGTGCCGTCGGCGTAACCGCCAAACCCGCTCGAACCAGCGAGGGTGGTCACGACCCAGTCAGCGCCAATCGGCGTGAGTTTTCGAATGGTCTCGTTACCGCTGTCGGAAACCCAGAGATTGCCGGCATTGTCCATCGCGATCCCCCCCGGTCCTGGAACCCCGCAGCGCTGTTCGTCCCGTCGGCGCTTCCCGGGTTCCCCGGTGATCCCGCGATGGTGCTGACCGTCCAGTTGGTGCCGATGGGCCTGATTCTGCGGAGGGTGTGATTGAAGGCATCCGTTACATAGACATTGGCCGCCTCATCAACCGCCACCCCAAAGGGCTGGAAAAAGCGGGCGCTGCCGCCAGGGCCATCGTTGGTGCCGGAGTCCCCAGCCAGACCGGCGATCGTGCTTACAATCCAGTTGTTCCCATTGGGCGCGACCTTCCGAACGGTGTCGTTGGCGAGGTCCGCCACATAGAGATTGGTCGCGCCGTCCACCGCGATGCCATAGGGGTTCGAGAACAAGGCGTTGGTCCCAGTGCCGTTGGCGCTGCCATAGTTGCCAGCCGAGCCGGCGATGGTGGTCACCACCCAGTTTGTTCCCAGCCGCGTGAGGGTTCGGATCGTGTTGTTGTAGTAATCCGCCACGTAAAGACTGCCCGCGCTGTCCAGCGCGATGCCTTGCGGCCCGTTGAAACGCGCGGCGCTGTTCGTGCCATCGGCGGCGCCAGAAAGCCCCGGGAAGCCTGCGATCGTGATTACCTCCGCCGCCGGCGTGATCTCCCGTATCGTGTGATTATAGAAGTCCGCCACGTAAAGATTGCCCTCGCCATCCACCGCAACCCCGGAGGGATTGTCAAATTGCGCCGCGGCCCCGACACCATCGGCGCTCCCGACCGCCGCCTCTCCGACAAAGGTGGTAAACGTATAGGCCGTGGCATAGATGGACTGCGCCGCCGCAGGCAGAGTCAAAAGGCTCAAGGCTGCCCAGAGCAGCGCCAGACGGCCATGAGTCCCACGGGCCTTCGGGCGACATGACGGAATCATAGTCAGGAACGCGTATCGAATCGCGCTTTTCATCTGGGGCGCGATAGGCTGCTCTCTCACGCCTTTCCGGACATCGCCTTCCAATTGTCCAGGCAGCGCCTGGCGGTTTCAAATTCCGAAAAGCGGCTGCCTTCCTGCTCGATCAGATAGTACTCGATGCCACCGACGGATTGTGCCGCGGCGAGAAGCTCGTTCCATGGTGTCACGCCCTCGCCGAACAGCACGCGATACCCTTTTTCTTCCGCGCGCGTGCCCGGCGCCCAATCTTTGAGATGCATGACCTTGATGCGTCCCGGATTGGCTTTGACCCAGGCGACCGGGTCCGCGCCAGCTTCCTCGCAGGTGCCGACATCCAACTGCAGCACGAATTCCCTGGGCGTGTTGGCAGCGATGACCTCGATAATGCGCTGGCCGTTCTCCAATTTGGCCCATTCGGCCTGGTGATTGTGGTAGCCCGCGCCCAAGCCGTGCGGCTTTAATTGTTCGACTGCGGCGGTGAGCTTTTCGCAGAGGTTCTTCCACCCGTCAACTCCGTTGGTGCGGCCCGGAGCGCTGGCCAGGACCAAATAACGCACTCCGAGGATTTGGCTCAGTTCGATCGCGTGGGCCAGGTTCTCTCCCGGGGTGAACGACTCGAGGCCGTTGTGCGTCGAATAACAGCGAAGGCCAAGCTCGTCCATCTGCGCGCGGACCCCTTTGGTGTATGCCGGCGTCCAGTTGAAGTACGGCGAGTAGAACTCGACGACTTCGTAACCGAGCTTGGCAACGGTCTTGAGCGTATTGGAGAGGTCGCGCGCCAACTCGCCTCGCACTGAGTAGAGTTCCAGGCCGATGGGATACTTCTTCGCGGCCACGGGTTCGGGCGTGGCCGGCTCAGCCGCCGACTCTGTGACCGAGACCTGCGCGGCGATGGCCGCGGGAATCGCGCCGGAGATCGCCAGGAAGGTTCGTCGGGAAAGGGACGCGCCAGGAGCAAATGAATTTTTCATAAGGACTCAATCTCGCCGATGGAGTTTTTCCTCGGCAACACCCGGAGCATAGTCTGTTTCCACCGTGCTCCGCAATCCCAAGCTGGCCGGGCCGGAGGAAAAGAAGCCAATCGGGAAGAGAACCAGCAGAATGGCAAATCGGTTGATCACATTCCTGCAGGTCATTTCCGGAGGAACACCTGAACACGGCGGAAAAGCTCAAAGAACCGGCCGTCGGATTGCCGCGTCGCCGTGATCATCCCCTGAATGACTTCGGCTCGAAAGGCCTCGCGGTCTGCCGCCGCGACATAGGGCAGGAAGGGCGCCAGGCAGGGTTGGTCAATCCACCGGATCATCGTCTCCGCATCGGGAAAGAGCCGGTCTGCATTCTCCGCATAAACTTGGAGTTCCCGCCAGGGAAACCCGCTGGCCAGTCGCCGGTAAGCGTCCGGCGTGGGCATGTACCAGGGCCACTCGAATCCGCGGAAACCCGCTGCATACCGCGGCATAGCCATGACCTGCCGGACCGTGCGGTTAAACGTCGCGCAGTTGCCGTCCGCCGGGAAGTTGAACCGGGCCTTGCCTCCGGCCCTCAACGCTCGGAGCAATCGAGGGAAAAGGGCTCCATGGTCCTTGACCCAGTGCAAAGCGGAGTTGGACACAACCACGTCAAAGTCCTCCTGGTGGTCAAGTTGGTTGATGTCCCGGAGCTCAAACGCGAGATTGGGCCGCGCCAAGGGCAAGGCTGCAGCAATCATGCTCGGAGAGGAGTTGATACCAAGGACGAAACCCGCAGGCACACGCAACGCCAGTTGGACCGTAAGCGCGCCATCACCGCAGCCAAGGTCCAGGATGCGCTCGGAACCTTCGAGTTCAAGCTCAGCGATGAGTTTCGCACCCCACTTCTTCTGGTGGGAGGAGGCCTCTCGGTATTTTTCGCCGTCAAAATCGAATGGCCTCCCAGGGGCGGGCTGGCCCGTTTTCCAAGGCTGCGGCGCCGGCTCGTATGCGCGTCCTGCTTTCATGCTCCCAGGCTCCCGGCGACCCTCATGCCCACGAGGAACAAGATGACTGCAGGAATCGTTCTCATATTGCGATTATGCCAATCCCAATGGGGGAGCGACAGCGTTTTTATGACGGCCTGCACGGTGCCGGACGGGTCCACAAGTCCTGTCGCTTCCAACGTCCACAGTATCCCTATGCTGACCAAATCTCTGAAGAACCTGTCACCATTGTCTTGGCGGAGGCTGTGTCCACTGCAATCACGCAAGCCGGCGCTACGGGGAACTGCTCCACAAGGTCTTCGTGACGACCGTGCCGGACGAAAAGAACGGCAATTTCGATCTCTACAAGCTGGAGGTCCAGAATCCAACGGACCAGGCCCAGCGGAGCAAGCTGGCGGCCATTCTCGAAGGTCCGCCGGACATGCGGCGTGAGGACGGCGTGGTGCGTGGCCTTCATTTGGGGAGAGGGCTACAGCTACACGATGGCCGCGGGCGACCAGCCGCACATGTGGGCCGAAGCGGCATTGGTCATTCCCAGGCCGGCGAGAGGCCGGGAAATTCAGGTCACGGTGAAAACGCGGCTGGAGCCTTAGAGCCCGAATAGTCCACGATTCTCCCCATCGCGAAAGCTCCTTTAGGAGCGACATGTTTATAGAAACGCCAGCCAACGGAGCTTTCTCGAACCGGCGCGGGGGCAAGTCGCCTAAGCATGTGAAACATCCGGTTTAAGAGCCCAGCCAGATTTCCCAGGGCTTCATCAATCCCCCCAGTGTGGAGCGGGCTGCGCAGTCGTTGCGGCAGCCTCGATCTCTTCCCAGTCCTTTTCCGTCTTCCTGAGCGCCCTGGCCAGAACTCCAGGCGGCCACGGCTCGATGTTGGTGATCCGCTTGGCGGGCGTCGAGGCTTCCCGGTCAATCACGGAGCGAAGGTGCAACCGCAGCGTCCGTCTGACCAGCTCTTGTTTGGTAAGTGGTGTCCGGCGCTTACCCTCTTTGAGCAGGGAAAGCAATTCAGCGTCGAACCTGATGGCCATGGATTGCGTTGCCATTTCGTCGCTCTATCACAACCTTCCACAGTACGACAATATCCTAAAAGCAGTGAAAAACGAGACGAACTCGAGCGCCGCGTTCAGCGTTAGTATTTCGCTAGAAAGGTCTCGGATCAAACTTCCAGGTTCGGGCCGTTGGCCTGGGCGCGAACGCGCTTTACTTGGCCTGCGAAGGCGCCAAGACCAGGCGGTAGATGTGCACGGCCAGAGGAGCAAAGGCATCTGTAAACGCACCGTCTTGCGCCTGGAGAGTGCGCTCTTCGTCCACCACGCTCACCGCGGTGCCCGCGGTCAACCCCTCGACCCGAATCGTGGCCAGGCTCTCCCGCGCCCGCTCATCGTAGTTGACCGTGAACAGATAAAGGCCATCGCCCGATTGCCGGGCCAGCAAGTCCAACTTGACGCCATTGGAAGATTGGATTGATGCGGCCCGCCCGGTGGGGCGGCCCAGGATGGCCGGGGTCAACCGGGTGATCTGTTCGTTGATCTGCTTGAGGGCGCGGCGATTCTCCTCCGGCACGCCGAATTGGGCATATTGGGGCTTCCAAATATGGGTGAAGTAGCCGATGGCCGTCGCCCCACGGCAGATGCTCATCCAGACCTCGGCGCGGATGTGCTCGGGTTTCACGTCCTTTTGTCCCTCCAGGTCCCCCGTCCATTGGCCGCCTTTGCTGGTTTCGATCCAGGCATAGACGGGCCGAGTCCCGGCGAGTTGCACCAACCGCTCGGTCGCTTCATGGCCCAAGTGGAGCCATTCCGGTTTGTTCCAGCCGTAGATCGGATAAATGTCATAGCCCACCACGTCCGCCGCCTGCATGTCCTGCGGATACCAGGCGCGCTGCTCGTCAGTGTATTCCTTGAAAAACGGGTGGAAACTGCCGGTGAGCGTCATGAATAACGGGCGGGTAGGGTCCCCCGCCTTCACGAGGCGATACTTGCGCAACGTGACCTCAGGCAGGGCGCGGGGGACCTGCCGGGGCGGGGACAAAAGGACATTTCTGCCTTCGCGGTCGTAGCCTTCTATCTCACCAAGCGAGCCCCAGGCCTGCTCGCCCGGCACGACCGACAGGACGCGGAGCGTCAGCTCCTGGAACGTGGCTGGCTCCGGCAGGTTGAACTTCTGTACCCCGCGCCGGGCCGCCAGCCGGGCCTTGAGCAATTCCCGGCCACCCGCCTCGAAGGCCAATTCCGAGGGCAGGGCCAGGCCCTTGGACATTGTGACCGCTACCCCCAGGCTTGCCACGGTCACGGGCTGGGGAAGGCGGATAGTCAGGCTCGCGCCTTCCATGGGATCCAACACGGACCAGGAGTCAACGTCCCCGTCCAAGAGCCGCCAGAGCGGCGTCTTGGGGTTGACCCTCAAGCGAGGCCCCGGTTCAACCACGGCGTCGCTTTCCTGGTGGAGCAAATCCGGTTCGTCATCATGGATATAGCCCAACAGGGCCGGTTGGCCCTTGAGCCGCGAGTCAAACGGCATCACCCCGTATAAACCAGCTTGCTCCACCAGGGCCAGGTATTCAGCGACATTCTTTGTGCCGCCGGAGCCGGCAGAATAGCCGGCAGTGGTATTCATCCCGCAGTCCCTGAGCAGGGGAAAATTCCTGGCATCCTGCAGCCAGGCCATTATCGGGAAGAACGGCTGGCCGTTGACGTGGAAGGCGCGGTCGTGGATTGCCACCGCCTCGATTGGCGCGGAGCGGTGCTCGCTGCCCCACAGCGGGGGACCGCTCAATGCCAGGAGGGCCAGGAGCATGGCCTCAATTCTGCTTTTCATGATCTACCTGTTTATGATAATCCAGAGTTGCTGGACAGACATTTTCTTGAGCGGTGATGCGCTCGACGCGAATATGAAAAAGACGGCATTGGCGGTCCTCCTTCTTGGCATTCCCCTCGTCTCCACGCCGGCGGTTGGGCCGGCTCCAACCGGCGGCATTGAAGTGTATGCTGAAAATCCATTCTACTGGGAATACCAGGGGAAACCGGTGCTGCTCTTGGGCGGGTCTTCGGCGCCAAAGGGCCTGCTTAACGACGAGGGAATGTTCCTCTGGCCGGAGGTTGCCGGCAGTCTGGATAAACTGGTGTCCGCGGGAGGCAATTATACGCGGTGTCTTATGTCGGGGCGCTTGCGTGGCGAGCCGCTGTGGCCGTTCTTGAATGCCGGCGGGCGTTTTGACCTGGAGCGCTGGGACGAGAACTACTGGCATTGCTTCGAGAGCTTTCTGCAGGAGACGAAAAAGCGCGGGATCATTACCGACATCGAGTTGTGGGCGACCTTTGATTACGCGCGCCTGCCCTGGACCAGGAATCCTTTCAACCCCATCAATAATCGCAATTATACTGCTCAGGAGACCGGCCTTCCGGCCGAGGTCAACAGTCATCCGGTTTTATCCGAGAATGCGTTTTACCAAACGGTACCAAACGAGGGAAAAATCCCGGCGGTGCTCCGCTATCAACAGCGTTTTGTGGATAAGATCCTCTCTTATACGCTGCAGTTCGACAACGTATTGTACTGCATGGATAATGAGACCGCCGGCAGTCCGGCCTGGGGCGCGTATTGGGCCCGCTACGTCCGAAACGCCGCCGTCAGGGCCGGAAAGAAGGTCTGCGTCACCGAGATGTTCGACGCGCATGACCTAGCTCACGCTTCCTACCGCAATGTCACCGACGATCCTCAAACCTACGACTTTATCGAGATCTCCCAGAACAACCACCAATCGGGCCAGACCCATTACGACAAGATCCAAGGCGTGCGGCAGCGCATCCTCGCGGCGCCCCGTCCGCTGAGCAATGTCAAAATATACGGCAGTGACGGGGGCGGGTTGTTCGGCAGCAGCCGGGAGGGGACGGAACGGTTCTGGCGAGACATTTTCGCCGGTTGTGCCTCGGCCCGTTTCCACGAGAAGCACCTCGGGGACAGCGAACTGGGCCAACGGATGGTGCGGAGTGCGCGGGAAGTCACGAGCGCCTTTGATCTCTTTCACTGCGCGCCACATAATGAGCTTCTGGCAGACCGGGCGCCCAACCAGGCCTACTGCCTGGCCAATCCGGGCAAAGAGTATGTGGTTTATTTCCCCGCGGCGGGCCGCGTCCAACTCCACACCCCCGGGCTCGAAGGCCAGGCCGAGTTCCGCTGGTACGCTATCGAACGCGGAACCTGGATGGAACCGACTCGGGTCCAGGATCAGAGGCCCATCGCGCTGTCCACACCTGGTGAGGGTCAGTGGGCGGCCCTGGTTCGGGCCAGCCGGAGTTCCCGATAGGACCTCTTGTCGGCCTCATGAGTGCGCGCCGAACAACGGTCAATCGCTTTGCGTTCGCAGGCCAGGCGCTCGCCGGCGCTGAGTTGCTCCTCCCCTGTGCGTCATACTTCCGGGAGTCTCCACTCGCCGCGGAAGGGGCGAGGTTGCAGGCCGGCGTTGGCGGCGTCATCGTTGAGGAACCGCTCGGCTTGAGGGTCCCAGTGCAGTTTGCGGCCCTGTTTCACCGCGATTAAGGCGATCTGGCACAGGGTGTCGGATCGCACGGCGGTCTCGATGTCGCAGATGGCCCGCCGGCCTTTCTTAATAGCGTCCAGAAAGTCACGGGTGTGATCGCCGCTGATCGGCAATTTGATCGGCATCGCGCCGACCTTGTTTTCGGGGGCCTCGAGGAACTTTTCGTCATGGGCCGTGATGTCGCCACGCACTACATAGACCCAGCCCGAACTGCCGACGAAGCGGAGTCCGTTGGTGAAGCCCAGCGTGCCGTCGCTGACAAACACCACGGGGGCCGCGTGGGCATACTCGAAGCGGACCCGCCAGCGTTCGATGGCGTCGAAGGCGCCCTCCTTGGGGAATTCGCCCGTGCCTTCCACCGCGCTTGGGCCCGTTGCGTCCGTCCCGTTGCCCCATTGCGCGATGTCCAGGTGGTGAATGCCCCAGCACGAGATCATACCCAGCGAGAACTGGGTCATGTTCTCGTGGTTGTCGCGCTGGGGTTTCGCCTCATGGAATGGGGTGAACGGCGCCGGGCCCACCCAGCGGTTCCAATCGAGATAGTCCGGCACCGGCTGTTCGGGAAAGGCGGGACCGTGCCGGCCTCCGGGCACCGAGACCTGGATCTCCTCGAGCTTGCCCAACCGCCCGTTCAGCGCCAGCTCGCAGGCGAGCCGAAATCGCCAATCGGAGCGCTG
Organism: uncultured bacterium; assembly: GCA_963713735.1. Classification (GTDB taxonomy): domain Bacteria; phylum Verrucomicrobiota; class Verrucomicrobiia; order Limisphaerales; family UBA8199; genus CAVQND01. The sequence goes on from CAVQND010000017.1 coordinate 103,966, forward strand.
CTGCGTGCCGAACTGGAACACGACGCCCTGCTTCCGCACCGCCGCCCGCACCCGCCGCGCCTCCTCGAATGACAAGCCCATCGGTTTCTCGTGGTAAATGTGCTTGCCATGCAGAACCGCGTCGAGGGCCGGCAGGCTGTGCCAGTGCACTGGCAGTGCCATGAGCACCGCATCAATGGAACGGTCCGCGTTCAACTCCCTGAAATCGCTGAACACCTTCACGTCGGGGCTGCCGTAGGCGGCGGCGACGTGGGCGCGGGCGCTCTCGAGGTTGCGCCGGTTCACGTCGCAAATCGCGGTCACCCGCGCACCTGCGCTGCCCAGGAAGTTGCGCATGTCCGGCTGTCCTTGCGCCCCCACGCCCAGGACACCGACAGTGATTTTGCCGGACGGCGGTGTCTGACCATCAGCCCCCAGCATACGGGCCGGTATGCACAAGGGAGCCGCGCCGGCGGCCAGGATGGATTTGAGGAACTGCCGCCGGTTCGGCGCGAAGCACTTGAGGGCAATGGGATTCATAGGGGATTAAAGCGTGAATGCCGGCAGCCTGACGAGGGCGCCGCCCTTAAGCGCGGACTGGTGCGCGCAAAGGCCAACGCAGGTCCAGTTGGCGGATTGGACGGCGCTGGGGAAGGGGTCGCGATCCTCCACCACCGCCATAGCAAACTCGTTTGCCAGGTGCGGATGGCTGCCGCCATGGCCGCTGCCCTGAGTGAAGCTCAGGTGCGTTTTCTTGCTGGCATCATAGACACCCCGGGTCGTGTATTTCTGGATGCTCCTGGGCAGGCGCCTGGCGAAATCGGGGCACCTCACCGCCTTGGGGATCTTCGGCTCCGGCAGCTTCGCCGTGTGAATGATGAGCGGCTGGTGCTCGATCAGCGGCCACTCGACGGCCTTCTTCGTGCCATAGACATCAATGCTCTCGCGATACTGGCGCGCCGTGTCGAAGAGGCTCCGGATGATGCGCGCGTTCACGTCGCTGCCCCGGAATTTGATGTGCGCGCTCTCGACGGCGAAGGGCGAGCCGTAGCGCTGCACCAGTTCCTTGCGGATGGTGCCTGAGCCGAAGCAGCTCACGTACTCGGCCGATTGGCCAATAAGGCCGGCAACGGGGCCAACGCAGTGGGTCGCATACCACATCGGGGACAGGCCGGGCCAATAGTCGGGCCAGCCGTCCATGTCCTGCTGATGGCTCGCTTGCACGAACTGGAGCTTGCCCAGCTCGCCTCTATCGAGCAGTTCCTTCATGAACAGATATTCCCGGGAATAGACCACCGTCTCCATCATCATATACTTGAGGCCCGTCTGTTTCACGAGGTCCACAATCTGCTTGCAGTCACCGACGCTGGTGGCCATAGGCACGGTGCAGGCCACATGCTTGCCCGCCCTGAGTGCGGCCAGGGACATCCAGGCGTGGTCGGGGATGGGCGTGTTGATGTGGACAATCCGGATCGCCGGGTCCTTGAGAAGTTGCCTGAAATCGGTGTAGCGCTTCCCGACTCCAAAGTAGTCTCCCACCGCGTTGAGCTTTTCCGGGTTGCGTTGGCAGATGGCCTCGCAGCGGGTGTGAGGATGCTTTTGCCAAAGCGGGATGAATTCAGCCCCGAAGCCGAGGCCAACGACGGCAACATTGAATCTGCTGGCGGCTTTCATGTCGAGCATCGTAGCCCCTCCACAGGTTTAAGGCCATGAGAATTTGGGCCGTTGTGAAGTGTCACGGACGACCTTTTCGGAATCGTAATCGGCCATGGGGCCTCTGACCGGACTTCTGGCATCGGCAGCGTGCAATCCGGCGATGGACGCCAGCATCAAGCAGAGGCCAAGGAGACTGTTCATATCTGGGGAGGGAGGTTTATCAAGTTTGCGGACCAAAGCACCACGATCCTTGCCCTTTGCCCCGCGGCTGGCGCAAGCTGCCGGGAGTGAAACCGCCCCCCGTCGTGCGCAATTGCGCACTACGGTATGCCCAGGGATTTTCGCCTGGCAGCCATCTGTCTTTGCCTGTCCGCGAGGTCATAAGCGGCGATGGCTCTCAGGTTTTCGAGCTGGGCTGGGGCGAGGAACTCGGCTGCGCCTTGCAGCACATTTTGTTGGTGTCCGATGCAGCGCTCTGCCCACTCATCCGGTGGGCGGAAGACTCGAATATCATCCATATTCAAGGTGACGATTTGCGTCTTGATGAGGGCTTGCAAGCGGTCGCTTTGGTCCTGATTCAGGTCGTTGCCTCCCATGTTTTGCTGGACGAGTGTAAGAAGCCGTTTGGCTTCCGCAGTGCGCATTCCATCGGCAATGCCATTGTAAAAAGTGTAGCCCTCGTCGCCGAGCACCTCGTGGCGCTGTTTATCGAATTCGACCTCGTCGTTGTCGCGCTCGCGCAGGGCATCAGCCACCGCGATGTTTCCGTGCAACAGGGCGGACAGGCGAGCCGCCTTGCGGCGCTCCGCCTCGATGCCCAGATCGACGAACGCGTCAGCTTTCTCGCGAGGCAAGTTCAGTAATCTGAAAAACGTTCCGAGGCCGGCGCGCATTTGATTACGGAGGTGCTCCCGTTCGGCGTCCCACTGCTCCGGGTTATCCAGCACGTTGGCGAGCGCGCCGCCGATACCACGTGCTTGTGAGGCGGGTTGGGAGGCGGACCTAGCGAGGGCGGCACGCTCGCGCATGAGCGCCAGCAGGGTCTGGTTCCCAGCGCTTCGTTCCGTTTCCCGCAGTTCATCGTTCCGTTGCTCGAGTACCCTTGAGAGCCGAACGACGCGAATCGAGTTGCCGGTCCTGTGCGAGGATTTGGGCCTGGACGGAAGCCAGCTCGCGGCCTCGTCGGACGTGCTCCAGAAGCTGCCAGGCGACGAGCGCCGCGGCGGCGGTCGCCAAACCGACTTGCATTTTGCTCAACAATGTCATTCCTCGGGCTTGCTTTAGAGTTTCTTAGAGCTTTCTGAGCATCCGCAGGAACGTCCCGCCTCTGCGTGCTCAGGTTCTGCTTCAACATAAGGTCGAGGGCTTCCAACTGGCCGGGATTGAGAAAGGCTGAGGCGCTTTGGAGAATCTGCTGGCCAGCCTCGGTCTTTTGCTCAAAGCGGCGGTTCAGCTCTTCCGGCGAGACCAGTTCGCGAGTGGTGAAGTCGCCGGCCAGCCCGGTGGCCACTTCGTAGGGTTCAGCGGCAATAATATCGAACAGACGCTGCCGCTGGATCTGGTGAATAGCGAAAAAACCAAGCTGCTTGTCGAATTGTTCGACCAAGGAGCGGGCGGGATAGGAGAGCTCGCATTCCTGGTATTTCGCGAAGCCAGTTTCTCCCAGCAACGACCGGACCTGGTTTGTGGCATTCTGTTCGTCTTCGTCCCCAGCCTGCACGGCGGCCTGGGCAGTCATTTTTCCGTCGGTGAACGCAGCTACGGCATCCAGGTCTTTCATGGACCAGTCGCCGCCAAGCTGGACCAACTTTTCGGCATCTTGCGCGCTAAGTTGTAGTTCCCTAATCAGCGGGTCCAAATGATTCCGCCAGGAATTGACGACATAGTCCCGGAGGGCCTCCCGCGCGGTCGGGTCGCGCAGGGTGGCGGAGAGCAGCGTGGTCGAAGCCCGGGCCATGGGGCTCGCCCGGTCCGAGATTGCGGAGGCCTTGGGGCGTGCCCGCAGTCTGGCGAGTGCCTGTTCCTGGTCGCGTCGGGTTTCGAGGATGGCGGCAGTTTGCTGTTCCAATTCGGCGATTCTGGTTTCCTGCGCGGCGACAGCCTCGAGTCTGGCGCGCAAAACCCCGCGCGTGGCGGCCAGTTGCTGCGCCTGCAGGGAATTCTGATGGTGTTGAAATGCGAGCAACACGACAATTCCCGCGCCGACGGCGAACTTCAGTTTGGTCCAGGCCATAATCTTCATCGTCGCTTTCACGAGCGCCAGGTTGGATACGGTCAACGAGCTAGCTTGAACTGCCGCCCCGGCTACTGACGCGGCGAGGCCGACGGGCGCGGCTTGGGTTCCATGGACCGTCAGGAGCCCGCCCAGCGTGGCCGCTGAAAGGACCACGCCGCGCTTGGCGAAGAGCCTGCGCAGCTTTTCCAGCGCGCGGCTCACGCGCATTTGCGCTGCTTCTTCGCTGGCCCCGAGAGCGGCCGCGATGTGTTTGTAATCCATGCCTTTGAGAAACCGGAGCACGATGGCGATTCGGTCCTTTTCGCGCAGGCTGCCGATGGCGTCGTTGAGGGCGGGCGCCACCTGCCGCCAGACCTCGCCGGAGTCCTCCCCCAGGTTCGCTTGCATGGTAGCCTCCTTCTCGCGTCGGGCACGCCTGAGCCTCGGTCCGGAGATAATTGGCGGCCGTGAGCCGGACTGTCTGAAATAACCAACCGGGCAGGATCGTTCTGGGGCTGAGGGATGCCGCTTTGCGCGCGAGAATGATGAAGACCGCCTGGGTGATCTCCTCGGCCTGATGATGATTGCCAACGAAACGCAATGCCGTGGAATAGACGAGGTCAACGTGCCGCGAGACCAGCGTGGCAAACGCCTCCTCGCAATTGCGCAACGCATATTCCCGCAGCAGCCAAATGTCGTCCGTCGCCTGCATTTACCTATAAATGTCCGCTGGACGGGAAAGGCAACACATAATTCTTTGGTCTGGAACCGATTAGGCGTTGACCCGGTCGCCGCCTGCCGGTAATCTTGAAGCATGCCTCGGCAAGTGCGAGAGTTGATCCGGCCATCGAAGAAGCAAAACGATGAAAGAGAGTGCGCGTTATCTTAAGATCGTCGAATGGTCGGACAAGGATCAGTGCTTTGTCGGATCTTGTCCCGGGCTCTTCTACGGAGGTTGTCACGGCGACGACGAGAAACAGGTGTTCGAGGAGTTGTGCCAGATGGTGGAGGAGATGATCGCGCCATTCCACCAGGATCGCAGACCATTGCCTCCGCCAACGTGTGGGCGCGGTCTGGCAAACCGGTTAGCGGACATGGCAGAAGGGCATCACCTCAGTGGGCACGGGGATTGCGGTTCTGTTCCATGCTGAGCGCACCTAGCCCCGCGCCGCTGAGCCCTGGCGCATGTCAACATACGACCGTCCCCCAGATGAAAATGACTTTGTTCGTCCTCTTCGCCGCCGCAACCGCAACCGCTGCCGTTCACCCATTGTCCGGCCAAAAACTCCTTGTAGCCTCTATTCGCACGGGCGACACGGAGATCTTCATCGCCGACCCGGTGAGCGGGGACATGCTGAATGTGTCCCGAGCCCAGAGTCGGAGGATCGCTACCCGTGCTGGTCGCCCGACGGCGAGCGGATTGCGTTCATCTCAGACCGCCAGCACGCCACCAATCTCTATGTCATGGATGCGAACGGCGAACACGTGCGCCGCATCACCACCACTCCGGCCGTATGCTACATGCCCAGTTGGCAGGTCACGCCCGGCGGCGAACGCATCGTCTTTGGCATGCATGGCGACAAGCCGGAGATGGCCAGCATCCGCCCCGATGGCTCGTCCCTGGCGAACCTGGGTGAAGGCCACGACCCGACACTCTCACCGGACGGAGGGCGGGTCTGTTACACCGGCGCGGTCCCTGAAGGCGGAGTCAGCGTTTTCACCATGAATTGGGACGGTTCGGAGAAGCGCCGCCTGCTGACAGGCAGCAGCAAGCCCGGTGCGACTTTTCCCAACTGGTCACCCGACGGGAAGTCCATCGTTTATTCCTGGCCCGTCGGCGAGGCCCTGGAACTGTTCGTGATTAGCGCCGACGGCTCCTCCAGTCCGAGGCAAGTCACCCACACAGGCGGCATCTGCACGCCCGCGGCGTGGTCGCCCGACGGACAATGGATTTCGTTCCGCTTTACCGACGAGGCGTATTGGCGGAACAAAGAGCACATGCGGGAGGTTTACTCTAAAAAACCTGCCGATAAGCGCCCCGTCTGGATCGTGCGGCCGGATGGTTCGGATGCTCAGGTGCTCGAACCTCTCCGGTTTCAAATGTCCATTGATGGCAGCCGCGCGTCCTGGAAACCGGCGCCCCACAGGTAAGAGGCCGGGCAGTGTTGCACAAGGCTTGTCCGGAATAGACCGTCAGGTGGAACCGCCACGTCCGGTCCATTTTACTTGTGGTAAGCCAAGACCATTCCCTCGTTGTTCATGGTGAAGGTGTCACGTTCGACGGTGCCGAGGGTCATGCCTGCCCCTTGCCACTGCATCGTCAGTTTTGGTCCTTCCCGCGTGTACGCGGCCTTGACCTCGATGGGCGAGTCGTGGCCCGCCAAAGAAATCCTGCTGCTGCAAGTGCCATCGGCATTGATGATGAAGCTGCCGGACGTGACGGTCATCGTGTGCCCTTCGTGCTGCACAGTGCAAGGCACCTTGTTCCCGTCCACGGTTACCAGGGTATAGGTGCCAACGGGGTTAATTTCGGCGGCGGTTGCGGCGACGCTTTTCGTGTCACCAGCTACCCTCGCCTCCTGTTTGCACCCGGGTAAGACCATTGCCAGGAACAGAGGCAGCAAGCACAACTGAAGGGAATGTCGCGCGGCTCGCCCTTGCTCGGAATTCAAGTTGCTTTGTTGTGGTTTCATAGCGTTAGTGTAACTCTATGTCGTGGATTCGCTTAATTGATAATACTGGCGGCTGCATCAAAATAAGCGATGGTCGAGAGCCTCCCTGCTAAGAGCCGAGAGAGCGAAGGTCGAATTTGTTGCCGCGAGTCGGATTGTACAAAACCCTATCGCGAAGGCAGGGAAACGACGACACGATAAAACCGCTCCGGCGTCGAATTGGGACCAGTGCTATCCAACACGGTCGCCGTATAGTTGGTCGCGACAAAGGACGGGAGCAAATTGCTCCAGTTCGCCTGGGGCAGACTGGTCGTATATTGGACCTGATACACCAGGCCGGTGGCGGTGAGCCAGGAGAGACTCCAAACCGCTCTGCGAAACGGCCCAGGATTGGAAGCCGGGCGGCGGAATCGGGGTCACGCTCACGTCATCGAGGCCGAAATAGCCGGGAATGTTTTCGGCCTCGATTTGAAGGGTGGTGTTCGTGCCGCAGGCGCTGACGAGGAACTGGAGATTGGTCCAAGAGAACGAGGGTGGATTGGAGACGCCGAAAAGGGCAGTACCTGGAGGCGCCGTTCGTCTTCCAATTGAGGATGAAGCGCTGGCCCGCTCCGCTGGTTGGATTGTCGAGCCAGAGCGACAGCAGGTAGCATTGGCCGGGCACCGTCGCAAGACTCTGCGAGAGCGTGGCCACCTGGGCATCCCCCAGGAACGCGCCATAACGTCCTGAATGCACGACCGTGAATCCCGCGTCGAGGCTCTCGACGGCGTTGTACACGGTTGTTGGAGTCGTCGTGTTTCCGAGCAAAGTCCAACCGCTAAAATCACCCGTCTCAAAGCCGCCATTCTGCACCACAGACTGGCCTGCCATCAACGTGACCGTTGCGGTGAGCGCGCCGCCGTTGTCGTTGCTCACCAGCAACGATGCGCCATAAGTCCCCGGTGGCAGATGGCACGCCGCCGTCGTCAGGCTTGCGGAAACCCGGGTCGCCATCCCGACCGCCAGGGTGCCGCCGGTGGCAGAGACCCGGAGCCAACTCGAGGTGTTCACGAGCCACCAGGTCAAGGACGCGCTCCCCGCGTTGGTGAGCAGAAACGTTGCGGAACTCGGATTGAATGGGCCGCCCACCGGGCCGACACAAGTGGAGCCTTCCAAGGGCACGATGGCCAGCGGGTTGGCGGCGCCGGCGAGCGAGTCAATGAGGGCTTGCCCAGCCGGGGTCCCCCAACCGGCGCACAGGTCATAACCCGTCGTCGCATTGAACAGACTTGGGCTGTCCGGCGAGAAGTTGTTGCCGGTGATGACATCATGGAAATTGGAATTGTAGGCCGAACTGTTGCCGATGGCGTAAATGGCCGGATTGAGGAATCCGACTGCGCCTCTCCCCGCGGCCACCGCCTGCTGGTTGACGAGCGCCGCCAAACCGGCCCACAAAGGCGCCGCGCAACTGGTGCCGCACAGAGTGCCGCTCGATCCGTTGCCGCCGGTGACATAGATATTATCGGCGACCAGGGCGACATCGGGGATGTTGCGTTGGCTGGCCGAGCCGCCGTTGGCGGCCATGCTGATGCCCGCCTGCCAGCTTGGAAGGGAATAGTGGGAACTGATGCCACCGCTGCTGCCGACGTATTGGCCGTTGCAAGACCCCAGGTTCCAGACCGTTTCCGACACCCACGAACCACCCGGTCCCGTGGTGCTCAAGGCAGTTCCGCCGACGACCGTGATGTACGGGCAACTGGCCGGGGCGTTCCCTAGCGAGGGGTTGTCCACACCATTGACCGAGGCCGCTCCCGTTGTATAGGCATCGCTGTCGCCCGAAGCGGCAAAGAACGACTGTCCCTGGGCCGCCATCTGTTTGAAGATGTTGTCGGTGGTCGCGCTGGGACCTCCCGCCCAGCCCCAAGAGCAACTGAACTGCTTCACCTGGCTGGTGGCCGCCATGGTGCTCAGGGCGTCGTTGACAACGCCGGCAGGGCCGGCCTCGAACACAACGATGCTTGAGAGTCCTGGCGCCATGGCCATCGCCATTTCAATGTCCAGGGAAACTTCCTGGCTCCCGCCGTATGGGCCGGAGGTCGGCACCCCGTCGAAACCGTCGAGCAGCACGGTTTGAATCGGCACGCTGGCCAAGCCCGCCATCGTTTCGTAAGCGGCAATGTCGTTGGCATAAAAGCCGTCGAACTCCAACAGCCCGACCATTTGGCCGTCGCCGGTCAGGGTTACGCCGGGGAGGTAGGCCGCTCGGAAGTCATTTGCCAGATAGCCGCCTCCCGGGCCCGAACCGACCCGAACCCAGCATCGGGACCGCCCCGGACCCGGCGGCAGGGCGCTCCCGCTTAAAACTCATGGGATGGGGCGAGTCGTAGTTGTTCAAGCCGCTGATGTCGCATATCGGCAATCGCCCCTCCACGCTGGGTTCGGTGTCTGGCGCAAAGAAATCCCGCGTCTGGGAAGGATGGCTGTAGGTGCGCAGGGTGATATGAAACGCGCGCTGGATGTCCGCCGCAGAACCAGTCACATCGAGCAACAGCCGATTGCCATGGGTCGCGGCCACGCTCAGGCCGTTGGTCCGCGCGAATTCCGCGACCGCCCCGTAATCTTCCGCCGTCGGACCGAACCGCTCGGTGAATTGCTCCGGCGTCAAGAACCGACGGAAATTCGGACTCGCCGGGTCATAGACCTGCGCCAGAAACTGGTCCAGGCCGCTCGCGTCCCGCAAGGGCAAGCCTATGGCCAGCCTCAGGCGCTCTGTTGGCTGGAGGATTCCCGTCGCGAATGAACGCACCGCCGCCGCCGGCACGTGGCCGGGCAGCGTCTTCATCTGCGGACCCGCGGCGAAAAGGGCCGCCGTGGCGCCGAATAGTCCTGTAGCCGCAATGCCCAAAGCGAGAAGGCGGCTGATTCTCAATGATGTGCTGCTTATCATAGCTCGTTTTCTTAGTCATGCTTTCCATAGCTCAGTGCGAAATTGCCGGACAAAAATGGACACCCCGCATGAAGTTTTTCTCCAAGAGCGATTCTGACGCTCCACCGCCGGTCCCGCTTCCCTCGGTGAATGCGCTCAAAAAGCCAGGCGCGAGCGTGGGTCCACTGCCGCTGAACCGTCTCACCCGGCCCACAATCCGGCCCAGGCTTACCACCGCTATGAGGGTCTCTTCCCGGTTGTCTCCGGCCACAACGAAGCGGTTCGCGCCGAGCCGGCCGGGAGCGATGTTGTTACGCTCATCGAACCGGACATAGGGCTCAGCCAACGGACTGCCGTTGACGTAGAAGACCCCGGCGATCGCTCGAATTTCTTCTCCGGGCAACCCCACGATGCGCTTGGCGATTAGATCCCGCCCGGTCTGGATGGCAACGATATCTCCCGCGCCGCGGAGGACCGAAGCGGTAAGCCAATTTGTTGAGGCCCACGATGCTGCCGGCGCGCAGGGCCGGCTGCATGCTGTTGCCGGTGATCAGCAGCGGTATCCACACCCAGTGGCGCACTGCCAAGGCCAGCGCACCTGCCAGCAGCAGCCGGCGCAGCACTGGCCGAAAACGCCCCGTTTTCATCGCTCGCTCTCCGGAAGGCCCGACGATCTCTGGGCTTTCCAATCATCGAGCGTGGCCTCCAATGCGGCTGCGCTGCGGAGCTGCCGGTGATCTCGGATCGCGTGGCGCAAGGCGCTTTCCACCTCCTCAACACGTCCGCACTTCCTCGCGCCATCCAGCGCGTACCGGGCCCAGGCCCGCACCTTCACGTCGTTGCGGCGCTTCATAAACCAATGACAGATACCGGTTCACAAGCTCATTCCATGAATGGTCGTCGAGTTCGAGCTCCATCAGATCCCGGTTCAAGTCCAGCGCCAAGCCCTGAATTTGAGCGGCCAGCGCCATCAGTGACCGGATGCTGGCGTCGGCAACACGACCCTGGGCTGCTCTGGTGAAACCCGCCCCTCGTTCGCCCGCGCAATTTGGGCCGCCCACCACAGGCAGTTGATTTCGCGCCTCAGAATGGCACAAGCCATGGCGGGCTCGGAAAAGGAGTCCAGCAGCGGGGGGCCATCCGCCAAATCGGCGGCCGGAAAGAACTTCCTGAGCAGGAAACCGGGACCCGCCTGCCGTGTCGCCAGCACCGTTACTGCCAGAGCGAGGCAAAGAACGGGCCAGAAGAACTGCCCAATAACCGCCCTCCGCAGTCCCGTTCGGCGCCACCAGGGCCAGCGAATCCAGAGAAGGGCTTTCATAGCTCAACACTCTTCGGAGATGGCGTTGTCGTCGTCTCCATAGTTCAGTGCGAAATCGCGGTGCAAAAATGGACACCCCGCATGAAGTTTTTCTCGACTATCACCTCTTGACGAGACGGAAAAAGGCGTTGGCAGGCGGTTGCGGCAGGAACACCTCGTAATCCAAGTTCGTCAGGTTAAGCGTCGGCTGGTTGGCCACGTCGGACCAATCAGACGCGCCGAGACCCGGCGTTTGCTGCAACTGGAAAGTGGCCGAAGGCACGAGCCAGGACAGTTTCAGCCCGCTGCCGACGGGCGCGACCTGGAGCGCAGGGGCAGGAACCGTGCGCCGCATCCATATCTGTCCCTCCCAGGAGGCCGCGAAAAGCGCGTTGCCATCGGCGCTGGAGGCAACACTGTACCAGTGGAGAGCGGGGGCGCTGTTTGAAGTCCAGGTGGTCCCCGAATCGCTCGAGGTATAGATGAACCCGTCCAGCGAGGTCGCCACGAGTTTCGTCCCGTCCGCCGAGGCGGCCACTGCGATCCAATTGACCGGTGGCACCCGGCTCGGTACCCAGCTTCGGCCCATATTGGTCGAGGTGAGAATGGAACCGGCAGGATTACCAGTCTCATAGGCTATCAGCGTGTTCAAGTCCGCCGAGCCCGCGACCCGAACCGCCGAGCCGCCGGCGGAAACCGGCTGGGACCAGGTCGCTCCGCCGTCGGTGGAGACAGTGATGTCTCCATTGAGGCTCCCCACGACGAGCCCGGTTCCGTCCGCCGAACAGGCGACCGCGTTGACAGCCCATACCGGGGTCCGCCAGGTGCTCCAGGTGAGGCCGTAATCGGTGGACACATAGGCGTTGTAGTCAATCTGCGTCCCGAGCAACGTTGCGCCGTCGGTGGAGGAAGCCAGGCCGTATTCCGTCAGTCCAGCGTGCCAGGCCCAGGTGGCGCCGGAATCAGCCGACGTGCAAACACCGAATCGCCCCCAGATCACCGCAGCGAGCCTGGTCCCGTCGGCGGAGGAAGTCACCGCACACCACCCCGCCGATGGCGCGCGGGTGGGGACCCAATTCGTGCCGCCATCGTCCGAGGTGAAAATCAGGCCGACCTCTCGGCCCGTAGCGGCCACCACTGCCTTCGAGCCGTCAGCCGAACAGGCGATGGAAAGCCAGTAATTGGAGGTCGAGTAGTAGCTGTACGGCGCGCCCGCCGGAACCCAGGCTTGGCCGAAGGCAGGACCGGCGGCAGCCGTTGCAAATAAGGCGCAGAGAATACGGCTAATCGGAGTTGTGTGTTTCATAAGGCATAGGTGTTGTCATCGTTTCCATAGTTCAGTGCGAAATCGCAGGGCAAAAATGGACACCCCGCGTGAAGATTTTTCCAAGAGCGTTTTCGGACGCTCCCTCCCCGGTCCTGCCTCCCTCGATGAATGCGCTCAAAAAGCCAGGGGGGAGCGTGGGCAGAGCGGCGCTGAACCGCCTCCATGGAGGCACCGTGAAGCGACGCTTTTCAGCGCAGCGGGGCAGGCTCCCGTGCCACTGCTGGGCAACAATTTCCCCTGAGGTTGGTTGCGGCAATGCCCATTCGCGTCAGGCTAAGGTTTGGCGCGCAGTTGACGCGGCGGCCTTTTCTGTGTCCGACACAGGAGCAGCACGTTTTTGTCTTCGATTAGCCACTTCATTTCTTCCCCTTTTTTGATCTCCAGCGCCTCCGCCAGGACCACCGGCAAGTTCAGATAGTAGGAGCGATTGGTTGGCCGCTCCACCTTTTGCACTTTGATGAGGTAACCCGTCGTTTTTTCTGTCGCCTTTTGTCGCTTTGGCATATAGTATTAATACTATATAAAACCACGCATGTCATTCTCCTAACCCTTCCGCGCAAAACAATTCCGGTTTGCCCGCCTCCCTCCACCAACAGCTCCCGGCCTGCCTCCCCAAACTCGACGCCATCGACGCCGAGGGTATCGCCCGAGCCTCAGGCTTCTTGCAGCGCAGCCCACGTAAAATCCCCATGCTCAAATTTGCCAAGGGCCTCCTGGCCCTCGCTCCCGAAACCGACCTCGCCTTGGAGCATACCGCCGCAGTCATCGGCTTGGCCGCCGACACCACCTACACTAAACAGTCTTTGAGTGAACGGCTCTCCGGTGGCCTCAAAGGCTTTCTGGCTGGGGTCGTCACGGCCCTCTTCAGCCAGATCGCTCGTGGCGTTCCGACCTGCCAAGCCCTTGAACGCTTTGCTCACGTCTGGGTCCATGACAGCACCTCCCAAACGCTGCCCAAGCACTTGGCTGAACTCTTCCCCGGGGCCGGCAACCAACATGGGCAAGACTACGCCACCCTCAAAATCCAATGGATCTGCGACATCAAAAACGGCGTGGTCGGGCACGTCTCCCTTTCGGGCTATACTCGCAATGACCAGGCCGCCGCCCCGGACATCCTGGAAGTCGCCCGCCCCGGCGATCTGGTCCTGCGGGATCTGGGTTACTTCACCACGGCAGTCCTGGCCCAGTTTGTCAGTGCGGGCATCTCCTTCCTCAGCCGCTACCGCCACGGCGTCAATCCCTACGACCCCAAGACGGGCCAACCGCTGAATTTAAAGGCCCTCCTGAAGAACTCTGGCTCCTTGGATATGGACGTGCTCCTGGGACCGGAGCGAGCGACCGTGCGCTTGGTCGCCCTGCCCGTGCCAGAGGAAGTGGCCAATCAGCGGCGGCACAAGGCCAAAGTCTCCGCCCAGAAACGCCACCGCTCCCCTCCTGGCGCCGAGCATTCTCTCGATGGGCTGGAACATCTTCGTGACCAACGTGCCGGCGGCGACTTGGCCCCCCAAGGTCCTGGCCGCGATCTATCGGCTGCGCTGGCGAATTGAGATCAGTTTTAAAACCTGGAAAAGCCACCTGGGATTGCCTCACCTTAACTGCCGCACCCCGGTCTTGCTTGAGCTCTCGGTGCTGACCAAGTTGTTGTTCTGCGCGCTGGTCTGCCAGCTTTCTGACCTGCTGGAACTCAATTGTCCCCACGGCCAACACGTCAGCCTCCTTCGCCTGGGGCACATTCTCGGACAGTGCGCTTGCTGGTTCTCGGCCATGGTGCTGGGCGTCTCGGTCGTTCAATGGGTGGAGTTCTGCCTCGCCCGCCATGCCTTCTACGAAAAGCGAAACGATCGCAAAAACTACTACGAACTGCTGTCCGGAGCCGCAGACGCCTTAGCCTGACGCGAATGGGCAATGCCGCGCCGAGTCACTCCGTTTTGCCTTCCGCCCGCTTCTCCGCCGCGTCAATCTCCGCCCACGCTGGTGCGCGCCAGAAGTGCAGGTGGCCCTGCAGGCTGCTGCGGGCCATCAGCCAGTTGCCATCGGGGGAAAACGCCACGGAGCCGAAGATGCTACCCTCTCCCGCCAGGGCCAGCATTTCGCGGCAAGTGGCCAAGTCCCACACTTTGATTGCCTCGTGACCGCTGCCGCCGCCCGTGGCGAGCCGGCGGCCATCGGGGGAGAAGGCCACGCTATGGATGCCCAGCATGTGCCCCTTGAAGTGGTTGATGCAGGCAAGAGAAGACGCATCCCAGAGCGCCAGCGTGCCATCTTCGGCCACGCTCGCCGCCCGCGTGCCGTCGGGCGAGAAAGCAGTTGCCGAGACCGGATACCGATGGCCGGAGGTGGCAGCCAGAAGTCTCCCGGTTGCGGCGTCCCACCAGCTCAGTTGGCCCGCCCCGTTCCCGGTCAGCGCGCGGCGGCCATCCGGCGAAATGGACGCGGCCCCTGTCTCCTTCCCTGCCAGTGAGCAGGTGCGCTGCCAGGTGCGGGCATCCCAGATGGTCACCGCTCCTCCCCACTCCCAAGCGATGAGTGTCGAGCCGTCGCCTGAGAATCCCACCACATAGAGGAATCCCTGACCCGGGAGAGCCTGCAGCAGGCGGCGCTCCCCAGAAGACCAGACCCGCAACCAGCCATCGGTGCTCCCGCTGACGATTAACGCGCCATCGGGCGAGTAGGCCACCACATTGACGTTCGACCCCAACGCGGTGATGGATTCCATCTCACTCAGGGCAGGCAATGCCCGCAAACGGACGATGCCCCCCCGCGCCTCTGCCAGCACTCGACCGTCCGGAGCGAAGGCGGCTCTGTTTCCGGCAAATGTAGATCCAATCACAGGCTCTCTCGGGAGCACTTGCGGTTGCTCCTCTTTGGCCTCGGGCAAGGCGCTCCAGAACGCCACAATGCCGTCCTTGCTGGCGCTGGCCAGGGTGGTGCCGTCGGGGCTCAGCGCCAGGCCATAAAGTTCATCGCTGCTGCCACGAAGGGTCGCCAGGCATCGCCGTTGCGCCACGTCCCAGACCTTGATTGTCTGGTCGCCGCTGGCCGAGTATAAGCGCCGGCCATCGGCGGAGAAGGTCAATCCGCGTGTGATCCAGGAAGTGTGGCCCTCGAGCGCACCGATGGGCCTGCCCGAGTTCGCGTCCCACAGCCGGATCGGTCCACCCGAGTAACCGCTCCCGCTGGCAAGGATGGGAGCTTTGGGTGACCAGGCTACGGCCGTGATCAATTCCGAGTGCGCGAGGAAAGCGAGATTGGTGCTTCTCGGGTCCAGGCTCTCCATGTGCAGGAAGCCGTTCGCGTGACCGAAGACCAGGAATTGGCCGTCGGGTGAAAAGTCCAGTGCGCCATCATGCGAGCCATAGCCTGGCGGCCCCTGAACCCGGCGAACGACAGTCCATCGGTCCACCTCCCAGACGGTGACCTGGCCGTCGCGGTTCAGGCTTGCCAGGTGGGTGCCATCGGGCGAGAACCTGAGGGCCTTCAACTCACCCGAGCTTTGGATCTGATGGACCAGGGTGGTGGTGCCGGCTTGCCAGACATTGATCGCCTCTCCAGTATCCGCCGCCAGCAGGTTGCCTCGGGAGAACGCCACCAAGTGGCCTGCCGGCTGAAGGGTCGCGATTCGTCTCCGGGCAGGCACATCCCAGATTTCAATGCCCGGACCGGCCACCGCCAGCGTCCGGCCATCGGCAGAATAGGCTACCGAATAAAGCGGGTTGGAGCACCGGCACAACTCGCTCAGGGCGTCGCTCCGGCACTCCCGCCAGAGGTAGCGCCACTCCCAGCCGCGCAAGTCGGCTTCGCCCGGCCGAGGGCGATAGCCATCCAGCAGCCGCTTGGCCCGGCCCAAGTCATTGGCTGCCAGCGCGTGCTGCGCCAAATTCATGTCCGAAGCGTAGGCCTCCTGCTGCGCGGACAGTTCGCTGGCTTTGGCCCTTCGTTTCTCCTGCTCAGCCCGCTCCCTCTGTCTCTCGGCCACACGCGCCGCCGCATCCGCCCGGCCTCGCGCGGCGGCCTCGTCCCGCCGGGCATGCGTCGCCTGCACGGCCTGCCAAGTGCTCAACACCGCCCCTGCCACCAACGCCAAGCCAACCAGTCCCGCCGCCGTAAACACCAGCCGGTTCCGCCGAAAGCTCTTCTCCAGCCGATACGCCACGCTCGGCGGGCGAGCCACCACCGGCTCATGCCTCAAGTGCCGCTCGATGTCCCGGGCCAATCCGTTTGCCGTCGCGTACCGCCGCGTCCGGTCCTTCTCCAAGCACTTCATCACGATCCAGTCCAGGTCTCCACGCACCAGGTGAATCAACTTCGGGGGCTCCGACTGGCGATGGGTGGCGGCGGCGCTCAGTTCCCCTGCCAGCATCGTGCTGAGCCGCGTCGAGGGCCGGACCGGCTCCTGCTGGCGGATGATTCGCACCATCTCGTCCAGCCCCGCCGCCAGCAGCGTCTGGGCGTCAAAGGGCGTCTTGCCGGTGAGCAACTCGTAGAGCAGCACGCCCAACGCGTAAATGTCGCTGCGCGTGTCGATGTCCAGGCTGGTCATCTCCGCCTGCTCCGGGCTCATGTAGGCCGGCGTGCCGATGAATTGCTGGAAGGCCGTGAACAGCGTCTTGTCGGTCAACCGCTGCTGGCTGGTGGCCTTGGCGATGCCGAAGTCGATCACTTTCGGCGTGGGCACACCGTCGTTGACCGTCACCAGGATGTTCGACGGCTTGATGTCGCGGTGGATGATCCCTTTTTGATGCGCGTGCTGGATCGCGCGGCAAACCTGGATGAACAGGTCGAGCCGCTCACGGGTCGAGAGATTGTTCCCGTCGCAGTAGTCGGTCACGCGTATGCCTCGGACCATCTCCATCACGAAGAACGGCCGGCCCGTGTCCGTTGCTCCCCCATCCAGGACCCGGGCGATGTTCGGGTGGTCCATGAGGGCCAGCGCCTGGCGCTCGGCCTCGAACCGGGCGATGACTTGTTTGGTGTCCATCCCCACCTTGATGACCTTGAGGGCGACCCGGCGGCGGACGGGCTCTGCCTGCTCGGCCATGTACACGACGCCGCAGCCGCCCTCGCCGATCTTTTCCAGCAGCTTGTAGCGGCCGATGCGGTCGCCAGGCGCCTCGCTAACCGCCGCGAGATTCGCCGTGCCGCTTCGGCCGTTCTCGCTGACGGCAGGTGGAGGGACTCCGTCCGCGGGAAAAGCCGGTTCTCCCAAGAACGCCCCAGCCCGGTCATGAGCTTTGAGGAGGTTTCCCAGTCTTTGGCGCAACGCCGCATCGTCGGCGCAAGCGTGATCGAGGAACGCGGCGCGTTTACCAGGCGCCAGCTCCAGCGCGGCATTGAGCAGCGCTCCCTCGCGATCGTGCTCTGGATTCGGAGACGGCGTGGTCATGGTTTCCATAGTTCAGTGCGAAATCGCGTGGCAAAAATGGACACCCCGCATAATGTTTTTCTCCGCGAGCGTTTCTGACGCTCCCTCCCGGGTCCTACTTCCCTCGGTGAATGCGCTCAAAAAGCCAGGCGCGAGCGTGGGTCCACTGGCGCTGAACCGTCTTCATGGAGACGCCGTGAAGGGCCGCGATCTCGTCGAGCTTCAAACCGACAAAGAACCGGAGCTTCACCACTTCCGCCTGGGACGCATCCAGACGGGCCAGCTCGTCGAGGGCATCGTCGACTTCAAGCAAACCATCGTCCTCCGGTTCAGCGGCCGGGTTGACGCTGGCCAGGTCAACGCGTTCCTGGCCGCCACCATGCCGGAGTGCCCGTTTGCGCCGGGCGTTCTCGACGAGGATGCGCCGCATCGCCTCCGCCGCCGCGGCGAAGAAGTGGCCTCGGCTGTTCCACCGCTGGTTTCCCTCGCCGACCAACCGGAGCCAGGCCTCATGCACCAGAGCGGTGGGCTGCAGGGTTTGGCCCGGGGCCTCTTTGGCCATCTTGGCGGCAGCCAACCGGCGCAGTTCCTCATAGATCAGAGGCAGCAACCGCTCCGCTGCCTGCGTGTCCCCGGCGACAACCGCCTCGAGGATTTGTGTTACTTGTTCTGACTCGCAGCTCATTGAATCGGTTCCCGGACCTCGAAGGCCTCGCATTCCGCTGCTGCGTGCATCGGATTGGAAACCTCAAGCATTAGACACCAACGCCGCCGGCATCCATCCCACTGGCCTCCGGCCAATATCCCAATCCGAGCAGGACAAATCCGGCGACAAGTTCCGGTTTCATTGCCGGCGAGGATAGGGCGAGTCAGGCTGAGAAGTCGAGAGCAGGCTTGCTCCATGCGTCGCTCAGGGTGTGTAGGGCACGGTTCCGTTGGCGTCCACTTGGTAGCCCCACTTCCCTATGTAAGCCTCAGCGGGGAGGAATTCGTCGCCGCCGGCTTTGAGTTTCCGAGCCAGCACGGCTTCGAGTTCCATCTGCAAGCCGCTGTGGGCGGGCTGATTCGCCAGGTTTTGCACTTGGAACGGATCGGTCTGATTGTCGAACAGCAACCACGGCCCCGCCGCGTCGCGCACGTAAGTGTGGCGCCTCGTGCGGATGCCGCGATACTCCCGGCCCCCGTGCCGGCGTTCCCACTGGCCAAACGGGGCGGGGCAAGCGATGAGCGCAGCCCCATCCGAAGGGTCTTTGCCGCCGCGCAGATAATCGCTGTAGTCCAGTCCCTCTGCGGTCCGGGGAACAGCCACGCGGCACAAACCGAGGATGGTGGGCATGATGTCTTCCGAGCCGATGGGCGCATCCAGCTCGAGGCCGCGCGTGCCGAGGGCCTTGGGCCAACTCAAGAGCAGCGGCACGCGGATCGATTCATCGTAAGGCTGCTGCTTGTTGAATTGTCCGTGCGAGCCCGCCAGGTCGCCGTGATCGGAAGTGAACACCACCAGCGTGTTCTCCGCCAACCCGGTCTGACGCAGGGTTTGCAGCAAGTCGCCCACGCAATCGTCCAACGCCGCGCAATGAGCGTAGTAGCCGGCCAGGGCGGTTCGAGCCCTCTCGCTGATGGCTGCCGGGACGTTGTCGCGCAGCTTCATCCGGTCGGCCTGGTATTGCTCGCGATACTTCTGCGGCGCCGTCTGATACGGGTCGTGCGGGGGGCCCCAGGCCAGAAAGAGGAAGAACGGCTTTTTGCTGCCGGCGTGATCGCGCAGGTAGCGTTGGGCATCCCGGGTCTGGGCCACCGCGTCGTAACCCTCCCAGACGAGCTTTTCGGGACCATCGGAATAATAGAGCGAATGGTTGTAGTCGTGGGTGCATTCCAGCGCTTTCCAGTAATCGAAACCCTGGCGGCGCTCGCGCGGGATGAAGGCCGAACGCCCGTCCCCATTCAGATGCCATTTGCCGATGTAGCCGGTATCGTAGCCGGCCCGGGCCAGCACTTTTGCCAGCGTGAGCGCGTCGGGAGAAAGGGCCACATCGTTCAGGAATACCCCGTGAGTCAGCGCGCGCTGTCCCGTGAGCAGGGAGGCGCGCGCTGGGGAGCAGACCGGCACGGTGGAAACGGCGTTGATGAAGCGGATGCCCTGCCGTTGCAGCGTGTCAATGTGCGGCGTGCGCACATTGGGATCGCCGGCGTGGCCGAAGGCTTGCGCGCGCCATTGATCGGCAAGGATGAACAGGAGGTTCGGAGGCTCGGCGGCGTGGATTTGCCACGGCAGGAAGGCCGCCGGAGCGCCGCACATCAGGAGTCTGCCGAACACGAGTTGCGCAAGCTTTCCAAGTTTCATGCGTGTGACATATCGCAAGCGCTGTGATTCTCATTTCACTCCTCAGCCAGCGTCAACTCGATAAACTCGACAGCGCCGGGCCCCAATTCGACATCCATCAAACTCGGGTTGTCATGCCTCCTGAGAGAGCGCCATACATGCTGAAAACGAACTCGTGCTGGCCGGGCAAGAGACGGACCTGTTGAGCGCCGCCGGCCAGGGTCCGAAAGTCCGGAAGCGGAAAGCTTGCCGCAGGAGCGGCGGGCATGGCAGACAGTCCGGCGGCCTTTGCGGATTTGGCTCGCACCCCCACGACCGGCCCCCATATCGTCTGCTCGATCAGTTTCTTCATGCCCTCAGCCAGGGCGTTGCCGAGCAGAAAGTAGGTCTCGGCATTGGCAGCGTGCAAGCCGCCGATGGACGCCAGCATCAGGCAGAGCAGCAGGACTCTTTTCATATTTGACGAGGGAGGTTATCAGATTTGGGGAATAAAGCGCCTCCATTCTTGCCCTTCGCCCCGCGGCGGGCACAAGCTCTGGCCATGTAACTGCCTGTCCGGTTTGGACGGTCGGTGCCGATATACTGGTAGAAATGAACACGCGTGGGCTGATGTTGCTCGAACAATACACCCGGCAAGGGGCCGAGGAGGCCTTTGCCGCCCTGGTGCGCGAGTATTTGGACCTGGTCTATTCGGCAGCCCTGCGCGCGGCCCGCTCACCGCAACTTGCCGAAGAGGTGGCCCAATCGGTCTTCACGGATCTGGCCCGCCAAGCTCATAAGATGAAGCCCAATACCCTCCTGAGCGCCTGGTTATACCGCGTCACTCGCCGCACGGCCATTGACGTCGTGCGCCGGGAATCCCGGCGGCAACGCCGCGAGCAGGTCGCGGTCGAACTGGCCGGGCAAAACTGCGCCGCCCCCTCCGAGTGGACTCACGCTGAACCGCTCCTCGATGAAGCCATGGACGCGCTGCCGGAGGCCGACCGCAATGCCGTTTTGCTGCGGTTCTTTGAAGGCAAGGACCTCAAAACCGTTGGGGGCGTGCTGGGCGTCTCGGAGGAGGCGGCCCGCAAACGGGTTGCCCGGGCTGTGGAACGGCTCCGCCAATTCTTCTCAAAGCGCGGTGTCGAGATTAGCAGCGCCGGGGTGGTGGCCCTGCTCTCCGCCAAGGCGGTGGAAGCCGCGCCCGCGGGCCTGGCCGCCGCCATCGCCGCCGCCCTCCCTATCTCCGGCGCTGTCCTGCGCGGCGCCACCGCTCTCCAACTCACCAAAGCTATCACTATGACAACCATACAAAAACTGGCGCTCGCTGCCGCCGTCGCCGCCGCCCTGGGCACGGGAGTCTATGAGCAACACCTGCTCTCCCAAATGCGGCAACAAATTCAGGCGCTTCAACAAGAACAGGAGCCGCTGGCCGCGCAAATCAACGATCTGAACCAAGAACGCGATCGCCTCGCCGCCAGCCTCAAGGCCGCCCAGGCTCAGCACCGCGCGGACGTTGCCGATCTGCCCAAGCTGCGCGCCGAGGTTTCCCGCTTGCGCAATGAGGCGCGAGACGTGGCGCAGGCGAAACCCGCGCCGGCCGGGCCGCTTTCAGGAACGCTCGCCGCCAAGGTCGCGTTGCTGCGGCAAAAACTGGAGCAGATGCCCGGCCAGAAGATACCGGAGCTCAAATTCGCCGACGAAGTGGATTGGCTCAAAGCGGCTCAGCGCGTACAGACTGACTCCGACGACGACGTGCGCAAAGGGCTGAGCCTGCTCCGCACACTGGCGGAGATCAAGGCGATCCCATACTTGCAAGGCACCCTCAAAGGCTACATGGCTGCCAACAACGGAGACCTACCCACCTCCATAGACCAACTGAAACCGTTCCTGCAGCCGCCGTTGGACGAGGCCATCCTCGATCGCTTCGAAACCAACCCTAAACCTGGAGGCCCCATTGCACTGGCGGAGAAAGCGGATGCAACCATCGATCCGGCTTATGATCTGAGGTTTATGATCAGCCCCACTGGCTATGGCTACCGTGCAGGAGACAGCGCGATCGGTCCAGACGACGTTCCGAACCTTAAGCCCGGTCAGGCGATATTCAAGACCACCGTCCCCGGTCAATGAATGAATCGCACCGCTATGAAAAACCAAGCCCCAGCCGCGCGGCTAAAGGCGGGTCTGGCACTGGCTTTGTTACACAACCGCGTTGCGGTTGAAGCCGCGCACCATTCACCCGGGCAATTATTCAGGTTCAGTGGCAGCGAACGTGGAACATCCCGGCTCGAGCGCGGGGCCTGAAGGCCTCGCGGACTACGGGCGCGCAAAGCCGGCTGAAGCCGGCGTTCCGGAGCGCCGGCTTCAGCCGGCTTTGGGCAAAGAATGTGGACAGGTGCTGAATAGTTACTCACCTGGAACCCTAAACAGTGCCCGCGCGCACGGGGCTGCTCCCTATCTCGCAACCCGCAAGGCTTCGGCTTTTTCACGGCAAGGGCCGATCGTGTAGCCGAAGCGTCGGACCAATTCCTGGAAGCCGTCGTTATCCCGATCCTCCGCCAGCCACAGGCGTTTGAATTCGGTTTGGAGCGATTCGTAATCGTTCGCCACGGCCGCAAGTTCATCCGCCACCTGCGGGCGCGGCGCCGCCGGGTCCTGGTAGCGTCCAAGCGCCGCCAATTTGCGGCCCAAGGCCACATAACAGCGCACGCCGAAGATCCACTGTTCGAGATTGTCGCGATTTCTCTTGGCGTGGAGCGCCCCAGCGGAGAGGGCCGCCAAAGCAGGCGCAGCCGTCTCGAGTATCGTATGCCCCACCGCCCCGGGATTCGCGATGCGCGTCAGGTCCGGATGGGTGAACGGATCATGCACAAATTCCCATAGGAAACTGGTTGCGATTTCCGATTCCTTCCCTTCCTGGTCGCGCACCCTGATCCGCTTTGCATTCACGTCGCTGGCGGCTTCAATGGAGCGGAGCGCCGTGTCGTTGTGCAACCCATAGATGACGCGAGCAACCGCCTTGCGAAAATAGTCACGATCGAACTGCGCGCCCGTCCACGCGCAGGCCCCGTGGTATAAGAAAGGCAGCCATTCCTCCCCGACAAAATGAAAATGGCCGGCATCGCCCCAGTCGGCCGTGATGCTCCCAATGGCCCCATGCCGAAGCCCACGCGACACTTCCAGGTCCGAGAATTCCGCGGCCGGCTTCACCCACGGCGTCAACCAGACGTGGCTGTAAATCCAGGCTTGGGCGAAGAAATCAAACCCCTTCTCCTGCAGTCGCGGGTAGTCCTTTTCCCACGCCGGCCGGTAAGGACCGCCGGCGCAGTAATAACTGCCGATGATGATGTCCCTCGGGAGCGCCTCGAGCCTGGGTCCATCCCGGCCAAGTGCCCCTGGGAATCGAGCGGTCCCTGCGCGATCATCAGGCGCCGGCCATGCTGCTTGACGGCGGCATTCAACTGCAGCACGTAGCCGAACACGAGGTCCGTGGCCTGGCTGAGGGTGACGCCGTTGGTTTGCAATCCATCAATATCAATTTCGGTAATATCCGCGTTGAACAATTCCCCAGGAAACGTCTCGCACAGCTCGTCGATCATCGTCGTGACCATGCGGACGGCCTCGGGTTTGCGCACGTCGAAGGTCATGATCCAGGGCGCCTTTTCGCAGGGCCCTACCCGCAAATGCCGGTATTGGGGTTTGTTCAGGATATGGTATGAATGCCCGAGCGTGGTGATGGCATGGCGCATCCCCGGGATTGCTCGCGCGGCAAGAACTGCGTGTTTCGCATCGATCACGAGCGCGTAGCCCTGGTCTCCGACTTGGTCGAACAGCTCGGCGCCCAAGCCGGTCGCCTCGGCAAACTGCCGGGACGTGGCGAGCATTTCCAGTTTGAGCGTCCGCCCCGAAGTAGGGCGCTTAAGCACCGGGAGCTGGACTCCGGAGGCGGAGGCAATGAACGCGGAG
This sequence comes from uncultured bacterium, assembly GCA_963713735.1. Taxonomy (GTDB): domain Bacteria; phylum Verrucomicrobiota; class Verrucomicrobiia; order Limisphaerales; family UBA8199; genus CAVQND01. The sequence goes on from CAVQND010000017.1 coordinate 127,654, forward strand.
GCCTGTTCGCCCAAGTCAGCTCCGTCATGGCCCGTTCCCTCCATCACGATCCCTTTGCACCTGTTGAGTTGAAAAGAAACGCCAGGCAACGGTCGCACCGCTTTGGGCTGGGCAATAATCCACGCGTCGAGCGAGGCCAGGCATCGGGCCACGGTTTGAGGATTGGTTTCGATTTCCTGTGACGCGATCCCAGCAGTCAAGCTGAATGCCGCGCAATGGCAGAGAACGATGGAAAGCCACAGGTGTTGCATAAGCGGCTGGTTGTTTGGTTTCATGTGGCCAGAATACTCCTTGTGTGGAATCAGGAAACGAGATAATGCTTCTTCGCTACCACGGGTTCGGGCGTGGCCGGCACAGCGGCCGAGCCTGTGAGCGAGACCTGCGCGGCGATCGCCGCGGGAATCGCGGCGAAGATCGCGAGGAAGATTCGCCGGGAGAGGGGTGAGGGAAATGAATTTTTCATAAGGACTCAATTTCGCCGCTGGAGTTTTTTTCCTCGGCAACGCCCGCGGCGTAGTCTGTTTCCACCGTGCTTCGCAATCCCAAGCTGGCCGGGCCGGGCTGGGACAAGATGTTAATGGGGCTTGAGAGACAATTCTTTTTTTCAGCTTGATTAGCTTTGATTCGGTTTGATTGGGTTTGATTAGGTTTGATTTGGACTGGGCGAGTGGGGCTTGTATTTCTCTGCGATTGGCTTTCGGCCGAGGGAACCTTCGGGCAGGCTCTTTCGGAGCTCGAAGAATGTAGGCGGCGATGTCCTTCCCCAGTTCGCCGCCGCCAAAGGCTTCCGCCATCGCGGCAAGTTCCGCTTGCGCCAGAAGCGGGGCGCAGTGGCGCTCGATAAGCTCGCTTTCGGCGCGCTTGTGCGCCTCTTCGTCCTCCCGGTCGGTTTTTCGAATCCAATTTTGGCGTTTGATGAGCGTTCGCACGGCGCGGTGGTCATCGCGCCGCAACCGGGACAGCTCCCGATGCAGTTCGCAGAGGCGCTTCCAGCGTTTTTCAGGGTCGGTCTCTTTTTCGAGGAAGGTTGTTGCCAGGCGCGCGAGTTCCGCCGCCAGGAAGCCGGCAAGGCAGTCACTGATTTCCTGTCCGTCCGCCGCGTCGTCGAGGTCGTCAGACTGCTCGGTGAGCTTGCTGACTAGCGAGCGGGTTTCCTCCTGGCGCAACCACTCCGGGTAACCGCCCTGCTTCCATTCTGAGAGGTTCTGCTCGTTGATTGGGCGCGCGGCGAATTGTTCATCGAGGACCTCCTGAACGGCTGGCAGGCCATTGAGCCACTCGACCAGGTCTTTGCCTTGTTCACCGTTGTCGATGCGGCGCGCCAGTTGGTCGCGGATGGGTTTAGGCAATCGCGCGATTTTTCCATTGCGTGTGCTCATAATTTTTTGCGGCGGCTGCCGGGGCTGCCCGGCGGCCGAGGGCGGGCCGGGCGCGGCGGGCAGCACCGCCTCTTTTCATGGCGGCAAATATACTGCAATGCTACACATTGTGTCAACAAAAAAACTGCGTTGGGGCTGGGGCGCAGGGCTGTGCTGCTCGAAAGCCGGTTTCCGGGGGCGGCACCAGCGCGCGGCCCGACACTCACGCTGCCCGGTTGGCCGTTCATCTTCCGGCCACTTCGCAATGCCCGAGCGCATCCTGTTCGGGTTCGCGTCGGCACGCTGACCAAGCTCGTTCACGGTTGCGCAGTTTATCAATGGCGCCGGCCGTGGGCAACAGCGCACTGACTGGAATTTGGTTTATTTTCGCGCCGCCGATTATTCACGCTGCGGGGGTATTGGACACGCAGCTTGCGAGCCATGTGGAGAGGATGGGTTGGCCGGCCATGATTGTCAATGCGTTTATTGGGCCTGGCAGCAGGAACAGTGTGGCTGATGAAGACGTAGACGGCTCGCGGAAGCAAAAACATGGAAATCTGTGCAACTGACCCCGCTTATGGCCAGGCCGATGGGCAAGTCGAAGCTCGGCCCTTCCTTCCTCACGTCCGCAGGCGCCAGGTTGATCGTCGTGCGGCCAAAGGTAAACCCGTAGCCCGAGTTTATTAACGCAGTCAGCACACGGTCCCGCGATTCCTTCACCGCCGCATCGGGAAGACCGACAATGACAATGTTATATTATATTCTCCCTATGCGGGATGAATCTATGTAAGTTGCTCCGTTGCAAGACATTATTGCTCACTGGTGTCCTTGTCCCCGGCTTTTTCTGGCACAAGCAAGGCCCCAAATTCTCCGGGTGGGCTCCCCGATGGCCAGTTTTCCGATTGGATTCAGCGTTTGCGCGCGGCGGCGCAGATATGTGGTTTTACCGCCGATTTGAAAATGTGGGACATTCATGCAGCGTGGGGGTTTGTAATGACACGAGGCTTCGTCCGTGCCCCGGAAATGGGCTTCTTTGTGGCAGCCCCCGAAGCGGGCCTGCTCAGAATGTCCTGCCCTCGGGCGATGCACTGACGGACGAAAGCGGCATCCGAGCAGATGCCGAATTGTCCGATGCGTTGCCCATTTCCTCGATAAGCCGGTCGTTTGGACCTCGTCACGGTCGCAGCCGGGCACTATTAATTGGTGCGGCCTATAAACCCCGAGGAACTTGGGTGCCTCATCAAACCCTGTCGCCATCAGGTCAACCGGGAGAAGGCGTGAATAAACTGAACCGCGGTGAAAAGACATGTGAAGCATGGTAAGGGCTTTGACCCGGCCGCGAAAGATTCCGGTGAGAATTAGCTTGCTTTTATTCGCCGCTGGGTTGACACTTCGGCGTCCATCACGAGCCGCTGACTCGCTTCATCAGCCAACGACCCGCGTGCAGAGAACCCGCAGCTTAGGGTGACATGAACAGCCCATTTAGGGGTTGGGCGAGTTGGGTGATTGAATTCCTCAGATCACCCGAAGGGGGGATAACCCGCGTCTTCTCCCTGCCCTTTGGCGCGCTTCGGAACGTGGCTTTGGCGCGCGAACCTCAACGAGGGTTGGCTGCTGTCAAATTCCGGGAGAACATTATGAAAACACAAACCCTCATTTCGAGAATCACTTGGCCGAAGACGATGGCCGGGCTTTTAAGGACCGCCTGCGCCGCGAGACTGCTGGCTTGGTTGTTGCTGTTGGCACTGCCTGCTGTGGGGGAAGCCCAATTTAATTACACCGCCGATAACGGCGCGATCACCATCACGGGATACACCGGTCCCGGGGGCTCGGTGACCATCCCCAGCACGATCGATGGCCTGCCGGTCACCAGCATCGGGGACGGGGCGTTCGGTGGCTGCACCAGCCTGGCCAGCGTCACGATCCCCGGCAGCGTCACCAGCATCGGGGATGAGGCGTTCGCATCGTGCGCCGGCCTGACCAGCGTCACGATCCCCGGCAGCGTCACCAACATCGGGGTGGCTCCGTTCCTGATTTGCACGAGCTTGACCGCGATTACCGTGGATGCGCTCAACTCCTGCTATAGCAGCGTGGATGGGGTCTTATTCGACAAGAGCCAGGCCACGCTCATTCAGTCTCCGGGGAGCAAAGCGGGAAGTTACACGGTCCCCAACAGCGTCATCAGCATCGGAGACAAGGCGTTTTACGCCTGCACCAGCCTGACCAGCGTCACGATCCCCGGCAGCGTCACCAGCATCGGGGATGAGGCGTTCGCATCGTGCGCCGGCCTGACCAGCGTCACGATCCCCGGCAGCGTCACCAACATCGGGGTCGCTCCGTTCCTGATTTGCACGAGCTTGACCGCGATTACCGTGGATGCGCTCAACCCCTGCTATAGCAGCGTGGATGGGGTCTTATTCGACAAGAGCCAGGCCACGCTCATTCAGTCTCCGGGGAGCAAAGCGGGGAGTTACACGGTCCCCAGCAGCGTCACCAGCATCGGGGCATGGGCGTTCTGTGGCTGCTTCAGCCTGACCAGCGTCACGATCCCCAACAGCGTCACCAGCATCGGAGACGAGGCGTTCAATAGCTGCAGGGGCCTGACCAGCGTCACGATCCCCAGCAGCGTCGCCAGCATGGCGGACTATGCGTTCGGTTGGTGCGCGAGCCTCAAAGCGGTCTATTTCCAGGGCAACGCCCCCAGTGCCGATTCGTCTGTGTTTGCCGGTGACCAGGATGCGACCGTCTATTACCTGCCTGGGACCACGGGCTGGGGTCCATTGTTTGGGGGGCTTCCGACCGCGCTGTGGAATGCCGGGACTTTCGGCGCCTTGCAGGTCTCGATTAGTCCGCCAAGCGTTGTCAGTGCCGGAGCCCAGTGGCAGGTGGATGGTGGTGCGTGGCAGAATAGCGGCACAATAGTATCCAACCTGCCGGTCGGCAGCCATACAGTAGCCTTCTCGACTGTACCAGGCTGGATCACGCCCACAAACCAGAGCGTCACGATCACTCTTAATCAGACGACTGCAGCCGCAGGAACGTACGTGGCAGTCGTTAGCGGGTTCAATTACACGACCAATAACGGCGCGATCACCATCACAGGATACACCGGTTCCGGAGGGGCGGTGACTATCCCCAGCACAATCAACGGTCTGCTGGTGGCCAGCATCGGGGACGGGGCGTTCGGTGGCTGCACCAGCCTGGCCAGCGTCTCGATCCCCGATGGCGTCGCCAACATCGGATTCGCTGCGTTCGATTCCTGCTCCAGCCTGAGCAGCGTCACGATAGGCAACGCCGTCACCAGCATTGGCCAGAAGGCATTCGCTTACTGCCCAAGCCTGATCAGCGTCTATTTTCAGGGTAATGCCCCAAACGCTGATTCGTCTGTGTTCACTGGTGACAACGACGCGACTGTCTATTACCTGCCTGGGACCACGGGCTGGGGCGCGACGTTTGGCGGTTGTCCAGCCGTGCTGTGGAGCCCGCCGGTGCAAGGCTACACTTACACGACCACTAACCGCGCGGTCACCATCACGAAATACACCGGTTCCGGCGGTGCGGTGACCATCCCCAGCACGATCAATGGGCTGCCGGTCACCAGCATCGGGGACAATGCGTTCTACTGCTGCACGAACCTGGCTGGTGTCACGATCCCCGATACTGTCACGAACATCGGGGACGGCGCGTTCCAAGGCTGCCTCAGCCTAGCCACCGCAACTATAGGCAACAGTGTCACCAGCATCGGAAGCTATGCGTTCTATGCCTGCGACAGCTTGACCAGCCTTACTATCCCAAACAGCGTCACGAGCATCGGGTACGAGGCGTTCTTCTACTGCGTCCATTTAGCCAGCATCGCGATCCCCGACAGCGTGACCAGCGTCGGGGACTGTGCGTTCTCTTACTGCGCCAGCCTGGCCAGCGCCACGATAGGCAACAGCGTGACCAGCATCGGGTACATGGCGTTCTATTGCTGCACCAGCCTGACGAGCGCCACGATGGGCAACAGCGTCGCGAGCATTGGGGCCTGGGCGTTCGACGGCTGCACCGGGCTGACCAGCGTCACGATACCCAAAAGCGTCACCAGCATCGCGGACTGGGCGTTGCCTCACTGCGCCAGCCTGACCGCAATAACGGTCGATGCGCTCAACGCCTCCTATAGCAGTGTGGCAGGGGTCTTGTTCAACAAGACCCAGACCACGCTCATCCAATGTCCGGGGGGCGAAGCCGGAAGCTACACCATCCCCAACAGCGTCACCAGCATCGGGAACGGGGCTTTCTATGGCTGCGCCAACCTGACCAGCGTCGCGATCCCTAACAGCGTGACCAGCATCGGGTACATGGCGTTCTATTGCTGCACCAGCCTGACCAGCATCACGATCCCCAACAGCGTCAGCCGCATCGGAACTAATGCGTTCGAGGGCTGCTCCAGCCTGACGGGAGCCTATTTTCAGGGTAACGCGCCCAATGCAGATTCGTCTGTGTTCTCCGGTGATAACAATGCCACTGTCTATTACCTGCCTGGAACCACGGGCTGGGGCACGACATTTGGCGGTTGTCCGACGGTGTTATCGGTGCCTCCAAGCATCCTGGTGCCGCCTCTGACGCAGACGGCTGAGATGGGGTCACTCGCCGGCTTCTGGTTGGAAGCGACGAACATTGCGCCCGCAGCAGCTTACCAATGGTACTTTGACGGCACGAACGCGCTGGGGGGTGCTACCAACTGTTACCTTGTCCTGCCCAACGTCCAACCGGCCCAAGTGGGGGCTTACACGGTGGTCGTCACGAACCTCTTTGGGGCTGTGACCAGCGCGCCGGCCCTGCTGAGTGTGATCGCCCCGGTCGAGCAAAGGATCGTTCCGGCCCTGAGCTTGACGGGCGACGCGGGCAGCTTCCTGCACCTGGATTATGTCGATGCCTTCGGCCCCGGCGCACAGTGGCTGTCGCTATCGAACTTTACGCTCGCGAGCACGCCGCAGCTCTACCTGGATCTTTCCGAGCCGCTGCCCGCGCAACGATTCTACCGCGCCTCGCAGACCAATGTGCCGAGCGCGAAGCCCGTGTTAGACATGAGGTTGGCCACCGAGATTCCGCTGACAGGGGCGATCGGCAGTTCGGTGCAAGTTGATTATATCAACCAGTTCGGCCCGACCGACGCGTGGGTGACGCTGGACACCGTGGTTCTGACCAACACCACGCAACTTTACTTCGACGTCACCATGTTTCGCCAACCCACCCGGCTTTATCGCCTGGTAGCGGTCCCGTGACGGTTTCTGCTCGCCGCGGGGGCATTGGCGTTTGTGGTCGGGTAAACTCTCGGATTGGCTACTTGCTCCACAGGTGCAGGACGGCATCGCCGCCGAAGGGCGCTCTCAAAGTTCGCTGACCGCCGCCCGAGATCGGCTCTGCGCGGGTAACGGTTCCCTCGGCTGGGCGCATCCATTCCACGTTCATCTTCCCCGAAGCCGCCCCAAGGTCCACCGTCACTTCCCTACCCTGGGGCAGATAGGCCAGATACTCCCGTCCCGGATCAGCCAGGCAGAACTCGGTCGAGGCCAGTTCGCCATGCGGCACCATGGCGGCCAGGTTCATGCGCTCGGCGTACGAGAGCGTTTGCCCCAGGGCTTGGCGGAGTGTATCCCAGTAGGAATCGGGCTGGCCGAGAACCGGATGGTTGCGGCCGGGGTCATGGCTGGCATCCAGGTAAGGGTCCATGAAAAGACATTGGTTGCCCCGCGTGAAGTTCTCCCAGACCCACGCCCGCTGGGCCGCCGGTCCGTCGGCTTTCAAACCCGTCCAGAAATAGGAATGATCGGTGTCGTTGAGAATCACCTTGCGGCCATCGGCCGTGGGCAGTTTCGCCGTGGGCGAAATCCAATCGGCGGGGCTCGCCAGCAGTGTGGCATCGTTGCCTTGGGGCCAACAGGCGGTCATGCCCACCGGATGTTGCTTTGGCTTGGCAGCTTCGTATTGCTTGATGAAGCGGATAATATGGATCTGCCAGGCAACGTCGCTCGGACTACCCGTATCCTCGTTGGTGATTTCGTATAGAACATTGTCCAGGTCGTTCACCGTGTCGATGACTTTCCTGACATAAGCTTCCTGATGGGCGGTGACCGTCGGATTTGCCAGCGTGTGGATAGTCCTGCCGCCACCGCCGTCGATGGCATTGACGTTGTTTTGGGGATTGAAGGGATGTCCCTGCCAGGGGTCGCCGCCGTCGTTTCCCTTGCCCTCGATGCTGAACCCATTGAAGAGCATGACGGACGCGTAAACACCGCTGTCGCGCGCCGCCGCCACACGCGCACGCAGCCGGTCAAAATAGGCTGGGTTGAAGAGAGTCAGGTCGAACTTGGGCTTTCCGTCCAAAGCGTTGCCGGGTCCAGGCCGTTGGCAGGGCATGGGATCAAAGAATGTCGTGCCCTGCTTGGCGTTGGGATTAAAGGAGGCCTCCCATGCCCACAAGCGAAAGAAGTTGTGATGGTGGCGGTGCAGGAAGGCGAGGTAAGCGCCGAAGTCCATGGGCGGAGGCGAAGGCAGCGTCGCATACCGACAGTCCTGGAGGTTGTCCCAAGCGTGGGAGCCGGTCAGCAGGATTGCCTTGCCGCTGCCATCGGTGAAGTAACGCGGGTTGGTGGGATGCACGCGCAGCGGTCCTTTCGCTGGCATCGCGTTGGCGGAAAGCGAAGCCGCGGCGAACATCGCAACAGCCGCGGCCAGGCTTAGCGATAAGATTGCCGACTGGCACCAGTTGATGGGCTTCGGTTTCATGCCGGCGTTCTTATCAAATGGTCGCGCAGTGCCCGCTACCGTTCTGCGCGGGAACCGCGAATCTCGACTACACTCCACAGCCCGAGCTCCGGCACGATCACGCGCCGGTTAGTGACGGGTAGCTTGAGCGGTTGGGCGCCCGGCGAGAACAAGTCCGCCTCGGTTGCCCCGGCAACGCCGAGCGCCTCGAGATCCAGGTCGAGCAGGACGTTCTTGAGCGGCTGCACGCTATCGTTGCCGGCGTCGTAGCCCCAGTTCGAGAGGTGGACGATCGCAAAGCCCGGCTTCACACGCGGGAGGACGCGGACCGCGGCGGGCGCTTTGACGCGCACGGCGGGCGCGATGCCCGCTATAGCCTGCCTGATGCTTGCGTAGCGCTGGACATTGGTTTCGCCGCCCAGCACCTCGCGGTCGGCTCCGGACAGGTCCTGGGGCTCGATGACCACGAGCCGCGGGCTGAGGCGCAAATCGTCCGCCTGGAGCGGGTGGTCCACGACCTCGTCCCCGCTCAGCGCCAGGCAATAGGAGACGTTGGCGGCGGCCAGTTCCCCACAGGCGGCGATGAGCCGGGCGGGGTTGCGGTCGAAGGTGCGCGAGGAAAAGACGACGGTGAGATCGGCGTAGGTGCGGTAGTCATCGAAGAGGCTGCGGCGCTGCCGCACGAACTGGTAGAGCGGGGCGAACTTCTCTTTGGGGCCTGCGTACCAATGGGTGCCTTTCTCGGGCGTATAACACCACTGCCGGTTCGGGACCATGAGGCAATGGCCGGCGGCGTAGCTCAGGGCTATCCACCCCTGGACCAGCCCCGGCAGGTTGTGCTCCTTGATGTAGGCCCAATCCCAGCCGCTGGCGGTCGAGGCCAGCGGACGCCCGACGGCATCCGCCAGGCGGTAGGCAACCAGCGGGGCGTCGCTGAAGTGTCGAGCCGAGGCGTGATGCTCGATCTCGGCGCTGAAAAGGTCGAGCGCCTTGAAATCGTTGAGGTGGTTCCCCCAGAGCAGGCCGGCATTGGCGCCCATCGGGATAGGATGGCCGGCGGTCCGGGCGGCGAGGGCGCGCAGTTCTTCCATGAACCGCGCGGCGCCTTGGAGCTGGTAAATCCTCCACTGGGACCAGAGCGGATGCTCCGGCGCCTTGCGCCCGCGCTTTTGGGCCAGCCACTCTTGCAAGACGGTTCGGTAGTTGAAACCGGCCGGGTCGTGGATGCCCCACCGGGCGAGTTCGCTCGCGGGCAAGGCCTTGAGATAGGCGTGGAACTCGTCGACGCAACGGTCGCAGAAACAGCCCCCGCTCCAAAGGGCGCCCGCCGTGCCGAGGTGGTCGTCAATATGCACGCCATCGGCGCCCGCCTTGACGGTCTCGACAACGCGCTCCGAGATGTACTGGCGGAAGAGCGGTTGGCGGGTGCAGCACCACCAAAAAGGGATTCCCTTGTGCTGGAGGTCGGTGAGCCAGGGAACCTTGTAAGGCTGGCCGTCGAGGCCGCGGCAGAGGCCCTGTTCGTAGGTCTGCGGAAACCGTTCGTAATAGCGGCCGAACTCGGTGACCATTCCGACGCTGCCGAAGAACTTCAAGCCCCGCGCCTGCTCGAGCGATTTTGCCGCAGGCTTGCCTCCCCATGCCAGGACCGTGGCGCCATAGTCTTCGTAGGTCTGCCGCCCGGTTTCGTACATGAAAACCACATCCGACCGCTTCATTACCGGGAGCTGCCCCGGGGCGGCAAAAGCCGCGCCGAGGGAGAGCGCCAGGCCGGAGGTCCAAATCCGGAACCGCAGTCGCTTGGAACCGCTCGTGAATATCATCGCCGCGATTATGCAGTGGGCCGCCGCACGGGGTCAGAGCAGTGCTAAAATGCTGCTTGCGCACGAACCATGTTCGGCTGGAGCGATCAGCGTGATCGCAGGTGCTCGCATTTCCAACCACTGGGGGTGATGCCCCCCTTTTGCTATGCCCGTAAATGCCGTCGGAAAAAAGTCACCTGCAAGATCGCATCCTGGGCCTTGTTGGGGTTCTCTTTTATCCGTAGCGGGAACGCATGAAAATCGAGCAGCAGTCGCCCGTCATGCACCAGGCCGCCGGTGGGGGTGTGGCCATTGCACAGGACTATATGCCGGCGGGCATGCCTGGCCGCATACGCCCGAACTCGCGTGAGCAAATGATCCCACTGGGCATTATCGCGGTCAATGCGGTTCATGATCTCCACTTGCCCGAAGTGGATGGCTTCAAAGCCGAGGTCAATGCACGAGGCCGCCTGATAATAGAACCAGAGCTGCGTTTCCAGGCGGCTCGCATCGGGCACCTGGGCATTGCCCATCGCCCGGCGCTGTCCCAGCGGGTAGATGATTCCGGCATACTTTACCCCCAGGCTTTTGAGCATTCGGATGTTGTCATCCAAATCACCCCTGCCGTTGAACACCCCCTCCACCGAAATGGGGCGGGCCAGGTAGTTTTCCAGCACCGCCCGCGATATGGTTCCGTCAAAATAATACGCACTGGCCCGCGGGACGCCAGGGGCGGGCGGTGTTTGTGGCGCCGCATTTTTCTGCGGTTTAGCCGTGGCCGGTTCTGATTTCAGCCCCACGCTATTCACCGTAATGACGGCGTAAAGAACAACTCCGCCGGTGAGCCATCGGATTTGAGTTTTCATAGTGGCATTGGTTGTCAGATTGGGGCCAGCAAGCGAGGCGTAGCGGCGTCTCGGCAGAGCGCCGCTGAAGACAGTTTCCGGGTAGGGCGGCGCTCTGCCGAGACGCCGCTACGAAAGGGCGGTGCAGGGGCTTTCACTGAGGCCTTACCACGAACTTCTGTATCCGCTTGCCCATAACGTCCACCACGTAGAGGTTGCCTTTTGAGTCCGCAGCCAAGCCGTGCGCCCAATTCAAATCGCCCGGATGTTCCTTGCCATCTTCGCCCTTGGGAACCGACCACAGTTGGAGCAATTTGCCCGAGGTATCGAATTTCATGAGAAGCTGGTCCTTGGGAGGGTAACCTAACACATTGTCCTCGGGACGCCACGTCATTGGAGAAGTGCCACAAACCCAAAGCTCGTCGGCCTTTGTCATCCAAAAGGCGCAAGGCACGACAATATTCCGCCACTGGTCGAGGAACTTGCCGCGCTGGTCAAAGACTTGGATCCGCGCGTTGTTGCGGTCAGCCACGTAGAGCCGCCCCCGTGAATCCATGGCGATGGCATGCGGCAGGTTGAAATCACCCGGTCCAATGCCCAGTTTGCCCCAGGCCTTGACAAACTTTCCGTTCTTGTCGAAATGCACGATGCGGGCGTTGCCATAGCCGTCGGAGACAAAAACATCACCCTTGGGCGTGACGACCATGTCGGTGGGTTTGTCGAAGTGCCGCGCGTCGCAGCCCGGTTCCCCAGGCGTGCCCAGCGTGCGCAGAACTTTTCCTTCTGGCGAACACTGGACAACAACATGGTTACGGGTGTCGGTGATCCAGACGTTCCCCTGGCTGTCGAGCGTGAGCATGTGTGGCGAGCCGATCTGGGAATCTCCCCACGTTCGAAGGAGTTTGCCGTCGGCCTGATAGACCTGCACGAACGGCTTTGCCCGGCTGAGAGCCCACACGTTGTCGCTGCCATCCACCGCAACGCCGGACATTGCGCCCCATACGACATCTTTGCGCCGTTCAGGCCAGGTCGGATCAACTTGGTATGAGAGGGCCGAGTTGACTCGCAAATACGGCAAAGGAGCGTCGGCAGTTGGGTTGGACTTCAGCCCCACACTGTTCACACTTATGATGGCGTAAACGTGTTTTTCACCCGTCTTGGCTGAGGCGTCCACGAAGCGCATCTTCGGCATCGGCTGATCAGGCGTATCGTGATACGTCATCGATTGGAACAATGGCCGTCCGAATTTGCCCAGCGGCTTCTCCGGCACCTTGGCAAACTCTTTCCCATCGCGCATTACGATGAAGCCGCCGATGCCGCTCTCGAGGTCCGCTTCCGCGTCCCAGGTGATTTCTCTTCCCTGATCCCCATTTTGGGTCACCTGCACGTCGAAAGGCGTAGGCGGCGGCGTGGTGTCGCCCACGGCGCCGGTTTTGACGTATTCCATCCAAGCCCTGGCCACGGCTTCGTTCGGCAACCACACGGACTCCTCCGGCTTTCCATTGTAATCGGCCGCCGGTGTGGCCGTGTCGCCACCGAGCGGCGCCAGCCATGCCTTGCTCAGGTCCACCGGCTTAAGGGTTTGATCTTTGCTCCACTTGTCCGGCAGCCGCATCGCCAGGCAGGCGTCAAGGAACGGGATGGCGAAATAGCGGCTGTCGCCACACTCGTGGCCGGTGCGAGGGTCCTGCGCGAAGCCGGCGGGCGCGCCATTGGTGCGGTATTCTCCGAAGGTGGCCAGCAGGATGCGGGTCAAACCTTTTTCCTTCACGCCGACGCTACACATCCTGGGGATGGCATAACTTGCGGCGGGGATTGTGACCGGTGGGAACATGGCGGGCCTGTCGCTCCACACGGACGCCGAGCCGGAGCGGTAATAGACCGCTATGACACGTTCGGGATGAAGTGTGCTCATCACATCGGCCCAGCCGGCTCCGGCGGAGTGGCCCCAGAGCGCCCAGGGGACGGTTGCGAGTTCGGCATGGCCGGTCTGGGCCGCGAAATCGCCAAGGGCTTTGACGAAGGTCTTGTCCGAGCCGAGGCGCGGGTCGAACCAGTAGTCCGAGCCTGCGGCACCGAGGTCTCCCTCGTTTAACACGTGGTAGCTTGGGCCGAGCAGGGCGCAGTCCCACTTCTTCGCCAGGGCCTGCCAGTGCAGGTCGTACGCGGCAGTGGAGCCTTCCTTGGAGGCCGTCATGCCCGCGCCGTGCTGGTGGACGATGAGGCCGCGGAAGGTCTTCACGCCGTCCGGAATCCAGAGGGTGTAAGTGACGGCAATTCTCAGTTCGCCCTCGGCCGTTGATGCCGGATAATCAACTTTCACATATTGTCCGGCCCCGCGCATCGTTCCCGTGCAGCCAAATACGGCGGCGATAAGCAAGGTGAGTGCCTTGAGCTTCATTGGCGGGTGAGGACATTGGCCGGCTCTGGCGGTAATGCATTTGGTTTGGGTCTTCATGGGGTTTATTGTGCTCGCGCGGTGATGAAATCCACGACCGACTTCGGGTCTTTCGGCGAAAGTGGAAAATGCCCTTCGCCCTCCCTGACGATCACCGTGATCTTTCCGCCGAGTTCCTTATAACGTTTCTCGACGACGCGAGTCTGGCTCTCCAACCAGGGATCCGAGGCGCCGCAGTCGTGCAGGACCGGCACGCCTGCCTTCGCCAACGCCGCGAGGTTGTCCATCGGTTGCGCTTTGCCCGCCATGAGACTGCGCATGAGCGGATTCCGGGCATAAATGCAGGCGACCTTGCCCGGGTTGGCAACCGCCCAGGCGTAGGCTTCGCCGGCCTTTGGCCCGGTCCCTTTCAACACCGGCTTGCTCGAGAATCCATTATCCACAAGGAGTTTGTAGGTATCGTCCCACCGCTTTTGCTCCGCACCCCCTCCGCCGAGCCGGGCGATCACAATGTGGTAGCCCTTCGCCAGCAGCACCTGCTCGACGGTCGAATCCCTCTCGATAAGATCCCCCGTGAAGATCCAGGGTTTTCCGTGCGCCACGGTCTTGGGCACAACGATCGATATGCCGTCCAACCTGAAGGTGCCGGGATTGTTGGCGTAGTAGTGGTCGTAACACTCCGTGAACCCTGGCCCCCGGGCCGTGGCATAGGTGGCCTCTTCCTTCAGGAAGATGTAGGAAGGCTCGAGGCTGTAGTAGTACCTCCTCGTGTAGTTCGCATCCACGAAAGCGGGCCGGTTGGCCGTGGACCGGGTCATATGCTGCTCGATCCAATCGGCAATCGGCTTAGGATTCTGCAAGCTATGCGGGTGATGGGCGTGGCCTTCTTGGGAACGACCACCACGCACCGGCGTTTGCCGTCCTTCACCGCGGTGTCGACACCAAACCCCGCCACCTCGCCCGCGGGCGCCGTCATGGGCGTGATCGCGCCCGTGGCATCGTCCATGACGAAGTCATAACGGTCGAATCCCTCGTGCCAGGTGGTCTTTTCGCCCGCGAAAGCCGCCGGGGATGGCGGTTCGGATGGTTCGGCGCCGCAAATCCTGCCCGAGACTCCGAATGCGACAACGGCAATCGCCGTAAGACCGACAAGTTGATTTCGCTTCAAACCCGAAGAGTTGATCATTTTCATAATTACCAAGGTGCTTCCTCCCATGAGGTTTGTGGTTGTTAATCCGGCGTTTGATTACCTGCTAAAGCATCCGGCCATTCATGAGCTTACCTCAGGGCGCAGCTTGCTCGGGAACAGGGGTGACAATCCACCTGGCGCCTCGTTTGAATCCCGACGGCCCTGGCTCGCTACGCATCAGGCCGGTGAGCCTGAAATAGTTCTCGAGGTGTTTGTTGAAGATGGCCTCTCCGGCGCCGACCTCGATGATTCCGCGGTCCTGGTCGGCGCCGAATCCCCCCAACGCCGCGCCCTTGATGCTCGGCACATATCCGGGCCACTGACCCGCGTTCCAAGTGTATCCGAAGTAAAAGGGATCGGCCGCCTCGGCTTGCATCTTCGCCTTCCATTCGAGCCCAAGCTCGGCAAACAGCTCACCGGGATTGGCCGCGATGACGATATTGTCATTGATCACGATGGTAGTCACGCGAACGTCGAAGTGCCTGGCCGGATCGAAGCGCCCCGTAAACGCAAGGGCGGCGTCCTTATATTTGATCGTCGTTTCCTCGCCCTGGCCGCGCAGGGACTTTGCCACCTTGACCGTTTCAAACGCCAGCAGCTCTCCCATCCGTTCCATCGGCGCGTAATCGGTCTTGAAGGGATCGTTCGGACCGTCTCTTCGCGGGACCGTGAACAACGGGGCAACATTGCCGGCAGCTCCATTGACGAAGAGGCAGTTCACCCCTTTGCCAAACGCCTCCTCAACCTTCCGCGCGGCGACTCCCGGGTAATCGGCCGAGATCGCGTAACTCTGGCAGACCACGTCGGCATGGCAGGCATAGTTCATGATAATGGCCCGGGCCTGGCCATGGGTGTCCTCGACCCGGATGACGCCCACTTCCTGGTCAACCGGCCCGAAAGGAATCCGGTCCGGGTTGATCGCGCCGTAATGATCATCGCCCATCCATGACTCGCGGGCATGGCCGTCCTCGCGGACGACCAGGCGTTTGAATCCCAACTGGGGAAAACTCTTGCGCCCGGCGGCAATCCTGGCCGGGAACATATTTGTCACCGCCAACGCCACGGCCTGGATGATTTGCTTCTCGTAGAAGGCCTTCAGGTCGCTGTACTTGGGGGCTTTGCCGGGCTTCGAGGGGCCCGTATGATTGTGCGATGAGCAGAGGAAAACCTTTGAAATCCCGTACGTCTCTTTGCAGGCCGTTTCGACCTTCTCGCTGGTGAAGACGCCTAAATCGACCGAGACAAAGGCCAGGCGTTCGCGGTTGATTTCCAGCACCAGACTGCGGGCGTAAACGGGATCATGCAAAGGCTCATCCGTTACGGGAGTGATGCTCACTTTGGCCGTCCCGGCCATGAGCTTTCCCGTCGCACCCTGCGCCGGGCTGGTGAAGTTACAAACGCCGCAGAGCACCAGCGCCGCGGCAAGGAGTTTCGCCGGTTTCATATATCTTCTGTGATCCACTCTTCGATCAACCGGGTCAGCCGCTCGAAAACCTAGCTGTCCTGTTTGGCCCAATCGGCGAGCTGCTCGAAGGCTTCAGAATCAAACCCGGCTTTCCTCATCGGAAAGCCTGCTGTTCGGGCACGACTATGTTGCGGTTTTGTTCGATGTCGGCAACCGCCCGCAACAGCCGCTCGCGGTTGGGGGGAGAGCGCAACAGGTAATCCGTCTCGTCAGCCTCACTCACCGTGATTTCAATCACCTTGTGCGCGAACGCCTTTTTCAGACTGTCCAGGAACTGCTGATCGAGCTCGTCCACGCTTGTCCGGTAAACTGCAAACATAAGTTTTGGCCTTTCGTAATGCCACCAGCCTGGCCGCCTTTGCCGTCCGCCGCAGCCGGCGCGGCCTCCTGCAGCTTTAGCGGACCGAAGGAATGGCTGAACATCTCGCCGCGACGATTTCCTGTATCCTGATGCCCACCCGGTCGGGACCCTCCCACCGCCCGGAATCCGGGGAATAAGCGAAAATCGCCAGGCAGGGCTCGGTAAATGCACCGATGACAACGCATACTCGGTACGAGTCGCGATGTTTCTGGATCGCGGCGTACTCGTTCGGAGTCAAATCAACGACGATCTGCGAGCCCGATAACCCCTTCACTTCCAGCTTGAGTTCGCGCTTGCCACACACCGCGTTCAGATCCCAGCCGATGTTGTCCTGCTCGACCGAATCAACACGGTAACCGAGCTGGGTGAAGTGCTCGGCTGTCTTCTCAATGGCAATTCGCTCGACTCGCTGTCGCAAGAGTGGGTCAGGCTGGCGGGGTGCAGGGGAACCCTCGGGCAGGGGCGTCTTCGGCACGTGTCCCGTCTGGATAAAGTCCAGGACGCTCAGGCGAAACTCCCGATGCCGCTCGGGGTCGTCGGCATACCAGATGTTGGACTGACCAAACCCACCCGCTTTCTGTTGGGGGACGGGAAAGAGACGAGCATCCGGCTCCAAGGGGGCAGCATCTTCGGCTCTGGCACTGACGTAGTATCCGCAGTCGGTGTTCTTGTACCGGCGGGCGGCACCGGGAGGCGGAGATTGCCACTCTCGAAAGACTGTGGCGTTCTTATACCAGCCCACCATGAACGCGCCGCCGGCGCGCGACGTTGGCACCCAGACGACCAAAATACCGGACGCAGACTTGTCTTTTGCCGAGGCGCCGAGCCGGGTCAGGTTTATCTTGGCTTCCGTCCACCTACTATTGTTGCGACCGGGCGGCTGGACGTAACCGTAGACTCGATCCTCAAAGGGTTGAAAGTTGAAGATTTCATGGCCAAAGCCATGTTCAGTGACATAGGCACCGCCGCTGGAGATCGTGTTGTCCGCGGTAATCCCCTGGTAATGTTTCATCCAGCCGGCGCGGAAAAAGACCATGCGAACATCGAATGGATCCGTTTGCGCTTCCATCGGAGTCATCTCGTTGTGATTATGAGCGGCCCGCTGCATTTGCCGGGAGATTACATGACGCCATGCAGGCGGCGCAAGGGGGTTCTGAATTTTCCCGAGCGGTTCCGCTTCGCCTTTGTCTTGCGTGGACGTCAACAGCGGCGCGACGCTGCAATTCCCGGCTGTTGACGGCGTGACGGAGTGCAGGCGTCAGCCGTTGATGTGGAGTTCCGCATATTCAGATCACATCCACGGGATGTGAGGTGATCCACACGTCCACCTGCCTGAACCGCTGCTTCAACGTCTGCTTGAACTCCTTGAAAAAAACCCGATGTTCTGGCAGGTCTGGCACATCCACAAAGAACCGCGTGAGATTATCCCGAAAGGTCGCACCCTCATATTCCCAGGAGCCATGTACCAGCTGGGTTTCCCACGAAGCGGCACCAAAACGAGCCCTCAACTCGGCAAACGTTTGCGCCAGCAGGGCCTCCGGCACGGGGCTGCCATCGTTAAACAGCAACGGCACCAGGATCTCGTACCGGCGTAATGAACTCATAGGGCGCGGGGCCAATCACGATGAAGTTGATTCCCTGCTCGGCCAGGAAACCCAAGGCTTGAGCCGGCACCGCTGTTTCGCCCGAAGCCCAGCTCTTGCCTGAGAAGCGTGGGATAAGCTTGCCCAGTGCGCGTTGTTCGCTTTCTTTGTCTGCGAACCGGATGAGAATTTGCATGGCCCCAACCTAATGCTGGAGCGCAGCGGGGGCAAGCCTAAGAAATTCCGGTTCTGGCACCCCGCCAGGGCGCGAACTACCGCGGAACCTTCCTCCGGTGGTCATTCCCCCCGTGTGCCCCCGAACGACCACCGGCTACCCTCTGCCAACCCTCCGGGTTGGCGAAAATGCTAAGTCATTTTCGCGCGGTCCCTTAGTTGCCGGCGGCCAAGCCGGCGTTCAAATGCGCCGCCTCGCCGGGCTTGAGGGTGACGGTTGCGGTTTTCTGACCGTAACGAACCTTGACTGCTCCGCCCTTGAGGTTGTGGAGGTCGGCAGCCTGCAATTTGCCGTTCTTCCATTGCATGCTCACGTCATACCCGCCGCGGGCGCGCAGGCCCGAGACTGAGCCTTCACTCCAACCGCCGGGCAATGCGGGCAGCAAGCTGATTTCGCCGGCATGGCTCTGCACCAACGCCTCAGCCACTCCCGCCGTAAAGCCAAAGCTGGCGTCGGACTGGTTGGCGCCGGCATTGTGCAAGTTCGGCGCCGGGCACCGGCCCATGTATGCTTCGATGCATTTGCCAACCTGGTCGCCGCGCTCCAGACGAGCCCACATGGCGATTCCCCACGAGAGGATGAACCCGCCGCCGGGCCGGTGAGCTTCCATCCATTTTTGGTAAGCGGCCGCAAATTCCGGATTGCCGCGCAACGTAATCGAGCATCCGGGATAGAAGGCGAAATTCGGCGAGACGTTGTGCCCTTGCGGGCCGGTCTTCCAGTCTTCGATCCATTCCTGGACAAATCCGGAGGTGCCGATCTGATAGGGCGGCATGTTCGTCAGCGCGTCTTCCAGTTTGGCCCGGAAATCAGCGTCCACACCCAGGATATTGCTCGCCTCGATGCAATGCGGGAACAATTCGCGCATGATGGCGACATCCATCGTCGGTGAGGGCGACAGGACCGCGGGCTTGCCGTTGGCGTCGAAATAGCCGTGCTCCGGCGACATCGAGAAGGGCGTGACCAGCCAGTGGTGCTTGGGCTCGACGATCATTATGTTCAGCAGGAACCTGGCGCAATCTCTCAACGTCGGATAATACTGCTTAAGAAAATCCACATCCCCGCCAAAGGCGTAGTGCTCCCATAAGCTCTGGCACAGCCAGGCGCCGCCGAGCGGCCATAGGCCGAACCGGGCCGCGTCCACGGGTGCGGTTCCGCGCCAGAGATCGATGTTATGATGGGTGACCCAGCCGTCCACGCCGTAATAGACCTTCGCCGTCTTGGCGCCCGTTTCGGAAATGTCCTGAATCATGTCAAACAAGGGCTGGGCGCATTCCGGCAGGTTGCAGACCTCGGCCGGCCAGTAGTTCATCTCAGTGTTGATGTTGATGGTGTATTTGCTGCCCCAAGGGGGAAGCACGTCTTCATCCCATATACCCTGCAAGTTGGCCGGCTGGCCGCCGGCGCGGCTGCTGGCGAGCAAAATGTAACGGCCGAACTGAAACACCAAAGCCTCCAGGTTCGGATCACGAGTTCCCGCTTTCACCGCGGCGAGCCGCTCGTCAATGGGCTTGACGTTTTGCGCCGCGTCGCCAACCTGCAGATGAACGCGACCCATCAATCGGCGGAACTCCGCCTCATGTCTGCGGCGAAGGCTTGCGTAGTCCTGACCGGCGCAGTCCGCCAGGATCTTCTGGCACTGAGCGGCTGGATCCCCGCTGATGTCGTGGTAATTGATGTAGCTGGTCGCCGAGGTGAGAATCAACGTAACGGTGTCCGCGTTCCGGATGCGCACGCTGTCCGCGGTGGCCTCCGATTGACCGCCTTCGGCGCGGGCTGCCATGGCGGCTTCAAAGCGGAGGCCCTCGCCCTCGACCGGGGCGATGAGCCAGTTCGTTTGCGAGCCCGGCTTCCTCCACGTTCCATCCAGGACCAGCTTGCCGGGCGCGGCGGTGATCTTGTCCACAAATGCGGCGGGACTCTTGAGGCGCGCCTCAACCGATATGGAGCCGGGCTTGTCCGCCAACATACGCGCCACCAGCACACGGTCCGGGTAGGAGATGAAGGTCTCGCGGGTGTAGGATACGCCGCCGGAACGATAGGTGACCGTAGCGACGCCAGTCTCCAGGTCCAGCTCACGGCGATAATCGGCGACTTCGCCCACGCCGTCGAAGGTAAGCGACAAATCGCCGATAGGCTGATAGGCCTGCTGACCCGTGGGGATGCCCCAGAAATGGTCGTCAGCCATTTTTTCAGCCTCCTGGAACTTCTGCTCCGCCATCAGCGCTTTAATCTGCTCGAAATAGCGGCCCGCGTTCGGGTCGTCATAATCATGGGGCTTGCCGGACCAGAAGCTCGAATTGTTCAGGGCGATGCGCTCCGTTTTTGTTCCGCCAAAAACCATGGCGGCGGTTAGCCCGTTGCCCAGAGGCAGCGCCTCCAGCCACTTGACGGCCGGTTGGCGATACCAGAGGGTCATCTCCCTGCGCCCGCTGGCGGGCCTGGAAATGGACTCGGCAGAACGCGTGGCCTTTTTCTCCCCTTGCGTGGCCGTAGGGGACAACTCCGATTCGAGGCCCGCGCTGTTGACCGTGAGGACGGCAGGTTCGGCTTGCCCCACGCAAACGATACACGCGAAGAACAACCACAAGGCCAATACTTTTTTCATAAGCTGTCTTATGAATTCAGTTTAAACTCCGGACAATGAAATCCACGACCGGTTTCGAATCTTTTGGCGCGAGCGGATAATGTCCCTCGCCTTGCTTGAGGATGACGGTGATCTTGCCGCCGAGTTCCTTGTACCGCGTCTCGGCGATACGCGTCTGGGTGTCAAGCCATGGATCAAGGCTGCCGCAGACATGCAGCAGCGGCACACCGGCTTTGGCTAACGGGGCCAAGTGATCCAGCGGGGGCGTCTTGGACATGTGGCTGCGCAGGACCGGATTCTCCCCGTAAACGCAGGCGACCTTGTCCGGGTTTTCCATCGCCCAGGCGTATTCCCCGCCCCGGCTCATGCCAACGAAGGCCGGCTTGCGGGACAGGCCATGTTTGTTCGTGAGGAACTCGTACCAGGCGTCCCACTTCCGGTCCGGCTTGAGCGAGGCGTTGGCGGTGATGTAGGCGACGTGGAAACCCCGCCTGAGCAGTTCGATTTCCGTCTGCGGCTCATGGTCCCAGTAACAGCCCCGCCACGACCACGGGTTGCCGGGCGCCGCCGCTTTCGGGCAGACCACGATGCACCGCCGCTGGCCCTTGGCGTCACCCCCAGCCGCCTCGATGGCCAGGGTGTCCTCGTCCATCAGGAAGTCGTGGCGGTCGTACCCGTGCCAGGTCGTCTTCCCGCCTGCGAACGCCGCCGACGGAGCCTGGTCCCGCGCGAGGCCATCGGCTCCCCGGACCGCCCCCGAAAACACCCCGTAGCAGAGCGCGAATGAGGCCAAGAGCTTGAGTCTCTTCATTTTTCGTTAATGTCGTCGGCAGCAGTTCAATCCTCACCTTGCATTTGCTCGGGTTGGTTGAGTGATTCAGCGCAGGCGTACGGAATAAAGTGAGGTGCGGGCAGGGATGAAAAGCGTTTTGTGATCGGGGCCGCCAAGAACCAATTGCAAGGGCCGCTCGGGCACCTCGATGGTCTCGATGAGTCTGCCGGCCGGGGTGTAGGCGTAGATCTGGCCGGCGGCGATGTACACGTTGCCGCGCGAGTCGACGGCCACGCCTTCGCCTCCCTGGTCCGCGAAGAGGCGGAAATTACCCAGGCTTCCATCCGCACCGACCTCGGCCGCCCACGTGCTGAGTTCGGCTTCGTCAGTGACGTAGAAAGCCCGCCCGGGCAACGCCGGGGCGAGGCCGAAGGAACGGAGCTGCGGGCTGGATTTGACGCCCCAGCTCATCGCCCCGTTGAGGAAGTCCGCGCCAGCCGGCACCACCGTTGTGCCATCGGGGGAGACAAAATGGGCCGAGGGGTGGGCGAGCGATTGGCGGTTGATGCGCCAGTCGCTCACGGGCAGGAAAAAGGTGGTCCCGGTCCTGGCGGCAACCGCTTCCGGTTTGAGGAGAGCGAGGCCGCCGCCATGCTGCGGTGTGTAAACGATGCCTTTGCCGGCGTAGGAGACGACAAGGAGATTGCCGGCCTGGTCAACGGCCAGATTGAGGGGCTCGAGCGGGAAATCAGTGACGGTCGAGAGCTGCCGCGAAGCGTGCTTCCACCGGTAGATGCGGTTCCAGTGGGCATCAACAAAGTAGAAATCGCCCTGCGGGCCGGCGGCGCCGCCGGAGATGCTGAAGAAACCGCCGGCGAGCTTCTCGACCCTGGCGCCGCGGGCGAGGACGGACGAGCGGGCGACAGGGGCGGGTCGGGCCGGGTGGCCGGAGAGGTCGAGCCAGGCGAACTCGCGCTGACGGAGCTGAGCGTCGTGGGTCTGGTCATAGACGGCGGCGTCGAAGCTCACTTTGCTGTTGCTGTAGCAGTGGAGATTGCGGAAACGGATGTCGCGGGAGTCGGAAACCTTGACGGCCCAGGGGAAGGGCTGAAAGGAGCTGATCACGCGGTAGATGTGGAAATTGGCGAAGGTGAGGTCGTGAGACGATTCGATTTCGAGCGGGAGGTCGAAACCGCTTTCACCGCGCTCTGCCTCGGTCTGAAGGGCGTAGAAGCGCCAGTGGGCGGCGTTGCGGATTTGGACCTCGTGGCGGACATGGTGCTCGCTGGACATCTGATAGACGCGGCCTTCGGTTTCGGTGTCGGAGACGAGCATGCCGGCCTGGGCGAAGGTGGACGGAGTCCAGAGATCAAGGAAAGTGCCGCCGCCGCCGCCGGTGACCCAAAGGCTGGGGTACTGGCTGTCCCAGCGGCGATTGGGGTCGGGATCGGCGGTGTGGTTGGCATTATAGGGATTCTCGCGGGAGCCATCGGGTTTGGGGGTGCCGTGGCCGCCGAGGAAGCGGACATCGTTCATCATCGAGTTGGGACCCGCCTTCCAGAGGGCGGCTACAGCGCGCGGGTTGTTGCCGCTGGTGTAGAGGCCAATCCCGAGGACGATGTTGCGGCCTGCCCTTGGGCGCCTCGAGCAACGCCTTGGGACTGCCGATGCCCTGATAGCCGGGCGTGTCATCGGGGAGGATGATTTGCGTCGCGCCGGGGTGGAGGCCAATCAGCACGGTGTCGGGACGCAGGGTGAGCGTGTCCCGCACGATGTAGAAGCCCGAGGGCAGGTAAATCGCCGCGATGACTGGCGATGGCATTTTGGAGCACCTCCGTGTCGTCGGTGACGCCATCGCCTTTGGCGCCGAGGTCGCGCAGGTTCACCCAGGTATCGCCGGCAGGAAGGGCGGGCAGGTCGGACGGGACGGGCGACGGCAGCGCCGGAGCAGGGATGCGCGCTAAATGAGGTCGCGATTTGAGGGGCCGCGCCGATGTCCGCGTAGTGCAGCCCGTGGGTAAACTCTCCACGACGTAGGTGTCCGATGAAACTGTGGCACCCGGTTCGGCCGGCATCCGCGGAGCGACGAACCGTTGTGCCGCTCTCGCGCAGCGCAGCGAAGACAGGCACGGCGCGGCAAGCGGCGCCTTCGACGTTGATCTCGTTGCGCGGGTTGTTCTCGACGCCGAACACGAACGCCGGGCCGGAGACCTCTTCGAGGCGGGCGTCTTTGACCCAGAGTTCGTCGGCATAACCGGGTTCGATGGCGACGGCAGTGGGCACACGCCGGAACTGGGGACGGATGAGGGTGAGGCCGGCTTCGCGTTCGAATATGGCGGCCTCGCGCTGGCCTTCGAAGAGACAATCGATGACGGTGAACTGCCAGCCGGGCGAGGGTTTCGAGGTCCAGATGGCGTAGCGCCCGCCAAAGCAGCGGATGTCCTCGGCTACGTTGCCGGCCTCATGAATGGCCGCCAGCGCCGGGCCAAGGCGGAAATCAATATGGGCGAGAAAGCAGTGCTGGGCATAACGCGCGCGAACGGCGACGGCGCCCGGAATTACCGTCCTCGATCTCAATATCTACGTTGGCGAGCGCGGAATAGAACGTGCCGGGATTGGCGTCGGGAACGCTCGCATTGGGATTGGCGGCCTCCGGATTGCGCTGGCGGCCGCGCCCGAAGCCGGGCCGGCGCCGGCGAAGAAGAACATGACCTTCTCGCGCGAGGCATCCTGGAAGCCAGGAGTGCTGGCGGGCAAAACGATGACGGGCCGCGTGGCGCCGCAACCGATCAGGCGGATGCCCGGCCAGATGAACAGGGTGTTGGTAAGGCGATAGCGGCCTTCGGCCAGGAGCACAATGCCCTGGCCGGTCGTCTCCTGGACGCGATTGATCGCCTGCTGCAGGAGGGCAGTGGCATCCCCGGAACCAGGGCTGGTGACATACACCGCCTTGGGATCTTCCAGGCGTTGCGTGTAATAGGAAGCCGCGTCGGCCGGCAGCGCGAAGGCCAGGAGAATCAGAACCAACTCGAATTGTGGAATTCGTATCACAGGTCCGTGTTTTAGCCCGCCGGTTCCACCTGGTCAATAGTGGCCGCCAGCTCAGCGTTCAAGCGGAGGGGCTGGACTGCTCTGAGTGATGACCAACGCCCAGTCGTGCGCGTCATCTGTGGGCGGCGTAACCACCGCTTTGCCTTGCGCGTCTGCGGCCAACTCGAATGCGCGCTGGCGGACTCCGTCCACGGGGTTGAACCACGCGGCGGGGTAGCGCGTCCCCGCTTTGAGAGCGCTGATCCGGACTGCGCGCGGTTCGAGCAGATAGACCAGGCGCAGTTCATCTGTGACCCCCGCGCAAAACGGCGGCGCGAGTTGGGTTTGGCCGGCCATTGTGCCCCAGGGCGCGCATCCATAAGCGCCCAGCAATTTCGGCGCGGCCCAATCGTGCGCATCGAAATCACCGCGTTGCCAACCGCCAGTTGCCGTCTTCGCCACCTGCCACGCATCATCGCTGTCCACACGCATCGTGGTGCCGTCGGTGAACTGCACCTCGAGCCGGAAGAGCAGGCCCGCAGGGTTCTTCGTCACGGGCGCGGGAAGGTTCTCCGCCTCGATGGCGAGCGTGTTTTGCCCCGCGCGCAATTTTCTCTCCACGCCGGTAAACTCCCGTCCGGTCTGCCAGTTGGCGTGTTCGCCCAGGGCTTCCCCATTGAGCCAGACGGCGCAACGGTCGTCGCAACTCACGCGCAGGCGCGCGCCGGCGATGCGCTGGCCAGCAGACAACTCGAACCGGCGGCGGAAAAAGCGTTTGGCTACCGGCGCGTCCTGGCTGGGATTTCCTTCCGGAAACCAAATCCACTGCGCGCCGGCGAAACTGAGCGGCGGGTTCACTGGCGTGGCCCAGTCGATCCATTCAGGATGCGGCTCAAGCTTGTGCCAAGGGAGCGATTCGAGGAAGCGTTTGGCGGCGGCCAGTTGCGACGAGCCAGGCAGTCGCATCGCCTCGTCCCAAGGTGTCGTGCCCCAGTTGTTGCCTCCGGGCGACGGGCCGTAAGGTTGGTCGCGACGGTTGACCTGCCAGATGCCGTTGGCGCCATAGGTGTGGCCGGCGCAGCCGCCATTAATGAGATGCGCCCAGAAGGCCTGACGCGAATCGGTGGCGTCAAGTTTGCGGCCCAGATCAAGCGCCTCGTAGCGGGCTTCGCCGCTGATGACAGGCATGATCGGCTCGCTACGATACGCGCCCAGCGCCAGAGCGCCGTGGCGGGGGGCCGGCTCGCCATGACCGCTCTGGTGCATGTCGAAGTCCAGGACGCGGGGATCCGTGACCGTGTCGCGGGCGCGGCTCGGCGGGTGAATCGTCACCAGGCGATGAAACGGGTCGGTGGCGTGGATGTAACGGATGACTTCCGTCCACTCCCGCTTCTGCATGGCGCTCTCGGCTGCGGGATTTTTCGATAGGTAGAAAGGCATCGTGCCTTCGCCCGCCGCGCACCACACCACGGGCAACGCGCCCCACCGCGCGATGAGATACCGCCAGTGCTTTTTCATTTTGTCCGCGCCCAACCACGGCAGATGATAACCCCACGCACCGACCACGCAGGGCACGAAGCCCTGGTTGACGAGGTAAAAAATGCGCCGATCCGCCGCGTCGAAATACTCGGGACGAATGTGGCTGTAGTCTTTTTCCCACGGGAACCCCGCTTCATTGGCGCCGCGCGCGTCGAACGCGGGCATGTCGGGATAAAGTCCCGCCACGATCTGAATGACGTTGAACCCTTTCTGTTTTCGATCGGCGGCCAGCGTCTGGAAATCCTCGGGCCATTTGAGCCGCGCGCACAAACCCATCCACCAGGTATCGCCGAGCCATAGAAATGGCGTGCCGTCCGCGTGCGCAAAATGGCGGTGGTCCGCCGCCACGCGCAGGCCGCCGTGATGAAACAGCGGATTGTCTCCCCGATAGGCAATGATCTCCACCTGCCCTTCCACGCCGTGCAGTCCTGTATTGCTGGTGTCGGAGCATTCCGTGCGAAAGCGATGAACCCCCAGCGTCGCCGAGGAGTAGCGTCCACGCCAGGTCTGACCGCCCGCCCAAAATGCGGGCACCCGCAGCCTCTGGTTGTCGGGTGCCGTCACGATGAAATCCACTTCGACATCGTTGAACGGGTCTCGATAGTCTTTCTTCGACATGACAGACCACTCGACCTCTCCATTGGCTGGCGCAGTCGGTTTCGTCTCTGCCCTCAGTACCCACTCGCTCGACACGATTAGGCAAAGCCAGGCAGACAAGTTGGGAAAGGTCCTGAGGATCATCAGGAGAACCGGAGATTGAGGTTGCGTCACAATTCTCTTCACGTTTTCCATATTATTGGTCGAGTGGAGCGGAGGCACGACCATTTTTTAACGCTGGCTTCTTCGCGACTTGACTACTTCCCAGCCGGAATATCGAAGACGATGAGGTCGGGTTGCCTAAACTCCGCCACGATGGCTGCCGTTCCGTCCGGGCGGGCGACGACGGAGCAGCCCGAGTGGAGCCGGCCTTTCCAGGCGCCGCCTTGGACGGCGCCCAGGACCGCATCGGTCCCAACCACCCAAAGCCGGGTCGTTCCGGCCACCTTGCGGATGTGGTCTTGGTAGGCTTTGGAGTTCGGCTCGAGCTTGCTCTCCTCGTCCGCAAAACCGTGCGGAGCGATCAACAGCCAAGCCCCTTGATCCGCCACCCGTTGCGGATTCTTGAGATTGAAGTTATCCGCACAGATGGTCAGGCCGAGGCGACCGAACTCGGTATCCACCGTCCTAATGTCTTCGGGGTTGCCGCGGTCGTAGAGGTCTTTGGTCAGCCACGGCAGGGTGTTGATTTTCCGGTGCTTGAGCACGATCCGGCCGGTGCGGTCAATAATGACTGCCGAGTTATAGACCTTATCTCCATCCTTTTCCAGGCAACCGGCGGAAATCCATATATGGTGCCGCCTGGCCAAGGCAGCAAGGAAGTCGGTGTATTTCCCCGGGATAGGCAGGGCATCCCGGCGGGCCTGTTGGTAGAGCCACCCCCAATCGGCGGCTTCCGGCAGGTTGAGGAAATCGACCTTTTGCCGCGCCGCTTCTCCGGCGGCCTCCTCCGCCAGGCGCATGTTCTGATCCAGGTTGCCATCCTCGATCGGGAGCTGAGCCAGGGCCACGCGCAGCCCGGCGTGCGGATGCCCCACAGGTTGAAGCACTTCCGGCTCGGCTGCCCCAGCATAGAAAGACGCGGCGGTCATAAACAGGCTCATACAGGAAAGAAACAGAAGCGGTAATTTCATCATATCTTGCAGCCACAGAACCTGCAAAGGATCTCAACCTCCTGTCAATGGGTTTTCCCATGAAGTCGAACTCGGTCGAGCTCCCCGACCGCCGGTCCGAGAGGGACCGCAAACATTGGCTTAGCCTGCTTTAGCCTCGCAAAGCCTCCAAACCTATGGTTGAATCCGACGATAACTCTGCTATGAAAATCCTAAGACGCGAATTTCTGAAGAGCACGGCCGCGTGGGCGGGGATTTCCACTTTGCCCGCCGGCCTGGTTTCGGCTGCAAGCGCGCCCAGGTCTTACCCCTACCTGGGACGCACTGCGGACTACGCGGAATTCCGGATCATCGAGCCGGGGTTGACCATCACAAAAGTCGAGTCCTGGACTCAAGGGCAGTACGGCATTGTGAGGGTCACGACCCGCGACGGACGCGAGGGCTACGGACAGCTCTCTTCGTATGAGCCGGACATTACCGCCACGGTGTTGCACCGGCAGGTCGCCCGGCAGGTGCTCGGCTCCGATCCGGCGCAGATTGACGCCCTGGTGGACCGCGTCATTGACGCCAATATGAAGTTTCCCTGGACGTACGTGTGCCGGGCGCTGGCTGGGGTCGATACCGCCATCTGGGATCTTTACGGCAAGATTAAAGGCAAGCCGGTTTGCGAGTTGGTCGGCGGCAAGACCGATCCGTTCCCGGTTTATGGCTCGAGCATGCGGCGGGACATTTCACCTGAAGACGAAGCCGCGCGAATGGCGAAGCTGCGGGATACCCGCGGGTTCAAGGCCTTCAAGGTTCGCCTGGGCGTGCCGACCGGTCACGACCGCGATGCGTCACCCGGCCGGACCGAGAAGTTGATCCCGACCGTCCGCAAGGCCGTGGGGGACGACATCCGGTTGATGGGCGACGGAAACAGTTGCTTCACGCCCCCGAAAGCGATCGAGGTAGGCCGGCGCCTCGAGGACCACCATTACTTCTGGTTCGAGGAGCCCTGCCCCTACTGGGAGTTGGAGTGGACGGCGGAAGTCGCCGCCGCCCTCAAGATGCATGTGGCGGGCGGCGAACAGGACAACGACCTCGCCCAATGGCGGCGCATGATCCGCATGAATGCGGTGGACATCCTGCAGCCGGACCTGTGCTATATCGGGGGTTTCACCCGGGCCTGGCGTGTGGCCAAGATGGGGCAGGAGGCGGGCAAGCTGGTCGTGCCGCACTCGTCTCACTTGTCGCTGGTGACGCTATTCTCCTTGCATTTCATGGCCGCCATTCCGAATGCCGGGCCGTTCGTCGAGTGGAGCATTGAAGAAGATGCCAATGCCGGCGAGGGCCTCTACAGCCCGTCCCTGGAAGTCAACGGCGGCAAGGTCAAGATTCCGGACGGTCCCGGGTGGGGAGTGAAAGTCAATCCAGGCTGGCTGGAAAAAGCGGCTTACCTGAAAAGCGAACGCTCGGCTTAGCCACGAAAGGAATCACCGTTCCATGAAAACACGCCCAACCACCGCCGGCGTTTCACGACGGAAGTTTCTGGGGAACACCGCAGCGCTGGCTGCCTTTACCGCAGCCGGGCCAGTCGCTGGTGTTGCTTCGCTTGACACCGCACCACCGCCGGCACCAAGCAGGATGATCGGCATCCAGGTGGGCTCCGTCTCGTTCGTGGACGAAGGCGTTGGCAAGGTGCTCGACCTCCTCAAAGAGCACGCCGGCGCGGACACCCTCTTTCTGACGACCTTCACCTTCGGTCGAGGCCTGGCTGGGCGGCAGATTCCAGGCCATCCCTTTCCCGGCCATGGGGCGCAGGAATCGGACGAGAAATTCTTCCACGGGGGCAATTACGCCACGCCGCACGCTGAGTTTTATCGCCACACGGTGCTCAAGCAAACCCGCGCCCCAGACCACGGCGACCTGGACATCGTGGCAGCCGTCCTGCCCGAGGCCAAGAAGCGGGGCATGAAATGCTTCTGCTCGGTGGAAGACGTGTTCCGCTCCGATGTGCCGGGCGTGAAAGAGGTCGCCGAAGTGGACCTGGAAGGACGGAAGGCCGGCACGCTCTGCCTCTTCCACCCCGACGTGCGCGCCTTCTGGACCGGACTGGTCACTGACCTGAGCAAGTCATACGACATCGATGGCATTCTGTTCTTCAACGAGCGGAACGGTCCACTCCTCAATGCGCTCGGGGCCAGCCACGCCCAGAGCATCGCCTCATCACGCGTCACTTGCTTTTGCGAGCACCACCAGCGGGCGGCGCGCGAGCGGGGCATCGACTTCAACCGCGCCCGCGAGGGCTACCGGAGGCTCGACGAGTTTGTGGAGGCGTCCCTTCAGGGCCAGCGGCCGAGCGACGGCTACTTCGTCGAGTTCTGGCGCCTGCTGGTCGAATGGCCGGAGATCGTTGCCTGGGATCGGCTATTCGATTTGGGCAAGCACCAGGTGCTCGCCGAGGTCAACGCCGCCGTCAAGGCCGTGCGCAAAGAGTTGCAGGTCGGCTTCCATATCGAGCACGTAAACTCGTTCAACCCCATCTTCCGGGCCACGCGCCGCTACGAAGACCTGGCTGAGCGAGGCGGACTTCCTCAAGGTGGTCGTCTATAACAACTGCGGCGGAGAGCGTTACGCCAGCTTCATCCGCAACCTCGGCTCGACCGTTTTCCGGGACGTGCCGAAGGAAGAGTTGCTGCGCTTCAACAACCACCTGCTCAACTACGGCGCCGAGGCCAGGCTCGACGATCTGGCCGCCGCCGGGCTGTCGCCTGATTACGTCGCCCGCGAAACCCGGCGCGCCCTGGCCGGCGTGCAGGGCAAATGCCGCGTCCTGCCGGGCATTGACATCGGCATTCCCACCGGCAGGAACTCGCGCCAGGCGTCGCCCGATGACACTTACGCGGCCACGCTTGCCGCCCTCAAAGCCGGCGCGCATGGGATTATCCTCTCGCGCAAGTATTCCGAGATGCGGCTGGCCAATCTCACTGCGGCTGGACGCGCCGTCCGGGAAGCCACGAAAGGTTGAGTCCGGGTCACTGTGCCCTCCATCCTCGACCATGAAATCATCGCCATTGATTTCTGATGAACGCGCAGGAGCCAACCTATGACTGAGTTGCCGACACGCCGTGACTTCCTGAAGCAAACCGCGCTGGCCGCCACCGCCCTGGCCGGATCGTCACTTCACTGCGTTGCCGCGAGCGAGCCGCCCGGGCAAACCTCCACGGCCCTCCCGTGGTATCGCCGCACGCTGCGCTGGGGCCAGACGAACATTACGGAAATGGACCCGGAGGGCTACACGGACAACAGTTGGAGCGGCCTGGGCCGAGGCAGCCCCTGCTCCTGTGAAAACTGCCGGAAACGATTTCGCCAGCGGACCGGCCAGGCGATTCCCCCTGATAAGAACTGGAACAATCCGCTTTACCGCCAGTGGATACAATGGAATTACGAGCGTCGGCTCGAACTCTGGGACCTGAACAACCTAGTCACCAAAGCCGCCGGCGGCCCCGACTGCATCTGGGTGGGCATGAACAGCGGCTCCATTGCCGGGCAGTCTCAGAGTTTCCGCGATTACAGGGAGGTCTGCCGCCGCGCCGAGATCATTATGCTGGACCATCAGTCGCGCAGCGACGCCACCGGCTTTCAGCACAACGGCGAGGCGGGCAAACTCATTCACGGCCTGCTCTGACCTGACATGCCGAAACCTGATTCAAAGCTCCAACGATCACACTATGAACAGACGCGACTTTCTTAAATCACTGGCTCTTGCCTGTGCGGCGGGCAGCCAGGTCTCTGATTTGGGCGCTGCGGATTCCGCCGCCACCAAGACCGGACTGAAACTCCCCCAGCGGCGTTTGGGCAGGACCGGTGTTGACGTGAGCGCGCTGGCCCTGGGGGGCGTCATCGGCATGCAACTCCCGCCCTCTCCTGCACACGACCCGGTGGCGATTGCCGATACCGCACTGGACCTGGGAATCACTTACTTCGACACCTCTCCGGACTACAACGACGGTCAATCGGAGACCAACTACGGCCAAGTCCTGGCCCGGCGCCGCCAGGAGGTTTTCCTGGCCACCAAAACCAATGACCGGACTTATGACGGCACCCTGCGCAGCGTCGAGCAGAGCCTCAAACGCCTGCGCACCGACCGCCTGGATCTGCTTCAAATCCACGCGGTTTCCGCCGATGAGGATCTGGTTGCCTGGGGCAAACCGGGCGGCGTCCTTGCCGCTCTGCACAAGCTCCGTGACCAGAAGGTGACCCGGTTCATCGGCCTCACCGGCCACGATAGCGCCGGAAAGCTGCGCCAGGCCGTTGAAATGTTCGAATTCGATACTCTGCTGACAACGCTCAACCCGGTTTCGCGCCGCCAGTCGTTTCGAGAGGAGTTGCTGCCGGCGGCCAACCGGAAAGAGATGGGAGTGATCGCGATGAAAGTCATGGGCGGCGGCAACGGTTGCCTGGCGGCGGGCAACCCGCTGCAAAAGGTCCTCCGCTCCTACCACGACCAGACGGCGCACCAGGTGAACGCGCCGTTACTGCTCCGCTACACGCTGGGCCTGTCGATCTCAGTGGCCGTAGTGGGCGTGGCCTCCGTGGAGCAGTTGAGGGCAAACATCGCGGTCGTCAGAGAGGCGAAACCGATGGCCCTCACCCAGCGCCAGGAACTGGAGCGCTTACTGGCCTGACGATCTGGATGATCGCGTTTGGGCCGCATAGAGCCCAACCTCGATCGCATGCCCCAGATCCATTGTTTTCAGTACTTGATCACCCGCACCTCGCCCTTCTTGAGCGTCAGCGTCACCTCCGGGCCCTCCCCCAGCGGCTTCCCGTCCAGCGCATCCACCACGCTGCCCTGCTTGCCGGTATTGATGACCAGCGGGCCGGTCTCGTGGGCCTGCAAGGAAAGATAGCCCTCCGCGGCCCAGACCGTGGCCTTCCCTTCGGTGAAGAGGTGCACGCCGGCCAGTCTTGGCCAGCGCCCGGACCAGCTCGGGGGTCAGTTGAGGCACGCCGACGAAGACGTCGATCCCCTTCTCCGAGCGCCGCACTGCGACGGCGGGCGAGCCGTCGGAATACGTCGCCAGCGTCTCGTCCGGCGTCGCCGTCACACTGAAGAGCGGGCGGATAGGCTGCTTCGGCCCCCAGGGCGCCGCGAGGCCGAGCTTCTTGCCGGCCTCCGTGGGCGTGGCTTCCGCCGTCGCCACGTCGACCGCCTTGGCCTCGAAGCCCGTCACCTCCTTGATCCCCGCGACGTCCGCCCGGTCCGGATACAGATATCCGGGGGCGTAGCACCAGACGCGCGTCGACGCCGGGGCCGCGCTGGCCGGCCAGGGCGCGCGCGCTTCGCGGGGGTGAGCGCCCAGGCCGAGAGAAAGACCTGCAGCTTCGCGGGGACGCGGCCGACGAGGACGTCGTCCAGCAGGTACTGGCCGTACGGCGCGCCGGAACGGCCCAGCGCCGCGCGGCCGTGGTAGATCAGGTCGGCGGCAAACGCGGCCGAGCCGCCGGGCAGATGGCACATGCTCTCCTCGTCCACGATGGCCGCGATCTCCGGGGTGAAGGGCCGCGCGGCGCTCGAGCATCGCGGCGTCCACCGGGCGCAGGAGGGACATCTCCTCCCAGATGCGGGCGTCGTTGAACCAGCCCTGGGCCGGCAGGTCCATCCACCACGTCCCGAACCCCCGGAGCGCGGCCTGCGCGGTGTTGCGCCGCATCACCTGCCGGGTCTGCTCCAGGTCGACCAGCCCGCCTTCCTGGACGTGCTCCTCCTTGCGCGGGTCGAGAAAGGTGCGCGAGTCGTCCTCGTTCAGCCACAGGATGCCGGCCCGCATGACGCTCTCGGCGGCGGTCATGCTGGGAGCGGTGCCGATCCATTCGCGGTCGGTGTAGGAGATCGGCGAGCAGAGGATGTCGATGTCCCGGCTCTTGAGCAGCGAGGAGAGCGCATAGTGCCCGCTGGTCGGCGCGCCGTTCGGCAGGGGCGCGAACTCGAAGAGGTAGCCGTAGAAGAAGACGACCAGCTTCCGGCCGTCCGTGCCGCGGCGGCAGGCGGCGGCCATGGCGGCGACGTGGTCGGCCATCTCCTGCTGCTGGAAGCGGGCGAAGTCGATCAGGCGCTTCTCCCGGGCGGGGTCTCGCAGGAGGCCGTTCGGGTGGGCGCGGCGCTCGTCCGCGGTCGGCGGCTCCGCGGTGTCCGCCTGCGGGTCGCCGTGCGACTTGAGCCACTGCCGGAAGGCGGTCCGGGTGGCCGGGTCGTAGCCGCTCAGGGGCCGCGCCCACGAGTCCTGGTAGAACCACTCGCCCGTGTTCTGCCCGCAGGGATGGATGCCGGCGAAGTTGTCCGGGAAGGTTTCGAGGAGATGCCGGCAGAGCTTTTCCAGGTGCGCGCAGACGTCGGCGCGGTAGGCGCGGTCGGAGACGCAGGAGTGGTTGGCGACCTTGTCGCCGTCGTAGACCATGCGCGCCTCGGGGTTGCGCTCCAGCCACCAGTCCGGGGCGTCCGCCTCGACGCGCGGGACGAGCAGGACTTTCGGGTTGACCGCGATGATCTGCCGGCAGAGGTTGTCGAGCGGCGCCCAGTCGAGCGGCGTCCCGGGCGGCGTCCAGCAGTTGGGCGCGGAGAAGGAGACCAGGTTGACGCCGGCGTCGCGGGCGAGGGCGACCTGGCTGAGGAACGAGCCCGGCGGGCCGCCGATGTAGTTCCAGGTACCGCCGACGACGCTGTAGAGCGCGACGCGAAGCTCCTTCGCCGGCGCGGCCTTCGCGCGGAAGGTGCAGCGGTAGGTCCGGCCGGCCGCGAAGCGGAGCGTCGCGTGGCTGTGCAGGTGGAAGTCCGGCCAGTTGCCGTCGGGCGGGCGCTTCAGGGTGACGTGGACCGCCCCGTCGGCCGACGGCGACCGCGCCGACGGTGTTCGCGGCGCCGACCGGCCACTGGTTCCATTGCTTCGCGAAGCCCTCTGCGGTGGCGAAGCTGCCGGGGGGCAGGACGTCCTCGCCCGTTTTCGCGTCCTGGATGCGCAGGTCGGCCAGCCAGACCTCGCCGGGCTCGTGCGCGAAGCGGAAGTGCAGCGTGCCGGTCCCGTCCACGTCGCCCGGCAGGAACTCGAAGGCGTGAGATGTCCATTCGGATTTCGCGGCGATCGTTCCGCTGTTCATGGAGCCGAAGAAGAACCGCGGCGGGATAGGCTTGCCATCCACGTGGATCTGCGGCCCGCCGCGGGTCTCCTGGACGCGGACGGTGACGCCTTTAAAACCAGCCTGTCCACCGAAAGCTCCGGCGGTCAACGAGGCCGCGGCGAGGATCACCGATATGGCAATTGAGTTCATGGGAAGTCATGGGCCTGGACGAGCAGGTTTGGTCACGCGCAATTTTTTGATCAGGAACTCGTTGGGCGAGCCGATCGCGTCGAAGCGGAAGTTTTGGCGGAGATTCTGTGTCAAACTCGTTCCAGATCTCCCAGCACTTGATGTCCTTCCGATAGCGGCTGGCCGTGGCGCTCACGTAGTCGCGCCAGTACTGCATGTCCTTAATCGGGCCCTTGCGTGTGCCGCCGTCGGCTGAGGCCCAAGGGGCAAAGTAACACCAGATGCCCATCAGATGGATATGGATGGCTCGGGCATTGGCCACAAGCTTATCGC
Source organism: uncultured bacterium (assembly GCA_963713735.1). GTDB lineage: Bacteria > Verrucomicrobiota > Verrucomicrobiia > Limisphaerales > UBA8199 > CAVQND01. Next base: position 162,894 of record CAVQND010000017.1, read on the forward strand.
TGACTTCCCAGTTCCACTGCCCCTGTTTGGGCTGAATGGTCTGCCATTCAGGAAACAGGCGAAGCCACTTGACTCCAGCCTGATGGACAATTCCGGCGTTTCCGCATCGAAATCCCTGCCGGGATCACTGCTGGACCAATCACCCTCCTGATCATCCACATAAGGCTGCAACTTGGCCGCCAGAAGCGAAGCGGGCGAGGCCGAAACACCCGGTGCCCGCGGGAGACGTCCCTCCAAGGAGACAGAGCTGGAGGGTGAGGGCGAAGAAAATGAGCATGTTGACGGGGGGGGGGTGAGCCTCAGGTCATTGAAGTGCGCGAGGTGGATGCCCTCGCCTAGTTCGCGAAACAGCGAGGGCGCATTGAGGGTAAGACCTCCCGTCCGCTGTTTTCATGACGCTTGGGAAAACGCTCTCAGTCGGGCAGGGTCTTCACGCGGATATTCCGGAAGCAGGCCTTGCTGCCATGGCCGGCCATCGGGGGATGTCCCTGGAGGGCGAAGGTGCCTCGCGGCAGCCAGTTCATCCCGGTCTGGAGCTTATGCTCGGTATCCGCGTTGGGAAGCCTGTACTCGATCATGGTCTGGCCGTTGAGTTTGACCGTGAGCAATCCGTCCTGGCAGATGATCTCCTGGGTGTACCAGACGTTGTCCGTCACCGGGGCCTTCGGCAAAATGGTGACCTTTTCCCGGTTGTCCGGGGGCGGCGTTTCGGGCCCCATGAGATATTCCGGATGCCATAGAGGCTGCCGGTCCGGCGCCAGTCGGAATGACTGTTGTCAACCTGGCATTCGAGACCGCACTTGGGCCAATCGGCCTCCTGGTACCTCGTGTGGAAGTAAATGCCCGAGTTGGCCCCCGGGAAGGTCATCACTTCCACCCGGAGGTCGAAGTTCTTGAAGCTGTGGCCGTTCACGGCCCCATCATAGAATAAGTGAGCGGGGCCTTGATCCGTCGCGGGATACTCCATGACAATCAGGCCGTCGCGGACCTGAAAGACGTTGGCGTTCCGGCCCACCTTCCAGCCCTCGAGGGTCTTTCCGTCAAAGAGGCTCACGAAGCCCTCTTCCGGCTGTGGGGAATCGGCGGCGAAGCCGCCCGCCGCCAGTGGCAGGAGCAAAGAGGCGGTTAACAAGAATTTCATATAACGTTCCTTTTCGTTGAATTGAGTTGCACGGTCTTGGTTATTTCAGGAAATCCCGGCCGGCGCAAGGCCGTTAAAGCGTCCGGCCCTCGCGGTACTTCCGGCGCACATACGCGTTGGCGTAAAACCCTGGAAGTGCGATTGTCGCCGCCGCCCTAGCCCCAAAGCCTTTCGGAAATTCACCGGCCCCTTGTCCCGGAGGCACATCATGAGAATAGCCCAACGCTTGAGCGTTGGGTCCAGCCGTACAGGGAGAACAAGTCCCGAAGGGACGGCCGAGATCGGACGGCATCTCAGCCGTCCCTCCGGGACGGTGCCCCTTGTTAACCCGCTAACCCAACGCTAAAGCGTTGGGCTATTCTCGTATGTCCCTCCGGGACAAGAAATTAGCGAGACACTGTGAATTTCCGAAAGGCATTGGGGCTAGTGGCGCACAACTTTATCATCCGGCGCCGCGAAAGCTCGGGCCGCGGCTTTACCGCTTCCGGCAGATCAGGATTCCATCGGCGATCGCCAAAAGCGTGGTTTCGACCCGTGGATCGTTCGGGAGTTTTCGGTTCAGAGCATCGATGGCCCGGCCCTGCGGGTCCAGCGGCGTTTCGCCGCCCACCCGGCCGGCCCAAAGCATGTTGTCGAACAGGATCAATCCGTTGGGCCGCAGGCGCGGGAGGATCAGTTCGTAGTAGGCCTGGTACTCGGTTTTTTCCGCGTTGATGAACGCGAAGTCAAATTGCTGTCCCGGTTCGAGTTTGCGAAGCGTTTGGAGCGCCGGGCCCGGGCGAAAGTCGATGCGGTCTTCCACGCCAGCCATCTGCCAGTAGGGCCGTCCGATCGCCCCCCATTCCGTATTCACGTCCAGGCAGATGAGCCGTCCCCCGTTGCGCAAGCCTCGGGCGATGCACACGGAGCTGTAGCCGGTGAAGGTGCCGACTTCAATCGCCGAGGAAGCGCCGATGGCCGCTACCAGGAGGGTCATGAAGCTGCCCTGGTCGGGTCCGATCTGCTGTTTGCTGGTCACCTCGCCCAGCGAGTCGTTCTTCTCCTCCAGGGCGGCGAGGGTCGGGTCGTTGGCATTCGTTCGGCAGGCGCAAACATAGCGGTAGAGAGTATCGTTGAGAGCAAGATATTTGAGTTTCACGCGCCGATGTTAGTTGAGGTTGCCTGCCCCGGTCCAGCGCGAGCCTGGTGCGGGCCCGGATCCTTCAGGAAAACGCCGTAGCCAGGCAACCACCCGAATCCCTGCTTCATTGGGGGCGACTGCGATGCCGCTGGCGCGGTCCCTGCGCTGTCGAGGACAGGGGTGTGGGTCAATCGATTGTCCTCTTCTTTCCCTGATACACCCGCACATAATCCACGTACATGTCGGCGAGGCCATCATAGCGGGACAAATCGACCGGCCAGCCGCCGCCGGTCGCAAGATTGATGAGGAAGAAAAGCGGGAGTTCTTTCGAGAGCGGAAACGAAGCGTGCCGGCCGACCTCGATGTTGTCGCAATAGTAAATCGTGTCGGTCTCCGTAATTTTGCACCCGTACGTGTGGAACGTCTCGAACCACGTGGAGGGGATGCCGAATTTGCGCATGTGACACGGATTGTGCAACCCCGCGAACGCCCGGGTTTCGAGGGCCTTTCCGGCCGCTCCCTGGTTCCAGCAGTGGGGCGTAATCATGTAGGTATCTCCCGCGTTGGGCTCACGGGGACCTTCGCCGCCGTAAGCCTCAATAATGTCGAGCTCATCGCCGCCCGCCCTGGTGCGGCTCTTGCCGGCCGTCAGCAGCCAGAACGCGGGCCAGGTGCCGATCGCGTTTGGGCCGATGAACCGGCACTCGAAGTAACAGGGCGCCGTGGCCGTGAACCCGCTGGCGGCGCCCCTGATCGAGGAATTCAAGCCTGCGCTGTGCGCTTTCTCGCTGGCCCTGATCCGCAAATAGGTGTCCATCTGGGTGAACGGGTTCCTCGGAGAATCGTGGCCGGAGAACGGAAGCGTGCTGAAGTCCTGCGACCCGTCCGGCGGCTTGTGGTCGTAATACCTGGCGGTCGGATCCGTGCTGGAAATCGAGAGCGGACCGCTAAAATCATCGGCGAAGACCAGCGACATGCCTTTGGCCGCCGGGGGCGGTTCCTTGGGCATTCCCTCGTTCCAGGAAACGCCGCCCCGGTTGTAAAGCTGCAGATAGCAATTATCCTGGGCGGCGCCGTTCCCGCCGCTGATTCTCACCGTGACCGGGCCATGCGGGTACTGGTCCGCCGGGAAAACGAACGAGCCGTTGCCTTTGGCATCCAGCGCGACCGTGGCCACCGTTGAATCCGAACCGAGGCCGGCGCCTGGCTTCCAGCATTTCACGGTCACGCTCTTGAAGCCGGCGGCCGCAAGGGTCACGGTGGTGTCGCCTTTCACGTCGGCACAGTACTCCGGCGAGACCACGGACACCTGGTGGATGGCTAACGTCTCCTCCGCGCTCTTTTCGGAGTCCACGCTGAGGGAATCGAAGCACAGGTCGCCCTCGGCGGACAACAGCTTTTCCTTTCCGCCGGCCCTTTCCACCGGCTGGCCGACGGTAAGGATGATTGCGGTGATGGGTTGATCGAGCCTGCCGTTGTTGCCTCCGCCCCACGTTTCATGGGGAGCGTCGAGGTCGAAGACGACTTCTTTCCAGCCGGTGAAATCGACGATCCCGCCTTGGCCCGCACCGGTGGACAGCGACCTGTACTGGTGCGTCTGGCCGCCGGCGTCGGTCACCTGCAGCCCATAGGAACACTTCGAGTTGTCCCCCTCGAGCCAGAAATGCAGCTTGTGAACGGGGGCTTGAATCCTGACTTTGTTGGGGATGCCGAGGTATTGGAAATTGCCAGTGCCCAGGAAGTGGTAGTGCAACTTCAGACACTGCTTCCCCTCGTGCGGCCGGGCGGTCGAAAGCTGGACCGAGGCATTCTCCCGGGGGATATTGACGACCCAGACCGTGGGCGGCGGATCGGCCTTCTCAAAATCCTGCACCATGACCGGCATGGCTCCCCACGCCGGTCCCGTCCCCCACGCGAGCAGGACAAACAAACGCAACCACGGTTTCATCGGTGTGCCTCGTTTTTTCATTGGCAAAGGACAATCCTTTCTTTTCTACCCGCTGGCATTCTAAAACGCCAGGAGCAATTGACAATACCAGCCCGGAGAGGGTAGAAAAGAGCCATGCGGAATCTTGCACACATCGTGCCGGTTACAAGAATATTCGGACGTTTGAGGATCTGGGCATCCTACGTTGCCATGGTTTGCACCGGCTTCGTCTCCTTTTTGTTTTTCCGCTTCCCCTTTAATTTTACCCGCGTGCGGGGACGCCACAATATTCCTCGATGCGGGGAAGGGGTGCTTTTCGTCTCGAATCATACCACCATGTACGATTCATTTCTCATCGCCGTGGCCGCCTATTTCCCCAAGAATATTTTTTACCCGTCCCTTCCCTTCATGAATTTCGCCGCCCGGGAAAATTTCTTCCGCACCTGGTTTTCCAAGACGCTGTTTACTCTCCTCCGCACCGTGCCGGTCGAACGGCGCGATCATCCTTGGCTGATGCGCAAATACGTCGATTTTCTGGAACGCAACAATCTCCTCATCTTCTATCAAGGAACCCGCAGTGATGACCTTTCGGTCATCAAGAACGGTCCCGCCTACGCGATCGCACACACTCAGTCCCCCATAACCGTCATCCCGGTGTACCATCACGGCATCGAACGGATTTTCAGCAAAGGCGGACCAAAAACCAGGGGACTGTGGCGCTGGCTGCCCCGCAGCCTGTTCCGACGCCCGATTGTCATGTTCGGCCAGCCGATTGATTTCTCCGAATGCTTTCGGATCACCGAAACGCGCCAGCGCATCACTGCCATCAACCAGCGGATCGTCGCCAGCATCCGCTCCCTGCAATCGCTGGCAGCCGCCTCACCCGCGCAGCCTCAATAAGGCGGCGGGGCTGGGCCGAATTCTCGCTTCGATCAAAACCCGAGGGGAGCAACTCGGGGCAGCCTGAGTCCCCGAATTTTCCGGGATTCAGACGAAACCGCCGCAGTCGGCCAGTTCGCGGAGTGAAAGGCCGTGTCTCTCGCCCCGGCTCGCTGCGCTATCCCTTGCCGGGGAGGCAGCCGCGGTTGAGGGTCATCTTCCTCATAGTTCAAAGTGGTCGCCGCGCGTCCAACCGCCACAACCCGGCGGCGGAGGCGTGCTCCGCGGCCTGTCGGAACTCGGGGCGGGAGGTGCGGTGGTTTATCTCTGAGAATTGCGCCTCGGTTGCGGCTTTGTGCGCGGGGTGATACTGGTCCATAAGGTTCACGTAGGTATCCGGGGACAGGTCGCCGGCCAGCCATCGCAGGATGGATTGGGTCTCGCCAACCAGACCCGGCATGACCAGATGGCGCACGAGCACACCGCGAACGGCCAGGCCATCTTCGTCCAGACGCAATACACCCACTTGCTCGTGCATGGCTTTAATGGCCTCACGCGCTCTTTGAGCATAATCGCGAGCCCGAAGGTACTTCGCGCAGCTCTCCAAACTCCACAGCTTGAAGTCCGGCATGTAAATGTCCGCCACTCCGTCCATCAAACGAAGGCTCTCGAGGCTGTCGTAAGCGCCAGTATTATAGACCAGCGGCAGGCGCAGACCGCCTGGGATGGCGATCAGCAGGCAGAACACGCAGCCTAAATTGCAGCCGCCAAAGAAAATGGCGCCCGACCCGTTGCAGCCGCTCAGGCAATCCTCTTCGCCGAAATGGGCAAAGGCGCTCGACACCCGCGCCCAGCGGCCAGTCTTGCAGAGGCCGGTTTTGTTTTCCCACCGGTTCACCTGGCAATCTCGCGGGCAGACTTTGCAAGCGTGGAGAAGTTCCCGGCCTGCCGCCACTCTTTGCGTAAGCTGCCCCAGTTCGTAGGTCCTGACGTAAGCCGGAACAAAGTCGCGCCTTGGGAGCAAAAAGGAGCCGTCGCCACCAGAGGGATTGGGCAGGCCTTGTCGTTGCCGCGCCTGGACTCTTGAGTCGCCAGCCATCTTAGTCTTCTTTCGCTGGCAGGATAACACCCCACGCAAGCCCTGACACGGCCCTGAGACGCGATCGAGTCTCAGCGCCAATTCTTGGCGCTTGGTAAATCGTTGATTGGGGGAGCGTAAGCCCTTTTTGCTGAAGCGCCGCCCTCAATCACCATGGCACCCGACAGCCAAAGCGTGCCGCCAGGGGCCAACGTGACCTTCAGCGTGGCGGCGGCGGACCCGCTGTCAATCACCTACCGATGGACTTTCAATGGAACCAATATTGCGGGGGCCACGAACAGCGTTTACACCATCAACAACGCCCAGGCCTCGGCGGCGGGAACCTACACCGTCATCGTCTCCGACTCCGGCGGCGGCAGCGTGAGGCTGAGCGCTACCCTCTCGGTGGGCTCGTTTGACGTTTGGGTCAGCGAGCCCGTCGGCAACTACAATATCCCATAACCCCGGGCGCAAAACGATTTCACGGCTCCGCCATCGCTCCACGCACATCACCGAGAAACCCTTTGATTTAGAATCAAACCCTGAACTGCTCCGTCCTATGACTAACCCGCACCCCGCAGTGGAACTCCCTTGCAGGCCCATGAAGAACGAAACCGCCTCTAGCGGGCGTCGGGAGGGCGCCTCGAGGCGCAGGCTAGGCGCCAAGTCGACGCCGCTCGGCCTGGCAGCGGCGTTGCTCCTCCTGGTCGTGACGGCTTCGAACGCCGGCGCCGCCCCGCAACCGTTGTGGGTACTCTGTGAGCCGCCCTCCCCCACGGTCTGCCCGGACTACGAGGATCCCCCGCAATGCACGTCGTGCCCCTGCCCACCAGGCAGCGGCGGGGCTTTGGCCAATGCAGCTCTCCCCGGCAGGCTGGGGATCAACGGGGGAGGGTGCCCGGGGTGCTCCGCAGCAACGGAGGGGGCGACAGGAATGCCCGTCTGGTGGGTGTCGGAGCCGTGCATCAATCTGCGCCTTGAGGACGAGCCGCTGGGCTACCAACCGCCCCGGGGCCCGCGCGTGGCCTTCCAGCTCTCCTACCGGCAGCGCGGCGCCCTGGGCGAGGACCCGTCCGTATTCGGGGTCGGCACCAACTGGTCCTGTTCCTTCAGGGCGTGCGGTTGACCAACGTCGTGGACCCGGATGGCCGGAGCACCAAGCTCTCCTACACCAACACCGCCTTCACGAACCTCATCACCCAAGTCATGGACCCCTTCGGCCGCACCGCCAATCTTCAATACGACGCCAACGGCTGCCTGACGAACATCACGGATGTGGCCGGAATAGCCAGCATCCTCGCCTACGACCCGGGCGGCCTGGGTTGGATCACCAGCCTCTGGGTCCCGCCGTACGGCACAAACGCCTTCCGCTACGGCGGTGTGGACTCCAATTCGAGCACCTTCTTCACCGGCGGCGGCCAGGTCAACCGCTTCGTAGAGATCACCTTGCCCACCGGCGGCCAGCACCTGTACCTGTACCGCCAGGATTGCAGCGGCCTTATACCCACGAGCTACTCGGACATGCCCGCGACATACGACCTGTCAAGCACGCTCGACAACGTTGACCAATACAATCGCAACAGCTTCCACTGGAGCCCCATGCAGCACGACAACCTGTCCGGAACCTACCGCCAGTCCGGACAGCCCAGCAACCTGACACCGACCGATTACAGCCTGGCCCTGCTGCGCCGCTGGCTCTTCGACCCGAACACCGGCAACGCCGGCAACGCCCTCTCGCTGGAACGAGCCTCCACGCCGGACACGAACACCAACGCACCCGGCCAGTCAACCTGGTACGACTACGCGGGCAAACCTCAGAATCAGACCAATTACGCGGGATCGACGGAGTTCCCGTCCTTCATCGCCCGCGTCATGCCCGACGGCACGAGTTGGTACCAGAATTTCCAACGCAACAGCTACGACCTCCTCGGCCGGCTGACGAACATGGTTGACGGCGCCGGCGTAACCCGGTATGGTTACGATGGTGCCGGCCAGCCCCTGAGCGAGAGCGGCCCGTGGACCGGCGTCAGCGTGAGCAATACTTATACCAACCGATTGCGGCTGGCCTTGACCGTGAAGACCAACGGCGCGGCAGCCTGGGCGCAGAGCTACTATTACGACCCCGCCCGGCGCTTGACCAACGTTACGTCCGGGGCGGGCCCCTTCGGTTACACCTACACCGCTCTACGCTCCACGCTCCCCACGCTCGTCACGCTCTCCAACGGGGCCTCAGTCGCCAATTCCTACGACGGCGTGGCGCGGCTGCTCTCGACCACCCTGAAGAACTCTCAACCCTCAACTCTCATCTCTACGGCTACAACCTCGCCGGCCAGCGGACGAACCAGACCCGGCTCAACGGCGATTACCTGACCTACACGTACGACAACGCCGGGCAGTTGAGGACGGCCCAGGCCAAGGAGCCGGGCGGCTCGCCCAACCGCTGGCAGGAGCAGTTCGGCTACGCCTATGACGCGGCCGGGAACCTCAGTTTCCGGACCAACAACGCGCTCGTCGAGGCGTTTGGCGTCAACAACGCCAATGAACTGGCCACGGCGGCTCCCAGTGGCACGCTCACGGTGGCGGGCGGGACGGTCCCATCCGCAACCAGCGTAACGATCTCGGGCAGCGCGGGCGGAACCGCCACGCGCTACCGCGACGGCACATGGGCGCTGCCAGGCGCCGCCCTGCCCAACGGAAGCGCCACTTACATCGCGACGGCCCAGGACGGCCAGGGCCACCAGGCGACCGCCAGCGAGAGCGTGAACCTGCCCGCCAGCGTGAGCTACAGCTACGACGGCAACGGCAACCTCCTGAGCGACGGCAACCGTTATTTCGCCTACAACGACAAGAACGAGTTGACGAACGCCTGGGTCCCGAACCTCTGGAGCACCGTTTTCACCTACGACGGCAGGATGCGCCTGCGGCAGCGGACTGAGCGCGCCTGGAACGGCAGCGCGTGGAGCACCAATTCGACGGTGCGTTACGTGTACGACGGCAACGTGGTCGTCCAGGAGCTGGACCAGAGCAACGCACCCAAGGTGAGCTACACACGCGGGCGCGACCTGAGCGGGACCATGCAAGGGGCCGGCGGCATCGGCGGCCTCCTGGCCCGCACGGACAACACCGTCGGCGCCCACGCCTGCTACTTTGCCGACGGAAACGGCAACATCACCTCCATGATCAACACCAACCAAGCGGTCGTGGCTAGCTATCTCTATGACCCCTACGGAAGGATTCTCAGCCAGAGCGGCCCCCTGGCCGCCGCGAACTTGTACCGGTTCTCAAGCAAGGAGATTCACATCAACAGCGGGTTGTATTACTACCTCTATAGGTTTTATGATCCGAGCTTGCAGAGGTGGCTAAATAGGGATCCCATCGGAGAATTCGGCGGCCTGAATCTGTATTGCCACGCACGGAATAACCCAATCGGGCGAGTCGATCCCCTTGGTTTGGCGGGGATGGAAGAGATGCCTTACGAACCCGAGGGCCGAGAATGGGAGCAGTGGAGGCTGCCGGAGTGCATGACTGTGTGGCGGTCGCAGACTCTGCGTGGCAGAAATGGAGGGCCACGGCCGGGTCCCTGGCTTAGCGGCCCGACAACGCCTATAACACAGAACACGCCCCAGACCTATGTTCTCCAGCTAATCACCGACATTTATGACGACATCCACGAGCAGGAGGAAAATTATAGACAAATGCGAGAGGTGTGGCGTCAAGCCCCATGGGTTGCGAACGGTCCTCTTGGCACGTTGGCGCTCTTCCCAGTTAGGCCGCCGACGCTGACGATCCAGGTGGTCTCCGGTCCGGGACCCGGTCCAGCCCCTGTCTTTCCGGTCTTCACAAACGCTCCGCGTCCAGTGACCTTTCCAAGGGAGTATGCCCCATTTTGAGTCAGCGCACCTACCGAACGTGCCAAGACGCGATGCGGGCAGATCGTCGTGGTCTGCGGAGTCACCGCACCGCTACGGGCACCCGTCTGCGGAGGCGAGCCTTCGCGTCGTAGGATCGCTCGTTCGACGGCTAAGGGATTGCGGTACCAGGTTACGATCGAGCCTCCGGTCGATCTTCCGGCGAGAAGGAGTGCCGCGGAGGGGACGGGGGAGGACCCCTCACCCGACCGTACTACGGCTCTATCATCTTTGCCTGCTTGTCCTCTCGGCTGGATGCCATCCGAAACATACGCCATCAATGTCTAAGGAAAAGCTGTTTGCTCAAGCCCTTGCGGCGGCCACCAACGGTGACTACGCGCCATCCCTCGTTCTTTGGAAAGGAATCGTAAAAGCCTACCCCACCAATGCCCTGGCCTACGTCGGGCGCGCCGGCGCGCACGGCCTCCTGAAGCACTATGATCTGGCCATGAAGGATCTCGACAGGGCCATCGAACTTTCCCCGAGTTCCCCGGCACCCTTCCGCATGCGCGCCGCACTGTTGGCCGATCGGCGTGATCTAGACGGGGCCATTCGAGATTACGATCAAGCGATTCGCCTCGGCCCTCTTGTCGCGGCCCCTTACCCTGAGCGAGGGTCGATATGGGAGCGGAAGGAAATGCTCGACAGGGCGCTCGCAGATTACTCCGAAGCCCTCCGGTTGAATCCGGGGGAGTTCGCCGCCCTTATGCGCCGCGGCGCGGTACTCCTGGATAAGGGTGATTACCAAAAGGCAATCGAGGATTTCACGCGGGCCAGCGCCCTAAAGCCCTTGAGTGTCGAGTCTTATCAAAATAGAGCCTTCGCGCACGCAAGCAGATCGGAATGGCAAAAGGCAATAGAAGACCTCGACAGGGCGGTTTCCATTGATGCGCGGAATTGGCGTCTCTATTTTCAACGCGGCGTCGCGTTCCGGGGCGCCGGCGAGCACCGAAAGGCCATCGCCGAGTACACGCAGGCTATCAACCTTAATCCCTCCTCTCCAGACGCCTTTCGCGAGCGTGGCTTGCAGTTCTGTCAAGTGGGTGATTTCGACCATGCGATTTCCGACTTCACTGCGGCTATAAAACTCGACCCGAAGGATGCGACAACTTTTTACAACCGAGGCGCCACCTTCGCCAGAAAGGGCCTTTGGACCGAGGTGGTGAGGGACTACACGCAGGCGATAGGCCTTGGTCTGAAAGATGCAAAGATTTTCGAGTCGCGGGCCTTTGCCTACAGCAAGCAGGCTGATTGGGCTGCCGCGATCCGCAACTATGGCGAGGCTCTTAGATTGGATCATTCGGATGCGTCGTGGTACGTCTCGTCTCCCGAGGAATCGCCTTCGCCGAGGCGGGCGAGTTCGATCGGGCAAGGCAAGATTACGATGAGGCGCTCCTGCTGCGTCCTCACTATACGAGTGCGCTCTTCAACCGGGCGGTTTTATCCGGCAAGACTCACGATTGGGAGAGGGCGATAGCCGACTTTCGGGAGGTGACGAGGCTCGACAAGCATTCCGCCAGCGCCCGGAGCGGTCTCGCATGGCTCCTTGCCACCTGCCCACTCGACAAGCTTCGCGACCCTGAGGAAGCGATTCGGCTGGCCTCAGCGGCCTGCGAGATGACTCAGTGGCAGGACTGGCGCTGCGTCAACAACCTGGCGGCCGGCTACGCTGCGCAGGGGGAGTTCGCGAAGGCGGTGCAGTACCAGAAGGAGGCTTTGGCCCTCTTCCGGACCTTCGACAAATGCTGTGGCCGGCATGACCTTGCGCCTGCGTCTTTATGAGTCGCAAAAGCCCTACCGGGAGACGGAAGATCCGTTGCCGCCGAAGGGCCAACCTGCTCCGACCGAAAAGGACGCCATACGGAGGCCATGAAGGTGAAGATAACATGGGGTGGTCAGGCTGGGAAAAATTCGGCAACCTGACCACCAATGATAAAACTAACTTACGAGAAAACAAATAGGACGAAGGCCGCGGCGAAGCAAGCACTACCCTCGGTCAAGGAACAAACTGATACACTGGTCGAGACGATCCTGAGCGCAGGCAAGGTGCCGAGCGTCGCCGGTGCATCGGCTCCGAACTGCGAGAGCGGTCCTCGACCGCATCAGGTCATCAAGCTGGGCATCAACGTGCATCTGGATCGCTACGTGGTGGTACGCCAAATCAACGGGGGCGCACCCCAGCCGGCGCAAGCGTTCAGCCCGACTCAGTTCCTGGACTGGGCCAGGAAACAGACGGCGCTGGCCAAGCAGGTTTACAGTTGCTACGAGGCGGGCCCTTTTGGCTACAGTTTGCACCGGAAGCTGGCGGGGTTTGGCATCACCAACTACGTGGTGCGGCCTCGGGATTGGGACGAGTACGGCAAGAACGTCAAGACCGACAAGCGTGACGCCAAGGCGTTGGTGCTGGGCTTGGACCGGTATGTCGCCGGCAATGAGGACGCCTTTTGCGTGGTGCGCGTGCCCACCGAAGCTCAGGAGCAAGCCCGGAGTCGCTCTCGCCAGCGGGAGAGCTTGCAGAAGGAGAAGCAACGCCTGGCGGCCCAAGGGCGCAGCCACGCCCTTTATTATGGCGCCCACATCAAGGGCATCTGGTGGACCGAGGCTCTGTGGAAGGAACTGGTGTTGCCGGCCATCGTGTTGGAATTGTTGGAGCCGTTGCGCCGGCTGATCGAAGCGGTGGACCAGGAGCTCAGAGCACTGGGTAAAGCCCTGACGGAGGCCGCGCCTGCGGACCTGCCGGTGGGCCTGGGCAAGCTAACTTACGAGGTGTTGGAACGAGAAGTGGCTGACTGGAACCGGTTCGACAACCGGCGGCAAGTGGCCAGCTACACCGGAATGTGTCCCGGGAAGACAGCTCAGCACAGCGCCGTTTCCAAGGGTCCATTAACAAGCACGGCAACCCGCGCGTGCGCACCGTGCTGGTGGAGGCCTCTTGGCGCCTGATGCAATACCAGCCCACCTACAAGCCGGTCGCCAAGTGGCTGCCGGTGCTGGCCAATCCCAAAACCACCCGCTCCAAACGCAAGCAGATCGCCGTGGCCGTCGGCCGGCAGTTCAGCGTGGACTGGTGGCGAGTGCGCACCCGGCCGCTGCCAAGCCGCCGACCTGGGCTTGAAAACAAACCCGGCGACGCCGGCCGTTGCGCCCGCGCCGCCGGCCAAGAAAACCAAGGCCGCACAGAACTCTAAAGACTGAACGCAGATCCCAAGCGACGTATGAACACAAAAGAAGATCAGAGAAAAAAGACGATGAGTTTTTCGCTTTGGGCCTTGGGTTGCGAAGCCATCCCTCAACTGAAAGGCCTGCCCCAAACGCGGTCGGGACAGGCCTGGATGCATCCGCAATCCAAGGGCGGCCCGGTGCTCGGGTTGCACTCCTGCACGCCCCTGTCCCCCGAGCCGCGCCAGGAGCATGAGGGCAGGGGCAAGGCCTGTCACGGGCAAAAGGAACCCGGCCGAGACTGCTAAAGTAAGGGATAAGCTACACTAAACGAGATTGCTGAAGTAAACAATAAGCCACGCTAAACATTTTTCGTCATGACACTTTTGGAGCGTAACGGAGACCGGTACTGACCCCTGGGCCTTTGGATGGCCCGATTTAAAGATTGGTCTCCGTGCGCTCCTCTGGCCGGATTGGAAACGATATAGTGTATCCCGCAAAGGATGTACGGATAGCAGGTTAAGCCAGGTCCAACGACCGGTGCTCCGCCAGAGGAGGCGATCCAAGACGCAACGCAACATTCAACCTCCGCAGCGGAGAAAAATGAGAAAAAGAAACTAAAACGAACATTCCTGTTGACGAACCACCCCATAGCAGGGGTCAGTTCCGCATAGCCGCATATTTTTGGCCCTCGGTCGTCGCGGCCGGAACTGTGCCGAGCGAGCGGCTGCCCTGCCTCGAGGAATGCCGCTCGAATCCCGTTGACAAGCTCACCTGGCCTGGCTATCTGTCGGCCGTGGCTCGCAAGGTCCGCGAGCAGAATCCGGAGAAGGTCAAGATTGCCAAGCACCTGCGGATCGAGACGGCCATGACCTGGGGCTGGATCGCCCGGCAATTGTGCATGGGTGCCGCGGGTTCCGCTGCGAACCGCATCAGGAGCACCGGCCTGTGAGAACACGTGATTATGCGGGACCGACCCCTTCACGGCCTGCTCCAGCTCACGTACGGCTCGCGCACCTACGCGGTTGGCTACGCCTATGATGCCCAGGGCCGGCTCGCGACCATGACCAACTGGTCAAGCTTTGGCAGCCTGGCCGGGCCTCGGGTCACCACCTGGAATTACGACCCCTACCGCGGCTGGCTGGCCGGCAAGACCTATAGCGGCGGCGCCGCCGGCCCGGCTTACACCTATACTCCGGCCGGCCGCTTGCAGGCCCGGCTGTGGGCCCGGAACCTCACCACAACCTACGGTTACAACGGCGTCGGCGACCTCTCCACCGTCGCCTATTCAGACAGCACGCCTGGCCTCACGTACACTTACGACCGGCGAGGCCGGCCAGCCACCGTCACCCAGGGCAGCGGCGCCACCGCGACCCTGGCCTTCAACGATCCCAGCCAATTGCTCACCGAAAGCTACAGCGGTACCCATCCCTTGGCCGGCCTGACCGTGACCAACACATACGACCAGTACCTCCGCCGCACCCAGCTCTCCCTCAACACTCAACCCTCAGCTCTCAACGTCTCTTACGGCTACGACACCGCGTCCCGACTCCACACGGTCACCGACAACTCCGGCGCCAGGCCCTTTTCGGCCACCTATTCTTACCTTGCCAATTCCCCCCTGGTGCAGCAGATTGGGTTTGCGAGCAACGGCATAACCCGGATGACGACGACCAAGCAGTACGACTTTTTGAACCGCCTGACCCAGGTTTCCTCGCTGCCGTCCCAGGGTTCTACCCTCAGCTCCGCCTACGCTTACAACCCGGCCAACCAGCGCACCAACCTGGCCCTGGCCGACAGCTCGTACTGGGTTTACGGGTACGATTCACTCGGGCAGGTCACGTCCGGCAAGAAGTATTGGACCGACGGCAGCCCGGTGGCGGGCCAGCAGTTCCAGTACCAGTTTGACGACATCGGCAACCGGCAAACCACCGACGCGGGCGGTGACCAAAACGGGGCCAACCTCCGCCATGTGAACTACACCCCCGACACCGCTGGGCTCAACCAATATGCCAGCCGGGACGTGCCCGGCTATGTGCAGACCCTCGGCACGGCCGGTGCGAGCGCCAACGTGTCCCTGTGGAGCACCAACAGCGCCTACGCGCTGGCCTCCCGCAAAGGGACCTACTTCCGCGCTGAACTCCCAGTCAACAACGCCAACGGCCCCGTATGGGCCCAACTGACCAACGTGGCGCTAGTGCCCGGCGGCTCAAGCGCGGACGTGCTTTCCAGCGCCGCCGGCAACCTCTTCGTGCCGAAAACCGCGGAGCAGTTCACCTACGACCCCGACGGCAACCTGCTCACCGACGGCCGCTGGACCTATACCTGGGACGCCGAGAACCGCCTCATCAACATGACCAGCCTCAGCGCCGCCCCCTCCGCCTCGAAGCTCAAGCTGGATTTCACCTACGATTACAAAGGCCGGCGTGTCCAGAAAACCGTCTCGACCTGGAATGGCTCCCAGTACGTCGTCCAGAGCACCAGGTTGTTCGCCTATGACGGCTGGAACCTCCTGGCCGCCCTCAACTCTCCGTCCTCAGTCCTCCAGTCCTTCCTCTGGGGCCTGGACCTCTCCGGCACGCCGCAAGGCGCGGGCGGTGTTGGCGGTCTGCTGGAGGTCAACGACTCCGCCAACGGCGTCCACTTCGCCGCCTTCGACGGGAACGGAAACGTCGCCGGCTTGGTCAAAGCCGTTGACGGCACTACGTCCGCAGTCTATGAGTACGGCCCCTTCGCTGAACTCCTCCGCGCCACCGGCCCCATGGCCAAGGCCAATCCCCTCCGGTTCTCCACTAAGTTCCAGGATGATGAGACCGACCTGGTTTACTACGCCTACCGCTATTACAATCCGAGCACGGGAAGGTGGCTGAGCAGAGATTCTGTGACTGATCTCGGTTTTAGGAGGTCTGGCATCGGAGTTGGCCGGAAGCCCAAGACAGGAAAGAGGCAACGTGCGCTTGCGGACTCCTACGTTATGAGCCGAAACAATGTGGTATCTCGGTGGGACTATCTCGGCCTCGAAGATGTTTCGCCGAATCTACCGTGCCCAGCTTCCGAGGACGGCATGGACTGGACTGGAAAGGCGGGCTTTGGCGGCGTGATGAGATGCCTATACAAGAAGTGCACTTCAGGAACCACATCCTACACCATTGAGACAACCTATGGGGACTGGGTCGTTACCGATGAACACTGGGAAGAGGATCTCGGGTGCCTCCAAAGCAAGTGTCGCACCTACACGGAGGCGCTATATGCAGTGACCGGGTGCGGGTGCAGATCCCGGATAGTTTATTATCAGTTCACTCCTCCGTCGAAGCTTGGGCCTAGAATCAAACAGCTTGACTTCAGCCAAGGGACAATCCAGAAAACCCTGGCCGGCGGGCCATGGTCTGGCACTAGCTGCACTGAGGGCCTAGTGGACAAAACCGAGGAAGAGTGCGGCAAGAATTAGCGAGAGGGCGCTTATGAGGCACTCCTTATCTGTTAGAGTGATTTTGC